>CAVXDL010000006.1:0-1316585 GCA_963760515.1 uncultured Actinomycetota bacterium
CGGCGTGCTAGGCCGCTACACAACGGGGGCCTGTACTGCCTGACGAACCTTAGCCGAAGCCTCCGTGTCGCCCAAAATCGAGGCCCGGAGGCTTCGATCTCGCTGGGATACTAGGACTCGAACCTAGAATAACTGGACCAGAACCAGTCGTGTTGCCAATTACACCATATCCCATTAAGGCCATTGACTGACTGGCCTTTGGCCTCCTCCCAGCGCGTCTTCCGCCGGAGAGGTGAACCGAGGAGAAACACTACACGCGGCCTTGTGCGAGGGCCAAAACGCCCGGGTCCGAACGCGTCTGGATCCCCAGTTTCCGGGCCGCCGCGATGGCCAGGACGACGAACACGACGGACTTCACGAAGCTCAGGAGGAAGTCCCAGTTGCTCGCGCTCGTCGGGGTGAAGGCCGCGCTGATGTCACCGAAGAACAACGCGATGCCGAAGGCGAAGACGTTGTTGAGCACGTGGTAGGCGATGCCGGCCTCCAGCCCCCCGGTGGCGATCACCAGGATGCCGGCGACCACACCGAAGGCGAAGCGGTCGAAGAAGATCGGGGCCGACTGACCGCCGTGGAACAGCGCGAAGATCAGGGCCGGCCCGAGCACCGCAAGGTAGCGCGCCGCCGCCACGTGCCGCACGAGACCACCGAAGGCCTGGGTGAGGTAGCCGCGGAAGACGTACTCCTCGGCCACCGCCTGCAGCGGCGTGGTGAGCACGATCACGAGCAGGAAGTCGCGCATGGTGTCGGTGAAGGTGTTGAGCGAGCCGCTCGCGGTCTCGTTCTCGCTGACCGGCAGCAGCGCCCCGAGGAAGACGGCCACCACCAGGGCCGCGAAGGCCGGCAGGAAGCAGACCGCGAGCCACTTCCAGCGGATGCGGGGGGTCACCGAGGACAGCCAGCGCGGCTTGAGCCCCTGCACCAACCAGGAGAGCCCCCAGACGACCGGGATCGATGCGACCAGGGCCAGGTTGAGGAACAGCAGCACCCAGGGGGTGGCGTTGCTCGTGTCGGAGACGGCGGTGAGCCGGTCCTGCGCCTCGCCGAACCCGCTGGTCACCGCGAAGAAGCCGAAGTACCCGATGACCACCACGATCTGGGCAGCGACGAACCCCACGACGGCAGCGACCACGCCGAGCCCGGACCACAGCGGCCCGCTGCGACCCAGGCGCTGGAGCGTGTGGAACTCCAGGCCCTGCTGCGGGCCGACCTCGTGGGTCATGCCAGTGCGCCCTGCAACCTCGACAGGCTCCGCTCACGGCCCAGGAGCTCCATCGACTCGAACAGCGGCGGCGAGATGCGCTTGCCGGTGATCGCCACGCGCACGGCGCCGTAGGCGACGCGCGGCTTGAGGCCACGCTCCTCGACCAGGGCGGTCTGCAGGGCGGTCTGGATCGCGTCGGTCGACCAGGTCGACAGCCCGACCACGGCGTCGTACGACGCCTGGACGATCTCGCGGCCGGCCTCGTCGAGCAGCTTGGCGGCGTCGTCCTCGTCGAGCACGAAGTCGGCCTCGTCGACGAAGAGGAAGCTCAGCATCCCCGGCGCCTCGGCGAGCTTGTTGATCCGCTCCCCCACGAGCGGCATCGCCAGCTCGAGCATCTGGGCGTCGGCGTCGGAGACCGGGTCACCGACCACGCCGGCTGCCTTGAGGAACGGCAGCACCCGGTGGGTGATCTCGTCCAGCGGCAGCAGGCGCAGCTGCGAGGTGTTGATCGCATCAGCCTTCTTGAGGTCGAAGCGCGCCGGGTTGGGGTTGACGTCCTTGATGTCGAAGGCCTCGATCATCTCGGCCAGGGAGAACACGTCGCGGTCCCCGGAGATCGACCAGCCGAGCAGCGCGAGGTAGTTGAGCAGGCCCTCGGGGATGAACCCGGCCTCGCGGTAGCCCAGGGCGTTGGCCTCGGGGTCGCGCTTGGAGAGCTTCTTGTTGCCCTGGCCCATGACGTAGGGCAGGTGACCGAACTCCGGCGCGCCGGTGCCGATGCCGACCTCGGCGAGCGCGGCGTACAGCGGGATCTGGCGGGGCGTGCTCGAGAGCAGGTCCTCGCCGCGCAGCACGTGGGTGATGTCCATCAGGGCGTCGTCGACGGGGTTGACCAGCGGGTAGAGCGGGTCGCCGTTGGCGCGGGCGAGGGCGTAGTCGGGGACGTTGTCGGAGTGGAAGGAGACGGTGCCGCGGACCAGGTCGTCGAAGGCGATCTCCCCGTCGGGCATCCGGAAACGGGTCACCGGGGCGCGGCCCTCGGCCTCGAACGCCGCCCGCTGCTCGCTGGAGAGGTCGCGGCAGAACCGGTCGTAGCCCTGCAGCTTGGAGCCGGCCGCCTTGCGCCGGGCGTCGACCTCCTCGGTCGTGCAGTAGCAGCCGTAGGTGTGACCGGCCTCGGCCAGTCGCGCCAGCGCGTCGCGGTAGAGGTCGCCGCGCTCGGACTGCCGGTAGGGCGCGTAGGGACCGCCGCGGTCCGGGCCCTCGTCCCAGTCGAGCCCGAGCCAGTGGAACAGGTCCAGCAGCCCGTCGTAGGACTCCTGGGTGTTGCGGGCGGTGTCGGTGTCCTCGATGCGCAGCACGAAGGTGCCGCCGTGGTGGCGGGCGAAGGCGAAGTTGAACAGCGCCGTGCGGACGAGACCGACGTGCGGGCTCCCGGTGGGGCTGGGGGCCATCCGCACGCGGACGGGACGGGTGGGAGCAGCAGAAGAACTCATCGGGTGGCGATCCTGTTCGTGAGCGAGCCGAGGCCGGCGATCGAGATCTCCACCTCGTCACCGACCTGCATGGGACCGACACCCTCAGGGGTGCCGGTGAGGATGACGTCCCCGGGCAGCAGCGTCATGACGCTCGAGACGTGAGCGATCAGGGCCGGGATGTCGAAGATCATGTCGGCGGTCGAGCCGTCCTGGACGACCTCGCCGTTGAGGTGGGTCTGCAGGCGGACCCCGTCGACGAAGTGCTGCGGGTCGAGATCAGTCTCGATCCACGGCCCGAGCGGGCAGAAGGAGTCGAATCCCTTGGAGCGGGCGAACTGACCGTCCTTCTTCTGCAGGTCGCGCGCGGTGACGTCGTTGGCGATCGTGTAGCCGTGGATCACGTCGGTGGCCTGCTCGACCGGCACGTCGCGGCAGATGCGACCGATCACCACCGCCAGCTCGCCCTCGTAGTGGAGGTCCTGCGTCTGACGGGGGTAGAACACCGGGTCACCGGGGCCGACCACCGAGGTGTTGGGCTTGAGGAACATCAGTGGCTCCTCGGGCACCTCCCCGCCCATCTCGGCCGCGTGGGCGGCGTAGTTGCGGCCGATGCCGACGACCTTGCTCCGCGGCAGGACCGGGGCCAGCAGTCGCACGTCGGCGAGCTTGTACTCCTGGTCGAGCAGCTTGACGCCGACGTAGAGCGGGTCGCCGGCGAGCGCCACGATCACCGCGTCCTCGTCGGGCTGCCCGAACTGGTCGAGCTCGCCGGTCACGACGCCGTAGAGGGGTTCTTCACCGATGGTAAATCTCGCGATACGCACGGTCTCGACCCTAGTGGGAGCGCGGGCGCTACTCGCCCCAGCCCATCGGGTAGACCTCGAAGGCTGCCGCCAACGGCACCCCGAGTCGCTGCCCGGCCGAGCGCGCCCCGCCCTCGAGGAACTCCCGGGCGTCGAAGTGCTCCCAGCCGAGGCCCTTGATGTAGGCGCCGTGCGCCTCCAGGGAGGCCACTCCGGCGTCGAACGTCTCTGTCGTGTCGACGCCGTGCTGCTGAGCGCGGAGAGCCGAACGCCCACACCGCCCGCACACCACCCCAGGGCTCGAGCCCGTCGACGAGCTGGTCGGCGAAGATCCAGCGGTTGCCGGCGTCGCGTACGGCGTCGAGCACCGCGCGACCCACCGCGATGTGGTCGGCCTGGTTGAGGTTGGCACCACCCCACGTGTCGTGCGGGTTGCCGGTGATCACGATGTCGGGACGGTGACGGCGCACGACTCCGCGATCGCAGCCCGCAGCGGGACGCCGTACTCGAGGACGCCGTCGGTCAGACCGAGGAAGTCCACCACGTCGACGCCCACGACCCGGGCCGAGGTCGACCTGCTCGGCCTCGCGGAGCGGGCGCGCACTCCTCGGGTGGTAGCGCGTCGATGCCGGCCTCGCCGCTGGTGACCATGCAGTAGACGACCTGCTTGCCCTGCCCGGTCCAGCGAGCCACCGCGGCTGCCGCGCCAAACTCCAGGTCGTCGGGGTGCGCCACGACACACAGGGCGCGCTCCCAGGACTCGTCGAGGTGCTGCAGCGGATCAGGCCTCGGGCTCTCAGCGCTCATGCCTCCGAGCCTGGCACGTCGCAGACCGTTGCGACAGGGGGGATACCTCGTCCTCTGGTCAACCTCCACGAGCCCCCGCGAGGTTGACCAGAGGACGAGGTATCCCGCCTCGGGCCCGCCGCGGCAGCGAGCATCTCTAGGCTGAGGTGGTGACGGTGGTGATGGAGGAGCAGGTGTGGCGGGCGAAGGCCGAGGCCCACGCGGCTCGGGTCGACCCGCTCATCGGGCCCCACCTCGAGCGTCGCGACGCCCAGGTCAAGCACCCGGTCCACGACTTCCTCTTCACCTACTACTCCCAGCGGCCCGCCCAGCTGCGCCGCTGGCACCCCGGGTACGGCGTCGGTCTCCAGGGTGGCGCAGCCGACTACGGCCACCTCAAGGGCTATGCCATCGACCAGGGCGACGCGGGTGTCGCGCCGGCGTACGTCGGCAAGCAGCGTGTGCTGCTCGAGACACTGCACCGCCTGCTCCGCGCCACGGCGTCGCGACCGGCCCACACGGGCTGCTTCGGGCTGCACGAGTGGGCGATGGTCTACCGCCTCGCCGACGACGAGACCCGGCACGCCGACTGGCCGCTGCGCCTTGGCGGCGCCGGCACCGACGAGGTCGTGGAGTCGCACCGGATCGCCTGCTCGCACTTCGACGCGTTCCGGTTCTTCACTCCCCCGGCGCGCTCGCTCAACGTGCTCTCTCCCGGTCGTGACGACCGTCCCGACTTCGAGCAGCCCGGGTGCCTGCACGCGGGCATGGACCTCTACAAGCACGCCTTCCGGCTCTCGCCGATGATCTGCTCCGACCTCGTCGCCGACTGCTTCGAGCTGGCGCGCGAGATCCGGGTGCTCGACATGCGCGCGGCGCCGTACGACCTGACGGGGCTGGAGATCGACGGCGAGCCCTTCGTGCCGGTGCGCATCGAGACCGCCGAGGGCAAGCGGACCTACGCCGAGGCGCAGGCGGCCTTCGCCGAGCGCGGGGCTCCGCTGCGTGCGCGGCTGGTCGAGCAGTGCGAGCGGCTGCTCGCGGTCGACCAGCCGCGGGTCGCTCAGCTCGACTGAGCCGACTCAGCCTGCTCGGCCGGAGCCGTGCCCAGTCCGTGGTGCCGGGCGGTCGCCTGCAGGGTGATCGCCGCCCCCACGACGGCGTACGCCGCGATCAGCAGCACCTGGAAGGTGACCGACTGGTCGGGGAAGTAGACGAGCCGGCGCACGGCCGTGGTGCCCGCGCCATTGGGGATCCAGGTGCCGAGCACGCGCCAGAAGGCCGGGAGCAGCTCGGTCTGGTAGGCGCCGCCTGCGCTGGGGTTGCCGAGGACGACGAAGAGCAGCACGGTCAGGCCGATGCCGAGCGTGCCGGCGAGCACCTGCAGGGCCATGGTGACCGTGGCCGCCGAGAGCACGAGCAGGGTGCCGAGGCCCCAGAGCCACCAGAAGTGACCGGTGAGGGCGCCCAGCAACGGGTCGACGACGAGGGCACCGCCGAGCCCGGACAGGACGGCGTACGGCACTGCGGCGCCGAGGCGGATCGCGGCCCGTCGGGCCGTGGCCGGGCGGGCGCCCTTGGCGACGCCGAGCAGCGAGGCGACGAGGTAGCCGCCGACCAGCCAGCCGATCACGAGGTAGAAGCCGGTGAGCCCGCGGGCGTCGCCGGACTCGAGCGGCACGACGTCGGTCACGTCGAGGGCGCGGCCCTGCTGGGTGTCGACCCCGTTGACGACCTCCTCGACGGCGGTGGCCAGCGACGACCCGGCACCGGTCGCGACGATGAGGGTGTCGGTCGGGGCGGCGTCGGCCTTGCCGGTGCCGACGACGAACGCGGCGGTGAGGTCACCGGAGACCACGCGCTCACGCGCCTGGTCGGCGTCGTCGACCACCTCGGCAGCGAGCGGCGCACCGTCCAGGGCGTCGAGCCCCTCGACCACGGCCTCGGCGTTGGGCGCCACGACCCCGATCGAGACGTCGTGCGGCGTCGGGTCGTGGAAGGCGCCGACGTAGGAGGCGATGAAGGCGACCTGGAGCAGCAGCACCCCGACGACCAGTCCGACGGTGCGCAGCGACACGGCGTCGTACACCTCGCAACGCCAGCTGCGGCGGCTCTCGTGGTCGGGCATGGGGGGGTCTCCTGTCGTAGATACGAAACTCTCGGTGTCGTAACTAGGCTAGAGTCTGCAGTGCACCGATCGATACCCCGAACGGCCCTGGAGACACGTGATGATGCACACCTCGGACGCCGACACCGGCGCGCCCGTTGTGAGTGGTGGCGGCGGTCGTGGAGGTCGGCCGCGCCGGGCCGAGGTGGAGGCAGCCGTGCTGGACGCCGCGACCCGGCTCATCGCCGAGCAGGGGTACGCCGGCACCACGCTGGATGAGATCGCCGCACGGGCCGAGGTGTCCAAGTCGAGCGTCTACCGACGGTGGCCGGGCAAGGCGGTGCTCGCCGTCGACGCGCTCGCCGCCGCACTGGGCGACCTGCCGCTGCCCGCGTCGGTCGGCGCATCCGGGGCTGACGCGCGCGAGGCCCCGCGGGCTGCGCTGGCATCGTCGGCGCGGTGGCTGGCCGACCGCGTCGGGGACCACGACGTACGTGGCCTGCTCGCGGGGGTGCTCGCCGAGGCCGGTCAGGACCCCTCGCTGCGCGACCTGCTGCGCTCGCGCATCCGCGCACCCTTCTGCTCCGAGCTCGCCGGGCGGTGGGAGGTCGACGCGTCCACGGTCGACCTCGCCTTCGACGTCGTGGTCGGCACCCTGCTGCACCGCTGGGCCACGACCGGCGAGATCGATGCCTGCACCACGGCGGAGGTCGCCGAGCTGGCCACCGCGATGCTGTTCGACGAGCGCGTGTGAGGGTGGGGACATGGACGACCAGACGCGGACAGGCCGCCTGCCGGGCTGCGGGACCCGATGAGTGACGAGCTGCGTGAGGTCGTCGACGGGGCGACGGTCCGCGGCGAGGACTGGTACGGCGAGGACCTCGGTTCGGCGCGCTTCGTCGACGTGACGTTCGTCGACGTCGACCTCAGCGAGGTCACGACGTCCGGAGCGCACATCGAGGGCTGCACGTTCCGCAGCTGCCGCTTCAACTCCTCGACCCACGTCGCCTCGGCGTTCGTGGCGTGCACCTTCGAGGGCTCGAGCTTCTTCGACGCGACCTTCGACGGCTGCAAGCTCACCGGATCGGTCTTCGACCGCTGCACGGTGCGCCCCATGCGGGTCATCGGCGGGCAGTGGGGCGGGGTGACGATGCGCGGCGCCAAGCTGACCAAGCTGGACCTCAGCGGCGTCGACCTGCGCGACGCCGACCTGTCGCTGGCCGACCTCAGCAGCACCTCGCTTCGCGATGCCCGGCTCGACGGCGCCACGCTGCGCGCCACCGACCTGACCCGCGCCGACCTGCGCGGCGCCTCGCTCGACCGCGTCGACCTGGCAGTGGCGACCCTGCGCGAGACCCGGCTCGACCTGGCCGGTGCGGTGCTGCTGGCCGAGCTCAGCGGCGCCCTCGTCGAGACGTGAGCTCAGCGATGTTACTGACTGTTGTGCCTACTGCCCGGCGGTTGTGACCGCTGGGTAGTGGCCACAACAGTCAGTAACATCCCGCGGCCCCCGCGCGGCCCCACCACTCGCGGATGGACCGCTCGGTCAGTGCCACGCAGGAGTCGTCATACTGAGGAGCGATCTCGACCCTGCCACGAGCAACATCTGGAGTGCCCATGACCACCTCGTTCGACCAGCTGGCCAGTGCCGTCCTGGACGGAAAGCCCGCTACCGAGGACGACGCCCTGGCGGTGCTTCGTGCCCACGACGACGAGCTGCTCGACGTCGTCGCAGCCGCCTCGCGCCTGCGCCGCGAGCACTTCGGCAACACCGTCAAGGTCAACTACCTGGTCAACCTCAAGTCAGGTCTGTGCCCCGAGAACTGCAACTACTGCTCGCAGGCGCTCGGTTCCACGGCCGACATCTTGAAGTACAAGTGGCTCAACACCGACGAGGCGCTCGAGCAGGCCACCGCCGGCCTCAAGGGCGGCGCAACCCGGGTGTGCATGGTCTCCAGCGGCCGCGGCCCGACCAACAAGGACGTCGACCGGGTGGCCGACATGGTCGGCAACATCAAGGCCGAGCACCCCGGCGTGGAGATCTGCGCCTGCCTGGGCCTGCTCAAGGACGGCCAGGCCGAGCGGCTGCGCGACGCCGGCGTCGATGCCTACAACCACAACATCAACACCGCTGAGTCCCACCACGACCAGATCGTGCAGACCCACACCTACGCCGACCGCGTCGACACCGTCACCAAGGCCAAGTCCGCCGGGCTGTCGCCGTGCAGCGGCCTGATCGCCGGCCTCGGCGAGAGCGACGAGCAGCTCGTGGAGGCGCTCTTCGCGCTGCGCGACCTGGAGTCGGACTCGATCCCGGTCAACTTCCTGATGCCCTTCGACGGCACGCCGTTCGAGAACACCTGGGAGCTCACCCCCGCGCGCTGCGTCAAGATCCTGGCGATGGCGCGCTTCGTGTGCCCCGACCGCGAGATCCGCATCGCCGGCGGGCGCGAGATGCACCTGCGCACCCTGCAGGCGCTGGCGCTGCACGTCGCCAACTCGATCTTCCTCGGCGACTACCTCACCTCCGAGGGCCAGGCCGCCGAGGCCGACCTCGAGCTGATCCGCGACAACGGCTTCGTGGTGCTCGGCGCCGACGAGGACCCGCGCCCGGTCGCCTCCGCGCTCGAGACCCACCAGCCCACCGCCCGCCGCCGCGGCGCCGGTACGACGGCACTCCCCAACGCCTGAGCCTGCTCCCACCGTGACGCCCCCACCCCGAGGACCGGCGCCGGAGTCGTCCGCCGCGCTGCTCGCCTTCGACCGCGAGCACGTCTGGCACCCCTACACCTCCCTCACCGACCCCACGCCGGTGCGGCTGGTCACCGGGGCGCGCGGCAACCGGCTGACCCTCGACGACGGCTCGGAGCTGATCGATGCGATGTCGTCGTGGTGGGCCGCGATCCACGGCTACGGCCACCCCGCGCTCGACGCCGCGCTGCGCTCGGTCGACTTCGCGCACGTGATGTTCGGCGGGCTGACCAACGCCCCCGCGATCCGGCTGGCCGAGCGGCTCGTCGAGATCACCCCGGCCGGCCTCGACCGGGTCTTCCTCGCCGACTCGGGCTCGGTCAGCGTCGAGGTCGCGCTCAAGATGGCGCTGCAGTACCAGCGCGGCACCGGCCACACCGGTCGTACGCGGATGCTGACCGTGCGCGGCGGCTACCACGGCGACACGTTCGGCGCGATGAGCGTGTGCGACCCGGTGGGCGGCATGCACTCGATGTTCACCGACGTGCTGCCACAGCAGCTCTTCGCGCCGCGCCCACCCGCGCTCGGCGCCTCGCCCGAGGAGCTCACGGCGTGGGCGACGGCGTTCGCCGACCTCGCCGGCGAGCATGCCGGGGAGATCGCCGCGATCATCGTGGAGCCCCTCCTCCAGGGCGCCGGCGGGATGTGGGTCTACGACCCCGAGTGCCTGCGGGTCATGCGCCGGGTCGCCGACGAGCACGGGTTCCTGCTCGTCCTCGACGAGATCGCCACCGGCTTCGGGCGCACCGGGACGCTGTTCGCCTGCGAGCGCGCCGACGTGACCCCCGACCTGATGTGCCTGGGCAAGGCCCTCACCGCGGGCTACCTCACGCTGGCTGCAGTCCTGTGCACCGACGAGGTGGCGCGCGGGATCTCGGCCTCGGAGTCCGGCGTGCTGATGCACGGTCCGACCTTCATGGGCAACGCCCTGGCCTGCACGGTCGCGCTGGCCAGCCTCGACCTGCTGGTCTCCGACGACTGGGAGTCGCAGGTGACCCGGGTGCACGCGGGTCTGGCCACCGGGCTCTTCGACTGCCGCAACCAGGCCGGCGTGCTCGACGTACGCACGATCGGCGCGGTGGGCGTGGTGCAGCTCGACCACGAGGTCGACGTCGTCAAGGCGACCGCGGCGGCAGCAGCCGAGGGCGTCTGGCTGCGCCCCTTCCGCGACCTCGTCTACGCGATGCCGCCCTACGTCACCTCCGACAGCGACGTGCAGCGCATCTGCACCGCCATCAGCCGCGCCGTCGAGGTGGCCTGACGTGGTCTGGGGTGACTGGCTCGCCGCGCAGGCCGCGCGTCGCGAGGATGCGGGGCTCGTACGCCGGCTGTACCCACGCGCGGCCGACGACCGCGACATCGACCTGGCCGGCAACGACTACCTCGGTCTCGCCCGGCACCCCGTGGTGATCGAGGCTGCGGCCGAGGCGGCTCGGGTCTGGGGCGCGGGCTCCGGGGCCTCGCGCCTGGTGAGCGGCACCCTCGAGCTGCACGCCGACCTCGAGCGCGCGCTGGCCGACTACCTCGGTCAGCCGGCTGCGCTGGCGTTCTCCACCGGCTACCACGCCAACCTCGCGCTGGTCACCGCACTGGCCGACCGCGACGCGCTGGTCGTCTCCGACGCCCACATCCACGCCTCGCTCATCGACGCGGTCCGGCTCTCGCGCGCCGCGCTCGAGGTCGTGCCCCACAACGACGTCGACGCCGTACGACGCGCCGTGGCGGCGGGTCGCGAGTCCGGACGACGCACGCTCGTGCTGGCCGAGTCGATCTACTCGGTGCTCGGCGATGCTGCCCCGCTGGCCGAGCTCGCCGAGATCTGTGCCGAGGCCGGCGCCCTGCTGGTCGTCGACGAGGCGCACGGCCTCGGCGTCCACGGCCCCGGTCTCGTGCACGCCCTCGGGCTGGCGGGCCTTCCGCATGTCGTGATCACTGCGACCCTGTCGAAGGCCCTGGGCAGCCAGGGCGGCGCGGTGCTGGGCTCGCCCGCGCTCGTCGAGCACCTGGTCAACGCGGCCCGACCGTTCATCTTCGACACCGCCCTGGCCCCGGCCCCGACCGGCGCTGCCCTGGCCGCGCTGGAGGTCCTGCGTGGGCGCCCTGACCTGCCGGGCGTGATCCGCCGGCGCATGGACGACCTCGCCGCAGCCCTGGGGGTCGAGCCGAGCGCCGGTGCGGTGCTGTCGGTGCCGATGCCCTCGCCCGCCGCGGCGTTGGCGGCGCAGGCCGCCGTACGAGCGCACGGCGTGCGGGTCGGCTGCTTCCGACCGCCGTCGGTGCCCGACGGCATCTCGCGCCTGCGCGTGACCGTGAACGCCGGCACGCCCGACGACGCCTGGGCCCATGCCGTCGAGGTGCTGGTCGCGGTCGTCAAGGAGCACGCATGAGCCGGGTCGTGCTGGTCACCGGCACCTCCACCGACGTCGGCAAGACCATCGCCACCGCCGCCCTCGCTGCCCGGGCGCGGGCTGCGGGCGAGTCCGTCGTCGTGGTGAAGCCGGTGCAGACCGGCATCGGCGACGGCGCGCTCGGTGACGCCGACGTGGTGGAGGCGCTCACGGGCGTCGAGGTCCAGACCTGGACCGTGCTCGACGAACCCCTCGCGCCCGACACCGCCGCCCGACGGGCCGGCGTCGAGATCCCGCGCGTCCGGACCTATGTCGAGCCGGTGCTGCAGCTGGCGGCGTCGTACGACGTGGTGCTCGTCGAGGGCGCCGGCGGGTTGCTGGTGCGCCTCGACACCGACGGCGGCACGCTGCTCGACCTGGCTGACGCACTCGGCGCGTCGGCTCGCGACGCGGGGTCGGGCATCGAGACCGAGGTGGTCGTCGTCTGCGCGCCCGGCCTCGGCACCCTCAACCACGCCGAGCTGACCGCCGGCGCCCTGCGCTCGCGCGGGATCGAACCCGCCGGACTGCTCCTCGGCTCCTGGCCGCACGAGCCCGACCTCGCCGAGCGCTGCAACCGCGACGACCTGCCCCGGGTGACCGGACTCCCCCTGCTGGCCGTGCTCCCCGCCGGCTCCGGCGCCCTCTCCCCCGCCGACTTCGTCGCTGCCGCCCCCACCTGGTTCACCTCGCCGCGATAGTCCCTGACGTTTGGGCCCTGTTCTCGTCGAAAAAGGGGCCCAAACGTCAGGGACTATCGCGGTTGGCGGGGCCGCTCACCCCTGCCCTCCTACGCTGGAGCCATGACCGCCACCCTCGACCCCGACCTCGCCGGGGAGATCTACGTCCACGCCCTCGAGCCCAAGCCGCGTCGCCGCGGCGGGCGCGTGGTCGCCGGGCTGCTGGACCTGTGGTGTGCGACCGCGGGTGGTCAGTTCGAGCTCACCAGCGTGGGCCAGGTCGTCGTACGCCGGCGCAGCGACGACCACGTCGAGCTGCGGATCCCGGTCGGCGGCGGTGAGCAGGCTGCGAGCCTGCTGGCGCTCATCAGCGACCAGCTCACCTACTTGTCGCCTGCGGAGTTCCGCGAGGCCTGGGGCGTGGCCTGACGCCATGACCTGACGCCGCTCACCAGCCCGGCGGCCTCCGGTCGTGCCAGGGCGCGGCGGCCTCGACCTGCGCGGCCAGCGACAGCAGCAGCTCCTCCTCGGCCGGACGGGCCGCGAGCATCACGCCCACCGGCAGCCCCTCGGCGCTCTGGTGGAGGGGCAGCGAGATCGCCGGCATGCCGGTGACGTTCCACGCCGAGGTGTAGGGCGTGAACGCCTTCTGGTTGGCGAAGTCGCGCGCCGGGTCCGCGTCGTCGCGCAACGCCCCCACCTCGGCCGGCAGCGCTGCGAGCGTGGGGCTCAAGACGGCGTCGTACGGCGCCAACGCCTCGAGCGCACCGGCAGCGAAGCGGCGCATCGCGCCGAGCGCGAGACCGAAGTCCGGCCCGCTCACCGCGCGCCCACGCTCGGAGAGCCACCTGGTCAACGGGCGGAGCAGGTGCTCGCGATCGGGCGGCACCACCGTCATCGCCGTGAGCACCGCCCAGCAGGTCTCGAAGACCGGCACCGCCTCGGGCGGCAGCGGCACGGCGATGTCGACCACGTCGTGGCCCAGACCCTCCAGCAGCCGGGAGGCGTCGTCGTAGGCGCGCACGCACTCCGGGTCCACCGTGGTCTCGGCGATGATCGGGGTGCGGAAGCGCGCGATCCGCAGCCGGCCCGGAGCCCGGTCGCACGCGGCGAGGAACGATGCGGAGGGCGGCGGCGCCCAGGCAGGATCGCCCGGGCGGCGACCGGCGAGCACGTCGAGCAGGGCGGCGGCATCGCGGACGCTGCGCGCGAGCGACCCGGACGTCGCCAGCCCGGTCGGGTCGCCGTACATCGGGTAGCCGCTGAGTCGCCCCCGGCTCGGCTTGAGGCCGACGAGCCCGCAGCAGGAGGCCGGGATCCGGATCGAGCCACCGCCGTCCGAACCCTGCGCGAGCGGCACGAGGCCGGCCGCCACAGCCGCAGCGGCGCCACCCGACGAACCGCCGGCCATCCGGGTGCGGTCCCACGGGGTCACCGCGGGCGGCGCGCCCTCCGGCTCGGTGTAGCAGGGCGACCCGAACTCCGGCGTGCTCGTCTTGCCCAGGCTCGGCATCGCGGCCGCCTCGAGCGCGAGCGTGGCTGCGTCGGAGACCTCGGGCACGTAGTCGGCGAACGCCGGCGAGCCGAAGCGCGTCGGCACGCCGGCGGTCAGGTTGAGGTCCTTGATCGCCGTCGGTACGCCGTGCAGCGGCCCGAGGTCGTCCCGCTCGCTCGCCGCGTCGGCGGCCCGGGCCTGCTCACGGGCCCGGTCGGCGGTGAGCAGGACGAACGCGCCGACGTCGTCGAGGCGTCCCGCGCGGTCGAGGTAGTGCTCGGTCAGCTCGAGCGAGGAGACCTCGCCGCGGCGTACCAGGGCGCCCTGCTCGAGCGCGGTCAGGTCATGGAGTTCGGCCACGACCTCACGCTAGCGCGCAGCTCAGGCGGCCACCGGCTGGAACGAGACCAGCGCGTCGATCACGGACTGGAAGCGCGCGAGCACGTCGCGGTCGGTCAGCACGTCGACCTCGAGGGCCGACTGCGAGTGCACGGCGCCTTGGACGGCCACGGCGCCGGCGATGCCCGCCGAGCGCACGGCGTCGTCGTGCGCCCACTTGCCGCCGTACGGCGTGGGGGTGGCGCCGATGACACCGAAGGGCTTGCCGGTGATGGCACCCACGCCGTAGGGACGCGAGAGCCAGTCGATGGCGTTGTTGAGGACCGCGGGCATCGTGCCGTTGTACTCGGGGGTGACAGCCAGGACGGCGTCGGCGGCGGCGATCTGCTCGCGCAGGGCGACAGCGGCAGCCGGGGTCGAGGTGGCGTCGAGCTCCTCCTCGTAGAACGGGAGCCCGCTCAGGTCGACGAGCTCGAGCACGACACCGGCGGGAGCCTGGTCGCGCAGGACCTCGGCGATCCGGCGGTTGAGGGAGTCGGCGCGCAGGGAGCCGACGAGGACGGCAACACGGGTATCAGTCATGCGAGTTCAAACGGACCACGGTCCGCTTCTATTCCGGTGGTGTCGGTCACCGGCGCAGTAGGGTCCGCTCATGGACCTCAGGCGGCTGCTCCCCCTCGCCGACGCCGCCCCGGTCGAGCGCGCCGACGCCGCGCGCAACCGCGAGGCCCTGCTGCGTGCTGCCGCCGAGCTCGTGGAGGAATGCAGCGTCGAGGGCGTCACGATGGACGCCGTCGCCGCGCGCGCCGGCGTCGGCAAGGGCACCGTCTTCCGGCGCTTCGAGAGCCGCGAGGGGCTGATGGCAGCCCTGCTCGACCACTCCGAGAGCGCCTGGCAGCAGCTCGTCCTCTCCGGGCCGCCGCCGCTCGGCCCGGGCGCCGCCCCTCGCGACCGCCTGATCGCCTTCGGCCACGCCCGCATCGAGACGACCTTGCGCCATGCCGCTCTCATCCGGGCCGCGGGCCACTCCGGCACCCGGGCGTACGCCGCGGTCTCGTTCGCCGCCATGCACGTGCGCTACCTCCTGGGCGAGCTGGGCGTCGCCGGCGACCTGGGCTACCTCGCCACCGCCCTGCTGGCTCCGCTGGAGATCCCGATCCTCGAGCAGCAGACCCACATCGAGCACCTCCCCCTCACCCGGATCCACGCCGGGTGGGAAGACCTGGTCACCCGCGTGATCGGCCCCTGATCCCGGCCGAGTCGGCGCACTTGTGCGCCGACTCACCACCCAACCCTGCCGAGTCGGCGCATCTATGCGCCGACTCACCATCAACCCGTGCCGAGTCGGCGCACTTATGCGCCGACTCACCATCAACCCTGCCCGCCGAGGCCGCCGCGGCGATCGGGGTGGGGACTACTCGACGTGGTGGCGGCGCAGACCGTAGGTGAGGCCGTCGACCAGGGCGCCCCACGAGGCCTCGATCACGTTGTGCCCGACGCCGACGGTGACCCACGAGGTGACGCCGTCGGTGGTCTCGATCAGCACGCGGGTGATGGCGTCGGTGCCGTGGCCCTGGTCGACGATGCGCACCTTGTAGTCGATGAGCTCGAACTTCGCGACCTCCGGGAAGGCCTGGCCGATCGCCGAGCGCAGGGCGTAGTCGAGGGCGTTGACCGGCCCGTTGCCCTCGCCGGTGACGACGTAGCGCACACCGGCGGCGCGCAGCTTGACCGTGGCCTCCGAGACCGCCTCCTCGGCGTCCTCGCGGTGGGTGAGGGTCTCGGTGATGACCCGCCACGACTCGACCTCGAAGTACGACGGGCGCCGGCCCTCGACCTCCTCGGCCAGGAGCAGCTCGAAGGAGGCGTCGGCGGCCTCGAAGGTGTAGCCGGTCTGCTCGAGCGCCTTGACCCGTTCGGTCACCCGGCTCACCAGGGCCTTCTGCTCCGCGGAGTCGCCGGAGAGGTCGAAGCCGAGCTCCTTGCCCTTGAGCTCGATCGTGGCCCGGCCGGCCATGTCGGAGACGAGCAGGCGCATGTCGTTGCCGACGCCCACCGGGTCCATGTGCTGGTAGAGGTTGGGGTCGACCTTGATCGCGCTGGCGTGCAGGCCCGCCTTGTGGGCGAACGCCGACGTGCCGACGTAGGGCTGGCGCGAGGCAGGGGCGAAGTTGGTGACGTCGGCGACCGCGTGCGCGATCCGCGTCGACTCCTTCAGCAGCCCCGGCGGCAGGACGGCCTTGTCGAGCTTGAGCTCGAGGTTGGCCACGACCGTGACCAGGTCGGCGTTGCCGGTGCGCTCGCCGTAGCCGTTGATGCAGCCCTGCACGTGGGTGGCGCCGGCCTCGACGGCGGCGAGGGTGTTGGCCACCGCGCAGCCGGTGTCGTTGTGGCAGTGGATGCCGACCCGGGTGCCGGTCGAGGAGATCACGTCGTGCACCACGTCGGCGACCCAGTTGGGGAGCATGCCGCCGTTGGTGTCGCAGAGCGCGAGCACGTCGGCCCCGGCGTCGTACGCCGTGCGCAGCACCTCGAGGGCGTAGTCGCGGTTGGCGCGGTAGCCGTCGAAGAAGTGCTCGGCGTCCAGGAACACCTGCTGACCCTCGGTGACGAGGTGGCTCACGGTGTCGCGGATCATCTCGAGGTTCTCGGCCAGGGTCGTGCGCAGGGCGAGCTCGACGTGGCGGTCGTGCGACTTGGCGACCAGCGTCACCACGGAGGCACCGCTGTCACGCAGCGCCGCGACCTGCGGGTCGTCGGCGGCCCGGATGCCGGCCTTGCGGGTCGAGCCGAACGCCGCGAGCTTGGCGTGGCGCAGGTCCAGCTCGGCGACAGCGCGACGGAAGAACTCGGTGTCCCTGGGGTTGGCCCCCGGCCACCCGCCCTCGATGTAACCCACACCCAGGTCGTCGAGCTGGCGCGCAATGGTCAGCTTGTCGGCGACGGAGAGGTTGAGACCCTCCTGCTGCGCGCCGTCGCGCAGGGTGGTGTCGTAGACGTGGAAGTCGCCGTGCAGGTCCATCGGCTCGCTCTCGGTTCGGGTGCTGTCGGGGTCGGTGCTGGTGCTGGGTCAGGCAACAAAAAAACCTCTCGGCGGACGAGAGGTTGGCGCATCGAGCGGGTGGCTCGATGCGCTAGGCAATGATGATCGGGTGGTGCTGCACGCTCCCCATGGTGCCACGGCCGTGCTCGCACCGGAACGAGTTCCACGATCCGGTCGCGCTCCGCAGCGCCCGACCGGTCAGAGGCCGAACGGACGGTCGGCGGCCGGCGTCCAGGACACGCCCTCGGACTCGACCCACAGCCCGGCGCCGATCGTGAGCCCGACCAGCAGCCCCCACGCGACCAGCCACACCACGACGTTGCTGCTGAGCGGGGCCACGATCCGGTGGAACGGAGACCGCACCCGACTTCCCCCGGGGCCCCACCACAGCGACACCGCCAGGGCGACCCCGCCGAGGAACAGCGAGAGCGGCAAGGGCGCGGCCACGGCGTAGCAGACGAGGCCAGCCGCGGTCGCCAGCCCGGCACTCCACAGCAGCAGCATCACGGTGGTGGGCACCGAGGCGATGAGGAGCCAGGGCGTGTGGAGCAGGAGCTGGACGCCGTCGTACCACCGCCGACCGCGGCGCAGCCGCCGCGACTCCACGCCACTGGCTGCCATCGAGCCGCTGCGCACCAGCCACACGACCACGACGATCAGGCTCAGCGACACCCAGGGAGCGACGGCGCAAGCCGCTCCGACGGCGGCGGCTCCGCTGAGGACCAGGACACCTCGGCGCAGTCGCTCGCCCAGCGGGACGGGTGCGGGTGCGGGCTCCTCGAACGGCGCCCAGGCCCCGGGGTCGTGCTGCGCGGGTGGCGGCCACGTCGGGTCGACGCGCGTCGGTCCGTAGGGCGAGGAGTCGCGCCACGTGGCCGGGCGTTGCATCTCGGGCAGGACGCGGGTGCCGGTGGGCGGCTCGACGACCGTGGGCACGGAGTCGGCGTGGGCGACGGGGGCGGCGTAGTCGTCGTAGAAGCGCGGGCGCGTCTCCGCCGACGTGGGCGCGGCCAGGGCGAGCGCGTCGTCGAAGGCGGTGTCGAGGCGCGGGCGGCCGTGGGACCCCTGGGTCGGGGGCGCGGCCAGCACGGCGGTGGGCTCGGTGGTCTGGGGGCGCAGCCACGCCAGGATCGCCTGGAGATCCGGCCGGTCCTCCGGCTCGGGGGCGAGGGCTGCGGCGAGGACGTCGCGCAGCGGGCCCTCGAGCCCGCTCAGGTCGGACTCGCCGCGGCGTACCCGGTCCATGATCGCCATGGAGGGTCCGCGGCCGAACGGCGAGACACCGGTGGCGGCGAACGCCACCGTGGCCGCCCACGAGTGCACGTCGCACGCGGGCGTGGCGTCCTCGCCGTACAGGATCTCGGGAGCGAGGTAGCCGGGCGTGCCGAGCAGCCACCCGGTGTGGGTGAGCCGGGGGTCGTCGGCCACGCGGGCCAGGCCGAAGTCGATGAGGATCGGGGTGCGGCCCTCCATGAGCACGTTGGAGGGCTTGACGTCGCGGTGCAGGACCCCGACGTCGTGGACCGAGGCCAGCCCCTCGGCGAGGCACCCGGCGAACCACAGCAGGTCGCGGCCCTCGATCGGGCCCTCCTCCTGCACGTGGTCGTGGAGGGAGAGCCCGGGTACGTAGCGGGTCGCGACGTAGGGCACCGGCGCCCACGGGTCGGCGTCGACGATCTCGGCGACCCAGCGGCTGCGGATCCGGCTCAGCGAGCTGACCTCGCGAGCAAGCCGGCGCCGTGCCTCGTCGTCGCCCACGATGTGGGGTCGCAGCACCTTGAGCGCGACCCGGACCCCGTCGGCCTTGCGGGCGAGGTGGACGACGCCCATGCCGCCCTCACCGATGCGGGTCAGCAGCGTGTAGTCGCCGACCGTCGCCGGTCCTGGCGCCGGGCCCGGCGTGGGGCCGGGCGTGCGCGTCAGGTCGGCTGGCTGGGTCACGGATCGAGGTTACCTGGGCACGCCGGCCACCCGGTGCACCGCGAGCGTGCGACGTCAGACGATCTTGTGCATCCAGCTGAAGGTGTCGTCACGACGGCCGAACTGGATGCCGACCAGCTCCTCACGCAGCGACGCGGCCACGTTGCCGGCCGGGGCGCTCGGCACGGAGCCGCCCTCCCACTTGAGCTCGCCGACGGGGGTGACCACCGCGGCGGTGCCGCACGCGAAGATCTCGGTGATCTCGCCGCTCGCAACGCCGTCGCGCCACTCATCGATCGAGAACTTCCGCTCCTCGACCTCGTGGCCCATCTTCTGGGCCAGCTCGATGATGCTGGCGCGGGTGATCCCCTCGAGGATCGTGCCGGTGGCGGGGGTGACGATGCGGCCGTCGGCGTGGACGAAGTAGAGGTTCATGCCGCCGAGCTCCTCGACGTACTTGCCCTCCTGGCCGTCGAGGAAGACGACCTGGTCGCAGCCGTTGGCGGTGGCCTGCTGCTGGGCGACGAGCGAGCTGGCGTAGTTGCCACCGGTCTTGGCCGCACCCATCCCACCGCGGCCGGCGCGCGTGTACTCCTCGGTCAGCCACAGGGTCACCGGCTTCACGCCGCCCTTGAAGTAGGCGCCGGCGGGGCTGGCGATGACCATGAACGTCACGTGCTGGCTCGGCCGGACCCCGAGGAAGGTCTCGGTGGCGATCATGAACGGACGGATGTAGAGGCTCTTCTCCCCCGCGCTCGCGTCCGGCACCCAGCGCTGGTCGACCTCGACGAGCGCATCGACGGCCTCCACGAACTCCTCGACCGGGAGCTCAGGAAGGGCCAGCCGCTGGCTGGAACGCACCATGCGCGCGCCGTTCTGCTCCGGTCGGAACGACCAGATCGAGCCGTCGGGGTGCCGGTAGGCCTTCATCCCCTCGAAGGTCTCCTGCGCGTAGTGCAGCACTGCGGTCGCCGGGTCGAGGACCAGCGGGCCGTAGGGCTCGATGCGCGCCGCGTGCCAGCCGGCGTCCGGGGTCCACTCCACGGTGAACATGTGGTCGGTGAAGTGCACACCGAACCCGGGGTCGGCCAGGATCTCGGCGAGCCGCTCGTCGGAAGTGGGCGTCGTCGTCCGCGTGGTGCTGATCTCCATGGGCGGCAACTTAGTCGACCTTCCTAGTAGTTGGCATCGCGGCGGTGGTTTCGGGCGCGGTCTCGGGCGCGTGGGTTTACCCGGTCGACCGGGTAAACCCCTACTTGTCGGCCACTGCAGTGCCCGACAAGTGGATGGATACCCGGCCGACCGGGTAAACCCTCACCGGTCTGAGTCCCCCGCTGGCTCAGCGAGCGAGCCGAGCCGCGATCGCGTCGCCGATCTCAGCGGTACGCCGGGTGGTGCCCGGGTCGCGCTCGGCGAGGTCGGCGATGGCGGCCGCCTCGACCGCAGCGGCGGCGTCGGGGTGCCCGAGGTGGTCGAGCAGCAGGGAGACCGACAGGATCGCTGCCGTCGGGTCTGCCTTCTGCTGTCCGGCGATGTCGGGAGCGGAGCCGTGGACCGGCTCGAACATGGAGGGGGCGGTGCGGTCCGGGTTGATGTTCCCGGACGCTGCCAGCCCGATGCCGCCGCTGATGGCGCCGGCGAGGTCGGTGATGATGTCACCGAAGAGGTTGTCGGTGACGATGACGTCGAAGCGTGACGGGTTGACCGTCATGTGGATCATCGCCGCGTCGATGTGCATGTAGTCCACGGTGACCTCGGGGAACTCCGCGGCCACCTCCTGGGTGAGGCGCCACCACACCGCGCCGGCGTTGACGAGCACGTTGGTCTTGTGGACCAGGGTCAGCTGGCGACGGGGACGACGCTGGGCGCGGGCGAAGGCGTCGCGTACGACGCGCTCGACGCCGAAGGCGGTGTTGACCGAGACCTCGGTGGCGATCTCGTGGGGGGTGCCGACGCGCAGGGCACCGCCGTTGCCCGTGTAGGGGCCTTCGGTGCCTTCACGGACGACCACGAAGTCGACCTCGCCCGGGTTGGCCAGGGGTGAGGCCACGCCGGGGAAGATGCGGGACGGACGCAGGTTGACGTAGTGGTCGAGCTCGAACCGCAGTCGCAGCAGCAGGCCGCGCTCCAGGATCCCCGGAGGCAGGTTCGGGTCGTTGGGCTTGCCGCCCACAGCACCGAGCAGGATCGCGTCGTGTCCGCGGATCTCGCTCAGGACCGAGTCGGGCAGCACCTCACCGGTGGCGAGGTAACGCTCGGCGCCGAGGTCGTAGGCGGTCTGCTCGAACTTCACGCCGTCGGGTGCGACGGCCTCGAGCACCTTGAGGGCCTCGGGTGTCACCTCCTGGCCGATGCCGTCGCCGGGGATGACGGCGAGCCTGATCGTGCCGGAGGTGGTGCCGGTTGTTGCGTCCATGGGTTCAGTCACAAGGGAGGACGTTAGTTGTCGTCGGGGCGCTGTCCGCCACTGTCTCGCAGGTCGAGGCTCCACTGCAGCGAACGGGCGGCGTCGCCCCACGCGCCGGTGGCGGTCTCGTCGGTGCGGTGCTTGGCGGGGCCCCACTCGGGGTACATGTCGTACATGTCGTTGCTCCTCGTATCTCGGTGACCGGATGGCAGTGCGCCAGGTCCGGAGATGTCGCCGCGAGGGGGCGGACCGACCCGTGGATCGCACGGGCGGATGACCTGCAGAGAGCGGATCGCGCGTCAGGACTGGAGGCGACCCACCGCGGGGACATCACCGGAGGTGGTGCTGATGAGGAGGCCGCGCCCTGCGGGAACATGGCAAACACCGCGACGAGGGGCCTCTCTCGGCAGTTCTAGGACTGCTGGACCTCGCCACGGCACTCAATAAGTACGAGAACGTTCCACATGGTGTAGCCACCATAGGAGCGGCCTCGGGTCCGCGCCACGGGATTGCGAGAAGTGATCACATGTCGAGACGAGAGTCTTGCGATGGGAGACTGATCACATGAGCGCCTCCCCCGACCTCCCCGACGTCGTGAGGCGGGCGTTCGACGTCTCGCGCCGCGCCGGCTACGTGTCGTTCTGCCGCAACGAGACCGGCCGGCTCCTCGCCATGCTCGCCGCCACCCGCGACGGGACCATGGCCGAGTTCGGCACCGGCTGCGGAGTGGGTACGGCGTGGCTGCGCTCCGGCGTACGCGGTGAGAAGGCGCAGATCGTCACCGCCGAGCTCGACCCCCGGCTCGCCAAGGCCGCTGCGGAGATCTTCGCCGACGACCCGCTCGTCGAGGTGCTGGCCGCCGACTGGTCGACCCTGCTCGACAAGGGCCCCTTCTCCTTGCTCTTCCTCGACTCCGGCCAGCCCGGCCAGGTCGGCGTCGACGAGGTCGCCGACCTCGTCGAGGACGGCGGCATCGTCGTGCTGGACGACTTCACGCCCAGCGAGGGCTGGCCCCCGATCACCTACGGCCGCGTCGACACCCTGCGCGAGCGCTGGTTGACCGACGAACGCTTCACCACCGTCGAGGTGATGGTCGCCTCCGACGCAGCCACCATCATCGCGACGAAGCGCTGACGACGTCGGACTGCTTGCCGAACGCCAACGTCGGACTGCCTGCCGAACGACGCCGCCGGTCATCTCGCCGGGGCAACGCCCGCGCGCTCGCCCAGGGGTTCGCCGGCTCGACCTCCGTAGCGATCAGACCTCGCCGGGCGCCGCTCGGCGCACCACGATGCGGGTCCAGGCGCCGAGGTAGACGCGATCGTCGCCGGTCACCTCGGTCTTCTGCCCGACCGGGATGGGGGTCTTGGGGAGCAGGCCTGCTCCCCCTCCGACGTAGGTGCCGTTGGAGGAGCCGAGGTCCTCGACGAACCAGCGGGTGCCGTCGGTGGTCAGCTGGGCGTGGCGGCGGCTGATGCCGTTGTCGCTGTCGAGGTCGAGGTCGGGGTGGATCCCGCGGCTGCGCGAGACCCGGCCGATGAGCACCGAGGTGTGCCGCAGGGCGACCACGGTCGGCAGACCCGGCGAGGGCAGCGGGTCGGTGCTCTCCTGGTCGGCGTACCAGTCGGGGTCGATCCAGATCTCGGCCACCCACTCCTGGGCCGGTGCCGGCGACGGGTTGGCAGGCAACCCGCTGTCAGCGCCGCTGAGGTCCAACGACGAGGCTGCCGCCGGCGGCTCCGAACGCGGCGTCGCGCCGGTGGTGAAGTCGTAGCCGCACGCCTCGCAGAACAACGCGTTGACCGGGTTGGAGGTCTGGCAGTGCGGGCACTCCCCCGCCGCAGGCGTTGCAGATGAGGTCGCGGGCGCCGGCGTCGCGGGCTCGTCAGCCGGCGTGCTGGGCGCGGGGGCGGTCGGCACCATCGCGGTGGCGTCCATCGCGATGCCGCAGGTGTCGCAGTAGTCGGTGGCGGTGCTCTCGTGACCGGCCGGACAGATCATCGCGTCACTCACTTCTTGATCCGGGTGGTCTTGGTCGAGGCGGTGTCGAGCGCCATCTCGTCGGCCTTGTCGATGGCGGCCTTGAGCTTGACGGTGCCCTCGCGCTCGTCCTGCACGTCGACGACCTTGCGGAGCTTGGACGTCGCCTCGTCGTTGCCCGTGGCGGCGGCGAGCTGGACGGCGCGACCGAGCTTGGTGGTCGCGGTCGCCTCGTCACCGACGGCCTTGGCTGCCAGACCCTCCTGGATCATCGCGGCCAGCTCGGTCTGCCCGGTGTAGTGGGCGACCTGACGGTCGATGGTGGCGGTCAGCTCGGAGTTGTTGGACCACGTGGCCTTGACCAACCCCTGGGCCAGGACGTCGGCACCGACGGCGAGCTGCACCCGTGCGGCGAGCTGCTCCTGGCCGATCGCCTTGGCCGCCACCCGGACCGCGACGTGGTAGTCGCGCGACTCGTCGGCCCACGCGCCGGTGGGATAGCCCCCGGTGAGCGGGTTGATCTCCACGCGTCGGTCGGTGAGGTCCTCCACCGTGGGCGCGACCTGACGGACGAAGAGGATCTGCGCCCCCTGCGGGGTCCACACCCGCAGCTGGGCCTCGGCCACCCCGCGGGCCATCGAGGCCTGCATCATCTCGCGGAACTGGGTCTCCATCTGGTGCGGCTCGGGGATGATGTCGACCGTGCCGAGCAGGGCGGTGGCGATCCGGCGGATCTCCGCGACCTGCCAGTCGGTGCCGGCCCCGCGGCAGTCGCACTGGAAGTAGCCGGTGGCCCGGGCCAGGGCGGCGGCGAGCTTGGCCTCGCTCTCCCGGTTCTCGCCGTCGGTGAGCAGGATGGCGTGGCGCTGGGTCACCTGGGGCACCGACCGGAAGAGCTGGCTGGCCAGGTCGAGCCACGTCGAGATCGCGGTGCCGCCGCTGCCGACGAAGCGGTCGATCGCGGCCGTGGCCTCGGCGCGGGTCTGCGCATCCATCTGGACCATGCCGGGACCCGAGGCGACCGCGGGGTAGGCCAGCATCGCCCGGTCGGAGCCGGCGATCACCGCGAACCAGGTGCCGTCGAGGATCTCGCGCAGGGCTGCCTGGGCGGCGTGCCGTGCGGCGGCCATCGTCAGCGGACCCATCGACCCGGAGGTGTCGACGATGATCACCTCACCGGCCGAACCGCTGCCGTGACCTGCCGTGCCTGCACCCGAGCAGGTGATCGTGACGATGGCGTTGACGTCGGTGCCGCCGTCGGGCAGGTACTCGTTCTGGTAGACGCTGGCGGTGAACTCGGCCATCGGTCTTCCTCTCAGCTCGGGGTGGTGTGCGGGTCGGTCGGCAGGTCGGTCGGCGGGTCGGTCGCCGGGTCGTTCGGCACCTCGGTGGCCGGCACCGTCTCCGGTGCTGCATTGTGCCCGCTCGGGTCGGGTGGCGGACCGATTCGCGCCACCGCCACGGTGATGTTGTCGCGTCCGCCGCAGGCATTGGCGTAGGCGACGAGGGCCAGCGCCAGCGCCTCTGGCCGGTCGGCACCAGCGCGTACGGCGAGCGCGACCTGCTCGCCGAGTGCCTCGGGCTCCGAGGCGTAGTTCCACAGGCCGTCGGAGCAGGCCAGCACCCAGCCCAGTGCCGCCAGGTCGAGCTCGGCGACCCGGGGAGACAGGTCGGGTGCGTCGGAGCCGAGCCAGCGGGTGATCGCGTGGCCGTGCGGACCGTTCTCGGCCGCCTGCCGCTCCATGCCGGCCTCCATCAGCTGCTGGGCGGCGGAGTCGTCGACCGTCAGCTGCAGGGTCTCGCCCTCGTCGGGCACCCAGTAGACCCGCGAGTCGCCGACGTTGGCCACCGTGAGCCGGGTGCCCTCGACCACAGCGACCGCGAACGTCGCCGACGCAGGGCTCGGTGAGTCGGGGTCGGTGGTGGCGACGATCGCGTCGTTGGCGGCCTGGACGGTGCCGCCCAACGTCGAGGTGACCGCGGCGGTGCGACCCTGCTCGGTCCCCATCCCCCGGGGCAGTGGGGTGAGCAGGCTGTCCCGCGCGGCCCGGGCTCCGGCCAACGAGGCGACGTCGGAGTCGAGCGAGCTGGACACGCCGTCCAGGACCACCAGCACCGCCCGAGCGTTTGGGGGCTCGGTGGCCAGCAGCGCCATCGCGTCCTCGTTCTTGGCGTGCACCAGACCGCGGTCGCACACGCCGGCGACCCACGAGGCGGGAGTCTCGCGGAAGTGGTCGCGCTCGGCTGCCTGCTTGGTGCCGCACTCGGTGCAGTAGCCGTCGCCGTCGACCTCTCCTCCACACGCCAGGCACGGCCGCGACGAGGCCCCTGACCCGGCTCCGGCCGCAGCCGAGCCGGGCACGGCGTTGACGTGGGTCGGCATGCTGATCGGGCCGCTGCCCAGGTCATCGCTCGAGAACGGCGAGGACTCCCCCGCCGCCGCGCCGGCAGCCGTGCCGGAGGTCGGCGCCTCCGCGGCGCCGTCGGCGCGCTCGACGGCGCGACCGCAGGCCTCGCAGAACGCCGCGCCGGCGGCGAGGTCGGCGCCGCATCCGGTGCACGTCACGTCAGGCTCCAGGTCCGCACGGCGTTGGCCCGGTTGACCAGCTCGATGCGCTCGGGCAGCGCGGTCGCGTCGCGGGCCAGCGTGCGGTAGCCCCGCTCGATGCCCTCGCGCAGGGCCGTCTCGTCGGCGGCGTACGACCCGATCGTGGCGTCCTTGGTGCCGCCGCCGTCGAGGACCACGGCCAGGGCCTGCTCGAGGATCCGCACGGAGTAGCGCACCTGGGTCGCAGGGTCCATCGAGGCCGACTCGATCGAGGCCATGGCCTGGTCCAGCACGCGCAGGTCGGAGGAGCCCTGCCCCAGCAGCACCTCGGCGCGCAGCTGCCGGCTCTCGGGGTAGCCGCGACTCGTGCGCGGCACCCAGTCGAGCGCCTCGACCGCGCCGGCCGCGTCGCGCCGCTCGGCGCGCACCCGCGCCACCCCGAAGGCAGCCGGGGCGATGTAGGCCGCATCGGTCGAGGCGCAGGTGATGTAGAGCCCCTCGGCCACGTCGGGCTGGGCGCCACGCTCGCACGCGACGGCCAGCGCCAGCTTGGGGGCCAGCTCGCCCGGCACCTGCTGGTAGACGGCGTTGAACGACGCCTTTGCCGAGTCCCAGTTGCCGCCCTGCACCGCGGCCAGACCGTCGACCCACAGCGCGCGCCACTCCCACGGGTCCTCGGCGAGCATCTGCGCCGCGATCGTGTGCACCGCGTCGACGTAGCCGAGCTCGAGGGCGGCCTGGGCCCGGGCGAGCATCACCTCCGGCGTCTGCTCGGGGGCGTCCTCGGTCAGGAGCCGCAGCCGGACGCCGGGGTCGTCGTCGCCGATGGCAGCGATCCACCCGTGCTGCGGATCGGTCGTGTCGGGTCGCAGCCCCGGCAGCTGGCGCCACTCCAGCACCGAGCGCGAGGTGGTCGGCGCATCGAAGAGCACCGAGGCGACCGACGTCGAGGACGTGCCGATCGTGCGGGAGCCGATCTCCTCGCGCAGCACTCCCAGCATCTGGGCCCGCAGCTCGTCGGCGGAGGCGAACCGGTCGGCCGCATCGGGGGCACAGCACTTGGCGATCAGCCAGTACAACGAGTCGTTCTCGGCGAAGAGCGGCGTCGTCTCCGGCGGCGGCAGCGTGTGCAGGTAGGTGCCCTGGTAGCCGCGGAACTCCATGCACAGCACGAGCAGGGTGCGCCCGATCGTGTAGATGTCGGAGGCGATGCTCGGGCCCACCTGCGCCACCTCGGGCGCCTGGTAGCCGACCGTGCCGTAGATCGCCGACTCCTGGTCGTCGATGCGGCGTACGCCGCCGAGGTCGATCAGCTTCATCGCGTCGCCGACCTGGATCATGTTGTCGGGCTTGAAGTCGCAGTAGACGAGCCCGAGGTCGTGCAGGTACTGGAACGCCGGCAGCACCTCGATGATGTAGGCCAACGCCTGGTCGACCGGCAGCGGGTCGTAGCGGCCGCCCTGCGCGCGCATCCGGTCCTTGAGCACGTCCTTGAGGGACTTGCCCCCGACGTACTCCATCACGATGTAGCCCGCGCCCTCGTGGGTGACGAAGTTGTAGATCTCGACGATGAGCGGGTGCTCGACCTGCGCGAGGAACTGCTGCTCGGCGATCGCGGCGGCCAGGGCGTCGGGGTCACCGGAGTTCAGGAGGCCCTTGAGGACGACCCAGCGGTTGGAGACGTTGCGGTCGCGGGCGAGGTAGATCCAGCCGAGGCCGCCGTGCGCCAGGCAGCCGGCCACCTCGTACTGCCCACCCACGACGTCTCCGGCGACGAGCTTGGGGGTGAAGGAGAACTCCTGGCCGCACTGGGGGCAGAACCCCTCTGCGCGACCCGGTACGCCGTCGCGCGAACGGCCGATCTCGCTGCCACAGCGCGAGCACGACCGCTTCGACTCCGGCACGACCGGATTGGCCTTGATGGCCGTCGCCGGGTCCGTCGCGG
Source organism: uncultured Actinomycetota bacterium (assembly GCA_963760515.1). Classification (GTDB taxonomy): domain Bacteria; phylum Actinomycetota; class Actinomycetes; order Propionibacteriales; family Nocardioidaceae; genus Nocardioides. The sequence goes on from CAVXDL010000006.1 coordinate 27,874, forward strand.
GCGCCGGGGGCACGCTGGTCAGACCGGCTCCGATCCGGGCCGAACGCAGCCGCTGCGAGCCGGTCCGCGCCCGCCGCGTCGACACCGTCCCGCCGGTGCGTTCGGAGCCGAACTTGGCCGACTGCACCTTGCTGGCCGAGGTCGCCACCGACACCTCGGTGCCGCTCAGCGGCGCCCCCTGCCCACCGACCTCCGGCGCGCTCCCGGACCCGACCCCGGTAGGGACTCCCGCAGCGGCGGCCATGCCGCAGGTGTCGCAGTAGCCGTCGGCGATGTGGCCGCTGCAGCCGGGCTCGGCGCAGGCGCTGCCGTCGGCGGCAGCCACCGCGGCAGCCACCGCGACACCGGCCCCCACTCCGGCTCCACCCGCAGCGCCGGCGACCGGACCCGGACCGGCCGCGGCCCCGGGGGTCGGAGCCATGCCACAGGTGTCGCAGTAGCCGTCGGCGATCGATCCGGTGCAGCCGGGCTGGGCGCAGGTGCTCGAGGCGGCGTTCATGTGGGGTCCTCCGGGGCGAGCTGGGTGATCCAGGTCTGGTAGGTCGTGACGAGCTGGCGGCACACCGGCATCGGCGCGGGGCGACGGCCGAGCACCTCGCGGGCCAGGGTCTCGCTGGTCACGAGGTCCGGGTGGTCGGCAACGCCGCGCGCCCGTGCCTTGGCGGCGTAGCCGTCCAGCAGCCCGACCAGGTCGGCGTGCTCGGCCAGTGCTGCGACGTAGGCCCGCTCGGCCAGGCCGAGCGCCTGGCCGACGCGGGCGAGCCGGTCGAGGTAGGGCCCGATGGTCTCGGGGGTGTTGGGCACCGGACCGAGGGCCTCCACGTCCGGTACGGCGTAGCGCGGCGCCGGGTCGACGGTCCCGACGCACTCAGCGGCCACCTCACGCACGGTCACCGCACGCGCCTCGAGGTCGCTGCGCACCCGGCGCGCCTCGAGCACCTGCTCGCGCGCGCTGCGACGGCGGGCGTTGCCGACGATGAGGTCGCGCTCGAAGACGGCGGCCTCGTGCTCCAGCGGGCCGAGCAGCCCACCGACATCGGCGCCGCGGGCAGCCTTGTCGACGACCGTGCCGAGCCGGGCGAGCTGACCGGCGAGCCGGTCGACGATCGGGTCGCGCCCCAGCTCGGGCTCGAGCGCGACCTGGTCGCGGATCCGCTCGAGCTGGGCCCGCAGGTCGCGGATCCGGGCGGCGGCCTTGTCAGCACCGGGCGTGAGCGACAGCTTGGTCCGCAGCTGGGCGGCGAGGGCGTCGGAGAGCCGGCAGGCCTCCGGCAGGGCCACCCCCTGGGTGTCGAGCCGACCCCAGATGAGCGCGGCGATCTTCTCCCGCTCGGCCTGGAGCACCCGGCCGCCGTCCCAGGTCGCGAACATCACCTGGTAGCGGTCGGAGACCGCCTTCCACAGGCTCAACGACAGCGCCATGTCCGCGGAGACCTCGGCCCCCCGACCCGCTGCCAGGGCGGCGCTGTCGAGGGCGTCGAGCTCCGCACGGCGTCCCCGGATCCAGGCCTCGAGCCCGGCGAGGTAGTCGCGCAGCGGCGCCGGCTGGGGCGCCTGCCCCATCGCTCCGGGCGCCGGCGGCGCCACCGTGGTGGCGAGCTCGGTCGCAGCAGGGTCGGTCACCGGGACGCTCATCGGCCGTAGCGCGGTTGCGGCTGGACCCCGGGCACGCCCAGCACCGGGCGCAGCCACTTGTCGTACGACGCCTGCCAGCGACCGTCGGCGCGCATGTCCTCGAGCACCTGGTTGATCAGCGCGACGAGGTCGCGCTTGTCGGCATTGACGCCGATGCCGTACGGCTCCTGGGTCAGGAAGTCGGTGCGCAGCACCACGGCGTACGGGTCCTGGTCGGCCAGCCCGGCCAGCACGGTGTCGTCGGTGCTGACGCCGTCGGCCTCACCGTTCTGGAACAGCACCATGCAGGCGGAGTTGTCGCTGGCCGAGACCGGGATCGCCTTGGGCTGGATGGTCTGGATGTTGGCGATGCTCGTGGTGCCGGCCGGAGCGCAGATCCGCTTGCCGGCGAGGTCCTTGATGCCCTTGATCCCGGAGTCCTTGCCGACCAGCACCTTCTGACCGGCGTTGTAGTAGATCGCCGAGAACGCGATCTGCTCCCACCGCGCACAGTTGACGGTCATGTTGCGAGCCACGATGTCGAGGTCGCCCGACTGCAGCAGCGGGATCCGCTGAGCAGCGGTGATGACCCGCAGCTCCACGTGACCCTCGGCGGTGCCGAAGATCTTGGCCGCGATCGCGTCGACCATGTCGATGTCGAAGCCCTCGATCTCGGTCGTGTCGGGGTTGCGCGAGCCGAGCAGGTTGGTGTCGGCTGCGACCCCGGCGATGAGTCGGCCGCGCTGCCGGATGCGCTGCACTGCCGAGCCGCTCACGCTGCCGGGGGCGTAGGAGCGCAGCTGCTCGCCGTCGTTGACGCAGTCGGGTGCACTCGCCGGTGGCGCGGGCGTGGCCGTGGGCGGAGCCACGACGGTGGTCTCGGGATAGCCGCCGCAGCCGGCGAGCACCAGGGCGAGCAGGACTCCACCCAGGACTCCACCCAGGAGTCGACCGGTCCTGCGTCGCCGGCGTCGGTCAGGGCTCGTGCTCATGCGTACTCCCGGCGGCGCTGGTTGATGCCCCAGGCGGTGGCTGCTGCTGCCAGCAGCCCTCCGAGAAGCGTGAGCACGAGGAGCAGCACGGCGGCCACTCCCCCGGATCGGAAGGCGGCGGTGGCCTCGTCGGCGGAGGTGCTGACGACCTGGGCTGCGGTGTGGTCGAGCTCGTCGAGGATGGCGGTGGGCCCGTCGGGATCGGTGCTGGTCGCCAGGTCGCGCGCACGCTCCCAGTTGCCGGCATCGTCGAAGGCCCGCACGCGGTCGTGCTGCTCGACGTAGAGGTTCCACAGGCGCAGGGTCTGCGGCGAGGCCGATGCCACGACCACGTCGGCCCGGTCGGCCCACAGCTCCTCGTAGGCCGGCCCGGCGCCGCGGTTGATGAGCCCCTGGCTCTCCTGTGCCTTGGCGTCGTTGGCCGCCGTCCGCACCGAGGCCTCGTCGACAGCACTGCGGTAGGGCCCGTCCCGGGTCGCCTCGTTGTCACCGTTGCGACCGCCGGCGTGCAGGGCCGTGGCCACGGTGAGCACGGCGACCACGATCGCCGCCACGAGGAGACCGACGTTGAGGTGGCGGTGGAAGCGGCGCGCGAGCGACTGGTTGATCCACCACAGCACCGCGAGGGCCGCCGCCCCGATGCCGAACAACCACCACGGGTGCTGGCTGGTCATCTCGTCGCGGGCGCGCTGGGAGTTGGCGTCGACCAGCGCCTCCACGATCGGCAGCGCCCGGTCGCGCAACGCATCGCCGGCGCTGTTGAGGTAGGCGATGCTGATCGTGAGGTTCTGCCGGTTGTAGTCGCGCGCCTGGGCGACCGCGGTGGTGTAGGTGCGCACGGCCACGTTGAGGTCGGCCAGCACGGCGCGGTCGGCGGGCTGGGCGTCAGCGGCATCGGTGATCAGGCGCAGGGTGTCGTCGATGGCGCGGTCGTAGGCCGCCCGGGCATCGGCCGGCTCGAGGCCGCCGACCAGGAAGGCATTGGTCGCCAGGGCGTCGGCGCGCAGCAGCGACGACTGGATCTTCTGCACCCGCACGACCTGCTCGGTGTTGTCGGCGGCGCGGCGATCGGCCTGGAACGACAGCACCTGCACCACGGTCGCGAGCACCGCGAAGACGACACAGGCGCCGACCGCGAGGACCTGCAGCCGGTTGAGCAGGGACGGGACGTCCTCGCCGAAGGACGCGTGCCGGCTGCCCGAGACCTGGCCGGTGGTCGCGGACGGGGCGAGCGCCGAACCGGCTCCGGCCGTCTGGGGCTGGGGCGCGGTGGCCTTGGCCGACCAGGCTGCATGGGTCACGAGGTCTCCTGCGCTGCTGCGCTGCTGGGATCCGGGCCGGTGCCCGGTCGGGCATCCGGCTCAGAGGCATCCTGCACGAGATCGACGACATCGAGGTCCGACGCGCCCTCCGGTGCGACCAGCGGCGCCGACGGATCGGCCTCGGTCTCGTCTCCTGAGCCGTCTCCAGCGCGGCCGCCACCGTGGTGGGGTCGAGGTCGTCGGCCTCGAGGCGGCGCAGCTGCTCGATCGTCGGCTCCTCGACGTCGCGCAGCCGCCACGCGTGGTGTCCGATCGCTGCCTCGAGCAGGTTGCGCACGTAACGGGCGTTGCCGAACGTCGAGCCCCGCTCGACGCCGGTGAGCACCTTCTCGATCCGCTCCAGCACCCCGTCGCCGAGGTCGTACTCGGCGCGCGCCGCCATGACCGAGAAGATCGCCACCAGCTCCTCGTCGGTGTAGTCGGCGAAGTCGATGGTGGTGCGGAACCGGCTGGAGAGACCGGGGTTCTGGGCGATGAAGACCTGCATCGGCAGGGGGTAGCCGGCCACGATCACGACGAGGTCGTTGCGCCGGTCCTCCATCTCCTTGACCAGGGTGTCGATCGCCTCGGTGCCGTACTGGTCACCGGCGAGCGAGTAGGCCTCGTCGATGAAGAGCACCCCACCCGCGGCGGAGGCCACGACCTCGGCGGTCTTGATCGCGGTCTGCCCCAGGAACCCCGCCACCAGCTCGGAGCGGTCGACCTCGACCAGCTGTCCCTTCGAGAGCAGCCCGAGGGCCTGGTAGATCCCGGCCACCAGGCGGGCGACGGTCGTCTTGCCGGTGCCGGGGTTGCCGTTGAAGATCAGGTGCCGGGTGATGGTCGGTGAGGTGAGACCCGCTTGGCGCCGCAACCCCTCGACGCGCAGCACGGCAGCCTGCCGGTGGATCTCGGCCTTGACGTCGGCGAGCCCGACGAGGTCGTCGAGCTCGGCGAGGAGCTCCTCCACGGTCCGGGCGGGCTCCGGGGCAGCCGGCTCCGGCTCCGGCTCGACGGGTGGCGTCGTCGGGGCGGCGACGGCGCTCGGGTCACGCTCGGGCTCGGGCTCGGGCTCCCCGAGCCGGGGGGTGCCCCGTCCGGCAGCCAGCCCGCTCAGGTCCAACCCGGCGAGCTTGCGCTGCACCTGGGAGAGCTGGGCGACCAACGACGAGGTGACCTGGTCACCCAGGGTCGGCACCGGCGTACGGACGGGCGGGGCCTCGTGGAGCTGGGCCGCAGCCGCGATGGCGGCGTTGCCGGTGGCTCGCGGGTCGGGCGTGCCCAGGGCCGCCGCGCTGAGCGCCACGTCGCCGAGGGCCGCGGCGTACGTCGGCGCCTGGGGCGAGCGGGTGACCGCGAGCCTGCTCATCGACGCCGTGGGCGCGGACCGGTAGCGCCGGCCCCGGGACGCAGCATCGAAGAACTCCTCGGCGCCGACGGGGCGGCCGGTGGCCGTGCACCAGTCGACGAAGGCGCCCACCGACGGCTCGGCGACCGCTGCGGCCAGCGCCTCACCTTCACGGCGGGCGGTGGCGCCGTCGATGCCGGCCTCCAGGGCGACCTGCTCCAACGCGTCGAGCGCCTCGGTCAGCCCGACGCTCATCGCGCAGTCCTTGTTCGGGTCACGGAGCACTTCCCAGCGTCAGGTCGGGCCCGCCGTCGGCCCCGTGGCCGAAGCGGGCATCGAGGAACATCCCGTGGGCGATCAACGCCTGGGCATCGGCGCGGTTGGCGGCATCGAGGATCTTGTCCATCGTCGAGGCCAGCAGGTCGAGCTGCTCGACGAGGACCATCAGCGAGGTCTTGTACCCGTCGATCGGTCGGGTGTCGGCCCACTCGCGAGGCAGCCGCAGGTAGCCCCCGACCGCCTCGGGGAGATAGGTCGTGGCCGTGGCCACCACGGAGTAGCCGTCGGCGCTGCCCAGGCCGAGGTTGCGGATGCGCGGGAGCGTGTCGTTGATGGTCCGCGCGATCCGCAGCACGCGCGAGGTCACCACGGGCGGGGCGTTGCCGGCTGCCAGCATCGCGTTGACCCGGTTGAGCGAGGCGAGGATCTCCTGCTCGGTCGGCGGGGCAGGCACCCGCGCCGCCTCCTCGTCGTCCGCACCGCGCCGTGCTGCCCACCACGACCTCAGTCCCACGTCTGGCCCACGACTCGTCCGACCCCGCTCAGTTGAGCGGCTGGGTGGAGAGGTCGAGGCTGCCGGCGGCGTTGCGGGCATCGTGACGCTGCACCCGCTCGAGGTAGGACCGCGACTTCTCGACCTCGGTCTCGAGCACGCCGATGGTGGCTGACATCGAGTCGAGCGCCTTGAGCTTGAACTCGTCGATGGAGTCCATGGTGGCGTAGATGTTGGCGAACGCCGCCTGGAGCTGCTCGATGCCGATCGTCGAGGATGCCGCCTGCTCCTGGATCGCGGCGGAGTTGTCACGCAGCATCTCCGAGGTGCGCTGGATCATCCCGGAAGTGGTGGTGTTGAGGGCGCTGATCTGGTCGAGCACGAGCTTCTGGTTGCCCAGCGCCTGCGCCACGATGACGGCGGTGCGCAGCGCCGAGATGGTGGTCGTCGAGGCGCGGTCGACGCCCTTGATGAGCTCGATGTTGTTCTTGATGATGATGTCGATGGCCAGGTAGCTCTGGATCGACACCGCGAGCTGGGTGAGCAGGTCCTGGTGCTTCTGGCGGACGTAGAAGAGCACGTCCTGGTTGAGGGTGCGCGCAGCCTCGGGGTCGCTCAGCTCGAGCTCGGCGATCTTCGCTGCCAGCTTGGCGTCGAGCCGCTCGGCCACGTAGACGTACTGGTTGAGCCGCCCCATGACCGACCACAGGTTGGTCTTCTCGAGGTTGAGGGCGACGTTGTCCTTGGTGAGCTCGTCCTGGCCGTTGCGCAGGCTGTGCAGGATGCCGTTGAGCTGGCTCTGGGCGGACTGGTACTTGCGGAAGTAGTCGGTGACCTTGTCACCGAACGGCAGCAGGTCCAGCCAGCGCTTGGTGCCGGTGGCCTGGCTCGGGTCGAGGTCCTCGACGGTGCGTCGGAGCTCCAGCAGCGTCTTGCCGACGGTCGAGCCCTGCGCGAGCCCGCCCTCCTTGAGCGCGGTGACCGGCTTGTCGAGCATGCGGTTGGACGTCTCGGCGGCCTTGCGGATGTCGGCGTCGCCCATCGTGCGGACGTTCTCGGCCTGGGCCGCGAACTCCGGGCTCCCGGCCTGGGTGGCGCTCAGGGCGTCCAGGAAGCTGTCGACCTTGGCGTCGAGCTCGGGCAGCGCGGTCGCCGAGACCGGCGGCGCCATCTTGGGCGCCTGCGTCTCGAGCACCAGGTCCGGCGCGGCCGGGGCGGTCAGCGTGACCACGGCGTCGGGCGGGGTGAGCGGTGTCGGCTCAGCGGTAGCGGCTCCGTCGGACGAGGTCATCGTTCCTCCACGCAAACTTCTAGCCGGCGTCGCTGGGTCGCGACCGTTGGGTGGAGAGTACCCATCCGTCGCGCGAGGCGCGACGGGGCCACGCAGAGGATCGCTCGGCTCGCGTGGGTGTCGTGGCACTCCCCCGCCTGATGCGGCGAGCGGGCTCAGCCGACCCGGTAGTGGGCGAGGAACACGTCGCGTCGACCCTGGGCGGGGGCGAACAGCTCGTCCTGGGTCATCCCGAGCACGACCAGTCCGCGCGCGGTCCACGCGGCGTCGGTGGGCACGGTGTAGTCAGCGGTGTCGACCGACGTCGACCACTTCGGGGACCCGCCACGGCTGAAGCCCTCGAGGAGCACCCCGGTCGGCGTGTACGGGGCGTCGGTGCGCGCCGCGACGAGCACGGGGCCTCGGGGTCCTGCGGCCAGCGCCGGAGCGGCGTCGTCCTGCGCTCCCCCGACCTGGCGCTGCCACTGCGGGCGACCCCGACCGCTGAAGGCGGCGAGGAAGGCGTCGCGTCCACCGGCGCTGCTCTGCCCGGCCAGCTGACCGGTGGTGGTGCCGGCGAGGTAGATGCGGTTGCCGCGCACCGCAAGGGCGGTGGCGGCTTCGTCGCCGGAGGTGTTGACCCGGCGGGTCCACCGGGGGCGCAGCGTGTCGCGGCCCAGGCGGCGTACGACGGCACGGGTGCCGGCGGCGCCGCGGGAAGCCGTGGTGCCGGCGAGGACCACCGAGCGACCGGCCGCCTCGACCTGCGTCCACCGCTCGCCAGGTCCGGAGAGCCGGCGGCCCTGGGCAGCGCCGTCACTCAGCGAGACCTGCTGGAGCAGCATGCGGGTGTCGAACGTCTCGGCGGTGGTGTCGACGACGTACCAGCCGGCGACGTAGACGCTGTCGCCCACGACGGTCAGGTCGCTGACGAAGGAGAAGTCCGGCAGACCGAGCGTGCGGGCATCGGACTCCCAGACCAGGGCGCCCGAGACGTCGCGGCGCTCGATCACGAACGGAGGCTTCAGGCGGGCCGAGCCGGGACCGTTGTAGCTGCGGTCCGCGGCCACGACCACGCCGAAGGCACCCGGGGCGACGGCCACCGCTTCGGTGGAGGCGCCGGCGACGGCGTCAGCCGCACCGATCTCCACCTTCCAGTCCTGCATCCCGTCGCGGGTGTAGCGCGCCACGCTGGCCGTGGCCAGGAGCTCGGGGTCGCTCGGGTCGGCCACGGAGTCGGACACGACGTAGGTCGCACCGCGGTGGAAGTCGACGTCGCCACTGGTCTCGTCACCAGCGGTGCCGTCCTGGAGGCCCCAGGCCAGGGCAACGGGCGAGCCCGTCGCGGCCGCGGGCTCGGCAAGGGTCGCGCCGAGCCCGAGAAGCAGCAACATGGCCGCAACGACCGGACGAGTACTCGTGATCCGCATGGCCGTGACACTAGGTCGGCTGCCCGGTACCCCTCCGCGAGGAATACTCAAGACTTCCTCAAGGCGTGTGGGGCTCCGCCGGGTCGGGTGCGGGGGCTCCGGGCAGGTCCACCAGGAGCGGCGGCATCAGCGCCTGGGCGATCGGCCCGATGGCGAGGGCGAACACGACCGTCCCGAGGCCCAGGGCACCGCCCAGGACCAGTCCGAGGGCCACGACGCCGACCTCGAGGCCGGTACGCACCAGCCGGATCGAGAGCCCGGTCCGGCGGTGCAGGCCGGTCATGAGGCCGTCGCGCGGACCCCGCCCGAGCTGGGCCCCGATGTAGAAGGCGGTGGCGAAGCCGCACAGCAGCACCCCGCCGAGCGTGAGCGCGACCTCGGCCCACAGCGCCGTGGGCTCCCCGAGGACGGCCAGGGTGCCGTCGGCGGCGAACCCGACCACGACGGCGTTGGCCACCGTCCCGACCCCGGGCTGTTCACGCAGCGGGATCCAGAACACGAGCACGACGAAGCTCATCACCACGACCATCTGCCCGAGGCTGAGCGGGACGTGCTGGATCAGCCCGGAGTGCAGCACGTCCCACGGCGCCAGGCCGTGGCCACCGCGCACCATCATGGCCAGGGAGGCGCCGTACAGCACCAGGCCCACGGCGAGCTGCGCCAGTCGACGCGGCAGCCGGCCGGCTCGCAGCTGGGCCACCGGCCCGAGGTCGAGCAGGGTCGGTGCGGTCGTGGTGCTCCGCTGCCGGCGCGGGACGCGGCGAGACCCGATCAGGATGAACGGATCTTCGTGGAGAAGTTGGCGAGGAACAGGTCCGGGCCACCCGTCGCCCGGCCGTAGAGCTTGGACCGGGTCGTGCCGGCCATCCGCAGCCCGTGGTAGTTCCAGTCGACGCCGTCGATGCCGTCGAAGCCGCGCTCGCCCACCTGGCGCTGCTCGCGCAGGGTGCCGCTGCGGGTGAAGGAGTAGATCTCGATGTCGGTGGTCTTGGAGTTCACGGCCTGGGTCGGGTCGTTGAGCGTGCCGACCACGATCGGACCGTCCGGTGTGGCGGCCACGGTGGCCACGACGTCGTCGGCCCGGCTCCCGAACTGGCGCACCCAGGAGCGGCGGCCGGTGTCCTTGTAGGAGGCGACGACGAAGTCCGACTTGCCTTGCGACTTCTGGCCCGACAGCGTGCCCTGCGTGGACCCGGTGACGTAGATGCGGTGGCGGAAGGCCGCGATGCCCCCGGCCCGCTCGGCGAACATCGTGGAGAGCGTGCGCGACCACCGCGACTCCAGCGACTTGCGGTTCAGCCGGCTCACGATCAGCCCGTTCTCCCCCGAGTCGTCCTTGGCGAAGTGCCCCAGGACCGCCACGTCGGTGCCCGTCTTGACGACCTCCTCCCACGAGGTGGCGCGGTCGCTCACGGCGCTGGAGAGCAGCCGGCCCTTGCCGGCCGTCATCCGCACCGCCAGCGCCTGCTGCGGCGCGTCGGGGGCCGCGGTGGTCGAGCCGACCACGTAGAGGGACGAGCCGACCGACTCGATGCCACGGGCGGTCACGGCTCCGGTGAGGCCGAGGTCGTCGGACGTCACGGTCCACACAGCCTTGCCCGAGCCCTGGTAGCGGCGTACCCAGAAGCCGGTGTCGGTGGCGCCGAGCACGACCACGCCGTAGCCCCCGGCGGCGACCCCCACGGCCACGTCGTCGCCGGCCCGCTTCACGCGGCGCTGCCAACGGCGGGTGCCGTCGTCGAGGTGCTGGGCGACGATGACGTCGCTCGTCGCGCTCTTGGAGGCTGCGGTGGTGCCGACGACGTAGGCACGCCCGCGCACGACGGCGACGTCGCCCGCGGAGTCGGGACCCTTCGGGTCACCGAGGCGCTGGCCCCAGTCGAAGAAGATGCGCTGCTGCGGCTTCGAGGGACCCTTGGTGGCTGCCACCCCGACGCTGGGGGCTCCTGCCACCGCGAGAGCAACGACGAGGACCCCGAGCTTGCGCATACGAACCATGGGCGAAACGGTAGTTCGTCCTTTCCGGGGCCCGACCATGGGCCCGGTCAAGATTTCCCTCACGTTCAGGCCAGATCGACCTCACGGGCCGAATGAGCATCCGTGGCCTTCTCGATCTCGGCGAGCACCTCGGCCGAGATCGCGGTGTCGACCGACAGCGCCATCAGCGCCTGGCCGCCCTTGGCGTCACGAGCGACCTGCATGCCGGCGATGTTGACCCCGGCCTCGCCCAGCACGCGCCCGACCGTGCCGACCATGCCGGGACGGTCGTCGTAGGTGAAGAAGGCGAGGTGGTCGGTGGGTTCGAGATCGACGTCGTAGCCGTTGACCTCGACGAGACGCTCACGCTGGTTGATCCCCACCAGGGTGCCGCTGACCGAGATCTGGGAGCCGTCGGGCAGCGTGCCCCGCAGGGTGATCAGGTTGCGGTGGTCGGGGCTCTCGGGGTCGGTGACCAGGCGCACCGCGGTGCCGCGCTCGGCAGCGAGCAGGGGCGCGTTGACGTAGGACACGGCGTTCTCGGTGACGTCGGCGAAGACGCCCTTGAGCGCAGCCAGCTCGAGCACCTTCACGTCGAAGGCGGTGATCTCGCCGCGCACCTCGACGTCGATCGACTGGGCCACCTCGCCCGCGACGCCGGTGAAGATCCGTCCGAGCTTCTCGGTCAGCGGGATTCCCGGCCGCACTTCCTCGGCGATCACGCCGCCCTGCACGTTGACGGCGTCGGGCACGAGCTCGCCGGCGAGCGCCAGGCGCACCGACTTCGCCACCGCGATGCCGGCCTTCTCCTGGGCCTCGTCGGTCGAGGCCCCGAGGTGCGGGGTGGCCACGACGTTCTCCAGCTCCAGCAGCGGGCTGTCGGTGCAGGGCTCCACGGCGAAGACATCGAGGCCGGCCGCAGCGATCTGGCCGTTCTTGAGGGCGTCGTAGAGGGCGCTCTCGTCGACGATGCCCCCGCGCGCGGCGTTGACGAGCACCAGGCTCGACTTGGCCGCAGCCAGCTGGTCGGCACCGATGAGCCCGACCGTCTCCGGGGTCTTGGGCAGGTGCACCGACATGAAGTCGGACTCGGCCAGCAACGTGTCGAGGTCGACGAGGCGGACCCCGACCTGCGCCGCGCGCCCGGCCTGCACGTAGGGGTCGTAGGCGATGACGTTCATCCCGAACGCCGCGAGCCGCTGAGCCACGAGCACGCCGATCCGGCCGAGGCCCACGATGCCGACGGTCTTCTCGTAGAGCTCGGTGCCGGTGTAGCGAGCCCGCTTCCACTCCCCGCCGCGCAGGGCCGCGTGGGCCGGGGAGACGTGTCGTGCGGCGGCGAGCATCAGGGCGACGGCCAGCTCGGCAGCCGAGACGATGTTGGAGGTGGGGGCGTTGACCACCATGACGCCCGACATGGTCGCGGTGCGCACGTCGATGTTGTCCAGCCCCACACCGGCGCGGGCGATCACCCGCAGGCGAGACCCCGCGGCGATCGCCTCGGCGTCGAGCTTGGTGGCCGAGCGCACGAGGATCGCATCCACGTCGGCGATCGCTGCCAGGAGCGCCGTCCGATCCGCGCCGTCGCAGTGCCGGACCTCGAAGTCGGGGCCGAGGGCCTCGACCGTGGCCGGGCTGAGCTCTTCGGCGATGAGCACCACTGCACGCGGTGTCGACGAGTCGTGAGGTGTCACAGCGCAGTCCTCGCAAGGTGGCAGGGACCAGCCCGAGGGCCGGCGGGACGACAGAACCGGGCACGACGCTGTGCGGTTCGCCACGTTACCCGACGCCGGCACCGGGGCCAGGAGGCGAAGGCGGGGCGAGACGCGAGCCCTGGGCTACCCCGAGACGCCTCAGGGTCGAGGACCAGGGTGAGCTCGGGCATCGTCCCCGATGCGTCGGAGGCGGCTCCGGATCGAGGGTGGAGCCATGATCACCATCGACCGACTCACCAGGACCTACGGCAGCTTCACGGCCGTCGACGACGTCAGCTTCACCGCACTCCCCGGACGCGTGACCGGCTTCCTCGGCCCCAACGGGGCGGGCAAGTCGACGACCATGCGGGTGCTCGTGGGCCTGACCCCGCCCACCTCGGGCACCGCCACCGTGGCCGGCTCGCGGTTCGCCGACCTGCCCAACCCCGGTCGCGAGGTCGGTGTGCTGCTCGATGCCTCCGCCCAGCACGCCGGGCGGACCGGACGCGAGATCCTCGTCCTCGCCCAACGCACCCTCGGCCTGCCCGCCGACCGCGTCGACGCGATGCTGGAGCGGGTCAGCCTCACCGAAGCCGAGTCGCGCCGCCGGGTGCGCCACTACTCCCTGGGGATGCGTCAGCGGCTCGGCATCGCCGTGGCCCTCATCGGCGACCCCGCCACCTTGATCCTGGACGAGCCGGCCAACGGGCTGGACCCCGCCGGCATCCGGTGGATGCGCGACCTCCTGCGCGAGTACGCCGACCGCGGCGGCACGGTGCTGCTCTCCTCGCACCTGCTCCACGAGATCGAGGTCATCGCCGACGACCTCGTCGTGATCGGCAACGGGCGGATCGTCGCGGGCGGCACCAAGGCCGAGCTGCTGGCCGGCGCTGGTTCCCTCGTGCGGTGCGTCGACGTCGACGCCCTCGCGCGAGCGTTGGGCGCTGCCGGGGTCGTGGTCACCCCCGTGGACGGCGGCCTGCGGGCCGACGCCGAGCCCGAGCTCGTCGGACAGGTGGCGCTGAACGCCGGCGTGGCCCTGAGCGAGCTGCGCGGCGCCGACGGCGCCGGCCTGGAAGAGATGTTCCTCCGGCTCACCGCTGAGACCCAGCGCGAAGCCTCCCACCCGACCGCCCACCTCACCGACGGAGCAGCCGCATGAGCACCATCCTGTCCCCCACGACCACCACCGCCGCCGGTTCCTCGGGTGCTGGGGGGCCCGCGACCTCGTCGCGGACCCCGATCCCCTTCTCCCGGCTGGTCTCGGTGGAGCTGCGCAAGATGTTCGACACCCGTTCGGGGGCGTGGCTGCTGGCCTCGATCGGCATCATGGCGGTGCTGGCCACCGGCGCGGTGATCCTCTGGGCCCCTGACGACGCGATCAGCTACGACACGTTCGCGGCGGCCTTCGGGCTCCCGATGACGGTGATCCTGCCGGTCATCGCGATGCTCTCGGTCACCGGCGAATGGAGCCAGCGCACCGGGTTGGCCACGTTCACGTTCGTGCCCCGGCGCGGACGGGTGATCGCAGCCAAGGGCGTCTGTGCCCTCGGTGTCGGCGTCGTCGCGATGCTGGTCGCAGCGGCCATCGGGGCGCTCGGCAACGTCGTCGGCTCTGCCGTGGTCGGGGTCGACGCCGTGTGGGACATGAGTGCAGCGGAGTTCACCATGATCGTGCTCGGCACCGTGCTGAACATGCTCATCGGCTTCATGCTCGGCCTGCTGCTGCGCAGCTCGGCAGCGGCGATCGTGGCCTACTTCATCTACCAGTTCGTGCTGTCCGGCCTCACTGTCCTGCTCGCCTCCACCCAGCAGTGGTTCGCCGACCTCCAGCCCTGGGTGGACTTCAACTACAGCCAGGGCCAGCTCTTCGACGTCGTCCCGGACGCCGAGCTGTGGGCCCAGATCGGGGTCTCGGGGTTCTTCTGGCTCGCTCTGCCCCTGGCTGTCGGGCTTCGGCTGGTGCTGCGGTCCGAGGTGAAGTGAGCGACCCACGGACCCCGGCCGTGCCGCCCGCGGCCGCCCGCGGCTAGGGATCAAGAGGCGAACGCGCGGCAGGGTCCCTCAGGCGGAGCAACCAGTCGCCGATGCCCGCCAGTCCGAGCATCAGGCTCGGTCGGAACGAGCCGGCGCGAGCGACGGGCCAGTCCGACACCGGCCCCCACGCCGCCACTTGCACCACCACTCTGTCGATCACCGACCGATCGCGTCCGTGCACGAGGGTGGCCACGTCAGCGAGGCCGGCGAGCCCGTGGCACAGCGCCGGATCAGCCGCACCGTGCCATCCGTCGAGGCTCTCGGCAACGGTCGCCCAGAGGTCCAGGCCGGCCGGCATCGAACGAGCACTGCGCTGCCGAGCAAGCATGATGCCGGGCGCGCCGTGACACCAGTAGCTGACGTGGCTCACGTGGTCGGGGTCCGACGTGGCGCCGAGCTGCGGTCGCAGGTCGGGCCAGTTGCGGCGCTGCTCGTCGAACAGCGCGTCCTCCCATGCCAGGGTCTCCTCGATGAGTCGGTCCACCCGACGGTCGCCCGAGGCTCTCCCCCAGGCCTCGAGAGCATGCGCGATGCCCGCTGCGCCGTGACTGAGGCCGGTCAGGGCCGTGCCGTCCTCAGGCCATCCGGTTCTCCTGACGTCCCCGGCGAGGTCGAGCAACAGGTCGGCCCAAGCGACCCCGGCGTCGAGGAACACCGCATCGTCCGTCTCCTCCGCCGCCCGGACCGCCGCCAACAATGACCCGGCCACACCACTCAGCAGGTCCGGGCTGCTCCACGACGGATCGGGGGCCTCGAGCAACACCTCTCGCGCTGATTGCGCGGCTCCTTCCTCTGCGAGCTCCTTCCCGAGGCGGAGCACGGCAAGCGCTGCGCCCGCCGATCCGGTGTACCACCCGGGAGCGCGCCATCCGTGGCGCAACCGGTCGACCGTGTGCGCCACCGCTTCGCACCCGATCGCCGACCACCGGTGGTTGTCGCCGAGAGAGGCCGCTCGCAGGAGGAACCCGCCGATTCCGGCCGTACCGCTGTAGAGGTCGGGACCGACCGTGCCGCCGACCGGGCGCCGATCGGTGACGAAGGGCAGCGGTGGAGGCGTCGCCAGCCAGGTCGCGCACCCGCGATGACGAATCGCCTCGTCGCACAGCAGGTCGGCGATCTGGCCGGCGATCGCATCGGTGTCGACGTCGATGCCGGTGGGGATGTCGGTGGGGATGTCGCTGACGACGCGAACCGGCGCGCCCTCGTGGCGCATCGCCGGTGAAGGGCGTGCGCTCCATCGACGGGGGTAGTCCGCGTCGCCGAGCCGGTGCGCCGGGTCCTCCGGGTCGAGCCCAGCGGCAGCGAGGCGATCCCGCGCGAGGCCCACGTCGTTCCCGAGCAGCGCGGCCGCCAGGGCCGAGGTCACGGTGGTGCCGAAGCTGCTGCCCGACCCCGACGGCTCGGCCGCCACGGCGACGCCCGCCCCGACGGGGTGCGTGAGCGCCGGCGACGACGCGCGCAGCTGCGGCGCGAACCCTGCACCGGGGTCGCCGAGCCACGCCAGGACCTCGCCGAGGTCGTCGCGGTCGAAGTAGCAGACGAAGCTGTCGAGCCGCGCATAGCTCCCCCTCGAGCTCAGCACCTTGGCCTGGGCGTTGAAGCGGTCCCGGACGTCGAGGAAGGACGACAACAGAGCACCCGCACCCTCGGGCCGCACGGAGACGTAGGCGCGCACCAGCCGAGTCCGGTCCAGCGGCCTGGTGGCCGGGATCAGGTAGAAACCCGGGGACAGGCGCCGCCGGGCCAGGGGGACCCGCAGCTCCGCACCGGAGTGACTGACCCTGATGTCGCTCCGCGCGGCCGTCAACGCGATGGATCCATCGGTCACCACGACCCCGTCTCGTTCGCCGTGGTCCCGGGCGACCTCCCACCCCTGGAACCACTCGAGGTGGCCGGCGAGGATCGCGTCGAAGTCAGGCTGCAGGTCACGGGTGATGTCACCGCCCGGACTGGCGACCACCGGGCGCCCGACGGTGTACCAGTGCTGGTAGAGGTGCGCCGCGACCACCTCGACGCGCACGGACTCATCGATCCCGGACAGGTCGACACGACGCTCGCCGAACCAGGACAGCTCGTCGTCTCGAACGACGGCGTGACGCACCAGCTCGTCGAAGCCACGCTGGAGGACGCTCACGCCCCGATCTCCAGGAGTCGGACCGCCGCATCCTCGGGTCGGGTGAGGATGTTGACCGCCACCTGCATCTGCAGTGCCGTGTGGGTCGTCAGCGCCGTCCGCTCCTGCATGGCCTCGTAGCCGAACTGGATCAGTCGCGCGCCGCTGCAGGCCACGCTGCGGATCACGAACTCGGCATCGACTGCCCGGGCGCGACGGTAGGCGGCGAGAAAGGCCCCCACCGTCGGGAGGATGTCGGCGAGCGGCCGGGTGGCGCTGCCCTGGATCTCGGCGATCGACATCTCGTCCGAGGCCGTCATGGACGAGAGCCAGACGTTGAGGAGCTCGGCGAGCACCGAGCCGACGTCCCACGCAGGGTCGCCACAGGACGCCGTCTCCCAGTCGGTCAGCACCAGCCTGTGGGGCGGCTTGATCCGCACGAGGATGTTGTCGAACTTGACGTCGTTGTGGGTGATCGCGACCGGCATCCAGGCACGCCGCAGCCGCTCGAGCGACGTGACGAGCGCCGGCGTCTGCACGTGGCGCAGGAAGCTCAAGGTCCCTTGACTGGCCTCGGCCAGGATCTCGGCCAGCGGCGCGTCCAGCGACAGCGCCCAGGGGTGGAACGCCGCGACGTCGGGGAGCTCCGTGCCCGACACCTCGTGGATCCGGGCGAGGCTGCTCCCGATCCCGCGGGCGATCGAACGACTGAGCCGCCCCAGGCGTTGGACGCGGGCAGCAGCGGTCTCGGTGCCCTCCTCGTAGGCCGTGACGCACATGTCAGCGGTACCCGCGGGCGCCAGGCGGGGTATCGACAGACCCGGCACCCCGGCCAGGGCCCCGAGCACCTCGCACTCGTGACGCACGAGATGGCTCGCCGTCCCGGCCTTGGGTCGCTTGACGAACCACACCGGCTCGCCGTCGAGCCCGACGATCGTGTTCTCGTTGCGACGGTCGCAGTCGAACAGCTCGACCTCGTGGCGCAGCAGGTCTGCTCGGTCCATCGCCCCACTCGCGATCAGGGCTCCGAGCAGGCCGCGCCGATCACCACGAGCCGCGAGCGGGGGCAGGACGTCGCCCGCGGCGGTGCGCACCGTTCCCGGCGTCGAGATCGACCTCACGAGTTCGGCGGGTTGCCACCGCCTCCGCCACCGCCACCGCCGCCACCGCAGCCGCTGAGCGTCGGGCAGTTGGCCCCCTCGCTCGCGCAGTAGTGCGAGTCGCACATCCACCCGGCCGAAGGGCCGGCCACCACCACCGTGCCCGGGCAGGCCATGGCCCCCGTGGTGCAGATCGTCGAGCCGAGGCAGCGCATCGTGCCGGTCGCGCAGACCCAGTCGGTGAAACAGCCGAGAGCCCAGGTGACGGTGATCGGGATCGTCGTACCGGTCACAGTCGTGGTCGTGGTGATCGCCCATCCCATCGCCAACGTCATCGGCTCGGCGTCCTTGAGGGCGCCGTGCACGATGTCACCCGCCAAGAAGTCCGTCTCGGCCTTGCGCCGGTTGCCCTTGACCTGGGTGACCTTGGCGTCGTCCTTGAGCAGGACCAACGAACCGCCAAGGGGCGACGCCTTTTCATCGAGCCGCTCGGAGTAGACGATGTCGCTCTCGTCGAACTCGAGGTAGATCTGCGGCTCTGGGAACGGGTGCAGCCGGAAGATGCCCTTCTTGGGGCTCGAGACGAAGCCGCTGACCGCGACCACACCCTTTGCCTTGCCGACCTTGTCGATGATGCCGTCGATCTCCATGGTCTCGCCTCCACGTAGTCTCCATCGACCGTAACACCGTTGGGGGTATTCCGAATCTCAAGAACTACGTGGGAAAACGGCTGCCCCGGCAAACGACGAAACTCCCGCTTCTGTCGTGAAACTTCGTGACAGAAGCGGGAGTTTCTCCAGTTAACTGGTGAATCTCAACCCAGGCGCACCCGGTGACCCGGTGCGCAATCAGCGCGTGGCGGTGCCCTCGACGTAGTCGGTGTCGTGGCTCTTCACCCAGGCCATGAGCTTGCGCAGCTCGCGACCGGTGGACTCGATCGGGTGGGCCTCACCCAACTTGCGGAACTCGGTGAACTCCGGGTTGCCGTTGTCCATGTCGGTGATGAAGCGCTCGGCGAACTTGCCGTTCTTGATGTCCTCGAGGACGGCTTCCATGTTCTTCTTCACGTCCGGCGTGATCACGCGCGGGCCGGAGACGTAGTCGCCGAACTCGGCGGTGTCGGAGACCGACCAGCGCTGCTTGGCGATGCCGCCCTCGTACATGAGGTCGACGATCAGCTTGAGCTCGTGCAGGCACTCGAAGTAGGCGACCTCGGGCTGGTAACCGGCCTCGGTGAGGACCTCGAAGCCGTACATGACCAGCTGCGAGGCGCCACCGCAGAGCACGGCCTGCTCACCGAACAGGTCGGTCTCGGTCTCCTCGGTGAACGTGGTCTTGATGCCGCCGGCGCGCAGGCCGCCGATGGCCTTGGCGTAGGACAGCGCCAGCTGCCAGGCCGTGCCGGAGGGGTCCTTCTCGACGGCGACGAGCACGGGCACGCCGCGCCCGTCGACGTATTCGCGGCGCACGAGGTGCCCGGGACCCTTGGGGGCCACCATGAACACGTCGACGCCCTCGGGCGGGGTGATGTAGCCGAAGCGGATGTTGAAGCCGTGGCCGAACACCAGGGTGTCACCCTCGGCGAGCTGCGGGGCGATCTCCTCGGCGTAGAGCTTCCGCTGGTGCTGGTCGGGAGCGAGGATGACGATCACGTCGGCTTCCTCGGCGGCCTCGGCCGGCGTGAGCACGCGCAGCCCCTCGGCCTCCGCCTTCGCGCGGCTCTTGGAGCCGGGCTGCAGACCGATACGGACGTCGACGCCCGAGTCGCGCAGCGACAGCGCGTGAGCGTGACCCTGGCTGCCGTAGCCGATCACGGCCACGTTCTTGCCCTGGATCAGCGAGAGATCGGCGTCGTCGTCGTAGAACATCTCAGCCACTGGTGGCTTCTCCTTGTGTGTTGGCGGTGCTTGGAGGTGTGTGGCGATCGGGATCGATCGCCGGTGTTGCAGGTCGTGCGGGGTGCGATGGGCTCAGGCGCCGGCAGGCGGCACCGGGATGGCGACCGGGCGCAGGCTGCGCTCGGAGATCGAGCGGGAACCTCGACCGATGGCCACCTGACCCGACTGCACCAGCTCGCGGATGCCGAACGGCGCCAGCACGCTGAGGAAGTCGGCGATCTTGCCGGAGTTGCCGGTGATCTGGATCGTCACCGCGTCGGGCGCCACGTCGATCACCTTGGCGCGGAAGAGCTGCACGGTGTCGAGCACCTGTCCGCGGCTCTCGGCGGTGGCCGCGACCTTGACGAGCACCAGCTCACGGTTGACCGACTGGGCCGGGTCGAGCTCGACGATCTTGATGACCTCGACGAGCTTGTTGAGCTGCTTGGTGACCTGCTCCAGGGGCGTGCCCTCGACATCGACCACGATGGTCATCCGCGACACGTCGGGGTGCTCGGTGGGGCCGACCGCCAACGACTCGATGTTGAACGCGCGCCGGCTGAACAGCGCCGCGATCCGGGCCAGGACGCCGGGCTTGTCCTCGACCAGCACCGACAGTGTGTGCCTGCTCATCGCCGCCCCTCGATCCGCTCGTTCATCACAGGTCGTCCTCGTCGAAGTCGGGCGCGAGGTCTCGCGCGTACTTGATCTCGTCGTTGCTCGTGCCGGCGGCGACCATCGGCCACACCATGGCGTCGCGGTGCACCCGGAAGTCCACCACGACGGGCACGTCGTTGATGCTCATCGCCTTCTCGATCGTGGCATCCACATCGCCCGGCTTCTCGCACGAGAGGCCCACGCAACCATAGGCCTCGGCCAGCTTGACGAAGTCGGGGATGCGTCGTTCGGGACCCGTGTGCAGGTCGGTGTTGGAGTAGCGCTCGTTGTAGAACAGCGTCTGCCACTGGCGCACCATGCCGAGCGACTCGTTGTTGATGATCGCGACCTTGATCGGGATGTCGTTGATCGCGCAGGTGGCCAGCTCCTGGTTGGTCATCTGGAAGCAGCCGTCGCCGTCGACCGCCCACACCGTCGACTCCGGGCAGCCGACCTTGGCACCCATCGCGCCGGGCACGGCGAAGCCCATCGTGCCGAGACCGCCGGAGTTGATCCACGTGCGCGGGTTCTCGTACTTCACGAACTGGGCAGCCCACATCTGGTGCTGTCCGACGCCCGAGGTGAAGATCGTGTCGGGCCCGGCGATCGCGCCGAGGCGCTCGATGACGTACTGCGGGGCGAGCCCGCCGTCGGCGTGCGTCTCGTAGCCGAGCGGGTAGCGGGCCTTGACGTCGCTGAGGAACTCGACCCAGGCCTCGAAGTCACCGGTGTTGCCGGCGTCGGACTCGGTGCGCAGCGACGTCACGAGGTCGAGGAGCACCTCACGCACGTCGCCGACGATCGGGACGTCGGCGTGGCGGTTCTTGCCGATCTCGGCGGGGTCGATGTCGGCGTGGATGACCTTGGCGCCGGGCGCGAACGAGTCGAGGTTGCCGGTCACCCGGTCGTCGAAGCGGGCGCCGAGGCTGATGATCAGGTCGCTGCGCTGCAGCCCCGCCACCGCGGCCACGGTGCCGTGCATGCCGGGCATGCCGAGGTGCTGGGGGTGGCTGTCGGGGAAGGCGCCGCGTGCCATCAGCGTGGTCACGACCGGGATGCCGGTGAGGGCGGCCAGCGCGGCGAGCTCCTGGGAGGCAGCAGCGCGGATGGTGCCGCCACCGACGTAGAGGACCGGGCGGCGCGACTCGAGGATCAGCCGGGTGGCCTCGCGGATCTGCTTGGCGTGGGGCCGTGTGACGGGGCGGTAGCCGGGCAGGTGCAGCTCGGTGGGCCAGTCGTAGGTCGTCATCGCCTGCAGCGCCGACTTGGCCACGTCGACCAGCACCGGTCCGGGCCGACCGGTCGAGGCGATGTGGAAGGCCTCGGCGATCGTGCGCGGGATCTCGGCGGGGTCGGTGACCAGGAAGTTGTGCTTGGTGATGGGCATCGTGATGCCTCGGATGTCGGCTTCCTGGAAGGCGTCGGTGCCGATCATCGAGGCACCCACCTGCCCGGTGATCGCGACCATGGGCACCGAGTCCATGTGGGCATCGGCGATCGGGGTGACAAGGTTGGTGGCCCCGGGACCTGACGTCGCCATGCAGACGCCGACGCGACCGGTGGCCGAGGCGTAGCCCTGGGCGGCGTGGCCGGCCCCCTGCTCGTGGCGGACCAGGATGTGGCGGATCGAGGAGTCCATGAGGGGGTCGTAGGCCGGAAGGATCGCGCCCCCGGGGATACCGAAGATCGTCTCCGTCCCGGCTGCTTCCAGCGACCTGATCAGGCTCTGGGCGCCTGTCATCTCTTCGCTCATCCCGCTCAATCCCTTACTTTGTCGATGGCCGTGCCGAGGGCAACAAAAAACCCCTCGGCCGGTAGGCAACGAGGGGTGACGCGCTGGCTGAGGTGATCAGCTGGCGCGTCGCGTGCGTACAAGAAGGTCCATGCGCATGTGCTCACGGTAGCCGGTGTGCCCTCGTGCTGGCCTCTAGTGTGCCACGCGTCCCACATGTCGGGACGGCGGTCCCGGCATCCGGGACGATTCGGCAGCTTCCTAGTCCTCGACCTGGTCCTCGACCTGGTCCTCGACCTGGTCCTCGACCGGGACCGTCTCGGTGCGTCCCAGGGGCGTGCAGATGCAGGCCTTGTTGCCCTGCGCGTCAGCCAGCACCCAGAACGCCGGCTTGCGGGCATCGCTGACGAGCGTGCCGCCGGCCTCGACCGCGGCACGCACGCGCCGCTCGGCCATCTCGGGAGCCACCGTGACGTCGAGGTGCCAGCGCTGAGGCGCTTCATCGGTGGCACTCGGCGCCTCCTGGAACCACACCGAGGGGAGCACTCCGCCCGCGTCGCGGACCTCGTCGTCGGCCGATCCCTTCAGGTCGGTGCCGAGCACTGCTGCCCAGAACGGCCGGATGTCGTCGTGCTCTGCGGTGTCGAGAGCCAGCTCGAGCAGCGACAGCGAGGCGACGTCGGCGCGTGCCCCGAGCCGCCCGGCCGCCGTGCTGATCTCGCGGGCCAGCCGCACGTCGCGCTGGGTGACCCCACCCACGTCGTGCGAACGCAGGCCGACCTGGACGAAGCCGTAGCGCAGGTCGACGTCGGGGTGGTGGTCGGCGTCCTCGGCTGCTGCGCCGATCGCCTCCACGAGCCGCAGCCCGGTGGCGAAGTCGCCGGTCGCGAAGCGGGCGTGCAGCCCGCCGAGCAGCCAGCGCCAGTCGTCGAGGAGTTCGCCGGCGACGTCACTGACGCCGAGCACCCGGCGGTCGTCGGCGCCGGGGGCGCCGGGGGCGCCGGTGAGGGCGGTGGAGTCGGTCATGTCTGTCATGGCAGCACCTTCTGTCCGATCGGTCCGGGGTTGTAGGCGATCTCCCAGCGGTAGCCGTCGGGGTCCCCGAAGTACCCCGTGTAGCCACCCCATTCCCGCTCCTGGGCGTCGCTAACCGGATCCGCGCCGATGCTCCGTGCGGTGGCGAGCACGGCGTCGACATCACCGGGGCCGGCCACGTTGTGGGCGAGCGTCAGCGGTGCGACGCCGTCACCGCCGCCGATCCGTCCGACCTCGGCCTCGAACGCCGGCCGGTGCCACAGCGAGAGCATCAGGTGCTCGCCGGTGGCGATCATGAGGACGTCGTCGCCGTCGAAGGCCGGCTCCCAGCCGAGCCCGTCGACGTAGAAGCGTCGCGAGGCCCCGAGATCGGCCACTGCGAGGGTCACGAAGCTGATCCGCGGGTCCATGGAGCCGACCCTGCCACAGCGCGCCGACAGCTGGCGCTCCCCTACCCTCGGCTCGACGGCCCGTGCGGGGCCGACGACAGGAGACCTGATGACGCGCAGCGTGCGGACGTTCTGCCGGATCTGCGAGGTGCACTGCGGGCTGGTGGTCGAGGTGCGCGACCCTGCCGACCCCACGGACCCGGCCGCCGAGCCGGAGATCGTCAAGGTGAGCCCCGATCGCGACCACCCGGTCACGCAGGGCTACGCCTGCGTGAAGGGCCTGGGCCTCGGCGCGCTGCACCACGACCCCGACCGCCTCGACACCCCGCTCAAGCGGGTCGACGGCGAGCTGGTCCCGATCGGCTGGGACCAGGCGCTGCGCGAGATCGGCGACCGCGTCCGCGACCTGGTGGCGACCCACGGCCCTCGCAGCATCGGGCTCTACCAGGGCAACCCCACGTTCTTCTCCCTCGCGCACACCGTCATGTCCACCGCCTACCTCGAGGCGCTGGGCTCCCCCAACGTCTTCGCCTCGCACTCCATCGACGTCAACACCAAGTTCCACGTCTCCACCGAGATGTACGGCCTGTCCCTCGTGCACCCGGTGCCCGACCTCGAGCACCTCGAGCTCTTCGTCTGCCTGGGCTCCAACCCGCTCGTGAGCCAGATGTCGGTGGTCCAGGTCGCCGACGCCGCCGGCGTGCTGCAGGCGGTGGAACGACGCGGTGGCCGCGTGGTCATCGTCGATCCACGCCGCACCGAGACCGCACGACGCGTGGGCGAGCACGTGCCGATCCGCCCGGGCACCGATGCCTACCTGCTGGCGGCGCTCCTCCACGTGCTGACCGAGGAGATCGGTCTCGACCTCGCACCGGCGCGGCGGGTCGCCCGCGGTGTCGACGAGCTCGTGGCAGCCGGTCGCCCCTGGACCCCCGAGCGGGCCGAGGCCGTCACCGCGGTGCCGGCGGCGACGATCCGCGAGCTCGCGACGGCGTACGCCGCGGCCAGCGCGGGTCGCGGAGCGGCGCTCTACTGCTCCACCGGGGTCAACATGGGGCCGTTCGGGTCGGTCGCCTACTGGCTGGTCCAGGGCATCAACCTGATCACCGGCAACCTCGATCGTCGCGGCGGGCTGCTCGTGCCCCGCGGCGCCTTCGACACCCTCAAGCTCTCCGGACTCCTGGGGCTGGGTGGCTTCGACGAGCACCGCACCACCGACGGCCGGTGGCACCGGGTGGCCGGCGCCTTCCCGGTGGCAGCCCTGGCCGACGAGATCACCACCGAGCACCCCGACCGCATCCGCGCGCTGTTCGTGAGCGCCGGCAACCCGGTCCACTCCGTGCCGGGCGGTGCGGTCGCACAGGCGCTGCCGCAGCTCGACCTGATGGTCAGCATCGACCTCTACCGCAACGAGACCGCGGCCTACGCCGACTACGTGCTGCCCGCCACCGACATGCTCGAGCGCAGCGACTTCCCGGCCTCGCACCAGTCGCTCCAGGTGGTCCCGCACGCGCAGTGGACCCCGGCCGTGGTCGAGCCCGCCGCCGAGCGTCGTACCGAGTGGCAGATCTTCTCCGACCTCGCTCTCGCCTCCGGCGTCCGACCGTGGGGGACGAGCGCCGCGCACCTCCTGCCGCGGCTCAACCGTCTGCTGGGCCGCCTGCCCCGCGCACCCCAGGTCAGCCTCGACCACCTGCTCGCCGTGCTCCTGCGCTGGGGACGGCGGACGTCGCTACGTGAGCTGCGCCGACGCCCCGAGGGCGTGCTCCTGCCACCGACCGAGCCGGGGTCCTTCCTGGGACGGCGCGTGGCCACTCCCGACGGGCTGGTCGACCTCGCCCCGGCCGACCTGGTCGCCGACCTCGCGCGGCTCGAGGCGTGCGAGGAAGAGCTCTCGCGACCCGACGTGCTGCGGCTGATCGGGCGACGCGACCGCCGCTCCCACAACTCCTGGATGCACAACAACTCCCACGTCCGTCAGCCCGACGGCAACACCGCGCTCCTGCATCCCGACGACGCCGCCGCCCGCGACATCGCGGACGGCTCGACCGTCGAGATCAGCACCCCCACGGGCGTCGTACGGCTGCCGGCGTCGCTCACGACCGACGTGTCGCGCGGGGTCGTCGTCGTGCCGCACGGCTGGGGTCACGCCACCAGCGGCGCCCGGCTCGCCCGGTCACGAGCGGGCGCGAACGTCAACACGGTCATCCCCGGTGGGCCGACGCACATGGATCCGGTGAGCGGACAGGCCATCATGCTCGCGCACGTGGTCGAGGTCCGCGCGGTGGCTCGCTAACCTCGGCGCGTGCACCTCACCCGAGCCCGTCGCTGGCACCAGCTCACCGCCGTCGTCACCGTGCTGGCGATCGTCCTCCAGCTGGTGCTGGTGATCCGCGGCGGTCAGGTGCTCGACGAGGTCGAGCCGCCCGCGCTGGGCCTACGGCTCGCCCGCTTTATCGCCTACTTCACCATCCAGAGCAACGTGTTCGTGGCGATCACCGCGACCACGCTCGCCCTGGACCCGCGGCGCGACGGTCCGCTGTGGCGCGTCGTCCGGCTGGCCGCCGTCGTCGGCATCACGGTCACGGGGCTGGTCCACTTCGTGCTGCTGCGCCCGCTGCTCGACCTCGACGGCGCCGACTGGGCTGCCGACAAGCTGCTCCACATGGTCGTGCCGGTCCTCGCTGTGGTGGGCTGGGCGGCGTTCGGCCCGCGCCCTCGGGTCGACCGTGGGGTCGTCGGTCGGGCGCTGCTCTGGCCGCTGGCGTGGCTTGCGGTGACCCTGACCGTGGGCGGGCTCTCCGGCTGGTACCCCTACCCGTTCCTGGACCACCGCGAGGACGGCGCTGGGGCCGTGGCAGTGACCTGCGCCGGCGTGCTCGTGCTGTTCCTCGCGCTCTTCGCCCTGGCGGCGTACGCCGACCGGCGGTTGGCGCCGACGCCCGGGCTCAGCGGCCGGACGACCGACGCCAGGCACTGAACGACCGCACCCGTGGTGAGCCGCGGCGATGCCCTCAGACGAGCTCCTGGGTGATCTCGTGCCGGTCCCGCTCGATGACGACCCGGGCCAGCGCGCCGGTCACCAGCGGCATCGAAGGCTGGCCGTGGCCGCACTCGACGTCGAGCACGATCGGGATGTCGAGCATGCCGAGCGCGTCGGTCACCGCCTCGTGCTGGCTCAGGTCGGGCTGCCCGGGCGCGCCGGTGCGCCCGATGAGGATCGCGGTGGCGTCGTCGAACCATCCGGCGAGCCGCAGCGAGTGCAGGTGGCGTCCGATCGTGTAGGCGTCGTCCTCGGCCGCCTCGAGGAACACGATCAGCCCGTCGTCGGCGTACTCGCGACCGAACGCCGCCACGTCACCGAAGCGCGTCGCGGCCAGGGCGGAGACGATCTCGATGCAGCCGCCGACCAGACGGCCCGAGACGTCGAGCCCGCCGCCGCCGACCAGCGTCCAGGAGCCGGTGCCGTCCAGGGTCATGGTCTCGACCGCCGGGTCGTTCTCGTAGTCGTCCCAGCCGCCGGTGCGGTAGCGGCCCGGGCTGCGCTGGGTGAACGGCTTCGACGACGCGGCGATCTCGGTCCAGTGCAGGAGGCCCGCGGGCACGTCGTAGGCGGTGTCCATGAGGTTGGTGCCGTGGATGGTCCCCCAGCCCAGCAGGGTCGTGACGGGCAGCATCCAGGCGCAGGAGTCACTGAACCCGACGGTCCACGTCGGCTCCAGCGTGGCCAGGTCGGCCCAGTCGAGCTGGTCGAGCAGGTCGATGCCCAGCTCCCCGCCCCACGGCGGCACGATCGCGCGGACCTCGGGGTCGCGCAGCATCGCCATCAGCTCGTCGGCGCGCTGCTCCTTGGGCGCCGAGACGACGCGGTCGCCGCCGAGGCACTCGCCGAGGCGGACGTCGTACCCGCGGGCTTGCAGCCAGGCCACGTTGTGGTCGAGGCGGGGGCGCAGGCGGGCATCGACCCCGCTCGAGGGGGCAGTGACGCCGATGGTGTCGCCGGGTTGCAGCGGGGCGGGGAAGCGCATGGCTCCACCCTGTCATCCCGACCGACGGGCTCAGTCAGCGGCGACGCTGCGGTCGAGCGTCTCGGGGGCCGCCAGCCAGGGCAGCAGGGCCAGCAGGCTGATGAGGGCGGTGACGCCGAAGGCCCAGCCGAAGCCCACCTGGTCGGCCACCACGCCCACGAGCACCGGGCCGAGGATCGCGCCGCCGTCCTGGGCCATCTGGAAGGTGCTCAGCACGGTGCCTCCGCGAGCGCTCCGACCCGACGACGTCGGCCACGGTCGCCTGCTGGCCGGGGTTGACCAGCCCGGCACCGATGCCTGACAGGCCCGACAGCACCAAGAACACCAGGAGGTCGCCGCTGAGCCCGATCAGGCCCAGGGTCGAGGCCGTCAGCAGCAGGCCGACGATCACCAGCGGACGGCGACCGGCGGTGTCGGCGATCCGACCGGCGACCTGGAGCGTGAGCGCCGTACCGAGGGCGGCCAGGGCCAGCGAGACGCCGGCGACCCAGGTCTCGTCGCGCACGACGAGCGCGAACTGCGGCAGCACCGCGACCCGGACCCCGAAGTTGCACCACCCGTTGGCGAAGCCCGAGGCCAGGCAGGCCCGGTAGGAGGGGTGCGCCAGCGCCTCCCGGAGCGGCATCGGCGGCACGGGAGTGCCGGTGGTCGCGGGGCGGAGCTGCGCGTGGGACAGCCGGACGCCGACCACGGACGCGGCCAGGACCAGCGCCACGGCGTAGGCGATGAACGGCAGGCGCAGGCCGAAGCCCGCCATCGCCCCGCCGATGACCGGGCCGAGCATGCCGCCGATGAGGAACGACGAGGCGTAGGCCGAGGAGACCCGGCCCCGGATGGTCGGCGGCGCCAACCGCACCAGCAGCGCCATCGCCGAGACCGTGAACATCGTCGAGCCGATGCCGCCGAGCCCGCGGAAGATCAACAGCTGCACGTAGGACTGGGCGAAGGCGGTGGCCAGCGACGATGCCGCGACGAGCAGCAGCCCGGTCAGGTAGACCGATCGCTCCCCCAGCCGCGTGACGAGCCGGCCCCCCACGGGGGCGAAGAGCAGCCGGAAGAAGGCGAAGATCGAGACCACGAACGACGCCGCGGCGACGCCGACGTCGAAGCTGCGGGCGTAGGCCGGCAGCACCGGGGAGACCAGTCCGAAACCGATCGCGATGACGAACGCCGAGGCGATCAGGACGCGCAGCTCCGGCGGGATCGGCGGACGGGCCGCGCGCGTGCGCTCAGCCACGGGCGTCGAGCACCTCGCGGATCGCGACCAGGCCGCGCTCGACCTCGTCGTAGGACGTCGACAGCGGGGAGAGCCCCAGGCGCAGACCGTGCGGGTCACGGTAGTCGGGGATGACGTCGCGCTCCCACAGGGCGGCGGTGACCTGGCGCATGAGGGGGTGGGTGATCGTGACGTGCCCACCGCGACGATCGGGGTCCGCCGGCGACGCGAGGCCGGTGTCCGGGAGCAGCTCCGCGGCGCGCTCGAGCGTGAAGGCGGTCAGGCCCATCGACTTCTCCCGGATCGCCGGCATGCCGACCTTGGCCACGTGGCCGAGCATGTCCTGGAGGGCCAGCATCCCGACGACGGGCGGGGTGCCGGAGAGGATCCGACGGATGCCCTCGGCGGGAGTGTAGGTCGGACCCATCAAGAAGATGTCGGTCGCGCCCATCCATCCCTGGATCGGCTGCACCAGGTCGTCGAGCAGACGCTCGGCGACGTAGGCGAACGCCGGCGCGCCCGGGCCTCCGTTGAGGTACTTGTAGGTGCATCCCACCGCCAGGTCGACGTCCCAGTCGTCCAGCGCGAGCGGCACCGAGCCCACCGAGTGCGACAGGTCCCACAGGATCAGGGCCCCGGCGTCGTGGGCGACCCGGGTCAGGGCGGGTCCGTCGGCCAACCAGGCCGAGCGGTAGGCCACGTGGCTGAGCGTGACCAGGGCGGTCTGCACGCCGACCACCGCTGCCAGCTGTTCCTCGCTGACACCGGTCTCCGGGTCGACGTCGATCCAGCGCAGGGTCAGTCCGCACTCGCGCGCGACGCCGTCGGCGACGTAGCGGTCGGTGGGGAAGTTGTCGCGGTCGAGCACGATCTCGGTGCGTCCGGGGCGCAGCGCGACGGCGGCCCGCATCAGCTTGTAGAGCAGCACGGTCGTGGAGTCGCCGACGATCGTCTGCCCCGTCGAGGCCCCCAGGCACTGGGCGCCGATCGCGTCCCCGAGCACCTCGGGCAAGTCCATCCACCGCTCGTCCCAGCCGCGGATCAGCCGACCGCCCCACTCCTGCTCCACGAACGTGCTCAGCCGCTGGGCGCTGGCCTTGAGCGGCCGTCCCAGCGAGTTGCCGTCGAGGTAGACCAACGGCGTCTCGGAGCCGACGAAGAGGTCGCGGTACGACGCGAGCGGGTCGGCGGCGTCCAGGGCTGCTGCGGTGCGGGCGGTCACCTCCTGAGCGTAGGAGATGACCGCGCGCCCCGGACGCGGGGCTGACCGTCGGCAGCTTGCTCCGCTCCTAGACTCGCGCCCATGTCGACGAACGGGATCAGGCCCGAGCTGCTGGAGGTCCTGGCCCGCCGGGCACTCACCGAGGACGCGGCCCGCCCCGAGGCGGTGGACCGGCTCCACGCCCGCGGTGGCCGCACGGCCCGCGAACAGGTCGCCGAGCTCGTCGACCCGGGCAGCTTCGTCGAGTACGGACGCTTCGTCACCGCGGCACAGTCCGACAAGCGCTCCGACGACGACCTGCTCGACCGGACGGCCGCCGACGGCATCGTGGGTGGGCTGGCGACGATCGAGGGCAAGGCCGTCGCGGTCCTCTCCTACGACTACCTCGTCATGGCCGGCACCCAGGGCATGCGCGGGCACCGCAAGACCGATCGACTCCTCGACGTGATCGAGCGTCTGGGCCTCCCGACCGTCTTCTTCGCCGCCGGCGGCGGCGGACGACCCGGCGACACCGACATCCCGCTGGTCTCCGCGCTCGACGTGACCACGTTCGCGGCCTGGGCCAGGCTCAGCGGCAAGGTGCCGCGCATCGCCGTCGTCGACGACAACTGCTTCGCCGGCAACGCCGTGATCGCGGGCTGCGCCGACCTGATCGTCGCCTCCCCGCGAGCCTCTCTCGGGATGGGCGGGCCGGCCATGATCGCCGGAGGCGGGCTCGGGGAGGTCACCGCCGCCGACGTGGGACCGCTGGACGTGATGGTGGCCAACGGGGTCGTCGACCTCGCCGTCGACGAGGGCGAGTCGGTCGACGCCGCTGCCGCGCTGCTCGGCTACTTCCTCGGTGACGCCGACGAGTGGACGGCCTCGGACCAGACCGTCCTGCGCGAGGCGGTGCCCGAGGGCGAGCGGACGTCGTACGACCTGCTGCCGATCGTGGAGACGATCGCCGACGTCGACTCGG
The DNA here is from genome assembly GCA_963760515.1 of uncultured Actinomycetota bacterium. Classification (GTDB taxonomy): domain Bacteria; phylum Actinomycetota; class Actinomycetes; order Propionibacteriales; family Nocardioidaceae; genus Nocardioides. Next base: position 58,639 of record CAVXDL010000006.1, read on the forward strand.
TGACGGTGCTGCGCAGCGGCTTCGCACCGGAGCTGCTGACGGCGCTGGGCCGCATCGAGGGCCGGACGGTCGGCTTCGTCGGCAACGACACCCGTCACGTGGCCGGGGCGATCACGGCGGACGCCGGCGACAAGGCCGCGCGCTTCCTTCAGCTCTGCGACGCCTGGGGCTTTCCCGTGGTCTCGCTCGTCGACACCCCCGGGATGATGGTCGGCGCCGAGGCCGAGCGCACGGGCCTGGTGCGCCACACCTCGCGACTGCTGGTCGCGGCCGCTGCGATGCAGGTGCCGCTGCTCGGCGTCGTCCTGCGCCGCGGCTACGGCCTCGGCGCCCAGGCGATGCTCGGGGGCAGCACCCACGAGCCGCTCATGACCCTGGCCTGGCCGGGCGCACACCTCGGTGCGATGGGGCTCGAGGGCGCCGTCCGGCTCTCCATGCGACGCGAGCTCGAGGCGATCGCCGACCCGGAGGAGCGCGAGCAGCAGGTGCGCGAGCTGACCGCCTACGCGCAGGCCCACTCGACCGCGCTCAACGTCGCCCGGCACTTCGAGATCGACGACGTGATCGACCCGATCGAGACCCGGGGCATCCTCGCGCAGCTGATCACCGCGGCCGCCGCCACCGGTCGTCTCGCTGGTAGCGGGCGGACGGTCGACACCTGGTGACGGAGCCTCGCCCGGTGCGGCGCGTCGAGGTCGTAGGTTGACCGGCGTGGAGATCCGCAAGCTCACCCTCGACGAACTCGCCCAGGGAGCCGCCCTCGGCGCCGAGGCCTTCGGTCCCCCGCCGCCCGGCGCCCCGACGCCGGCCCCTCCCACCGAGGTGCCACCCGGGCGCCACACGTGGGGCGCCTTCGACGGCGAGCGCTTGGTCGCCAAGGCCGTCGCCCTGGAGTTCTCGTCGTGGTTCGGCGGTCGCGAGATCCCCACGAGCGGCATCGCGGGCGTCGCGGTCGCTGCCGAGCACCGCGGCTCGGGCTTGCTGCACGCGATCTTCGAGCCGCTGCTCGCCGAGTCCGTCGCTCGCGGCGAGGTGCTCTCCACGCTCTACCCGACCGCCACCGGCATCTACCGCTCGTTCGGCTACGAGCTGATCGCCTCCTACGACTGCGTGGAGGTCCCGACCGCCGACCTCGCGCGGGTGGCGCGGGCGACGGCCACGACCACGCGGCGCGCCACCGTTGCCGACGTACCGGTGATGCAGGAGGTGTACGGCGCCTGGGCCGCCGCCCAGAACGGCCCGCTCACCCGCACCGGCCCGCGCTTCGCCCGGAGCCCCGAGGAGGTCCTCGACGACCACACCGGCGTCACGCTCGCGCTCGACGCAGCCGGCCGGGTCGTCGGCTGGATGGGATGGGAGCGCAGCGGGGGCTACGGCCCCCACGGGCTCCTCGAGGTCTGGGACCTCTACGCCCTCAGCGCCGACGCCTACCGCGCCCTGTGGACCGTCGCCGGCTCCTTCGCCTCGGTCACCGGCACGGTCCGGTTGCATACGTCGGGCGCCGACCCGGCTCGCCTCGTCCTCCCTACGGCGGCCTGGGCCTCCGTGGCCCGCCACCAGCACCCCTACATGCTTCGCGTGAACGACGTGGCCGGTGCCCTCACCGCTCTCGCCCCCCACGTGCCCGGGCTCGTCGCCGAGATCGACTTCGCCGTCGCAGGCGACCGGTTCGCGATGACCGACGGCTGCTACCGACTGACGCTCACTGAGGGGCCCGGGGTGTGCGAGCCGGCGGTGGACGAGACCTCCGCCGACCTCCCGACGTTCACTCCCCAGGGCCTGGCGCTCGCCTTCGCCGGGGCGCAGACCTGCGCCAACCTGCGCCTGCTCGACCACCTGAGCGGCCCCACCCACCACGACGCCACGCTCGACGCCGTCCTGGCCGGCCGCCCGCTCCACGTCCGCGACTACTTCTGATCACGCGGACCACCGGAGGTCGAGCCCGGCGAGCCAACCGACCACCTCCAGGCGAGCCTCCGAGGCAGCTACTGATAGCTGACGAACCGGACCCGGGGCCGGATGCGGTGCACGTCGCGGGCCGACATGAGGTGGGTGTCCTCGTCGTAGAAGAGCTTGAAGCCGGGGTAGAACTTCTGGGGCTGGACGACGGTGTGGAACGTCGCGCGCTTCTGCCCGGGGGTGCCGAAGCCGTCGACGTGCTGGACGAACGCCAGGCTCGGGCGCGGCTGGACCTGGCCGATGCGCTCGATCATGTCGGTGCGGAACTGGTGGAGCACCAGCAGCTTCTGCGGGAGACCGTGGCGGCGTTGGAGGTCGGCCAGCCACCGCGTCACCGCGTTGATCTCGGTCGCGTCGACCGAGCCGATCACCCGGCCGGGCACCTCGTCGCGCCCCATCCGCCACTCCGGGTCGAGGGCCAGACCGACGTGGGTGTCGCGCAGCGCCCAGGCCCAGCGCTTGGCGACCTCCAGGAACGACGACCGCCCGGGCTGCAGGTCGAGCACGACGAGTGCGTCGTGGCGGTGGGCGGCCGCGATGTAGCGGCGCACCTCGCGCCGGGCGATGTCGTGGCTGTAGTCACCGTCCTCGCCGGGCACGGCATCGGCGATGGTGACGATCAGCTCGAAGACCGGCTGCACCGGGCGCCCGGGTCGGGCGAACGGCGCCCCGGCGCGCTTCAGGCGCCGGAAGGCGGTGTCGGGGTCGGTCTCGCCGAGCACGCCGAGCGCCCCCGTGCCGCCGGTGCCGTAGTAGGCGACCAGGAAACGCCCCCGTCCGAAGATCCGGCCCTCCGGCGACGGCGCCGGGCGCGGCTGGTCAGCCGTCGCTCCTGCTGACGGCGAGGGTGGCTGCGACGGCGACGTCTCGGAGTCCGCAGCAGCAGACGTCGACGGCGCCGCGGTCGCTGCCTCGGTGTCGACGGGCTGCGCGGAGCCGACTCCGCCGTCCGCCGACCGGCCGCCGAGTCCGCCGACCATCACCACGGTGAGCACCAGCCCGGCGACGAGCACCAGGCCCACCACCACCGCGGTCGTACGACGTGAGCCGATCACTCCCGGGGCTCAGCTGGTGACGGCGCCGTGCGCCGCCGAGGTGACCGTGCGGGCGTACTTGCCGAGGACGCCGCGGGTGTACTTCGGCGGGCGGGCCTCCCAGCCCACCTTGCGGGCCTCCCAGTCCTCGGACCCGTCGGCAGGCTCGACCTCGAGCGACCGGTTGAGGACGTCGAGGGTGATCGTGTCGCCGTCGCGCACGAACGCGATCGGTCCGGCGTCGGCGGCCTCGGGAGCGATGTGCCCGACACACAGCCCGGTGGTGCCGCCCGAGAACCGACCGTCGGTGAGCAGCAGCACGTCCTTGCCCAGCCCGGCGCCCTTGATGGCTCCGGTGATGGCGAGCATCTCGCGCATGCCGGGGCCGCCCTTGGGGCCCTCGTAGCGGATGACGACCACGTCGCCGGCGCCGATCTTGCCCTCGGTGAGTGCGTCCATCGCGGCCCGCTCCCCGTCGAAGACGCGGGCGGTGCCGGTGAAGACCGACTCGTCGAAACCGGCCGACTTCACGACCGCACCCTCGGGCGCCAAGGAGCCCTTGAGGATGGTGAGCCCGCCGCTGGCGTGGATCGGGCGGTCCAGCGTGCGGATCACATCGCCGTCGAGGGCGGGCGGGGCCAGCGCCTCGAGGTTCTCGGCCATGGTCTTGCCGGTCACCGTGAGGCAGTCGCCGTGCATGAGGCCGGCGTCGAGCAGCGCCTTCATGACGACCGGGATGCCGCCGATCTTGTCGACGTCGTTCATCACGAAGCGACCGAAGGGCTTCAGGTCGGCGAGGTGCGGCACCTTGTCGCCGACCCGGTTGAAGTCGTCGAGGGTCAGGTCGACCTCGGCCTCGCGGGCCATCGCGAGCAGGTGGAGCACCGCGTTGGTCGAGCCACCGAGAGCCATGACGACGGTGATGGCGTTCTCGAAGGCCTTCTTGGTCATGATCTGGCGCGCGGTGATGCCCTGGCGCAGCAGGTTGACCACCGCCTCACCGGAGCGGTGGGCGAACCCGTCGCGGCGTCGGTCGACAGCCGGCGGCGCCGCCGACCCGGGCAGGCTCATCCCGATCGCCTCGGCGACCGCGGCCATCGTGTTGGCGGTGTACATGCCGCCGCAGGCACCTTCACCGGGACAGATCGCACGCTCGATGCGGTCGACCTCCGCGCGGGTGATCTTGCCGGCCAGGCAGGCGCCGACGGCCTCGAAGGCGTCGATGATCGTGACGTCCTTGCCGTCGACCGAGCCCGGCATCGTGGAGCCGGCGTAGAGGAACACCGCAGCGAGGTCGAGCCGCGCGGCGGCCATCATCATGCCGGGCAGCGACTTGTCGCACCCGGCGAGCAGGACCGAGCCGTCGAGGCGCTCGGCCATCATCACGGTCTCGACCGAGTCGGCGATGACCTCGCGTGACACCAGCGAGAAGTGCATGCCCTCGTGGCCCATCGAGATGCCGTCGGAGACCGAGATGGTGCCGAACTCCAGCGGGTAGCCGCCGGCCGCGTGCACGCCGTTCTTCACGGCCTTGGCAAGCCGGTCGAGCGAGAGGTTGCAGGGCGTGATCTCGTTCCAGCTCGAGGCGACGCCGATCTGCGGCTTGACCCAGTCGTCGTCGCCCATGCCCACGGCGCGGAGCATGCCGCGCGCTGCGGCCTTCTCGAGGCCGTCGGTGACGTCGCGTGAGCGGGGCTTGATGTCGGGCTGGCCAGGAGTCGCAGGGGTCTCGCTCATGCAGACGAGGATAGGGCGAAGGGTTGCCGGCCTCGGACCCGGTTTCAGGCCTCGGCCACCACCTCGCCGCCTCGCGGCACAGCCGAGTCGTAGATTGACCCGGTGCCGCGCCCCTCCCCCATCGTGCTCGTGCTGATCGGCATCGTGTCGGTGCAGCTCGGCGCGGGAGTTGCCAAGTCGCTCTTCGACGAGGTCAGCCCCACCGCGATCGTGTGGCTGCGGCTGGTCACCAGCGCCGCGGTCCTGGCGGCGTACGCGCGGCCCCGGCTGCGGACCCGTACGACGCGCGACTGGCAGGTCGTGGTCGCCTTCGGCGCGAGCCTGGGCCTGATGAACCTCGCGATCTACCAGTCCTTCGCGCGGATCCCGCTGGGGATCGCGGTGACGATCGAGTTCATCGGCCCCCTCACCCTCGCCGTGCTCGGCTCGCGCCGGGCCCGCGACCTGCTCTGGGTCGGCCTGGCCGGCGTCGGGGTGGCACTGCTGGGCGCCGAACGCGCCGACCTCGACCTGCTCGGCGTGCTGTGGGCCCTCCTCGCCGGCGCGATGTGGGCCGCCTACATCCTGCTCAGCGGGGCGACCGGACGCCGCTGGGAGGGACTCGACGGACTGGCGGTGGCGAGCATCGTCGCTGCCACGCTCATCACGCCCTTGCTCGTGGGCGCCGAGCTGCTCGGCGCCGGCGACACCGCGCTGGCTGATCCCCGGATCCTGCTGCTCGGGGCGGTGGTCGGACTCCTCAGCTCGGTGCTGCCCTACAGCTGCGAGCTGGTGGCCCTGCGCTCGTTGCGTCCGGCGGTCTTCGGCATCCTGATGAGCCTCGAGCCGGCGGCTGCGGCGCTGGTGGGGATAGCGGTGCTGGGTGAGCTGCTCAGCCCGCTGCAGTGGCTGGCCGTCGCGTGCGTCGTGGCAGCCAGCATCGGCGCGACCCGGCGCCGCCCGCCCCTGGCCGACCCGGTGCCGGGGCCGGTCCCGGTGTGACCGGAGCGGGCCTGGATGACAGCCGGGAACCGGCCCTGTGTCGGCCGGGTAAGAGGAACCTATGTGTTCACGAAACTGTCGCCCGGGCGTGGTGCTTCTGGGGGTCCGCGCGACTACCGTCGTCCCCATGCCAGCCACCCCGTCCTTCTTGCGCCCGGTCAGCGCGATCAACGGACTCGTCGCTCAGCTCCGCGCCTGGCCGGTCGCTGCTCAGCAGCACGCCCGACGCAACGCCATGATCGCTGCCACGGCCTGCGCCCAGCGCCGCGCGGAGCGCGAGGACGTCGCCGACTACCTCGATCGTGTCTCGCCCCGCCGCGAGCAGACCTCGTCGGCCCTGAGCGAGAAGCACCCCGCCAGCCGCTGATCCTTCTCGGCCGACAGCTCGTCGGCCGGCTCCAGGACCGCGACACGGACGTCGCGGCGTGACCCGGAGTGCCCTACGGCACAATCTGGGCATGCCGACCTCTGCCGCCCACGTGACGTCGGCGCCTTCGCTCGAGTTCCGCGACATCCTGTCCGACGACGGCACCCACCTGCGCGCCTGGACCAACGACCCCGACCAGACGATCGACGGGCCGACCGTCCTGCTCTGCAACGGCCTCGGCACCAACGCCTACTGCTGGCCGGCGCTCCTGAGCGCGGACTGCGGCGTACGCATCGTGTCCTGGAACCACCGCGGCGTCGGCGGCTCCGACCGCCCCAGCAACCCCAGCCACGTCGAGATCGAGAACTTCGTCGAGGACGGGCTGTCGGTCATGGACCACTTCGGCATCGACTCCGCGGTGCTGATGGGGTGGTCGATGGGGGTCAACACCATGTTCGAGCTCGCCTCGCGCCACCCCGAGCGGGTGCGCGGGCTCTTCGCGGTGGCGGGCGTGCCCGGCGACACCTTCGCCACGATGCTGGCCCCGTTCCACGTGCCTCACTTCGTGGCGCGTGCGGTGACCGTCAACCTCTCGCGGGTGCTGTCGGTGGCCGGCAAGGCCATCAGCCCGTTCTCGCGTCGACTGCCGATCGGCCCCACCGCCATCGCGCTGCTCTCGCACTCGGGCTTCATGCTGCCGCTCCGCGACCCCAAGCTGGCCGAGGTGGGCGTCAAGGAGTTCCTCACCACGCCGCTGGACTGGTACTTCCACCTCGCGCTGAGCACCTCGCGCCACGCCCGCGTGCGGCTGAGCACGATCGACGTCCCGGCGATGTTCGTCGCCGGCACCTACGACCTGCTGGCGGGCGCGCGTGACATGGCCACCGCCGCGGCCCGGATGGACGACGCCGAGTACGTCGAGCTGCGCGGCACCCACTTCTTGCAGATGGAGCAACCCGAGATCGTCCACCAGCTGCTGCTCGACTTCCTCGAGCGGGTCGAATGAGTCTGCATGGCCACCAGCGGCGCCTCGGCCTCGCTGCCTCGGCACTGCTGGTCGCCGCCGGCCTCACCGGGTGCGGCCAGGGCGGCAACGAGGTGACGGTGACCCTGACCGGCACGGCTCCGCCCACCCCGGTCAGCACCGACGCCCCGCAGGCGCCGCCCACCGAGAGCCCGACCGAGACCGCGACCGAGCAGCCCGAGCGTCGCGGCGGAGCGCCCGAGGTCGTCAGCGTCATCGCGACCGACCTGACCTCCCCGTGGGGCCTGGACTTCTTCGCCAACGGTGACGCGATCATGACCGAGCGCGACACCCGCAGGGTGCTGCTGGTCTCCGGTCCCGAGCACGAGGTCACCGAGCTGGGCGTGCTGGACGTTGCTGCACCGCAGGGCGAGGGCGGGCTGCTCGGCGTCGCCCTGTCGCCGACGTTCGACAGCGACCGGACCGTCTACTTCTACCTCACCACCGCCTCCGACAACCGCATCGTGCGTACGACGCTCGAGGACGGTCGGCTCGGCGAGCTCGAGGTGCTGCTCGAGGGGATCCCCCAGGGGTTCATCCACGACGGCGGCCGCCTGGCCTTCGGCCCCGACGGCTACCTCTACGCCTCGACCGGGGAGGCCGGGCGGCCCGACCTCGCCGACGACCTCGACTCGTTGGGCGGCAAGATCCTGCGCCTCACGACCGACGGCGACCCCGCCCCGGGCAACCCCTACGGCACCGAGGTGTGGTCCTCGGGACACCGCAACGTGCAGGGACTGGCCTTCGACGACAAGGGACGGCTGTGGGCCTCGGAGTTCGGCCAGGACGGCTTCGACGAGCTCAACTTGATCAAGAAGGGCGCCGACTACGGCTGGCCCCAGGTCGAGGGCAAGGGCGGCCGACGCGGTGACACCGATCCGCAGCAGACCTGGAAGGTGGCCCAGGCCTCACCGTCAGGTCTGGCGTTCACCGACGGGCGCCTGTGGATGGCGGCCCTGCGCGGCGAGCGGCTGTGGCGCATCACGGTGAAGGGGGCCAGGACCCGCAAGCCGAAGGCGTTCTTCATCGGCGACTACGGCCGCATGCGCACGGTCGCGGTCGCCCCCGACGGCACCCTCTGGGTGACGACGTCCAACACCGACGGCCGGGGCGAGCCCACGCGCGGCGACGACCGCATCCTGCAGATCCAGCCCTGAGCTCGGCTCAGCGCCCGGCGGGTGGATCGATGATCGCGCGCCGCGACGCCCGACGCAGCGTCGTCAGCACCGCCGGCCCGAGCAGCACGATGGCCAGGGCGGTGGCGATCGCGCGGCCGGTGTCGAAGCTGCCGGTGGAGGTGATGAGCGAGTAGACGAGGAAGGTCTGCAGGTTGTCGAGCACCGGGGCACCGGCGACGTAGGACAGCGTCCCCTCGTGGCCGGGCACCGAGACCCCCAGCAGGAACGGCCAGCCCGAGAGGTTCATCAGGAGCCCGAAGACGTAGGCAGCGACGACGCCGTACGCGGCGAGCAGCGCGATCTCCCAGCGGCCGGTGACGCGGCGCGGCAGCAGCCCGGCTCCCATCCCGACCCAGGCCGCGCAGATCATCTGGAACGGCAGCCAGGGCCCGACCCCGGCGGTCATCAGCGCCGAGGCGAACAACGACGTGCAGCCGAGCACGAAGCCGAAGCCCGGGCCGAAGACCCGGCCGGACAGGATCAGCAGGAAGAAGACCAGCTCGATGCCGGCGGTGCCCGCCGACAGCAGTCGCATCAGCGCGTTGATGGCGCTGAGCACGCCCAGGATCGCCAGCACCCGCGCATCCATGCCACCTTCGCTGATCTCGGCGAGCACGACCGCGATCACGACCGGCAGCAGGAGCAGGAAGAGGAACGGCGGGCTGATCCCGCTGCCGCCCTCGGGCACCCGCACCAGCAGCGGCCAGCAGAGCATCATCAGCCCCGCCAGCGAGGCGATCCCGAGCACGATGCGCGAGCGGGGCGCGAGCGGGATGGCGCGCGGGTCGAGGCGCCGTGGCGTCCCCACGCCGTCCGTCCTGGTCCGGGAATCGCTCACAGCGCCGCCACGACCTCGTCGACGCGGAGCCACGGCGCACCGAGCACCTTGGTCACCTGGGGAGCGAACGCCGGCGACTCGGCCACCACGGTGCGGACCGGGCCGCGCGAGACCACCTCGCCGTCGGCGAGCACGACCACCTCGTCGGCCGAGATCGCCACGAACTCGACGTCGTGGGTGGCCACGAGCACCGCGTGCCCGTCGGCGGCGAGGTCACGCAGGATCGTGGCCAGCGAGGCCTTGGCGGCGTAGTCGAGCCCGCGGGTGGGCTCGTCGAGGAGCACCACCGGCGGGCGTGCTGCCAGCACCAGCGCGAGCGCCAGTGCGAGTCGCTGACCCTCGGACAGGTCACGGGGGTGCATGTCGGGATCGATGCCCGGCACGAGCCGGTCGAGGATGGCGCGGGTGGTGGGCCCGCCGGCCGCGCACTCCTCGGCGACGGTCTCGAGGTAGAGCAGGTCGGCGGCGGTCTGCGGGAGCAGCCCGACTGCGCCGCGACGCTCGGCTGCGGCGAGGTCGCCCGGATCGGTGCCGGCGACGTCGACCGCCCCCGAGCGGCGCTTGCGGGAGCCCTGGAGGGTCCACAGCAGCGTCGACTTGCCCGACCCGTTGCGCCCCATCAGCGCGGTGACGCGCCCGGTGCCGAGCGCGATGTCGACCTCGCGCAGGGCCACGACCGGGCCGTGGGTCACGACCAGGGCGCGTGCGGTGAGCAGCGGCTCGACAGCAGGGAGGACGACCGGCGCGGGCGGCGTCAGGTCCAGCCCGCGCACCGCCCGGCGAGCCTCGCGCACCGTGAGCGGCAGCGGCGACCACCCGGCGGCCTTGCCCAGCTCCACGATCGGCGGCACGACCGGCGAGTGCGCCAGCAGCTCGGCGGGCTCGCCCACCTCGACGCGTCCCCCACCGGTGAACAGGGCCATCCGGTCGGCGAAGGGCACGACCCGCTCGAGGCGGTGCTCAGCCATCAGCACCGAGACGCCGAGGTCGTGGACGAGGCGGGTCAGCGTGGCCAGCACGTCCTCGGCCGCGGTCGGGTCCAGCGCCGAGGTCGGCTCGTCGAGCACGAGCAGCCGCGGGTGCATGGTGAGCACCGAGCCGATGGCGACGCGCTGCTGCTCGCCGCCCGAGAGCGTGTGCAGGTCGCGGCGGCGCAGGTCGGCGATGCCGAGCAGGTCGAGGGTCTCCTCGACGCGGCGCCGCATCGTCGCTGCCGGCAGCCCGAGCTGCTCCATGCCGTAGGCGAGCTCCTCCTCGGCGGTGTCGGTGACGAAGCCGGCGACGGGGTCCTGGCCGACGTAGCCGATCACGTGGGCGCGCTCGCGCGGCGGGGTGTGCACGATGCTGACGCCGTCCAGGAGGACGTCGCCGCTCAGCACGCCCCCGGTGAAGCGCGGGACCAGGCCGGTCACGACGCCGAGCAGCGTGGACTTGCCGACGCCCGTGGGGCCGGAGACCACCATCAGCTCGCCCTCCTCGAGGTCGAGGTCGACGTCGTCGAGGACCCGGTGGTCGTCGTAGGCAAGGCTGATGCCCCGCAGCGAGATCATCGGATCGCCTCCGCTGTGGTCGGGTCCGACGCCTCGGTGGCGCGTACGCGGATCGGCATGGCCGTCGGACCGGGGTCCGGACGCGGCGTCACCGCCAGCACGGCGACCCCGAGGCAGGCGGTCAGCAGCGCGGTCAGGCTCACCTCGGGTGCCGCGGTCAGGTCGGGGTAGGCGATCGCGATCTGGTAGCGGTTGACCCACCAGCCCAGGGTGCCGACGGTCAGGCCGACGACCACGACGCCGATCTCGGCGCTGCGCCACCGGTCGGGGCGGTAGCGGGTGCGTTGGACGCGGCGGCCGGACACCACCAGTCCCCCGACGGCCAGTGCCAGGCCCAGCACGAGCATCGGCGCGGCAAGCAGTCGCGGGGCGGTCTGGTCGAGCAGGGCGTAGACCCCGACGACGACCCCGCTCAGTCCCACGAGCATCAACGCGCCGGTGAGTCGGCGCTGGGCGGGCGTCGCGTCACCCGAGCGACCGTAGCCGCGGGTGTCCATGCCGGCGGCGAGCGCGAGCGAGCGCTCGAAGGTGTCCTCCAGGACCGGCACGACCAGGCGCCGCAGCCGGATGATGCGTCCGGTGTCGCCGGCGCGCAGCTGCTGGGCAGCACGCACCCGCTGGATGCTCTGGGTGAACTGCGGGAGCACCGTCACCGCCACGACCAGGGCGGTGCCGACCTCGTAGAGCGCCGGGGGCAGGGAGCGAAGGAGCCGCTTGGGGTTGGCCAACGAGTTGGCCGCCCCCACACAGATCACGATCGCGGCGAGCCGCAGGCCGTCGTACAGGCCGGCCAGCAGCGCCTCCTGGGTGAGCGGTCCGAGCAGGGAGATGCCGAGCACGAAGTCGGGCAGCGGGACCTCGGGCAGGTCGAGCAGCACCCGCCCCGGGTAGCCACCGCCGAGCACCACCCGGAAGAGCACCCGCAAGAACACCGCCGCGACGCCGAGCCAGACGTAGAAGCGGAACGACCGCGCCCAGGGGTGGTCGCTCCGGCGTGCGCTGACGACCACGGCGGCGACGCCGATGATCGTCAGCAGCACGAAGGGATTGGTGGTGAGCGAGGCTGCCGCCGCGAGACCGATCGCCCACAGCCACCAGGCCACGGGGTGCAGGTCACGCGCCAGCATCCTCATCTCGAGCTCACTGACCGATCCGTCGACGGCGTACGACGGCCGTCACGCCGGCAGCGCCGAACAGCAGCGCGATCAGCACCGGTGCCACCCACCCGGGCAGTCCCCCGTCGGTCTCGGCGGCAGCGTTGACCACGGGTTCCGCGACCGTGTCCGTGGTGGTGCCGGCGTCGGTCGCCTCGTCGGTGGCCGACGCGCTCGCGGAGTCGGTCGGTTCGCCGGCGGGAGACGACGCGGCACGACCCTTGCGGCCGGGCTTGCGGCCGGGCTTGTCCGACGCCGCATCGGAGGGCGCGTCGGTCGCGGCCGTGGTGGGCTCGTCGGTCGAGGAGCCGGGGTCCGGCTCCGGGGCGCCGTTCGGGCTCGGCTGCCCGCTGCCCTGGCCCGCGGGTGCGGTCGAGCGAGCCCGAGGACCCCGAGGACCCTGCGGCGGACGACGGGGACCTGGTGGGGGTGCTCGACGCAGACGGCTGGCTGGACGGGGTCGCCGAAGGCGCCGGGGAGGCCGGCGCTGCCGGCCGCGTCGCCGGGGCGCTCGGCCGGTCCTCGCCCTCGGACTGGTCCCAGGAGAACGCCACGAGGCCGCCGTCGGGGATCTTCAGGGAGCCGACGCCGAGCGAGGAGTAGGTCCACGAGCTGCCCGGGTCACCCTTCGACCACCACAGGCCCCAGAACGCGTCGGACGGCGAGGTGTTGACGCACGGGTCGCTGGTGGGCACGCCTGAGACGCGACACACGAAGCCCGGCTGGCGCTGGGCGTAGGTGAGCGGGAAACCGGCGGCCTCGAAGAGCGCGTTCGCCGCCTTGCCGCCGCCCGAGCCGATGCAGACGTCCTGCACGCCGCCACCGAGCTGGTTGTAGTCGACGACGACCGTGACGCCGCTCGACGTGCTGCACGCCGCCGCAGCAGCCGAACCCACCGGCCCGAGGGCGGGCAGGGCGAGCCCCGTCGCCGCGGTCAGCACGACCGCGGCGACGAGACGAGCGAGACGGGTGTTCATCAGCCCTTGATGACGCGGAAGGACTTCGTGGCGGTGCGGTTGCCGAACTCGCCGACCACGCGCACCTTCTGCACCCCGGCCTTGCGGCCGGCCTTGAACCGGGCCACGAAGCGGTGCTTGTCGTTGGCGATGCCGTCGGCGACGCGCTTGCCGCGGTAGAACACGCGCACCGACTCGCCGTCGGCGAGCCCGGTGACCACGACACGCTGCTTGCCGCCGGCCTCGACGCGCTTCTTGCGCTTGACCGGGAGGGTCTTCGCGGCCAGCGCCTCGAAGGAGTACGTCGCCAGGACGCCCTCGCTGGTGGCCACGTCGTAGACGCGGGTGCCCGACCCGGCGCGGAGCGGCACCGTGGTCGAGGCGTGACCGTCCTGGTCGGCGGTGGTGCCGGCCTTGGAGGAGTAGCGCGAGAAGCACACCGTCTGACCGGGAGCCAGGAAGTCGGCCTCGATCAGCTGCGACGAGCCGGCCCGCACGAAGCCGGCACGGATCGCGGGCGCGGGCTCACCGTCGGCCGCCGGGGCGAGCAGCAGTGCCGGCAGCGACTGGGCGGTCGCGCGGCGGAACTGGTCGCGACCGTCGATGCCGTCCTCGCGGGCCGCAGCCAGCGTGTCGGCGTCGTAGGCGATCGCACCGGTCTCGTTGACCAGGCGCGGTCGTGCACGGCGCGACGTCGTCGGCCTGGAGGGCGCGCAGCCACGCGGCGCCGCGCTCGGCGGCGGCCACCTGGGCCGGGTCGTCGAGCTGGCTCAGGGCCCACGAGGCCAGACCGGTGGAGTTGGCGTTGGGCGCCGTGGTCGGGGCATCGCCGCCCCAGGAGCCGTCAGCAGCCTGGGTGTCGCTCAGCCACTCGGCCGCAGCGTCGATCGCCTCGGCGACGTCGCTGTCGTCGTCCTGGCTGCGCAGGGCCAGCAGTGCCAGCCCGGTCACGTCGGTGCTGGCCTGGGGCGCAGCGGCGGCGTCGCAGGACGCGGCGAGCGATGCGCCCAGCGTCAGGCGGAAGAAGCCCTCCGAGCACTGCTGGGCCAGCAGGAAGTCGGTGGCGGAATCGGTGAGCAGGCTGTCCTCGGCGTCGAGCGCGCGGACCGCGAAGGCCTGACCGATGGTGTTGGCGTTGTCGCCGTACGACGACGTGTCGTGGATACGTCCGGCATCAGCGGGCTGGGTGCTGACGGTGTCCTCCAGGCGCACCTGGAAGTCCTCGCCCCCGAAGGTCTCGGTGTCGCGGCCCGTGATCTGGGCGAGCACGAGGGTCTTGGCGACCGCTCCGGCGTAGGTGCTGCCGGCGTCGCCGAAGGCCTCGCCGGACACGTAGTTGTAGTCGGTGTTGTCGGCGTCGACCTCGGTGGCGACGGCGTCGGCGATGGCCTGCAGGTCGGCGTCACGACCGCCGACCGCCTCGAGGGCGAGGGCTGCGTCGATGGTGAGACCGACGTCGTTGCCGTAGTCGCCGACCAGGACGCCGTCGGTGAGCTCACCGGCGAGCCAGGCGGCTCCGGCGGCTGCCGGGGCCGGGTCGGCCTCGACGGCGTACGCGGCGCTCGGCAGCGCCGCCAGGCCGGCAACGGCGAGCACCGGGGCGGTGACGAGACCGACCGCCCGGTGAGAGAACGAGGAGAGGGATGACATGAGTTCCTTCCCGCTGCACACAACGGGAGCCCGAACCCGGGTCACCCGCTGCTTTTCCGCGACAGCGATGTGGTGGACGCGTCGTGTCGGGTGCTCCGGCTCGCGGACCTCTCGGACGACGAGAGGCCTGCCTACGGTTGCGGGTCAGCGCCGGATTTCGACCGGCTTTCCCCACCACGGGCGTGGATGAATGATGCGCGGGCAGCGTACCGCCCTCTCCTTCCGGGTGACGACTCCCAGCGAGGGGCTGAGACGTCTTTCACAAGCGCGCATCGATGCCGAGTCGGCGCACAAGTGCGCCGACTCGGCACTGATGAAGGTCAGGTGAGCTTCTCCAGGATCAGCTCGCGCACGCGACCGGCGTCGGCCTGGCCGCGCATCTCCTTCATCACCGCACCGATGAGGGCGCCGGCCGCAGCCAGCTTGCCGTCCCGGATCTTGTCGGCGACGTCGGGGTTTGCCGCGATCGCGGCGTCGACGGCCGCACCGAGCGCACCGTCGTCGGAGACGACCGCCAGCCCGCGGGCCGCGATGATCTCCTCGGGCGTGCCCTCGCCGGCGATCAGGCCGTCGAAGACCTGCCGAGCGAGCTTGTCGTTGATCGTCTTGGCGTCCACGAGCGCCTGCACGGCGGCCACCTCGGCCGGCGAGACACCGAGGTCGGCGATGTCGACGCCGGTCTCGTTGGCGCGACGTGCCATCTCCGAGAGCCACCACTTGCGGGCGGCCTGCGGAGTGGCGCCGGCGGCGATCGTCTCCTCGACCAGGCCGAAGGCACCCGCACCGACGGTGTCGCGCATCTCGAGGTCGGAGAAGCCCCAGGCAGCCTGCAGCCGGGCGCGCTTCTCGGTCGGGTTCTCCGGCAGGGTGGCGCGCAGCTCCTCGACCCACTCGCGCGACGGCGCCACCGGCACCAGGTCGGGCTCGGGGAAGTAGCGGTAGTCCTCGGCGTCGGACTTCTCCCGGCCGGAGGTCGTGATGCCGGTGTCCTCGTGCCAGTGACGCGTCTCCTGCAGGATCGAGCCGCCGGCGTCGAGGATGCCCGCGTGACGCTGCATCTCGTAGCGCACCGCACGCTCGACCGAGCGCAGCGAGTTGACGTTCTTGGTCTCGCTGCGGGTGCCGAGCCCGCCGGCACCCTTCGGTGCCAGCGACAGGTTGACGTCGGCGCGGATCGAGCCCTGGTCCATGCGGGCGTCGGACACGCCGAGCGCCACGATCAGCTCGCGCAGCTGGGCGACGTAGGCCTTGGCGATCTCCGGAGCCTTCTCCCCCATGCCCATGATCGGCTTGGTGACGATCTCGATGAGGGGGATGCCGGCGCGGTTGTAGTCGACCAGCGAGTGGTCGGCGCCGTGGATGCGCCCGGTGGCACCGCCGACGTGCAGCGACTTGCCGGTGTCCTCCTCCATGTGGGCGCGCTCGATCTCGACGCGGAACGTCTCGTCCTCGCCGTCGGCGCCGGGGATCGTCACGTCCATGTAGCCCTCGAACGCGATCGGCTCGTCGTACTGCGAGGTCTGGAAGTTCTTCGGCATGTCGGGGTAGAAGTAGTTCTTGCGCGCGAAGCGACACCACTCGGCGATCTCGCAGTTGAGCGCGAGACCGATCCGGATCGCCGACTCCACGGCCTTGTGGTTGACCACGGGCATCGCGCCGGGCAGGCCCAGACACGTCGGGCAGACCTGGGTGTTGGGCTCGGCGCCGAACTCGGTCGGACAGCCGCAGAACATCTTCGAGGCGGTGTTGAGCTCGACGTGGACCTCGAGCCCCATCGCGGGGTCATAGGCAGCCAGGACGTCGTCGAAGGCCACGAGGGTCGGGGTGCTCATGCGCGTGCTCCAGTCAGGTCGGGGGCGCGGTCCAGCAGCGGTCCGCCCCACTTCGAGGCCAGGGCCGACTCCAGCGCAGCGCCGACCCGGTACAGCCGGTCGTCGGCCAGGGCCGGAGCCAGGATCTGGAAGCCGGCCGGCAGCCCGTCCTCGTCGGCGAGACCGCTGGGCAGCGACATCCCGGGCACACCGGCGAGGTTGGCCGGGATCGTGGCGAGGTCGTTGAGATACATCGCCAGCGGGTCGTCGAGCTTCTCGCCGA
Organism: uncultured Actinomycetota bacterium; assembly: GCA_963760515.1. Lineage (GTDB taxonomy): Bacteria > Actinomycetota > Actinomycetes > Propionibacteriales > Nocardioidaceae > Nocardioides. Next base: position 75,161 of record CAVXDL010000006.1, read on the forward strand.
GCTTGAACGCCGTGGTCGGCGATGTCGGCGAGACCAGCACGTCGGCCTGGGCGAAGGCGGCGTCGAAGTCGCGGCTGATGAGCGTGCGCACCTTCTGGGCCTGGCCGTAGTAGGCGTCGTAGTAGCCGCTGGACAGGGCGTAGGTGCCCAGGATGATGCGGCGCTTGACCTCGTCGCCGAAGCCAGCGTCACGCGAGGCCCGCATGACCTCCTCGGCGGAGGGGTCGTCGATGCCCTCGGGCATCACACGCAGGCCGTAACGCATGGCGTCGAACTTGGCGAGGTTGCTCGAGGCCTCGCACGGCATGATCAGGTAGTAGGTGGCCAGCGCGTGCACGAAGGACGGGCAGGAGACCTCCACGACCTCGGCCCCCGCGGCGACGAGCAGGTCGACGGACTCCTGGAAGCGCGCGAGCACGCCGTCCTGGTAGCCCTTCCCACCGAGCTCGGTGATGACTCCGACGCGGACGCCGGTCATGTCGCCCTGCGCACCCTCGCGCGCCGCGGCGACGAGGCCGGGCAGCGGCTGGTTGATCGAGGTGGAGTCGCGGGCGTCGTAGCCACCCACCGCCTCGTGCAGCAGCGCCGAGTCGAGCACCGTGCGGGTGACCGGGCCGACCTGGTCGAGGGAGTTGGCCATCGCGACGAGGCCGTAGCGCGAGATGCCGCCGTACGTCGGCTTCACACCGACCGTGCCGGTGACCGCGCCGGGCTGACGGATGGAGCCACCGGTGTCGGTGCCGAGCGCCAGCGGCGCCTCGAAGGCGGCGACCGCAGCGGCCGAGCCGCCGCCGGAGCCGCCGGGGATCCGGTCGAGGTCCCACGGGTTGTGGGTGGGGCCGTAGGCGGAGTGCTCGGTGGAGGAACCCATCGCGAACTCGTCCATGTTGGTCTTGCCGAGGATCGGCAGGCCGGCGGCCTTGAGCTTGGCGACCACCGTGGCGTCGTACGGCGGGATCCAGCCCTCGAGGATCTTCGAGCCGCAGGTCGTGGGCATCCCGCGCGTGGCGAGGACGTCCTTGACCGCGATCGGGATGCCGTCGAGCTCGGAGGCAGCGTTGCCGGCCGCGCGACGGGCGTCGGAGGCGGCGGCCTGCTCGAGCGCGCCCTCGGCGTCGACGTGGAGGAAGGCGTGAACCGCACCCTCGACCGCACTGATGCGGTCGAGGTGGGCCTGGGTCAGCGCGACCGAGGTGGTCGCGCCGGAGGCGAGGTCGGCGGCCATGTCGGCGGCGGACCTGCGGATGTCGGGGGTGCCGGCGGGGGTGCTCACTGCTCGTCTCCCAGGATCCGCGGCACGAGGAAGCGCTGCTGCTCGGAGGCGGGCGCCATGGCCAACGCCTCCTCGGCGGTCAGACCCGGCGTGACCACGTCCTCGCGGAAGACGTTGGTCAGCGGCAGCGGGTGCGACGTGGGTGGCACGTCGTCCCCGGCGACCTCGCTGATGGAGGCGACGGACTCGAGGATGACCGACAGCTGGGGCGCGAGGTGGTCGAGCTCGGCCTCGTCCAGGTCGATCCGGGCGAGGTTCGCCAGGTGCGCGACCTCGTCTCGTGTGATCTCAGGCATGGGCGCAGTCTAGGAGGGCGGCGTCGCGCTGCTTCGCGCGCACCTGCCGATCACTGGGGCACCGACCCGTGGAAGTGTCTCAGCCGCCATCCGTCGCCTCGATCGACGGCGATGATGCTCAACCGGAAGGCGTCGCGCCGGCCGACGGGCCGGCCATCGGAGTTCTCCGAGCCCACCGAGCCGAGGGCCGCAAAGGCAAGGAGCCCCGGTTCGACGACCAGCGGCACCACGTCGTCCCACTCCCAGCGGATGATGTCCACCGCCTCGATCACCCGCGACAGGTAGGCCGTGCTCTCGGATCGATCGAGGTTCGCGACGGCGGTTCCGAAGAGCACGACCTCCTGGTCGAGCAGGGCCGACAAGGCGTGCAGGTCCTTGGCCGCAACGGCGTCCTGGAGTCGAGCCAGGATCGAGCGGATGTCTGCTTCCACGGCGGTCATGGAGCGATTCTGCCCGCCAGGTGACGACCTGCCCATCGAGGCCGGATCCGCTCCCGGAATCGGATCCATTTCTTGGTGGACCGGGTCGGCGGCGATACGTAGCGTGATCCCCGGCGGCACGTCGCCGCCCGGTCGATCGGGGGGCGCCGAGGCAACGGCGACGGGATCGTGTTGTCGCTGCTTCGCGATCACCTGTCACTGCTCGATGGTGACCAGCACCCCGAGGGGCGCCAGGTCGGTCCCGAGGTCCTCCGCGTCGATGAGGTCCCAGAGGTAGCGGGCCTCGGCGTTCTCGCTGCGGATCAGCCGGTCGGCAGCGATCGCGGCGACAGCTGCCGTGCCGTACGACTGACCATTCCCGATCGCTACTGCCCGTCGGCCGGCATCGGTCTCCACGACGCCGGCCCACCATGCGGTGACGCCGACCGAGCGGAGCGACCGTTTCTCGATGCGGCGCAGCAGCCCGGGCAGCTTCGGGACGGCGCTGGCCGCGGCAAGGGCTCGCCCGGCGAGGCGCGAGTCGAAGCAGTACCTGGTCGTGACCTCGACGTCGAGCTGCTGGGCGAGAAGGGCGCGATCGGCGAAGTCGAACCGCCAGGCGCGGCGGCGGCCGAACCCTCCGGGGAAGTCGACGGGCTGGGGGTCGGAGAAGTTGCGGAACGCTCCGGCGGGGTCGTCGACGTGTCGGCCGAGCTGGTGGTAGGTCCAGTCTCGTGAGGCATCGCCATAGTCCTCGCCGAGTCCGACCAGGCAGGCGATCTGGACGGCGGTCGTCCCAGGGTCACTGCCGACGAGATGTCGTGCCAGGACACTTGTCAGGCCGGGGGTCAGTCCCACACCGACGACGAGGGGTGGCCCGCTGCGTGTCGCGTCGGCGAGCCGGCGGGCGTAGCGGCTCGAAGGGGTGATGTCGACCATGGCCCAGCCGGCGTCGCGCCATCTCTCGACGGCAGAGACGTCCTCGATCCCGGTGCAGTTGACTGCGATACCGGGCGCGACGTCACCGATGCTGGCGGGGTCGGCGAACTCGCCACGAGCTGTGGTCGCCGTTGTCGGTAGGGCAGAGGTCGACTGTCCTGGGTGGCGGGAAACCGCGATGACGTCCCGGCCCATGGCAGTGAGGATGGTTGCGACGCCGGCGCCCACAGCACCGGTCGCCCCCAGGACCGCGATCGAGGGACCGGGCGCCGAAGGACCGGGCGTCGAGGGCAGCTCCGGCTGTGCGCTCATGCTGAAGACGCTCCCACAGGTGTGGCCTGGAGTGCCCTGACCCGCGATCCGGCGCGGCTCACGGATCAGCGACTGTCGGCGGTCGAACCTACAATAGAACACATGATCGATCTGGCATCGCTGCAAGCCCAGGTGCGGGACCTCCCGACCCCTGCGCTCAGCGACGCCGAGCGCATCGACCTCCTCCGCGGGCTCGAGGAGCTGAAGTGCATCACCGAGGCAGCGCAGGCCGCCCTGAGCGCCGACTTCGCCGAGTCGCGGATCGCCAAGGCTGCTGACGCCGGCGTGCCTGCCGAGCGGCGAGCGCGTGGGGTCGCGGCGCAGATCGCACTGGCCCGTCGCGAGTCACCGCACCGCGGACAGCGCCACCTCGCCCTGGCCACGATCCTGCGCTCCGAGCTGCCCCACACCTGGGCGGCCTTCAGCACCGGACGGATCACCGAGTGGCGCGCCACCCTCATGGCCCGCGAGACCGCGTGCCTCGCCCTCGAACAGCGCCTCGAGATCGACCGACGACTGGCGGGCGACCCCGACCGCATCGAGGCCATGGGCGATGCCGAGCTCGCCGCCGCGGCGCAGAAGCTCGCCTGTGAGCTCGACGCAGCCTCGGTCGCCGAACGCCGGCGCCGCGCCGAGAAGGAGCGCCGGGTCACCCTGCGTCCCGCGCCCGACGTGATGTCGCAGCTCTCCGCCCTCCTGCCGGTCAAGGACGGCGTCGCGGTCTTCGCCGCCCTGAAGTCCGCTGCCGACACCGCCATCGCCACCGGCGATCCGCGCTCGCGCGGTCAGGTCATGGCCGACACGCTCGTGGCTCGGGTCACCGGCCGCGAGCCCCTCGACCCGAGCGCCGATCCGGGCACCACCGTCAACGTGGTCGTGCCCGACACCGTCCTCACCGGACACACCGACGTCGGGGCTCACCTCGACGGCTACGGACCGATCCCCGGCGACCTGGCCCGTGACCTCGCGGCCGGCGCGACCTGGCTGCGCCGTCTCTACGCCGATGCGCAGACCGGGGCCCTGGTCGCGATGGAGTCCACGCGACGTCTCGTGCCCGACTCGATGGCCCGCTTCCTCCGCTTCCGCGACCGCACCTGTCGCACTCCCTGGTGCGACGCGCCGGTGCGGCACAGCGACCACGTCGAGGCTGTCGTCGAGGGCGGGCCGACCACCGTCCTCAACACCCAGGGCCTGTGCCAGGCCTGCAACCACGCCAAGCAGGCGGGCGGGTGGACGGCGCGTCCCAGACCGGGGCCGCACCACACCGTGGAGACCACCACCCCCACCGGACACAGCTACCGCTCGACTGCTCCCCCCGCGCGCACTGCGGTGTGGGTCGAGGTCGAGCCCGGCACCTGGACGCTCATCGCCTGACCGGGCGGAGACCACCCCACCGACCGTCGGACAGAATGGGCCCCATGCCTGTCACCCGCGGATTCACCGGGCGCCGTCGCTCCGAGGCGACGCCCGGTCACTCCGAGCGCCTCCCTCCCGGCCAGTACGACACCGGTGCCGAATTCCCCTCCCTCACCGCCGAGGCGACCCCACAGGTCGACGTCGACTCGTGGTCGCTGAGCATCGACGGCCTCGTGGAGTCGCCCCAGCGCTGGTCGTGGAGCGAGATCCACGCTCTGCCGGGCTCGTCGTACGCCGGCGACATCCACTGCGTGACCACCTGGAGCAAGTTCGACACGACCTTCACCGGGGTCAGCGTCGACACGCTGTTCGAGGCGGCCGGGCCACTGCCCGAGGCGGCGTACGTGATGGCCCACTCGACCAGTGGCTACACCACCAACCTGCCGCTCGCCGACCTGCTCGGTGGCAAGGCCTGGGTCGTCTGGGACTTCGACGGCAAGCCGCTCACGGTCGAGCACGGCGGCCCGGTGCGACTGCTCGTGCCGCACCTCTACTTCTGGAAGTCGGCCAAGTGGGTTACCCGGCTCGAGGTGATGGCCACCGACCGGCCCGGCTTCTGGGAGCAGAACGGCTACCACGACCGCGGCGACCCGTGGCTCGAGCAGCGCTACCAGGGCGACCCGTAGTGAGCACTCCCCCGGTCGGCGCGTGGACCACCGCGGAGCTGGTCGAGATCGAGCGCGACGACCGCCTCCTGCGACTGCGCCTCGACGTCAAGGACCGCATCGACCACCTGCCCGGACAGCACTACGTCCTGCGGCTGCGCGCGCCCGACGACTACACCGCCCAGCGCTCCTACTCGGTGGCCTCCGACCCGGCCGACCCCCTGCTGGAGCTGATGATCGAGTGCCTGCCCGACGGCGAGGTGTCCGGGTTCCTGCACGACGAGGCGCGCATCGGCGACGTCTTCGAGGTGCGGGGGCCGATCGGTGGCTGGTTCACGTGGACCGGCGAGCAGCCGGCGTTGTGCATCGCCGGTGGCAGCGGGGTGGTCCCGATCGTCGCGATGCAGCGCTTCGCCTCCCGCCTGGGCATCGCCGACCGACTGCGGGTCGTGGCCGTCGGCAAGACCCTGGCCGAGCTGCCGTACGCCGAGGAGCTGCTCGCGGCCGGCGCCTTCGTGACCACCACCCGCGAGAACCTCGGCAGCAGGGTGGCGGCACCGCCGTACCCCGAGGAGCTGCGCGATCTCGCCGAGGGCGTGGAGCGGGCCTACGTGTGCGGCTCGGTCGGCTTCGCGTCGTTCGCCACCCGACTGCTCGGCGAGGTGGGCGTGCGCGCCGACACGATCAGGGTGGAGCAGTTCGGCTCCACGTCCTGACCAACGGCTCACTCCTCCAGCGCGCGCCGCAACGCCGGGAGGACGTCGTCGATCCCCCGGCCCGAGCGCAGCACCACGACCGTGGTCTGGTCACCGGCGTCCTCGTCCGCGGAGCCCGACCAGGCGCGGGCCATGGACGAGACCCGGGCCATCACGTCGGCGAGCTCCTGGCGTGGGTCGTCCGACTCCCCCCGCAGCCACCTGCGCAGCACCACGTTGTGGGCCGTGACGACCCCTGCTGCCAACAGCTCGGCGCGCAGGTCGGCATCCTCCCCGTCGAGCCAGCCGCGGACGTGCTCGCGGAAGAGCCGTTGGTAGCCCAGCGTGCTGGCGATCTCCCGGTCGCGCAGCGCGGGCACCGACCGGGTCAGGCGGTAGCGCCCGATGGCGAGCGGCCCCTCCTCGAGGTACTGCTCGAGCACCAGTCGCGCCGCTTCGGTCACCGCCAGCAGGTAGGTGTCGCGCGTGCCGGTGGCGAGCCGCGCGTCGATGCGGGCCTGCAGGTCGTCGTGGCGGGGGAAGATCACGTCCTCCTTGGACCCGAAGGCCCGGAAGAACGTCGAGCGACTCACCCCGGCCCGCTCCACGATCGCCTCGACCGTGGTGGCGTCGTAGCCCCGCTCGTCGAAGAGTGCGAACGCCGCCTCGACCATCCGCTCGCGTGCCGGCATCCATCCTCCGTTTGTGTGCGCCCGTCCAGCGTGTGAAACTCGGTGTCATCTAGACGATACCGAGTTTCAGGGGCGATGGGCATGACCACGACGACGAACGAATGGTTCCGCACGACCGACGACCACGAGGAGCTACGCGCCGCGGTGCGCGACCTCGTCGCCGACAAGGTCACGCCGTACGCCGCCGAGGTCGACGACCGCTCCGAGTTCCCGCAGGCCGCGCTGGACGCACTGGTCGCCTCCGACTTCCACGCCCCGCACGTGCCCGAGGCCTATGACGGCGTCGGCGCCGATGCTCTGGCCACCTGCATCGTGATCGAGGAAGTGGCCCGCGGTTGCGCGTCGTCCTCGCTGATCCCCGCCGTCAACAAGCTCGGCTCCCTGCCGCTGATCCTCGGCGGCTCCGAGGAGCTCAAGCAGAAGTACCTCCCCCGCCTCGCGCACGGCGAGGGCTTCTCCTACGGGCTGTCCGAGCGCGATGCCGGCAGCGACACCGCCTCGATGAAGACCCGCGCCAAGGCCGACGGCGACGAGTTCGTCCTCAACGGCCAGAAGTCCTGGATCACCAACGCCGGCATCTCGGAGTTCTACACCGTGCTGGCCGTGACCGACCCCGAGGCCGGACGCGGCAAGGGCATCAGCGCCTTCGTCGTCGAGAAGAGCGACGCCGGGTTCACCTTCGGCGAGAAGGAGCGCAAGCTCGGCATCAAGGGCTCCCCCACCCGCGAGCTGCTCTTCGACAACGTCCGCATTCCCGCCGACCGGATGATTGGCGAGCCGGGCACCGGCCTTGCACTGGCCCTCAAGACCCTCGACCACACGCGCGTCACGATCGGCGCGCAGGCCGTCGGCATCGCCCAGGGTGCCTTGGACTTCGCGCTCGGCTACGTGCAGGAGCGCAAGCAGTTCGGCAAGCACATCGCCGACTTCCAGGGCATCCAGTTCATGCTCGCCGACATGGCGATGAAGCTCGAGGCCGCGCGCCAGATGGTCTACGTCGCCGCCGCCAAGTCCGAGCGCGACGACGCCGACCTCACGTTCTTCGGCGCCGCCGCCAAGTGCTTCGCCTCCGACGTGGCCATGGAGGTCACCACCGACGCCGTCCAGCTCCTCGGCGGCTACGGCTACACCCAGGACTTCCCGGTCGAGCGGATGATGCGCGATGCCAAGATCACCCAGATCTACGAGGGCACCAACCAGGTGCAGCGGATCGTGATGGCACGTCAGCTCCTGGCCGGCAACGTCGGACGTCGCTGACCCGAGTCGGGCCCCTGCCTGTCTAGTCGTACGTCTTCTCGTCGAGGCGTACTCCCGCGCTTGGGCCCTACCATCGCGATCATGACGTCCCTCCTGAAGGTTGCTGACCGCGGCGAGCCGCACCCGGAGTTCCTCGAGTGCTTCACGGTGGAGCACTCCCTGGTGGGCCACCCGTTGCTCGAGTGGGAGGCGATCGCCGCTCTGGCGGGTCGTCTGCCCGCCGGCAGCATCGAGATCGGTGGCGACCAGTCTGCAGTAGTGGCGGGTCTGGACTACGAGCGTCGCTTGCTCGAGGGCGACGCCGAGGCCGCCGTCCTCGGCCTCGAGAACCAAGGACGCTCGCTCTACTTCTACGACGTCGAGACCGATCCCGCGATGGCGTCCCTGGTGAAGGAGCTGATCGCCAGCGGCGCCTCATTGCTCGGGGTCGACAACTCGGACGTGATGTCCGAGGAGGGGTACCTCTTCATCTCGGGCGGCACGGCTGTGACCAGTGCCCACGTCGACCACGAGTGCAACTACCTGCTGGTGACGTCCGGCCACAAGCGCGTCTGGATCGCGCCCGTCGGCGATCCCGAAGGAGAGATCGCGCTCGAGGCACTGCACTCGGGCCGCTACGGCACCTGCGGCGCGAAGCCGTCCGGGATGGAGCTCTACGAGCTCGGCCCCGGTGAAGGCATCTTCATCCCCCCGAGAGCCGCCCACTACGTCGAGAACGGGCCAGGACCGTGCACTGCGCTCTCCGTGGTCTTCCTGCACCGGAAGACCAAGGACGAGGTACCGGTCTACGCGTGGAACGCCCGACTCCGCCGGCTCGGCCTCAAGCCCAAGGCACCCGGCACGTCGCCGCTCCGCGACCGGGTCAAGCGCGACTCCTTCACCCTGGCCCGCGCCGTGGTCAGCAAGGCACGCGCCGTGGGAGGGGGGTCTGCTTCCTGACGGAAGCACGACCGGGCCACGGGGCCGTGGCTCGGGTTGCGCCTCAGGCAGCGATCGTCGCGTGCATCTCCCACACGAGCACCTCGGCGGCCTCGGTGGCGGTGACCTTCTGCCCGCCTGAGGCGGTGAACCGGACGGCGTCTCCGGTGACGAGGGACCCGGCACCCCAGTCCGTTGGTTCAGGCGTTCTTGATCGCGGAGACCTCGAACTCGAGGGTGATCTTGTCGCTGACCAGCACGCCGCCGGTCTCGAGCGCCGCGTTCCAGGTGATGCCGAAGTCCTTGCGGTTGATCACCACGGAGCCCTCGAAGCCCGCGCGCAGGTTGCCGAAGGGATCGGTGGCGGTGCCCTCGAACTCGAAGGGGACAGTCACCGAGCTGGTCGAGCCCTTGATGGTCAGGTCGCCGGTGAGCTCGAGGCTGGAGGGGCCGGTCAGGGCGACGCCGGTCGAGACGAAGGTGATGTCGGGGTGCTCGTCCATGGCGAGGAAGTCGTTGCTGCGCAGGTGGCCGTCGCGCTGCTCGTTGCGGGTGTCGATGCTGGCGGCCTTGATGGTCAGGGTCGTCGAGGACTTGGTGAAGTCCTCCGCGTCGATGGTCGCGCTGCCCTCGAACTCGTTGAAGGCACCGCGCACCTTGGTGATCATCGCGTGCCGGGCGACGAAGCCGACCCGGGTATGCGAAGGGTCGATGGTCCAGGCGCCGGCGAGGTCGGCGAGCGTGGCGGGGGTGATGACGGTGGTGGTCATGGTGATCTCCTGGGATGTCTGCACGCCACCGGGGTTGGTGACGTGTCACTTACTATGCTTCCAACCTACGTGACATGTCAACTATTCCGGTATGATCGCCTCATGCCCGAACCCACTTGGCTCTCCCCCGGCGAGCAGCAGACCTGGCGACGCTGGCTCCGGCTCAACGTGCTCCTGCCGTCCGCGCTGCACCGCGAGCTCCAGTGCGACGCCGGCCTCTCGCTGCCGGACTTCGACGTCCTGGTGCAGCTCACTGACACTCCCGACGGACGGGTACGGGTCGTCGAGCTGGCTCGCGGGCTGAGCTGGGAGCGAAGCCGGGTCTCCCACCACATCACCCGCATGGAGCGCCGAGGGCTGGTCGAGCGGGAGGAGTGCGCCGAGGACGGTCGAGGCGCGTGGGTCGCGATCACCGCCGAGGGCCGGGCCGCCATCGAGAAAGCCGCGCCGGGGCATGTCGAGGCGGTGCGCCGGCTGGTGTTCGACGCCCTCGCTCCTGACGAGCTCGAGACCCTCTCCACGGTGATCGAGAAGGTCCTGAAGCGACTCGAGGAGGAAGCACCCCCTCGGTGAACACCCCGGTTTCGGCTCGGACATCGATCTGTGTCAACATTCACACATGTCGAACTCCGTCGAAGAGCCGCCGGTCCTCGAGGAGGCCCTGGCGTGCTGCACTCCCCTGGCGCGCGAGCCGCTCAGCGATGAGGCCTCGGCGCGCATCGTGCCGCTGCTGAAGGCGATCGCCGACCCCACGCGGCTCCGGCTGCTGTCGTTGGTCCTGTCCCACGAGGGCGCCGAGGCGTGCGTGTGCGACCTGCTCCCTCACTTCGACCTGTCCCAACCCACGATCAGCCACCACCTCAAGGTGCTGCACGAAGCCGGGCTCCTCGACCGCGAGAAGCGCGGCACCTGGGTGTTCTACCTCGCCCGCCCCGCCGCGATGGCCGCCCTGGCGACGCTGTTCGACGCCGCTGACGTCCACCCCCACCCCACCCACGAGCTCACAGGAGCATCGACTTGAGCGACATGATCCGCGAGACCCACGACGAGGACGCGCCCGACGGCGACGTGCTGCACCAGCTCTCCACCCTCGACCGGTTCCTGCCGGTGTGGATCGGGGTGGCGATGGTCGTCGGTCTGCTGCTCGGACGACTCGTCACCGGGCTCGACGACGCGCTGGCTGCCGTGGAGATCGGCTCGGTGTCGCTCCCGATCGCCATCGGCCTGCTCGTGATGATGTATCCGGTGCTGGCCAAGGTCCGCTACAACGAGCTCGGTCACGTCACTCGCGACCGCCGCATGCTCGGCACGTCGATCTTCCTCAACTGGGTGCTCGGACCGGCGCTGATGTTCGCCCTTGCGTGGCTGCTGCTCCCCGACCTGCCGGAGTACCGCACCGGTCTGATCATCGTCGGGCTCGCCCGCTGCATCGCGATGGTGCTCATCTGGAACGACCTGGCGTGCGGTGACCGCGAGGCCGCCGCGATCCTGGTGGCGATCAACGCCGTCTTCCAGATCCTGGCCTTCGCCTTCCTCGGCTACTTCTACCTCCAGGTGCTCCCCGGCTGGCTCGGGCTCGAGCAGACCGCGCTCGACGTGTCGGTCTGGGGCATTGCCAAGTCGGTGCTGGTCTTCCTCGGGATCCCGCTGCTGGCCGGCTTCCTGACGCGCACCTACGGCGAGCGCGCCAAGGGCCGCGAGTGGTACGAGTCGACGTTCCTGCCGAAGATCGGCCCCGCCGCGCTCTACGGGCTGCTCTTCACCATCGTGATCCTCTTCGCCCTCCAGGGCGACACCATCACCACCAAGCCCCTCGACGTCGCCCGGATCGCCCTGCCGCTGCTCGTCTACTTCGCGGTCATGTGGGGTGGCTCGATGCTGCTCACCAAGGCGCTCGGCTTCGACTACCAGCGGGCCACCGCGGTCTCCTTCACCGCGGCGGGCAACAACTTCGAGCTCGCCATCGCGGTGGCGATCGGCGTCTTCGGCGTCACCTCCGGCCAGGCCCTCGCCGGGGTCGTCGGGCCGCTCATCGAGGTGCCGGCGCTCGTCGCCCTGGTCTACGTGAGCCTCTGGGCCCGCAAGTACTTCACCGAGGCAGGAGCCACCCGATGACCTCCGTGGAGACCTCGACCCGGCCGGCCGTCCCCCAGGTCGTCTTCGCCTGCGTGCGCAACGGCGGCCGTTCGGTGATCAGCCGGGTGCTCACCGAGCACTACGCCGGCGGGCGCGTCGTCGCCCTCTCGGCCGGGACCAAGCCCGGGGAGCACATCCACCCCGAGGTCGCCTCCGCCCTCGAGCGGCTCGGCCTGGACACCTCCGCCGAGCGACCCACGCTGCTCACCCGCGACACGATCGCGGCCAGCACGCTCGCGATCACGCTGGGCTGCGGCGAGGAGTGCCCCTACGTCCCCGGCGTGAGGTACGCCGACTGGCCGGTCGCCGATCCCGGCGGGCAGGACGACGCCACGGTGCGCAGCATCATCCGCGACCTCGACGACCGTGTCCGCGCGCTGCTCCTCGAGCTCGTGCCCGACCTCGAGCTGCCCCCCTCCGTGCTCGACCGCGACTGACCCTGTCGAGAGCGATGCCCCCGCACCTGCACCTGCGCCGCCGCGCCGACCGGGCCTGGTCGGCCGGCCGGTCGATGGCGCACGACCTCTGGGTCGAGGTGCGGGCCGACCGGGTGGCCGGGCTGGCTGCCGAGGTCGCGTTCTTCACGGTGCTCGGGCTCTTCCCGGGGTTGCTGGTCGCCGCCGGGCTGCTCTCCTACCTGGAGGTCGTCGCCGGCGCCGACGTGGCGGCGCGGGTGCAGGAGCAGGTCACCGCGTCGCTGAGCACCGTCTTCGCCGACCAGGCCGCCAACGTCACCACCACCGTCGAGGCCGTGCTGTCCGGCCAGTACGGCGGCCTGCTCACCGTCGCGAGCATCGGCGCCCTCGTCACGCTCTCCGGCGCCTGGGCAGTCGTCATCCAGGCGCTCAACCACGCCTACGACATCGAGGAGCACCGCACCTGGCTGCGTCGACGGCTCCTCGGTCTCGGCTTGGGTATCGCCACCACGCTCGTGGCGGTGGTGGCCCTGGCCGTCGTGGTCGTCGGCCCGCTTTTCGGCCGCGGCGAGGACGTGGCTGACGTCGTGGGTCTCGGATCGGCGTTCGTGTGGTTCTGGGACATGGCCCGTCTGCCGACCCTGGCCGTCCTGATCACCGCCTGGCTCATGCTCGTCTTCCACATCGCTCCCAACCGCACCACGCGCTGGCGCGAGAGCCTCCCGGGCGCGCTCACGACCTCGACCCTGTGGCTGCTCGCGACCGTCGGCTTCAGCCTCTACGTCCGGCTCGTCGGAGAGCGCAACCCGCTCTTCGGCGCCCTCGGCGGCGGCGTCATCCTGCTGACCTGGGTCTACCTGCTCAGCGTGGCGCTGCTCCTGGGCGGAGAGCTCAACGCGATCCTCATCGAGCGGCGCCGGAGCCGCGAGGGTCAGGAGCCCGACGAGCCCCGCTCGAGCAGCACCATCACCTCGTAGTGGGTCGTGTGGGCGAACATGTCCACCAGCCGCGCCTGGACCGGGCGCCAGGCAGGCATCGCGGCCAGGTCGCGCGCCAGGCTCACGGCGTTGCAGCTGGAGTAGACGAGGTGCCGCGCCGACGATGCATCGAGCCGGGCGGCGAGGTCGGCGCCGATCCCGCGACGCGGCGGGTTCACCACCACCAGGTCGGCTCCCAGCTCGGCGTCCAGGTCGGCCGGCGTCGTGGCGTCGCCGACCTCGAAGCGCGCTGGACGACCTGCTTCTTCAGCGGAGGTCGCAGCGCTGGCGACCGCCTCGGCGCTGATCTCGACACCGAGCACCCGTCGGCCCGCCGTCGCCAGGTGCAGGGCGAAACCACCGACGCCGCAGTAGAGATCGAGGACCGAGCGCGGTGCCACCTCGTCGGCCCAGGACGCAGCCTGCCGGTAGAGGGCCGCAGCCAGGTCGGTGTTGGTCTGGAAGAAGCTGCGCGGACGCAGGTGCAGCGTCAGGTCGTCCAGGCGCATCGGCAGCGTCGTGCGCTCGGTGAGCGTCTCCTCCTCCTCGCCCTCCAGGATCGCCTTGTGTGCCGGCTGCTGGTTGACCGAGACCACGGCGATCGCCGGGGTCGCCTCGAGCAGCGCCGGGAGGTGCTTGCGGATGCGGGGCACGGCCTCGGAGGAGCGCAGCACGAACCGCACGAGGAACTCGCCGTCGGGCGACTCGGTGACGAGCACGTGCTTGAGCTCGCCCCGCCGCTCGGTCACGTCGTACGGCGTGAGCCCGGCGGTGGTGATGAAGTCGGCGAGCACCGCGAGGAGCCCGTGCATCGCCTCGGAGTACAGCGGGCAGACGCGCAGGTCGACCCCGCCGCCGCGCGGATCGAGGATGCCGAGCCGAGGCTCCTCGACCGAGCCGGTGACCACCATCTTCGCCTTGTTGCGGAAGGCCCGCTCGCGGCTCGGCACCGCCGGGAGCCAGGTGATCGTGTCGGCATCGGGGTGTCCGGCCAGGATCTCGCGGCACGCCTGCTCCTTGGCGGCCAGCTGCTCGGGATACGGCGTCGGGAGCTCCGTGCACGACCGGCAGAGCCTGGCGTCGTAGTAGTCACACTCCACGACCCCCAGCGTAGGGACCGGACATCTCACCGGCACGGCGCCCTCACCAACCGATCGGGGCGACGGCGCATCTGACAGGGTGACCGACAATCTCACCCGGGGAGACCCTGCATGACGCGACCACCGACCGACGCCGACTTCAGCCAGTTCGTCCATGCGACCTGGCCCTCGCTCTACCGCACCGCCTACCTGCTGCTCGGCGACCGCGCCGAGGCAGAGGACCTCGTGCAGACCTCGCTGGCCAAGACCTACGCCTCGTGGGGCAAGGTGCGCGACCTCTCCGCAGCACCCGGCTACGCCCGTACGACGCTGGTCAACACCGCTGCCTCGTGGTTCCGCAAGAAGTCGTGGCGCAACGAACGTCCGACCGAGGCGTTGCCCGAGACCACCCATCACCCGGACCCGAGCGACCGTCCTGCGCTGATGGATGCCCTCGCCCAGCTGGCGCCGCGGCAGCGCGCCGTGGTCGTCCTGCGCTACTACGACGACTTCAGCGTCGCCCAGACCGCCACCGCCCTCCGGATCTCCGAGGGCACCGTCAAGAGCCAGACCTCCGACGCCCTCGACCGCCTGCGCGTGCTGCTCGGCGACGCCGTCGTCCCCCAGACCCAAGGAGCCCACCATGACTGACCGCCTCGCCCACCTGATGACCGACGAGGCCGAGCGCCTCGACGTGCCCCACGCCCCCGCCGACGCTGTGCTCAGCCGCGGTCGCCGCCTGCGCCGACGCCACCGGGCCGGGCAGGTCGTCGCCGGCCTCGCAGCGCTCGCCGTCGTCGGGACCGGCGTGGCGACACTGACGCAGCAGCCCGACGAGCGCGGCGCCGTGCTCGACCCCGCGGCTGCGCCGGAGCAGGCCGGCTCCGACGCCTTCGGAGCCGTGTTCAGCATCGGCACCACGGTCTACCTCGACAACGGTGCCACGACCGCCACCATCGACGACGGCGCGATCAAGTCGATGTACTACACGTCGGCCGGGATCGTGGTGCGTCACGGCGACAACCCCTACAGCGACGGCGGTGGGCCCCAGCGGTTCTCGCTCGTCACCGCCGACGGGCAGGTGAAGCCGTTGGACCTGGAGACGATGGAGGCCGTGCACGCCACTGATCCGACCCAGCCCTACCTGGCCTACGTCGAGGACGATCGCGGCTCACGGAGCGTCGTCGTGCTCGACGTCCGCACCGACAAGGAGGTGGCACGCGTCGCCGTACCGCAGTCGCGGGCCGACTTCGCACCCGTGGCGTTCGACGGAGACCGGGTCTACCTCGGCGACGGTCGGCGCACGCTGGTGATCGACTGGCGGACCGAGGACGTCAGCATCTCCGACGTCGTCCGGGGCTACCCGGTCGTCGCCGATGGCCTCACCCCCGGCACCGTACGGTCCGCGACCGACGCGTGCTCGACGCCGAGAGCGGCGACACCGTGCTGAGCACCGAGGTCGGCCCGGAGGCCCAGGGCTACTTCACCCTCTCCCCCACCGGTCACTACGCCGTCCTCCAGCTCGAGGAGCTCGGCGGCGGCGACCTCTCCGGCGACGCGGAGGTCTTCGACGTCTCGACCGGCGCGGCGATCGAGCTCCCCGTGCAAGGCGGACTACGCGTCTCGTGGTCCGACGACGACCAGGTCTTCAGCCTCGACGAGGAGGGGCGTGCTCACGCCGTTGCTCGGCCGCGACCGGCGAGTGCACCTCCGACCGGCTCGACCTCGCGGTACTGCCCGTACTCGAGCGACGGACGGCGAGGACTTCAGCGACGACCTGGTGCTCGAGCGGTCAGACCCGCGAGTCCTGAGCTGCTCCGCTCGATTTCTCGACGGCCTCGTCCGCGCCCCTGTCCGGCGCGGGCGGGCCGTCGGCCAGCAGGGCCTTGAAGCCGTCCTCGTCGAGGATCGGGACGCCGAGCTGCTCGGCCTTCTCGGCCTTGGAGCCGGCGTTGTCGCCGACCACGACGAAGTCGGTCTTCTTCGACACCGAGCCCGAGGCCTTGCCGCCGCGAGAGAGGATCGCCTCCTTGGCGGAGTCGCGGCTGAAGTCGACCAACGAGCCGGTCACCACGAGGGTCAGGCCCTCGAGGGTGCGCGGGGTCGACTCGTCCCGCTCGTCGGCCATCGTGACCCCGGCCGCGCGCCACTTGTCCACGATCGCGCGGTGCCAGTCGTGGGTGAACCACTCGATGACGGCCTCGGCGATCGTGGGTCCGACGCCCTCGGCCGCCGCCAGCTGCTCCTCGGTGGCGGCCTCGATCGCCTCCATGGATCCGAACTCGGTGGCCAGCGCCCGGGCCGCGCTCGGGCCGACGTGCCGGATCGAGAGGCCCACGAGGACCCGCCACAACGGCACCTGCTTGGCGCGGTCGAGGTGGTCGAGCAGGCGTTGCCCGTTGGCGGAGAGGACCCGGCCGTCGGTCGCAGTGTCGAGCTCGGTCTTCTTGGCCGCGCGGGTGAAGAGCTCGGTGCGGAGCAGCTTGGCCGCATCGAGGTCGAAGACGTCACCCTCGTCGGAGATCACTCCCGCCTCCAGCAACGCCGCGGCAGCCTCGGAGCCGAGCCCCTCGATGTCGAAGGCGCCCCGGCCGGCGACGTGGTAGACCCGCTCGAGCATCTGCGCGGGGCAGGCCCGGTGGTTGGGGCAGCGCAGGTCCTTGTCGCCCTCCTTCTGCTGGGTCAGGGCCGTGCCGCAGGACGGGCAGTGCGTCGGCATCACCCAGGGCGCCAGGCCCTCGGGCCGCAGCGCCAGGACCGGTCCCAGGATCTCGGGGATGACGTCGCCGGCCTTGCGCAGGATGACGGTGTCGCCGGGGCGGACGTCCTTGCGGGCCACCTCGTGTCCGTTGTGCAGCGTGGCCATCTCGACCGTCGACCCCGCCACCCGCGTCGGCTCCATCACCCCGAACGGCGTCACCCGACCCGTCCGTCCGGTGTTGACCTCGATCGCGAGGAGCTTGGCGTTGACCTCCTCGGGCGGGTACTTGAAGGCGATCGCCCAGCGCGGTGCCCGGCTCGTCGAGCCCAGGCGCCGCTGGAGCGAGACGTCGTCGACCTTGACCACGACACCGTCGATCTCGTGCTCCACGTCGTGGCGGTGCTCGCCGTAGTGCTCGATGAACTCCTGCACCTCGCTCAGCGAGTCGAGCACCCGCACGCGACCCGAGGTCGGCAGGCCCCAGGCCGCCAGAGCGTCGTAGGCCTGCGACTGCGCGCCCGGCTCGAAGCCCTCGCGCGCGCCGATGCCGTGGCAGACCATGCCGAGTGCCCGGGTGGCGGTGACGCGCGGATCCTTCTGGCGCAGCGAGCCGGCCGCGGCGTTGCGGGGGTTGGCGAAGACCGGCTTGCCGGCCTCGGTCATCGCGGCGTTGAGCCGCTCGAAGGCCTCGGTGGGCAAGAAGACCTCGCCACGCACCTCCACCAGGGCCGGGACGGGGAACTCGTCGGTGCCGGTGAGGCGGTGCGGGATCGAGTCGATCGTCTTGACGTTGGGGGTGACGTCCTCGCCGGTCGAGCCGTCGCCGCGGGTGAGCGCGCGCACGAGCCGCCCCTGCTCGTAGAGCAGGTTGATCGCCAGGCCGTCGACCTTGAGCTCGCACAGCAGCGCGGGGCTCGCCACCCCGTCGCGCGCCAGCCGCGCGTGCCACGCAGCGAGCTCGTCGTAGCTGAAGGCGTTGTCGAGGCTCTCCATGCGCTGGCGGTGGTCGTGGGCGGTGAAGTCGGTCGAGACCGCGCCCCCGACCTTCTGGGTCGGCGAGTCAGGGGTGCGCAGCTCGGGGTGCGCCTCCTCGAGCTCCTCGAGCCGGCGCATGCGCCTGTCGAAGTCGGCGTCGTCCAGCGTCGGGTCGTCCAGGACGTAGTAACGCCAGCGAGCATCCTCGATCTCCTCGCTCAGGCGCGTGTGCTCCTCGCGTGCCTCGTCGGGCGCGGGAGCCGGTGCGGCGTCGTTCATGGGCACCATCCTGCCCGGCGGCTCCGACAATTTCCGAGCCAGTCCGCCTCCCTTGCCATCCGACCCGGCGGAGGGCTCCGAATACTGCGTGTGACCGTTGAGAAGTCCCGCGAGACCTCCCTGCACGCCGACGCCCTGACCCGCCTCGACGTCGACCACGCCCGCGCCGTGGTGCTCCTCCTGCACGGCGGCAAGCAGGCCAGCCGGCAGCCCGTGGACGGGCGCAGCGCCTCGTGGAAGCGGATGGCTGCCCTGCAACGCAGCATCACCCCCCGCGCCCACGACGAGCGCGTGAGCACCTGGTTGCTGCGCTACCAGGTGCGCGGCTGGAACGGCGGCGCGCCGATCGCCGACGCGCGTCGCGCCCTCGACGAGGTACGCCGCGAGCTCGGCGGCGTACCGGTCGTGCTCCTCGGTCACTCCATGGGCGGTCGGACCGCCGCCTACGTCGCCGACGACCCGTCGGTGGCAGGCGTCGTCGCACTGGCCCCCTGGTGGCAGGACGACGACCCCGTCTCGGCATTGGCCGGCAAGCACGTCGCGGCCGCGCACGGTCGCACGGACAAGATCACCTCGGCGCGGATGACCCGCTCGTTCCTCCACCGCGCCCACGGGCTCGCCGAGAGCACCGAGATGCACGACATGGGTCGCGTCGGTCACTACATGTTCCGGCGGGTCCCGGCGTGGAACGAGTTCGCGATCTCGCGCTGCCTGGAGTTCCTCGACTGACTGCCACTGCCTGCCTCCGCGCAGGAACATCCGTTTGGTCGGAATGAAACCGGACCGTACTCTCTTGATGAAACGAAACGGTTCCGTTCCATCGATCGACGAAGGCTCCTCCCCCATGACTCCCCTGCCCGCCGAGAGCCTCGCGGCGTCCCGACCTCGCGTCGAGGGTGACCGCGAGCAGGAGATCCTCGACGCCACCCTCGACGTGCTGGCCGACGTGGGCTACGACCGCCTCACGATGGATGCCGTCGCCTCGGCTGCGCGCGCCTCCAAGGCGACGCTCTACCGCCGCTGGAGCACCAAGGCCGCGCTGGTCATCGACGCCCTGCTCTCGCAGAAGGCACCGCGCGCCATCCCCGACACGGGCAACCTCCGAGACGACCTCATCGCCACCTACTGCGGGTTCGGCAGCCTGACCGACGAGAAGCAGATCACCATCCTGGCCAGCGTGATGACCGCGATCGCCCGCGACGAGGACTTCGCTCTGGCGTTCCGCCGCGACTTCATCGGACCGAAGGTCGCGGCCACGCACGAGGTCTTCGCCCGCGCCCAGGCTCGCGGCGAGATCCGCTCCGACCTCGACCTCGACCTCATCGCTCCGGCCCTGCCCGGCATCGTCCTGCACCGGCAGTTCCTCCTCGGCGAGCCCGCCGACCTCGACTTCGTCACCCACGTCATCGACCAGATCATCCTGCCGGCCGCTCGCGCCGGATCGCCGCCGGCGGCCGCTGCTGCCACCACGACCCTCTCCGACCCGACCATCTCGAAGGACCAGCCATGACCGACCTGACCAAGGCCGGGACACCCGTCCCGGACCCGACCGCGCCGCCCGTGAAGCGCGAGCTGCACCTGGGCTGGGCGCTCGTGCTCATCTCGGTGGCGCAGCTGATGATCGTGCTCGACGGCACGATCACCAACATCGCGCTGCCCTACATCGGCCGCGACCTCGCCATCACCCAGGCCAACCTGTCCTGGATCGTCACCGGCTACGCCCTCGCCTTCGGTGGGCTGCTCCTGCTGGGTGGCCGGCTGGGTGACCTCTACGGACGTCGTCGGGTCTTCATGACCGGCCTCCTGGTCTTCGCACTGGCCTCCGCGATCGGCGGTGTCGCGCAGAACGAGGCGATGCTGCTCAGCTCGCGCGCCCTGCAGGGCCTCGGTGCCGCCCTCGCCGGTCCTGCCGCGCTGGCGCTCATCACCACGACGTTCCCGGCCGGTCCGCAGCGCAACCGCGCCTTCGCGGTGTACGCCGCGATGTCCGGCGCCGGTGCCGCCGTCGGCCTCATCCTCGGTGGCTACCTCACCGGGCTGGACAGCCTCGTGGGCATCGAGCTCAGCGGCTGGCGCCTGACGTTCCTCATCAACACCCCGATCGGCCTGGCCGCCGCCGCCCTGGCACCGCGCTTCCTGCCTGAGTCGGAGTCGCAGCACGGCCGCATGGACGTGCCCGGCGCCGTCACCGGCACCCTCGGCCTGCTCGGGCTGGTCTACGGCCTGACCCGCGCCGGCGACTCCCGCTACGGCTGGGGCGACGACTGGACGCTGGCCAGCCTTGCGGCCGGCGTCGGCCTCCTGGTCGTCTTCGCCGTCATCGAGTCGCGCACCGAGCACGCGCTGCTGCCGATGCGGATCCTGAAGAACCGCACCCGTGCGGCCAGCTTCGCGGCGATGATGCTGGCGCCTGCCGCGATGTTCTCGATGTTCTACTTCCTCAGCCTGCTCATCCAGCAGGTCATGGGGTACTCCTCGCTGCACACCGGTTTCGCGTTCCTGCCGTTCTCCTTCGGCATCGTGATCGGCGCCGCACTGTCGTCCAACCTCATCAACCGGGTCGATCCCCGCTACATCGCCGGCACCGGCACGCTGCTCGCCGCGACCGCGCTCTTCATGTTCTCGCGGCTGCCCGTGGACGACTCGGTCGCCAACGTCCTGACCGCCGGTGGCCCCGTCGGAGCCGACGTGAACTACTGGGCCCGGCTCTTCCCGTTCATCGTGCTGATGGCGGTCGGCATGGGGATGGTGTTCGTGCCGCTGACGCTCACGGCCGTGCACCACGTGCGCGCCGAGGACTCCGGCATCGGCTCCGGGGTGCTCAACACCATGCAGCAGATCGGTGGCGCGCTCGGGCTCGCGGCGCTGAGCACGGTCTCGCTGCACTTCGCCACCAACCGGGCCGGCGAGGTCGCCGACCCGATCGCTCGCGGCCTGACCGACTCCGGCGTCGACCCCAGCGCCCTGGTGCCCGGCACCGACCTGAGCTTCCTGGACTCCTCGCTGTTCCAGGCGACCTTCGCCGAGGGCGCCACCCACGCGTTCCTGATCAGCTCGCTGCTCATGCTGGCCGCGTCGGCGGTCGTGTGGATCTTCCTCGACGTCAAGCACGAGGAGCTCGCCACCGACGGCCCCGAGGGCGTGCCGGTCCACGCCGGCTGACCCTGGAGCACACGCGAGCCCCGATCACCTCACGGTGGTCGGGGCTCGCTGCTGTGCCAGGGGCCGCCTCAGCCGAGGCTGCTCGCCGTCGTACGCGACAGGGCGAGGGCACGGCGGGCCCAGCGCGGCGAGGCGCCGGCCAGGCCACAGGTCGGGGAGATCCCGAGGTGCGGGGCGACGGTCTCGGGGTCGAGGCCGAGCATGTCGAGCCAGCGCTGCACCCGCTCGACGAGCGCAGCGTCGGTGGTGTCCTCATCGAGGCTCGGCACGACGCCCAGCACCACCGTCTCGCCCTCCTCGAGCGCTTCGCCCAGGGCCTGGTGGCCCGCGGCGTCGACGGTGGACAGGTCGACGACGAGTCCCCGCGCGCCGGCCCCGCGCAGCAGCTGCAGAGGGGTCTCGGGAGCGCAGGAGTGCACCCACGGCTCGGCGCCCTCCGCCGCGATCGCGTCGAGCACCCAGCCGAGCTGCTCGGAGGCCTCCGGCGGGTGCACGGTGCGGTGGCGGCCGAAGCCGGAGGCGGTCCGCACTCCCCCGCTCATCACCGCAGCCAGCGCCGGCTCGTCGACCTGGACCACGAGCCGCTGCACGTCGCCCATCCGGCGGCGTACGTCGCGCACGTGGTCGCGGACGCTCTCGGCGAGCGCCTGGGCCAGGTCGCGCCGGGCCCCGAAGTCACTGAGCACCTTGTCGCCGCGAGGCTTCTCCACCGTGGCTGCGAGCGTCCAGGGTCCGGCAAGCTGCACCTTGAAGTCACCTGCATAACCCTGTCCGACCTCCTCGAGGATGTCGAGGTCCTGGTCCAGACGGCTGCGCGCCCGCCGTACGTCGACCCCGGCGGCGTCGGTGAGCCGCCACCCGGCGGGCTGGAGGTCGACCCCGATGCCCGACACCAGCGCCAGGGTGCGCCCGACCATGGCCGAGGTGAACCCCCGGCCCGGCAGCTCGGGCAGGTGCGGCAGCCCGTCGCCGAGCTCCTCGAGCACGAGCTGCAGGCTGGTGGCGAGGTCCTCGCCGGGCATCGAGCCGACGGCAGTGGCCACGGTCATGAGCAGGCTCCTGGGGTTGTGTGCCTCAGCACGGTCCATGGGTCGGGCTGGGGCACACGACCGTGACCCGTCCTGGCTAGGCGGTGGATGCGATGGTGGCCGAGCCGACCACGCGGGTGCCGGCGTAGATCACCGCGGCCTGTCCGGGAGCGATGCCGTACGCCGGCTCCAGGAGCTCGATGGTGACCTGGGCGTCGTCGCCGACCTCGACCCGCGCGGGCAGCTCGTTGCCGTGCGCGCGCAGCTGGACCGTGATGTGGGGGCCCTCGAGCCGGCTCGGCACGGTGCCGCACCAGCGCGGCTTGATGCCGGTGAGGTGGTGGACGGCCAACCGGTCGTGCGGCCCGACGGTGACGGTGCCACTGACCGGCTCGATGTCGAGGACGAAGCGAGGCTTGCCGTCGGGCGCGGGACGGCCCAGGCGCAGGCCCTTGCGCTGCCCGATCGTGAAGCCGTAGGTGCCCTCGTGCTGGCCCAGGACCTCACCGGAGGCGTCGTCGACGATGTCGCCGGCGAACTGACCGGTCCGCTCGGCACCCACCCGGTCGGGGAGCTTCTCGCGAAGCCAGCCGGCGTTGTCGCCGTCGGCGACGAAGCAGATGTCGTGGCTGTCGGGCTTGTCGGCCACCAGCAGCCCGCGCTCGGCGGCCTCCTGGCGCACGTCGGGCTTGGTGGAGCCGCCCAGGGGGAACAACGAGTGCGCGAGCTGGTGCTGGTCGAGCACCCCCAGCACGTAGGACTGGTCCTTGCCCGCATCGACGGCGCGGTGCATCTCGATCAGCCCGTCGTCGCCGGTGCGCAGCTGGGCGTAGTGGCCGGTCGCGACGGCGTCGAAGCCGAGGGCGAGACCGCGCTCGAGCACCGCGGCGAACTTGATCTTCTCGTTGCAGCGCAGGCACGGGTTGGGGGTGCGCCCGGCGGCGTACTCGTCGATGAAGTCCTCGACGACGTCCTCGTGGAACTGCTCGGAGAGGTCCCAGACGTAGAAGGGGATGCCGATCACGTCGGCGGCTCGACGCGCGTCGTTGCTGTCCTCGATGGTGCAGCAGCCGCGGGCACCGGAGCGGTAGGACTGCGGGTTGCGGGAGAGAGCCAGGTGGATGCCGGTGACGTCGTGGCCGGCCTCGGCGGCGCGCGCTGCGGCGACCGCGGAGTCGACCCCACCGGACATGGCGGCGAGGACCTTCACGCACGCCTCCCGCGGACCGCGCGGGCGCGCTCGACGACGGCGCCGATCGCCTCGACGACCGCGTCGACGTCGGCCTCGGTGGAGGTGTGGCCCAGCGAGAAGCGCAGCGAGTGACGGGCTGCCTCGCTGGTGCACCCCATGGCGAGCAGGACGTGGGAGGGCTGGGCGACACCGGCCGAGCACGCCGATCCGGTCGAGCACTCGATCCCGCGGGCGTCGAGCAGCATGAGCAGCGAGTCGCCCTCGCAGCCGGGGAACCCGAGGTGGGCGTTGCCGGGCAGCCGTCGTTCGGCTGCGTCGAGCTGCGGGCCGTGCAGGTGCGCGTCGGACACGACGTCGACGACGCGACGCACGAGGTCGTCGCGCAGGGCCGAGACGTGGGCGGCGTGCTCGGGCTGGTGCTTGACGGCCAGCTCGACGGCGGCCGCGAGGCCCGCGATCGCCGGCGGGTCGATGGTGCCGCTGCGGATGTCGCGCTCCTGACCACCACCGTGCACCAGCGCGGTCACGTCGAGCTCGCGGCGTACGACGAGGGCACCGGCGCCGTAGGGACCGCCGACCTTGTGCCCGGTGACGGTCATGGCATCGACGCCGGAGGCAGCGAAGTCGAGGGGCACCGACCCGAGGGCCTGGACGGCATCGGTGTGGACCGGGATCTGGTGCGGACGGGCCAGGGCCACGACCTCGTCGACCGGCTGGAGCGTGCCGACCTCGTTGTTGGCCCACATCACCGAGATGAGGGCGATGCTCTCGGGGTCGCGCTCGATGGTGGCACGCAGCGCCTCGACGTCGAGCCGACCGGTCTGGTCGACAGGCAGCAGCTCCACCTCGGCGCCGGCGCTCTCGCCCAGCCAGTGGAGCGGATCGAGCACGGCGTGGTGCTCGATGGCGGTGGCCAGGATGCGGCGGCGGCGGTCATCGGCGCCACGGCGCGACCAGTAGATGCCCTTGAGCGCCAGGTTGTCGGCCTCGGTGCCGCCGGAGGTGAAGACCACCTCGCCGGGGCGGCAGTTGAGCGCCTGGGCGATCGTCTCGCGCGACTCCTCCACCACCCGGCGGGCCGAGCGGCCCGAGGCGTGCAGCGAGCTGGGGTTGCCGACGTGACGCAGGTGGCTCGTCATCGCCTCGATCGCCGCAGGCACCATGGGGGTGGTCGCGGCGTGATCGAGGTAGTGCACGTGCTCTTTCATGACGTCTCCCAGCGTACGGCGTCGGTGGCGAGGCCCGGTCGCGGTGGTGGCCCCGGTCGGGGCCGCCGTGCGGAGCCGGTCAGAGGAGCACCAGGTCGTCGCGGTGGACGACCTCACGCTCGTAGGCCGCACCCAGGTCGCGCTTGAGCTCCGGCGTGGACCGACCCAGCAGGCTCGGCAGCTCCTCGGCGTCGAAGTTGACCAGGCCTCGGGCGATCGCGACGCCGTCCGGACCGGCCAGGTCGACGGGGTCGCCGGCCACGAAGCGCCCGGTGACGCCGGTGATCCCGGCGGCGAGGAGCGAGGCACGGCGTTCGACCACGGCGCGCACCGCCCCGGGGTCGAGGACCAGGGTGCCCTGGGGCTCGGTGGCGTGGGCCAGCCAGAGCAGCCGGGTGGAGCGGCGTTCGCCGGTCGGGCGGAACAGCGTGCCGACCGGGTCACCGGCGAGCGCAGCCGCGCCGCCGGCAGCCGAGGTGAGCACGACCGGGATGCCGGCGCCGGTGGCGATCTGGGCGGCCTGCACCTTGGTCTGCATGCCGCCGGTGCCGAGCCCGGCACTGCCGGTCTTGCCGATCTTGATGCCCGCGAGGGCCTCGACGCCGTCGACCTCCGAGATGAGCGTGGTGCCGGGGTCGGTGGGGCGACCGTCGTAGAGACCGTCGACGTCGGAGAGCAGCACCAGCAGGTCCGCGCGCACCATCTGTGCCACCAGGGCAGCGAGCCGGTCGTTGTCACCGAAGCGGATCTCCCCGGTGGCCACGGTGTCGTTCTCGTTGACGATCGGCAGGACGCCGAGCTCGAGCAGCTGGCCGAAGGTCTGCACGGCGTTGCGGTAGTGCGCGCGCCGGGTCACGTCGTCCACGGTCAGCAGCACCTGTCCGACCACCACCCCGTGACGGGAGAGCTCCTCGGTGTAGCGGTGCATCAGCAGACCCTGGCCCACCGACGCTGCCGCCTGCTGGGCGGCGAGGCCCCGGGGGCGACGGGTGAGGCCCAGGGGCGCCAGTCCGGCCGCGATCGCGCCCGACGACACGAGGACGACCTCGACGCCGCGCGCGCGGGTCAGCGCGAGGACGTCGACGAGCGCGCTGAGGCGAGCCGGGTCGATGCCGCCCGCGGCCGTCGTGAGCGAGGAGGACCCGACCTTGACGACGACGCGTCGGGCCTCGGTGACCTCAGTCCTTGGCACCTGGGGCACCTGAGGCACCGGGGTCCGTCTCGGCCCAGTCCGGGTCCTCGGCCGAGCCGATCTCGTAGGACTGCGGGCCGTACTTCTCGGGCTTGTCGTGGCGACGCGCCACGTCGGCGCGGGTCTCGGTCTCGCTGCGCTCCGGCATGGCGTCCTCGATCGCGCGGCGGCGCTCGCGGGCCGGACGGCTCTCCATCAGGCGCGTGTCCTCACCACGGCGGGCGAGGTTCTCGGCACCGGCGTCGAGGCCGGGCTTGAAGTCGAAGACGACCGCGTTGTCGGGCGGACCGATGAGCACCGGGTCCCCCTCGACCGCGCCGAGCTTGACCAGGCGCGTCTCGACGCCGAGCCGGTTGAGGCGGTCGGCGAGGAAGCCGACGGCCTCGTCGTTGCTGAAGTCGGTCTGGCGCACCCAGCGCTCCGGCTTGGAGCCGCGCACGCGCCAGCCCTCGTCGTCCTGGGTGATGGTGAAGTCGGCGGAGCCGTCGGCGCTGCGTGGGCGGATCACGATGCGCTGGACGACCTCGACCGCGCGCTCGGCGCGGGCGGCCTGGACGATCTCGGCCATCGCGAAGATCAGCTCGCGGGTGCCCTCGCCGCTGGCTGCCGAGATCGGGAAGACGCGCAGACCGCGCTCGCGGAGCTCCTCGACGACCATGTCGGAGATGTCGCGACCGTCGGGCACGTCGATCTTGTTGAGCGCGACCAGGCGCGGGCGGTCCTCGAGCCCGCCGTAGCGGCTGAGCTCGTTCTCGATGATGTCGAGGTCGTCGACCGGGTTGCGGCCCGGCTCCATCGTCGCGGTGTCCAGCACGTGCACCAGGGCAGCGCACCGCTCGATGTGGCGCAGGAAGTCGTGGCCCAGTCCGCGGCCGTCGCTGGCGCCCTCGATCAGGCCGGGCACGTCGGCGACCACGAAGGTGGTGTCACCGCCGGTGACCACGCCGAGGTTGGGGATCAGGGTGGTGAAGGGGTAGTCGGCGATCTTGGGCCGCGCCCGCGAGATCGAGGCGATGAGGCTGGACTTGCCGGCGCTGGGGAAGCCCACCAGACCGATGTCGGCGACGACCTTCAGCTCCAGGACGACCTCGAGCTCCTCGCCCGGCTCCCCCAGCAGCGCGAACCCGGGGGCCTTGCGCTTGGCCGAGGCCAGCGCCGCGTTGCCCAGCCCGCCGCGGCCGCCCTCGGCCACGACCAGCTCGGTGCCCGGACCCACCAGGTCGGCGATCGGCTCGCCGTCCTTGGTGCTGACGACCGTGCCGTCGGGCACGTTGAGCACCAGGTCGGCTCCGTGGGCACCGTTGCGGTGCGAGCCGGCGCCGCCGGCGCCGTGCTCGGCCTTGCGGTGGGGGTTGTGGTGGTAGTCCACGAGCGTGGTCATGCTCGGGTCGACCCGCAGGATCACCGATCCGCCGGGGCCACCGTTGCCGCCGTCGGGCCCGCCGAGCGGCTTGAACTTCTCACGGTGCACCGAGGCGACCCCGTGACCGCCGCGACCGGCGCTGACGTGCAGCGTGACCCGGTCGACGAACGAGGGGATTGCCATGGGGGTGCTCCTTGGGTGGTGGATCGGGTGGGGCGGCGGGGGTTTACCCGGCCGACCGGGGGAACTACTACTTGTCGGCCAAAGCTCTGGCCGACAAGTGGGGGTTTACCCGGCTGACCGGGTAAACCCTCAACACCAAGCCCCGGCGACGTATGCCGGAAAACCGCGAAAGGCGCCCCGGTATCGGGACGCCTCTCGAAGAAATGGTGCTCGCGAGCGTCAGATCACTCGCCAGGAACGATGTTGACGACCTTGCGGCCGCGCTTGCGACCGAACTCGACGTCACCCGCGATGAGCGCGAAGAGCGTGTCGTCGCCGCCGCGGCCCACACCCGCACCGGGGTGGAAGTGGGTGCCCCGCTGGCGGACGATGATCTCGCCGGCGCTGACCGTCTGACCGCCGAAGCGCTTGACGCCGAGGCGCTGGGAGTTGGAGTCGCGGCCGTTCTTGGTGGACGCCGCGCCCTTCTTGTGTGCCATCTGAGTTGTCCTTGGGTGTTAGTCGAGAGTCGGCGGGCCGGCTCAGAGGGTGATGTCGGTGACCTTGACCTGGGTGTACTTCTGGCGGTGACCCTGGCGCTTCTTGTAACCGGTCTTGTTCTTGTACTTCTGGATGATGATCTTCGGACCCTTGCTCGCACCGAGGACCTCGACGGTCACCGCTGCTGCCCCGAGGTCGGTGACGGTGACGGTCTCGCCGTCGACCGTCATCACGACGGGCAGGGTCAGCGTCTCGCCGACGGGCGTCGAGATCTTGTCGATCTCGATGACGTCGCCGACGACGACCTTCTGCTGCTTGGCGCCTGCGCGCACGATCGCGTACACCGCGGTCTCCTTCGTTGGTTCAGCTCACATCTGGGTCTGCGGCACGCCACAACCCTCGTGTCGATCATGGGAACGACCGAGGTGGGTGCCGTGCAGAGGGGCACATGGATGCGCCGAGAATCAATAGTACGGACGGGGGCCGCGCACCGCAAAACAACGCGGTCCGAGGCCCTGTGACGCCACGCCGGACACTACCCGAGACCGCGGATGCTCCTCGCTGCGGGCAGCTGGGCCCTCCTGCGGCCTGCGCGCCCCTCCAGGGTCGTCACAGCCGGCCGAGGCACCCGAAGGCGCCCCGGCCGGCCGCAGCGTCTCAGCGCTTGCGTGTGCCCTTCTTCTTCACCGGCACGTGCTCGATCGTCTCGGTGTCGTCACCGGCGTCGTCACCGGCGCCCTCGGCAGAGGTCCCCGGCTCGACGGTGGCGACGTTGGGCTCGACCATCCCCGAGTCCGACGGGGTGCCGACCGCGCCGGAGGTCACTGCGGCCCGGGAGGAGGAGGCGCCGCCACGGGTGCGGGTCACCACCTTCGGCGGCTCGGGCGCCACGACGGCGGCAGCCTCCGGCTCGGGGGCCGGCTCGACTGCGGGCGCAGCCGGAGCCACGTCGACCGGCTGGGCCGGTGCGGCGCTCGCCACGGTGCGGCTGACGCCGCGACGGCTCCGGGTCACGACCTGGGGCGCACTGGCCTCGACCGGGCTCTCGACCGGGCTCGGGCTGGGTCTCGGGCTGCCCGGTCTCGACCACCTCGGCCGGTCTCGTCGGCCGGAGCCGCCTCGATCACAGGAGCCTCGACCACAGGAGCCTCGACCACAGGGGTCTCGGTCGTCGTGGGCGTGACGGCCGGACGGCTCGCACCACGGCGGGTCCGGGTGACGACCCTGGGCGCTGCCGGCTCCGCGGCCGGGGCCGACTCGTCGGCGACGACCTCGGGCACCTCGGTCGGAGCCGCGGGCGTCACGGCGGGTGCCGTCACGGCCTCGGGCTCGGAGCCGTCGGTCGACGTGGAGACCGGAGCCGTGCGGCTCGCTCCCCGACGCGTCCGGGTGACGACCTTGGGAGCGGCCGGTTCGGCGGGCTGGGCCGGCGCCGAGGACTCGGTGTCCTCGACAGGCTCAGCCGACGTGGTGGAGTCGGCAGACGTGGCATCGGCGGCTGCTGCGGCCTCCTGCTCCTCGCGGTGCCGCTCGGCCTTGGCCATCGCAGCGAACTCGGCCGGCGTCGGCTTCGAGGCAGCCGGAGCGTCGCCGGACCCCGAACCACGGCCGGAGCTCGAGCCCGAACCGGAGCCGTTGCCCGAGCCGGAGTCGGAGGAGTCGTTGTCGCCGCCCTTGCCGCGACCGCGCCCACGACGACCACCGCGGCGCGGCTCGTCGTCGTCGCTGCCGCTGGGATCGACGGGCAGGTCGTGGATGACCACGCCGCGGCCCTGGCAGTGGCTGCAGTTCTCGCTGAACGACTCCAGCAGACCGGTGCCGATGCGCTTGCGGGTCATCTGCACGAGACCGAGCGACGTCACCTCCGCCACCTGGTGGCGGGTGCGGTCGCGGCCGAGGCACTCGACGAGACGGCGCAGCACGAGGTCGCGGTTGGACTCGAGGACCATGTCGATGAAGTCGACGACGATGATGCCGCCGATGTCGCGCAGGCGCAGCTGGCGCACGACCTCCTCGGCCGCCTCCAGGTTGTTCTTGGTGACCGTCTCCTCGAGGTTGCCCCCGGAGCCGGTGAACTTGCCGGTGTTGACGTCGACGACCGTCATCGCCTCGGTGCGGTCGATGACCAGCGAACCGCCCGAGGGCAGCCAGACCTTGCGGTCGAGCGCCTTGGCGATCTGCTCCTCGATCCGGTACGCCGCGAACAGGTCCACCCCGTTGTGGTCGGCGGGGTCGTACTTGTCGAGGCGTTCCTCGAGGTCGGGGGCGATGTGGCTGACGTAGCCCTGCACCGTCTCCCAGGCGTCCTCGCCCTGGATCACCAGCGACGCGAAGTCCTCGGTGAACAGGTCGCGCACGATCTTGAGCGTCAGGTCGGGCTCGCCGTAGAGGAGCTGCGGCGAGCTGGCCTTGCCCTTGGTCTTGGCCTCGATGTCGTCCCACCGGGCCTTGAGGCGCTCGACGTCCTGGGTGAGCTCTTCCTCGCTGGCGCCCTCGGCGGCCGTGCGCACGATGACCCCTGCGGAGTCCGGGACGATCTCCTTGAGCAGCGTCTTGAGACGGTGCCGCTCGGTGTCGGGCAGCTTGCGGGAGATCCCGCTGGTGGTGCCGTCGGGCACGTAGACCAGGAACCGGCCGGCCAGGCTCACCTGGCTGGTCAGCCGCGCACCCTTGTGCCCGATCGGGTCCTTGGTGACCTGCACCAGGATCGTCTGGCCCGAGGAGAGGACCGACTCGATCTTGCGAGCCTGGCCGTCCTTGTGGCCGAGCTGGGACCAGTTGACCTCACCGGCGTAGAGCACGGCGTTGCGGCCCTTGCCGATGTCGATGAAGGCAGCCTCCATCGAGGGCAGCACGTTCTGCACCCGACCGAGGTAGACGTTGCCGATCAGCGAGGTCTGCGACTCGCGGGCGACGTAGTGCTCGACGAGCACCTTGTCCTCGAGCACGCCGATCTGGGTGATCTCGTCGCGCTGACGCACGACCATCACCCGGTCGACGGCTTCACGGCGAGCCAGGAACTCGGCCTCGCTGACGATCGGGGCGCGCCGGCGACCGGCCTCGCGGCCCTCACGACGACGCTGCTTCTTGGCCTCGAGGCGCGTGGAGCCCGACACCGCGGTGATCTCGTCCTCGGCGTTGCGGGGACGCCGGGCACGGGAGCTGCCGCCACCGCCACCGTTGCCGCCACCGCCGCCGTTGCCGCCGCCGTCGTCGGAGCCGTCGTCGTCACGACGGCGGCGGCGGCGACGCCGCGAGGTGCCCTCGCCGGACTCGTTGTCGTCACCGTCGGAGCCGGTCGAGCCGCTCTGCTTGTCGGAGGACTCCTCGGCGGAGTCGGCCTTGGGGCGCTTCTGGCCCTCCCGCTGACCGCCTCGCTGGTTGCCCTTGCCGGACTCGCCCTGGCCGTCGTTCTGGCCGTCGTTCTGGGTGTCGCCCTGGCTGTCGTCCTGGCCCTCGCCGGAGTCAGCAGAGCCGTCGCCGCTCTTGCGGCGGCGGCGGCCGCCCCGGCGGCGTCGGCGGCGGGGACCGGTGCGCTCGTCGTCGCCGTCGTCGCTGTCGTCGTTGTCGTCGCCGGCCTCGGCGGAGGGGTCGGTCTCGTCCGAGCTGTCGCTGCCATCAGCGTTCTCGGTGGCCTTGGGCGCGGTCCGCGGCGCGCGCTGCGTGCGGGCCCGCGGCGTGGCCGGCGCCTCGGCGGCGGTCTCGTCGGAGCCGGCTGCCTCCTCGGCCGTCTCGGCGGGAGCGGGGGTCTCGAGCTCGTCGAGCTCGTCGTCGGGCACCGTCGCCTTGGGCGCAGCAGCCTTGCGCGTCGTGGAGGAGCGCGTGGTCTTGCGGGCGCGCGGCTCCTGGGTGACCGTGGGGGTCTGGAACAGCACAGCGGGAGCTGCGGTGTCGCCGGCCTCGGCCTCGCTCGCTCCACCGTCGGCGGGGGTCACGTCGCCCTCGGTCGCGGTGGGCTTCTTGGCGGCGGCCTTCTTGGCCGGAGCCTTCTTGGCGGCAGCCTTCTTGGCCGGAGCCTTCTTGGCGGCAGCCTTCTTGGCCGGAGCCTTCTTCGCCGCAGCGTCCTCGGCAGCGAGGTCGGCGGGCGCCTCGTCGCTCACCTCCGACGCGGCGTCGTCGACCGCGGGGGCCTTCTTGGCCGACGCCTTCTTGGCGGTCGACTTCTTGGCCGGAGCCCGCTTGGCAGCGGCCTTCTTGGCCGGAGCGGCGCTCTCGGGCGCCGGACTCCCCTCGCTCGGTGCCGGGGGGGTGTCGGTGGGAGTGGTGCTGGGGTTCTCCGTGTCGGAGGTGGTGCTGGACTGGTGGTCGTCAGCCATGTGGTGCTCCTCAGCCGGCCCCGCGGGGTCCGACCATGTAGGGCACCGCGGGTCCCGACCAGGTCGGGTACAGGCGGTGCAAAGCCTCAGTGGTACGGCGACACCCTCCGCGGTGCGTCGCTGGACACGGGGCGTCACCTGCCGCGGTCGCCCAGCCATGGATCGCTGTCACCGATCCGGGCCGCGTCGCGGTCTGGCGACGACCTGTCTCCACCGTGTCGACCCAAGGTGCAGGCCGGCGAGAACGTCGTCGGGTCGAGTCACGAGGCGAAGCGCGCCGATCATCGACCGAGCCGAGTATCGCACACGCCACACTC
Organism: uncultured Actinomycetota bacterium; assembly: GCA_963760515.1. Classification (GTDB taxonomy): domain Bacteria; phylum Actinomycetota; class Actinomycetes; order Propionibacteriales; family Nocardioidaceae; genus Nocardioides. Next base: position 107,757 of record CAVXDL010000006.1, read on the forward strand.
GGGCCCGGTTTCCGGCGCGTCGCGACCGGACACGCCCTCAGGACGCAGGTGTGAAGGGATCCCCGATGGTGCCGGCCTCGGCATCGAGCGGCCCCTGGGCCACCCGGGTGAGCAGCGGCGCCGTGGGCGCCTTCCATCCAGCGGCCTGTCCGATCCCGGTCAGGACGTCGTCGGGGCGCACCGACGGCACGCCGTGCCGCAGCACCAGGTCGAGCCGGCAACCCTGCTCGGTGGCCTCGGCCGCGAGCGAGACGACGGCTGCCCGGCAGTCGAACTCGCGGGCACCCTTCTTGGTCATGCGCTCGACCACCACGGAGTCGGCGGCGAGGAAGGTCTCCACCGCGGCCAGCGCAGCGGGCGTGCCCTGCGCCCCGGTCGCCAGGTCGAGCAGCCAGCGGCTGCCCTCCAACAGGTCGGCCAGGCCTCCCTTGGGGAGCGTGGCGGCGTCGACGACCTCGAGGACGTCGAGTCCGTCGGGCAACGCCTCGTCCAGCTCGGCGTGGACCTCGGCGGGGACCAGGACCTTGGCCAGCGCGATCTCGAGGTACTCGGCCTCGCTCGCCGAACCGGTGGGCGCAGCGCCGGCATAGGAGATGCGCGGGTGCGGGTTGAAGCCCGAGGAGTAGGCCATCGGGATGCGGGCGCGGAAGACGGCCCGCTCGAAGGCGCGGCTGAAGTCGCGGTGGCTGGTGAAACGGAGTCGACCGCGCTTGGCGTAGCGGATCCTCAGGCGCTGCACGGGCGGCGCCTGCTGCTCGGGTGGTTGCCTGCTCACGAGGTTCCCCTCAGTGTCGTCACGGCGATGCTGTTGTCCTTCATGGCGCTCGAAGGGTAGACGGTGCCCACCCGGACACCGTCCAGCCACCCCGTCAGCCGCGCCGCCTCACGCCTCAGCGCCGCGCGCGACTCCTTCGACACGTCCTCGAGCAGGCGCACCTCGACCACGCCGTCGGAGTCCTGCACCCACGCCCCGACGATGCGTCCGTCGACCCACGCGGTGGTGCCTGCGTTGCCGTTGCGGTCGAACAGGGCTCGCCCGTGGGGCCCGAGGTAGAAGCTGCGCTCCTTCCAGCCCATGACGGTCGGGTCGAGCACCGGCAGCAGGGCGGCCCACGGCTCCACCGGCGCGGTCTCGTCGACGTCGTCGGGCAGGACCCACCCGACGCCACCGCCGTCGAGACCGACCGCCACAGCGTCGAGCGTGGCCAGGGCGGTGCGGACGGCGCGCTTCGTGCCGCCGAGCCACCACACGAGGTCGGCCTCGGTGCCGGGCCCGAAGCTGCGTAGCCAGCGTCGGACGATCTCGGCGTACCCCTCCTCGACCCCCCAGGCGTCAGGCACGTCGCCGAGCCAGTCCTCCATCCGGGTCCAGCGCGGCCGGGAGAGCCGCCAGTGCTGGGTGTTGGCGCCACGGACGATGTCACCGGTGAGGCCGAGATGGGTCAGGAGGCGGCTGTGCATCCGCACCGGGCCGGTTGCCTCGTCGTACGTCGCCGCGACCTCGGGCAGCAGGGCACGCACCTCCACCGCAGTCAGTCCGTCGGGGTGCTCGGCGAGGGCTGCCAGGATCGCCTCGCGGGAGCTCGCCACCCAGGCCAGGCCGTCGTCGGCGATCCCTGCTCTCACCACGTCCTTGGCCGTCCGGGCCAGCTCGGCATCGGCCGACCGCTGCGACGCACTCCCCCACGCGGCGGGCAGCAGGTCGCGGGGGAAGACGAAGAGGGTGCGCCGCATGGCGAGCTGCTTGACCAGGGAGCGTTGCTCGTGGAGCGCTGCGTCGACGTCGGCGACCTCGAGGTGGTGCACCCGGGCCAGACAGGAGAGATAGACGGTGGCCGGCTCGGTGGCGTGGAGCACCGTCACCGACCGAGTGGCCTCCTCCGGACCCGCGACCCGGCTCCACGGCGCGACCGCGTGCCGGACCGCCAGGCGAGCCCGACGCTCGTCGTCGCTGACGTGACGCATCTGGCCATCCTGCCCGATTCACGACATTCTCCCTGCCAGACTGTCGCTCGAGCGGCAGACCGATGCCGAGTGGCCGAGCCGAAGGATTCGCGATGAGCAACCCCTACGACCCCTACAACAATCCCGGCGACCAGGGCAGCCCCGCAGATCCCTACGGCACTCCCGCCGGTGGCACTCCCCCGCCGCCCCCGCCGCCGTACGGCGCCCCTGTCCCGTGCCCGGTGGCCCCGGTGGCCCCGGTGGCCCCGGCTATCCCGGCGCGCCCTACGGCCAGGGCGGGTTCAGCGGCGAGCCGGTGAAGCCCACCGACACGATCTCGATCGTCGGCTTCGTGCTCAGCCTCACGTGCTGCCTGTCGTTCGTCGGCGCGATCCTCGGCTTCATCGGGCTCGGGCGCACCAAGAACGGTCAGCGCAAGGGCCGCTGGGCCGCCATCAGCGCGATCGTCCTCGGCATCCTCGGCACCCTCGCCCTCGCCGGCTTCATCGTGGCGCTGGTCCTGTTCGCCTCCACCCCGATCGACGAGCTGAAGACCGGCGACTGCATCACCGCGAGCGGCATCGATCCCACCGACAGCGGCACCGCGGTCACCCAGATCAAGGTGGTGGAGTGCGGCGTCACCCACGACGGCGAGGTGATCGGCACCAAGCGGCTCGACAGCGAGGACGTCGACGAGTTCGACTTCGGCAACGTCGACCAGCTCCAGACCTTCTGCCTCGACGTCGTCGACCCGGCCAAGGCAGCCGCCGTCGACGCCGAGTACTACCTCTACGGCCTGACGCAGACCTCGAGCCCCGATGTCGGGGCCAAGCTCGTCTGCCTCGCGGTCCGCGCCGACGGTGGCGACATCACCGGCGAGATCCAGTAGGCCGTCCGCGGGTCAGCGGCGGGAGACGTCCACGACCAACCGGGCGGGGTCGGCGAGAGCGAAGACGCGGAACGGTCGGCGGGCGCCGGTGAGGCCGATGTAGGCCCCCTGCTCGCCCTCGAGGACTCCCCCGGGGGCGATCTCGACCACCCCGTCGGTGCCGGTGCCGGGCACCCTCGTCGTGTCGTCGCCGAACGGCTCCAGGCCGGTGTCGAAGGGCAGACCGACGCCCCGGAGGACGACCATCAGCACCACCGCGCCCTTGATCGTCACGGGGTCGCCGGAGCCCTCGTAGACGGGACTGGTGGTGTACTCCGCGTACCAGCCCGGCGTCCCGGTGCCCCCCAGGTCGAAGACGACCCGGTCGTAGCCGGCGTGCCGCATCGTGCGTACGTCGGTCACCCCGAGCCCGTTGCCCGAACCGTGGCCGCCGTCGCTGGGGCGGGTGTCGGTCGGGAAGGGCTGCGGGACGCTCTCCTGGGAAGCGGCAGTGTCGATGGTGGTCGGCGTCCCCGTGGCCGACGCGGGCGAGCCGGCCACGGCCGATGCGCCGTCTCGGTCGGGGCCCTCGGTCGGCAGGGTGGCGCAGCCGGCCGTGCCGAGCAGCAACGCAAGAGCGAGCGGGACCGGCCCTGCTGAGGTGATGCCCATTGCGCTCCTCCACCTTGGTCGTGAGTCTGCAGGAGATGACGCCCGAGGACCCTGAGAAGTTGCGCCGCTCCAGCAGCTGGTGACGGACCTCTCTCGCACGCGACGGCTTCCATGCGGTCGGGGTCGGCGGTGCGATCATGGAAGCATGGGCTATCTGGTCGTGACCACCGGACGGGTGCTCCTCCCGCCCGACCGTGAAGCCGGTGCGCTCGACGCGCTGAAGGCAGCGATGGCCGACCGCGACGGGTGGTTCGACCCCGACCACGACGCCTGGCCGGTTGCGTCCCTGGACGACCTCGCCGCGTTCGTCGCATCCATCTCGCTTCGACGCCACGGCGACTGGCTGGTCCTTCGGACCGACGAGGAGGGCGATCCGAAGTGGTCGGAGCAGGCAACCGCCTTCTTCGCCGAGCTCGCCCGCTGGGTGGACCAGGGCGAGGTCGCCTTCACCGGCGTTCAGGACGAGGACGAGACGTGGACCTACACCTACGCCGCCGGACTGCTGACGCAGACCGGCGTCAACGGTTGGGACGGCTCGGCAGAACCCTTCGGTGAACCCGTTCAGGAACCCCCTGCGACCCAGCCCGCTCCGACGCCGAAGCGGTGGTTCAGACGACGCTGAGCGGCAGCAGCCGCTGCCCCGTGGGCCCGATCTGGATCTCGGTGCCCATCTCGGGGCAGACACCGCAGTCGTAGCAGGGCGTCCACCGGCAGTCCTCGACCTCGACGTCGGAGCTGCCGTCGGCGACCGCGAGGGCGTCCTCCCAGTCGGCCCACAGCCAGTCCTTGTCGAGACCCGAGTCGAGGTGGTCCCACGGGAGCACCTCGTCGTAGTCGCGCTCGCGGGTGGTGAACCAGTCGAGGTCGACGCCGGTGCCGGCCAGCGCCTCGGCGGCGCAGCTCTCCCAGCGGTCGAAGGAGAAGTGCTCGCTCCAGCCGTCGAAGCGGCCCCCATCGGCCCACACGGCCTCGATGATGCGACCCACGCGGCGGTCACCGCGCGAGAGCAGTCCTTCGATCGTGCCCGGTCGGCCGTCGTGGTAGCGGAAGCCGATCGCGCGGCCGTACTTCTTGTCGTCGCGCACGATGTCGCGCAGCTTCTTGAGCCGCTCGTCGGTGGTCTCGTGGTCGAGCTGGGCGGCCCACTGGAACGGCGTGTGCGGCTTGGGCACGAAGCCGCCGATGGAGACGGTGCAGCGCACGTCGTTGCGACCCGACGCCGCACGGCCCTCGGCGATGACCCGCTTGGCGAGGTCGGCGATCTGCATCACGTCCTCGTCGGTCTCGGTCGGCAGACCACACATGAAGTAGAGCTTCACCTGGCGCCAGCCGTGGGAGTAGGCCGCCGAGACGGTCCGGATGAGGTCGTCCTCGGTGACCATCTTGTTGATCACCTTGCGCATCCGCTCGCTGCCGCCCTCGGGGGCGAAGGTCAGCCCGGAGCGTCGGCCGTTGCGGGAGAACTCGTTGGCGAGGGAGATGTTGAAGGCGTCGACGCGCGTGCTGGGCAGGCTGAGGCTGACGTTGGAGCCCTCGTAGCGGTCGGCGAGGTCCTTGGCGACCTCGGCGATCTCGGTGTGGTCGGCGCTCGAGAGGCTCAGCAGACCGACCTCCTCGAAGCCCGACTTGCGGATGCCGTTCTCGACCATCGCACCGATCGTCTCGATCGAGCGCTCACGCACGGGACGGGTGATCATCCCCGCCTGGCAGAACCGGCAGCCGCGCGTGCAGCCGCGGAAGATCTCGACGCTGAAGCGCTCGTGCACGGTCTCGGCGAGCGGCACCAGCGGCTTGCGCGGGTAGGGCCAGGCGTCGAGGTCCATCAAGGTGTGCTTGGTGATGCGGTGCGGGATGCCGGGGCGGTTGGGGACGACGGCCTCGATGGCGCCCGCCGCGGTGTAGCTCACGTCGTAGAAGCGCGGCACGTAGATGTTGCCGGTGACCGCGAGCCGGCGCAGCAGCTCCTCGCGCCCGTCGGCCATGTCGCCGGCGGGACGGCCCTCGGCCTTCCACTCCCGCACGATCTCGGAGATCGCGAGCACGACCTCCTCGCCGTCACCCAGCACAGCGGCATCGATGAACTCCGCGATCGGCTCGGGGTTGAAGGCGGCGTGGCCACCGGCCAGCACGATCGGGTCCTCGCCGGTGCGGTCGACCGCGTGCAGCGGGATGCCCGCGAGGTCGAGGGCGTTGAGCATGTTGGTGTAGCCGAGCTCGGTGGAGAAGCTGAGTCCGAAGACGTCGAAGTCACGCACCGGGCGGTGGCCGTCGACGGTGAACTGCGGGATCGGGCCCTGCTCGTCGCCCTCGCGCAGCACCTTCTCCATGTCGCCCCACACCGCGTAGGTGCGCTCGGCGATGATCCAGTCGCGCTCGTTGAGGACTTCGTAGAGGATCGCGACGCCCTGGTTGGGCAGGCCGACCTCGTAGGCGTCGGGATACATCAGCGCCCAGCGCACGGTCTCGCCCTCCGGGGCGCAGTCCCACTCCTTGACGGTGGAGTTGAGCTCGCCTCCGACGTACTGGATCGGCTTGGAGACCGACGGGAGGTGCGGCTCGAGACGGGGGAAGACGCTCACAGACATGGTGCGAGTCTACGAGCCGCCGGGCGCTCTCCCCATTCGTGACGGTTCAGTCCGGCGCCGGCCCCTGGGCCGCACGTACGGCGACCGAGGCCGAGGTGGCGCGCAGCTCGACGGTCGGCATCAACAGGAGGATCAAGAACGCGATCACGCCCGCGCCGGAGCCCATCAGGAACACGATGTTCATCGACGCAGCGAACCCGGCCTTGAACGGGTGGGCCAGCACCGGGGTGATCTCCTCGATGATCGAGGAGTCGTCCTGCACCGAGGCGAGCAGCTCGGGGTCGCCGGCGACGATACGCGCATCGAGCGAGCCGGGGTCCTCGGCCGCCACTGCGGCCGCCTCCTGGAACGCCGCGGTCTGCGACTCCTCGGCGAAGGCGGCGGTGATGTTGCCGCCGACGCTGCCGAACAGCACCGACAGGAACACCGCCACCCCGATGGTGCCGCCGATCTGGCGGAAGAAGGTGGCCGAGGAGGTGGCCACGCCGATGTCGGCGGGAGGGACGGCGCTCTGCATCGTCAGCAGCAGCGGCTGCATGCACTGACCCAGGCCCAGTCCGAGACCGAACATCGGCAGCGCCACCCACACCAGCAAGGTGTCGGCGGAGGTGAAGGAGAGCAGGAACAGCGCCACCGCGATCATCGCCGAGCCCACGATCGGGAAGGTGCGCACCTTGCCGGTGCGACTGATGATCCGGCCCGACCCGATCGAGGCCGTCATCATCCCGGCCACCATCGGCAGCATCAGGAAGCCGGACTGGGTGGGCGAGGCACCGTGGACGATCTGCATGTAGAGCGGCAGGATCAGGATCCCGCCGAACATCGCCATCCCCACGACCACGCTGGCCGCGATCGTGACCACTGCGGCCCGGATCCGGAACAGCTTGGGCGGGATCAGGGCCGCATCGCCCATCGCCCGCTCGACGAGCACGAACGCCAGCAGCCCGAGGGCGCCGACGGCGAAGCAGCCGAGGGAGCGCGGGTCGGTCCAGCCCCAGTCGCGCCCCTGCTCGGCGACCGTGAGCAGTGGCACCAGCGCCACCGCGAGCGCCACCGCACCCCACCAGTCGATCCTGATCTGACGACGGTCGCGCGGGGTGTGGGCGACGTGCAGGGTGCGCACGACCACGACGAGGGCGGCGAGCCCGAGGGGCACGTTGACCAGGAAGACCCAGCGCCAGCCGGTCAGCCCGAGCACGGTGTCCTGGCCGGCCAGGAACCCACCGACCAGCGGCCCCAGCACGCTCGACGTGCCGAAGACCGCCATGAAGTAGCCGGTGTACTTCGCGCGCTCGCGCGGCGAGACGATGTCGCCGATGATCGCCAGCACCAGGGTGAACAGCCCGCCGGCGCCGAGGCCCTGGAAGGCACGGAACGCCGCGAGCGTGGTCATCGAGGTCGCGAAGGAGCACAGCGCCGAGCCGGTGATGAAGACCGTGATGGCGAACATGAAGAGCTTCTTGCGGCCGTAGAGGTCGCCGAGCTTGCCGTAGATCGGGGTCGTCAGCGTCGCGGTGATCAGGTAGGCCGTGGTCGCCCAGGCCTGCAACGAGAGCCCCTGGAGGTCGTCGGAGATGGTGCGGATCGAGGTGCTCACGATCGTCTGGTCCAGGGCGCCGAGGAACATGCCCATCATCAGTCCCGACATGATCGTCAGGACCTGGGCGTGGGTGTACTCGCCGGTCTGCGTGTCCGGACCCGCGGGAGGTGTGGTTGTCATCGGCAACCAATATAGGGCCCGGGTCCAGGAGTGTCCCCTCCCCTTTCGTGAGCACGGGCGTCGTGCGGCAGGCTGGTGCCGTGAGCGAGAAAGACCTGAGCGACGTCGGTGAACGGCTGGCGACCTGGCTGGAGGAGCTCGGCCTCGTGGCGCACCTCGCCGCTGCGGGGCTGCCCACGCTGCAGCGCGACCCGTCGGGGCGGGCGGTGTGGACCGACCCGAAGACCGGCGACGAGCTCGATGCCGACCAGCTCAGCCAGCTCGACGGGCTGCTCCACCACGAGGGCTCGGACCCCACTCACGCCGTCCCGGTGCCGCTGCTGCTGATCGCGCGCCAGGCTCGGCTGCGCGAGGCGCTCCTGACGACGCCGTGGTTCACCTACGAGACGTTGGCCGAGCGGCGCGGGACCCCGGTGAACACCACCCGTTTCGCGGTCCACAAGGCGGCCGACACCCACCGCCTGCTGGTCCTCACCACCGAGGCCGGGGTGATCGTGCCGGGCTTCCAGCTCGGCGACGACGGACACGTGCGCGCCGAGCTCGCCCCGGTGGTCGAGACCCTGCTGACGGCCGGGATGGACCCCTGGCGCGCGTGGGCCTGGCTGACCCAGCCGGCCGGCCTGCTCGCAGGGATGGTGCCCGAGCAGGCGGTCCGCGACCGCGAGGAGGCACCGATCGTCCTGCATGCCGCCCTTCGTCTGGGCGAGCGGGTCAGCGCCGCCAAGCGCTGAGCGCAGGGTCAGCCGGTGCGCACCAGCACCCGGGCGGCCGGCTGCAGACGAGCGGCCGGAGCCTCTGCGGCGCGCCGCGAGATGTTCAGGAGCAACCCGACGGCGAGCATGCCGGCGAACATCGAGCTGCCGCCGTAGGAGACGAACGGCAACGGGACCCCGGTCACGGGCATGATGCCGAGGCACATGCCGATGTTCTGGAAGGCCTGGAACCCAAACCAGCAGGCGATCCCGGCGGCGGCGACCCGTCCGAAGACATCGTCGGTGCGGACGGCGATCGCCAGGGCCCGCCACAGCACGATGCCGAGCAGCGCGATGATGACCGCCGCGCCCAGTAGACCGAGCTCCTCGCCGGCGACGGTGAAGACGAAGTCGGTGTGCTGCTCGGGCACGAAGCCCGCGCGCGTCTGTGAGCCGTTGAAGAGCCCCTGGCCGAAGAAGCCGCCGTTGCCCACGGCGATCCGGGCCTGCTCGACGTTGTAGCCGGCGCCCCGCGGGTCGAGGTCGGGGTTGGTGAAGGCCAGGAACCGGTCGACCTGGTAGTCCTTGAGGAAGCCACCGCGCACGGCGGCGACCGCGGTCCCGATCGCGGTCACGGTGAGGGCGACCAGCCAGCCGCGGGGCGCGGCGGAGGCCGCCAGGACGCCGAAGACCGTGGCGGAGAGCACGAGCATCGTGCCCAGGTCCGGCTGGAGCATGATGAGCGCCGCCGGCACCGCGGCGATGAGCAGCATGAGCAGCACGTCGACGGTCCCGACCCGCGCACGCCACCGGCCCTCGGAGCGCTCGGCCACGATCAGAGCCATCCCGATGACCACGGCCAGCTTGGCGAACTCCGACGGTTGGATCGACAGTCCGCCGGCCATCAGCCACGACTGCGACCCGTTGATCACGGTGCCCATCACCAGCACGAGCACCAGGCCACCGACCGAGGCCAGGTAGACCAGGGGGGCCACGATCCGCACCCAACGGTGGTCGGTGGCGAGGACGATCACGAGCAGCCCCAGACCGAGGCCGACGTTGACGATCTGCTTCTCGAGGTAGGCCCGGGGGTCGCCGCCGGTGAGCTCGGCGCGCGCGCTGGTCGCCGACCACACGAGCAGGCAGCCGATGATGCTGAGCAGCAGCACGGACCCGAGCAGCAGCCAGTCGAACCCGGGACGACGGATCATCGTGGTGCTCGTCATCGCCGGTCCTCCGAGCGAGGGGTCAGCGCCGGCGGGAGGATCGAGCCGTTGCGCTGGAAGACCGGCAGCCGGGTCGGCGGCGTGGTGCCCGGGATGGCGGCGAGCCCCGGGCGTACGACCTCACCGTCGATGCCGTAGAGCGACTCCCAGATCGCGCGCACGCCCGGGCCGGACGCACCGGAGCCGGTGCCGGCCTGACTGATCATCATGACCACCACGTAGTCCTCGGAGTAGGACGCCACCCAGGACGTCGACTGCTTGCCGTAGACCTCGGCAGAGCCGGTCTTGGAGCGGATCGGCACCTCGTCGAGGGGGAACCCGCCGAGCCGCCACGACATCGTGCCCTGTCGGCTGACGCCCTGGAGTGCCTGGTCGATGTAGCCCTGGATCCCCGGGGGGATGTCGACCCGACCGGTGACCTTGGGCGAGATCCGACGTACGACCGTGCCATCGGTCGCCACGACGGCCTTGCCGATGCGGGGGGCGTAGAGCTTGCCGCCGTTGGCGATGGCGGCGTAGCCGCGGGCGAGCTGGAGCGGGGTGACGATGGTGTCGCCCTGGCCGATGGCGAAGTTGACCGCGTCGCCGGCTCGGTAGGCGTAGCCCTCGATGCAGAACTCCCGGGCGAACTTGTAGACGAAGTCGCTGACGCCCTTGTTGGCCGGCGCGTCCTGCGGCTTGGCGGCGATGGAGCAGTAGTAGTCCTTCTGGGACTTGTAGTAGGCCAGCTTCCACTCGCGGTCCGCGATCCGGCCCGAGGCCTCGCCCGGCATGTCGATCCCGGTCTCCTCGCCGAAGCCGAAGCTCTCGGCCCCCTCGACCAGCGGGTCCTTGGCGTCGACGTCGGCCGGGTCGGAGCCGAAGCGCTGCCAGTAGTCGTAGCCGATCCGGTAGAAGAAGGTGTTGCACGAGACCTCGAGGGCCCGGGCAAAGGTGAGGTAGCCGTAGGCGCCCGACTCGTAGTTGCGGAAGTCGCGGTTGCCGACCCGGAACGACGACGAGCAGGGCAGCTGGGTGTCGGTGCTGTAGCCGTGGGTCAGGGCGGCCGCGGTCATGAACGGCTTCCAGGTCGACCCCGGCGCGAACTGACCCTGGGTGGCACGCCCGAGCAACGGGGTGCCGGCCTTCTCGGAGTAGAGCTCGGCCAGCTCGGACTTGCTGATCCCCCCGACCCAGACCGAGGGGTCGTAGGTCGGCTGGCTGGCCATCGCCACGATCCGGCCGGTGTCGGTCTCCATGACCACGGCTGCGCCCGAGTCGGCGACGAAGTTGCGCTTGGTGACGGGGTCGCGGGTGGCACGGGCGGTGGCGATCATGGTGGCCAGCTGCTTCTCGACGGTGGCCTGCACCTTGGCGTCGATGGAGGTCACCAGCGTGTCGCCGGGCTGTGCCTCGACGGTGCTGTCGTCGCCGATCGTGCGGCCCATCGAGTCGACGGCCACCTTGCGGTAGCCGGGCATCCCCCGCAGCCACTGGTCGTACTCCTGCTCGACCCCGGCTCGGCCCACCACCGAGGCACCGTTGACCGAGCGGTCCCCGCCGGACGTCGCGGTGTCGAGCTCGTCCTCGGTGATCGGGCTCAGGTAGCCCAGGAGGTGGGCGGCGTTGATGCCGAAGGGGCGCGGGTAGGCGCGCACGCTCTGCTGCTCGACCACGACGCCCGGGAAGTCCTCGGGCTCCTCGAGGATGCGTTGCGCTTGTGCCTGCGTGACGTCGAGCGCGACGGGCACCGGCTGGTAGGGCGTGCCGTTCCAGCAGACACCGGGCTCGGAGCCCTCGTCACCGCAGGAGACCAGGGACCTCGTGATGCGACCGGGCCGTTGGTCGACGGCGCGAGCCACCCGCCGGACGAGCTTGTCGCGATGCGTCTCCGACAGCTTGCCGAGCACCGTGCGGTCGATCGAGACGACCCACGAGAGACGGTTGGCGACCAGCGGGCGCCCCTGGTCGTCGACGATGAGGCCACGTGTGGGCTGGACGACGATCTCTCGCGCCGACTGGGCAGCAGCCCGGCCCTGGTACTCGTCGCCGGTGACGACCTGGAGGTAGTAGAGGCGGACCAGCAAGGTGGCGAAGAGCGAGAAGACCAACGCCTGGATGACCACGAGACGCAGCCGGCTGAGGTCGCCCATCAGGCCGGCCGTCCGAGCGGTTCGAGCCGGGCCAGACCCCGCACGACGACCGGGATCACGAACGGCGCCAGCACGACGTTCCACATCACCGCGATCAGCACCACCTGGAGGAGGTCGGGGACGGTGGCGGGCGGGTCCCGGAGCACGAGCCCGCTCAGGGCGAAGACCGAGGTGGCGAGGAACGAGCAGGAGGCGACCGCGGCCAGCGAGGTCACGACCCCGGGCACCGCGCCGGTGCTGCCGGCCGTCCCCTGGGGGTCGGGGCGCACCCGCCCGGCGACGTACCCGGCGAGCATCAGGGCCAGCGCCCAGCGTCCGGCCACGTGGTCGGCGGGCGGGGCCAGGTCGAGGAGAAGTCCGGCGGCGAACCCGAGCACCATCGCGTCCTGGGAGCCGCGCACCAGGCCGACGCCGACCACGACGAGCAGGACCAGGTCGGGCACGACGCCGTGCCAGGCCAGGTGGGAGAGGACGGTGGTCTGCAGCACCAGCGCGACCGAGACCGCCAGCGACCGCCAGGGCACCTCTCGCGATGCCGCGCGCGCTCACCGCAGGCTCCCGTCGGCCTCGATCACCGAGCGGTCGCTGGAGGAGCCGGACGGCACCACCACCCCGACCAGGTCGAGCTCGGTGAAGTCGACGAACGGGTCGATGACCGCACGCTGGGACGTGTCGCGCAGGCTGGAGTAGACCGAGGTGACCTCGCCGACCGGCACGCCGGCGACGTAGGGGCCGACCCCGCCCGCGCTCCCCCACGTCACCACGGTGTCGCGCTTGTGGGGGATGACGGTCTGGTCGAGCAGCTCGAGGTCGAGGCGGTCGCTCGCACCGAGCAGGCCGCGGCCGTGGAGGAAGCCGATCTCCATGCTCTCGCCGATGCGTCCGCCGATGGTGGAGTCGGGGTCGACGATGAGGAGCACGGTGGCGGTCGTGCGGGTCACCCGCAGGACCCGCCCGACGAGCCCGTCGTTGTTGAGCACGGTCATGTCGGGGCGGATCCCCGCGGCAGACCCGGCATCGATCGTGACGGTGCTGGAGAAGGACTGGGAGGGCCCGAGGGCCACCACCCGCGCCGGCACGAGCGCCAGGCCGAGGTCCTCGGCAGCGGAGGTGAGACCCTCCAGCTCGGCGAGCTTGTTGCGGCCGTAGCCGGTGGTGCGCACCTCGGTGCGCAGGCCGGCGTTCTCGGCCTCGAGGCTGGCCAGCTGCGCGCGCATGTCGTCGCGGCTGCGGAAGAAGTCGGGGAGCTCGACCACGGGGCGGATCGCGGCGGAGACGGTGTTCTGGGCGGGCCCGAAGACCTCACCGACGGCTCGCCGCGCAGGGTCGACGACGGAGCCGTTGCCGCCCTGGTCGAGCAGCATGAGGCTCGCGCAGGCCAGGAGCAACGCCACGACCAGGGCGCGTGGGGGCGTGCCGCGCGGGTCGTCGTGCCCGGGCTCCCGACCCCAGCTGCGTCGTTGGAAAGCCCCTGGAAGCCCGCGCGTGAGGCGGCTCACCGGTAGCGCCTGCCGTCAGCGACCAGCACCTGCTGGAGGGACTCGAACTCCTCGACGCAGCGCCCGGCGCCCAGCGCCACGGACGTGAGCGGGTTCTCCGCGACGTGGACCGGCATGCCGGTCTCGTGGCGCAGCCGCTCGTCGAGACCGCGGAGCAGCGCGCCGCCCCCGGTCAGGACGATGCCACGGTCCATGATGTCGCCGGCCAGCTCGGGCGGGGTCTGGTCGAGGGTGACGCGCACGGCATCGACGATCGCGTGCAGCGGCTCCTCGATGGCCGCTCGCAGCTCGACGGCGGAGATCGCCACGGTGCGCGGGAGACCGGAGACGAGGTCGCGGCCGCGGATGTCGGCGACCGGCTCGTCGGTGGAGGGGAACGCCGAGGCCAGGGTCATCTTGACCTCCTCGGCGGTGCGCTCCCCCAGCATCAGGGAGTGCTCCTTCTTCATCCAGCTCACGATGGCGGCGTCGATCGCGTCGCCGGCGGTGCGGATGGACAGCGAGGTCACGATCCCGCCGAGGGAGATGACCGCGACCTCGGTGGTGCCCCCACCGACGTCGACGACCATGTTGCCGGTCGGCTGGTGCACCGGCAGCCCGGCGCCGATCGCGGCGGCCATCGGCTCCTCGATGATGTAGACCCGTCGGGCGCCGGCCTGGTAGCCGGCTTCCTTGACCGCGCGCTGCTCGACCGCGGTGATCCCGCTCGGGACGCAGATGATCATCCGCGGCTTGGTGAAGTAGCGGCGCCGGTGCACCCGCCGGATGAAGTAGCGCAGCATCTGCTCGGTGGCCTCGAAGTCGGCGATCACGCCGTTCTTCAGGGGACGCAGCGCGGTGATGTTGTCAGGGGTGCGGCCCACCATCCGCTTGGCCTCGTGCCCGACGGCGAGCACCTCGCCGGTGGTGTCGTTGAGGGCGACCACGCTCGGCTCGTCGAGGAGCACGCCCTTGCGCCGGACGTAGACGAGCGTGTTCGCGGTGCCGAGGTCCACGGCCATGTCACGGCCGATGATGCTGTTCGCCATGCGCGCGTGCCTCACTGCTCGTGCGCAACAGGGGAAGAGGGCAGCCGGGCGCACGGTCCGACGTACCCAAGAGCGAGCGTAAGGAGCACGGGGCGCCTGGCGACGGAGGCACGCCGAAGCAGTCACAGCAGTCACGCGGGTCACAGGAGCCACGTGTCGCACCCACCGAGCCCCCTCGAGGCGGTCAGAGGCTCCCGTCGTCCGTGCGCCACCCGTCCACGACGTCACGCCCCCGCCTGCTCAGCTCCACGCACGGACCGTGGACCGAGACCAGGAGCAGCTCGCTGCCGGGCTCCAGCGGCCGCCCGAGCCAGACCACCGTCCCGTCGTCGCCGCGCGCCTCGACCCCGTGCGGGTCGCTGCTCTTCCGGACCGTCAGTCGCGCAGCCTCGGCCACCTCGGCGAGCGTGGCGAACAGGGCAGTGTTGCGGCGCGACACCGTCAGCCAGCGCACCCGGGCGGCGTACTGACGACCCTGGAAGCCCAGCTCCAGGGTGGGTGCTCCGCAGAACGCCCAGCCGCTGACCGCGTCGCCGCCGTGCGCCCCGACAGCGCGCTCGACCTCGCGCTGCAGCGTGCCGGCCAGGTCGCGCACCGCTGTGCGCTGCTCCTCGAGCCGCTCGAGACGTCGCTCCTCCCTGCCCTGCCACGCCAGCACGACACCGCTCGGCAGGCCCACCGCCAGGATCAGCGCACCGACCACGGCGAGCAGCCGGGCCCGCGGCAGCGCGCGGCTCGCTGCGCCGGTCATGAGGGCTTCCGGGTCGAGGCCACGCCCGGCTCGCGGTCGCTCTCGGGGTCGATGGGCGGTCTCCACCAGGGGTCGGTGACCGGCGAGGCCCTGACGACCTGGTCGTAGTCGCCGGTGATGACGTGGGCGAGGTTGGCCAACGACTCGGTGTCGTGCGCGAAGTAGCCCATGTGGTCTGCAAGCGGGTTGAGCCCCTCCCCGCGCGTGATCGACTCCGCCCGGAAGCGACGGGCACCGAAGTCGTCCTCGGCCGGGTCGTCTCCCAGCCCGATCCCGCCCAGCGCTCCGAGGTTGATCGAGCCGCGGTCACCGAGGTCAGCGATCAGGTCGTGGCTGTTGGCACCGACCCACACGTGCTCGGGCTCGATCACGAGGTCGGTGACCTGATGGACGTCGCCACCGACCCCGGGGCTCCCGACGAACACGAGGTCGTCGAGCCCGAGGCGGTGCTCGGACGCGGCGTGGCCCAGCGTCGTGGAGCCATAGCTGTGCCCGATCACGGTCAGGTGGGCCGGGGCTCCGTCCCGTCCGGCGCGCAGCCCGTCGATCGCGTCGGCCAGGAGCTCGCCGCCGCGCTCGGCCATCCCCTCGGTGACCACTCCCACGGCGTCGAGCCCGACCCCGTCCGGCAGCAGCAGGTTGTCCGGGGCGTCGTACCCGATCCAGGCGACGGTGGCGCTCGACTCCCGCGGCCCGAGGGTGCGAGCGGCCTCGTAGACGTCCGCAGCACGCCCGGCGAGCACCGCCGCGCTGCCGACGTCGGTGCCGAAGCCCGGCACGAGGACGGCGACGTTGTCGGCGCGGTCGAGGTCGCCGACGGCGAGCACCACGATCCCGTCGCCGTCGAAGGCGTAGGGATCGTAGGCATAGAGCTGCGCCGGGAGGGCCTCGCCGCTGACCGGGTCGAGGCCTCGGCCGATCGCTTCGCGCGCTTCCTCGACCGCTTCGGCGTTGGCCAGGGCGCGGCGCTCCTCGGGAGTGAGGAGGCCCTGCTCGCGCAGCGAGCGCCAGGCCGCGAGGTCGCGGTCGAGCGCGACGGTGTTGGCTGCGTGCCGGGCCCAGGCCGCCACCCCGTCGAGGCGTCCGATGACCCCGGGCGCTGCGGCCGCGAGCGCGACCTGCTGGCGCCGGGTCAGCCCCCGCCACCAGGCATGCACGACCTCGGGGGAAGCACCAGGGTCCGGTCGACCCGCCAACGCCTCGTCGGCTGGGTCGGGCCTGCCTCCATAGCGGCGCTCGACGTCCTGGAGACCCATCGTCTGCTCGAGTGCGGCGACCACCGCTTGCTCCTCCGCCGCAAGCGCTGCGCTCCACGCGGACCGCGCGTGCTCGTAGTCGGCGATGCGCGCTGCCAGTCGGTCGGCCCTGGCCTGGAGGACAGCGCTCTCCTCGGCGGCGGCGCGGGCCACGTCGCCGCGCACGACGGCGAGAGCGCTGACCAGGTCGTCGTGGTCGTCCTGGAGGCGCGCGCGCTCGGCCTCGAGCGCCGCGAGCCTCTCGGCATGGACCTGCACCCGGTGCGCCACGGCACGCAGCCCCAGCGACATCGCGTCGGCCAGGCGGCCGAGTGGCCGGAGCAGGTCCCGGTAGGCCTGCGAGCCGAGCCCCTGCCAGTCGAGGACGCGTGCCGGTCCGGCGACGAACCCGCCCAGGTCGTCGAGCTGCGCGGAGGCGGCCAGGAGCTGCGCCGCACCGTCGGCCACTGCCTCGGGGTCAGCGCGAAGCGGCGGCAGGCGCGTGGGCTCGTCGGGCAGGTGGACGAGGATCATCGCTGCTCGGTGAGGTACTGGCGCAGCAGCATCGTGGGCAGGGTGGCTGCCGCGTCGGTCTCCAGCCAGTCGGCCAGGACCAGCCGCAGACCGTCGGCGTGGGTCTCGCACTGCTGGGCCACCTGCTCGACGTGGCCCTCCCAGGCACGGACGAACCGGCGAGCCACCCGGGCCACGGACGGCGTCAGACCGCCGTCGACGGCACCGTCGAGAGCTGCGCCGAGCTGCCTGGCCGCAGCGTGCAGGTCGAGGTGCTGCTCGTCCCAGCGGCGGGCGGCCCTACCGACCGACTCCGGCACCATCTCCATCAGCGATCACCCGCGCCCGCCAGTGCTCGAGCCCGATCTCGGCCGACTCGCAGCTCGGCCGAGCTCAGGGTCAGGACCACCACCCCTGTCGCGACGGCGTGCGAGGCGCGCACCGAGACCTCGCCGTCGGTCGCGGCCAGACCCTCGACCTCGCCGCCGTGGTGCCGGACCAGCCAGGCCGCGCCCTGCAGGTCCGATCGCAGCCGGTGCACCAGCGCGGCGCCGTCGCCGGGTCGACCCGCGACCCGCGCCACCACCCGGACGGCGTCGCCGTCGCTGCCGAAGCGGACGTGGCTCACGGGTGCAGCGTCGTCCGGCCACCAGTGTCGTGCCAGACGGGTCAGGCGTGCGCGGAGGCCGGCCACGGCCTCGTCGCTGAGGACGACGTCCGCCGCGTCGGCGCGGCGAGGATCATCACGACCCGGGGTCGGACCCGGCACCAGCACCAGGTCGACGTCGCGATGACGTCGCCGGACTGCGGCGAGGAACGGGTCGGTGACCGGGGTGCCGGGAGGTGCGAGCTGCATGCCCGGCACGCTGCCCGGGCGTGCCGATCACAAACCGCCCGTCATCGCGCCTGTGGAGAGCCGACCATCTCCCGCCTGGAGCGCGCTCGGCCACCTGCACGCCCCCGTCATGGACGGGCGGCCGAGCGACCGAGGTGCGTCAGAGGTGCGGGAACCAGAGCGCGATCTCGCGGGCTGCCGACTCGGGAGAGTCGGAGGCGTGCACGAGGTTCTCGCGGTTGGAGAGCGACAGGTCGCCGCGGATGGTGCCCGGGGCGGCCTTGCGACCGTCGGTGGCGCCGTTGAGCGCCCGCACGACATCGATCGCCTCGTCGCCCTCGAGCACGAGGGAGACCAACGGACCGCTGGTCGCGAAAGCGCGGAGCGGGGGGTAGAAGTCGCGCTCGACGTGCTCGGCGTAGTGCTGGTCGGCGAGGTCGCCGTCGATGGTGCGGTGCTCCATCGCCACGATCGTGAGGCCCTTGGCCTCGAAACGGGACAGCACCTCTCCGACGAGTCCGCGACGGACGGTGTCGGGCTTGAGGAGGACCAGGGTGCGCTGCGTCATGCTCGCGAGCCTAAAGCAGCCGCACGGTCGCGGACGTCGGGGGGCACGTCGTCGTGGGAGTCCTCACCGGACACGGGTGCGTCGGCCACCCGGCGCACCGGGATCACCCCGCCCCAGACCCCGGCGTCGACGTCCTCGGGGTCGTCGACCGGTCCTCCGGCGCGCTGCTTCACCGAGGCCTCGATGAGCGGTACGGCGAGCACCGAGGTGGCGGCGAGCTCCTTGCGCGTGTGGGCGCGCAGGGTGGCGGCACGCCCCGGGATCATGTGGTCGACGGTCAGGCCGAGGGCGTGAGCCTTCTCGTCGGCGTCAGTGACGATGCGTGCCAGGCCGATGACGACGGCCGAGCGGTAGTTCATCGAGTGGTGGAACGCCGAGCGGGCAGCGACCAGCCCGTCGAGCTCGGTGACGGTGACGCACACCGTGCGCCGATCGGCACCGGTCAGCCAGCGGGCGGCCACCGAGCCGTGGACGTAGAGGGTGCCGCCCTCGTCGGGACCGTCGAGGTCGACGGCGAAGGCGACCGGCAGCACCACGGGGTGGTCGCCGACGTCGATCCCGATGTGGGCGATCGGCGCCTCGGCCAGGAGCGCGTGGAGCGCCTCGCGGTCGTCCACGGCTCGCTTGCTGCCCCGGTTGATGGTGGTGCGTGGCGTGGGCGAGAGCGGCGGGAGGCTCATGCGGGGTCCGAGCCCGCCCGGCCCTGCGCGGCGTCGAAGCGTGCGAAGGCCTCGCCCCGCTCGCGCTCGATCTTGCGGCCCAGCAGGTCGGCGCTGCCCCACAGCAGCGCGTAGAGGCCGCCGAGGAAGAACATCGGCGTGACCAGGAACCCGAGCGCGATCGCCGCGCCCTGGATCGTCCAGCCGGCGCTGTAGGCCCAGTCCTTGCGCAGCATCCCGGCGACCAGCAGGCAGGCGAGCATCAGGCCGAGGCCCAACGGCAACGCCGTGGCGGCGGGGACGTCGGCTACCGCGATCATCACCGGGGTGCTCAGCCCGAGCGTCACCGCCTCGAGGAAGAGCACCGCCGAGCACATGCCGCGGCGGGGCGACTTCTGTCGTTCGTCGACCATCAGCTCTCCCGGGGGCGCTTCTTGAGAAGGGTGCGGGCCTCCCCGACGGTCACGACCGAGCCCGTGACCAGGACGGCCCCGGTCCCGAGCGGGCTGTCGGAGGCCTCGCCGGACTCGGCGAGCGTGGCCGCCTGCTCGATGGCGCTCAACAGGTCGGGCTCGATGCTGACCCGGTCCTCGCCGTAGACCTCGATCGCGATCGCGGCGAGGTCGGCGGCCCGCATGGAGCGGTCGCTGGAGTTCTGGGTGCAGACGACGTGAGCGAGGTGCGGCTCGAACGCCGCCAGGAGGCCCTCGTGGTCCTTGTCGGACATGACGCCGAAGACCCCGATGAGCGGGGTGAACTGGAAGGAGTCCTCGATCGCGGCGGCGGTGGCCTCCGCACCCATCGGGTTGTGGGCGGCGTCGAGGACCACGGTGGGGCTGCGGCGGATGACCTCGAGCCGGCCGGGCGAGTCGACCTCGGCGAAGACGGCCCGCACGATGTCGTCGTCCAGCGGCTGCTCACCGGCGAACGCCTCGACGGCAGCGAGCGCCACGGCTGCGTTCTGCGCCTGGTGGGCGCCGAAGAGCGGGATGAAGATCTCGTCGTAGCGACCCCGCAGGCCCTGGAAGGACACGACCTGCCCGCCCACGGCTGCGGCGCGGGTGATGACGCCGAAGTCGACGCCCTCGCGGACCACCGTCGCGCCGACCTCGGCAGCGCGTTCGAGCAGCACGACGGCAGCATCCTCCGGCTGCTCGGCCAGGACCGCGATCGAGCCGGGCTTGATGATGCCGGCCTTCTCGCGGGCGATCTGGGCCGGCGTGTCGCCGAGGAAGGCAGCGTGGTCGACCGCGACCGGCAGCACCACGGCGACGTCGGCATCGATGACGTTGGTGGCGTCCCAGGTGCCGCCGAGGCCCACCTCGACCACGGCCACCTCGACCGGGGCGTCGGCGAAGGCGGCGTAGGCCATCGCGACGGTGGTCTCGAAGAACGACAGCGGGTGGGGCTGGTCGGCGTCCACGATCTCGAGGTAGGGGGCGACGTCGTTGAACGCGCGCACGAGCTGCTCGTCGTCGAGCGGCTCGCCGTCGATGCTGATCCGCTCCCCCATGCGCTCCACGTGCGGGGAGGTGAACCGGCCGGTACGCAGCTCGAGCCCGCGCAGCAGCGCGTCGACCATGCGGGCGGTCGAGGTCTTGCCGTTGGTGCCGGTGAGGTGGATGGAGCGGAAGGCCCGGTGCGGATCACCGAGCACCTCCACGAGGGCCTCGATGCGGTCGAGGGAGGGCTCGAGGCGGGTCTCGGGCCACCGCGACAGCAGTGCACCCTCCACCTCGGCATAGGTCTCGGCGAGGCGGGGGGCGTCAGCAGTGTCACTCATGTCCCGCTCAGTCTAGTTGCCACCGACCCGACGCGAATATCCGCGAAGGGAGGCGCGGGCAGTGACAGAAACTGAAACACGTTCTAGGTTGTGCCCATGAAGACGACGGTGGCAATCGTGAACACGCAGGGTGGCGACTTCGAGCTCGAGGAGGTCGACCTCGACGAACCGCGCTCCGACGAGGTGCTGGTGAGGATCGTGGCGGCCGGGCTGTGCCACACCGACCTCGCGCTGCGCGACCAGCTGCCCCCCGAGATGTTTCCCCGCGTCTTCGGCCACGAGGGCGCCGGCGTGGTCGAGCAGGTCGGCGCTGACGTGTCCGGCATAGAGGTGGGCGACCACGTGCTGCTCAGCTTCCGCTCGTGCCGCTCGTGCCCCGCCTGCGACGAGGGACTCGTGGGCTACTGCGACCACACCCTGATGCTCAACTACATGGGTTTCCGGATGGACGGTTCCACCACCCACCACCGCGGCGACGACCCCGTCTACGGCTCGTTCTTCGGCCAGTCGAGCTTTGCCCAGCACGCGATCGCCTACGCCGACAACTGCGTGGTCATCGACAAGGACCTCGACCTGGCCACGCTCGCGCCGTACGGCTGCGGCTTCCAGACCGGCGCCGGCACCGTGCTCAACATCTTCGAGCCCGGTCCCGACGACAGCCTGGTCGTCTTCGGCTGCGGTGCCGTCGGCCTGGCGGCGATCGTCGCTGCCCAGGCCAGCGGCTGCGGCACGATCGTGGCGGTCGACCTCATGGACTCGCGGCTCGAGGTCGCCGCGTCGTACGGCGCCGTGGCGGTCAACCCCGGCTCCCTCGGCGAGCAGTCGGTGGTCGAGCGGGTCAAGGAGCTCACCGGCGGCGGGGCGTCGTACGCGATCGACACGACCGCGGTCTCGGCCGTGGTCAAGCAGGCCCAGCAGTCGCTCAAGCAGCGCGGCACCCTGGTGGCGCTCGGCCTCGGCGCGGAGGAGTACGCCATCGACGCGATCGACCTGCTGCAGAACGGCAAGATCATCCGCTCCTCGATCGAGGGCGAGTCCGACCCCCAGACGATGATCCCGCGCCTGCTGTCCATGCGCGCGGCCGGCGACTTCGCCGTCGACGACCTGGTCACCACCTACCCCTTCGAGCGGATCGCCGACGCCATCGCCGACGTGAGCGCCGGCAAGGTCGTCAAGCCCGTCCTGGTCTGGTGATGCCTGCCGAGTCGGCGCACGTGTGCGCCGACTCGGCAGCGGGGCTCACCGGATCTCGACGTTGCCCATGTCGACGAGCGGCTCGAAGCCGAGCGCGGTGTAGATCTTGTTGGAGACCGGGTTGGCCTGGTCGGTGAAGAGGCAGACCTGCACGCCGGTCTCGAGCAGACCGCGCGAGACGTGGGCGACGGTCGCACCGGCGTACCCGTGGCCGCGGTGGGCTGCCGGGGTGTAGACCGGCCCGACGCGCACGACCCCGAACGACGGCGGGCTCACGCCGGTCAGGTGCACCACCTCGCCCTGCTCGTCCTCGCGCAGCACGACCCGTCCGCGCGCGATGCGCGCCAGCATCTGCTCGGCGTCCTGCGGCTCCAGCGGCCCGTGGGAGCCGTCGCGACCGGCCTGCTCGGCGGCGTCGACCTCGAAGGCCTCCCACCACGCGAGGCACACGTCGAGGTCGGCCGGGGTCGCCGGCCTCGCGCGCCCCGGGACGGCGTCCGGCTCGCGCAGCTCGCCGAGGAGGTAGAGGCGCGTGTGCTCCACGACCTGCGGAGACCCACCACCCAGCCGGGCGATCTCCTCGGCCACCGTCAGGGCGGTCGCGAGAGCGCCGTTGACCTGGGTGATCGTCTCGCCGCGCTCGACCAGCGTCCGGGCCAGCTCGCGAGCGCTCGCCTCCGGCAGGTCGGTGAGGTACGGCGGGCTCGCGCCCCCGGGAGCCGTCCGCATGCCGACCCCGACCACCCGGTCGTCCTCGACTGCGGTGACCCACCACCGCGGGTGGACACCCTGGGCGACCTCGCCGGCCGCGCACCGCTCGGTGATCGTGCTGATCACGGTGACCAGCACCGGATGATCGGTCAGGAACTCCCGCGCGTCGTCGAGGAAGGCGCTGGGGTCGTCGTACCACCTCAGGGCGGAGGGCGTCGTCTGCATGGCGCCATCCGACACGACCGCGGGCCCCGACGCCACTTGGATGTCCCCGGCGAGCAACTGATCGTGACGCCGCGTTCCCGCACCGGAGAGCCACCACTAGGATTTCGCCATGACCGAGATCATCGAAGGCCAGGCCCCGGATCCGACGAACGCCGAGCCCGGCGCCGTCGTCGTACCCGACAAGCCCGCCCTGGAGGGTCTCGAGGCGAAGTGGTCCCAGCGCTGGAAGAGCGATGAGACCTACGCCTTCGATCGCACCCAGCCGCGCGAGAACGTCTACTCCATCGACACTCCCCCGCCGACGGTGAGCGGGAGCCTGCACGTCGGTCACGTCTTCTCCTACACCCACACCGACCTCGTCGCGCGCTACCAGCGCATGCAGGGCAAGGCCGTGTTCTACCCGATGGGCTGGGACGACAACGGCCTGCCCACCGAGCGCCGGGTGCAGAACTACTACGGCGTGCGCTGCGACCCCTCGCTCCCCTACGACCCCGACTTCACCGCGCCCGAGAAGCCGGACGCCAAGAAGCAGATCCCGATCAGCCGGCCCAACTTCGTGGCCCTGTGCGAGGAGCTCGTCGAGCAGGACGAGCAGGTCTTCGAGGACCTGTGGCGCACCCTCGGCCTCTCGGTCGACTGGAAGCAGCACTACACGACGATCGGCCCGAAGGCGCAGAAGATCAGCCAGACGGCCTTCCTGCGCAACGTCGCCCGCGGCGAGGCCTACCTCCAGGAGGCGCCGACCCTCTGGGACGTCACCTTCCAGACCGCGGTCGCCCAGGCCGAGCTCGAGGCCCGCGAGTACGCCGGCGCCTACCACCGCGTCGCCTTCCACCGCCCGTCCGAGGCCGGCGGCGAGCCGGTCTACATCGAGACCACCCGCCCTGAGCTCATCCCCAGCGTCGTGGCCCTCATCGCCCACCCTGACGACGAGCGCTACCAGCCGCTGTTCGGCACCACGGTCACCTCGCCGGTCTTCGGCGTGGAGGTGCCGGTGCTGGCCCACCCCCTGGCCGAGATCGAGAAGGGCTCGGGCATCTTGATGTGCTGCACGTTCGGTGACCTCACCGATGTCACGTGGTGGCGCGAGCTCGACCTGCCGGTGCGCACCGTGATCGGTCGCGACGGCCGGTTCACCCGCGAGACCCCGGAGTGGCTGGCCTCCGAGCAGGCCTCGGCGGCGTACGCCGAGCTCGCCGGCAAGACGTCGTTCTCGGCGCGTGAGGCCATGGTCGCGGCGCTCAAGGAGAGCGGCGACCTCGACGGCGAGCCCAAGCCCACCCAGCGGATGGCGAACTTCTACGAGAAGGGCGACAAGCCCCTCGAGATCGTGGCCACCCGCCAGTGGTACCTGCGCAACGGTGGCCGCGACGCCGCGCTGCGCGACGAGATGCTCGACCGTGGCCGCGAGATCACGTGGGTGCCGGCCCACATGCACCACCGCTACGACAACTGGGTCGGTGGCCTCAACGGCGACTGGCTCATCTCGCGCCAGCGCTTCTTCGGCATCCCCTTCCCGGCCTGGTACCCGCTCGATGACGAGGGCGCGCCCGACTACGCCCACCCGCTGCTGCC
This sequence comes from uncultured Actinomycetota bacterium, assembly GCA_963760515.1. Taxonomy (GTDB): domain Bacteria; phylum Actinomycetota; class Actinomycetes; order Propionibacteriales; family Nocardioidaceae; genus Nocardioides. The sequence continues at coordinate 132,172 of CAVXDL010000006.1, forward strand.
TTCCGAGGCCGAGCTGCCCGTCGACCCGTCCACCGACGCCCCCCGCGGCTACGACGAGAGCCAGCGCGGCAAGCCCGGCGGCTTCCTCGGCGATCCCGACGTGATGGACACCTGGGCCACCTCCTCGCTGACCCCGCAGATCGCCGGCGGCTGGGAGACCGACCCGGACCTGTTCGCGCGCGTCTTCCCGATGGACCTGTGCACCCACGCCCACGACATCATCCGCACCTGGCTCTTCTCCCGCGTCGTGCGCGCCCACCTCGAGAACGGCGTCGCCCCCTGGTCGCACGCCCTCATCTCGGGCTTCATCGTCGACCCCGACCGCAAGAAGATGTCGAAGTCGAAGGGCAACGTCGTGGTGCCCACCGAGATCCTCGACAAGTACGGCGCCGACGCCGTGCGCTGGCGCGCCGCCATCGCTCGCCCCGGCCTGGACTCGCCGTTCGACGAGAACCAGATGAAGATCGGTCGCCGCCTGGCGATGAAGGTGCTCAACGCCTCCAAGTTCGTGCTCGGCAACATCGGCGGCAGCGCCCTGGACCCGATCCGCGTCAGCCAGCCCATCGACACCGCTCTGCTGGCGCGCCTGGCCGGCGTGGTGCAGCGGGCGACCGATGCGTTCGACGTCTACGACTACTCCACCGCCCTCGAGGTCACCGAGAAGTTCTTCTGGGAGTTCTGCGACGACTACCTCGAGCTCGTCAAGGAGCGCGCCTACCGCGAGGACGGCGGCCTGGCCACCGAGTCGGCTCGCGCTGCGCTCACCATCGCCCTCGAGGCGCAGCTGCGCCTGCTCGCGCCGTTCCTGCCCTACGTGACCGAGGAGGTGTGGTCGTGGTGGCAGCCCGGCTCCATCCACCAGGCCTCGTGGCCCAAGGTCACCGAGTTCGGCTCCGCCGCAGCCTCCAACCCGGCCTCGATCGACGCCGTCGCCACCGCGCTCGGCGGCATCCGCGGCGCGAAGTCGAAGGCGAAGGTCTCGATGCGCGCCGAGCTGTCCCGCGTCGAGGTCTCCGGCCCACAGGCCCTCGTCGACGGCGCACGACTGGCCGAGGACGACCTGAGGGCGGTCGGCAAGATCACCGGCGACCTGCTCTTCACCGTCGACGACGACGCCACCGAGCTCACCGTGACGGCGCAACTGGCCACCGACTAGTGGCAGCCGGTCACCAGCTGCACCGACGTCACCCGGCGATCAGGCCCATCCTCCGTTGCCACCTGTGATGGAGCCAGTGGACGGGCTCACCGACACTGCGATGGTCCCCGCAGACTGACCTGCAACAGGCACGACGGTCGCAGTGAACGACAAGGTCGTGGTGGCGGTGCCCGAGGCAGTCGGCGCACCGGCGATCCCTGTGGCGTGGCTGAAGGCGAGGGTCGGCGCTGCTGCGTCGTTGCTGGAACCGTTGAACGTCCAGCCTGGCGCGACATCGGCGACCGAGCTCTTCGTCACGGTGCCAGCGGTCGGGGTGAACTTCACGAAAACGTTGGTCAGCCCAGTCGCGCCTGTGTTGCGGTTGAGGAAGTCGATCGTGATCGGCAGCTTGGTGTCCGAGTGCGTCGCGGGGCGCACGGTCGTCGTGACCGCCGCCGGCCCCGAGGCAGCAAACGCCGGGGCAGCCGTAGCGATGACGATGGCCGGCGCGGTCCACACAGCGCCCTTGATGACTCGGCGCCTGCTCGTGCCGGCGTCGTGGTCTGACATGCAGTTCTCCTTGAGGGTCGTCCTCCCGCGGCGCACCGTATCCCAGTTACCCCCACGCGTGGGGTAAAGGTTTTCGGGCGCTGCTCGACCTCTGCCCGACTGGGTCCGCTGACGCGTACCCGTCAGGCGGACTTCTTCTTCTTGGCCTCGGGCTCGCGGAGGACGAGCTCGGGCTGGGCGCCTTCGAGCACGGCCGGGCCGTTGATGATGACCTTGGCGACGTCGCCGCGCGAGGGCACGTCATACATGACGTGGAGCAGGACCTCTTCGATGATCGCTCGCAGCCCTCGGGCGCCGGTGCCGCGCTCGAGCGCCTTGTCGGCGATCGCGGCGATGGCGTCCTCGGTGAACTCGAGCTCGACACCGTCGATCTCGAAGAGCTTGCGGTACTGCTTGGTCAGGGCGTTGCGCGGCTCGGTGAGGATCTGCACGAGCGCGGCCTGGTCGAGCTTGGTGACACTGGCGATGAGCGGGAGCCGGCCGATGAACTCGGGGATGAGCCCGAACTTCGTCAGGTCCTCAGGACGCACCAGCGCGAGCAGGTCGTCCGCGGCGCGTTCCTCGACGCCGCGCACCTCGGCGGTGAAGCCGAGGGTCTTCTTGCCCACCCGCTGCTCGATGATGTGCTCGAGGCCGGCGAAGGCCCCACCGACGACGAACAAGATGTTGGTCGTGTCGATCTGGATGAACTCCTGGTGCGGGTGCTTGCGACCGCCCTGGGGCGGCACCGAGGCAGTCGTGCCCTCGATGATCTTCAGCAGCGCCTGCTGCACGCCCTCACCGGAGACGTCACGGGTGATCGACGGGTTCTCGGCCTTGCGGGCCACCTTGTCGATCTCGTCGATGTAGATGATGCCGGTCTCGGCCTTCTTGACGTCGTAGTCAGCAGCCTGGATCAGCTTGAGGAGGATGTTCTCGACGTCCTCGCCGACGTAACCGGCCTCGGTGAGCGCCGTGGCGTCGGCGATGGCGAACGGCACGTTGAGCATGCGGGCCAGCGTCTGGGCGAGGTAGGTCTTGCCGCAGCCGGTCGGGCCGATGACCAGGATGTTGGACTTGGCGACCTCGACGACCTCGTCCTTGGAGTGCTTGCCCGAGACCGGCTGGATCCCGGCCTGCACCCGCTTGTAGTGGTTGTAGACCGCTACCGCGAGGGACTTCTTGGCCTGCTCCTGGCCGATGACGTAGGAGTTGAGGAAGTCGAAGATCTCCTTCGGCTTGGGGAGCTCGTCGAGGCTGACCTCGGTGCCCTCACTCAGCTCTTCCTCGATGATCTCGTTGCAGAGATCGATGCACTCGTCGCAGATGTAGACGCCGGGGCCGGCAATCAGCTTCTTGACCTGCTTCTGGCTCTTTCCGCAGAACGAGCACTTGAGCAGGTCACCTCCGTCACCGATGCGAGCCACGGGCGGTCCTCCAGACAGATGGTACGTGGGGGTGGTGCTGTTCGTAGGCGAACTCACGGCCAGGCGAGGGCCGTGCAACTCTGTGACGGTACCCCGTGCCGCCCCCATGGCGGGGGCGGACACGGAGGAAAGTCAGGCCAGGACTGGAGTCTTGAGGGATTCCAGGACGTTGTCGATCAGCCCGTAGGCCACGGCCTGCTCGGCGGTGAGGATCTTGTCGCGCTCGATGTCGCGGCTGACCTCCTCGATCGTCTTGTCGCTGTGGTCGCTGATCATCTTCTCGAGCAGCTCGCGCATGCGCAGGATCTCGTTGGCCTGGATCTCGATGTCCGAGGTCTGACCGAACGTGCCCTCGGTGTAGGGCTGGTGGATCAGGATGCGGCTGTTGGGCAGCGCCAGGCGCTTGCCCTTGGTGCCGGCGGCCAGCAGGATCGCCGCGGCCGAGGCAGCCTGACCGAGGCAGACCGTCTGCACGTCGGGCTTGATGAACTGCATCGTGTCGTAGATCGCCGTCAGCGCGGTGAACGAGCCACCGGGCGAGTTGATGTAGATGTTGATGTCCTGGTCGGGGTTCATCGACTGCAGGCACAACAGCTGGGCGATGACCGCGTTGGCCACGTCATCGGAGATCGGGGAGCCGAGGTAGATGATGCGCTCCTCGAACAGCTTGCCGTAGGGGTCGATCCGCCGGAAGCCGTAGGAGGTGCGCTCTTCCCACTGCGGGATGTAGTAGTTCATGTCGCTCATCCTCAGTCCTTCTGGTGGGCCGGTCGGCCCTCGTCGGCGGCATCGCGGGCGCTCTTGACCACCTGGTCGACCAGGCCGTACTCCTGGGCCTGCTGAGCGGTGAACCACCGGTCGCGGTCGGCGTCGGCGATGACCTGCTCGATCGGCTGACCGGTGTGCTCGGCGATGAGGTCGAGCAGCACCTTCTTGATGTGCAGCGACTGCTGGGCCTGGATCTTGATGTCCGAGGCCGAGCCGCCCATGCCGGAGGAGGGCTGGTGCATCATGATCCGCGCGTGCGGCAGGGCGTAGCGCTTGCCCTTGGTGCCGGCGCAGAGCAGGAACTGGCCCATCGAGGCAGCCAGACCCATGCCGACGGTGGCCACGTCGTTGGGGATGTAGTTCATGGTGTCGTAGATCGCCATGCCGGCATCCACCGAGCCACCGGGTGAGTTGATGTGCAAGAAGATGTCGGCCTCGGGGTCCTCGGCCGAGAGCAGGAGCAGCTGGGCGCAGATCGCGTTGGCGTTCTGGTCGCGCACCTCGGAGCCGAGGAACACGATCCGCTCGCGGAGCAGCCGCTGGTAGATGTGGTCGTCGAGGACGTTGAGGCCCCCGCCGGCACCCATCATCGGGCCATGGTCGCTGGAGTACTGGTTCACGTCGCCGACACTAGCCCGCAGCGCCGACACTTCCACGGCATATCCCACCCTGTTCGCCGACAGCAGAAGACGCAGGCGTCGAGCGTCAGGACGAAAGGAAGCCCGGCACCGGGCGTGACGCGGCACCGCGCAGATCGTTGGAGAGGTCGTCACACCTCCCCCGGCAGCACCGTCATCCTGGAGAACCCATGCGTCTGCGTCCCCCGTCCCTCCTCGGTCTTGCCACGGCTGGGGCGCTCTCCCTGGCGGTGCTGGCCCCCTTCCCGGCCCTCGGCGACGAGGCGGGCACGCCTGTCGCCCGGAGCGACACCGAGTTCGGCGGCGTTCGCAACATCCTGCCGCCCGGCTCCAACGGCACCGCGACCGCCGCCGACGTCCTCGCACTCGGCGGCACCACCGCGACCCCGACCTCCCCGGACAACTTCGCCGACCAGCTCGAGCTCTACGACGCGCTCACCACGCAGGCGCCCTCGTCGATCACCGGAAGCGACCTCGACACGCTCTTCAAGGACGCGTCGTTCACCCCCGAGACCGTGGTGAGCTCGATCGAGCCCCGCCCCGGCGTGGTCATCCAGCGCGACGAGTTCGGTGTCCCGTTCATCACCGGCACCACCTTCGAGAACGTCGAGTACGGCGCCGGGTACGCCGCGGTCGAGGACCGCATGTTCCTGATGGACGTGCTGCGTCACACCGGCCAGGCGCGGCTCGCCGAGTTCATCGGTGACAGCCCCGGCAACCTCGCGATGGACGCCGCGCAGGTCCGCAGCGCCTACTACACGCCGGCCGAGGCCGAGGCCCAGGTCGTCAAGGCGGCCCGTCGGGCCGGGGCCGGGGGTCCACGGCTGCTCACCGCGGTCGACGCCTTCATCACCGGCATCAACGCCGCCCAGGACGCCCTGTGCCCCACCGTCCTCGCCCCCAGCTGCCCCGCGGAGTACGCCGGGCTGCAGAAGCTCCCCGAGGACTGGACCCGCGCCGACGTGGTCTACGTGGCTTCCCTGGTCGGCGGGATCTTCGGCAAGGGCGGCGGCGGCGAGGCCGGCAACGCCGCCTGGTTGCAGGCGTTGACCGAGAAGTTCGGCCGGCGCGAGGCGTTGCGCACCTACGACGACCTGCGCGCCGAGAACGACCCCGAGGCACCCGTCACCAGCACTCGCCGTAGGCCCTATGGCGATCCCGGCGGGCTCGACCCCAGTCGTCCCGGAGTCGCCCTCCCGGACGTCGGCGGCCCCACCGCCCCTGGCTCGGGCACCCTGCTCGGGCGTTCCACGATGACCGCAGAGGCGCCCGCTGCGCCCACCGCGCCCACCGCGATCGACCTGCCCGACGGCACCCGGCTCTCCTTCGCCCTGGAGCCGCACGGCATGAGCAACGCGATCCTGGTGAGCGGCAAGAAGAGCACCACCGGCAAGCCCCTCGCGGTGATGGGTCCCCAGACCGGCTACTTCGCCCCGCAGCTCCTGGTCGAGCAGTCCCTCAGCGGACCGGGCATCCGGGCCCGCGGGGTCGCCTTCGCCGGGACCAACCTCTTCGTGCAGCTCGGACGTGGCGCCGACTACGCCTGGTCGGCGACCAGCGCCAGCAGCGACAACGTCGACACGGTCGTCGAGAAGCTGTGCAACGTCGACGGCTCCCGCCCGAAGGTGACGTCCACGGCCTACCGGGTGGGCAAGAAGTGTCGCCCGATGCGGGCCGACACCCACTCCGAGACCACCACGCCCAACGCGACCGCCCCCGGCCCGCCCCGGACCTACGAGTTCCGGGTCCTGCGGACCCGCAACGGCATCGTGCAGAAGCGCACGACCGTCGGCGGGAGGCCCGTCGCGATCGTCGCCCAGCGCTCGACCTACGGGCACGAGGTCGACTCGGTGATCGGGTTCGGTCAGCTCAACGACCCCGGCTACGTCCGGGACGCGGCGACCTTCCAGAAGGCGGCGAGCAACATCGACTTCACCTTCAACTGGTTCTACGCCGACGACCGTGACATCTCCTACTACTCCTCCGGGCTGCTGCCGATCCGCTCGCCGAAGGTCGAGCCCGATCTTCCGCGCTGGGCGGACAAGCGCTTCGCGTGGAGGGGTTGGCTCGGCTTCGCGGGCCACCCGCACGAGACCAACCCCGCACGCGGCTACTTCGTCTCGTGGAACAACAAGCAAGCGCCCGGCTTCTCTGCCGCGGACGACACCTGGTCCTACGGACCCGTCTACCGCTCGCTGGCGCTCGAGGACCGCTTGCGGGCAGCAACCTCCGGGAAGCGACGCGTCGACCTGGCCGACATGACCGCGGTGATGGCCGACGCGGCCACGGTCGACTCCCGGGCGGCCTACACACTGCCGATGCTCCTGGACGCGGTGCGCGGCGACCGCGGGTCCGCACCGGCCCGGCGCCTCCTGCGTGCCTGGTTGCGTCAAGGCGCCCACCGCCTCGACCAGGACCGCGACGGCTCCTACAGGCACGAGGCCGCGATCGCGCTGTTCGACACCTGGTGGGAGTCCGGGAGCGCCTCGGTCGCCAAGGGCGTGCTGCGCGGGCGGCTCGGAACGCTGGTCGAGCAGCTGCCGAAGAGCCTCGACGACCACCCCCGCGCGGGGATCGGCTCGGCCTGGAACGGCATCGCCTGGTACGGCTACGTCAACAAGGACCTGCGCAGCGCCTTGGGCCAGCCGGTGCGAGGCGCCTATCACCGGGTGTACTGCGGCAACGGCTCCGAGAAGCGCTGCCGCAGCTCCGTCGCCAGGTCCCTGCGCAAGGCCACGAAGCGTGCCCTCGACGCGCAAGGCGTGGCGGCCGTCGGTGACCTGACCTACGACAAGTCCCAGGACTACATCCGGTCCACCGCGGCCGGACTGGTCGGTGTCCGCCCGATCGACTGGCAGAACCGCCCGACGTTCCAGCAGGTCGTGGACTTCACCCGCCACCGTCCGCGCTGACGACAGGGCTCAGGGGCGGAGCACCGGGTCAGGCCTCGGCCGCGGCCTTGAGGCGCGAGACCGTCGTGGCCATGCCTGCCTCGAGCTCGTCGCTGTGGCCGGCGGCGCCGCCGAGGAACAGGCGGGCGAAGAGCCCGCTGACCTTGGTGAGGCCCGCCGGCACCGGGCGCCGGTGCACGACCCGGGTGCCGCCCTGACCGTCGTCCTCGAGCTCCCAGATCCACCGGGCGCCGCTCGAGCGGGTGTCCCAGGCCAGCACGCGACCGGGCTCGAGGACCGCCACCACCGACCGGGTGGGCCAGACCATGGCCTTGCGGCGGTTGAGCCCGACGTACTGCTGTCCGGTGCGCAGGCCGCCGCGCAGCAGCGGGAGCATCGCCATCGTCTCCGGGCTCCAGTCCGACATCTTCGAGAAGTCGGTCAGCAGCGCCCAGACCCGCTCGGGCGGGGCTGCGACGGTGGCCTCGGCGCGGAGCTCGCGAGCGGGTTCGTGGACGGCGGCGTTGTCAGGCATGCCTGCGATCATCGCAGCCAGTCGCGCAACGCCTCGAGGACCCTCGGGTGGTTGAGCAGCCCGAAGTGGTCGGTGCGCCCGAGGTGCAGGGTCTCGGCGCCGGGGAAGAGCTCACGCCCGCGGCGGTCGCGGCCGTAGGCCGAGCGCTGGCGCACGAGCAGGTCACCGACGACGTGGCCGACCGGGTGCCGCGGCGAGGTGGTGAGCGAGGCCGAGACGAGCCGGTACCGGGCGTGCGGCAACGGGGGCACGTCGTCGGTCAGGCCCGCGACGAGGTCGTGCACGCCGACCGAGCGCTGGTCGAGGATCCGTCCGAACGCGGCGGTCTCGGGCACCAGCCCCAGTCCGCGGCTGCCGTGGCCGATGCCCCAGGCGATCGGCGCACCGAGGTGCGGGGTCCCCAGCGTCACCACGTCGGTGACCAGTCGGTTCCAGTCGGTGTCGTTCGGCTCGGCGGCGACTGCGCCGGCGGCGCGGATCACCAGTCCCCCCATGGAGTGCCCGATCAGGGAGATCCGGGTGACCGGCTCGGGCCACTGCTCCACCAGACGCTGCATGAGGGCGGCCAGCGCCACGCCGTTCTCCCGCACGCTGAGCCCGGTGTTGTTGCGCACGAACACCGGGGTCCATCCCTGCTCGGTGAGCGCCTCGCCGTACGTCGTGCCCGTGCGATCGCGGTGGCGGTTCCAGTAGGCCTCGTTCTCGCACAGGCCGTGGACGAAGACCACCAATCGCCCGGTTGCCCCGGGGAAGGCCCGGGTCAGGTCGGCACGCAGCGGCGCGACGTCGACGCCCTCGTGGCGCACCGCCATGGCGATGGCGAGCTCGGGCCGCTCGCGCTGGAGCCGGTCACCGATGAGGCCGTTGATGGCGGAGTGGATGAACCGTCCGCGGAAGCCCGTCTCCAGGTGCGGGCCCACCCCGGCGGCGGCGGCCTTCTCGAGGCCGGTCGCGGCAGCGCGCAGCCCGAGGCCGAGGCCGCCGTAGACGGCGGAGGCGATGCCGACGTGGCTCTTCTCCACCACCGTCGGGACGCCGGCGCTGCCGCGGGCCAGCCGTCGGGTCAGGCCGTGAGCCCGGCCGGCCCAGGCCAGGTGGGTGTCGCGCGCGCTCGCCACCACGACCTGGTCGGCCACCTCGGAGAGCAACGAGAGCGCGTCGAGCACCCGGGGTCCGGGCAGCGTGGAGTGGTGGGCCATGCCGACATGCTAGCGCTTTGAGTGCACGCCTGTGCACTCATCATTCGCGAGGCCCGCACCACGCACCGAAGCCCACGCAGTCGCGCTGACTGCGTGGGCTTCGAGACGTGCGGGTCGATCAGGCCTTGGCGGGCTCCTCAGCGACTCTGCCTCGGCGGACTCCTCGGCCTCGGCGGCGTCCTCGTCGGAGGGCGCCTCCTCGACCACGGGCTCGCCGATGGTGCCGTCGGGCAGCAGGTTCTTCAGCTCGACGTGGTTGCCGGAGGCGTCGGTGACGGTGGCTCCCTCGACGAGGAGGGCCAGCGCCTTGCCGCGCAGGATCTCCTGCACCAGGTCGGGGATGTGGTTGTGCTCGAACATGTGGTTGGCGAACTCCTGCGGGTCCTGACCCGACTGCTGGGCCCGCCGCACGAGGTGGTTGGAGAGCTCCTGCTGGTCGACGCCGATCTCCTCGTTCTTGGCGATCTCGTCGAGCAGGAACTGAGCGGCAACCGCGTCGCGCACCCGGCGCTCGAGGTCAGCCTCGAACTCCTCGATGGTCTGACCCTCGTCCTCGAGGTACTTCTCCATCGTCATGCCGGCCATGGCGAGCTGCTGCTCGACGCTCTGGCGACGAGCGGTGAGCTCCTCGGCGGCCAGGCTGTCGGGCACCGGGATCTCCATGGTCTCCAGCAGGCTCTCGAGCACGGCGTCGCGCGCGGCGGCGGCCTGCTCGAGACGCTTGCCGCGACCCAGGCGCTCGCGCACGTCGGCGGTGAGCTCCTCGATCGTGTCGAACTCCGAGGCGAGCTGGGCGAACTCGTCGTCGAGCTCGGGCAGCTCCTGCTCCTGCACCTGGCTGATGCTCACCACGACCTCGACCTTCTCGCCGAGGAGGTCGCCACCGACGAGCTCGCTCTCGAAGAGCTTCTCCTCGCCGGGGCTGAGGCCGATGAGGGCCTCGTCGAGACCGTCGATCATGCCGCCGCGACCGACGCGGTAGGACATGCCGGTGACCTCGGCACCCTCGACGACCTCGCCGTCCTGGGTGGCCTTGAGGTCGAGGACGACGAAGTCGCCGTCCTGGGCTGCGCGCTCGACGTCGATGAGGGTGGCGAAGCGCTCACGCAGCGCCGTCTTCTGCTCCTCGACGTCCTCGTCGCTCACCTCGATGTCGTCGACCTGGACGGTCAGACCGTCAAAGGACGGGAGCTCGATCGTGGGCTTCACGTCGACCTCGGCGGTGAACTCGAGGGTCTCGTTGTCCTCGAACTTGGTGACCTCGATCTCGGGCTGCGCCAGCGGCGTCAGCGAGTTCTCCTCGAGGGCCGCGACGTACTTCTGCGGAAGGACCTCGTTGATCGCCTCGTCGAGCACTGCCGCGCGACCCACCTGACGGTCGATGACCATCGGCGGGACCTTGCCCCGGCGGAAACCGGGGATGTTGATCTGCTGCGCGATCTTCTTGTACGCAGCATCAAGGCTGGGCTTGAGCTCCTCGAAAGGCACCTCGACAGTGAGCTTGGCCCGGGTCGGGCTCAAGGTCTCGACGGCGCTCTTCACAGGTGGTCTCCTTCTGCTTCGTGGATCAGGTACGGATGGGTGTCGGGGCGACAGGACTCGAACCTGCGGTCTCCTGCTCCCAAAGCAGGCGCGCTAGCCACTACGCTACGCCCCGCCAAGACGGCCTCCGAACCTCTCGGGCGGGACCTCTTGGAGCGGATGACGGGAATCGAACCCGCGTAATCAGTTTGGAAGACTGGAGCTCTACCATTGAGCTACATCCGCGTGCTCCGGGACTGCTCCCAGGACCCGTCAATCCTGCCACACAGGTGGAGGTCGGACCCAAACGGGATCAGGGCCGGTGCACCACGAACATCGCTCGGTCGTCGTCGCGGGAGCCCAACGCCTGGGCGAGGCGCTCGGCCGCACCCACGAACGAGCCACGCAGCAGCGACTCGGCCTCGCCGAGCATCCGGTCGATGCCCAGGTCGATGTCGCGCCGTGGCTCCTCCACCATGCCGTCGGTGTAGAGCAGCACCGCGTCGCCCCGCGCCAGCCGTCCCCGGACCCCCGTGAACGTCGCGTCGGCGATGAGGCCCAGCACCGGGCCCTCGCTGGCCAGCACCGACCAGCGGCCGCTGCCTGCCACCCGGTGCGCAGCCGGCGGATGACCGGCGGTCCGCACCTCGAAGTCGCCGCTGGCCAGGTCGAGGGAGAGGTGTACGGCGGTGGCGAACCCCTCCTCCCAGTCCTGGCGCAGGAGGTAGTCGTTGGCGGCGTGGAGGAACTGCTCGGGCGGCAGCGCTCCGAGCAGTCCACCGAAGGCGCCGGAGAGCAGCAGCGCGCGGGTGCCGGCTTCCTCGCCCTTGCCCGACACGTCGACCACGACGACCTGCAGGAGCGAGTCCTCGGGCGACTTCGTGGCGACGACGAAGTCCCCGGCGAACGCCGTGCCGCCGGCCGAGTGCAGGGCGGACTCGACCACCCAGCCGTGCGGCAGCCGCGGGATGCCGCCCTGGTTGAGGATGCGGTCGCGCAGGTCGACGAACATCGTCTCCCCCTGGAGCCCGGCGACCCCGAGTCGTGAGCGACGGTGGCTGCCGAGCAGCACGATGACCGCCACGATCACCTGCACCATGGCCGCGCCGACGATGCGCCCGGTGAGCTCCTCCTGGTTGGCGATGGTCACCGCCAGCATGAGCAGGACGGCGCTCACCAACCAGGGCAAGGTGCGCGGGCCGAGGAAGATGCTGCCCAGGACCACCGTGACGACCAGGCTCGAGAACGGCATCTGCTCGGGGGCGAGGACCACTGCCGTCGTCATGCCGGCGGCGAGCACCGCCAGCGCGAGCGCGATGCGCAGCTCGACGGAGTCGGTACGCCGCCGGAACAGCCGCCAGCGCCGACGCAGGCCCGTGCTCCGGGCAGCACCGTGTGCTGAAGAGACCTGTGTCATGCCGATGCTGCCTTTGCGGAGGGGGCCGAGCGTTGACTCAGGATAGGGCTCGCGAGCGGAACGCGGGCTGGCAACGTGAGCACCAGAACAGATTGCGGCCCTGCAGCACCTCGGTGGCCACCCGGCGCCCGCAGACCAGGCACGGCTGGCCGTGGCGTCGATAGACGTAGACCTCGCCGCCGTGGTCGTCCACCCGCGCCGGACGCCCCATCGCCTCCGGACCGTGCTCGGGGCGGACGGTGTCGATCCGGCCCGTCTGCACGCCGTAGGTCATCAGCTCGACCAGGTCGTCCCAGATCGCCTGCCACTGACCCACGCGCAGGGTGCGTCCTGGTCGACGAGGATCCATCCGCTGACGGAACAACACCTCGGCGCGGTAGACGTTGCCGACCCCGGCGATGACGGACTGGTCCATGAGCAGGGCACCGATGCTGCGGCTGCTGCGCCGCACGACGTCCCACGCGCGTCCCGGATCGGCATCGGACCGCAGCGGGTCCGGCCCGGCGGCCGCGACGACGACGGCGCGCTGCTCGGCGGTCCACAGCTCGCACGCGGTGGCGCCACGGAGATCGGCGACGGCCTGCGGCCCGGGGCCGGTGGTGGCGATACGCAGGCGCACCTCCCCCACCGGCGGTGGCACCGCCGCCAGGTCGGTCGTCACGTCGAAGCGTCCGATGAGTCCGAGGTGCACGTGCACGAAGCGCTCCTCGGCGAACTCGACGAAGAGCTGCTTGCCCCATGCCTCGGCGCCCTCGAGCACCTGACCGTCGAGCTGGGCAGCAGACCCGACGAACCTGCCCTGCGGACTGCTCACTGCCACCCGGCGACCGGCGAACGCACCGGTGAGGTCGCGAGCCAACCGGTGCAGGGTGTGACCCTCAGGCATGTCGAGCCGTGGCCGCGGCGGCGTGCACCCCGAGGAACGCCGTCACCTGCACCATCAGCGGCTCGGCTGCGGCGAAGACCCGCGGGTGCCGCCAGAAGCCGTGGATCTGGCCCAGGTAGCGGGTGGCCACCACCTCGACGCCCTGCTGCGCGATCAGCTCGGCCAGGCGCTCGCCCTCGCCGCGCAACGGGTCGTGCTCCGAGGTCATCACGAACGTCGGAGGGAGCGTGGCGAGCCGGTCGGAGAGCAGCGGGGCGAGGTCGGGGTCGGCGAACAGGGCGGGGTCGCCGCCGGCGTACTGCGTCCAGTACCAGGCGACCTCGCTGGGACCGAACGCCTCGGTCTCGCTGCGGTGGGAGTCGAAGCCCGCGGTCGGGTCGAGGAAGGGGTAGATGAGGGCCAGCGCCGCGAACGTGCCGGGGTTGCGCAGCGCAGCGACCAGCGCGAGGTTGGCCCCCGCGCTGTCGCCGTGACCGAGCAGGGGGCCGTCGAGGCCGTGGGTCCCGCCCTCGCGGGCGAGCCAGGCGAGCACGGTGTCGACGTCGTCGGGAGCCGCGGGGAAGGGGTGCTCCGGCGCCAGGCGGTAGTCGACGCTCAGCACCGCCCGTCCGCCGCGGTTGGCCAGGCGGCGCGCGGAGGCGTCGTGCACGTCGATGTCGTTGAACACGAAGCCGCCGCCGTGCAGGTGGACCACCACACCCGGCGCAGCCCCGGTCGGGACGTAGGCCCGACACCGCACCCCGTCGGCGTCGAGGTCGACCACGCGCTCGACGTCCTCGCGTGACTCGTTCGCAGCCGCGTCGCGCGCCTCGGCACGTGCCGCCGCGATGTCGTAGCCGGGGGTGAAGACCGGGGTCTCGAGCGCGGCGTGCTCGATCGCTGCGCGGGACTCGGGGAACAGCATGGTCAGCAGGACCGGTTCGCACGACGCATGGCTCTCACCCTACTGAGGCACTCCCCGAGCCCGACGCCGCGCCGGGGCGGTCCCAGACCTACAGACCCATGCCCACCTTGAGGTGGTCGATGACCGCGCCGTGCTCGAGCTGCGGGCTGAACAGGATCAGGTCCGCGTCCTCCTCGACCCGCACGCTGTGGCCGGCAGGCCAGTGGAAGACGTCGCCGGTCAGGCAACGGTCGGTGGACCCGTCGGTGTAGGACACGACCACGTTGCCGTTGAGGACGTAGCCCCAGTGCGGCGACTGGCAGGCGTCGTCCTCGAGGCCCACGAGCAGGGGTGCGATGTCGGTGCCGGCGGCGAGCGAGAAGTACTCGGCCCCCAGCGTGCCGGACGCCTCGCCGAAGTCGGGGAGCTGGCGCGCGGTCGCTCCGGGCGCATCCAGACGGACCGGGATGTCGCTCTTGGGAAGTCTCATGATGGGTTCCTTTCATCGGGTTCGGACACCCCATGGGCGTGACAATCGATGTCACACTGCGACAGTGGCGAGCCTGGAGGCAGCGCAGGTCGCGGTTGCCCGCGGCGAGTGGCAGCACGCGCTCGACGAGCTGCGCGAGTGCGAGTCGCAGCAGCCCGGGACGGTTGCCGACGAGGTGCTCGAGCTGCGCGCCGCGGCGGCGTACGGCGCGGGTGACCTGGAGGCGACCCTGGGTGCGTGGGAGACGCTGCACGCGAACCGCGCCTCGTCCGGAGATCACGCCGGGTCGGCCTGGGCGGCGAGCATGGTGGCCCTGCACCTGCTCATCGACACCGGACTGATGTCGACGGTGCGGGGCTGGCTGCGCCGCGCCGAGCGGGAGGTCGCCGAGGTGGTCGAGCCGCTCCCGGTGCACGCCGTGATCGCGATGGTCTCGGGCTATGAACGCTTCTTCTCCGGCGACGCCGTCGCTGCCGAGGGGGATGCGCAGCGCGCGATCGAGCTCGGTGAGCGTCTCGGCGTGCTGCCCGCCGTGGTGATCGGTCGGACCGCCATCGGCCGGCTGCGGATCCTCTCCGGCGCGGTCGAGGAGGGCCTGGCGCTGCTCGACGAGGTGGCCGTCCACCTGATGACCGGCGACGTCGACCCGCTCACCACCGGGATGATGTATTGCGAGTTGATCTGCGCCGTCCAGGCCCTCGGCCTCCACGACCGCGCCCGGGAGTGGACCGAGGTCATGGACCGGTGGCAGCACACAGCCGCCGTCGGCGGGATCCACGGCCGCTGCCGGGTCCATCGCGCCGAGCTGCTGCGCCTGAGCGGCCCCGGCGACGAGGCCGAGCAGGAAGCACTGCAGGCGTGCGCGGAGCTGCGGCCGTGGCTGCGCCGCGAGTACGGCTGGCCGCTGGTCGAGCTCGGCACGATCCGCCTTCACCGCGGCGACCTGCCCGGGGCCGAGGAGGCCTTCGGCGCCGCCCACCGCCAGGTGTGGTCCCCCGAGCCCGGACTGGCACTGCTGCGACTGGCCCAGGGCCACGTGCAGGTGGCGTCGACGTTGATCGCCGAGGCCGTGGCCCGGCCGGCGACCACGCCGTCGAAGGAGCAGCCGCCGTTCGGTGACCTGCGGCTCGCCCCGCTGCTCGCAGCCCAGGTCGAGATCGCGGCGGCCGCCGGTGACCCCGCGGTCGCCGCAGCAGCGGCAGACCGGCTCGACGACGTCGCACGTCACTACGCCGGCACCGCCGGGCTGTGCGCCACCGCAGCGCTGGCCCGGGGCCGGGTCAGCCTGCTGCAGGACGACCCCGATGGCGCGGTCGCCGCGTGCACCGCCGCGGCCACAGCGTGGGCCGAGCTCGGTGCGCCGTACGAGGCCGCCTCCGTGCGCGTCGTCCTCGGGCAGGCCCACGAGCGCGCGGGCAGGCGGGGCCAGGCGCGGCTCGAGTGGGAGGCGGCCCGCGCCGACTTCAGCGCCTTCGGTGCGGGACTGCGGGTCGCCGAGGTCGACCGGCTGCTGGGCGACTCGGCGTCGACTTCCTCGTCCTCACCCGACGCCACCACGTCTCCCCCGCGGGCTGCGGCGGACGCCGTCTTCGCGCTCGTCGGTGGGTGTCGCCGCATCCACCACCGCGGCGTCGAGGCGGTCGTGCCGGACCTGAAGGGATTCCGCTACCTCGCGGTGCTCCTCGAGGCTCCGGGACGGGAGTTCCATGCCCTCGACCTCGTCGCGCTCGAGACGGGCGGCGCAACGACGCCGATGATCGCCGGTGCGGTGCCGCACCCCGCCGAGGACGGCGTGGCGGTCACCCACGGCGACGTGGGCCTGCCGATGATCGACGACCAGGCGCGGGCGGCGTACCGGCGCCGGCTGAGTGAGGTCGAGGAGGACATTGAGGACGCGCGCGCGATGAACGACCTGGGCCGCCTCGACCTCGCCGAGCGCGACCGCGACTACCTGCTCGCCGAGCTCGGCTCGGCCCTGGGCCTCGGCGGACGGCTGCGCACCACCGGCAGCAGCGCCGAACGCGCACGCACCAGCGTCACCCGCTCGCTTCGTTACGCCCTCGACCGCCTCACCGAGCACCACCCCGACCTCGGCGCCCACCTCGCCCTCGCCGTCCGCACCGGCACCTTCTGCAGCTATCGCCCCGACCCGGTCGCCCCGCTCACCTGGGACCTCGCCGGGAGCTGAGTGTGTCGCTTGGCCTGCGGTGGTCCCGTCTCAACCTCTGGTGCTCGGAGGTTGAGCTGGGCGAGCCCCTGGGCGAGCACGCGACGAAACCCGGTGAGGTGACCGGCGGCGTCGAGGTGGTCGGTCGGGCTGCGGGGGCCTCGATACGGCCGCCCTCGCTGACGCTCGTGCGTCCTACTCGACCACCTTGGGCCTACGGGAGGGCGGTTGGCATGCCGGTGACCCCGCCGGGGCGGGGTGTGGGGCGATCAGGGTCGTCGACGCGATCGGACCGTGAAGGTGTAGCCCGAGGGGCTGGTCCACTCATGAACCCCCGGCGCCGAGGTGCGTGTAGCCTCCACCCCGAGTGCGTCTTCGCGCGGTGGTGGCGCCGGCACAACGGCGACAGGTTGTCCGAGCTCGTTTCCCCACCCTGCTCGAACGGGATCTCGTGGTCGAGGTCGCACCGCCTTGAAGGCCTGGTGCAGTACGGGAACACACACGTCGGTTCGCGCAGGACCACCTGCTCCCGCAGCCTCTCGGAAGGCTCATACCCGTCGCACACGATGTTCTCGTTGAGGTCGATGACCTCCTTGACGATCACCTTGGTCGCCGACCCGCACCAGGAGCGGATCTGGTCGATCAGCACGTTGGACCGGGTGTTCTCCACCACCGCCAGGTCACCTGAGTTGAGCGAGTCGGCGTCGACGTGGGCGTAGATCGTGACCGCCCGCTCCAGAGGCAGCCCCTGCTGACCCCGGGCCAGGTCACCCACAGCCATCGCCCGCCGAACATCCAGCGACTCCTCACACCCCGACTCGCGAAGCAACGCCGCACCTGCCCGGACGGCCTGCTCCAGGTCGAGCGCATCGGCCAGGTCGAGGGTGCCGTTGACCTCCACGACCCCTTCCAGAGACACGTGGTCGGTGTGGATGTCGAACTTGCGGTGCTCCTGCGCCGCCTTCTGCCGCCGCTCGGCCTCCTCGGGGTCGAAGCGGGCGATCGCCTCCTCCACCGTGCGTTCGATCTGCGCGAACGAGCAGACGTGGGCGGTCGGGGCGAGCATCTGGTCGACGTACGCGGCACCTTCTTGGCACAAGATCATCGTCAGCTCGGCGACCTTGAACGCCCGCCACACCGGCACCTCCAACGCCAGCACCCGCTCCCACAGCCTGGGGAGGCGGTAGCGGACCTCGAGGGTCTTGCCGATGAAGTTGAACGCCGAGTCCGACGACCGACCCAGCAGCATCCCGAGCTCCTCGGCCGCGAACTCGCTCACCACCGGGCACCCGATGCCACCCAGGGGGATGCCGGTGTCCCAGAACGAGCATCCCTCGGCCTCCGCACCGGTCAACGTGTGCTCGGACGCCCAGTCGATGACCCCGACCAACAGCCCGACCTCGGCGGCATCCGCGGCCGCCTTGAGGTCGACCACGGCGGCGGTTGCCGGGGAGGGGGTGCGGGTGCTGGGCATGGTCTGATTCTACTGCTGCCCGCCGACATTCGCTAGCGTGTTCGAACGGGTTGTGGATGGAGAACCCGGGTGGCGGTCGGCGGTCGGGCTGTGGGGGTCTCGTCACGGCTCGCTTCGATCCCCGGCTCAACCTCCGGTGTTACGCGCCCGATCCACCTCCGGTGCGGCTCGTCGCCTCCAACGGGTGAGCCTCGGTCAGGGCCTATCGGACACAATGAGGTCATGGCCGATCTCCCCCGCAAGGCCGCCGCCCGGACGGCGCGGCTCGCCGCGCTGCCCCTGGGGTACGCCGGCCGTAGCGCCGTGGGTCTGGGCAAGCGGCTGGGCGGGGCGCCCGCCGAGGCGGTGATGGGCGAGATCCAGGCACGCACGGCGGACCAGCTGTTCCGCACCCTGGGCGAGCTCAAGGGCGGGGCGATGAAGTTCGGGCAGGCGTTGTCGATCTTCGAGGCGGCCTTGCCCGAGGAGCTCGCCGCTCCCTATCGCGACCAGCTGACCAAGCTGCAGGACTCCGCTCCCCCGATGCCGACCCAGACGGTGCGCGACATCATCGCCGCCGAGCTGGGACCGGACTGGAAGGACCAGCTCGTCTGGCTGGACGGCGGACCGACCGCGGCTGCCTCGATCGGCCAGGTGCACCGAGGTCGGTGGCACGACGGCCGCGAGGTCGCGGTCAAGGTGCAGTACCCCGGCGCCGCGGAGGCGCTGCGCTCCGACCTCAAGCAGCTCTCCCGCCTGGCCCGCACGATCGGCCCGATCTTCCCCGGCATCGACATCAAGCCGCTGGTGCAGGAGGTGCAGGACCGGGCCGAGGACGAGCTCGACTACTCCCTCGAGGCCGAGGCCCAACGAGTGTTCGCGGCCGCCTTCGCCGGTGACCCCGAGGTCGTCGTGCCCGACGTCGTCGCGGCGGGCGAGAAGATGATCATCACCGAGTGGATGGACTCCGCGTCCTCCCTCGCCGCGATCATCAGGGACGGCACCACCGAGGAGCGCAACCACTACGGCGAGCTGCTGGCGCGCTTCATGTTCTCCGGCCCCGTGCGCACCGGCATGCTCCACGCCGATCCCCACCCCGGCAACTTCCGGATCATCCCTCACGACGACGGCTCGCCCGGCAAGCTCGGGGTGCTCGACTACGGCGCTGTCGCCCGGCTGCCCGAGCGTCACCTCCCGCGCGCCATGGGCTCCCTGATCCGGCTCTGTGCGCTCAATGACGCCGAGCAGCTGATGCAGGGCCTGCGCGACGAGGGATTCATCAAGGACAAGATCCAGCTCGACCCCCAGCTGCTCATCGAGTACCTCGAGCCGTTCGTCATCCCGACGCAGGTCGAGCGCTTCCAGTTCAGCCGGGACTGGATGCGGGAGCAGTTCGCGCGGATCAACAACCCGCGCGAGCCGGCGTACACGATCGCGATCAAGCTCAACCTGCCGCCGTCCTACATGCTCATCCACCGCACGTGGATGGGCGGGATCGGAGTGCTGAGCCAGCTCGAGGCCGAGGCGCCGTTCAACGCCATCCTCACCGAGTTCCTGCCTGGCTTCGCCGATCCTGGGACCGAGACCGACACCGACCCCGACACCGACCCCGGCGCCTGAGCTCACCCCCGTTGCGCGAGCCGCTCCAGCATTGCGTCCAGGACGGCATCTCCCTGGTCGGTGTCGAACACGTTCTGTGCGTGGGCTGATCCCGGGACGAGCAGCACCTGGTTGTCGTCACCGGGAGAGACGTCGACGAGCCGTTGCGGCACGTCCGCGCCGGGTTCGTCGGCGCCGGCGATGAAGAGCTTCGGCTCCGCGCCGAGCCCTTCGACGACCGTGTTGGGCGAGAGCAGGACGAGCTGGTCGGGGAGGTCGGGCTGCTCGGCGGCCAACCGCAGGATCGCGTCGGCGCCCGCGCTGCCGCCGACCAGGGCGACATCCTCGATGCCGTCGGCCCGGAGCCGGTCGATCGCGGCCGTGATGCCGGCAGTGCTGATGTCCTCCACCGCCACCACGGTGGCGTCCTGCGCCGCGATCGCGAGCGCCTGCTCCTCCCAGCTCGCTGCATCGAAGGCCGCGCCGTGCGCGAGCACGACGCCGTAGTCGCCGTCGCCCCAGGTCAGCGCACCGGCCTCGGACGGGGTGCTGCCTGCATCGACCGGGTCAGGGCTCCCGCAGGCAGCCAGCAGTGCGAGAAGAGCAGCGCCGAGGACGGCACGTGAGCGACGCATGCCCCCACCGTAGGGGCGTGCGTCAAAGCGCCAGGTGCATGACGTGCAGCCCCACGCGGCCGTGGGCCCTGGACTCGAAGGCAGCCGGGACGGTGCCGATGATCGTGAACCCCAGGCTCCGCCACAGCTCGACCGCCACCGTGTTGGTCTCCACCACGGCGTTGAACTGGATCGCGGCGAAGCCGGCATCTCGGTGCCACTGCACGACGTGCTCACCGAGACGTCGGCCGACGCCACGCCCGCGCGCGGCCTCGGAGACCATGAACGACGCGGTGCCGACGTGGCTGCCGCGACCCGGCCGGTTGGGGCCCATCGTCGCGCTCCCGAGGACCTCGCCGTCCTCGACGAGGACCACCGTCTGGCCCGGCGGCCGCATGGTCCACAGCTCGCGCGCCTGCTCGCTGGTGAGGTCGAGCGGGTAGGCGTAGGTCTCGCCGGCCTGCACGACCGCGTCGAAGAACGGCCACACCTGCGGCCAGTCGGCCTCGGTCATCGCGCGGATGTCGGTCATGTGCCGACCTGCCCGTCGACCGCCTCGCCGACCGGGTGACAGTCGTCGCCGCACCCGCCGGGCGCGGCCGGGCCGTCAGCGTGGGCGGCCGGGCGGTGCAGGACCGCGGTCGACGGAGTGATCAGCACGTCGTCGCCGTCGACGACGGCAGCGCCGTCGACGAGCAGGGTGTAGCCGCGCTGGGCGAGCGGCGGGAACAGCACGGTGACCAGTGGTTGGGCAGCGACGTTGGTGAGCGACCCGCGGCCCGGCCCGGCGACGCGCAGGACGCCGTCCTGCACGCGCGGCTCGACGGTCACGGCCTTGACGCGGCCCTGCGGCGCGACGCTGAGGAGGTAGCCGGCGCCGAAGTCGGCCAGGGCCGTGTTGAGGTCGGCGACGTCCACGGGGATGCTCATGGCGTCACCGTACGTCGACCCAGCGCTCGCCGAGCACGACCGGCTCCGCGGCGCCGGACGTCAGCTCGGCAAGGAGGGCCAGCAGGTCGCTCTCGGCCTCGGGCGAGACGCCGAGCACGAGCGTGACCACTGCGGCGTACGACGTGTCGAGCACCGCGAACCCGCGGGTGCGCAGCTCGCTCTCGACACGTCCGGCATCGCTGTGACCGACCTCGACCGCGACCTCGCGCAGGAGACGTCGCTGCCGCAGCCCGGCCTCGTCCAACCCCGTGCGCACCGCGTCGGAGTAGGCGCGCACCAGTCCCCCGGCGCCGAGCAGGGTGCCGCCGAACCAGCGCGTCACGACCGCGACCACGTCGGAGACCTCGGCACCGCGCAGCACCTCGAGCATCGGAGCCCCCGCGGTGCCGGCCGGCTCGCCGTCGTCGCTGGAGCGCTCCACGTCACGAGCCGGGCCGAGCACGAACGCCGAGCAGTGGTGGCGGGCGTCCCAGTGCTCCTTGCGCGCCGCCTCGACGACTGCTCGGGCGTCGGCCTCGGTGGCGACCCGCACCAGCGCGCAGCGGAAACGTGACCGCTTGACCTCGATCTCGGCCACGACGTCCCGGGCCAGGGTGAGATAGCTGCTGGGGCCGGGGCTCACCACAGCCCGAGCACCCCGCCCCCGATCCGCACGATGAACGCGGAGACCACCACGATGAAGAACACCCGCACGAAGGCCGCCCCCCGCGACACCGCCGTGCGCGCGCCGACGTAGCCGCCGACCAGGTTGGCCACCCCCATCACGAGCCCGACCTTCCACAGCACCGCGCCTTGCGGCACGAAGACACACAGCGCCGCCAGGTTGGTGGCCCAGTTGGCCAGGCGCGCCTTGGCGCTGGCCTCGAGGAACGAGTAGCCGAGCAGTCCCACGAGGGTGAACACGAAGAAGCTGCCGGTGCCCGGTCCGAGCGCGCCGTCGTAGAAGCCGATGAGCAGACCGGTGAGCATCGCGGCGCCGAGGTGCCGGTGGCCGGCCCAGCGCAGCACGGTGTCGCCGCCGACGTCGGGCTTGAGCAGGACGTAGGCGCCGACGACGATGAGCGCCACGAGCACGATCGGGTCGAAGGCCTCGCGCGGCAGGTGCGAGGCCACGACGGCCCCCGCGGCGGAGCCGACGAAGGCGAAGAGCATCAGCGGACCGAAGGTCTTCGGATCTGGCCGCACCCGCCGGTAGTACGTCGCCGAGCTCACGCTCGTGCCGCAGATCGAGGCGAGCTTGTTGGTGGCCAGCACCTGCACCGGCGCGGCGTTCGGCAGCCCGATGAGCAGGGCGGGCAGCTGGATCAGCCCGCCGCCACCGACCACCGCATCGACGAATCCCGCCGCCAGCGCGGCAAGCGCGAGCAGCACCAGCACGTGGAGGGTGGGGTCGGACACCACGCGACCCTAATGGTCGCCCACCGGCGTTCGGGAATGATGGGGCGCGTGCGCATCGTCTCCCTCCTGCCGTCGACCACCGAGATCCTCTTCGCCGTCGGAGCCGGCGACGAGGTCGTCGGGGTCACCTTCGAGTGCGACTACCCGGCCGAGGCCCGGACGCGGCGGATCGTGTCGAGCACGTCCCTGCCCGAGGGCCTGACGCCGGCCGAGATCGACGCCCATGTCGCGGCGGCAGTCGCGGCCGGGGAGGACCTCTACCGCCTCGACGCCGGCGCGCTGGGCGACCTGGACGCCGACCTGGTGGTCACCCAGGACCTCTGCGCCGTGTGCGCGATCGACGTCTCCCTCGTCGAGGACGCCCTGACCCACCTGGGGTGCCGCGCCG
Organism: uncultured Actinomycetota bacterium; assembly: GCA_963760515.1. Taxonomy (GTDB): domain Bacteria; phylum Actinomycetota; class Actinomycetes; order Propionibacteriales; family Nocardioidaceae; genus Nocardioides. Next base: position 155,081 of record CAVXDL010000006.1, read on the forward strand.
ACGTCCTCACCTTCGACCCGCACACGATCGAGGAGGTGCTCGCGTCGGTGCTGACCCTCGGCACTGCGGTGGGTCGCGCGACCCAGGCCGCCCTGCTGGTGGCCTCGCTCCGCACCCGCCTCGACGCCGTGCGCGACGCCGCTGCCGGCGGCGTCCGTCCGCGTGTGGTGCTGCTCGAGTGGACCGACCCGCCGTACGCACCCGGGCACTGGATCCCGGAGATGATCGAGATCGCCGGCGGCCACTGCGTGCTGGGCACGGCCGGCGCCACGTCAGCGCGCGTCACCTGGGACGACGTACGCGCGGCGCAGCCGGACGTCGTGCTGGTCGCGCCCTGCGGCTACGACCGGGCCGGCGCGCCAGAGCCAGGCCGACGCCCTGGTCGCCGAGGGTCTGCTGCCGGACGGCGTGGTGGTGCACGCGCTCGACGCCGATGCGATGTGGGCTCGACCCGGGCCGCGGCTCGTCGACGGGGTCGAGGAGCTGGCGCTCCTGCTCGCTCCCGCCACTGCCACCGCTCCCGCCGGCGACTGACGAGTCGGCGCATCTATGCGCCGACTCGGCCTTCGCTGTCGCTCGAGGGTTGCTACTCGTCGACCCAGAAGCCGCGGCCGCCGAACAGGTCGCCGTACGCCGAGCGCAGCCCACCCATCCCTCCGGGCCGGCCGGCCGTGCGCGAGCCGAGGTAGGAGCCGACCACGGCGGCGCCGAGGTCGTCGAGCTCCGGGCTCACCATCGCGCCGTCGACGCGACGGGCCATCTGCTCGATGAAGCGGGCCAGGCCCGGGTCGTCGCCGAGCCGGAAGAACGTCGTCTGCGCGCCGAGGCGTCGGGAGGTGTCGAGCTCGCGCACGGCGAGCGCCACCGTGGCCGGGTGCGGCGGGTAGCAGAAGTAGACCTCGCCGCTGGCCTCGAGGTGCGAGGTCGGCTCACCGTCGGTGACGATCAGCAGCACCGGCTGGGCGTGGGGGTGCTTGCGGAAGTGTCGGTTGGCCAGCAGCAGCGCGTGGTGGAGGTTGGTGCCCTTGTCCCAGCGGGCATCCAGCGCGGTGAGCTGCTCGATGTCCATCACCTCGGCCTGGCGTCCGAAGCCGATCAGCTGGAGGTGGTCGCCACGGAACCGACTGCTGATGAGGGTGTGCAGCGCCAGGGCGGTGCGCTTCATCGGCACCCACCGGCCATCCATCGCCATCGAGAACGACGTGTCGACGAGCAGCGCCACACAGGCCTGGGTGCGGGCTTCGGTCTCCTGCACCTCGACGTCGTCGATGGCCAGCAGCGGGCCGGCCCCGTCGCCGGCGCGCCGGGTGACGCCGTTGAGGATCGTGCGGGGCAGGTCCCAGGGCTCGGTGTCGCCGAACTCCCACTGCCGGGTCGCCCCGGAACGCTCTCCCGCGGCACCGGCCCGGTGCAGGTCGCGCTGTCCCTGCCTGCCCGACATCTTGTCCGCGACGTTCTTGAGCAGGGCCTTGCCCAGCTGGCGCATCGCCTTGGGCGACAGCTTGAGCTGCCCGTCCGTGCCCCGCTTGAGGGTGCCGCTCTCGCGCAGCGCCTGCTCCAGCCGCTGCAGCGTGCGCGCGTCGACAGCGGCCTCCGCCCCCAGCTGTCGGGCGAGCTTGTCGAGGTCGAGGTCGTCCATCCGGGCTCCGCCGTAGGACTGCGAGAGCTGCTCGGCGAGCTGGTCGAGGTCGGCGAGGTCCTGGAAGACCCCCGATCCGTCGCCGAGACCGAGGCCTTGCCCCTGGCCCTGACCCTGGCCGTCGCCGAACTGCTCCGAACCGCTCCAGTCCTCCCCCGGGCGCAACGCCTGGAGGTTGCCGTCCAGCCGCGACAGCGAGTCCATCAGCTGGGGCGATCCGAACGCCTGCGCGGAGAGCTCCATCAGCTCTTGGCGCTGCTCGGGGGTCATCGAGTTCATCATCCGCTGGGCGGCGGCCGAGCGCTGGGCCAAGGCGTCGAGCAGCTCGTCGATGTCCTGCGGGTCCTCGGGGAAGTACTCGCCGTGCTTCTCCATGAACTGCTCGAAGTCCTCGGCGGCGTCCTCGCCGCGCGCGTGCTTCTCCAGCAGCGTGTTGAGGTCGTCGAGCATCTCGTTGATCGCCTGCCGGTCCTCGTCGGTGGCGTTCTCCAGGGCGTTCTTCATCCCGGCGAAGCGCTGGTCGAGCAGCTCGCGGCCGAGGAGGTCCTTGATCTTCTCGAAGTCGGCTCGCGCCTGCGGGCTCTGCCAGTCGTACTCGCCGAGCTCGCTGACCGCGGCGGCGGTGTTGGGGGGCAGGTTGTCGAGCTGCATCTCCCGCAGTGTCCGGTCGCCGTCGTCCATCATCGCGTCGCGGGCCAGCTGCTTGCGCTCCTCCAGCACCGCGCGGTCGAGCAGCTCGCGGATCTCGGCGAGCGTGCCGTCGAGGTTGTGCTTCTGGAGCAGGTCGCGTCGTCGCTCGGCCACCCTGCGCGCCAGCGCGTCGAGGCCCTGCTGGTCGTGGCCACCGCGCCGCAGGAACTCGCGCATCGCCCGCTCGGGGTTGTAGCCGGCCATGACGTCCTCGCCGATGGCTTCGAGCGCCTCGGCGAGGTCGACCGGCGGAGCCAGGGGGTCGCCGCCGTCGTACTTCTTGAAGCGTGCCGAGCGTGACCTCATCGCCGCTTCACCCGCACCTGACCGCTGATGGCTCGCGGGATCTCGGCGACGGCCTCGACGCGCTCGATGAGCCCGGTGACGGTGCTCGCCTCCGCGTCGGTGTCGAGGTCGATCTCGTAGCCCATGTCCGAGGAGCTCCAGCCGCTGTCGAAGTCACCCGTGGCACGCACCAGCACGCCGTCGACCACGACGCCGAGGGCCTCGGCCTCCCGGCACACCTCGTTGAGGACGCACGATGCCACTGCGGTGAGCAGCAGGTGGGCCCCGGTGCCGCCGCCCTCGACGGCGATCCCGCCCGGCGTCCAGGAATGAGGCACGACATAGCTCGGGGCCACGCGCGAGGTCAGGGACCCGGCGGCGACGCGCACCTCGAACTGCATCGGCGTGGTCATCCGTAGACGGTCTCCGTGCCATCGGCATCCTTGCCGACCTTGCGAGCCAGGTAGAGGCCTTCGAGAGCCAGCTCGATCGCGCCGGCCCGTTCGCCGTCGTTGGTGGCCCCGAGGGCGTCGCAGACGCGGTCGTAGAGGTCGGACTCGCCCAGCACGGGCAGCCCGGCGAGGAAGTCGCGGGCGGTGACCTGCTCGCCGGTCGTCACCATCGCGCCGGCCTCGATCGTGTCGACCAGCAGGGCGAAGTCGATGCCGCGGAAGTGGGCCCGCACGGTCTCGGCGATCGCGGTGCGGAGCAGGTGGGTGAGCACCTCGGCCTCGCGACCCTCCTCCCCCGACTCGAACTCGATCTTGCCGCCGAGGACGACGACGGCGGTCTCGAGGTCGACGACGCGAGCGACCGCCCGGTCCTCGTGCTGCACCGTCGCGCGGTGGATCGCTGCTGCAGCGATCGTCTCGGCACCGGCGATCGCGAAACGGGCCGAGACCCCGGAGCGCTGGTCGACCGCGGAGGACTCGCGCAGCTGTCGGGTGAACCGGGCGAGGATCTCCACCAGGTAGTCGGGCACGTCCACGAGCTCGGGCGGCAGCGCGGCCTCCTGGCGGATGACCGCGATCTCGGCGTCGAGCTCGGTCGGGTAGTGGGTGCGGATCTCGGCCCCGAAGCGGTCCTTGAGCGGGGTGATGATGCGTCCCCGGTTGGTGTAGTCCTCGGGGTTGGCGCTGGCCACGACGAGGACGTCGAGCGGCAGTCGCAGCACGTAGCCGCGGATCTGGATGTCGCGCTCCTCCATGACGTTGAGCATCGCGACCTGGATGCGCTCGGCGAGGTCGGGCAGCTCGTTGATCGCCACGATCCCCCGGTGGCTGCGCGGGATCAGGCCGAAGTGGATGGTCTCGGGATCACCGAGCGAGCGCCCCTCGGCCACCTTCATCGGGTCGACGTCGCCGATGAGGTCGGCGACGCTCGTGTCGGGCGTGGCGAGCTTCTCGGAGTACCGGTCACTGCGGTGGCGCCACTCGACGGCGAGCGCGTCGCCCTCGGCGGCGGCTCGGCGACGCGACTCCACCGTGATCGGGTCGTAGGGGTGCTCGCCGAGGTCGGAGCCGGCGATGACCGGCGTCCACTCGTCGAGCAGGCCGACCATCGTGCGCAGCAGCCTCGTCTTGCCCTGGCCGCGCTCGCCGAGCAGCACGATGTCGTGGCCGGCGATCAGGGCCCGCTCGAGCTGAGGGATCACTGTCGCCTCGAAGCCGTGCAGCCCCGGCCACGGGTCGCGCCCTTCGGCCAGGGCGGCCAGGAGGTTGTCGCGGATCTCGACCCGGAGGGCCTTGTGGACGTGGCCGGACTCGCGGAGCGCTCCGAGGGTCGCGGCTGTGGGGGCAGAGGTCACTTCTGCACGCTACTCCGCCGTGCCACAGCGCAGGTGACGACGACGTGAACGAAGTGCCAGGCGGCCCGCCGTGCGCGGCGCACCACCCCTCCGGCACAGGCCCGACGTGACGCCGGCCACGTGCGCGCCGACTAAGGTCACCGGTACGCCGCCCTGGTGCTGGGGCGGTGCTGACTCACATGGGAGAAGTGCATGGCGCGCAAGCTTTTGGGGCTCAACGACTCGTCGTGGCTCTTCGCCGAGACGCGGCGTACGCCCATGCAGGTCGGCATGCTCGCGACGTTCCGGGTGCCCGAGGGCGAGCCGACCTTCGTGGCCGACCTGGTCGCCCGCTGGCGCGAGGTCACGACGTTCGCGGCGCCGTACAACTACCTCTTCAAGAAGACTCCGGTGCCGAGCTGGGCCGAGGTGCCCGACGACCAGATCGACCTCGACTACCACCTGCGTCACTCGGCGTTGCCGGGTGAGGGCTCCCAGCGCGAGCTCGGCGTGCTCGTCTCGCGACTGCACTCGGCGTGGATGGACCGGCGCTACCCGCTGTGGGAGGTCCATGTGATCGAGGGCCAGGAGGAGAACCGCTGGTCGCTCTACATGAAGGCCCACCACAGCCAGGTCGACGGCGTCGGTGGGATCCGGTTGCTCCGCCGCATGCTGTCGGTCGACCCCGAGACGCGCGACATGCTGCCCCCGTGGGCGGTCGGCTCGCACGGCCCCGACCAGTCGGGGCTGCCCCCGCGCCCGCGGAAGTCCGCGCTCGAGAAGTCGGGGCCCCGCCCGGGCCTCGTCGAAGGAGCCGCCGGCGCACTGACCGGCGGGGTGAAGGCGGCTGCGGCGATCACCGGCTCGCTGGGCAAGACCTACGCCGAGACACTCACGGGTCGGGTCGGCCCGGACCGCGCAGCCCCTTTCCGCGCGCCCCACTCGATCTTCAACGGCCGCATCCACACCCCGCGACGCCTCGCCACCCAGCAGTACCCCATCGAACGGCTCCGCCTGGTGGCCAAGGCAGCCGAGGCGAGCCTCAACGACGTCTTCCTCGCCCTGTGCGGTGGCGCCCTGCGTCGCTACCTCATCGAGCACGACGCGATGCCGACCGACTCGCTCACCGCCAACGTGCCGGTCTCGGTCCGCGCCGAGGAGGGCGCTCGCGTCGGCAACGCCGTGACGTTCCTCCACGCCCGTCTCGGCACCGACGTGGAGGACCCGCTCGAGCGGATGGCGGCGATCCGGACCTCCACCCAGCTGGGCAAGCAGCGGCTGCCCGAGGTCGGCAAGGCCGCCATGGACGCCTACACCGCTGCCCTGATGGGACCGTTCCTCGCGCAGGCGCTCCTGGGGGTGGGCGGGCGTACGCCGCCGTCGTCCAACATCGTCCTGAGCAACGTGCCGGGACCCGACGAGGCGCGCTACTACGACGGCTCGCTCATGGAGGAGATCTATCCGGTGAGCCTGCTCTTCAACGGCCAGGCGCTCAACATCACCGCGGTCTCCTACAACGGTCAGTTCAACATCGGCTTCACCGGCGACCGCGACTCGATCCCGAGCCTGCAGCGCATCGCCGTGTACGCCGGCGAGGAGCTCGAGCGGCTCGAGCAGGCGCTGGGACTCTGACCCGCTCCGTCTCGAGGCCCACTAGTCTCAGCACGTGCTGATCGCGGTGGGCCTGCTCGCGCTGGCGCTCGCCGTGGCGCTGGTCGCCACCATGGTGAGCCGGCGCCGGCTGCAGGCCGAGCTCACCGAGGCCCGTGAGCGAATCGAGGCCCTCGAGGCCGACCTGAGCGCTGCGCTGCGACCTCGGCCCGCATCGACGGTCACCGAGCGCGCGGTGCGCAGGGTGGTGCGCACCGCCACCAAGGTGCGCGAGCACGGGCTCACCGGCCTGCTGCAGTCCTCCATCGAGGACCTCCAGCAGTGGGCAGCCACCGAGCAGCAGGAGATCGTCAACATGGCCGACGTCGAGGGACGGGTGACGCTGTTCTTCTCCGACATCGAGGACTCGACGCCGCTCAACGAGCGGCTCGGTGACGAGACCTGGGTGCGGGTCCTGGCTGCCCACGACGCCCTGGTCCGCTCCCGCGTCGAGCGCTACCGCGGACAGGTCGTCAAGACCTCCGGCGACGGCTTCATGGTGGCCTTCCGCGACGCCGAGGCAGCCTGCCGCGCTGCGGTCGGGGTGCAGAAGGACCTCCGTCGCACGCTCGACCCGATGCTGCGCATCGTGGCCCCGGTCAAGGTCCGCATCGGCGTGCACACCGGCGCGGTCATCTCCCGCGACGGCGACTACTTCGGCCGCAACGTCGCGATGGCGGCGCGGGTCGGCGCCCTGGCCACCGGTGGTGAGGTGCTCGCGACCTCGGCCGTCCTCGACGCCCTCGATGACGACGCGGCCGTCGAGCTCGTCGAGATGGGCGAGGTGGAGCTCAAGGGCCTGCCCGGCACCCACGTCGTCTACCGGGTGGTGACGCAGTGAGCGGCGTGTTCGCACCAGCGTGCCCGTGCGGCACCGGCACGCCGTACGACGCCTGCTGCGGGCGCCTGCACCGCGGCGCTGCGGCGGCCGAGACCCCCGAGGAGCTGATGCGGTCGCGCTACGCGGCGTACGCCGTGGGCGACCTCGACCACGTCTACCGCACCTGGCACCCCCGCACCCGCCCCGACGACGTGCAGGTCGACCCAGCCCTGGAGTGGACCGGGCTCGAGATCCTCGACGCACGCGACGACGAGGTGGAGTTCGCCGCGACGTACACGCTGCACGGGGCGACGTACCGGATGCAGGAGCGCAGCCGCTTCGAGCGGCGCGGCGGCCGCTGGGTCTACGTCGAGGCGATCGCGGACAGCACCGGAGCGTAGGCATCGGGCTCGAACGGGTCGTCCGAGAGCGCTCGGAAGCCGAGCGCCCGCAGCAGGGTCTGGCGCTCCCGGCCGGCGCGCCACGCGTCCAGCACCACCGGCGGCGCGCCGGGTCCCGTTGACCGGAGCAGCCGAGAACCGGGCGCCGTGGTGTGTGTGCTCGTAGTCGGACGTACATAGGTGACTTCTTGCGGTCGACGACCGGCGCAACCACGCGGACCCGCATCGGGTCCTGGCCCACTACGTACGTCCGACTACGCGTCGCGCCATCCGCTTCCAACGCAATCCGCGCAGCTCAGAGGTGCGTCGAATCCACCGCCGATGAGCGCCGGGGGCCGTCCGGATGGCCTGTTGTCATGTGCGTGATCCGTTCCCACACTCCGACCAGCCATGGACCACGGTGCATGGAGGAGAGAGGTCGCGCTGGGTGACTCTTGTTGCGAGCATCGGACGCGGATCCGCCGCCGACTACCGTGTTTCGTTGCGCTCGCAACGACCCACAGCGACACCGGGTCCGGTGTCGACCGGGTCAGCACCTGAATCGGAAGCTGCCTGGTCGGCGATAGGCGGTTCGAGGAGACCTCGAAGTGCTGGATGGTTCGCCAGAGCGCGACGGGCTCGGTGGAGCCGTACCCGCGCAGTCCCAGGGCGGAGACCGAGGATCGCTGCGGCTTCGCTGGTGGTGAGCTGCTCCCACTCGGTGAGCCGGATGAGTTCTCGGTCTCGCTCCCGCAGCGAGGCGAGCGCATCGCGGACCGCTCGCCCACGATCGGGGTCGACGGCTGAGGCGCCTGACGACGTTCCGTAGGACCTGACGTGCTCGTTCTCGGCTTGTCGCGAGGTTCGGCTGTTCCGCTCCGAGGCCAGCAGCAGCCGCCGCGCGATGCCGAACAGCCAGGCCCGCCGCAGGTCCTGCTCCGGTAGGTCGCCCAGGCGCTGGAGTGCCACCACGAACACGTCACCCAGAAGCTCCGCCCCGGCCTCCCCTGCCCGCCGGTGGAGGTAGCCGCGGAGCTCACCGGCATGGAGGTGGTACAGCCTCTCCACGTCCGCGCGTGTCGCTGGTGGCTTCACCACCGCCCGCCCAACCCGAGCTCGGGAGCCAGACCCGGCAGGCAGGCGCCGTGGCCGTCGAGCGCGTCCCTTGCAGCGGCTGGGTCCTGGGAACGGATCGCCCTCTCGAGACCCGGGAGCCAGTCGAGCTCGGACTCGTCCGCGAGATCTGGATCGGTGTCACTGATCGAGGGCCAGTCGCGCGCACCGAGCACGACAGCTGCGGCCTGACTCTCGATCGCCGCCTCGTTGGTGCGCAGAGCTGATGCCCAGGTGTTGCTCCAGGAGCAGAGAGCGTGACCCGCCGTCCAGAGGCGAAGCGCTCCGGTCGACACCCAGGCAGGGTCCTTGTCCGAGGAAAGACTCTCGACCTCCCATGACAGTGCGCGCTCACGCGACGCTGTCGTGGGGAATCGGATATCGGCCGTCACGTCCTCCACCACGGCAGCGAAGTCGGGTGCTGCCGGGTCGAGTCGCTCACCAGGACCACCCAGCTCGACATCCTCGGCGTCGACGGGGAACGCCCCGGTGCGGGCGCTGAGCACGTTCGCCGTCGCGGCACCGACCCCACCGACTGCCACCACCGCCACGACCCCGGCGGCAACGGTCTTCCAGCGCGCGCGGCGTACCTCGGGAGGCGCAACGCTCGCCTCGATCCGGTGCCACAGGGCGCGCTGCTCCCCAGCGGTCAGTGACGGGACCTCGGGTGCGGCCTCACGCACCGCACAGCGATGACGCTCTGACCAGTCCGGGCTACTCATGGGCACGGGGCCTCCTACTCGAGAGATGCTGTCATCCCTGAAGTGTCGAGGCGTTACGCAGACACACCTGACGCACACCATGACCGCCCGGTACCGGAAACGGATCGACCGCCGTTGGGTGCGTGAACCATCCACATTCAAAATCGAACACATGTTTGATTGTCGGCGGGCGTGGGTAGAGTCATGTCATGGCCCCGACCCCCACTGCGACCGCGATCAGCGTGGTCCGCGACGCCTGGGCCACCCGGGATGCAGCCGAGGTCTCGCTGCTGCACGCCGTGGTCGACTGGACCGTCGAGCACCGCATCGACGACACCGTCGTCGACGAGAGGACGTTCGGTGACGGCGGGGTCCTGCTCGGCGGCGTCGGCTGCCCGCTGGTCGCCGAATCCCACGTCCACGACCTCGCGGTGTCGCTGCGGCTGAGCAGCGAGGCCGGGTGCGCCTACGTCGGCAAGGTCCTCGAGCTGCGCTACCGCCTGCCCCGCACCTGGGAACGCGTCATCGCCCACGAGATCCCCGTCTGGAAAGCGCTACGCCTCACCGAGCACACGATGTGCCTGACCTACGAGGCCGCCCGCCACATCGACCGGATGCTCGCCCCCGTCCTGCACTCCTGCACCTTCGCCCAGATCGATCGCACCGTGGCCGAAGCCATCGACCTGCACGACCCCGACGAGGCCGAACGTCGACGCCGCAAGGCCGCCGACAACCGCTCCTTCGACATCCACCTCGCAGCCCTCGGTGCCTGCACCACCGGCACCGTCGAGATCACCGGCACCCTCGAGGTCACCGACGCCCTCGACCTCGAGCAGGCCGTCAAGGACGGCGCCCAGACCCTGGGCGACCTCGGCTGCGAAGAACCACTGGACGTCCGCCGCTCGATGGCCGTCGGAGAGATGGCCCGCCACCAGCTCGCCCTCGACCTCACCAGCGAGACGCCGCAGCGGCAGTGCCGTGGAGTGGTGGCGGTGCGGGGCGGGGGGTCACGATCTACGCCCACCTCGACGCCCACAGCGCCCACGCCACCCTCGACAACCCCGGCGCCCCCGACATCCTCATCACCCAGCTCAAGGACTGGTGCCAGAGCGCCGGCACGACCGTGACCATCCGGCCCGTGATCGACCTCAACACCGACCTCTCCACCGACGCCTACACCCCCACCACCAGACTCGTCGAACAAGTCCGACTACGCGACCAGTGCTGCGTGTTCCCCTACTGCACCCGCCGCGCCCGCCACTGCGACCTCGACCACCTCATCCCCCACGCCCGCGGCGGACCGACCTCGTCACGCAACCTCGCGCTCCTGTGCCGCAAGCACCACCGCGCCAAGACCTTCTCCACCTGGACCTACACCTCACCCCGACCCGGGGCCTATGAGTGGACCAGCCCCTCCGGACTACGACTACGCGTCACCCGCGGACGCCGACACGGCCGAACGCCGATCACCACCGAGATCCCCACCAACGCCGAACCCTGAACACCCCGCCCCCACACCCCGCCCCCACCGGCGGGGCCACCGGCACGTCCAAGGGCTACCAACGCGTCTGGTTTCCCTGTAGTCGACCGACGCGACAGGGCTGTGCGCGGCACTACTCCGAGCAGTCTGCGTCCAGCCGTCTCAACCGGCTCTGCAGCGCGACGAGCTCTCGTGAGATCCGCTGCAGCTCGGCGTCGAGCCGCTTCAGGCGCCGCTTGGTGAGGGCGTCGCTGACGATGTTGTCGAACCACACGTCACCCCACACCACCACCGGTCCCGAGCGGGGGCCCACGATCGGGTCGAGGTCGAGTCGTTCGAGGTCGGCGCGCAACAGGTTGATGGTGTAGCCGGCGGACCGCACGTGGCCCTGCGTCCGGCGGATCTCCTCACGCTTGCGACTGCTGGCGAAGTAGCCGCCGAACCACAGGTCGTAGGCGGCCCACCCGCGGGCGCTGCGCAGAGCGTCCCCCGCCTGGTTGAGGCTCTTCAGCGCTGTCTGGATCGAGTCCAGCGCGATGGCCCGAGTCTCTTCGATCCGCATGTGGGGAGGCTTCATCGCTCGGGCCGGTGGGACCTGCCACTCGGCGGCGGCCACGCCCCACGGACCCGGCGTCCGGTGTCCGGTGTCCGGCTCAGAGGAGTGCGAGCACGAAGTATCCGTCGGCGGGCGCCCCAGCCAGGGTGGTGACGTAGGCGCTGTGGCCGCCGTAGGGGTTGCACTGGCTGCCGTACTCGGTGTTGATCGTCACCACGAGCTTGGCGAAGTCCGGGCCATGAGCGGTCGCGACCACCAGGTCGTAGTTGCCGAGGCCGTTGCTGGTGCCGGGCGCCTTGCCGAGGCAGTAGACACCGGTCGCCGGGTGGGTGACGACGAGGTTCTCGAACGTGCCCTTCGGGTTGTACAAGGTGCCGTTGGGATTGACCATCACCACACCGCGCGCGGACCCCGCATCACCCTTGGGCCCCTGCTCGCCCTGGATGCCCTGGATGCCTTGCTCGCCCTGGATGCCTTGCTTGCCGGCCGGGCCACGCTTGCCCTTCAGCGACTTGATCGTCTTGCGGTTGAGATCCTTGAGCTGGATCGTGCGGTCCTTGATCTGGGCACTCGTGACCAGCGAGCCGGCCACGGCCGACCCTCCGCCCACGAGCACGAGGATGACGATCGCCGCGATCAAGCTCGGCGTCGGGACGAGCCTTTTGAGGATGCGCATGGGAGACCTCCGCGAGAGATGAGTGAGGCCGCCGGGGCGACCCGAACATCTCATCGTGCGACCGGGCGAGCCAGGGGGCCATGGCCCGTCGGGACCAGGCGATGCCTGACCAATCCGTGCGTCGGACGCTAGGGGTCGGTGGAGCCCGACCTCAGCGCCGGTCGCGGAAGACGGCGGGCCGACCTTCCTTGCGGGCGAGCGTGGCTTCCTCGAAGTTGTCGGTGAGCATCCGCACGTAGAGCTGGCCCAGCCCCTCGGAGGTCACGTGCGCCTCCAGCGACGTGGCGGCCAGACCGGCCTGGATCGACTTCTTGGTCAGCTCGATCCCCGGTTGGGAGAGCGCTGCCACCCGATCGCCGACCGCGACCGCGTGGGCGAGCACGTCGTCGTGCACCGACGAGACCAGACCGATGCGTTCGGCCTCCGCAGCCCCCACGTCGGAGCCGGTGAGCATCATCTCGGCCGCCCGGGTGGCGCCGATCGCGCGGGGCAGCAAGAAGCTGAGGCCGAGCTCGCTGGCGGTCAGGCCGTTGTTGATGCCGGCTGCGCGGAAGTAGGCCGACGGAGCGGCGTACCGCAGGTCGCAGGCCAGCGCGAGGCACAGCCCTCCCCCGATGGCCGGCCCGTTGACCGCTGCGATGACGGGTTGCGGGAGCCGGCGGATCGTCAGGACGACGTCCTCGAGCAGCTGCATCGCCCGCAACGCGTACGACGCCGGGGGCAGCCCCTCGACACCCGGAGGCACCCCGGCCGACTCCTGGTCGGCGCCCGAGCAGAAGCCGGCTCCGGCGCCGGTGACCACGATGGCCCGTGCCGCAGTGTCCGCACCCGCAGCCTGCAGGGCCTCGCGGAACGGCACCATCACGTCGAACGCCATCGCGTTCATCCGCTCCGGGCGGTTGAGCGTGATGACGGTGACCGCCGGGGTCGGGCGGTCGACCAGCACGTAGGCCATCAGGACCTCAGCGCGTCAGCAGGACCGAGGAGCCGTGCCCGAAGAGCCCCTGGTTGGCGGTGATCCCGACCCGGGCCCCCTCCACCTGACGCTCGCCGGCCTGCCCACGCAGCTGCCAGGTGAGCTCGCAGACCTGCGCCAGCGCCTGCGCCGGCACGGCCTCGCCGAAGCACGCCAACCCACCACTCGGGTTGACCGGGATCCGGCCACCGATCGCGGTGTCACCGGCGCGCAGGAGCGTCTCGGCCTCGCCGCGCTTGCACAGCGCGAGGTCCTCGATCCAGTCGAGCTCGAGAGCCGTCGACAGGTCGTAGACCTCGGCCACGTCGACGTCCTCGGGCGAGATGCCGGCCTCCTCGTAGGCGGCCAGCGCGATCGACTCCTTGAACGTGTGCTCCGGCACGCCGACGGCGGCGCTGGGGTCGGTCGAGAGCATCGGCATGTCCATGACGGTGTTGGGGAACGTCGGGGTGACGGTCGAGACCGCGGCCACCCGCACCGGCTGGTCGAGCCCGTGACGGCGGGCGTAGTCGAGGCTGGTCAGGACGACAGCAGCCGCACCGTCGGACGTCGCGCAGATGTCGAGCAGGTGCAGCGGGTCGGAGACCACGGCGCTGCCCATCACGTCGGCGACGCTGACCTCCTTGCGGTAGCGCGCGTTCGGGTTGCTGAGCCCGTGCTTGGCGTTCTTGACCTTGACCGCCGCGAAGTCCTCCTGCGTGGCCCCGTAGAGGTCCATGCGGCGGCGGGCGTAGAGCGCGAAGTAGGCCGGGTTGGTCATGCCCAGCAGGCGGAAGCGCAACCAGTCCGGGTCGTCCCAGCGCTCCCCCGCGTTGGGCGCGAGGAAGCCCTTGGGCGTGGTGTCGGCACCCACCACCAGGGCGACCTCGCAGAGACCGGCGAGGATCCGCGCCCGGGCGGTGTCGATCGCCTGCGCACCGGTCGCACACGCGGCGTACGACGTGGCGACGCGGGCGCCGTTCCAGCCCAGGGCCTGGGCGAAGGTGGCTCCGGCGACGTAGCCGCCGTAGCCGTTGCGGACGGTCTCGCCGCCGACGACGAAGTCGACGTCGCTCCACGCGATCCCCGAGTCGGCGAGCGCGGCGCGGGCCGCGTGCACGCCGTAGGTCACGAAGTTCTTGCCCCACTTGCCCCAGGGGTGCATGCCCACTCCGGCGACGGCAACCTGCTGATCGGTGGTGTTCACTGCTCGGTCTCCTCGCCCAGCTCGACGACGGGCTTCCATCGCCAGATGCTGCGTTCTCCGGACTCGTCGGTGTAGAGCGTCTGCACGACCAGCTCCATCTCGGCGCCGACGCGCAGGTCGGCCACGCCGTAACCCTCGGCGACCTGGCCGAGCACGACGATGCCCTCGGCGAGCTCGACGGCGGCCAGCGCGAACGGCACGTAGGTGTCACCGGCGGCCTGCGCGGGGATGTAGGGCGGCGGCGGCTGGTACTGCGCGTCGGTGTAGCTCCAGATCCGGCCACGCCGCGACAGCTCGACCTCGTCGAAGCTCTCGCCGGAGCAGACCGGGTTGCGGCAGAAACCCCCGGCCGACAGTGGCGGGAAGTACGTCGAGGTGCACGTCGTGCACTTCGACCCGATGAGCGCCGGTGCCGCACCTGCGGTGAACCAGCCCTCGATGGCAGGGGTGACAGTCATGCGCCGCTCTCCTCAGGGCTCGACTCAGGCCTCGACAAAACTAGAACCTGTTCTCATCCTAGGTCCTGAGGCCGAGCCCCCGCCACCGGACCGAGCCGCAAGATGCCGAGTCGGCGCACAAGTGCGCCGACTCGGCACTGATGATCAGCGGGCGAGGTAGGCCAGGAGGTCCTGGCGCGTCAGGACGCCGACCGGCTTGCCGTCCTCGTGCACCAGCACCGCGTCGGCGGACTCGAGCATCGCCACGGCGGCCGAGGACTCCTCGCCCGCCCCGATCGTGGGCAGTGGCGCCGACATGTGGTCCTCGACGGGGTCGGTGAGCTTGGCGTGACCGGCGAACAGGGCATCGAGCAGGCCACGGTCGGACACCGACCCGGCCACCTCGGCGGCCACGATCGGCGGCTCGGCGCGCACGACGGGCATCTGCGAGACGCCGTACTCCTGCAGGATGGCGACGGCCTCGGCGACGGTCTCGCTGGGGTGGGTGTGCACCAGGTCGGGCAGCTGGCCGGACTTGCCACGCAGCACCTCCCCGACGGTGCGGACGGCGGCCGGGCCGCCGCCGGCGAAGCCGTACTGGCTCAACCACTCGTCGTTGAAGATCTTCGTCAGGTAGCCCCGACCGGAGTCGGGCAGCAGCACGACGATGACGGCGTCCTTGCCCTCGGGCGTGCCGGCCAGCTCGTGGGCCAGCTGGCGTGCGGCGTACGCCGCCATGCCGCAGCTGCCACCGACGAGCAGCGCTTCCTCGCGGGCGAGGCGGCGGGTGAAGGCGAAGGAGTCGGCGTCGGAGACCTCGATGATCCGGTCGGCGACGTTGCGGTCGTAGGTCTCGGGCCAGAAGTCCTCACCGACCCCCTCGACGAGGTAGGGACGCCCGGTGCCGCCGGAGTAGACCGAGCCGGCCGGGTCGGCGCCGATGACCTGGATGTCGGGGTTCTGCTCCTTGAGGTAGCGCCCGGTGCCGCTGATGGTGCCGCCGGTGCCGACCCCGCACACGAAGTGGGTGATCCGGCCGTCGGTCTGAGCCCAGATCTCGGGTCCCGTGGTCTCGTAGTGCGAGCGCGGGTTGTGCGGGTTGGAGTACTGGTCGGGCTTCCAGGCGCCGGGCTGGGAGGCCAGTCGGTCCGACACGTTGTAGTAGGAGTCCGGGTGCTCCGGCGCCACCGCGGTCGGGCAGACGACCACCTCGGCGCCGTAGGCCTTGAGCACGTTGCGCTTGTCCTCGCTGACCTTGTCGGGGCACACGAAGATGCAGTGGTAGCCCTTGGCCTGGGCGACCATCGCGAGCCCGACGCCGGTGTTGCCCGAGGTCGGTTCGACGATCGTGCCGCCGGGCTGGAGCGCGCCGGACTCCTCGGCCGCCTCGATCATCCGCGTGGCGATGCGGTCCTTCACCGATCCACCCGGGTTGAGGTACTCGACCTTGGCCAGCACCAGGGGTCCGGTGTCGGCGGGCTCGGCCGTGCTCGTAGGCAGGTCGAGGGTGCGCGACATCCGCACGAGTGGGGTGTTGCCGATCAGGTCCAGGAGAGAGTTCACGTACTGCACCCCCTCAACCTAGGTCCCCCGGGCCCGGTTCGTAGAGTTACGGCATGGGACAAGCCGGAGCCGCGCGAAAGTTGGCGGCCGCGGCTGCCTACGGCGGCGGTGGACTGTCCCTCCTGGGGGGCGGTCTCTACGGCCTGCTGCGTGCCGAGGCCACCCTGGCCCGCCGCACGATCGGCGAGGTCTCCTCCGACCCGGTCCCCGACTCCACCGGCTGGTACGGCCGCGGTCGCCCCGGGCCGGCGGTCAAGATCGCCATCTTCGGCGACTCCAGCGCCTGCGGGTACGGCGTGGAGCGGGTCGAGGAGACACCGGGCGCGCTCATCGGCAGCGGCGTGGCCGAGCAGGGCGACCGTCGCGTCTACCTGCGCCAGTTCTGCGTCGTCGGGGCGGTCTCAGCCGACCTCCGCGGCCAGATCGACAAGGCGCTCCCGATCGAGCCCGACGTCGCCCTGATCCTCATCGGCGCCAACGACGTGACCCACGTGACCCGCCCCTCGGAGTCGGTACGCCACCTCTCCGAGGGCGTACGCCGTCTGCGTGAGGCCGGCGTCCAGGTCGTCGTCGGCACCTGCCCCGACCTCGGCACCATCAAGCCGATCGCCCCGCCGCTGAAGCAGATCGCCCGCGCGTGGTCGCGTCGCTTGGCCGCAGCCCAGACCATCGCGGTGATCGAGGAGGGCGGGCGCACGATCTCGCTCGCCACCGTCCTCGGCCCGGAGTTCGCCGCGGCACCGGCGCTGCTCTTCGGTCCTGACCAGTTCCACCCCTCCGCCGCCGGCTACCGCGCCCTGTCGCGCCTGCTGCTCCCCTCGGTGCTCGCCGCCCTGGGCCTCGGACCCGAGGACGAGATCCACCCCGAGGTGCTGCGCGGCGAGGGCGTGCTCCCGGTGACCCGCGCCGCCCTGCGCGCCGTCAACGAGCCCGGCACCGAGCTCGGCGGCACCGAGGTCGGTGGCAACCGCCTCGGCGTCCTCGGGCTGTGGGTCGAGCTGCGCCACCGCCGTCGCCGTCCCCAGACCGAGGGCGCTGCGCCCGAGGCGCACGAGAACGAGCCGGCCGCCGAGCCCGCCGCCGAGCCGGCCACGGAGCCGGCCGCCGAGCCGGCCGTCACCGAACCCACCGACTAGCGCGCTCCAGGAGCCTCCCGGCGCAACCTCCGAGACGCAGAACGGCCCCGGACCGAGGTCCGGGGCCGTTCGACGACGCGGTTGCGTCAGATGGTTCAGTCCTGGCTGAAGTAGGCCAGGATGCGCAGCAGGTTGGTGTAGATCCAGACCAGGCTGACGGTCATCGCGAACGCGGCGCGCCACGACTCACGCTCGGGCAGACCGTTGGCCACGCCCTTCTCGACGAAGTCGAAGTCCATGATCAGCATGAAGACACCGAGGGCGAGACCGGCGAAGGCCGTGACCATGCCGAGGCCGCTGACGCCGAAGAGGCCGATCTGGGCGCCGAAGGCACCGAGGATCAGCTCCATCACGCTGAGACCGATCATGCCGAAGACACCGGCGATGACCATGCGCTGGAACTTCGCGCCGACCTGGATGTTGAAGAACTTGTAGACCGCGAGCGTGCCGGCGAAGGCCGCGAAGGTGCCGATGACGGCACCCTGGACGACGCCGCCGCCGTACATCAGGTTGAAGAGCTTGCTGATGCCGCCGAGCGCCACGCCCTCGAGGGCGGCGAAGGCGAGCACGAGCGCGGGGCTGATGACCTTCTTGAACGAGTTCACCAGCGACAGCGCGAACGCGCCGAGCGAACCGATGGTCACGGCTGCGAAGAGCGCACCGAGCTCGGAGGGGGCGGTGCTCTCGGTGACCTCGGGGGTGAGGACCCAAGTGGCGAGCGCGGTGATGATCACCACACCCAGGGAGATCGCGGTCTTCTGCACGACCGAGTCGATCGTCATGCGGTCCAGCGCGCCCGGAGCAGTGGGGGCGACGTAGCCCGACTCACCGCCGGAGCCGGTGGACCAGGTGGAGGGCTCCCCGTAACCGGCATAGGTCTGGCCGCCACCGGTGCGGTTGAAGTCCTCGGAACGTCGGAAGACGGGGTTGTTGCTCTGCATGGTCTCCTCCTTGGAGGCCGATTGATCCGTCGACCTGACGGATCCCTGTATGAGACCAGTCTAGGGGTCTCGTCATCAGCATCAACGCCGCACCCGGCCCAGAAGTTCCCGATTCCGGGACCCTCCTCCTCCCTTGCTAACCTGCCTGGGCCGAGACGAGAGGGAGGCGATGACGCGCCCAGGATCGAGCCGCGCTGTCGCCGCTCCACACACCGGTTTCCGCGGTGACGTACAAGGCCTGAGAGCCATTGCCGTGCTGACCGTGGTCGCCGGCCACGCCGGCGTGCCGTTCCTGCCCGGTGGCTTCGTCGGGGTCGACGTCTTCTTCGTGATCTCCGGCTTCCTCATCTCCCAGCTGCTGTTCCGCGAGATCGACCGCAACGGCAACGTCTCCCTGGGCGACTTCTACGCCCGCCGCGCCCGCCGGATCCTGCCGGCCGCCACACTGGTCACGCTCGTGACGCTGATCGCCAGCACGATCCTGATCAGCGCCATCGACACCCTCGAGGTCGTCAAGGACGCCGTCTGGGCGACGTTCTTCGCCGCCAACGTGCGCTTCGCCTCGGTCGGCACCGACTACTTCGCCCAGGACCAGATCGCCTCGCCCCTCCAGCACTACTGGTCGCTGGCGGTGGAGGAGCAGTTCTACCTCGTCTGGCCGCTCGTCCTCATCGGGTGCGTGCTGCTGGCCCGACGGCGCAGCGCCGGCGGCACCCGGATGGCCGAGCGCGCCGCGCTCCCCAAGCTGACCGTCTTCTGGGTGCTGGCCGGCATCGGCATCGTCTCCCTGCTCTACGGCGTGATCCTGACCGAGACCAACCGGACCGCGGCGTACTTCTCCACCCCGGCCCGCGCCTGGGAGCTGGCCATCGGCGCGCTCGCAGCGCTGGTGGCGCGGTCGGTGGCCGAACGGATGCCGGCTCCGGGCCGCGCGACCCTGAGCGCGGCCGGGCTCGTCGCGATCCTGGTGGCCTGCGTCTCCTACGGCGAGGAGACGCCGTTCCCCGGCACCGCCGCGCTGCTGCCCGTGCTCGGCTCCGCGGCCGTCCTGGTCGCCGGCGCCGGCGGTCATGCCCGCGAGCCCTGGCCGATCCGCGCCCTGGCGGTGCGTCCGATGCAGCGGGTGGGCGACTGGTCGTTCTCGCTCTACCTGTGGCACTGGCCGCTGCTCCTCATCCCCTACCTCCGCACCGGCGAGGAGCTCAGCGGCCCGGGCGCCGCTCTGGCCGTGGTGGCGGCGTTCGTCCTGGCCGGCCTGACCTATCGCTACGTCGAGACGCCGTTCCGCAGCGCGAAGCGACTGCCGCGACCGCGGGCGCTGCTGCTCTACCCCGTCTCGGTGGGGGTGATGGTGCTGGCCGCGTTCAGCGCTCATGCCTACGCCGAGGACCACATCGGTGGCGACGGCCCGGCGATCACGCTGGGCAACTCCGGCCTGGAGGGGTCGGGGGCGAAGGTCAGCAAGAACGACACCATCGCCCTGGTCCAGGCGTCGGTGGAGGCTGCGCGCAACGGTCGCCCGCTGCCCTCGGTCCTGCGCCCGCCCCTGGCCGAGCTCCGCGACGACGTGCCGTCGGTGGGTGCCTGCGACTACGGCGACGAGAGCGTCCGCCTGCTGTGCCCCGAGGGCGACCCCGAGGCCGACAAGACGATCGTCGTGCTCGGCAACTCGCACGGGCGGATGTGGATCCCGGCCTTCGAGCGGATCGCCGAGAACGCCGGCTACCGCACCTACTACTTCGTCAAGCCCAACTGCACCGCAGCCGACCTGCTCATCAGCGACCTCGACAACAACAACGCGCCCTGGCAGGCGTGCTCGGACTTCCGCGAGTGGGCCTTCGAGCAGATCGCGGAGCTGGACCCGGACCTCGCGGTCGTCGCCACCAGCGGGCCCAACCCGGTCATCTACACCGAGGACGGGCGCGAGCTGCGGCAGAAGGACGACGACCGGCTGACGGTCACCCAGGAGGGCTTCGCGAGCACCTTCACCCGGCTGGAGACGATGGTCGACCGGGTCGTCCTGCTGCGCGACGTCCCCAAGAACGAGAGCGACCCGGGCATCTGCCTGACCTCCGGCGACGTCGACCTCGGCGACTGCCTCTTCACGCCCCTGCCGGCCCAGGAGGACGACTCCAACGCCTCGGTGGCCGCGGCCGAGGAGACGGGCACCGAGTACCTGGACCCGACCCCGTGGATCTGCTGGCAGGGCGAGTGCCCGGCCGTGATCGGTGACATCGTGACCTACCGCGACCGAGGACACCTCACCTCGGTCTACGCCGGCGAGCTCGGCGACGACCTCGGGCGCAAGCTCGGGATCTGGGTCGACTGATCCAGCGGCCCACAGCCGTAGGACGCCATCCTCGGGCGCTCACCCGGCACCAAAGGGGTGGTCGACTAGACCGGCGAGTAAAGAAGTTTGGGTCCACCTGAGCGGTCAAGCGCGCTTGACACGAATTTCCACGATTTGCGGTGTTAGTTGCCGCCTCCAGAACGGGCATCCTGACTCCACGCGGTTCGCGACGAATCATTTCGGGGGTGTGTCAGATGGCCGCAGATCTCATTGACTGCACACCGGATGCGCTGACCCTTCTCACGCCCGTGGGATCGCTCCCGGCACCGACGCGCGACGCGGTGACGCAGTGGCTGCGGCAGCACGACATCGACCCGGTCGCGGTGGCGGTCGGACAGCCGATCGAGCGCGACCCGCAGCGCGAGATGCTGGTGTGGCGCGAGCAGTCCGAGGACGGCCTCACTGTGCGGACCCGGCTTCCCGCCGTCGCCGAGGGCGACACCTGGCCGGCGCCCTTCCCGCAGACCCTGCTGCACAGCGCCTGAGCCCGCGGCCGGCTCGGCGCGCTGGTCCTCCAGGTCGTGCTGGTGCCCCCGGTGGGGCTCGAACCCACACTGGGCCGCTTTTAAGGCGGCTTCCTCTGCCGATTGGGATACGGGGGCGTCGCTCGGCTCGCGACCAGGCGAGCTACAAGTACGTCTGCCGAGCGTAGACGGCGTGTGCGCCGGCGACGCGATCGAGGAACAACAGCCCCGCACAGTGGTCGATCTCGTGCTGGAGGGCCCGCGCCTCGAAGGCATCGGCGGTGATCACGACCACCTCCCCCGAGCCAGGGAGGTTGCCGCGTACGACGAGGCGGGTCGCGCGCTTCACGTCGCCGGTCAGGTCGGGCACGCTCATGCAGCCCTCGCGCGCCTTGTCGTTGCGCGAGGACTCCAGCACCTCGGCGTTGCACAGCACGAACGTGCCGTGGTGGCCGCGGGTCTTGGGGTGCTCGGAGACGTCGACGCAGAACACCCGCGCTCCGACCCCGATCTGGGGCGCCGCGAGACCGACGCACCCGGGGCTGACGCGCATGGTCGCCACGAGGTCGGCAGCCAGGGAGACGATCGCGGGGGCACACGGGTCGACGTCCGCGCCGACCTCCGACAGCACCGGAGCCGGAGCGGTGACGACCGGACGCACCTGACCCTCCACCCCGAGCTCTGCCTCGGTCCAGGCGATCACCCGCTCGTCGTCGGGCTGGTCGCTCACAGGTCGTCGGCCTCGGCCGGACGCAGGGTGGCCCTGACCCCGAGCTCGGCGGCGGCCTCGGCGATCGACACCGACAGCGCGTCGGCATCGGCTCCCTGCGGCAGGGCGAGCTCGGCGACCACGAGGTAGAGGTCGCCGGCGAGGCGCGTGGTGAGGTCGGTGATGTTGCCCCCCACCTCGGCGACCCGGGCCACCACCGCCGAGACGATCCCGGGGCGGTCCCCGCCGTGGACGGTCAGCACCCAGCCGGAGCCTGCCGCGTCAGGCGCGGGCTCGAGCGGGACCTCACGCACGGTGACGGCGAGGGTGCCGTCGGCGGTGAGAGGCGCGAGCGCCGCCTCGATCGCTGCGTCGGAGGCATCGGCAGGCCCGGCGCAGATCAGCATCATCGCGAAGTGCCCGCGCAGCAGCGTCATCGTGCAGTCCTCGAGGTTGAGGCCCAGGCCGGCCAGCCGCTCGGTGGTCTCGGCGATGATCCCGGGCCGGTCATGGCCCAGGACGGTGATGGCGTGCAGGATCACGGGGCTCGTCGCAGAAGGAGTCACCGGGACATTGTGGCAGCGGCCCGGCCGAGCACGTCGTCGAGCATCTGCTCGGTGAGGCGTCCGGTGAAGGTGTTCTGCTGGCTGGGGTGATAGCTCCCCAGCAACAGCACCTCGCCGTGCGGTCCTTCGAGCAACCCCTCGGCGCCGTGGCCGAACCGCGGCTGCGGGCGCGGCACGGACCACCCGGCCCGACGTACGGCTCGCAGGGTCGCGGCCCACCCGATCGAGCCGAGCGCGACGATCGTGCGCACCGTGGGCGCCACCAACGCCAGCTCACGGTCGAGCCACGGCGCGCACCGAGCGATCTCGGCGGTCGACGGCTTGTTCTGCGGAGGTGCGCACCGCACCGCTGCCACGAGGCGAGCACCCCGCAGCTCGAGGCCGTCAGCGGCATCGACGCTCGTCGGTTGGTTGGCCAGACCGACACGGTGCAGGGAGGCGAACAACCAGTCGCCGGACCGGTCACCGGTGAAGATCCGCCCCGTGCGGTTGGCCCCGTGCGCCGCCGGTGCGAGGCCGATGATCAGGACCTGCGGCGCCGTCGCGCCCCAGCCGGCGATCGGACGGCCCCAGTAGGGCTGGTCGGCGAACGCGGCCCGCTTGTCGCGCGCGACGTCCTCGCGCCACCGCACCAGTCGTGGGCACCGCCGGCACATGCTGATCCGAGCGCCGAGGTCGCCGAGCGGCGTACCGGTCTCGGCTGCCGGGTCTCCCGGCCAGCCCGTGTCCGGGGGCACCGGCGAGGGGAACTCGACGCGGGTGCGCGGGTGCGGCAGCTCGGTCACGCAGTCCTACAGGGAGCCGAGGATCGTCTGCCGAGCCCGCTCGTGCTCCTCCACGGAGAGCAGGTCCTCGGCGCGCAGCTTGTCGAGCTCGCGGAGCCGCTCGGCCACGGTGCGGCCGCCACCGGGCCCAGGGACCGGAGGGGCCGTCTGCCCGCGGAGGTTGGCGGCCAGGTAGGTGGCCTCGAAGCCGTCGTCGCTGAGCAGGGCCATCGTGGTCGCGTCGCGCTCACTCATGCCGGAGTCCCGCGCCATCCGACGCGCGGTGCTCACCTTCCACACGGTCAGCGCGATGGCCGCGACGATCATCAGCCCGAACAGCGCCGCGAACGCGCCCCCCGGATCACCGCCCTGCGAGCCCAGGAAAGGGTCGGAGCCGTAGCTGCGCGTCCAGGTGCCCCCGCTGTAGGTGCAGGTCGGGAGCTCTCCCGCCTCGTTCATCACGAAGCACCGCTGCGGCGGGTCGTTCGGACCCCCCAGGGCCACGAGGGCGAGCTGCGTCACCGAGATCATGGCGTCATCGTAGGCGAGCGCGGCGGACCCGGCGACGTGGTCCTGACCGCTCGTCAGTCGGGATCGCTCAGCGACCAGGCGATGCCGTCGAGGATGTCGCTCTCCGAGACCTGCAGGTGGGTGACGCTGGCAGCGACGCAGCACTGCGGACAGGATCAGGGCGCCGGCTCCGATGACGTCGGCGCGTCCCGGGTGCATCCAGGGCAACGCCAGGCGCTCGTCGCGCGACATCGCCACGAGGCGGTCGACCACGGCGTGCACCTCGGCGACCGGCAGCGACTGCTGGTCGATCGCGTCCCGGTCGTAGGCCGGCAGGTCGAGCACGCCTGCAGCGACGGTGGTGATGGTCCCGGCCACCCCGACCACTCTGGTGGCGCGGTTCAGCTCGACGGGCGAGGCGTCGAGCGCGGCGTCGATGTCGGCCTGCGCCGCAGCGACCTCGGCTGCGGTCGGCGGGTCGGCGTGGAGATGACGCTCGTGGAGTCGCACCGACCCGATGTCCATCGAGTGGGCCTGCTCCACGGACCCGTCCGCCGCAGCGCCGAGGATGAGCTCGGTCGAGCCGCCTCCGATGTCGATCACCAGCACCTGCTCGGCAGCCGCCACCGACAGCCGGCGCACGGCCCCGGAGAAGGCCAACCCCGCTTCGTCGGCTCCGCTGAGCACCTCGGGCAGCACCCCGAGACGGGCCAGGACGCCGGCTCGGAAGTCCGCGGCGTTCTCCGCGTCGCGCGTGGCCGAGGTGGCGCAGAAACGGACCCTGGTCGCGCCCTGCGCAGCGATCAGCTCGGCGTACTCCTCGACGGCGGCGAAGGTCCGCTCGAGCGCGGCCGGGCTCAGGCGCCGGGTGCGATCGACGCCTTCGCCGAGTCGCACCATGCGCGCCTCCCGCACGAGCTCCTGCTCCGGCGTGGCGATGAGCAGCTTGATCGTGTTGGTGCCGCAGTCGATGGCGGCGATCGGCGCCGGGCTCGTCAGGTCAGTCACCGGCGGGCGGATCGGTCGTCACGCAGGGCCCGGCTGCCCACCACTCCCCGAGCAGCTCGAGGACCTCGTCGCCCAGCGGGTTGACCCCCGGCCCGGCCGCGAGGGCGTGCCCGGCGAGCACGTGCAGGCACTTGACCCGGTCGGGCATCCCGCCGGCGGTGACACCGTTGATCTCCGGCACGTCACCGAGCGTGGCGCGGAAGGCGAGGTAGGCCTCGTGGGCGTCGCGGTAGCGCTCGGCGAGGTCGTCGTCCTCCCCCAGGCGCGCCTGCATCTCCTTCATCAAGCCGGACCCCTCGAGGGTGCCGATCAGCGAGGCGGCGCGGGGGCAGGTGAGGTAGAAGGTGGTGGGGAAGGGGGTGCCGTCGGGGAGCCGCGGCTCGGTGGTGACGACGTCCGGGTTGCCGCAGGGGCAGCGGTGCCCGACGCCGTGGATGGCACGCGGCGGACGTCCGAGCTGGGCGCGGATCGTCGCCTCGTCGGTCTCGTCGATCATTCGTCTTCTTCCGTTGGGGCGCCGTCGGGGTTCTCCACCCGAGTCAGCGGGGGCGGGTCGGCGCGCCGCTTGGGGTCGCCGGCCTCCAGGACGGAGTCCCAGGCGTCCTCCCACCACGCGCGGGGCGTGGTGGTCGCGAGGGTCGAGGGGTCGGTGAGCGAGCTCTCGGAGTCGAGGGGCTCGCCGTCACGCAGGGCGACGAACGGCGTCTCCCCGGGCCGCACGAGACCGAGCCGGAGCCGGGCCTGGAGCTCGATGAACTGCGGGTCCTGCCACTTCTTCTTCTCGGTCTCGAGGGCGTCGATCTCGGCCTGGCGCTCCACGATCGTCGCCTGCAGGCCCTGGAGGTGCTCGCGCTGCTGCAGGTAGGCCCGCAGCGAGGAGGCGTAGGACACCGCGAGCACCGCGAGCACGATGACCAGGATCGCCGCGCGTCCGGTGAAGCGAGGTCGTGGGGCGTTCACCACCGGGCGGGCCGGCCGAGACCGGTCGCCGGATCGTCCGCGCTGCCCCAGGCCACCCGGGCGGCTCTCGCCGGCCGGGCTGCGCGCCCCCCGGGGGACGCCCGGGCGGCCCGGCCCACTACGTGCGGTCGGCCGACCCCCGGATGAGGGCGTGCGGCGAGTGCCCGACGGGGACGACATGACCCCATCCTCTCCCGGGCGAGGTCTGGATCAGTGCACGAAACGCGGGAACGCGGCGGCTCCTGCGTAGCGCGCGGCGTCGCCGAGCTCCTCCTCGATGCGCAGCAGCTGGTTGTACTTGGCCACGCGCTCGGAGCGAGCCGGCGCACCGGTCTTGATCTGTCCGCAGTTGGTGGCCACGGCGAGGTCGGCGATGGTGGTGTCCTCGGTCTCGCCCGAGCGGTGGCTCATCATGCAGCGGTAGCCGTTGCGGTGGGCCAGGTCCACGGAGTCCAGGGTCTCGGTCAGCGAGCCGATCTGGTTGACCTTCACCAGCAGGGCGTTGGCCTGACCACCCGAGATGCCGC
This sequence comes from uncultured Actinomycetota bacterium, assembly GCA_963760515.1. Lineage (GTDB taxonomy): Bacteria > Actinomycetota > Actinomycetes > Propionibacteriales > Nocardioidaceae > Nocardioides. The sequence continues at coordinate 180,954 of CAVXDL010000006.1, forward strand.
GCTGCAGCCGCTCGACGTTGGTCACGAACAGGTCGTCACCCACGAGCTGGGTCTTGGCACCGAGCTGGTCGGTGAGCGCCTTCCACCCCTCCCAGTCGTCCTCGTCGAGCGCGTCCTCGATGCTGATGATCGGGTACGCCGCCACCAGCTCGCCGTAGTAGGCCGACATCTCCTGCGCCGACTTGTGGCTGCCCTCGAAGGTGTAGACGTTGTCGGTGCAGAACTCGCTGGCCGCGACGTCGAGGGCCAGCGCGATGTCGCTGCCCAGCGTGAGGCCGGTGGCCGAGACGGCCTCGGCGATCAGGTCCAGCGCGGCGCGGTTGGAGTCGAGGTTGGGGGCGAAGCCACCCTCGTCGCCCAGGCCGGTCGCCAGACCCTTCTTCTTCAGCACCGACTTCAGGGCGTGGTAGACCTCGGCGCCCTGACGCAGTGCCTCACCGAAGGTGGGGGCGCCGATCGGCGCGATCATGAACTCCTGGATGTCGACGTTGGAGTCGGCGTGCGACCCACCGTTGAGGATGTTCATCATCGGCACCGGGAGGACGTGGGCGTTCGGTCCACCGACGTAGCGGTAGAGCGGCAGACCCGCCGAGTCCGCGGCGGCCCGCGCGACGGCCAGGGAGACACCGAGGATCGCGTTGGCGCCGAGCTCGGCCTTGTTGGGCGTCCCGTCGAGGTCGAGCATCGTCTGGTCGATCAGCCGCTGGTCGTCGGCGTCCATGCCCTCGAGCGCCGGTCCGATCTTCGACAGCACGCCCTCGACGGCTCCACGGACGCCCTTGCCGAGGTAGCGGTCGCCGCCGTCGCGCAGCTCGACTGCCTCGAAGGCTCCGGTCGAGGCGCCGCTGGGCACCGCGGCGCGGGCGAAGACACCGTCATCGAGAAGTACCTCGACCTCGACGGTGGGGTTGCCTCGCGAGTCAAGGATCTCGCGGGCTCCGACGGCTTCGATTGCTGCCACGGTGTCACTCCTGGGTGGGTCCTGGTAGGTCGCTGCTCACCCTAGTCCTCACCGCGCCCGGCGTCCTACCGGCGACGTCCCGCGGACGCCGCCGGCCCGGGGTCGATGCGCGGCGCTGCGGCTCAGCGCCCCTTCTCGGAGCTCTTGACCTGCTGCCAGATCGCGTCGACCTCGCCGGCGCTCAACGGCGGGTCGTCGGGACCCCGGCCCAGGGAGGCCGGGTCGAAGACGTGGGGGTTGCGGCGGCGCAGCTTGGCCACGATGCCGGCCGCGACGTCGTCGATGGTGAACGCGCCGGCCTGCTCGGCGACAGCAGCGTGGAAGACGACCTGAAGGAGAACGTCGCCGAGCTCCTCGCAGACGTCCTGGCTCGACCCCGACTCGACGGCCTCGATCAGCTCGTCGGTCTCCTCCCGCAGGTAGGGCAGGAGCGACTCATGGGTCTGCTCGGCCTTCCAGGCGCACTCGGCCCTCAGCCGGCGCATCACCTCGACGAGCTCGAGGAGCGCCGCGCCGTCGACGGACGTCTCGTCCTGGGTCACCCGATGCCGGCGGCCGCACCACAGAGCTGGTCGGAGGGCAGCTGGCTCGCGGCCGCGTCGACGGACTCCTGCGTGGCAGTGGACGGGTCGATGGCGGTGAGCGTGGCGAGGTCGGACTGCGCCACCGAGAGACCTGTCGCATCGTTGACCAGGGCGCCGTCGACCAGCGCGAGACCGAACATCGGGTTCAGCTGCACGTCGTTGTCCTCCAACCACTGGCCGATCTGGGCCATCCCCCGGTCGGCGACCACGGTCGGCGAGCCCGGCGTCTCACCGCTCTCGGCGAAGGCGGCCTCACCGATCACGTAGGCGCTGTTGGCCACGAACTCGTTGGCCTCACCCAGGATTCGGAAGGCGGGGCGCTGTGCTTCGGGCACCTGCGCCAGGCCGTTGTCGACCGCGACCAGGTTGTCCTGGTAGTCGTCACTCAGCGCAAGACCGGCCTCGTCGAGGACCTGGCGGGCAGCGGCCCGCTCGACCAGCACGCTGAGGAACTGCTGGCGCGCGATGGAGCGCGGGAAGCCGGCCTGACCGGAGTCGGAGAAGTAGGTGCAGACGTCGTCCACCGGCTCGTCGACCTCGGCGTAGGAGATCTTGGTCTCGCCCACCTGCGCCGCGGCACCGACGCTGATCGCGTCCTGGCTCACGCCGCAGCCCGACAGGGCCCCCATCGACATCAGGACGACGGCGAGGCCGCCGACGCGGGCGCGCGAAAGGGTGCTGCTCACGAGATCTCCTTCGGGTCCAGGACGTTGTCGATGACGACGCGCGCCCATTCAAGCAGGGCGATGCCCTCCAGCGGGCGCCCGGTGGCGCCCGGGGTGCCGGGGCGCGGCACCAGGACGGTGTCGATCGTGCTCTTGACGATCGACTTGGGGTAGATCCGGCCGAGGCGGATCTGACGCGACTCCGGCAGGGTCACCGGAGCGAAACGCACGTTCTTGCCGGCCGTCGTGACCTCCGCGATGCCGGCAGCGCGCGCCCGGGCCCGGAACCGGGCCACCAGCTGGAGGGAGACGACCTCCTGGGGCGGTTCGCCGTAGCGGTCGATCATCTCCTCGGCCAGCACGTCGACGTCGGCGTCGCACCGCACCTCGGCGAGCCGGCGGTACATCTCCAGACGCAGCCGCTCGCTCTCGATGTAGTCGTGCGGCAGGTGGGCGTCGATGGGCAGCTCGATGCGGACCTCGTTGAGCTCGGGCTCGGTCTCGCCCTTGAACTCGTTGACCGCCTCGCCGACCAGGCGCACGTAGAGGTCGAACCCGACATCGGCGATGTGACCGGACTGCTCGCCGCCGAGCAGGTTGCCGGCACCGCGGATCTCGAGGTCCTTCATCGCGATCGCCATGCCGCCCCCGAGGTCGGAGTGCTGGGCCAGGGTGGCGAGTCGCTCGTGGGCGGTCTCGGTGAGGGGCTTCTCGGCCGGGTAGAGGAAGTAGGCGTAGGCCCGCTCCCGGCTGCGGCCGACCCGACCACGCAGCTGGTGGAGCTGGGAGAGCCCGAGGGTGTCGGCGCGCTCGATGATCATGGTGTTGGCGTTGGACACGTCGAGGCCGGACTCCACGATGGTCGTGCAGACCAGGACGTCGAAGTTCTTCTCCCAGAAGTCGAGCATGACGCGCTCGAGCTGGTGCTCGCCCATCTGACCGTGCGCCGTGGCCACCCGCGCCTCGGGCACGAGCTCGCGGATCTTCGCGGCGGCCTTCTCGATGGACGTGACGCGGTTGTGGATGAAGAAGACCTGGCCGTCGCGCAGGAGCTCGCGGCGGATCGCAGCGGTGACCTGACGGTCCTCGTAGGCGCCGACGTAGGTCAGCACCGGGTGGCGCTCCTCGGGCGGGGTCGTGATCGTCGACATCTCCCGGATGCCGGTGATCGCCATCTCCAGGGTGCGCGGGATCGGGGTGGCGCTCATGCTCAGCACGTCGACGGAGGTGCGCAGCCGCTTCATCTGCTCCTTGTGCTCGACCCCGAAGCGCTGCTCCTCGTCGACGATGATCAGGCCGAGGTCCTTCATCCGGATGTCGGGGTTGAGCAGGCGGTGCGTGCCCACGACGATGTCGACCGTGCCCTCGGCCAGCTCGGCGATGACCTGCTTGGCCTCCTTGTCGGTCTGGAAGCGACTCAGGCCCTTGACGATGACCGGGAAGCCGCTCATCCGCTCGGTGAAGGTCGACATGTGCTGGGTGACCAGCAGCGTCGTCGGCACGAGCACCGCGACCTGCTTGCCGTCCTGCACCGCCTTGAACGCCGCACGCACCGCGATCTCGGTCTTGCCGTAGCCGACGTCACCGCACACGAGCCGGTCCATCGGCATCGTCTGGCGCATGTCGGACTTCACCTCCTCGACCGTGCTGAGCTGGTCGGGGGTCTCGGTGAAGGGGAAGGCGTCCTCGAGCTCGCGCTGCCACGGGGTGTCGGGGCCGAACGCGAAGCCCTTGGTGGCCTGGCGGGCGGCGTAGAGCTTGATCAGCTCTGCGGCGATCTCGCGGACCGCCTTGCGGGCGCGGTTCTTGCGCTTGGTCCAGTCCGCTCCCCCGAGCCGGTCGAGGCTGGGCTGCTCGCCGCCGACGTAGCGGGTGACCTGGTCGAGGGCGTCGGCCGGCACGTAGAGCCGGTCGGGCGCCGCGCCGCGCTTGCTGGCGCCGTACTCGAGGACGAGGTACTCGCGGGTGGCGCCCTGCACCTCGCGCTGCTTCATCTCCACGAAGCGTCCGACACCGTGGCTCTCGTGGACGACGTAGTCGCCGGCCTTGAGCTCGAGCGGGTCGATCTGCTTCTTGCGCCGCGCCGGCATCTTGCGCATGTCGCGCGTGGAGGCCTTCTGCCCCGAGATGTCCTCGCCGGTCAGCAGCGCGATCCGGTTGGTCTCGTCGACGAACCCGCGGTGGAGCGCACCGCAGGTGACGGTGACGACGCCGGGCGCGAGGTCGTCGAGGGAGTCGACGGCCTCGACGAGGCGGGCGGGGACGTCGCGCTCACCCAGCACCTCGACGGTGCGGTTGGCCGGCCCGTGGCCGGGGTGGACGACCACCACGCGCCAGCCGTCGGAGCGCCAGCGGTCGAGGTCGAGCATCGCCTTGTCGACGTCGCCTCGATAGGCCTCGGCCGGTGCTGCGGGCAGGGCGTGGACCACGCCGGTGTCGGGGCTGTCCGCCGCGCCCTCCGCCTCCGTGGCGGCGTCGAGACCGAACGGGCTGAGGTTCCACCAGGGCAGGTGGCGCTCGAGCACGGTCTGGCGCACGTCGCCGATGGAGCGGAACGACGCAGCGCCCAGGTCGATCGGGGAGGTACCGCCGCCGGCAGCCGCTGCCCAGCTGGCGCCGAGGAACTCGTCGCTCGTGGCGACGAGGTCGTGGGCGCGGGTGCGGGCGCGCTCGGGATCGAGCACCAGGACGTGGGTGTCGTCGGGCATGAGGTCGACGAGGAGCTCCATCTCGTCGACGAGCACGGGCGCGAGGGACTCCATGCCCTCGGTGGCGATGCCGGCCGCGATCTTGTCGGTGAGCTCGAGCAGCGCCGGGTGCGCGCGGCCGAGCTCGGCTGCGCGACGACGTACGTCCTCGGTGAGCAGCAGCTCGCGGCACGGGGGCGCCCACAGCCGCTCGGCCTTCTCCAGGGTGCGCTGGTCGGCGACCGAGAACCAGCGGATCTCCTCGACCTCGTCGCCCCACAGCTCGACGCGCAGCGGGTGCTCCTCGGTGGGCGGGAAGACATCGACGATGCCGCCGCGCACCGCGAACTCACCGCGCTTCTCCACCAGGTCGACGCGCGAGTAGGCAGCGTCAGCCAGCTGCTGGACGAGGTCGTCGAGCGGCACGGTGTCGCCGAGGGCGAGCTCGACGGGGGCCAGGTCACCCAGCCCCTTGACCTGCGGCTGGAGCACCGAGCGCACCGGGGCCACCACGACGCGCAGCGGGCCGTTGGTCGGGTCGGTGCCCGGGTGGCGCAGCCGGCGCAGCACCGCGAGCCGCTTGCCGACGGTGTCGCTGCGCGGGCTCAGCCGCTCGTGGGGCAGCGTCTCCCAGGACGGGTAGGCAGCCACCAGGGCGGGATCGAGCAGGTCACCGAGGGCGGCGACGAGGTCGTCGGCCTCGCGGGTCGTGGCGGTCACCGCCAGCACGGTGCGTCCGCGCGCCGACGAGCCCGGCGACCACGAACGGACGCATCGCCTCGGGCGCGACCAGGTCGAGGGTGCGCACGACACCGCCCCGCGCGTCGTCCAGAGCAGCGGTGAAGGTGGGGTCGGCGAGGACGGCATCTGCGAGGCCGGTGAGGCTCACGGAACTCCTTGGGGCCACGGTGACACGGGTGGACACACACAGGTAGGCCCCTGCTGGGATCCAGCAGGGGGTGCTGACGACATCGTACGACCGGCCACCGACAGCAACTTTCGCCCCGTGGGTCGGCGACGCGGTTTAGAGTCCCCCACGACGACCTGAACGTCCCGTGCACCAGCCCTGAGTCAGGCGTGAAGCACTTGTTGGAGGAACACCATGTCTCGAACCGTCTCGCCGCGCCGGCGCCGCAGCACCGCCACGGTCGGCGTTGCCGCCCTGGCCCTGCTCGCCGCCGGGTTCAGCACCAGCCAGGCCAGCGCCGGCCCCAGCGAGGTCTCCTCCGGCACGGCGGCCGCCGGGGCCGCGGCGCCGGTCGCAGCGGCAGGCGAGGGGCGCGGAGCCCGCGAGGCGGCCGACAACTACGACTCCCGCACGCGCTTCCTCGGCGAGCCTCCTGCGCCGTACGCGCGCCACCCAGCGCGCCCACGGTGCCGACGCCGCCCGGCTGGCACGCTCGCTGGGCAACGACACCGTGGTCTCCCTCGATGCCCTCACCGGCACCCCGAGCCAGGTCTCGGCCCGCCGCGGGTTCCTCACCGGCGCGAGCAAGCAGCCGGCGAGCCGGGTCGCGCTCGGGTTCGTGCGCGACCACCTCGACGCCTTCGGCCTGCGCACGTCCGACCTGGCCACGCTGGTGAAGGCCCGTGAGGTCACCGACCTCAACCAAATCACCCACGTCTACTGGACCCAGCAGATCCAGGGGATCCCGGTCTTCGGCAACGGGCTACGAGCCCACGTCGATCGGCGCGGGCGCCTGATCGCCGTCCAGGGGGCGCCCGTCGCAGGTGCGAGCACCCAGGCGACGCGGGCCGCTGCGCCCCGGATCACTCGAGCCGCAGCGATGAAGGCGGCCGTGGGCGATGTCCACGGCACCGCTGCTCGTGACGGAGCGAGCGCGACACGGGTCTGGTTCATGACCGCCGGCGGACTGCGCCCTGGTTGGGCCACCTACACCCAGCCCAGCGGCACCGCCGCCTACCAGCACGTCATCGACGCGGCCAGCGGCCGCACCCTCTATCGCCGCAGCACGATCAACTTCGAGCGCGGGGACGCCCTGGTGCACGAGAACTACCCCGGGCGCCCGCGGAGCGGCGTCCGGCGGCAAGCAGCACGTCGTCAACCTGTTCAAGCTCGGCTACCTCCCCCGCACGCGCCAGCTGGATGCGGGGCCGCTACGCCTCGGTGTGGGCCGACCTCAACGACGACGACGCGCTGCAGAACCGGGAGAAGACGCGGGTTCCGCGCCCGCGCAAGCGTCCGCAGTTCGCGCTCACGACGTTCACGCACGGCCAAGGGCGAGCAGAAGTGCACCGTGCGCTACCTCTGCACGTGGGACCCGACCACCCCTCACTCGTGGCAGAAGAACAAGAACCAGGACGGCGTGCAGGCGCTCTACTTCACCAGCAAGTTCGCGCAGTGGCTCAAGAGGGCGCCGTTCGGCTTCACCGGCGCGATGGGCAACTTCGAGCGCCGCGGTGGCGACCAGGTCAACGTCCACACGATGGACGGTGCCGCCACCTACCGCGGCCTGCCCGACGGCGACCACGTCAACAACGCCAACTTCAACACCCCGCCCGACGGTCAGCCGCCGGTGATGCAGATGTACCTCAACCAGTCGCCCCTACCTCGCCGCGAGCTCGAGCAACGCCTTCGACAACATCGGCCACGAGTTCACCCACGGCCTGTCCAACCGGTTGGTGGTCGACTCGCAGGGCTACTCCACGCTGAACAGCTACCAGGGCGGCGCGATGGGTGAGGGGTGGGGCGACTTCTACTCCTTCGACTACCTGCTCGACCACCGCCTGGTCACCAACAACCCGCGGAAGTCGGGCGAGCTGATGTACGACCGTTACCTCAGCAAGAACCGCGCCTTCACCCGGAGCCAGGCCATCGACTGTGCGATCGGCGCCAAGGCGCGCTTGTGCCAGCAGGTCGGCGGCGGTGTCGGCGGCTACACCTTCGGCGACATCCCGGGCCAGCTCGGCACCGAGGTCCACTCCGCCGGCGAGGTCTGGGCGCAGACCTTGTGGGACATCCACGAGCGTCTCGGTCACGACGTCACCATGCGGTTGGTCACCGCGGCCATGGTGCTGGCTCCCGAGCGACCCCTCGATGCTCGACATGCGCGATGCGATCATCACCGCCGACAAGGTGATCTACAGCCGTTCCCACACCGACCGTGCTGTGGCACCACTTCGCCCAGCGTGGCTTCGGCTACTTCGCCGCCTCCATCGATGCCGCCGACGCCAGCCCCGCCGAGGACTTCGACGGTCCCGCCGCCCGCGAACGTGGCGCGCGGGGCGATCGCCGGGACCGTGACGCGACGGCGAGGGCAACCCGGTCGCGGGTGCCGTCGTGCTGGTGGCCGGGCACACCTCCGGGGTGGCCGGCAGCTACTCCGACGTCACCGGCGCCGACGGCGCCTACCGGATCGCCGACGTCGTGCCGGGCACCTACCCCAAGGTGGTGGCCTTCGCCGACGGCTACGAGACCACGCCGCAGGCCGTGACGGTCGAGTCCGAGTCGACCACCACGGCCGACTTCACGCTGCGCCGCGACTGGGCGGCCGCCTCCGGCGGCGCCTCGGTCGCCTCCTTCGACGGGTCGACTTCTCCGGCTTCGGCTGTGGTCCCGACGCCCTGATCGACCTCTCGCGCGGCACCGGGTGGGGCAGCACCACGACGGACTCCGGAGACCCCGCCACCTCGGCCGAGGACGTCGGTCCCAAGTCGATCGTGGTCGAGCTCCCCGAGGCCATCGACATCACCTCGTTCGCCGTCGACCCGAGCAACACCTGCGGCGACCCGGGCAGCTCCTCGACCGCCGACTACGCGATCGAGGTGTCGACGACTGCCGACGGACCCTGGACCGAGGTCGCCAAGGGCACGTTCATCAGCCTCGACCGAGGCTTGATGGTGCCGATCGCGGCGAAGGTGCCGCCTGCTCAGTCCTTCGTCCGCTACACGATGATCAGCCCGCAGGTGCCCGACTTCTCCGGCTGCCCCGACTCCTACGGCGGCTGCACCTACATGGACTCCACCGAGCTGGCTGTCTACACGGACTAGCCTTCGGTCGGGTCCAGCACCCGGCCGAGGAACAACGGCGTGCCCTGCGCCAGGTCGTGGATCACGAACAGGTAGGGGCGATCGGCGACGAACACCTCGACGTCGACCGGGGCGCTGGTGCCGGCCATGACAGCCGCTGTCGCGGCCGCTGCCTCGGTGCCGGCCTCGTCGACGGCGATGAAGACCTCGTGCAGCACGGCATCGACGTGCAGCGGCTCGTCGCTCGTCATCGCAGCGAAGTCGGCTGACGCCGGGTCGAAGGGCGTGATGACCCCCAGCGCCTCGAGCGCACGCGCCGAGCGGTGCCTGGGTGCGGAAGGACCAAGAAGGAAGCCGCACGTTGACCTCGGCCGGGCTCAGCGCGGCGAGCCGGTCAGCGAGTCCTCCGGCGACGACGTCGGCCTCGACCTCGTCGTAGCGTCCCGCGTCCGGCAGCACCACGGTCATCGCGAGCGTGCCGCCGGCGTAGGCGAGCTGGACGGCGCGCCATCCGTCACCGGTCGCGGCCGGGACCGAGATGGCTCCCGGCGACTGCATCATCGAGGCCTCGACCGTGCTCTCGTCGAGACGGGTGAAGGTCTGGGGCCGGGTCAGGTCCTTCTCGAAGGCGACCTGCCACGGCGCCTTGAGGTACAGGGTGTTGACCAGCACCAGCCGGGTGAGCGCGCTCAGCACACCGGCTCCGATGAGCTCGGGGATCTTGTCGCGCGTGTGCTCGGCGGTCCAGGAGTTGATCGCCGTCCGAGCACCATCGGGATCGGTCGCGTAGTCGACGGTCTGCAACCCCGCGCCGTACTCGCGTGCCAAGGTCTCGAGGAACGCTTGCTCCCACGCGATCCCACCCTGGCCGAACAATGCGTTGGCGGCGTCGAGCGCCAGGTCGGAGCGGGTGCCGTCGGAGGAGACGACAGGCCCCGCGAGCGACTCGATGTGGCCGGTCAGCGCGTTCAGGCCGCCGTTGACCGTCTCGATGCCCGCGCCGTCGAACAGGCCGAGCAGCTGGCGCTGGGTCTCGCCCCGGGCACCGTTGGCGGTGAGGGCCAGCGCCACGAGCACCGAGTACGGCGACAGCGCGACGTTGCGTCCGGCCTGCGAGGCTCCGACCGCGCCGAACAGCGCACCGCCGGTGGTGTGCAACGCGGCGACCACATCCGGGACCGCTCGGTCGTCGCCCTCCGCACGCGCGACGTCTGCCGAGACGAGTCCGACGTCCTGGGCCCCGGGCTTCGGGCCGGCCCCGCGCGCGGGACCGGAGTCGTCCCCGCAGGCGGTGAGCACGCTCCCGACACCTCCCAGCGCCAGCAGGGAGAGGGGCAGCATCTTCAGCAGGTCACGCCGCGGCATCATGCTCATCAGACGCGCACGACCCGCGCCGAGTTCCGACGACCGGCGGGCGCGTGCGCAACCGGTCCGCTCATCGATCAGCCCACGTTGTTGGCGGTGACCCAGGCGACGATCTGCTCGGCGAGCTCGGGGCGGCAGACGATGAGGTCGGGGAGGTAGACGTCGTCCTGGTTGTAGCGCAGCGGTGTGCCGTCGATGCGGCTGGTGAACAGGCCGGCGGCACGCGCCACCGCGACCGGAGCCGCGCTGTCCCACTCGTACTGGCCGCCGGCGTGGACGTAGGCGTCGGTGAGGTCGCGGGCCACCGAGAGCACCTTGACGCCGGCCGAGCCCATCGGGACCAGCTCGGCGCCGAGCTCGGCCGCCAGGCCGTGCACGAACTCCGGCGGACGGCTCCGCGAGACCGCGATGCGCGGTGCCGGCGCGGTGAAGTCAGGGACGACGGGCGGCTGCCCGGTGTTGAAGGTCTCCCCGAGGGCCGGCTGGGCCACCGCTCCCGCGGTGAGGTCACCACCGTCGCCGGCGGTGCGCTCCCAGAGCGCCACGTGGACCGCCCAGTCGTCGCGCGGCGGCTCGGAGAACTCCCGGGTCCCGTCGAGCGGGTCGACGATCCAGACGCGGTCGGCCTCGAGGCGGAGCCGGTCGTCCTTGCCCTCCTCGGAGAGCACTGCGTCGCCCGGACGGTGCTCGGCGAGCAGCCCCATCAACAGCTCGTGGGCGGCGGCGTCGCCGGCATCCTTGAGCTCGCGCCCCTCGAGGCCTTCGAGGCGGACGGCGAGCAGCCGGCGACCGGCCTCCTCGGCCAACCACGTGGCGAGCACGTGGTCATCGGTGGCGGCGGCTGCGGGCGCGGTGGTGGGGGTGTACGTCACGCGGCTCAGCCTAGCGACCGAGGATCAGCGGCCCACGCCGGAGCCGAGGTGGTTCAGGGACGCGTGCTGGAGGACGTCTGCTTGGGCCGCGTGCGGCTCGGCTGACGCTCGGCGCCCGGGGCGCCGGCCGGTCGGCTCGGGCCGGGCCCGCGGCCGTCGCCGGATCCGCTGCGTCCACGCCCGGCGGCGATGGCCAGCGTGAAACCGGCCAGGACGAGCGCCGTGGCGATGCCTGCCGCGAAACCGCGGCGGACCGCCACCGAGGCCACGGCCGACTCGGTCGCGGCTGCAGCCGGGTCGTCCTCGTCGACGAAGGAGACGCCGAGCGCGCTCGCTCCCCCACGTGCCTGCTCGGCCTCGGCTGCGGTGAGGCTGCGCAAGGTGTCGGAGGCGCGGTCCCGGGCCGCTGCGAGCAGGTCGAACTGACGCGTCTTGTTGACCAGGCCGGGGATCGACTTCAGCAGGGCCTGGCGCTGGGCGGTCTGGTTGCTCTCGGTGGCGGCCACGATGCGCGCTCGAACCCGGGCGAGCTGGTCGGCGGGGAAGTCGCCGGCGTTGGTGCGCAGGGCGGCGTAGTAGGCATCGGTCGCGGCCTTCTCGGCCTGCTGGGCCGCCTCGAGGGCGGGGCTCGGCGTCTGCGGAGCGATGAACTCGGCCGTCACGTTCAGCAGCGAGCGGATCACGCGGCGTCGGGCCTCGGTGTCGAGGTCGGCCGAGGCGAAGCTCAGTCGGGCGAAGGAGGAGGAGTCGATCCGCTCGAAGCTGAGCCCGCTGCGCAGGTCGGCGACGTCGAGGTCCTGTCGGGTGGCGACCTCGCCCAGCACGGGCGGGAGGGTCAGGGCGGTCGACAGGTCGGAGATGAGGTCGATGCGCTCGTTGGGGACCGAGGATGCCGGACGGGTGCTGATGACCGCCGTGCTCATCGGTTCGCCACTCTGATCGGTGACGAAACCGACGCCTAGACCTACCAACAACCCCATGGTGACCGGGATGCCGACGAGCAAGGTCATCGGCACGCGGCGCCAGGCCGGGACTCGGGTGCTCATGTATCGTCTCCTTGAATGCAAGCCGGTAGGAGACCGCCCCCCAACGGCCCTGCGAGCCACTAGAGTAACGGGTCGTGGGTCGAGAGTTGGAGGACACGTCGATGCGCTCGGAGCCTCTCCCGCACGACGAGCCCGCACCCGGACGGACCAAGGTCGTCTACGTCGCCGGCACCGGCCGCAGCGGGTCCACCCTGCTGGGCAACGCGGTCGGCTCCCTTCCCGGGGCGCTGTCGGTCGGCGAGGTCAAGCTCGGCTTCCGCCGTGGCCTGGCCGAGGACGGCACCTGCGGCTGTCGTCAGCCCGTACGCCGCTGCCCGGTGTGGGGTCCCGCGCTCGAGGCCACGTTCGGGTCGATCCCCGACCAGGCTGCCGCACGCGACTTCGACGAGCGGCTCTCGGCGGCGGTCCGCACCCGGCGGGTGCCGTGGTGGATCGCAGGTCGCCAGAGCGACGAGGTCGACGACCTCGTCGACTCCATCGGCCGGCTCCTGCGCAACCTGGCGCTCGTCAGCGGCGCCTCGGTGATCGTCGACTCCTCCAAGCTCCCCGCCTACGGCTCGTTGCTCGAGCGCAGCCCCTTGCTCGACGTCCGCGTCCTCCACCTGGTCCGTGACCCCCGGGCGGTTGCCTACTCCTGGCAGCGCGCCTCCGCGTCACAGGCCGTGGTCGGCTTCGAGGAGGAGATGGAGCGGTTCTCCCCCACCAAGGCCGCCCTGATGTGGCTGGAGTCCACCAGCAGCGTCGCCGGCCTGTCGCGCCAGGGACGCGGGCCGCGACTGACCGTGCGGTACGAAGACCTCGTCGCCACGCCGGCCACGACCCTGGACCGGGTCGCCCGGTTCGCCGGCGTCGAGCCCGACCTGGCCTTCGTCGGCGCCGACGGTCTCGATCTCCGCATGTCGCACGCCGTCGCCGGCAACCCCAACCGGGTCCGATCCGGGCCGCTCGCGCTGCGCCGCGACGACGAGTGGTCCGAGCAGATGCCGCCCTGGCAGCGGCGCCTGGTCTCCACCCTCACCGCCCCTCGGAGGCGCACCCATGGCTACTGATCCCGTGACCGCAGGCTCGCAGCGCGCGCTGGCCGACGAGCACGCCGCCGCCCCGACGAGCCCGGCAGCCGGCGTCAGCAGGGCGACACTGATCGGCCTGGTCGGTTCGCTGACCCTGGGCCCGGCCGTGCTCCTCGCGGCGCTGTCCGGGCACTTCGAGGTCGTGCTGGCCCTGGTCGTGCTGGTCGCGTTCATCGTGGCCGGATTCCTGAGCGGCATGCGCTCGTTCGTGCACCTGTTCGTCCTGGCGTGCGTCCTGCGCCCGATCGTCGACCTCGCTGCGTCCCCTCGCACCTCCGGTGTCTCGGCCACCGAGGCGTTCGGTCTCGGCGTCCTGACGATCATGGGTGGATGGCTCTTCCTGCACCGGGCCGAGCTCGCGCCTCGGCTGCTTCGTCCGTTGCCCCTGTCGCTGGCCGCCCTGGTCGTCGTGCAGGCGCTGGCGGCGCTCGGCAGTGTCGCGCCCGGCGACGGCATCGCTGCCACGCTGCGCATGGCCGCCGGACTCGCGGTGTTCCTCATCACCGACCTGCTGCTGGCCACGGGTCGGCTCAGCTTCCGCCAGGTGGCGCTGCTGGTGGCCGGCGTCAGCGTCATGCCGTTGCTCTACCCGCTCCTCGGCTTCGTCGGCGTGACCGTGACGACCCGCAAGGACGACGTCATGGCCCTGAAGTCGGTCTTCTACCTCTCCAACAACTTCGCCTACTTCCTGGTGCCGCTGGTCGTGCTCGGCACGGCCTGGTCGCTGCGCGCCAGCGGCATCACCCGCGTCGCAGCAGTGGTCTTCACCGCCGTCGTGGGTGTCGAGCTGATCCTCACCGAGACCCGCGGGGCCTGGCTGTGCGCCGCCATCGGTGCGCTCATCGTCTGCCTGCTGCTGGACCGGCGCGCCGCGATGCTGGCCCTGGTGGGCGTGGTCCTGGCGGCGATCTTCGTGCCGTCGGTCAATGCCCGCATCGCCGACCTCGTGCCCGACCCCGACCAACCCCGGACCCAGAGCTCGCTGGCGTGGCGCTTCGGCCAGTGGGAGGGGCTGCTGCCCAGCATCCAGAGCTCGCCGGTCCTCGGTGGCGGGCCGGGCGAGGCGCTGCGGTTGACCGGCAAGGAGGCCCACAACGACTACCTGAGGTCCCTGGTCGAGACCGGCATCATCGGGCTGGGCATCTACCTCTGGGTCCTCTACGCCATGCTCGCCACCGCCTGGCGCGCGTTTGCCCGCGTCGGTGGGTTCAGACGGCGACCCACGGTCCACGAACCCCTGCTCGTGGCCACGCTGGCAGCAGTGGCGGCCTACGCGGTCGCGATCGCGGTGGCCTCGGCCGGCGACAACCTCATCGACAACGTGACCTTCCTGTGGAGCACGCTTCCGCTCATGGCCATCGCCCAGTGGGCGCTCGGCGCCTCGAACGACCAGGTGGAGGACCACGACGACGACCCCCTCGGGGAGGCCCTGGACGACGTCCTCGACGAGCGAGGCCTGCGGAGCGCGCATGAGTGAGAAGTCGACGCTGCTGCCCCCGATCCACCGACGGCTCCGGCATGCCGCCGCGCGCCGCCTCCACGCCGTGCGGCGCGGGGAACGAGAGCTCCCGCGCTACTTCATCGTCGGCGCCAAGCGAGCCGGCACCACGTCCCTCGACGAGTACATCGTCGACCATCCGTTGGTGCTGCGCGGCTTGGTGGAGAAGGGGTGCCGCTACTACGACGTCAACTACCACCGAGGTCCGGCGTGGTTCCGCGGCCATCTTCCGCTCAAGGCCGATGTCGACCGCCTCGAACGCAAGCTCGGTGCCCGCCCGATCTTCGGCGAGTCCAGCCCGTACTACTGCTTCCACCCCGATGCCCCGGCGCGCATCGCTGCCGACGTCCCGGATGCCCGGATCCTGATGGTGCTGCGCGACCCGGTCCAACGCGCCTGGTCGCACTACCGCTACGAGGTCACGCGCGGGTTCGAGACGCTGCCGCCTCTTGCCGCCCTCGAGGCCGAGGCCGGCCGCCTCGCCCAGCCCGACGAGACCGCCCGCTGGTATGCCCACCGCCACTTCAGCTATGCCGGCCGCAGTCGCTATGCCGAGCAGATCGAACGGCTGCGCGAGCACTTCCCTGCCTCGGCGGTGCTGGTGGTGCACAGCGACGACATCTTCGAGCGTCCGGCACCGACCCTGGCGCGGGTCTTCGACCACCTCGGACTCCCTCCTCACGTGCAGGAGGACTACCGCGCCCACAAGGCTCTGCGCGCCACCGACATCCCCGACGACTTCCGCGCCCGGCTCACCGAGCTCGTCGCCGACGACGTGCAACGCCTCGACGCACTGCTCACCTGAGGGTGCCGGCCCCGCTCAGCGGCTGACGACGGTCCGCGACCACGCCTCGAGGGCGACCCGGTTGGCCGGGCACACGAGCAGGTCCAGCAGGTCGTCCCACGAACCGACCTCGTCGCGGCGTTCGGGCGCGACCAGCCCGCGGGCCAGGAAGGCCAGCGCCTCGGCCTCGTCGAGTCGTCCGGAGTCCAGGAGGCGCTCGGTGTTGTTGGGAGGAGTGGCACCGGGGACGACCACGTAGTCCCCCGGCCCCAGGCTCTGCACCCCGTCGAGCAGCGCGAGACCCATCCGGTGACCGCCGTCGAGCAGCACCCACCGGTCCTCGGCGAGCGCCCAGCCTCCGAGCTCGGTGCCCGCCGGCACCCGGGTGACGCTGACCTTGCCGAGGGCCGCACGCCCCAGCCGCTCCTGTCGGTCGAGCAGCTGGAGGCTGGCGCGCACGATCGAGCGGAACGCGCGATCCACCGTCGCCGGGTCTCCCCCGGGCACGTGCCCACGGTGGACCAGCACCTCCTCGAACCACACGCCGTAGGCGCCGGCACGGGCTCGGGCCAGGAACGCCGGCTCGTCGTCGCGACGCAGGTCGGGGAGCTCGCGCGCCAGCCGGAACAGCTCGGCTCGCGCCAGCACGTCGGCGCGGAAGGGGCTGATCAGCTCGTCGAGCGCTATCTCGCCGTCGGACGTCAGGGCGTGTCGGTGCTGCCACTGCACCCGCCACCGACGCAGGGTCGGGAGCTGGAGGGACACCTGGCGGGAGAGCTCGTCCCGCTCGCGACGGTTGAGCCCGATGGACACGACGACCAGCCCGAAGACCGTGGCGACCACGACGCCGGCAGCCAGCAGCTGGACGATGATCACGTCGGGGAGCAGTCTGCCCAGCCCCGAGGCCGCCGCGGCTGCGAGGAGCGCTCCTGCGAGCGCGCCCTGCATCTGCCGGCCCCACGGCCACCGACCGGTGGCGACCCGTCGTACGGCGATGACCCGCACGATCGCACCGGCCACCATCGTGAAGGCCCACACCGTGGCTGCACCCTCGATGCCCCAGACCGGGATCACCGCGAAGTTGAGCCCGACATTGACCACCAGCGCCGACACGTTGATCACCATGTTGAGCCGGTTGCGGCCGATCTGGTTGAGGAGCACCGACGAGGGGGCACCGACGACCTCGGCGGCCGCCCCGACGCTCAGCACCAGGATCACCGTCGTCGCGTCACCGAAGTCGTTGCCGAAGACATGGAGCACCGCGGAGGGCACTGCCACCACGGCTGCCAGCAGCGGCCAGGTCAGCCTGGCGCTCCACAACACGATCCCCACGTAGCGCGTCGTCATCTCGGCCACGTTGCCGTGCTCCCACGCCGAGGCGATCCGAGGCGCCATCGCCGCGGTGAAGGCGGTGATCACCACCATCGCGACGAGGACCACGCGAGCAGCGACCTGGTAGGCGCCGACCTCTTCGGCGGTGACCAGGATCCCGAGGATCACCACGTCGGCCCACAGCAGCCCCTGGGTGGCCATCGAGGCGACCCAGCTGGTGGCGGCGAAGGAGGCCAGCTCGCGAGCCGGGTACGTCGCTGGCGCGGCCGGCAGCCGCGCCAGCATCCGAGTCAGCGCCACGATCGCCAGCACCGCCGCCAGGGCACTGGCGGCCACCAGCGCCATCGAGGCCGCCACGATGCCACCGCCCAGCAGGAGCAGGACCGCGGTGAGCGCCAGGCGCACCCCGGGCTCGATGACCTGACCGACCCAGACGTAGGCCCGCAGGTCGGAGAAGCCCTGGGTCGCTGCCAGCGCGGTGTCGATCACGACGACGAGCGGCAGGCTCAGCGCGAACAACCGCATGGGGACGACGAGCCGGGGCTCGTCGAACAGCGAGACCGCGAGCGGCTCGGCGACCGCGATCCAGCCGACCATCACGAGCAGGGAGAAGCCGAACGGCACCGCCACGCCCAGGAGCACCGACCCCCGCACCCCGCCGACATCCTTGCGGGCGAGGTGGGCGGCGACGAACCGGGTCATGGACGCGCGCATCCCCAGGCCACACACGAGGAGCAGCAGCGCGCGCAGCGCGAACGCCAGGGTGTAGATACCGATCGCGGCGATGCCCAGGGCGCGGGCGATCACCAGGATCACCAAGACGTTGCAGGCGTTGCTGACGATCGCGCCGACCAGGGTACGGCCGCTGTCGCGGGCCAGGCTCGGCCGTCGAGCGGCTGACATCACCGCCGGGTTACGACCTTGAAGCGCTTCGTCGCCGGGGACTTCGACTTGTTACGGGTCGCGTCGATCGGGATCACCCGCACCTGGTAGCGACCGGCAGGCAGCCGCAGCTTCGCGTTCCAGCGGACCGAACGCATCCCCGGCACGACCACCGTCGACCGCAGCAGGGTCGCCTTGCGACCGAAGGAGCCGTTCTTCTGGAGGAAGCGCTTCTTGCGGGGCGCACCGAGCTTCTTCACGCTCAGCTGCACCGCGATGACCGAGGAGTCGTCCTTGGCGGTGCCGACGACCTTGACACGTCGCTTGAGCGTCTTGGGGCCGCTCGCCTCCGCCTTGGTGACCTTCGCCACCGGCCGCGCGGTGTCGTCGCCGACCTTGAACGGCGTCCACGGGGCATTCGGGTCGACGTTGCCGATCGCGTCCACGGCCTTGACGTCAGCGCCGTAGAGACCGGCCGGCAAGGAGATGCCCGCGTTCCACGTGGTGGAGGTGGCTCCCGGGGAGTCGAGGTCCGCGGTCACGAAGGCGTACTTCGGTCCGAACGTGCCGTTGGGCTGCAGCCACCGGTTGCTGCTGTCGATCCGGTTGTAGATGGCGATCCGCACCTGGTTGACCGCCACGTTGTCGGTGCTGGTGCCGGCGATGAGCACCGTGCCGGCGTCGACCGTGGAGTTCTTCTCCGGGCTGCTCACCGTCGAGCTGGGCGGGGTCGAGTCGGCCGAGGGCGTGCGGACCTCGAAGGGGTTCCACACACTGTTGGCCGTCAGGTTGCCGGAGGTGTCGCGGGCCTTGACGTCGAAGGCGTACTTGCCCGTCGGCAGGGTCAGCGCCAGGCTCCAGTCGGTGGTCGGAGCGCCCGGCGAGGCCAGGGTGGCGACCCGGAAGGCGTAGGCGTTCGACCAGGAACCGTTGCTCTGGAGCCACTTGTCGACCTTGCGGTCGAAGATACCGACCCGGACCTGGTCGACCGCGACGTCGTCGGTGGTCGTGCCGGTCGCGGTGAACGACGCCGTCTCGACGATCGAGCGCTTGGCCGGCATCGTCACCGTCGCTCTCCGGCGCCGTCGTGTCGGCGCCCGAGAGCCGCACGGCGAACGGGCGGAACGCGCTGCTGAGGTCCTGGTTGCCGGCGGCGTCCATCGTCACTGCGTCGATGGCGTAGTTGCCCGTGGGCAGGGGGATGTCGATCGACCACGTCGTCGACGTCGCGCCCGGGTCGGAGAAGGCAGGCGAGCGCCAGGTGTAGGAGGGCCCGAAGGTGCCGTCGGCCTGGAGCCACCGGTTGACGGCGTCGTCGCGGTTGTAGACCGCGACCCGCACGTCGGCGACGCCGCGGTTGTCCGAGGCGGTGCCGGTGACCCGCACGGGGCTGGCCTCCACCACCTCTCCGTTGCCGGGAGTCGTCACGTCGGTGTCGCCGGGCACGTTGTCGGGCTCGACAGGCGCCGGGGCCGGAGCCACGATCGAGGTGGCCACGTTGATGTGGGCCCGGTCGCCGTTCTCGAGGAACTCGACCCGCACCTCGTGGGTGCCGGCCGGCAGCGCGGGGCTGGTGGCGGTCGTCGACGACTCGCCGTCGAACTTCCACTCGTCGATGATCCGCACGCCGTCGACGTAGACGCGCACACCGTTGTCGGCGGCGGCCGACACCTGGATCGAGCCCGGAGCGGTGAGGTCCAGCGAACGGGTCCAACGGGCGGAGAAGTTGTTGACCGGCAGGCCGGTCCCCTCGGGGGCGCCCCTACCGAAGTCGTAGTTGACGTCGGCCTCGCAGCGGGTCACGTCGGCGGCACCGTCGAGGTACATGTTGGGCCAGTACTGCGCGCGCCAGGGCGCGCCGGCGTCGGTGCAGGAGCTCGTGGGCGCCGGCGGCACGACCGCGGAGCCACTACCGGGAGTGGCGAACAGACCGTGCACCTGGCTCCAGTCGATCGAGCCTCCGGCATCGACGGCCTCGCGGCTGTCGTAGTCGACTGCGCCGCCGGGAGCGTAGAAGCGGTAGAGCGCCCCGTTGTTCCAGGCTGCGTAGAGCCAGTCGCCGACGAACTCGAGCGCGCGGGCTCCGCCGAAGGGCCGGCTGGACGCCAGGAACTCCCCGGCGTCGATGATCCCGCTCTCGAGGGAGTAGCCGCGGTGGTAGAGCTTGGAGTCGCCGGACTTGACGTAGTAGATCTGGCCGCTCGCCTGGTGCAGCGCGGCGACCGTCGTCTCGGCCACGCCGTAGGGCTGGTCGTTGGGGGTCAGGTTGTAGTTGGTGTCGACGTAGCCGACGGTCGTCGACAGGTTGGTCTCGCTGCCGATGGCAGCGGCCGAGAACGGTCGCGAGTAGAAGGCCTGGTTGGCGCCGAAGTAGTGCAGCTTGCCCTGCCTGCACGAAGCCATCACGCAACTCCGTCCAGCCGCTTGCCGACCTCGTCGAGACGGCGCCCACGCTCTGGCCGTCGAAGGCGGCCGTGCGCAGCTCCCCGCCTACGGCGAAGTTGAGGGTGACCGGCAGCGAGACAGCGCTCGGCTGCGGGTTGGTGCTGCCGCCGAGCACCGGGAGGTCGGCCAGGCGCTGACGGATCTCACCGTTGAACAGGTCGGTGTCGCTACCGATGAACAAGAAGTCGTTGTTGCTCGCGATGGCCTCGGCGCCACGGCCGCGGTCACGACCGGGGTTCCACGAGAGCGGGACCCCCGTGCGCGGGTCCAGGGCGACGATGCCGTCGCGGCGGACCGAGCCGGGGCCGTCGTCGTCGCCGCTCGGCGACGGGTGGGGGTTGTTCATCCACCGCATGTGCCCGCCGACGTAGACGGCCGCGCTGGTGATGTGCGTGGCCCAGAGGGTGTCGCCACCGCTCAGGTTGCGCCACGTGGGCTGGAGGTGGTCTCCCGAGCTCGTGGGCGGCAGCTCGAAGCGCGCCACCGTGTCACACAGGGAGTCGGCTCCGCGATAGGCGCCGGTGCCGCTGAAGACCACGTAGGAGCTGTCCGGGGAGATGTCGACGCCGCGCACCCAGGAGTCGTCGTAGCTGGGGTTGCAGTCGTTCGAGTAGCCGTCGGTCGACCAGTTGGCGACCTTGGGGGTGCCCTGGAGGTCGATGAGCGCCACCTGGTTGCGGGCGACGGTGCCGATGGTCTGGAAGTTGCCTGCCAGCGCCAGCCACCGGCCGTCCGGGGAGGCGTCCATCTCCTGGATGTAGGGCGCGTACTGGTCGCGCGAGTCCAGGGCCGGCAGGTTGAAGTCGGTCTGGGTGTCGCCCGTGGCCGGGTCGAGGGAGACCAGACGGCTGACCGGCTGCCGGTTGGCGACCGAGAAGTCGCCGCCGACGATCAAGCGGTTGCCGACCAGGGCCATGTCGGCGACCGGTTGGTTGACGCCCGCCTTGAACGTGGTGCGCGTGGTGCCGTCGAGGTTGAGCCGCGTGATGCGGTTGGTGTTGACCCCGTTGACGCTGGTGAACCAGCCGCCGACGTAGAGCGACTGCCCGTCGGGGGCGAACTCGATCGTCTCGACGCCGGGACGGTCCCCGATCAGGCCCGAGGTGTTGGGCGCGGGACCGGTCAGGACCGGGTTGAAGGTCTCGACGATCTTGCCGGTGCGCCAGTTGTACATGAAGATCCACTGGCGGGGCTGGTCGGGAGCCCCGCCGGCACCGTTGCGCACCTGGGTGAACGTGCCGCCGACGGCGACGAGGTCTCCGGAGGTGGCGATCGCATAGACGCGACCGTTCATCACCCGCGGGTGGGTCTGGTCGGGGTGCGGGCTGACGACGAGAGACTGATCGGCTTGGGCGGGGGTCACGGAGAGTGCCGTCAGTCCGAAGACCAACACCAGGAGTATCCCGAGTGCCCGGCGCGGAGTGCGCACTCGGGAGTTGTTGCTCATGCTTGGAGGACCCTTTCACGCATCGCGGACTCTGCGAGCGTACGTGGAGAAGTAAATGGAGTACAGGCCTGCGGGGAGGCCGCAGACGAGGTGAGGGCCACCTCGAGCTGGCCGGGCCGCAGCGCCGCGGGACGCAGCGCTGCTTGACGCTGGGGACGGGCAGCGCGTCGGCGGGGCCCGCCCACGCGGTTGACCGCCTGGTCGTAGACGACCTCGAGGGAGTCGACGCACGAGGACCAGTCGTAGTTGGAGATGACCGCCGAGCGCAGGTTGCGCGCAGCCGCCCGCTCTCGGTCGGCCGAGACGTCGACGCGGCGCAGGGCGCTGATGAGCCCGTCGATGTCGCCGTCGCCGAACACCCGGGCGCCGGGTCGGTCCTCGGTGACGATCTCGACGTGGGGCTCGATGTCGCTGACGATGACCGGCAGACCGCTGCCCACGGCCTCGAGCAGCGTGAGCGGAAGCCCTTCGAGCGTGGAGGGCTGCACGAAGGCGGTGGCGTTGGTGAACAGCTCGTCGAGCTCGGCGCCGTAGAGGTAGCCGGGCATGATGACGCGCGGGTCCTGGGCGGCGAGCCGGCGCAGCTCGGCGACGTAGTCGTCGGTGTGGCTGGAGCCGCCGACCAGGACGAGCTTCTTGTCGGTGGAGACCTTCGCGAAGGCCTTCAGCAGCAGGTCGGGGCGCTTCTCGGGGACCAGGCGGCCGACGAACAGGAAGTAGTCGTCGCCCTCGAGTCCGTAGCGCTGGCGGATCAGGTCGACCTTGCGGCTCGGCTTGATGCTCACGCCGTTGGGGACGTAGCTGCACGCACGCTCGTAGCGAGACGCATAGTGGTCGGCCAGGGCTCGCGAGACCGTCACGGTCGCGTCGGGCACCTTGGCGCTCAGCCAGGTCGCGAGGTTGAGCACGCGGCGGGCGCCGCCGCCCCACTTGGCGCGGTCGGCGTCGAGTCCGTGCACGGTCTGCACGATGGCGCTGCGCGAACCGAACCGGGCCAGCGGGGACAGCAGCCCCGGGCCGACGGCGTGGTAGTGGAAGACGTCGTGTCCGCTCATCAGGCCGTGGGCGGTGGCCATCGCCGAGTGGGCGAGCGCCTCGAAGCCGCGCACCGGGACGGAGGGAAGGGTGACGACCCGCATGCCGCGGTGCTCGGTCACCGGAGTGTCGGTGTAGTGGCTCTCGGAGTAGACGGTGACCTCGTGGCCGCGCTCCACCAGGAGCTCGCCGATCTGCTCGACGTGGTGCTCCACGCCGCCGAACGTGGCCGGCAGGCCTCGGGTTCCTAGCATCGCGATCTTGAGACTCATCGGACGTCCCTCCTTGGTTCGGTCCTCGGTGCGACGGCGGGGTGCTGCAGACCGAGCGTGGCGGCGCCGGCGGTGACCTGACGGGTCTCCGCCTCTGCGTCGTCGAACGCTCGTTGCCTGTTCATCAGCCCCCCAGCTGTTCGGCTCGCACAATCCCCATGACATTCCCCCCGTCGAGCCGAGTCTCTCCGTGAGGATGTTTCCACCGTAGTCACCGCTTCCCGCGGCTCGCACTATGCGAAGTGACCACACAAACGCAAGGTTTCCTCAAGGAGCATGAAGTGCCTTGACCAGCCGTGACGTGCCGCACATCAGGCACGGGACCTCCGCCTCTGGTGCTCCGCGGCTCGCTCGTAGACGCCCTCCAGCGAGCGCAACGTGCGTCTCGATGGAGAAGTCGTCGGTCGCGGCCCGAGCCTGTCGTCCGAGCTCGTGCGCGGCCACGGGATCAGCGACCAGGTCGCTCAGCGCACGGGCCAGCGCGTCCGCGTCGTCGTGCGGCACCAACCGCCCCGTGACGCCCTCGTGGATCAGCTCCGGAAGGCCGCCCAGCCGGGTGCCGACGACCGGCCGCCCGCAGCCGAACGCCTCCAGGATGGTCATCGGCTGGTTCTCGTACCACCGTGAGGGCACCGTCACCACGGCGGCGGCGCGCATCAGGTCGTGCACCTGCGCCCCCGGGACCCGTCCGAGGAACCGCACCTGCTCACCGAGCCCGAGCCGTGCGGCGCGCGCCTCGAGGGCCGCACGCTCCGGCCCGTCGCCCGCGATGGTGACCGCCACGTCCCGGGGCAGGCGCTCGGCCGCGTCGATCAGCACGTCGACGCCCTTCTCGGCCGAGAGCCGACCGGCGTAGAGGACCCCGGTTCCGGGTGCGGTGGCCGGCGCCACCCGGGAGACGTCGCAGAAGTTCGGCAGGTGGACGAGGCGGTCGGGATAGACCCGCCCCTGCACCATCTTGTCGCGCAGGAACTCGCTGGGGCAGATGAGCGCGTCGACCGCGTCGTAGGCGTGGGTGGCGCGGTGCACGTTGAGCTCGAGGGTGGCCAAGGCGCTGCCGGCCAGCGACCCGCCGTTGCAGCGCTTGAGGGTGGCGTTGCGGAACTTGCCCGGCAGGCAGGCCTCGCAGATCTGACCCTCGGCGTCGAGGAACTGATAGGTCGGGCACGCCAGCTTGTAGTCGTGCAGCGTCATCACCGCCGGGACGCCGCGACGGGCGATCGGGCGCAGGATCGACGGGGACAGCTGGTGGTAGATGTTGTGCAGGTGCACGACGTCGGGGCGGTCGCGCTCGAGCACTGCATCGATGCCGAGGCGAGCGTCGCGACGGTAGAGCACCTGACCGGCCGTCCGCAGCCGTGCTCCCAGACCGGGCGGCGGCGGGTTCAGCTCCATGCGCGCCGGGAACAGGTCGTCGTTCGGGTCGGGCTCGTTGTCGGGGTGCGCCATCGCGAAGAACGTGACCTGGTGACCCTGGGCCCGCTGTTCCTGCGCGAGGTCGAGCATGTAGGACTCGGCCCCACCGCGGCGGTAGAGGAACTTGTTGACGTGCAGGATCTTCATCTCAGACTTCACCGCGCCGTCTCGATCGGGGGGGCGAACGGCGCCAGCGGGTCGCCGGCTCCGCCGATGGTCTCGGGGCCGTTGTCGTCGACGACCTGAAGGGCTGCCTCGATCTGCACGACGTCGGACAGGAAGTCACGGTGCTCCCCTTCGGCGTGGTCCACGCGGCCGGTGAAGGAGTAGCCCCACTCCTCGCTGAACTCGGTCAGCACCCGGCCCTGCGGTCCCCACTCGACCGCGATGCCCACGGTGGAGCGCCCGGCACCGTCGACGACGTAGGCGCCGTACTCGACCAGCGCCCGGGCCAGGATGCGGGCTGCCTCGGTGGCCAGCGCGTCGACCGGGAAGTCGGGAGCGAGCGTGAGGAGCGCGCCCATCCGAGCCTCCGGCAGCTCGCCGCGGTAGCCGTCGAAGTAGCCGGCGTCGGCACGGTCGGCGGGCCAGCGGTAGCCGCCGTCGGTGTTGGACAACAGGGAGCCGTCGAGGGTCACCTTCAGAGCGTGCCGGATGCGACCGCCGGGGACCCATTCGCCGAGGCGGATCGTGCCCCCGAACGCGGTGAGACCCGAGCCGCCGTGAGAGCCACCGCCGATGGCCCCCGGGATCCCGCCGGTGAGGATCGAGCTCCCCCGCCAGGCCGAGGAGGCGTACTGCGCCACGGGCGTGCCGTCGGGACAGATGTGGAAGGGCTGCAGCTCGACGAGGGTGTCGTCGGCGAGCAGGATCGCGGCTGACTGGTTGGGCGTGGTGCCGAAGTACCCCGGATCGGTGGTCCAGCCCTCGGGGATCGGCAGACCGGGCACCAGCACCCCCTCCGTCGCCGACCCGCACCGGGTCTGCTTCGGGTCCCAGCCGGCGGTGGTGAGGTGCACGTCGCGAGGCGGCGCATCGGGCGCCAGGATGAGGACGTCCTCCTCGGGAGCCAGGGTGCGCTGCGTGGTCGTGAGGGGGAACGGCACCAGCCGGGCGGCATCGCCGCGCGGGTGGTTCCAGATCGAGCTCGCCGGGTAGGGCCACAGCAGGGGGTCACGGGGACCCTCGAACACCGGGGGCTCCGCAGACGAGGTCTCCGGCGGCGCCGGCGTCGGGGACAGGGCGCTCATGCCCGGAGTCTCCTCGCCGGGAGCAGCGGCGCCCGCGGTGGGGGTGGGAGACGCAGCCGTGCTCCCGCTCGCCTCGTCGTCGCTACCGGAATCGGCGTCCGGAGAGCACGCGAGCGCGGGCAGCACGAGCAGCACCGCCAGGACGCTCAGGACTGCTGGGGTGCGAGGAGGTGTGCCGACCGGGCGGGGTCGACGCATCAATAGGCCCCTCGGCGGGTCAGGACCGCGCCGATCGTGCGGAAGAGGATGCGCAGGTCGCCGGCGAGGGTCCAGCCCTCGGCGTACCCGACGTCGAGGCGCATCGAGTGCTCACGGCTCAACGTGGAGCGCCCGCTCACCTGCCAGGGACCGGTGAGACCCGGCTTGACCGCGAGCCGACGCCGCTCGACCTCGGTGTAGGCGGCGACCTCCTCGGCGAGGGCGGGACGCGGGCCGACCAGCGACATGTCGCCGCGCACGACGTTCCACAGCTGGGGCAGCTCGTCGAGCGACGTGGCACGCAGCAGCCGGCCGATCCTGGTCACGCGGGGGTCGTCCTTGATCTTGAACAGGACGCCGTTGCCTTCGTCCTGGTCGCGCAGCAGCACCTTGACGTCCTCGGCGTCGGCGGTCATGGTGCGCAGCTTGTAGAGCGTGAACGGTCGCCCCTGGTGTCCCACGCGGGTCTGGGCGAAGAACGCCGGACCACGCGAGTCCCAGCGCACGGCGAGCGCGAGCGCCGCCAGGACGGGCAGGACCAGCAGCAGGAGCACGCAGCCGAGGACCTTGTCGATGAGCGACTTCAGCATCTCCACGCCACGACCCGGGCGGCCCGCAGCGGGCGACGGCGCGGCGCCCACCTCGGAACGGTCGGCGCGACCCGGCGACACCGAAGCGATCCGGACGGGGTGGTCGCGATCAGCGGCGTGCGACAGGGGGTGGTCCGCGCCGTGCACCACCGTCGGGTCGTCGTGGAACGCTTGTCGCATGTGAAGCAGCCCCCTGCGGCTCAGCTCTGGTACTCCATGAGGTCCGGATCCGATGACCGGCCCTGACCTGGAGAGGATGCTCCACGGTAGGTCGGGCGAGCGGTGGCCATCCCCCTGAGAAGTGACTACCTCACCGCAAGGAATCCTCAAGAAGCATGAGGTCGGGCGTCGGCCTGGCCCCTCAGGAGTTGAAGCGGCCCTGGGTGCGCTCGAGGCCGTGCTCGACCAGGCTCTCGACGGCATCGGCTGCGGCGTCGACCTGGAACGGCAGCTCCTTGCGCTCCACGGTGCCGTAGTTGGAGAGCACGAAGTCGGCGACGTCCTGGCGGCCGGGCGGACGTCCGATGCCGGCTCGCACGCGGTAGAAGTCGCCGGTGCCGAACGACGAGCGCAACGACTTGAGCCCGTTGTGCCCGTTGTCTCCCCCGCCCAGCTTGATGCGCAGGGTGCCGAAGGCGATGTCGAGCTCGTCGTGGATCACGATGATCCGGTCCGGGGCGACCTTGTAGAAGCTGGCCAGGGCCTTGACCGGACCGCCGATCTCGTTCATGAACGAGCGCGGACGGACCAGCACCACCCGAGGTGCCGGAGCACCGGGCGGAGCGAGGCGACCCTCGACGACGTCGGCGCGCCCCGACTTGTGGGCGCGGAACGGCGACCCCATCCGCGAGGCGAGCTCGTCGCAGACCAGGTAGCCGATGTTGTGGCGGTGTCCGGCGTACGCCGGCCCGGGGTTGCCCAGGCCGACGACGAGCCAGACGTCCGCGCTCCCCGTCGAGGTCGTGCTCGACGGGGAGGCGGCGGTGTCCGGGGTGCTCATGGCGGCGTCCTCAGCCTCGAGGGGTCGCGCAGGTGAGACCAGCCGACCCAGGTACCACCTGAGTCGTGCGTGAATCATGCGGACCCGTCACTCCTCGGTGGCGGTCTCGGCAGCGTCGCCCTCGGCAGCAGCGTCGTCCTCGTCGCCTTCCTCGCGCTCGATGCCGGCCTCGGCCTCGGCGGACTCGAGCTCGGCCTCCAGGGACTCCTGGCTCTGCTGCTCGGTGATGTTGACGATCAGGGTGTCGGGGTCGAGCAGCAGCTCGGAGCCCTTCGGCAGCGTGAGGTCGGAGGCCAGGATCTGGGTGCCGGCGGTCAGGCCCTCGATCGAGACCGAGATGTACTCGGGGATGTGGGTCGCCTCGGCCTCGAGCTGGATCGTGGTCGTGTCGGTGTAGACCATCGTCTCCTTGGCGGCCTCGCCCTCGAGGTGCACGGGCACCTCGACGGTGACCTTCTCGCCCTTGATGACGGTGACGAAGTCGACGTGCTCGAGCGTGCGGCGGATCGGGTCGATCTGGACCTGCTTGGTCAGGGCGAGGTGCGAGGCACCCTCGATGTCGAGCTCGAGCAGCGCGTTCGCACCACCGTTCTTGAGCGCCATCATCGTGGCGTGGCCCGGCAGGGTGACGTGGATCGGGGCGTCACCGTGGCCGTAGATGACCGCGGGCACCTTGTCGGCGCGACGGATGCGGCG
Source organism: uncultured Actinomycetota bacterium (assembly GCA_963760515.1). Classification (GTDB taxonomy): domain Bacteria; phylum Actinomycetota; class Actinomycetes; order Propionibacteriales; family Nocardioidaceae; genus Nocardioides. The sequence goes on from CAVXDL010000006.1 coordinate 209,039, forward strand.
GGCGGCGCCCTTGCCGAACTCGGTGCGGGTCTCGGCCGTGATCTTGACGTTGCTCATGGTGCTCTCCTCTGGTGGGTGTTCGGGGGCCCCGTGGAGGAGATGCAGAACGCCGCGCGACAGCGCGGCGTCCGAGATGGTCAGCCGGCCCTGTCGATCACGGAGCTGAACTCCCTCGCCGAGGCAACCTGGCGATCTTAGGCGTGGCTCCGGGCCGACGCCAATCCGCGGCGCCTCGTAGGCTCGCCCGCCATGAGCCTCACCCTCCACGAAGCCCGACGCCGCGCGCACGACATCTCCGCGGTCTCCTACCGCCTCGACCTCGACCTCACCGGCGCGGCCGCCACCCCGCTCCAGGACACCTACGGCTGTGTCACCACGGTCGGGTTCACCTGCACCGCCCCGTCCACCTTCCTCGAGCTCACCTCGGCGACCGACGTGACGGTCACCCTCGACGGTGTCGAGGTCGACGCCGCCTACGACGGATCACGGATCATGCTCGAGGGCCTCGGCGGCACCCACGAGGTCGTGGTGCACGCCCGGGTCCCCTACGTCACCGACGGCGACGGCCTGCACCGGTTCCGCGACCCTGCCGACGAGGAGACCTACGTGTCGGCCTACGTCGGCATGGACGTGGCCCAGCGGGTCTTCGCCTGCTTCGACCAGAACGACCTGAAGGCCACCTACGACCTGACCGTGCTGGCCCCGGCTGCGTGGACCGTGCTGGCCAACGGACGGACGGCGTCCCGCGAGAGCTCCGCCGAGGGTGATCGCTGGAGCTTCACCACCACCCTGCCGATCCCGCCGGCCATGTTCGTGGTCGCTGCCGGGCCCTGGCACTCCCACACCTGGGAGCACGCCGGGATCCCGTTCGGCTGGCACGCACGGCGCTCCCTCGCCACCGAGCTGGACCGCGACCTCGACGAGCTGCGGCGTACGACGGTCGCCTGCTTCGACCACTACGCCGAGCTCTTCGACGAGCCGATGCCGTTCGACTCCTACGACCAGGCCTTCGTGCCGGGGCAGAACTGGGGAGCCCTGGAGACGCCCGGCTGCGTGACCTACCGCGACGAGTACCTGCCCCGCGGTCGCACCACCGAGCGGATGCGCGCGGCCCGGGCCACCACGATCGCCCACGAGATGGCCCACATGTGGTTCGGCGACCTGGTGACCATGACGTGGTGGGAGGACACCTGGCTCCAGGAGTCCTTCGCCGACTACATGGGCTACCGGGTGGCCGAGGCCGCGGCCGGCTACCCCGACCTGCTGGTCACCTTCGAGTCGACCCGCAAGTCTCGCGGCTACCTCGCCGACGCCCGACGCTCGACGCACCCGGTCGCACCGCTGGCCGAGGACGTGCCCGACGTCGACGCTGCCTCCGGCAACTTCGACATGATCAGCTATGCCAAGGGCAACGCCTGCCTGCGCCAGCTCGTCACGTGGTTGGGCGACGAGACGTTCCTGGCCGGGGTGAACACCTATCTCTCACGCCACCGGCTGGGCAACGCCACCCTGGCCGACTTCGTCGCAGCCCTCGACTCGGTCTCCGACCGAGATGTCGTGGCCTGGGCCGAGGCCTGGCTGCGCACGACCGGCTTCGACACGATCCGGGTCGCCCGCGATGCGAGCGGCACTCCCGTGGTCCATCGAGACGGGACCCGGCCGCACCGCGTCACCGTCACGGCCTACGACGCCGGGCTGAACCCGGTGGAGACGCGGGAGGTCGACCTCGGCGACGACCCGGTCAGCCTGAGCGGCTGGGCCGATCGGGTCGTGCTGCCCAACGTGGCGAGCGAGACCTTCGCCCGGATCCTGCTCGACGACCGCTCCGAGCAGGCCGTGCGCGACGGGCTGTCCACCCTGGGCGACCCGCTCACCCGGGCGGTGCTGTGGGGCCACCTGTTCGATGCCGTGCAGACCCGCGAGCTCGATGCTGCGTCGTACCTCGACGTCGTCGCCGCCCAGCTGCCGGCCGAGCCGCACCCGGCGATCGTCACCGCCGTCGTCGCCCGCAGCCACGGCCAGGTGCTGCCCTCGCGGGTGGCCACCGAGCGCGTGGAGGGCTTCGTGGCGGGCCTGGCCGAGGCCTGCCGAGCCGGGCTGGCCGACGCGGCCACGGACGAGGCGCGCCTGGCGTGGGCCGAGGGACTCGCGGCGACCACCGACGACGTCGCTCTGCTCACCCGCTGGCTGGAGGACGACGCCATCGACGACCTGTCCCTCCACCCCGCCCTGCGCTGGCGGGTGGTGGCACGCCTGGCCGCCCTCGGAGCGGCGGACGCGGCCGCCATCGAGGCCGAGCGGCTCCGCGACGGCACGGTCGACGGCGAGCTCGGCGCGCTGCGCGCCCTCGCCGCCCGCCCCACGGCGGCGGCCAAGGCGGATGCGTGGGCGGCCGCCACTGAGCCCGACGTCTCCAACCGCCACTTCCAGGCCCTCACCGAGGGCCTCTGGTCCAGCGAGCACCCCGACCTGGTCGCGCCGTACGTCGAGCGCTACTTCGCCGAGGCACCTGACCTCGCCCGCCGACGAGGGCAGGCCTTCTCCCAGATCGTGGGCGGGGCGTTCCCGGCGATGCCGCTGACCACCGACCAGCTCGCGGACTTCGAACGGGCTCTGACCGGCGACGTGCCGGCCGTGCTGCGCCGCTCCTGGGAGGACCGCTACGACGACCTGCGCTGACTCCCGCTCAGGTCCCTGCCGAGTCGGCGCATCTATGCGCCGACTCGGCAGTCCTTCGACGGAGGTCGAGCCGGGCGATCCCCCGGCGAGCCCCCACGGAGGTTGAGCCGGGCGAGCCCTCGGCGAGCCCGAGACGAAACCCGGCGAGGCGAGCGACCGCCCAAGCAGGGCACTCGCGCTGCGGGACGTCTCGCTACGCCGGGGCATCGCTGCGCTCGCCCCGACTACTCGACGGACCCCGGGCCGACCTTGTCTCGGTCCGCACCGCGTCTCGACGCGCGGGTCACGGGTTCGTTCCTCACCCGTGCCGCTTGCTCGACGACCGATCGATCGCCGAGCCCTCCTTCGTCGGGCTCGACGATCAGGCGTGACCGTCGAACATGCTGGTGACCGAGCCGTCCTCGAAGACCTCGCGGATGGCGCGGGCGACCAGGGGCGCGATGGAGAGCACGGTGAGCTTGTCGAACTCACGGTCAGGGGCGAGCGGCAGGGTGTCGGTGACGACGATCTCCACGGCCGGGGAGTTCTTGAGCCGGTCGACAGCGGGGTCGGAGAGCAGGGCGTGGGTGGCAGCGATCACGACGCCGGCGGCGCCGTCGGCCATGATCGCCTCGGCGGCCTTCACGATCGTGCCGCCGGTGTCGATCATGTCGTCGACGAGCACGCACATGCGGCCCTTGACGTCACCGACGACGCGGTTGGCGACGGTCTCGTTGGGGCGGTCGGTGCGACGCGACTTGTGGATGAAGGCCAGCGGGGCACCGCCGAGGCGGGCCGACCAGCGCTCGGCGACCTTGATGCGACCGGCATCGGGCGAGACCACGGCGAGCGCCTGGCCGCCGTACTTGCTCTTGACGTAGTCGGCCAGGACCGGCATCGCCATCAGGTGGTCGACCGGGCCGTCGAAGAAGCCCTGGATCTGGTCGGCGTGGAGGTCGACGCAGATCAGCCGGTCGGCGCCGGCGGTCTTGAAGAGGTCGGCGACGAGGCGGGCCGAGATCGGCTCACGACCGCGGTGCTTCTTGTCCTGGCGGGCGTAGCCGTAGAACGGCATGACCACGGTGATCCGCTTGGCCGACGCCCGCTTGAGCGCGTCGACCATGATCAGGTGCTCCATGATCCACTCGTTGATCGGAGCGGTGTGGCTCTGGATGACGAACGCGTCGCAGCCGCGCACCGACTCCTCGTAGCGCACGTAGATCTCGGAGTTGGCGAACTCGTAGGCCGAGGTCGGCACCAGCGGGGTGCCGAGGATGTCGCTGACCTCGGCGGCGAGCGCGGGGTGCGCGCGGCCACTGAAGACCATCAGGTTCTTCTCGGTGGTCTTCTGGATGCCGGTCACGCGTGCTCCTGGATAGTCGCCGATTCTCGCCGAGAGGGTGGTCCCAGGAGTGTCCCGCACCGAGGGCCCTCGCGGCGAACCCGGGGTCAGCATCGTGAGACTAGATGTCGTCCGGCTCACGTTCGGGCTCGCGCCCGGATCCGGCCTCGGCGGCGGCTGCCGCCTGCTTGGTGCCCGGCCGGCGACGCAGCGCCCACCCCATGATGGTGCGCTGCGGTCCGCTGCTCACCGCGAGGGCGCCCGGCGGTACGTCGCGTCGTACGACGGTGCCGGCGCCCGTGGCGGCCCCGTCACCGATCTCCACGGGTGCCACGAACGTGTTGTTGGAGGCCGTGCGGGCGTGCTTGCCGATCGTGGTGCGGTGCTTGTCGACCCCGTCGTAGTTGGCGAAGATCGTGCCGGCGCCGATGTTGGTGCCCTCACCGATCTCGGCGTCGCCGACGTAGGACAGGTGCGGCACCTTGGCGCCCGTGCCGATGATGGCGTTCTTGGTCTCGACGAACGCGCCGATCTTGCCGTCGGCCCCGAGGTCGGTGCCGGGGCGCAGGTAGGAGAACGGGCCGACCGTGGCGCCGGCGCGGACGACGGCCAGCTCGCCGTGGGTGCGGACCACCCGGGCCCCCGCGCCGATCTCGCAGTCCTTGAGCGTCGTGTCGGGCCCGATCACGGCGTCGTCACCGACCACGGTCGCCCCGAGCAGCTGCGTGCCGGGGAGCACGGTGACGTCGGAGCCGAGCACCGCGTCGGCGTCGATCCAGGTCGTGGCGGGATCCATGACACTGACGCCCGCTCGCATCCAGCGGTCCACGATGCGCCGGTTGAGCTCGGCCCCGACCGCGGCGAGCTGCGCACGGTCGTTGACTCCCTCGGTCTGCATGACGTCGTCGATCGGGTAGGCACCGACGGTGAGACCGGCGTCGCGAGCCATCTGGACCACGTCGGTCAGGTAGTACTCACCGTTGGCGTTGTCGTTGCCCAGCCGCGGCAGCGCCTCGGCCAGGAACGCGGCGTCGAAGGCGAGGATGCCGGAGTTGATCTCCTCGATCTCGCGCTGCGCCGGGGTGGCGTCCTTCTCCTCCACGATCGCCAGCACGTCGCCGTCGGCGTCACGCACCACCCGGCCGTAGCCGAAGGGGTCGGCCACGATGCCGCTCAGGATGCTGACGACGCACTGCGCCGCCTCGTGCTCGGCCGCAAAAGCCCGCAGGGACTCGCCGGTGAGCAACGGCGTGTCGCCGTAGGCGACCACGACCGTGCCCTCACGCACGCCCCCGTGGGCCGACAGCGCCTCCACCGCCACGCGGACCGCGTGGCCGGTGCCCTGCTGCTCCTCCTGGACGGCCAGCACCGACTCGGGCGCCAGCTCCTGGATGTGGGGGGCGACCTGGTCCCGCTGGTGGCCCACGACCGCGACGATCTGGTGAGGCTCCATCTCGCGCACGGCAGTGAGCACGTGACCGATCAGCGTGCGACCGGCGATCGGGTGCAGCACCTTCATGGTCTTCGACTTCATCCGGGTGCCGCCGCCCGCGGCGAGGACGATGACGGTCAGGTTGCTGCTCACACGTGCTCCTGTGGCGATGCTCGGTCGGCTGACGCACTACGGCGCCGGCCTGGTTCGAAGTGCAGTGGGGATGGTCGCCGGGGACCGGTCGGTCAGTGTTTCACGCGCGCCGGCGTTGCAGGCGTCGGCGCCGGATCACACCCGAGGCACGGGTGGTCCGGGGACGCGGTCAGGCGTCGCCGTAGAGCCCGGCGGAACCGCCGTTGGCTCCGGTGGGGGTCGTGGTCGGCGGCATCACGATGATGTTGCCGGTAGCGCCCGCAGGCGACCTGATCTTGAAGGAGAGTGTGTCGACCTCGGCAGCCTTCAAGCCGGCTGCGCGCGTGAAGGTCACCCGGAACGCGCCGATGTCCACGACCTCGTAGGGCGTGCTGGTCCAGCCCGGCGAGAGGTCGGAGACGCCATAGGTGAGCGAGCCCAGGATCGTGTCGAAGCGGACGGTCGCGCTCAGGGCCGTCGCATCGACGGGGCCACTGTTGGTGAAGGTGATCTGGCAGATGACGTCGCTGGTGGTGCCTCGGCGGACGCCCCCCACATCGCTGACCACGACCGCGGGCGCCCCCGGCCCGGACGCCGCGAAGGCCGGCGCCGCGGAGGCGGCCACGATGACCGGCGCCGCCCACGCGGCTCGACCCGCGGTCCTGATCACGCCTCGACGCGTCAGCCCGCACGAAGCAGACGGTTGATCACTCATAGTCGTTGGCGTTGCCCGCGGCCGTGCCCGGAGCCGGCACCGAGGGCAGGACGTCGATGGTGCCCTTGCGCAGGGTGCTCGTTCCGTCGGCGGTGGTCCAGAAGGAGAACCGCATGGTCGCGCTGGTGCTGGGAGCGATCTGCGGGTCGACCTTGGTGAACGTGAGCACGTGGGCACCCGAGGGCTGGATCGTCCTGCCGACGTAGAGGAAGGAGGGGTCGTTCGAGACCGGTGTGCGCTGCTGAAGCGTCCCGACCAGAGGCGTGAGCGTCACCGTGACCGACATGCTCTCCGGGGCGACGTTGCCGAGGTTGCTGATGATGCAGCTCACCCGGATCTCGTCGTTGGGGCGGGTGGTCGTCGGTTGGCCGCAGGCGATCGCTGCCGCTCCCGAGGCGGCCATGGCAGGAGCGGCTGCCGCGGCCAGGATCACCGGCGTCGACCAGGCGAGGTGGCCGGCGGTGGTCACCACCCGGCGACGCGTTGCTCCGACAGGTCCGGGCTGCTTGTCCAGGGTCATAAAGAGTCCTCTCGTTGCTCGAGAGGACCAACGAGCGCATGTGACCGGGGTTACTGCCTGACTTGTGGTGCGGTCGCGGCAACGGCCACACCGGGCTGGTCCTGAGGGCCTGCTCCGCCATAACGCGACGGCCCGGATGACGTTGACCAGGCATGTCCTCCCGGATCTCGGCGCTCCTGCTGTCCGCCCTGCTCGCCGCCACGAGCGTGGCTCTCGCCCCCCTCACCGGCCCCACCGGCGCTCTCGCCCCGGCTGCCGAGGCTGCCCAGGCCCGGCCCGGTTCGTGCTCTGCGGGTCGGCGTCGGTCGCGCCGACATCACTCCCCCGACCGGCTACTTCACGATGGGCAACGTCCGCTCCGACGCCCGGGCGAAGGGCCAGCACACGCGGTTGCAGGCCCGGGCCATCGTGCTGGAGCGGGGCGGGACCAAGGTGGCCCTGGTGGTCACCGAGCTGTGCTGCGTGCCCGGAGGGCTGATCACCGAGGTCGCTGCCCTGCTCGATGAACGAGGCATCGACGAGCAGTCGATGGTCGTGGCCGGCACCCACACCCACAGCGCACCGGGGCAGTACTTCCCCTACTCGACGCACAACACCGTCTTCCCCAACGTGCCGACACCGACGGAGTTCGCGGTGCGACCCGATCCCCAGCTCTACGGCTTCCTCGCCCGACAGGTGGCCAAGGCCGTCGCGCGTGCCGACGACGATCTCGCCCCGGGAGCGGCCGCCTGGGGCCACGCCGAGATCCCCGTCGGTCTGACCCAGAACCGTTCGATCGAGGCTCATCTGGCCAACTTCGGGATCCAGCGCGACCTCGGCGAGGGCCGCGCCTCCGAGAGCCCGGAGGGGGCAGCGGGCACGATCGACCCCGACCTCGAGGTGCTGCGTGTCGACAAGCGCATCGGCGGCGACCTGGTGCCGGTCGGGCTCTGGACGACGTTCGCCAACCACGGCACCGTCACGCTGGGCAAGCTCGCGGAGAACTACAACGGCGACCACCTCGGAGCCGCCATGCTGGCCACCGAGGCCGAGCTGCGTCGTACGAGCCCGACCCCGCGCAGGCAGGACCTCGTGGTGGCGTTCTCGAACGCCGACGAGGGCGACGCTTCGTCGGCGCTCCACCGCACCGGCCCCGCGGCCGCCGAGTACGTCGGTCGCGTCGAGGCCGCCGCCATGCTGCGCGCCTGGGACGAGGCCGGCAGAGCGGCTCTCGTCCACGCCCGAGCTGGACCTGCGCTGGACGCGTTTCTGCTTCTGCGGCCAGATGACCGTGGGCGGCCGCGTCGACGACAAGGCCGTCCCCGGGCTGCCCCTGCTGACCGGGTCCGACGAGCACCGCGGACAGCTGCACGACAACACCGGCGCGGTCTTCGAGGGCTACCGGCTCCCGGTGGCGGTCTGGCCCCCAGGGCACCAAGATCCCGTTCCAGCCGCAGGGCTCGGAGCTGCCCGTCGCCGCACCGCTGGCGCTCGTGCGCATCGGCGACGGCGTGGTGATCTCCAACCCCGGCGAGGTGACCGCCGAGGTCGGGGAGCAGATCAAGGACGTGGTCGGGTCGGCATTGGCCCGCGCCGGGTGTGCGGACCGTCGCGATCAGCGGGCTCGCCAACGAGTACCAGGGCTACTTCACCACCCCCGAGGAGTACGCCTGGCAGGCCTACGAGGGCGGTCAGACCAACTTCGGCACCTACAGCGGCAACCTGCTGGTCGAGCAGAGCGGCCGGCTCGCGACCTCGCTCGCCAAGGGCCGGCCGGCGCCGACGCCGTACGACTTCGATCCGACGAACGGGCTCGAGCCCGACCACACGCCGTACCCGCGAGGCGCCGCGCAGGGCAGTGCCCTGGCACAACCTGCCGCGGTGACCCGCCGACTGGACCACGCGGTGTTCGTCTGGCGTGGTGGCGCTCGGGGCACGGACCGGCCGTTGGAGCGGTCGTTCGTCAGCATCGAGCGCCGCACTCCTCGCGGGTGGCGGTCCACGCACGACGACCTGGGCACCACCATCGAGTGGCGGGTCGCGGGCAACGAGCAGGTGCCGCTCGGGCCCGGCTACCTGAAGGAGGCCAACGAGGGCCGCTACACCGCACGCTGGGAGGCCCCCCTCGACGCCGCGCCAGGGCGCTACCGGTTCGTCGTGACCGCGAAGCAGTACCGGCTGCGGTCCAGGCCGTTCGAGCTCGCACGCGGTGCTGCGCTCGAGGTGGTGCCGGTGCGCGCGAGACCAGGCCGAGCGTCCTTCACCCTCGCCTATCCCGAGGTCGATCCGTACGTCGACCTGACCTGGCGTCCGCAGGTCGCCACCGGGCGCGTCGTGCGCGTGCGCGTGGCCGGCCGGACGGTGCAGGTGAAACCGTCCGTGCACGGCGTCTACACGGTCCGCGCCAAGCCCGGCGTTCGAGTGACCGTGCCTGCTCGCACGCGAGGCGACGCCTTCGGCAACCGGACCCGACGCCGTACGACGTTCACCGCCGACGCAGCCGAGGAACGCCGGCCACGCGAGCCCTACCCGCTCCTGTCGCCCTGGTGAGCGACTCCCGTCGCGACCCCGAGAACGCCCCTTCTCTGCTCCCCGGGATGGAGTCGAACCATCGTCGCTAGTCCTGATTCAAAGTCAGGCGGGCCCTGCCGGCAGACCAACCGGGGAATGTGGGGCTCAGGTTACCGGTGCCGCGAAGCTGCTCGGCACGGACCACCGCCTGCACGACAGGGTCACCCCCGGGGGTGTTTTACCTTCCCGGCCGGCTCGGGTTCGGTGTGATGCGCTCCTTACTCGGGAAAGAGGACCCCATGGCTGAGACCCGCGTGACCCGTGTCGATGACGACGAGAGCGGCCTGCGGCGCTCGATCACCGGCAAGCAGCTCTTCTTCTACACCCTCGGCGACGTCCTCGGCTCCGGCATCTACGTGCTGATCGGCCTCGTCGCCGCGGCGGTCGGTGGCGCGTTCTGGGTGGCGTTCGCGGTGGGCGTCTCGATCGCCACGATCACCGGCACCGCCTACGCCGAGCTGGTCACCAAGTACCCCCAAGCGGCCGGCGCGGCGCTCTACGTCAACAAGGCCTTCGGCAGCCGAGCGCTGACCTTCCTCATCACGGTGTCGTTCCTGTCGGCCAGCTTTGCCGCCGCCGGTTCCCTGGCGGGCGGCTTCGCGTCGTACTTCGCCACGTTGTGGGACGGTCCGCCCGCGCTGCTGGTCACCCTGCTGTTCATCCTCGGACTGAGCATCGTCAACTTCATCGGCATCACCGAGTCGGTCGTCATCAACATGGTGATGGCCTTCGTCGAGATCGTCGGCCTGGTCATCGTGCTCGTCATCGCCCTCTGGTACGTCGCCCAGGGCAACGCCGACTTCGGCGTCCTGGTCGAGTTCGACCCGGGCGACTCCAACGTCGGCCTCGCGATCCTGGCCGGCGTCGCGCTCTCGTTCTTCGCGATGACCGGCTTCGAGAACACCGCCAACGTCGCCGAGGAGACGATCGACCCCCACCGGGCCTTCCCCCGCTCGCTCATCGGCGGCATGATCACCGCCGGCGTGATCTACGTGCTGGTCTCGATGGCCGCAGCCCTCACCGTGCCGACCGAGACGCTCGCCGACTCCCCCGCCGCTCTCCTCGAGGTGGTCAAGACCGGCATCCTGCCGATCGACACCGGCTTCATGAGCGTGCTGTTCTCGATCATCGCGATGGTCGCCATCACCAACACCACCCTGGTGGCGGTGGTGACCCAGCCGCGGATCCTCTACGGCATGGCCAACGAGGACGTCGTCCCCGGCATGTTCGCCAAGCTCCACTCCACCCGACGCAGCCCCTGGGTCGGCCTCATCTTCAGCGCGTCGGTGGTCGGGGCCCTGCTCGTCGTGGGCACCCTGGCGCCCTCGGTCGAGGGCACCCCGTTGGTCGAGCGGCTGGCCCTGGTCACGGTGCTGTTCCTGCTGTTCATCTACGCCCTGGTGATCGTCTCCTGCCTCAAGCTCCGCGGGCAGGACGAGGACGAGCGCACCTTCCGGGCCAACACTCCCCTGCTCTTCGTGGGACTGCTGGGCAACGTGGCCATCCTGGTCTGGTCGGTCCTCGACGACCCCACCTCGCTGATCTGGTGCGCCGGTCTCATCGCCATCGGCGTGGTGCTGTTCCTCGTCGAGTACTTCTTCGGCAACGGCGACCGATCGTCGGAGGCCGAGCGCGGCGAGCCTGCCGTCGCCACGTCCGGTGGCCGCGCGCTCGATTAGGTTGGGCGCGTGGACCTGCCCGTGATGCCGCCCGTGCGCCCGATGCTCGCCAAGGCCGTCAAGGGCGTGCCAGACCCGGCCAGGACGGTCGTCGACGGCATCGCGGGGTTGAGCTTCGAGCCCAAGTGGGACGGCTTCCGCTGCCTGGTGTTCAAGGACGGCGACGAGGTCGAGCTGACCAGCCGCAACACCAAGCCGCTGGGGCGCTACTTCCCCGAGCTGGTGACCGCGATGCGCGCGCAGCTGCCCGCGCGCTGCGTGCTGGACGGCGAGGTGTTCGTCGCGCTCCCCCAGTCCAACGGGACCGACCGCCTGGAGTTCGAGGTGCTGCAGGAGCGCATCCACCCGGCGGCCTCGCGCATCGACCTGCTCGCCGAGAAGACGCCGGCCAGCTTCGTCGCCTTCGACCTGCTCGCGCTCGGCGACGAGTCGTACGTCGACCGGCCGTTCGTCGAGCGTCGGGCCGCGTTGGTCGACGCGCTCGCGGGCGCTGACGGTCCCTGCTACCTCACCCGGACCACGGAGGACCCTGCCGTCGCGGAAGAGTGGTTCCACCAGTTCGAGGGCGCCGGGCTCGACGGCGTGATCGCCAAGCCGCTGGGCGCGCCGTACGTCGAGAACGCGCGCACGATGCTGAAGATCAAGCACGAGCGCACCGCCGACGTCGTGGTGGCCGGCTACCGCGAGCACAAGACCAGCACTCCCGAGCGCCCGCTGCTCGGCAGCCTCCTGCTCGGCCTCTACCGCGACGGCACCCTGCAGCACGTCGGCGTCAGCGCCAGCTTCACCGCCGCCCGCCGGGCGGAGCTGATCGACGAGCTGCAGCCGTTGGTGTGCCCGGTCGAGGAGCACCCGTGGGGCGCCTGGCAGAGCCAGGCCATCGCCAACCCCGACCGCGCCCCCGGCACGCAGAGCCGGTGGAGCGCGGGCAAGGACCTCTCCTTCACCCCGCTGCGCCCCGAGCGTGTCCTGGAGGTCAAGTACGACGCCATGGAGGGCAGCCGCTTTCGTCACACGGCCCACTTCAAGCGCTGGCGCGACGACCGCGAACCGGAGTCCTGCGACTACGACCAGCTCGAGCAGCCGGTCAGCTACGACCTCGCGAGCGTCCTGGGCACCGGCGCCGCTCCCGCAGTGAGAGAGTAGGGACATGGCCGACTACGACGTGGTGCTCCTCGTGGAGCAGCAGCTGACCGCTCAGGACGCACAGCAGGTTCGCTCCCTGCACGAAGGACTGGACGACCCGGTCGTCTACCACGTGCTCCTGCCCCTCGACGACGCCGCTGCGCGGGTGGAGTCGTCGCTCGGATCGCTGTCGGCCGGGGAGATGATGGCCTCTCCCGGGCTGACCATGAGCGGGGAGGACCTCGAGGAGGTCCACGAGGAATCGGTCGAGCGCTGCAAGTCCGAGCTCGGCGCCACCGTCGCTGCCCTCCAGGCCGCCGGCGCCACCGTGGCGAGCAGCGCGGTCGTCACCGGCTCCCCCACCCAGGAGCTGGCCGACAAGGTCGCCGCAGTCGACGGCCGCGAGGCGATCGTGCTGACCCGACCGCACGTCGTGGCGGAGTTCTTCCACGTCGACTGGACCTCGCGCGCCCGCCGCAAGCTCGGCGTGCCGGTCCTCCACCTGCTCGAGCACCAGAACTTCGACGAGCAGGCCGAGGGTCTGTGACCCCGGTCGTCGGTCGGCACCACTAGGCTCCGCCGGGTGAAGTTCGGCCGACGCAGCACGACCCAGGCGCCCCCCGACGGCGGCGTGGACAGCCTCACCGGCGACGTCGCGCCCGCTCCTCCGCGCCCACCCGACGGACACCCTGCCGCGACGTACGCCGCCGTCCTGGACGGCGACCTGCTCTGGGTGGCGATCGAGGCACGCCCCGGCGTCCTCGCGCTGCGCGACCCGGCGAGCGGCGAGGTGCTCTCACTGCCCGACCACTCGGCTGACGACCAGCCCGGCTACACCTGCGCGTGGCTCGACCTCACCGCCCTGCCGCCTGCGGCTCCCGCGACGTACGACGTGGTGCTGGCGCGGCCCGGCTCGCGCCGTCCGGTGACGGTGTGGTCGCCACCGCTGGCTCCGGCCGCCCTGCGTGAGGGTCGGGTGGCCGGCGTGCGCCACGCCCTGCGCCGCACCCCCGACGGCATGCTCCAGCTCGAGCGCAGCGAGATCGCCCCGGCGGCCACGCTGCGCACGATCGCCGCCGAGCCCGATGCCGTGCGGCTCAGCCTCGCCGACGCCGGCCCGACGCTGGCCGCCCTCGACGACTCCGACACCGTGCTGGCGTCCTGGCCGGTCATCGACCAGCAGGTGCTGCTGACCGTCGATGCCCTGCCCGATGTCGAGCCGCAACAGGTCCGCCTGGTCACCGGCGAGCCGGGTGCCTGGCTCCCGGTCCGCCGCCGGGCCAACGGACTGCCCGACCCCCGCAAGGCCGCCCAGCTCGCGCCGGTCTTCGTCGGCGACGAGCCCGACCCGCGTGTGCGGCTGCGCTGGTCCGAGCGCGGCGAGCTGACGTTGCGCATCCTCCGCTCCACCGGCACCTCGGGGGTCGAGTCATGAAGCTGGCGTTCCTCGTCTTCAACCTCGACGGCATGGGCGGCACCAGCCGCTCGGCCATCACCCAGGCCAACGCGCTGGCGGCCGACCACGACGTCCGGCTGATCAGCGTGACCCGGTCGGCCGACGTGCCGCACTACGACATCGATCGCCGGATCACCGTCCAGCACCTCGTCGACGTCCGCGACCCCGACCAGCCGGCGTACGGCGACCTGCGTCCGCCCGAGGCCGCGGCCCTGCACGCCCGTGAGTCCGTGCTCGTGCCCGCGCGCTGGGATGCGCAGTTCACTGCCCTGTGCGACGTGGCCCTGGAGGCCGCACTGCCCGCGCTCGACGTCGACGTGCTCGTGACCGTGACGCCCGGCCTGCTGGCCTGCGGCGTGGAGCTCACCCCCGACCGCGTGGTGGTCGTGCACCAGGAGCACCGCTCCTCCAGCGACCGCACGTCGGGCCTCGAGCCGCTGCTCACCTTCGCCCCGCGCGCCGACGTCGTCGCGCTGCTGACCCCGAGCATCGAGGCCTGGCTCCACGAGCAGCTCGGCGCGTCGACGCCCCACACCGTCGTGATGCCCAACCCGCTGCCGCTCGGCTTCGCCGCGCGCTCCTCCCTGCGCGAGCCGCTCATCATGACCGCGGGCCGGCTGGCGGCCGAGAAGCAGTTCGGCAAGCTCGTCGACGCCTTCGGCCAGGTTGCCGACCAGATCCCCGACTGGCGGCTGCGCATCTGCGGCGAGGGGCCGCAGCGCCTCGAGCTCCTGCGCCAGATCCGCAAGTGGGACCTCTGGGACCGCGTCGAGCTGCCCGGCGTCGTGACCGACATGTCGACCCAGTGGCCACAGGCCTCCGTGGTCGCGCTGAGCTCGCGCACCGAGGGCTATCCCGCTCGTGCTCCAGGAGGCGATGGCCGCCGGCGTACCCGTGGTCAGCTTCGATGCCCCTTCGGGCCCGCGCGAGATCATCCAGCACGAGGTCAACGGCCTGCTCGTGGGTCCGCAGTCGGTGACCGGCCTGGCCGCCGCGCTGCTGCGCCTGGCCACCGACGACGACCTGCGCCACCGCCTCGGTCGCGGCGCGGTCCACACCAGCCGCGGCTGGGACGCCGGGGCCCTCGCCGAGCGGTGGGTCAAGGTCTTCGCCGATGCCCGCGCGCGGCGCGGCACTCAGGGCCGCCTGGCCGCGCGGGCCACCGCCCCGCTCCGCCGGCCCGTGGCCGACCCGACCGTCGGTCTCACCGCGACCCTCACCCCTGCCGAGGCCCGGCACGACGCGCTCCGCGTGGTCACCGACGCGGCCCGCTCCGCCACCGCAGCCACCGGCGAGCGCTGGCTGGTGGTCCCGGCCCACGAGCACGCCACCCCGACGGTGGTGCTCCCGATGACCGCGCGCGACGCGTTCCTCGTGGCGCTCGGCGACGGCGACTGCCCCGCCCACCTCTCCCTGCGCGACCCGGCCGAGAACGGCTGGCACGAGCGGCGCGGCCCCGTCGCCGACCTCGCCGCCGCCCTGCGCCGGGGCATGACCTCCCTGCTGCACGTGGAGCCGTGGCCGCGGGTCGAGGGCCGAGCGACCCTGACCGGCCAGGGCTGCGGGGTGGAGGTGCAGTTCTGGGAGGCCGCGCCCGACGGCGACCTCGTCGCGCCGCGTCGCAACCCCTACGCCGACCGGATCCCGCGGGACGTCGCCGCCGTCGACGTCGAGGTCGACGGCCTCACCGTGCCGTCGTTGCCGCTCCTGGTCGCGCCCACCGTCACCGAGTGCCGCTTCCCCGTCGATGTCGTCTTCACCTGGGTCGACGGCTCCGACCCCGTCTGGGACGACGCCCGCGAGCGTCGCCTCGCCGAGGTCACCGGCACCGCCCGCACCCGCGAGGCCAGCGGCCGGGCGCGCTTCCTCGACCGCGGCGAGCTGCGCTACGCCTTCCGCAGCCTGCACCTCTTCGCCCCGTGGGTGCGTCGCATCCACCTCGTCACCGCCGGCCAGGTGCCCGACTGGCTCGACACCGACCACCCGATGATCAACCTCGTCGACCACCGCGACATCCTGCCCGCCGACGCGCTCCCGACGTTCAACTCCCACGCGATCGAGACCGCGCTGCACCGCATCGAGGGCCTCGCCGAGCACTTCGTCTACTTCAACGACGACTTCCTGCTCGGGCGCCCCGTGCGACCCGAGACGTTCTTCAGCCCGGCCGGGCTGAGCGCGGTGACCTTCTCCCAGCAGACGATCGGGCTCACCGACACCGACGGAGCCGCGCCGTTCCTCAAGGCCGCCTGGAACAACCGCACCCTGCTCCACGACGCCTTCGGTGCGGTGACCACGAGCAACCTGGCCCACGTGCCCTATCCCCACCGGGTCTCGGTGCTGGAGGAGCTGCACGACCGCTTCGAGGCGCCGCTCGCCGCCACCGCGCGCTCGCCGTTCCGCAGCGAGACCGACGTCTCCACGCTGAGCTCGCTGGCCCAGCACTACGCCCTGCTCACCGGCACCGCCTACGTCCGGCCCGAGGGCCCGGCGGGGCTCGCCTACGTCAACCTGAGCAACGCCGACCTCGAGTGGCAGCTCAAGCGGCTGATGGAGCGCGACCAGGACTTCATCTGCCTGGCCGACCACCACGACCACGCCCTGCGCGGCTCCCGCCTCGACGACGTCCTCGGGCGCTTCTTCGAGGACTACTTCCCGCTCGCTGCGCCCTGGGAGCGCGACTGATGGGTTTCCTGTCCCGCAGCGAGAGCCCCGAGGCGCGCTATGCCCGGATCCTCGACGGCGCCCACCTGTGGCTGGCCGTCACCGGCGACGGCCCCCTCCTCCTGCGCGCGGAAGGTCGCGACGACGTCGCGGTGCCCACCCAGCGCGAGGACGACCTGCTCGTCACGGTCTTCCCCCTCGCCGAGGCCGTGGCCGGCCTGTCGGCCGACACACCGCTGCGGTTGCTGAGCGGCCGCGGCCGCAAGGCGGTGCCGGTGCGTCCCGCAGCTGACGCCTCGCTCTCCGGCAGCGCCCCCGACGTCTCCCGCGACCCGGCCGGGCTCACCGTGGAGGTGCTCGACGGCGACCTCGTCCTGCGCTCCCGACGGGTGCCGGGCGTCGCAGCTCGCGTGATCGGCTCCACCGACGACGGTGTGCTTCTCGAGCTCGCGACCACTCATCCCCAGGCCACGTTGGTGGTCAAGGACCGCGTGCTCGGCGAGCTCGCGCTCACCGATGGCCGCCTGGTGCTCGGCGAGGTCCCCGGGCTGGAACCAGGCACCACCGCCACGCTGCGCATCGGCACCGAGCCCGTCGTACGGGCTGCCAACGTGCTCGCGCGTCCCAACTACGCCGTGGCGCTCCCCCCGCTGCCGGGCGCCGACCTCGAGCTCCGCTGGCTCAAGGACGGCCGGATCGGCGTGCACCGACGGGCGGTGTCGGCGTGAAGATCGCGTTCCTCATCACCACCGTGCACGACATCGGTGGCACCGCCGGCGCCGTGGTCACCCAGGCCAACGCCCTGGCCGACCACCACGACGTGGAGATCCTCAGCGTCTACCGCGACGGCGACGGCCACCACTTCCCCCTCGACCCCCGGGTGACGGTGCGCGACCTCGTCGACCTCGCCCGGTTGCCCCCCGACCTCGCTGCGCTGCGCGACCAGCCGCCGCTGCTGATCCCGCGCCACGCCGATCCCACCGTCGACGCCCTGGCCGACGTCGCGCTCGAGGCCGCGCTGCCCCACCTCGACGCCGACGTCCTGGTCACCGTCACTCCGGCGACTGCTGGCCTACGCCACCCAGCTCGCCCCGCCCCGGACCGCGATCGTGCACCAGGAGCACCGCGTCCTCGCACTCCCGTCCCAAGGTCGCGAGCTGCTGCTCGACCACGCCCGCCGCGCCGACGTCGTCGCGATGCTGACCGAGCCGATGGCGCACTGGCTGCGCGGCGAGCTCGGCACCCAGGCCCCCGAGGTGGTGGTCGTGCCCAACGCGCTCGCGCCTGGCTTCCGCCCGCGCTCGCTGCTCACCGAGCCGGTCATCATCGCCGCCGGCCGCCTGGCCATCGGAGAAGCAGTGGCCCCACCTGATCGCTGCGTTCGGGCGCATCGCCGACCGGCTGCCCGAGTGGCGGTTGCGCATCTTCGGCGAGGGCCAGGCCCGCTTCGACGCCATGGGGCTGACCAAGCGCCTCGGGCTGTGGGACCGCGTCGAGCTGCCCGGCCCGACGACCGACCTCACCAGCGAGTGGGCGCGCGCCAGCATCTCGGCCCTCACCTCGCAGCCCGGCGAGGGCTTCCCACTGGTCATCCAGGAGTCGATGGCTGCGGGCGTGCCGGTCGTGGCCTACGACATGCCCACCGGACCCCGCGACCAGATCCAGCACGACGTCGACGGCCTGCTGGTCTCCCAGGGCTCCGAGGCCGGTCTGGCCGCAGCGCTGCTGCGCCTGGCCGAGGACCCGGCCGAACGCCGCCGCCTCGGTGACGCGGCCCGCCTCAGCGCCGGCGCCTGGAGCAGCGCCACCATCAACGCCCGCTGGCTGGAGATCTACGCCGCGGCCAAGGCACGGCGTGAGGAGTCCACCGGCGGCCGCGCCCGCACGCTGCTCGTCGTCCGAGCCGGTGCCCCTGCCCCGATCGACCCCGACGTCGCCCCCGAGGGCCGCGCCGGCGACGGCGTCACCCCCGAGCAGGCCCGCCACCAGATCCTGCGCGCGGCGACGGCCCTGGCCGCGCGGGTGAGCGACGAGTGGTTCGTCGTCCCGCCCCACACCGACGACCACGCCGTCGTCGTGCTGCCGATGGAAGCGCGCTCAGCCTTCGTCACCGGCCTGGCCGGGGCTGACCTGCCGGCGTACGTGTCGGTCCACGACCCGGACCACCGCGGCTGGCCCAGCCGTCGCGGCACCCCTGCCGAGATGACCGCCCCGCTCGCTCGCGCCCACACCGGCCGCGTGCTGCTCGAGCCCTGGCCCCGGGTCGGCGAGCACGGCGCCCTGCTCGGCCGCGGTTGTGGCGTGGCCGTGGAGTTCTGGGAGCGCGGCGTCGAGGGCGACCTGCACGCCCCCGACCGCGCCCGGCTGGCCCGCTCGGTGCCCGCAGGCGGCCGCCAACACGACGATCAGCGTGCACGACGTCGAGGTGCCCACCGCGCCGCTGATGACCCTCCCGACGGTCTACGAGTGCGACTTCCCGGTCGACGTCGTCTACACCTGGGTCGACGGCAGCGACGACGCCTGGGACGCCGCTCGCGAGCAGCGCCTGGGTGCAGCCACCGACGAGACGATGCGCACCCGCGCGGCCAGTGGCCGGGCGCGCTACGTCGACCGCGGCGAGCTGCGCTACTCCCTGCGCAGCGTGCACCTGTTTGCGCCGTGGGTGCGGCGGATCCACCTCGTGACCGCCGGCCAGGTGCCGGACTGGCTCGACCCCGACGACCCGATGATCAACCTCGTCGACCACCGCGACCTGCTGCCCGCCGAGGCGCTGCCGACGTTCAACTCCCACGCGATCGAGGCGGCCGTGCACCGCATCGAGGGCCTCGCCGAGCACTTCCTCTACTTCAACGACGACTTCTTCCTCGGCGGCCCGACCCGACCCGAGCGGTTCTTCAGCGCAGCGGGCGCCACCGCGGTCTTCCCGTCCTCGCGCGTCATCGGACTGCCCGGTCAGGACCAGCTGCCCTACGCCCTGGCCGCCGACAACAACCGGGCCCTGCTCCTCGAGGCCTTCGGGGCCACCACCGTCCACACGCTGCTGCACGCGCCGTACGCCCACCGGGTCTCGGTGCTGACCGAGATCGCCGAGCGCTTCGCTCCCGCCGTGGAGGCGACCACCCACTCGCCGTTCCGCTCCGCGACCGACATCTCGATGCTCTCGTCGCTTGGCGCAGCACTACGGCCTCCTCACCGGCACCGCCTACGTCGGCACCACCGACTACGCCTTCGTCGACCTCACCGAGGCCACCGTGCGCCGCCGACTGGTCGACCTGCTCCGCCGCGAGCGCGAGGGCTTCTGCCTCGGCGACGGCCACCACTACGCCCGCGACAGCGCGCGCGTCGATGCCCTGGTCGCCGACTTCCTCGAGACCTACTACCCCCTCCCCGCGCCGTGGGAGAAGTAGCGCCGCGCGTCGGAGGTTGAGCCGGGCGAGCCCCTGGGCGAGGCCTCCGACGTTGCCCGGTGAGGTGACGACGGCGTTGAGGTGGACGGTCGGCCTGCGGGGGCCTCGATACGGCCGCCCTCGCTGGCGCTCGTGCGTCCTACTCGACCACCTTGGGCCTACGGGAGGGCGGTCGGCGTGCCGGGGACCCCGCCGGGGGCGGGGTGTGGGGCGATCAGGGTCGTCGACGCGATCGGACCGTGAAGGTGTAGCCCGAGGGGCTCGTCCACTCATGAACCCCCGGCGCCGGGGTGCTGTAGCTCCACCCCGAGTGCGTCTTCGCGCGGTGGTGGCGCCGGCACAACGGCGACAGGTTGTCCGAGCTCGTTTCCCCGCCCTGCTCGTACGGGATCTCGTGGTCGAGGTCGCACCGCCGCGAAGGCCTGGTGCAGTACGGGAACACACACGTCGGGTCCCGCAGGACAACCTGCTCCCGCAGCCTCTCGGAAGGCTCATACCCCTCGCACGACGATGTTCTCGTTGAGGTCGATGACCTCCTTGACGATCACCTTGGTCGCCGACCCGCACCAGGAGCGGATCTGGTCGATCAGCACGTTGGACCGGGTGTTCTCCACCACCGCCAGGTCACCTGAGTTGAGCGAGTCGGCGTCGAGGTGGGCGTAGATCGTGACCGCCCGCTCCAACGGCAGCCCCTGCTGACCCCGGGCGAGGTCACCCACGGCCATCGCACGCCGTACATCCAGCGACTCCTCACACCCCGACTCACGCAAGCAACGCGGCACCTGCGCGGACGGCCTGCTCCAGGTCGAGGGCATCAGCCAGGTCGAGGGTGCCGTTGACCTCCACGACCCCCTCCAGGGACACGTGCTCGGTGTGGATGTCGAACTTGCGGTGCTCCTGCGCCGCCTTCTGCCGCCGTTCGGCCTCTGCGGGGTCGAAGCGGGCGATCGCTTCCTCCACCGTGCGTTCGATCTGCGCGAACGAACAGACGTGGGCGGTCGGGGCGAGCATCCGGTCGACGTACGCGGCACCTTCTTGGCACAAGATCATCGTCAGCTCGGCGACCTTGAAGGCCCGCCATACCGGCACCTCGAACGTCAGGACCCGCTCCCACAGCCTGGGGAGGCGGTAGCGGACCTCGAGGGTCTTGCCGATCAGGTTGAACGCCGAGTCCGACGACCGGCCCAGCAGCATGCCGAGCTCCTCAGCCGCGAACTCGCTCACCACCGGGCAGCCGACGCCACCCAGGGGGATGCCGGTGTCCCAGAACGAGCACCCCTCGGCCTCCGCACCGGTCAACGTGTGCTCGGCCGCCCAGTCGATGACCCCGACCAACAGCGCCGACCTCGGCGGCATCCGCGGCCGCCTTGAGGTCGACCACGGCGGCGGTCGCCGGGGAGGGTTGGCGGGTGCTGGGCATGGTCTGATTCTACTGCTGCCCGCCGACATTCGCTAGCGTGTTCGAATGGCTTGTGGATGGGGAACCGGGGTTGCGGGACGCGGTCGGCCTGCGGGCGGGGCCTCGATACGGCCGCGCTCGCTGCGCTCGTGCGTCCTACTCGACCAGCCTGGGGCGACGGGTCGGCGGTCGGGCTGCGGGGGTTTCGTCTCGGACTCGCTTCGCTCCCCGGCTCAACCTCCGGTGCCGGTCGACCTCCGGTGCTGCTCAGCGGCGGAAGAGTCGCTTGCGGCCGCCGGCGGAGTCGTGGGCCTCCTCGAGCTGCTGCTCGAGCTCGGCGATGTGTTCCTCGAACTCCGCGCGGGTGTTGGCCTTGGCCTTGCGTCGCACGAAGACCTCGCGGGTCTGGGTGTGGTCGAGGGCGACACCGACGGCGTGGTCGTGGAGGCGCTCGTAGTCGCGGCGCAGCGCAGCCAGGGCTGCGGTGACCGAGGGGTCGGTGGGGTCGTCGACGAGGCGGTTCATCTGCTCCCAGACGCCCTCGGCGACCGCACGCAGGGTGTCGGGCACGTCGACGGAGTCCCAGGTCGTCTCCGAGCGCCGCAGCCCGGAGTCGATGAAGTCGTCGATCGGGTGCGGAGGCGTGAGGTCGCCGACCTCGAGACCCAGCCGCTCGACGACCGGGGCGATGGCGGTGCGCCAGTCGGTCAGGAGGTCGGGGTAGCGGACGAAGACACGGCGGTCGGGCCGGGTGACCTCCTCGGTCACCAGGCACGCGTGGCACCAGCCGGCGATGTTGGCCGTGGCGCGCTGGCGGCGGAAGCTGTCGCCGCGGTCGGTCGGGGTGTAGTGGGTGTCGCGCGACTTCGTGACCTCGACGGGGTGCCGCAGCATCGTCAGGAAGCCGAGCTCGGCGCCGCGGCGCGCCGTGGCCGTACGCCAGAGGTCGTGGAACCAGAAGGCACGCGGGTCCTTGACCAGCACCTGCTCGTGGCTGAGCTGCTCGCCCAACCAGGCATCGAGGCGCTCGGCGTCGGCGGCGGTCGGCAGCGAGGCCGCGAGCTCGGCGGCCTCGGGGCGGGCATCGAGGGTGCGCACGACCGGGGTGCGGTTGAGCATCTCCTTGTGGAAGTCGACGACCCACTGCGACTCGAAGAACCCGCGCGGGTTGGTCTCGTCGGCCGGCACCTCCGGCTGCGGCAGGTGCAGCCCGAGCATGGTGAGCGAGCCGGCGATGGTGCTGGTGCCGCTGCGACCGGCACCGGCGACGATGACGACGCGGCTCATGCGCCGGCTCCGTTCGTGCCGCTGCGCAGCTGCTCCAGCTCGGCGCGGAGCTCCTTGATCGTGGCGTTCTTCTTGTCCAGACGCTGCTGCTGGGTCGCCACCTCACCGCGCAGCTTCTCCAGGCGTTCGTTCTTCGACGCCAGCCGCTCCTCCAGCTCGGTGCGGGTCGCCAGCACCTGCGCCGCGGCCTCGTCGGAGGCGATGGCGGCAGCCGCGGTGTAGAGCTCGGCGTAGGCAGCAGCCAGCCGGTCGAGCTCGGCCATGGCGTCGGCGTCGTACGGCGACTCGACCAGCACCAAGGCGGCGGCCCAGGTCTGCTCGGCCAGGACCTGCAGGTCGGCGGGCACCTCGAGGCCCTCCCAGGAGTCGCCGGAGCGGTTGAGCGAGGGGGTGATGAACTCGTCGACGGCGTGGGGCGCACTCAGGTCACCGGGGTCGACCCCCACCTGGGCACAGGCCCGGGTCATCGCGGCCCGCCAGTCGCCGATCAGGTCGTAGTAGGGCACGAACGTGCGCGGGTTGTTGCGAGTGGCGCGCTCGGTGACGAAGACCGAGTTCATCCACGCCGCCACGTTGGTGGTCTCGCGCTGCTTGCGGAGCTCGTCGGTGCGTCCGGTGAGGTACGCCGAGTCGCGCGACCGCACGACCTGGGTGGGGTGGCGCAGCATCGTGAGGCTGGCCAGCCCGACGCCGGTCGCGGCGGCGACCCGCTCCCAGAGCGGGTAGACCCAGTAGGCACGGGTCTCCTTGACCACGACCACGTCGCCGTCGTCGTGGCGCTCGAGCTCGTCGGCGAGCCAGGCGCGCAGGGTCTCCTCGCGCTCGGGGGTCACGTCGGCCATCGCCACGTCGCCGGCGTGCGGCCGGCTGTCGATCGTGCGCACCGAGATCGAGTTGAGCCAGTGCTTGTGGAACTCGGCCACCCACAGCGGCTCGTAGTAGCCCAACGGGTTGCGCTCGTCGGTGGCGACCTCCGGCTGGGGGATGTGGAATCCGAACCGTTTGAGGGTGCCGGCCACGCTGCTGGTGCCGCTCCGTCCGGAGCCGGTCACGATGAGGAGCCTGATCACGCCGGAGAGGCTATCGGACCCTGCGGAGACTGTTACCCAAGCGGGGCTCGCGCCTAGAGCAGAAGTCACTTGAATGTGGCTAAAGTCGACCTACTGTTGATGTTGTCAGCAGGTCACGACGTGCTGACGACAACTCAACCGATCGGCAGCCGGGGGGCTGACCGATCGGCGGCAGTACATCCGCTGTGTCACAGCCCGGGGGGGCTTGCAACACGCGGTAGTGAGGCCCTGATGCACCTGTTCCGGGGGGGACGGTGACTCAGGGCCTCCGTCTTTTTCACTCGACCCGGTTGCCCTCGGCGTCCCAGTGCTCGGCGACCTTCTTGCTCGGCTGCACGCGCGGCGGCTCGCCGGGCATCTTGGGGTGGTCCGGGGGGAAGTTGAGCTCCACGGCCCCCTGCTCCTCCCACAGGTCCAGCAGCGGCTGGAGCGAGTAGGCCCGGTCGTCGATCCCGGCCCACGGGTCGCCGTCCGCGAGCCGCTCGGGCACCGAGAAGAGGTGGAACTCTGCCGGGTCGGTGACCGAGGCGAGGTCCGACCAGGTCAGCGGAGTCGAGACCGGGGCGCCGGGCAGCGGACGCAGCGAGTACGCCGAGGCGATCGTGCGGTCGCGGCAGTTCTGGTTGAAGTCGATGAAGATCCGCTCGCCCCGCTCCTCCTTCCACCATGCCGTGGTGACCTGCTCGTCGCGACGCTCGAGCTCGCGACCGAAGCCGATCGCGGCGTGACGGACCTCGCTGAACTCCCAGTGGGGCTCGATGCGCACGTAGATGTGCACGCCCCGGTTGCCCGAGGTCTTCACGTAGCCCACCAGCCCGAGCTCGCGCAGCAGCTCGTCGGCGACCCCGGCCACGCGGACGGCGTCGGTGAACGTCGTGCCCGGCTGCGGGTCGAGGTCGAGGCGCAGCTCGTCGGGGTGGTCGACGTCGTCGCGCCGCACCGGCCAGGGGTGGAAGGTCAGCGTGCCCATGTGGGCGCACCACACCGGCACCGCGATCTCGGTCGGGCAGATCTCGTCGGCCGGGCGGCCGCTGGGGAAGGTGATCCGCACCGACTCCAGGTAGTCGGGAGCCCCCTTCGGCACGCGCTTCTGGTAGAACGCATCCGCGTCCTTGTCCCCCGGTCCGGTCGCCAGCTTCATCCCCGGGCGCACCCCCGAGGTCCACCGCTCCAACGCGGTCGGTCGGTCGCGCAGGGCCCGCATCAGACCGGCGTCGACGCCGGCGAAGTACTCCGCCACCATCAGCTTGGTCACCTCGGGCGTGCGTTCGGTCGCCTCATAGATCACCCGGTCGGGGCTCGAGACACGCACGGTCCGGTCGCCGGCCTGCACCTCGGCGGCGGGGGTCTTTGCCATGCGCTCAACCTAGTGTTCTACTCGGGCTCCCGCACGTCTCGGAAGGGACCTCGATGGCTCCGTTCGTCCACGCGTTCATCACGCTCGGCCTCCTCGCCGGCACCATCGTCACGGCCGCACCGGCGGGTGCAGCCGCCCCCACGTGCGACGGACGCATGCCGACCATCATCGGGTCCTCCGACCAGGAGCGCCTTTACGGCACCGACGGACCGGACGTGATCGTCACGAACGGCTCTCGGATCGTCGATGCCGGCGGCGGCGCCGACGTCGTCTGCATGACAGGCGGGGACACCCTCGTCGACACCGGCGACCACT
Organism: uncultured Actinomycetota bacterium; assembly: GCA_963760515.1. Lineage (GTDB taxonomy): Bacteria > Actinomycetota > Actinomycetes > Propionibacteriales > Nocardioidaceae > Nocardioides. The sequence goes on from CAVXDL010000006.1 coordinate 234,144, forward strand.
ACGAGACGCACCAGGCAGAAGCAGTGCCGATGGCGCACGACATCGTGATCGGGACGGGCGGCAACGACGTCGTCTACAGCGGCCGCGAGTACCGCGGGGACGACGCCTACGCCGCGAGCTACGACAACGACGACGACATCCGGCTCGGCGCGGGTGACAGCACGCTCTTCATGGAGGGCCGACCGACCGGCGACCTCGACGGGGGCGACGGCTCCGACCGTTGGTGGATCCGGGCGTTCACCGACGTCGACTGGACCGTGGACCTCCCGGCGGGGCAGGTGGTCACCGGCGCGGAGACCGGCACCCTGCGTGGCTTCGAGGTGCTCGATCTCGGTCGCACGTACTGGACCTCACTGACCTTCCGGGGGACCGACGCACCCGAGGTCCTGCTGCTCGACAAGCGCAACCGCGAGACCGCCAGGGTCGACATCGACCTCGGCGCGGGCGCCGACTCCATCGCGCTCCCCCGCAGCCTGCGCGGCACCGTCGCCGGCGGCGCGGGCCACGACGAGGTGGCCCTCGACTCGCGCGAGGTCACGTTCTCTGGCGGCGCTGTCACCGCGACGAGCTACCCGCGACTGGCTCTTAGCTCCTTCGCCGACTACCGCGGAGCCGCCGCCAAGGTGTCCGGCGACGCCAACGACAACACGTTCGTCCTCACCTCCTGCGCAGCGCGCGTGAGCGGCGGCCCGGGCGACGACCGCATCTTGATGCGCGCCGTGGGGTGCCGCCCCCGCCCCGCGACCCGCCTGATCGCCACCGGAGGCGGCGGCGACGACGTCCTGCAGGGCGGTCGAGGCGCGGACACCCTCATCGGGGGCCCCGGCTTCGACCTCGCCGTCGGGGGCCGGGCGCGCGACGACTGCCGCGCCGAGCGACGCCGTCACTGCTGATCCCGTCGAAACCGTGTGGTCGCACTCGCCACGGCACCTCTAGGGTTCTGGCGTGAGCGAGCACCCGGGACTGATCTTCCGCACCCTCGAGGTAGCCCCTGCCGATCACCCGCCGGACCCTCTGGTGCGCGGCTGGGGCGAGGCGCTCGCCCGCGGCTTCCACGACGGCCGGATGAGCGACGAGGCCGTCGCGGTCTGGTTGGACGGCGCGCGCGCCGACGGCATGCGCTTGCGGGGCGTCTGGCCCGAGCAGTCGGTGGTGGCGTCGGGTTCCTTGCCGGTCGCGACGTACGCCAGCTGGGCGGGCGGTCCGCTCAACGTGGGGGGCGGCGCGATGCTGCCGATCCACCTGATCACCGACGTCACGGTGAGCCCCACCCACCGACGCCGCGGGCTGCTGCGCGCGCTGATGAGCGAGGACCTCGCCGACGCCGCCGCCCGCGGGCTGCCGCTGGCGGCCCTGACCGCCACCGAGGGACGATCTACGGACGCTTCGGCTTCGGCCCGGCCACGCGGGACCGGATGGTCGAGGTCGACGTGACCGAGCGCTTCGCGCTGCGCCCGTACGACGACCCGGGCTCGCTCGAGCTGGTCGAGCCGAGCCGAGGCGTGGGCGGTCCTGCGCGACCTGCAGGCCCGACGCGACGCCGATGACCCGCGGCGCGCTGACCTGGCCGGCGTTCTACGAGTCGATCCAGACCGGCCGCTACGACTGGGACGAGGGCGGGCCGGACAAGAAGTTGCGCATCGTGCTTGCACCTCGACGCCGACGGGCCGCCCGGACGGGTTCGCGACCTGGCGAGCACAAGGGCGAGCAGGACGGGCGACGCAACGGTCGCCGTGAGCGACATCGTCGCCCTCGGCGCCGGCGACCCACCTGGCGCTGTGGCGCTTCCTGGCCGACATCGACCTCACCGAGCGGGTGCGCTGGGGCGGCGCACCGCTGAGTCGATCCCCTGGAGTGGGCGGTCGACCGATCCGCGGGTCGTCGCGGACGACCAAGGTCGCGCGACCTGCTGTGGCTGCGCGTGCTCGACGTCGTCACCAGCCTCGAGGCGCGACCCTGGTATGCCGACGACACCGTCGTGCTGGGCGTCGACGACCCGCTCGGCCATGCCGACGGGCACTGGCGCATCGCTGCCGGGGCCGGCTCGGCCGAGGTCACGCGCACCGACGAGGCTGCCGACGTGCGGCTCGACATCGACACGCTCGGCTCGCTCTACCTCGGCGGCGTGGACGTGCCGACGCTCGCAGCAGCCGGCCGGATCAGCGGCCCGCCCGACTCACTCACCCGCTTCGCCGCCCTGGCCGACGGTGGCCCGGCGCCGTACTGCACGACGGCCTTCTGAGGTCAGCTGATCGTCGCCCGGTCGTCCGCGCGCGTCTCCTGCAGCACGACGTACCGCTCGCAGGCCAGGGCGTAGGCCACGACGACCAGCGCTCCCAGGAAGGCGCCCCCCGTGGAGCCCTCGAAGCCGACGCCCGACGACAGCACCGGCACTGTGACGACGACCAGCACCGCACCGGCGGCCATCACTCCGGTACGGGCCAGGCACAGCGCCGCGAAGTGGGCAGCCGGCTTGTCCCACCCCACGAGGACGTACGTCAACGAGAGCGCCGCGGCGATGAGGAACAACGTGACGAAGACGAGCGAGTAGTCCATCCGCGGAGGCTATACCCGGTCTCGGCGTAGGAGCGTCGTCAGAGCAGCGAGTTCGGCCGGAACGTCGGGCGCCGGTCCGCGTCGTCCCTCTGCGGCCGCACGAACTCGTACCCGCCGGTGAGCACGATGCGCCAGGTGGGGTCCAACGCCGTGCGGACCTCCTCCGCGCAGGCGGTGTGCAGCGGCGGTGCGTGGAACGCGTTGCGGTCGACCTCCACGGCTGAGCCGACGAATGCGATCGGGCGCCCGAGGGACCGCCCGCATCCACCGCAGACCCGGCTCAGCGCGCACTGGGTGACGGTCCGGGCGACCAGCTCACCCTCGCGCCAGGCGAAGAGGCTCACGAGGCCGATCGCGACCAGCCGCCGAGCTCGAGGCGGCGGTCCTGGCGCTCCTCGTCGCGGCGTCGACCGTGCTCGACGGTGACGTCCTTTCCCGTGGGCGGCTTGTCGTCGTGGGTGAACCGGTTGGGCAGCGACAGCTTGGTGATCACGCGCAGCACCTGACCGTACTGACGGTGCAGCGGTCCGGTCGTGTACGGGATGTCGTACTTGTCGCACAGGGCTCGCACGCGGACCGAGATCTCGGCGTACCGGTTGCTGGGCAGGTCCGGGAAGAGGTGGTGCTCGATCTGGTAGCCCAGGTTGCCGCTCATGAGGTGGAGCAGCTTGCCGCCCTCGAAGTTGGCGGTGCCGAGGACCTGACGCAGGTACCACTCGGAGCGGGTCTCGTCCTCGAGCTCCTCCTCGGTGAAGTGGAGTGCACCGTCGGGGAAGTGGCCGCAGAAGATGATCAGGTAGGACCACACGTTGCGCATGAGGTTGGCGCCGGCATTGGCCTTCATCGTCGACTTCCACTGCTTGCCCGACAGCGCGGGGTACAGCACGTAGTCCTTCAGGATCTGGTTGCGGCCCTTCTTCGCGATCTGTCGCAGCTGCCGCTTCATCTCCTTCGGGTCCTTCTTGCCCTTGCGGATCGCCTCGAGGTCGAGGTCGTGCAACGCCACGCCCCACTGGAAGAGCGCGGCCAGGAGAGCGTTGTAGACCGGCTGGCCCAGGTTGTGCGGGTGCCAGCGTTGCTCGCGGGCCATCCGCAGCACGCCGTAGCCGATGTCGTTGTCATAGCCGAGGACGTTGGTGAACTGGTGGTGGATGTAGTTGTGGCTGTGCTTCCACTGCTCGGCGGGCTGGCCGGTGTCCCACTCCCAGGTGGAGGAGTGGATCTCCGGGTCGTTCATCCAGTCCCACTGCCCGTGCATGACGTTGTGGCCGATCTCCATGTTCTCGAGGATCTTGGCCAGACCCAGCGAGAGCGCGCTGGCGGCCAGCACGGGGCCACGCACCTTCTTGTCCAGCGGTGAGCTGAGGATCATGCCGAGCCGACCCGCCGCTGCCATCCAGCGCTGAGCGGTGATGACGCGGTTGATGTAGGCCGCGTCCTTGTCACCGCGCGACTCCTCGATCTCGGCGCGGATGGCGTCGAGCTCGGCGCCTATCTGTTCCACCTCCTCGGGTGTGAGGTGGCAGTACTCCTTGACGTCGGCGATGGCCATGGGTCTCCTCGATGTGCGGGTGGGGATGTCTGGGGTCGGGGCGGGTCAGAGGTTGAGCGTGCAGTCGCCGACCGGGACGGTCACGCACGTCTGCACCTGTTCGTTGGGCTGGTCGAACTCGGCACCGTTGCGCAGGTCGCGCACGGTGCCGCTGATCTTGGTGACCGTGCAGGTGTGGCAGATGCCGACCCGGCAGCCGTAGGGCATTCCGACGCCGGCCTGCTCCCCGGCCTCGAGCACGGTCGTGGCACCGTCGACCTCGATCTCCTTGCCGGAGTTCTGGAAGTGCAGCGTGCCGCCCTCGCCACCGTCTCCGGCGAGGTCGAGGGAGAACCGCTCCAGGTGCAGCGAGTCAGCCAGGCCGGCCTCCTCCCAGTGGGCCTCGGCGGCGTCGAGCATGGGCCCCGGCCCGCACGCCCAGGTCTCCCGCTCGCGCCAGTCGGGGCAGATGGCCTCGAGACCGTTGCCCGAGGACAGCTCGAAGATGCCCTCGGCGTCGGTGTGACGCTGGTGGAAGGTCAGGCCCGGGTGCTTGTCGTGGAGCGCCTCGAGCTCGGCGCGGAAGATCATCCGCTCCGGGCTCGTGGAGGAGTAGTGCAGGACGACGTCGCCCACGGTGCCGCGCCGGTCGAGCGTGCGCAACATGGACATGACCGGGGTGATGCCCGAGCCGCCCACGAGGAACAAGATCTTGGGCGGAGGCGGGTCCGGCAGCACGAAGTCGCCCTGCGGGGTCGCGAGCCGCACGATCGTCCCCGGCGCGAGACCCTTGACCAGGTGCTCGGAGAGCTTGCCCTCGGGCATCGCGCGCACCGTGATCGCCAGTGTCCGCCCGGAGCGCTTCGGGGCCGAGCTGACCGAGTACGAGCGCCACTGGAACCTGCCGCCGACCTGCACCCCGATGCCGACGTACTGGCCGGGGCGGTGGTCGTAGTGCCACCCCCAGCCGGGACGGATCACCAGCGTGGCTGCGTCCTCGGTCTCGGGGATCACCTTCTCGACGCGACCGCGGAGCTCGCGCGAGCTCCACAACGGGTTGAGCAACGTGAGGTAGTCGTCGGGCAGCAGCGGCGTCGTGAGCTTGTCGGCGGCCTTGCGGACGCCCTCCCAGGAGAGCCGAGGTCGTTGCGTCGTGGAGGCACCCGTCATGGGTTCAGTGAACAGTCGTTGACTCAAATTCGTCAATCACCCTCGGGGGTCTGTTCCAGTCCTCGGACCTTGTCCTCGGTGACTACGGTCGCAGGGTGTGGTCACTCTTCGGCAAGCGTCGTCGTCCCCAGGCTTGGGCTGCGGACCGTAGGCTCAAGGGCATGGCATACGAGGTGGAGAAGACCGACGAGGAGTGGCGCGCCGAGCTGTCGCCCGAGGAGTACCAGGTGCTCCGCAAGGCCGGCACCGAGCGCGCCGGCGTCGGCAAGCTGACCGACACCGAGACCAAGGGCGTCTACAAGTGCAAGGCCTGCCAGGCCACGCTGTTCGAGTCCGACACCAAGTTCCACTCCGGGTGCGGCTGGCCGTCGTTCTACCAGCCGGTGACCGACACGATCGAGTACATCGAGGACACCTCGATGGGCATGAAGCGCGTCGAGGTCCGCTGTGCCGGCTGTGGCTCACACCTCGGGCACGTCTTCCCCGACGGCTACGGCACGCCCACGGGCGATCGCTACTGCATCAACAGCGTGAGCCTGACCCTCGAGCCGGCCGACGGCTCGGGTCCGGTCGCCGGCTGACCCGTCGGCCGAGTGGTCACCCGGCGTCCACCAGGGCGCCGCTGATGACCACCACGTCGTCGCCGTAGGCCTCGTCGGCCCACGCCTGCAGCGTGCCGTCGTCGTAGGTGACGTCGGCCAGCACGTGACCGTCCTGGTCGGGGTAGGACCCCTGGTAGCCGGGCAGCTCGTCGGAGAGACCCTCCGAGATCGCCTCGAGCTCAGCGGCGGTGTAGTCGACGCTCGGCTCCGCCAGCACCGGCGGCTCCAGGCGCATCGGGTCCCAGAGCGCGCCCATGATCGCCTCGGTCACCGTGAACGCTGTGCCGTCCCAGGTGCCGGTGACGGCGTACGTCGCCCAGCGGGTGGAGCCCTGCTGCTCGAACGTGCCGCGGTAGTCCTTCCACACCCAGTTGGTGATGGCCGGACCACTGCACTGCGGCGGGTAGGACTCGGCGATGGCTCCGAGGCAGAGCTCGGCGCCGCTGCCGGTGTCCATCACGGTGGCGAGGTTGGCCGAGCGGACCTGGCCCGGCGCCGCCGGGACGGCTGTGGGCGGAGCCGGCTTGGCGCCGGCGCCGCCACCGGCGGCCGGGTCGTTGGCGGAGGTGGGGCCGTCGTCGCCGCTGCATCCGGTGAGCGAGATGGCGGCGGTGAGCAGGAGCGCGGGAGCGAGCACTGAGATCTTCATGGGCGTCAGACGTCGACGACGATCCGGCGGTTCCCACCCGCGCTCGGGGACTAGGGCAGGCGGTCGACGAGGTCGGCGATCGTGGCCAGCGAGCCGGTGTAGAAGGGGATCTCCTCGCGCACGTGACGACGGGCGCGCGAGGCGCGCAGGTCGCGCATCAGGTCGACGATGCGGTGGAGCTCGTCGGCCTCGAAGGCCAGCATCCACTCGTAGTCGCCGAGACCGAAGGAGGCCACGGTGTTGGCGCGCACGTCCGGGTAGGGCCGCGCCTGCATGCCGTGCTCCTTGAGCATGTCGCGGCGCTCCTCGTCTGGCAGGAGGTACCACTCGTAGGAGCGCACGAACGGGTAGACGCACACGTGGCCGCGGGCCTCCTCGCCGTCGAGGAACGCCGGCACGTGGCTCTTGTTGAACTCCGCCGGGCGGTGCAGGGCCATCTGCGACCACACCGGGGCCAGCCGGGCCCCGAACGCCGTACGCCGGAAGCGGTGGTAGGCGGCCTGGAGCGCCTCGGAGGAGGCCGAGTGCCACCACACCATCACATCGGCGTCGGCGCGCAGGCCGCTGACGTCGTAGACCCCGCGCACCACCACGTCGGCCTCGTCGAGCTCGGCGAACAGCTTCTCGACCTCGGCGCCCTCGGCGTCGCGGTCGGCGTCCGGGCCGAGCACGTCGGCAAGACGGAAGACCGACCACATCGTGTAGCGGATGGAGTCGTTGATCTCGCGCAACCGGGCGGCGTTGGAGGGGGTGTCGCTCATGCCTCCATTGTGCCGTCCGCCCCTCAGCGCCCGGGGAGTGACCCGTCCTGGGCCGACAGCGCGGCGGCCGCGGCTCGTCCGGACGCGATGCAGCCGACGATCCCGACCCCGTCGTACGCCGCCCCGCAGACCGCGAGCCCCGGCACCGCGGCGACGTGCTCACGGATCCGGGCGACGCGGTCGAGGTGGCCGACGGCGTACTGCGGCAGGCCGCCGCCCCAACGCTGCACGTGGGTGTCGACCGGGGCCGCGCTCAGACCGACGGCCTCGTGCAGGTCGGCCAACGAGTCGGCGACGAGCTCCTCGTCGGTGCGTTGCAGCGCGCGCTCGTCGCCGAGGCGCCCCAGGGAGGTGCGCAGCAGGGCCAGGTCTCCCCCGGCCTCGCGCACCCAGGCCCACTTGGCGAAGGAGAACGTCGAGGCCTTGATGCGGCGACCGTCGACCGGCGGCACGAGGAAGCCCGAGGCGTCGTGCATCTCGGCGGGCAGGTCGGCGACCGGGAAGGCCAGCGTCACCACGGCCATCGAGGCGTAGTCGACCGAGGCCAGCTCCGCTGCAGCGCTCGGCGCCACGTCGGCCAGCAGGCGCGAGGCGGGCGCCCCGGCGACGGCGAGCACGACCTGGTCGGCGTGCTCGACCACGGGATGGGTCGTGGGTCCGGTCACGAGACGGAAGCCGGTCGCGGTGCGCTGCAGCTCGCGCACCGTCGTCGACGTGCGGATGTCGAGGCCGTCGGCGAGCGCGGTGACCAGGGTCGACATGCCGCCGACGAAACCCGCGAAGACCGGGGCGGTCGACACCGGCAGGGCCGCGGCCTGATCGTGGATGTCGCCGCGCCGGGCGAGCGCGAGGAGCTGCGGCATCGCCGCCGCGGCCGAGATGGCGCGCGCGTCGCCGGCGTACACGCCACCGAGCAGGGGCTCGACGAGCCGGTCGACCACCTCGTCGCCGTACTGGGCGGCGATGATGTCGCCGACCGAGGCATCGCCGGTCCAGCTGCCCTGCCGGCGGTGCCGGGCGCGGGTCAGGCCCTCGGGCGAGAGGATCCCCGAGGCCTCGAGCGCGTCGAGGTCGAGCGGCGCGCCCATGAGGCTGCGCGGCAGCGGGCGCAGCGCGCCGCGGGTCCAGATGCGTGAGGTCGCCGCGGTGGGGTGCACGACGCTCAGGCCGAGCTCGTCGGCCAGGCCCACGCCTTCGGGACGACGGGCCAGCATGGCCTCGGCGCCCACGTCGACCCCGACCCCGGCCACCTCGTGGCGCCGGACCTTGCCGCCGACGTGCGGCGACGCCTCGAGCACGACCACCTCGTGCCCGGCGGCGACGAGGGCGCGGGCGGCGGTGAGTCCGGCGATGCCGGCGCCGACGACGACCACCCGGGGCGGGACCGCTTGGTTCACGCCTTGCAGCCTACGGGCGGCCCGGGGGAACGCATCGCCACGTCACCGCGTCCCACCCTCATGAACCCTCGCCGCTCCGCAGCCCCCAGCCGCACCCGCAGCCGCACCCGCCGGATGGTGGCGGCTTTCGCCGCTGCCGCGCTCGTCGCTCTCGCCGTCGCCGGCTGCTCGACCGGCAGCGAGGACTCCGCGTCGTACGCCGAGGCCGGCGGGTCGGACGCGGCCATGCCCCCCGAGCCGGCGTTCGGCGGCCCGGTCGATGCGCCCGCCGAGGCCGACGGCCTGAGCAGCGAGCGGGGGGTCGCCGGGGTCACCAACGACAGCGGGAGCGCCGCCAAGACCGAGACCACCGCCGACGTCGACGACCCGATCTCCCCGAGCGAGGCTCGCTCGCTGATCAAGACCGGCAACGTCGTGCTGCACTCCGACGACGTCGCACGCGCCCGTTTCGACGTCCAGAGCATCGTCGACGGCCATCGCGGCGAGGTCAGCGACCGGTCCACCGAGACCGACGAGGAAGGCACCGAGGCGCGAGCGCGGCTGGTGCTGCGCGTGCCGGCCGCCGAGTTCGACGCGACGCTGTCGGAGCTGGAGGCCGTCGGCGACCTGGTGAGCTCCACCGGATCGGTGGAGGACGTCACCACCCAGGTCATCGACACCGACGTGCGGGTCAGGCTGCAGAAGCGCAGCATCGAGCGGATCAGCGTCCTGCTGGACCGGGCCACCAGCATCCGCGACATCGTCGCCATCGAGCGCGAGCTGTCCCAGCGCGAGGCCGAGCTCGGCTCGCTGGAGAAGCGCCAGGCCTACCTGGCCGACGTGACCGCGATGAGCACCATCACGGTCTCGATCCAGCTGCCGGTCCCCGAGCCTTCGCCGGAGGACGACGACGCCCGAGGCTTCCTCGCGGGACTGTCCGACGGCTGGGGGGCCTTCGTGTCGATGACGGTCGGCCTGCTCACCGCGACCGGTGCTGTGCTGCCCTTCGCGGCGCTGCTCCTGCTGCTGGGCCTCCCGACCGCAGCGCTGTGGCGACGCCGTCGCCCCCACACCGCGGCTGCGGCTGCTCCGCTGGTCGACGCGCCGCAGAGCTCGTAGGCCTCAGAGCTGGTTGGCCTCAGAGCGGGTAGGCCTCAGAGCGGGTAGGACTGCACGAACTCCGTCAGCCGCTTGAGCTGGTCGGGGTCGGTGGAGGGGATGACGCCGTGGCCGAGGTTGAAGATGTGGCCGTGCGCGGCGCGTCCGGCCTCGATGACCTCGGCGGCGCGCGCCGTGAGGACCTCCGGCGGGGCGAAGACGAGCGTCGGGTCGAGGTTGCCCTGCACCGCTCGCTCGCCGACGAGCGGCAGCGCGTTGGCGAGCGGGGTGCGCCAGTCGACGCCGACCACGTCGGCGCCGGCCTCGCCCATCAGGCCGAGCAGGTTGGCGGTGCCGACCCCGAAGTGGATGCGCGGCACCCCGAGCTCACCGGCCCGGGCCAGCACGCGGGCCGAGTGAGGCATGACCAGGTCGCGGTAGTCGTTCGGGGTCAGCGCACCGGCCCAGGAGTCGAACAGCTGCACGGCGGAGGCACCGGCGGCGACCTGCACCTCGAGGTAGGTCGCGGAGATCTCGGCGATCTTGCGCATCAAGGCGTCCCAGACCTCAGGAGCTCCGAACATCATGGCCTTGGTCTTGGCGTGCTCCTTGGACGGTCCCCCCTCCACCAGGTAGGAGGCCACCGTGAACGGCGCCCCGGCGAAACCGATGAGGGGCGTGGACCCGAGCTCGCTGACCAGCGAGCGCACGGCCTCGGTGATGAACGGCACGTGCTCGGGGGTCAGGTCGGGGATCGCCTCGACGTCGGCGAGCGTGCGCACCGGCGAGGCGATGACCGGCCCGACGCCGGGCTTGATGTCGAGATCGACGCCGACGGCCTTGAGCGGGAGCACGATGTCGGAGAAGAAGATCGCCGCGTCGACGCCGTAGCGCCGGACCGGCTGGAGCGTGATCTCGGTGACCAGCGCTGGGTCCATGCACGACTCCAGCATGCCGACGTTCTCGCGCAGCTTGAGGTACTCCGGCAGCGAGCGCCCGGCCTGGCGCATGAACCACACCGGGGTGTGGTCGACGCTCTCGCCACGGGCGGCGCGCAGGAAGTTGCTGCCCGCCAACGGGTCCGCAGAGGACTCCAGCGGACGCTGCGAGGGCTGGTCGGGGGTCTCGGGTGCCACGGTCACGCCCCAAGCCTCGCACCCTGTCCGGCGTGTGCGCATATCGGAAGGCGCTGCGGGGACTTACGGTGAGGGCATGGTCGTGCGTCAGCAGGCGAGCCCGGGTCCGGGTTCCATGCCTCCCGAGTTCCGCGCCGCTGTGGCTGCGATGCGGTCCGCGGCGCTGCGGCCCGAGGTCTTGATCGAGGAGATGCCGGCTCCCCAGCGCATCGCGCCGTACGCCGCGGCGCTGTCGGCCGACGTCACCGTCGACGACACCGACATCGGCACCGGGCGGATCATCCTGCTCCACGACCCCGACGGCAACGACGCCTGGAACGGCACCTTCCGGTGCGTGGCCTACGTGCGTTGCGACATCGAGCTCGACCTGGTGGCCGACCCGATGCTGGCCCAGGTGGGCTGGACGTGGCTGACCGACGCCCTCGCCGCCCACGGCGCCACCCACGTCGCCGACTCCGGCACCGTCACCCGCGTCGCGACCGAGAGCTTCGGCGGCATGGCCGAGGAGAGCGGCACCGCCCAGATCGAGATCCGGGCCTCGTGGACCCCCGTCGCCGGCGAGCACGGCGTCGACATCACGCCGCACATCGAGGCCTGGGGTGAGCTGCTGTGCACCGCGAGCGGGCTCGAGCCCGTGCCGGACGGCGTGGCGATGATGCCGAGTCGACGTGGTCAGCGGGGCACCAAGAGCCGATGACGACCGACGCCGACAACACCGCCCCCGAGACCGCGGGTGACACACCCCCCGAAGAACCGCTGGCCGAGCTGCTGACGCTTGCCGACGGCCTCCCTGAGCTCACCGACACCGACGCCGGACTGGCCGAGGTCTGTGCGCGCCTGGCCGAGGGCACCGGGCCGGTTGCCATCGATGCCGAGCGCGCCTCGGGCTACCGCTACTCCAACCGTGCCTACCTCATCCAGCTGCGCCGCAACGGCAGCGGCACTGCCTTGGTCGATCCCATCCCGATCGAGTCGATGGCGCCGCTGCAGGAGGTGCTCGAGGGCACCGAGTGGATCCTGCACGCCGCCACCCAGGACCTGCCCTGCCTCAACGAGATCGGGCTCCACCCCACCGAGCTGTTCGACACCGAGCTCGCCGGGCGGCTGCTGGGCTATCCACGGGTCGGGCTGGCCACGCTCGTGGAGACGCTGCTCGGCTTCCGGATGAAGAAGGAGCACTCCGCCGCCGACTGGTCCACCCGCCCGCTGCCGACCTCCTGGCTGGAGTACGCCGCCCTCGACGTCGAGGTGCTCGTCGAGCTGCGTGACCGGCTCGACGCCGAGCTGCAGGCGGCCGGCAAGCGCGAGTGGGCGCGGCAGGAGTTCGAGCACCTGCGCGGCTTCGAGCTGCCCGTGCGCCAGGAGGCGTGGCGGCGTACCTCAGGCGTGCACCGCGTGCGCGGACGACGAGCCCTGGCCGCGGTCCGCGGCTTGTGGGAGGTCCGCGACAACCTCGCCATGCAGCGCGACGTGACGCCGGGCCGGATCGTGCCGGACGCAGCACTGGTGGCGGCAGCCGTCGCGCTCCCGACCGACCGCGACACCCTGCTGTCCACCAAGGGCTTCCACGGTCGTGGCGCCGAGCGCTACGCCAACCGCTGGATCGAGGCGCTGAAGGTGGCCGCCGAGCTCGACGAGGACGACCTGCCCAGCCGGGCCCCGCGCGGCGACGGCCCGCCGGTGCCGCGCGCCTGGGCCGAGAAGGACCCCGTCGCTGCCCGCCGACTCCAGCTGGCCCGCGAGGCGATGGCCGCGCTCGCCGAGGAGCAGAACCTCCCGGTCGAGAACATCCTCACCCCCGACACCCTGCGTCGCATCCTCTGGACGCCGCCGGAGACCCGCGACCCCGGCGAGCTGCTCGACCAGGTCGTCGACCAGCTGCTCGACCACGGCGCCCGGAGCTGGCAGATCGCGCTCACGGCCTCCCTGATCGCCCATGCGATCACCGCCGGCGACATCGAGCCGGAGCCGGAAGCCGAACCCGCGGCAGAGGCCGATGCACAACCCGACGCACAACCCGACGCAGAGTCCACGGCGGACCAGTCCGCCGAGACCTCCGACTGACCGCTGCGCGCCGACCGCTCCGAAGCCCCACCCCGGGTTAGCTCGTCCTCTGGTCAACCTCGCGAGGACCTCTGGAGGTTGACCAGAGGACGAGCTATCCGCAGCGGGGGCCGAAACAGGGCAGTCAGGGGGTGGCGCGCGCCGAGGGGCTGCGTCCACCCGGCTTCGACCCGCTGCCGGGCGAGACCTGCGGCGTCGGGACGAACTCGGGGTCCAGCACCGAGCGCGAGGCCTCGTCGATCTCGTCGGTGAGGGCGGTGATGTCGTCGATGACCGGCACGGTGAAGGCGCGCTGCAGCAGCGGGTCGATGACGTAGTCGAGCTCGTCGTCGTCGGCCAGCAGGGGCTGGAGCACCATGTTGTCGACGCCGGAGTTGAAGATCCCGGCGTTGGCCGGCTGCTGGTCGGGCTGGAGGAAGACTTCCGAGCGCGCCACGCTCAGGTTGGCCGGCACGATGTAGCCGGCCTCGGCGACCGGGGCCAGGCCCTCGGGCGAGATCGCGTGGACCAGGAAGTCGGCGGCGCGCTGCACCTGACCGCCGGCGGCCAGGCACAGGCCGGTGATGTCGCCGACGGTGGCGTCGGAGCCGATGCGCGGGATCGGCATCACGTCGAAGTGCAGGCCGGGGATCTCCCGCAGCTCCGGAGTGAGCGACCGGAAGCCCTCGACCATCGCCAGCCGCCCGCGCTTGAACCACTGGGTCGGCGTCGCACGCGCCAGCTGGGCGTCGGTCAGGGTGATGCGGGGATTGCGGAAGAGCTCCAGGATCGTCGTCAACGTCGCGCGGTTGTCGTCACTGGCGAGGTCGAGCGAGGTGGGCGCGTCGTCGTCGTCGAAGAGGCGCCCGCCGCCGGAGTACAGGAACGGAGCGATGCTGGTCAGGCTCGGCGTGATGCTCGCACCGCGGGTGCCCTGACCCTTGCGGGTGCCGAACTGTGCGGCGGCGCGGAACTCATCGATCGTCCAGCTGCGCAGCTCGGGATCGGGCGCCGGCAGCCCCCGGTCACGGAGCGCAGCGAAGTCGACGAGGTCGGTGTTGACGTAGACCACCATCGGCGAGGCGCTGTAGGGCATGCACTGCAGGTCGGCCTGCTCGGAGAAAGCCTCGAGCGAGCCGCGGGCGTACCCGTCGCCGTAGCTGACGTTGCGGTCCTCGAGGAGGTTGAACAGGGGCACGTTGAGCCCGCCCTCGACCACGCCCGCGAGGTCGGCGCGCTCGACCATGTAGATGTCGGGCAGGTCGGTGCCGCTCGAGATGGCGCTCGTCATCGCGTCGCTGGTCGGCCAGCTGACCAGCTCGACCTCGACGGTGCTCGCCCGCTCGTTGTAGTCGTCGACCACGGCCTGGTAGGAAGCGATCTCGGCCGGCGCGCCGAAGACGCCGTAGGTGAGCAGGGCCGGCGGCACGTCCGTGGTGGCCGGGGCCGTCGACGTCGGGGCGGCGGACGGGGTCGTGCTGGGCGACCCGTCGGTGCAGGCGGTGGCAGTGAGTGCCAGGGCCAGGGCGCTCGCAAGCGCGATGGTCCATCGTCTCATCTTCACCCTTTCGTCTACCCCTGTCGGCTGAGCCACCCTATCCAGTGCGCAGCCGCGCGGGTCCGGCGCCCGGATCGGGGCCGCGCCTGCTCTGGAGGAGGAGCTGGTGAGCACGCCGGACCGGGAGCGCCTCACGGCGCGTGGCCGCTCGTAGCGGCTTATTGTGGGACCCGGGGCTGCCGCAGTCCGGCGTGCTCGATCTCGAGTCTAGACCCCGACCCTGAGACCCGGGGCCGGAAGCGCTGAGGCCCGTCCGGTCACGTGACCGAGCCCACTGGCTCGGCACTCGTGCAGGGCCGTCCGCGAGCGATTCCACGGCGAGTCGGCGCACTTGTGCGCCGACTCGGCACTCAGCTGAGGCGGTCGTCGAGCTCGAGGTGGGCGGCGACCTCGAGCTGCTCGCCCAGGAGCAGCATCCGGCGGACCTCGACGTGCTCGGCCTCCTGGAGCTGCGAGCGGCCAGCGGCCACGACCCGGGCGAAGGCGGAGGCGCGCAGGAGGACGTCGGCGAAGTCGGCGACCACGATGCCGCGCAGGACCTCGTCGACCATGGCCTGGAGCTCGGCCGGGCCGGGCGGGTCGGCGACCCCGGCCACCACCTCGGCCACCTCGGCGCGCGAACGGCCCGCGTCGTACTCGCGCGAGACCTGGAGGGGGTCGGCGTAGACCCAGGCACGCAGGACGTAGAGCCGCCACAGGCACCCGGCCAGCGAGTCGCTCGGCGAGCCCGCCCACACCTCGGCGATCGTCTCGATGCCCTCGACGTCGGCGAGGTGCAGCAGTCGGTCGGCAACGGCAGCATCACCACTCCCCCGGGCGCCACGCACCAGCAGGACGGCGGCCAGGTCGGCGGCCTCGCTCACCAACGCCGGGTCGGCCCCGCCCTCGAACTCGTCGAAGTAGTCGGACCAGCGAGCCAGGGGTCGGTGGTGTGGGCGATCGGGCATCTGGTGAGCCTACGACCCGGTCCGCAGCGGCGCGGGTTCTTAGCCCAGCGCCTTGCGGATCCGCTGGTCGCTGACCGGTCCGTCGGTGCCGAGCTGCTGGGCCCACAGCGAGATCCGGTACTCCTCGAGCATCCAGCGCACCTGGCGCAACCGCGCGTCCGGCGGCCGACCGGCCGGCAGCGCGGCTACGCGGTGGAGGTAGGCCTCCTGCAGGCTCGCGACCTGGTCCTGCTGGACCCGGTCGCGGTTGATGGCCGCCCCGCCGTCGTCGAGGCGGGCGCGTCGCTGCTCGAGGGCTCGGAGGTAGGTGGGATAGCGCCGCAGCTGCTTGGCTCCGGCCCGGCCGACGAAGCCGTCGTCGACCAGGCGCGCGAGCTGGGCCTGCATGTCGGTCAGGGCCGGCAGCTGGGTCATGTGGGCGCGGCCGCTCAGGGCCTTGTCGGCGGCTCGCCACCGCTCCAGCACCGCGATCACGTCGGTGACCGTGGCTCGCACGGCTGCCTCGTGCTCGGCTCCGGCCGCCGCGACCAGCGCGGTGAAGGACTCCTCGTCGCGCACGACCGGGCGTTGGTCGACGACGTCCTGCAGCACCGCGAGACGGCAGTCGGCGAGCAGCGCCGCCACGCTGGGGTACGGCGAGCCGGCCAGGCCGAGCTTGGCGGCGTTGTCCAGGCCGGCCAGCACTCGGGCGGTGGGGTCGGGCACAGCGTGCTCGAGCAGCCGGCGTACGCCGAGCCGGTGCTGGGCCTCGGCCTCCTCGGCCGAGCCGAACACCGCGAGGCCGACCGTGCGGCGTGCGGCGCCCTCGTCGACCAGGGCTGGGTGGGCGGTGACCTCGTGACCGGCGCGGCGCTGGGTGATGGTGGTCTCCAGCGTGCCGAAGACCCAGGACGTCTCACCGGTGCGGGCCAGTCCGGTATCGCCGGCGACCTCGGCCAGAGCCTGGGCGAACTGGGGCCGCAGCGGCGCCTTGAGCGCCTCGAGGTCCTTGCCGCGGGCCTGCTCGGCACCGGTGTCGTCGATGACGCGGTACGTCGGGCGCAGGTGCTCGGCGACCTTCGACCAGTCCCAGGCCTCGCGCGGCACGACGACCCCCGTCGTGGAGCGGCACCAGCGCTCGAGGGCGTCGAGCAGCGGCTCCGCGCCGGCGGGAGTCTCGGCCAGGAAGGCGCGAGCGCGATCCGGCGCGGGCACGAGGTGGACGCGCAGGGCCTTCGGCAGGCTGCGGATCAAGCTGGTGACCAGCTCCTCGCGCAGTCCCGGCACGTTCCAGGAGAAGTCGTCGTCGCCGACCTGGTTGAGCGTGGCCACCGGGACGTCGATGGTCAGTCCGTCGTCGGCGGAGCCGGGCTCGAAGTGATAGCTGATCGGGAAGGTGAGGCCCTCGCGACTGCCGCTCCAGGCCGTGGGGAAGTCGGTCTCGCGGACCTGCTCGGCGCTGTCGTGGGTGAGCATGTCGAGGTCGAAGGTGAGCAGGTCGGGGTGTCGCTGCCGCTCCTTCTTCCACCACGTGTCGAAGTGCGCCCCGCTGACGACCTCGGCGCCGATGCGCTCGTCGTAGAAGTCGAACAGGGTGTGCTCGTCGACCACGATGTCGCGCCGGCGTGCCCGGTGCTCGAGCTCGGCGGCCTCGTCGAGGAGGTCGCGGTTGTGGGTGAAGAACTTCTGGCGGGTCGACCACTCGCCGTAGACGAGGGCGTGGCGGATGAAGAGCTCGCGGCTCAGCGCCCGGTCGACCTTGCCGAAGCTCACGACCCGATCGGCGACCAGCGGTACGCCGTACAAGGTGACCCGCTCGTGGGCGAGCACGGCCGCGCGCTTCTTCGACCAGTGCGGCTCGGAGTAGGTGCGCTTGACCAGGTGTGCGCCGAGCTGCTCGGCCCACTCGGGCTTGATCGCGGCGTTCTGGCGGGCGAAGAGCCGGCTGGTCTCCACGAGCTCGCCGGCCATGACGTACGCCGGCTGCTGGCGGGCCAGACCGCTGCCCGGGAAGAGTGCGAACTTGGCGCCCCGGGCGCCGAGGTACTCACGCATCGGGCGACGGCCGCCGCCGCGAGGCTCCTTCTCGCGCTCCTCGAGGACCCCGACGTGGCTGAGCAGGCCGCTGAGCAGCGCCTGGTGGATGCCGTCGGCATCGGGGGTGTCGGCCGGCTGACCGACCTGGATCTTCATCTCCTTGCACACCTGGCGCAGCTGGGACTCGAAGTCCTGCCACTCCCGCACGCGCAGGTAGTTGAGGTACTCGCGCTTGCACATCCGGCGGAACGCCGAGCTGCTCAGCTCCTTCTGCTGCTCGCGCAGGTAGCGCCACAGGTTGAGCCAGGTGAGGAAGTCGGAGGCGTCGGCCTTGAACCGCGCGTGCTGCTGGTCGGCCTGGGCCCGCTGCTCGGCCGGACGCTCGCGCGGGTCCTGCAGCGACAGCGCAGCAGCGATCACGATCACCTCGCGCACGCAGCCGAGCCGCTCGGCCTCGAGGATCATCCGCGCCAGGCGCGGGTCGATCGGCAACCGCGCCAGCCGGCGGCCGACCTCGGTGAGCCGAGGCCCCTCCCCCCGTCGCGATAGTCCCTGACGTTTGGGCCCTTTTTTCCGCCGATCAGGGGCCGAAACGTCAGGGACTATCGCGGTCGGGGGCGGTGGTGACGGCGTTGAGCTCTTCGAGGAGCTGGACGCCGGCCTGCACGTTGCGCTTGTCGGGGGGCTCGACGAAGGGGAAGCCGGCGACGTCGCCGAGGCCCAGGGAGGCCATCTGCAGGATCACCGAGGCGAGGTTGGTGCGCAGGATCTCGGGGTCGGTGAACTCCGGGCGCGAGGCGAAGTCCTCCTCGGAGTAGAGGCGGATCGCGATGCCGGCCGCCACCCGCCCGCACCGGCCGGAGCGCTGGTTGGCCGAGGCCTGGCTGATCGGCTCGATCGGCAGTCGCTGCACCTTCGTACGCACGGAGTAGCGCGAGATCCGCGCGACGCCGGTGTCGATGACGTAGCGGATGCCCGGCACGGTCAACGAGGTCTCGGCCACGTTGGTCGACAGCACCACGCGTCGCGACGAGCTGCCGGAGCGGGGCGTGAAGACGCGGTGCTGCTCGGCGGCCGAGAGCCGGGAGTAGAGCGGCACGATCTCGATGCCCCGGTGGCCCTCGGCCAGCGGGGCGAGCGCGTCGGCGGTGTCGCGGATCTCGCGCTCGCCGGGGAGGAACACCAGCACGTCGCCGGGACCCTCGGCCGAGAGCTCACGCACCGCCTCGACGATCGCCTCGGTCTGGTCGCGGACGACCACCTCGCCCTCCTCGTCGTCCTCGGGCAGCTCGACGAGCGGGCGGTAGCGCACCTCGACCGGGTAGGTGCGTCCGGAGACCTCCACGATCGGAGCCGGGGCGCCGCTGCGGTCGGCGAAGTGCTGGGCGAACCGCTCGACGTCGATGGTCGCGGAGGTGACGATCACCTTGAGGTCGGGACGCCGCGGCAGCAGGCGGCGCAGGTAGCCGAGG
Source organism: uncultured Actinomycetota bacterium (assembly GCA_963760515.1). Taxonomy (GTDB): domain Bacteria; phylum Actinomycetota; class Actinomycetes; order Propionibacteriales; family Nocardioidaceae; genus Nocardioides. Next base: position 253,059 of record CAVXDL010000006.1, read on the forward strand.
AGGAAGTCGATGTTGAGGCTGCGCTCGTGGGCCTCGTCGATGATGATCGTGTCGTACTTCTTCAGCTGCCGGTCGCGCTGCAGCTCGGCCAGCAGGATGCCGTCGGTCATCAGCTTGACCCGTCCGGCGCGCGAGGTGCGGTCGGTGAAGCGCACCTGGTAGCCCACGATGCTGTCGGGGTCGCCGATGCGGGTGCCGAGCTCCTCGGCGATCCGCTCGGCCACCGAGCGCGCCGCGATCCGCCGCGGCTGGGTGTGCCCGATCAGGCCGCCCTCCCGCGCTCCGCGACCGCGGCCGAGCTCGAGGCAGATCTTGGGCAGCTGGGTGGTCTTGCCCGAGCCGGTCTCGCCGGCCACGATCACGACCTGGTGGTCGCGGATGGCGGCTGCGATGTCGTCGCGGCGCTGGCTGACCGGGAGGTCGGCCGGGTAGGTGATCGCCAGGGAGGGGGGTGTCGTGCCCGGCTCTGGTTGCGGCTCGGGTTGCGCCTCGGGCTGCGGGTCGGGGAGCTGGTCGGGCATGGTGCCGCCCATTCTGCCGCCCGTGTCGAACCAGTTCCGCTGCGCCCTTGCGCTAGAACACGTTCTAGTTAGACGATCGCCCCGTGACCCCGCAACCCAATGAGCAGCAGTACGACGTCATCGTGGTCGGTTCCGGCGGCGGCGCCCTGACCGGCGCAGCCCTCGCGGCGAAGGCCGGCCTGAGCGTCGCGGTGGTCGAGAAGACCCCGCTGCTCGGCGGTACGTCGGCCTACTCGGGCGGCGCCTGCTGGCTCCCCGGCAGCCAGGTGCAGCAGCGCGCCGGCCTGCCTGACTCCACCGACGGGGCCCGCGCCTACCTCGGCGCGATCCTCCCCGATGCCGCCGATCCCGACACCCACGCCAAGGTCGAGGCCTTCCTCGCCCACGCCCCTACCCTCGTCGCCGAGCTCGAGGAGGACCCCGATCTCGACTTCGAGTGGCTGCCCTTCCCGGAGTACTACGACGCCCCCGGCCGGGTGCCGATGGGCCGCTCGATCCAACCCACCAGCGTCAAGCGCGACGCCCTGCCGGTCGAGGTCGCCGACTGGGTGCGACCGCCCGTCGAGCTCGACCGCGTCGGCGCGCCCGGACGCCGCACGCTCAGCGGCGGCCAGGCCCTCATCGCCCGCCTCACGACCGTGTTCCTGCACGCGGGCGGCACCGTGCTCACCGAGCACGAGGTGACCGGCCTGCTGACCGACGAGACCGGCCGGGTGAGCGGGGTGCGTTGCCGCACCGCCGACGGCGAGGTCTCGATCGGGGCCGGCCGCGGGGTGCTCGTGGCCGCCGGCGGCTTCGAGGGCGATACGGGCCGGCGGGCCGAGCACGGCGTACCCGGCGACGTGGCGTGGAGCATGGCACCCCGGGGCGCCAACACCGGATCGGCCATCGCGGCCGCTGCCGAGCTCGGCGCCGCCACTGACTACTCCGCGCTCGGCTGGTTCTGCCCGGGCCTGGCCCAGCCCGACGGTGGCGGGTCGTTCACCCTCGGCTTCCGCAGCGGGGTGATGGTCGACGCCGCAGCCCAGCGCTACGCCAACGAGTCACTCCCCTACGACCGGTTCGGGCGCGCGATGGCGGCAGGAGGCGCCGACGATGCCGAGCGGATCCCGTCGTGGTTCGTCTTCGACTCCCGCGAGGGCGGCCGGCTGCCCGGCATCGCGATGCCCGAGGGCGATCCCGCGGAGCACCTTGCTGCCGGCACGTGGGTCCGCGCCGACAGCCTGGCCGACCTCGCCGCCGCGACCGGGCTCCCGGCCGAGGCGCTGAGCGCGACCGTTGAGCGCTACAACGGTTTCTGCGCCTCCGGCGTCGATGAGGACTTCGGCCGGGGCGCCGACGAGTACGACACCTTCTTCACCGCCGGCACCGGCCCCAACAAGGCCCTGACCCCGGTCGACCAGGCGCCGTACTACGCGGCCCGCTTCGTGCTCTCCGACCTCGGCACCAAGGGCGGCCTGGTCACCGACACCGTCGGTCGCGTGCTGCGCCCCGACGGCGCACCCGTCCCCGGGTTGTACGCCGCCGGCAACTCCGCCGCGTCGCTGTTCGGTGGCGTCTACCCGGGCCCGGGTGCACCGCTCGGCTCGGCGATGGTCTTCGCCTCGTTGGCGGTGCGCGACCTGCTGGCCTGAGGCCCGCCGTTCCTCAGGCGAGGACCTGGTAGCGCACCGTCACCGTGAACGACGTGACGTCGTAGCGACTTCCGGCGGTCAGACCGAGGTTCCAGTAGACGCGCGGCTTGCCGCTGCCGTCGACGACCAGGCCGTTGGCCTGACGCACCCTGCGCCCGGCGTGGGTACGGTCCTGCGGCGGTAGCTGCGTGCGCTGGACGTAGGTCTGCTTGCGGGCGTCGTAGTAGTAGAGGACGGCGTAGGCATCCTTCGTGCCGCGCGCCTTGCCGCCCTTGACCGAGACCCGGAAGTCGCGGTAGCCGCCGAGGAAGGAGCGCGGCACCCTCGCTGAGTCGAGCGTGGAGACGATGCTGTCCTCGGCTCGCTCGCACCTGGTCTGCGAGTAGTAGCCGAGCGACCCGCGGGGGCGGCCCGGAGCCGGCGAGGCGAGCGTGGAGCAGGATCCGACGGTCGAGCGGACCAGGGCCGACTTGGCGGTGACGGTCGTGGTGTACCTGCGCCACGTCACCTTTCCTCGGCGGACCTGCAGGGGTGCCTGCACGACCGCCACGTTGCCGGCCTCGTCGGTGGTGGTGAACCGCACGGTGTAGCGGCCGGGCTCGACGCCGCGCGGGCGCCAGTAGACCTGGTCGGTCCTGAGGTCGTAGATGTCGTAGCGGGCCCGCACCACCTGGTCGGCGTCGAGGACCACCAGCTCGGGCCACTGGTCGGTCTTCGCCCCGATCAGCACCTGGTCGCGGTAGCCGTCCTTCGCCGGGTAGAGCACCTTCTGCGACAGCGTCAGGATGCCGGGGTCAGGAGTCGCGTCCCAGACGACCCTGGCCGGAGCCAGGTCGGCGTCGAGCGTGCCGAACTCCTCCGATGCCCCGCTCAGGTGTCGGCGCAGCTCGTACGCGCCGTCGGGAGTCCCTTCCGGGAGGGTGACCGGACCGAACTCGAGCTTCGGCGACGTGATGATCTCGTCCTGGCCCTGCGCGAGGACCGCGTCGCCGTCGCGGGGGTCGACGATCGACCAGGTGAGCGTGGCGGCCACGTCGGCAGGACCCACGCCGTAGGTGAACGCCAGCCCGCGGTGCGGCCCGAACCGGTCGATGCCACGCTTGGTCCCCACGAACGTCACGTAGGCCTCCACCCGGCGGTACTCCACCTGCACGCAGGTGGGCTTGCACCGTCGTACCTCCACGACCTGCGGTCCGCTGCGGACGAAGCGCGGCCTCAGGTCACCGTCGGGGCTGACCGGCTGGGGCTGCCCTCCGTTGACCCGCACGTCGAGGCCGGTCACGTCCTGGGTCTGGGCGTGGATGACGTACGGCGTCGTCTCGTAGTTGAAGCGGGTGACCGCGGGCCAGGTCAGCACCGCATCCTCCGCAGCCGAGGCCGGCGTGGCGACGATGAGAGGCAGGACGGCGAGGGCCAGAAGAGCGGCGGCGAGCGCGCGAGGGTTCACGAAGAGCTTTCCGAGACGAGGAGAGGAGCGAGCGCGCTGAGGCTAGTCCATCCCACCGACGGTGTCCCTGAAATGCGGTCAGGTGGTCTGGCCCCCCGAGGTGTCGCCCGAGGAGTCGCTGCCACCGTCGGGCACCACGTCGTCCTGGGGCCCGGTGGCCGGGGGAACCCCGCCGCCCGGAGCGGACCCCGGAGGCCCACCCTGTCGGCCTCCGGGGAGCTGGCCGGGGAGCCGGCCGCCGGGGAGCTGGCCCTGGCGTCCGTCGACCCCAGGACCTCGCTGGATCTGGCCGTCGCGCCCTCCGCCGGGGAAGCCCCGCTGGCTGTCCTCGTCGTTGCTGACCGCTCCGAGCACGGCCCCGCCGGTGCCACCGAGCAGGAGGGCTGCCACCGAGACCGCAGCGACCCCGCGCAGTCCCCGGGCTCGTTCGCGCCAACCCAGGGGCGGCGAGGCAGGCGTCTGGATCGTGGACGGCTCAGCGGCCGCATCCGACGCGGGAGCGGGGGTCTGCGGCTCGAGGCCGCGGGTGTCGTCGTTCATGCTCTCCACGCTGGACCGGCGACCTGTGCGTGACCTGTGGTCGACCTACGCGCCACCCACGTCCTGCGGGAGGCACACACGACCCTCGCGGCGCGTTCACAGCAAACACACAGGCGTTCTCGCCACAGTGGTCCCATGGCCGCCCCTGATGTCTCCGCGCTCACCCGTCCCGACGGCTCGCCCGTCCGGGTCCTCGTCGTCGACGACGAGGTCAACATCGCCGAGCTGATCTCGATGGCGCTGCGCTACGAGGGCTGGCTGGTCGACACCGCCCACACCGGGACCAAGGCGGTCGCGGTGGCCAAGGAGCAGCGCCCCGACGCGGTGGTGCTCGACATGATGCTCCCCGACTTCGACGGTCTCGAGGTGATGCGCCGGATGCGCGGCAGCGACCCCGACATCCCGGTGCTCTTCCTGACCGCACGCGATGCCGTCGAGGACCGGATCGCCGGCCTGACCGCGGGCGGCGACGACTACGTCACCAAGCCGTTCTCGCTCGAGGAGGTGGTGGCTCGTCTGCGCTCGCTCATGCGCCGCTCCGGCGCCCAGCAGGCAGCGACGTCGTCGCTCCTGACCGTCGGCGACCTGAGCCTCGACGAGGACAGCCACGAGGTCGTGCGGGCCGGCGAGGAGATCACCCTCACCGCGACCGAGTTCGAGCTGCTGCGCTTCCTCATGCGCAACCCCAGGCGCGTGCTCAGCAAGGCCCAGATCCTCGACCGGGTGTGGAACTACGACTTCGGCGGGCAGGCCAACGTCGTCGAGCTCTACATCTCCTACCTGCGCAAGAAGATCGATGCCGGCCGCGAACCGATGATCCACACCATGCGCGGCGCCGGCTACGTGCTCAAGCCGGCCCGGTGATGCGAGCGGCGGGCCAAGGGGTACGGCGTCGTCTGCGCACCCTCAACGCCCGGTTGGTCCTCACCGCGGTGGCGCTGGTCGTGGCGATCTCGCTGCTGGTCGGCGGCGCCACAGCCTTGACGATGCGCGCCTACCTGACCGACCAGCTCGACCAGGACGTGGCAGCGGCGCTGGCACGAGCGCGCACCGGCCCTGCCCTCAGCGGCAGCGCGCCCATCGCGCCCCTGGAGCCCCGGCGAGGTGACGACCTCGACCCCGACCACGACGGAGACGTGCGCGGTCAGGGCGTCGGCACGGTCTCGGCCTTCTTCTCCAGCGACTCCGCCGCCTTCGGTGACGTCCTGTCGGGCACCGACAGCGGCCGCACGGCGCGCACCGCCCTCGACGACGCAACGCTGGCCGTCCTCGCCGACGTCCCCGAGGGAGCCGTCCAGCGCGTCGACCTGCCCGGGCTCGGCTCCTACCGGGTGAGCGCCGCGCTGGACCGCACCGGACGCCGGGTCGTCGTCGGTCTTCCCGACCACGACGTGACCGACGCGGTCGAGGCCCTGGTGAAGGGCGAGGTCGTGCTGATCCTCCTCGGCGCCGTGCTCGCCGCCCTGGCGGGTCACCTCGTCGTACGTCGTCAGCTGCGGCCGCTGCGGGAGGTCGCCGAGACCGCGCACAGCGTGGCGGGCCTGCCGCTGTCGTCCGGCGCGATCGGGGTCACCGAACGCGTGCCTGCGCACCTCACCGACCCCGACACCGAGGTCGGTCAGGTCGGAGCCGCGCTCAACACGCTGCTCGAGCACGTCGAGACGTCCCTCGACGCCCGCCACACCAGCGAGCAGCGCGTGCGTCAGTTCGTCGCCGACGCCTCCCACGAGCTGCGGACGCCACTGACCACGATCGCCGGCTACACCGAGCTGGCCCGGCGTCGGCCCGACGACCCCGAGACGAGCGCCACCGCCCTGGCCAAGGTGGAGGAGGAGTCGCGCCGGATGACCGCGCTCGTGGAGGACCTGCTGCTGCTGGCGCGCCTGGACTCCGGCCGCCCGCTGGAGCGTCGCCCCGTGGACCTGACCCGGCTGCTGCTCGAGGCGGTCTCCGACGCACGGGTCGTCGACCCCAGCCACCGCTGGCGCCTGGAGCTGCCCGACGAGGTCGTCGAGGTCGAGGGCGACGAGCACCGTCTGCACCAGGTGGTGACCAACCTGCTCACCAACGCCCGCAAGTACACGCCGCCCGGCACCACGGTGACCGTGACCGCGGCGGGAGACGGCTTCACGGTGCACGACGACGGCCCGGGATTCCCCCCGGACCTGGTGCCGCACGCCTTCGAACGCTTCGCTCGCGCCGATGCCGGACGCCACCGTGAGGGCGGGGTCGGCCTCGGTCTGGCCCTGGTCGACGCCATCGTCAGCGCGCACGGTGGCACAGTGGGTCTGGTCAGCACGCCCGGGAGCACCCGGGTCGAGGTCCGCGGTTTGGCTGCCCCAGAGATTGTCTGACAATCTGAGGGACGGCTCGCTACGGTGTGCCCAGACGACCGGTTTGATCCCACGAGAGGAGCGTGACCCGTGACTGCGACGGCGAGCACCAACACCAGCGACCTGACGGCGGCCGACATCGAGCTCGGCCGGGCTGAGGCTCACACCGCCCACAACTACCACCCGCTCCCCGTGGTGGTGGCGCACGCCGAGGGCGCGTGGATGACCGACGTCGACGACAAGCGCTACCTCGACCTGCTCGCCGGCTACAGCGCGCTCAACTTCGGGCACTCCCACCCCACGCTCATCGCCACCGCTCACGAGCAGCTCGACAAGCTCACCCTGACCAGCCGCGCGTTCGTCCACGACCAGTTCGCCGACTTCACCGCCAAGCTCGCCGACCTGTGCGGCAAGGACATGGTCCTGCCGATGAACACCGGCGCCGAGGCGGTCGAGACGGCCGTCAAGGCCATGCGCAAGTGGGGCTACCAGGTCAAGGGCGTGCCGACCGACCAGGCCGAGATCATCGTGGCCAGCGGCAACTTCCACGGCCGCACCACCACCATCGTCGGGTTCTCCGACGACCCCGACGCCCGCAACGACTTCGGTCCTTTCGCGCCCGGCTTCGTCACCGTGCCGTACGGCGACCTCGCCGCGCTCGAGGCCGCGATCACGCCGCACACCGTCGGTGTGCTCGTCGAGCCCATCCAGGGTGAGGGCGGGGTCGTGATCCCGCCGGAGGGCTACCTGCGCGGCATCCGCGCCGCCTGCACCGCCAACAACGTGCTCTTCGCCGCCGACGAGATCCAGGCCGGCCTGGGCCGCACCGGGCGCACCTTCGCCTGCGACCACGAGGACGTCGTCCCCGACATCTACGTGCTCGGCAAGGCCCTCGGCGGTGGCGTCGTCCCGGTCTCGGCGATCGTGGCCGACAGCGACGTGCTCGGCGTCTTCAAGCCCGGCCAGCACGGCTCGACGTTCGGCGGCAACCCGCTCGCCTGCGCCATCGGCAGTGCCGTCGTCGACCTGCTCGCCACCGGCGAGTTCCAGCAGCGCGCCACTGACCTCGGCGTGATCCTCAAGGACCGCCTCGAGGCGCTCATCGGCCACGGCGTGGTCGGCGTGCGGGTGCGCGGTCTGTGGGCCGGGGTCGACATCGACCCGGCCGTCGGCACCGGGCGTCAGGTCTGCGAGGCGCTGATGGCAGCGCGGCGTCCTGGCCAAGGACACCCACGGCTCCACCATCCGCCTCGCCCCGCCGCTGGTGATCTCCGAGGAGGACCTCAACTGGGGCCTCGACCAGCTCGCCGCCGTCGTCGCCGGCGAGAGCTGACCCACCCCCCTCTGACTCTTCGCCGAGCCTCACAGGCGACTGACAGGTCACGGAGGCAACGACCTCAGTCGCATCGGTGAGCGTGTGCTCATGACGACGACCACCGATCGCCCCCTCGACCTCGCTGAGGACCTCAGCTACACCGACCTGCGCCCGAGCCTGCGTGCCCGGTGGGCAGGGCTCGACCAGGACCGCGCCGCCCTCGGAGCGCTCCTCCTGGCGACCGCCGTCCTCTACCTGTGGGGGCTGGGCGCCTCGGGATATGCCAACTCCTTCTACTCCGCGGCCGCCCAGGCCGGGTCGGAGTCGTGGAAGGCGTTCTTCTTCGGCGCCTCGGACGCAGCGGGGTCGATCACCGTCGACAAGCCGCCCCTCGCGCTGTGGCCGATGGCGCTCTCGGTGCGGATCTTCGGCCTCTCGTCGTGGGCCATCCTGGTGCCGCAGGCGCTGATGGGGGTCGGCTCGGTCGCCCTCCTGCACGCGACCGTGCGCCGGGCGACCGGATCCCCGCGCGCCGGACTGCTGGCCGGGCTGGTCCTCGCCACGACCCCGGTGGCGGTGCTGATGTTCCGCTTCAACAACCCCGAGGCCCTGCTCGTGCTCCTGATGGTGGCTGCGGCGTACGCCGTGGTGCGCGCCCTCGAGTCGCCGCGCGCGCTGCGCTGGCTGGCCTTCGGCGGGGCGATGGTCGGCCTCGCGTTCCTCACCAAGACCCTCCAGGCCTTCCTGGTGCTGCCGGCCCTGTCGCTCACCTACGCGATCTTCGCGACCGTCCCGTGGCGGACCCGCGTCGGGCACCTGCTCGCGGCGTTCGGCTCGATGATCCTGGCCGGGGGCTGGTGGGTGGCGATCGTGCAGCTGTGGCCGGCAGACTCCCGCCCCTACATCGGTGGCTCGCAGACCAACGACTTCCTCGAGCTGACCTTCGGCTACAACGGCTTCGGCCGACTCACCGGTGACGAGGTCGGCTCGGTCGGTGGCGGCGGCGGTTGGGGCACCACCGGTCTGCTCCGGCTCTTCGGCACCGACAACGGCGGCCAGATCGCCTGGCTGGTCCCGGCAGCCCTGATCCTCGGCGGCGGCGCCCTGTGGGCCGGCAACCGGATGGTCCGAGCGCTCACCACCCTGCTCCTGACCTGGCTGGTCGTCACCGGCCTCACCTTCAGCCTGATGGCCGGCATCTACCACGCCTACTACACCGTGGCCCTCGCCCCGGCCGTGGCCGGCCTGGTGGCCCTGGGCGCCTACGCCCTGTGGCAGCGCCGCTCGTCGCTGGTCGCGACCGGCCTGCTCGGCCTGGCAACCGCCGGCACCTCGACGTTCGCCTTCATGCTGCTCCAGCGCACCCCCGACTTCGCCCCGTGGCTGCGCTACGCGGTGGTCACCGTGGGCCTCGCTGCCGCGCTGCTCATCGTCGGCGTGCGCCACCTGTCCGCCAGGCTCGCCGCCGCCGTGGCTGCGGCCGCCCTGGTCGCCGGCCTGGCCGGGCCTGCGGCGTACGCGTTGGACACCGCGGCGACCGCCCACTCCGGCTCCATCCCGACGGCCGGGCCGAGCAGTGGCACCGGACGAGGCGCCGGCCCGGGGACCGGCGGACCCGGCGCGGGCGGTCCCGGTGGCGCGACCGGCGGTGCCACCGCCACCGGTGGCGGAACCGCCAACGGAACTGGTGGCGGAACCGGTGGCGGAACGGTGGGCGGGCTGCTGGACGGCAGCACGTCGACCTCGGCGATCGACGCCCTGCTGCTCACCGATGCGGCCTCCTACTCCTGGGTCGCAGCCACCGTCGGCGCCAACTCCGCAGCCGGCTACCAGCTCGCCACCGGGGAGTCGGTGATGCCGATCGGCGGCTTCAACGGCAGCGACCCCAGCCCGACCCTCGAGCAGTTCCAGGCCTGGGTCGACGCCGGCGAGATCCACTACTTCATCGCCGGTGGTGGAGCCCTCGGCCGCGGTGGCCAGGGCGGGCCCGGTGGCACCGACACCGACACCGGCACCAGCACCGAGATCGCGGCCTGGGTGGCGGCGACCTACACCGCCCAGACCGTCGACGGGGTGACGATCTACGACCTCAGCGGCGCGACCGGGTGAGGTCGCGGTAGCCGAGCGAGGGAGGGTTTACCCGGTCGACCGGGTAAACCCTCCCTCGGCCGTTGCCGGCGGCTGCTCCTCCGCGTCAGGAGCGACGTCGACGTCGCGGGGACTGCTGCCGATCGCAGCAGCGCCGGCGTGGGCGGCTGCGGCCACCCGGTAGCGGATCGTGCCCGACCGCATCGGCACGACCGGGAAGCTCAAGCGTCCCGAGCGCGGCTGCACCCCGGTCTGGATGGTGGTCCAGTCGTCCTCGTCGTAGCGCTGGAGGACCACCCGGCGGCCGCGCCGGACGGGCGTGAAGGTGCCCGTGACCCCGAAGGCCTCCCCCTGGGTCGCGGTGGCCGGAGCCGAGAGACGAGCAGTCTGGCCGACTAGGCGCAGCGTGACCGCGCGGCTGCGCGTGGTGCGGAGCACGCGGCCCTGACGACGGGCGGTGGGGGCCACGACGCGATAGCGCTGGGTAGGCAGGTGAGCGGCCCGGATGCTGAAGCGATAGCCACCGCGCTTGGCCGTGCGCCCCTTCACGATCGTGTGCCAGTGCCCGTTCCCGGCCCGCTGGAGGACCACCCGGCGCGTCGGGCCGGCCACGGCGCCTCGGAACGAAACGCTCTCCCTGGCGATGGGTCGGGTCCGGTCGACGCTGATGCTCACACGCGGCCGGGGAGTGCCGGCGGCACGCGCCGCCGCCGAGGTCGCCGTGGCAGCGCCGGGCACGGCCACCAGCAGGGCCGCCAGGAGGAGGCCGCTCGCCCCAGCGGCGAGAAGGGCACGGACCGGCGTCGACGTCATGGGGTGATCTTGCCTGCGGCTCATCGCCGGCTCGGCGCTCACCCCCAGGGACCGAGCTCTGGACGACTTCGCTTTCTTGGACAGAACCCAGGACATCGCCGGAGCGCGCGGAGTACATTCGAGCCAGCCCGACCCCCCGCCCGCAGACCTCCCCCCAGATCTGCTGGCTGCACCACCTCCCCCCAACCCCACCGACTCGTGCAGGCCACCCCGCCCAGCACCCGTCGGGACCCCACCCCTGAGGACTCCCCCCGTGCCCTCCTTCACCCCCCGCACCCTTCTTGCCCCCGTGCTCCTGGCTGCCCTGACCGCCGGCGTCGCCCCCGCCGGTGCTGCCGTCGGCCCGACCTCGAGCGCCGCCCCGACGGCTGCTTCCACGTCAAGCACCGCCGCGCAGTCCGAGACCGCCTTCACCGCCGTCCGGGCCCGCCGCTCCGAAGAGGTCGTCGACTCCTACGGCGTCGGGATCCACGCCGCCTACTGGAGCACGCCGTACGGCGACACCGCTCGCGTGCGCGCCGCGCTGACCGACCTCGGGGTCGAGCACGTGCGCGACGACCTGTGGAACAACCTCCCGCGCTCCTACGACGCGTTCAAGACCATCGCCGGCGACGACATCAAGTTCGACCTGATCCTGGGCAACCCCGAGCGGGGCCAGGCCCCGGCCACCTATGTCGCGACCGTCGAGAAGCACCTGCTCGGCGTCGTGGAGTCGATCGAGGGCCCCAACGAGTGGGACAACTTCGGCCCGAGCAACTGGGCAGCCCAGCTGCGCACCTACCAGCGCGACCTGTACGCCGCGGCGAAGGCTCGCGCGGCCACCGCCCACCTCCCCGTCCTGGCGCCTTCCTTGGCGTTCCGCCGCAACTACGCCGAGCTCGGCACCCAGACCGGCGCCTCCGACGTCGCCAACAGCCACCTCTACAGCGGTGGGATCAAGCCCAGCTACGACATCCCCGCGGCGCTCGCCGAGACCCAGGCGCGCTCGGGCAACACCGCCACCATCGTCACCGAGGCCGGCTACCAGAACGCCACCTCCACCACGAGCGGACACCACCCCGTGCCCGAGGACATCGCCGGCGCCTACATGCCGCGACTGCTCGCCGAGCACGTCCTGGCCGGCACCCAGCGCGTCTACAGCTATGAGCTCATCGACGAGACCGTCAACACCAGCCGCACCGACATCGAGGCGCACTTCGGGCTCCTGCGTCACGACTGGTCCCCCAAGCCCGCCTACACGGCCATGAAGAACCTGCTCGGCCTGCTCGACGACACCGACGAGGTCTTCGCCCCGGCCCAGCTGAAGTACCGCACGACCGGTGGTGGCAACGACCTGCGCCAGATCCTCACCCAGCGCAGCGACGGCACGTTCGTGCTGCTGCTGTGGCGTGACGTGACCCTCTGGTCGACCGTCCCCAAGGGCCGTGTCGACGTGGCGTCGGTGCCGATCACCGTCTCCACCCCCGACGCGCGCGCCTTCACCGCCTACGACCCGACATCGGGCTCGGCACCCGTCAAGTCCGCCACCGGGACCGACCTCACGGTGCCGCTCGCCGGACAGCTGCTCGCCATCGAGGTGGCGCCCGCCGCCACCGAGCCCACCCCGACGCCCGAGCCCACGCCGACGCCTGAGCCCACCGATCCCACCGATCCCACCGATGCCCGACCGAGCCGACCGAGCCGACCGAGCCGACCGAGCCGACCGAGCCGACCGAGCCGACCGAGCCGACCGACGTCGAGCTCATCACCGCCGCACAGGTGCGGGCCGCAGCGATCCTGCGGGGTGCCAACATCTCCTGGACGGTCAACGACTCCCCCGACGAGCGCGGTCGCGCCCGGCAGCGCCCCACGGCGTGGGAGGTGAAGGTCTTCCGCGGCAAGACCCCGGTCCAGACGGTGACCCTGCCCGGCGACACCCAGTCGTGGCGCGCCACCGGGCTGTCGCCCAAGCACCGCTACCGCTTCACCGTCTCGGCTCGCTCGGAGCAGGCCTCGACCTCGCGGCCGGCGATCAGCAGGTACGTCCGCCCGCGCCAGCGCCCCGCACGTCCCGAGAGCGTGCGGTCGTGGCGAGCCGATGCCCACCGCAACGCCGTGATGGTCGCGTGGACGCCCGGGCTCGACAAGGCTGCGTCCTACCGTGTCCGCGTGGGCGGCGTCACCCGCAAGGTCGCCGGCGACCGCGGTGGCCAGCAGGCCCGGCGCAAGCTGATCGTGCGCGTCGCGCGCCTCGAGCGCCGTCCCCGCGTGCAGGTGACGGTGCGCGCCTGCACAGCTCGCAACGTGTGCGGCAAGCCCTCCAGCGTCACCGTGCGCCGCTGAGGCGCCTCAGCTGGCCGCGACCACCGCCGGGAGCGACGCGGCGAGGAGCGCGAGCACCTCGTCGCGGGTGACTCCTTGCGGATCGGCGACCCAGCTCAGGACGACCTCCTCGGCCATGGCGGCCCAGCCCCGCACCACGAGCCGCATGACCGGGGTGTCGGGGATGATCCCGGCCCAGACGTCGGAGGTGAAGACGCGGTCGGTGAGGGCCGCGCGCGCCTCGTCGTAGATCGAGCGGATGATCTCGTTGCCACCGGCGGCGCCCTTGACCAACGACAGGTAGCCCTCGTAGTTGGCCTCGACGTAGACGAGGTAGGCCTCCATCGAGACCGCCAGCCGCTCGAGCGGTTCCCCGTCGGGCGGCGGCGCGGTCTGAGCGATCAGGTCATCGGCCGCGCGGCGGATGACGGCCTCGTGGAAGGCATGCTTGTTGCCGAAGTAGTGGTAGAGCAGACCACGCGAGATCCCTGCCTCCTCGGCGAGCACGTCGATGGACAGCTCGTCGAGCGACCGGGTGGCGAGCAGTCGCACGCCGAGGTCGAGCAGCTGGGCGCGACGCTCGTCGGGGCTGAGGCGCAGGCGCGTGGGGGCGGTCACGGACCCACTCTATTGACGTTTGTTCAATAACGCCAGTACGGTCGACCCACCATCACCCGCCCCGCGAGGAGAGCAGCACACCATGAAGAAGCTCCAGGACAAGGTCGTCGTCATCACCGGTGCCGGCTCCGGCATCGGACGGGCCCTGGCCCTCGACCTGGCCCGGCGGGGCTCCCTCCTCGCTCTCTCCGACGTCGACGAGGCCGGCCTCGCCGAGACCGTCACGCTCGCGACCGCGGCCGGGGCCGCGAAGGTCCGCAGCGACCGGCTCGACGTCGCCGACCGCGACGCCTTCAGCCGCTACGCCCTCGACGTCGTGGAGGACTTCGGACGCGTCAACGTCGTCATCAACAACGCCGGTGTCGCCCTGGCCGGCGACCTCACCGACCTCGAGTACACCGACATGGACTGGCTCATGGGCGTCAACTTCTGGGGCGTCGTGCACGGCACCAAGGAGTTCCTCCCCCACCTCATCGCCAGCGGCGACGGCCACGTCGTCAACATCTCCTCGCTCTTCGGGCTGATCTCGATCCCCGGCCAGTCGCTCTACAACGCCTCCAAGTACGCCGTGCGCGGCATGAGCGAGGCGCTGCGCACCGAGATGCTGGTCGCGGGCCACCCGGTCGGGGTCACCGTCGTCCACCCCGGCGGCATCAAGACCGCGATCGCCCGCAACGCCCGCGTCTCGGCCAAGGAGGACCAGGCCGCTACCGCCCAGCTCTTCGACAAGAAGCTCGCCCGGATGGCCCCCGAGCGCGCGGCCGAGATCATCGTCAAGGGCATCCTCAAGGACAAGGCCCGGGTCCTCGTGGGCATCGACGCCCACGCCCTGCACACCTTCGGCAAGCTCACCGGCTCGCGCTACCAGGACGTGGTGGCCAGCCAGGCCAAGCGCTTCCTGCCGGAGAAGACCACCATCGTCTGAGCAGCGCCCCTCTGACCGTCACGTCCTGAAGACCGACGCCGATCCGCCGCAGATGTTCCGCGGTGGGTCGGCGTTCGTTGTCCCGGTCAGGTAGACAAGCACCCATGCTCACTCTCGGGGACCCGTTGCGGGTCGTGATGACCAAGTGGGGCGGCATCCCGCACTGGGAGTTCGATGCGCGGTACCTCGGCGAGGACCAGCACGGACGCTGGTTCGGCGTGCCGGCCAACACCCTGATGTCCCGTCCCGGCGCGTCGTTCGTGTCCGAGACCGCGCAGGTGGGGCTGGTGCCGCACCCGGACGCGGGTGGCGGCGGTGGCTGGGTGGCGACGTTCCACGCCCCGGGCTACTTCGTGACGACCTACGTCGACATGACGTGCGTGCCGGAGTGGAGCGACGCGCAGGTGCACACCGTCGATCTCGACCTCGACGTCATCCGCACCTGCGACGGAGACGTCTTCGTCGACGACGAGGACGAGTTCGCCGAGCACCAGGTGGTCTTCGGCTATCCGGCGCCGGTGGTGTCGTTGGCCGAGGAGGCGTGCTCGTTCGTGCTCTCGTGCGTGCTCGAGGAGCGACCGCCCTTCGACGGCGACTCCTCCGAGTCGTGGTTCGCCCGGCTCGCGGACTTGCGGGCCGACCTGCCTCGTCCGTGACCGCGTCGCGGCACCTGGACCGGCCCGACCAACCGCGGACCGGAGAGTCGCTCCTCCACGCGTCGCGCCTCGCGCGCCAACGGCTGGGCGAGGTACTCCCCCAGGATCACGCCGGCAGCGAGCGCCAGGGCCACCGAGGCAGCGGTGATCAGCGCGACCAGGCCCTCGGCGGTGTCGCGCCGGCTGCCTTCCCCGAGCAGCGACAACCCGCGATAGATCGAGATACCGGGCAGCATCGGCACCACGGCCGAGACCACCAGGATGAGCGGCGGCACCCGGAAGCGCTGGGCCACGGCGTACCCGACCAGGCCGATGAAGAGGGCCGCGATCGCGACCGACCAGCTGCGCGCGATGCCCGGCGCCTGGAGGGAGGCCGAGATCGAGATCGCGATCCCCGAGATCAGCGCCACGGGCAGCAGCACGCGCTTGGGTGAGTACGACGCGTAGGCGAACGCCGCAGCGGTGACCGCGGCGCCGAGGGCGGTGAGCCCGAAGTTCTGGAAGCTCGTCTGGCCCGGCTCCACGCTCGGCACGTCGACGCCCACGGCGAAGGCCAGGCTGAGGCCGCCACTGACGCCGGCGATGATGCCGGCCGTGGACAGCAGCGCCTCGGTGAGTCGGGCACCCGCGGTGATGTAGAAGCCCGTCAGCGCATCCTGCAGGGCACCCATGAAGCCGATCCCGGCCAGCAGCATGACGATGTTGGCGGTGATGACCAGGGAGACGTCGATGTCGTCAGTGACGGCAGCCGCGACGACGGCGACCAGCGTGCCGACCCCGCCACCGGCCACCTGCTGGTAGAACGGCGGCATCCGCCGGCGCGCGATGCGCAGCTGGAGCCGGTCGATCATCATGGCCGAGACCAGGGCCAGCAGGGCGACCAACCAGTCGCCACCCAGCTGGATGCCCAGCCCGGCGCACATGATCCCCCACCCGGCAGTGACCGCCCACCGGGCGCGGTCGTGGCCGGTGGAGACGATGCGCCGCAGCTCGGTGCGGCCCTGGGCCAGGTCGAGCCGGCCACCGCAGATGTCGCGCACGAGGTGGTCGACCCGGGTGAGGTCCTGGTAGTCGATGACGCGCCGCCCGACCAGTCGCGTCGAGATGAGCGGCACCACCTCGGGGTCGCTCTGGTGACTCATGGCGAGCGTGGTGAAGGTGATGTCGACCTCGGCCTCGTTGGCGCCGAGGCTGCGTGCCAACGACAGCATCGTGGCCGTCACGTCCGCGGCGCCGGCTCCCGACGACAGCAACAGCTCGCCCACCCGCAGGCAGAAGTCCAGGGTCAGGGCGAGCTCGCGGGTCGGAGAGGCTTCGGAGGACACGTGGCGATGGTGGCGCACCTACCCCGTCCAACCCAACCCCCGAGGCCCTGGAGTCGGGGCGATCCTCGTCACCTCGCCCTCGGGCCCCTTCTGGCCTGCGTCGACGCTGTCCGTCCGACGTCGCGGGCGCCGCTGCAGCGCCCACCATGTGGAACGCTTCAGGGGTGCGCATCGACTTCCACGCCTCCGCCGGGCCCACGCTCGGTGTCGAGTGGGAGCTCGCGCTCGTCGATCGACGCACCCGCGACCTGCGCAACGACGCCTCGCACCTCTTCGCCCGGGCACGCCCCCGCCTGCCCTACCCCTCGCGGCTGCACCAGGAGCTGCTCCGCAACACCATCGAGCTCGTGACCGGTGTCTGCGACACGGTCGGCGAGGCGATGGCCGACCTGCGCCGCACCCTCGAGGGGGCTCTCAGCGCCGGCGACGACCTCGACATCGACCTCTTCGGCGCCGGGACCCACCCCTTCGCCTCGTGGACCACGCAGGAGCTGAGCGCGGGGCACCGCTACGAGGAGCTCATCGCCCGCACCCAGTGGTGGGGACGCCAGATGCTCATCTGGGGCGTGCACGTGCACGTCGGGCTGCCCGAGAAGTCGCGGGTGATGCCGGTGCTGTCGGCCCTGTTGACCTACTACCCCCACCTGCAGGCGCTCTCGGCGTCCTCCCCGATCTGGGCCGGCGTCGACACCGGCTACGCCTCCAACCGGGCCCTGATGTTCCAGCAGCTGCCCACCGCCGGGTTGCCGTTCCAGTTCGAGACGTGGGAGGAGTACGAGCACTTCGCCTCCGACCAGCTCGTCACCGGCGTCATCGACACCCTCTCCGAGATCAGGTGGGACATCCGCCCCGCGCCTCACCTCGGCACCCTCGAGAACCGGGTCTGCGACGGCGTCTCCACGCTGCCCGACCTCGCCGCGCTGACCGCTCTCATCCACTGTCTCGTCGTCGACCTCGACACCCGGTTGGCCGCGGGCGAGACGCTCCCCACCCTGCCGCCCTGGCACGCCCAGGAGAACAAGTGGCGGGCCGCGCGCTACGGCCTCGACGCGATCGTGATCCTCGACGCGCAGTCGCAGGAGCGCCTGGTGACCGACGACCTCGTCGACCTGCTCGTGCGGCTCGAGCCGACCGCCGACCGGCTCGGCTGTGTCGCCGAGCTCGCCTCGGTGGCCGACCTGGTGACCCGCGGCGCGTCGTACCAGCGTCAGCGTTCGGTCGCGGAGCAGACGGGGGGCGATCTCGTGGCGGTGGTCGACTCGGTGGTGCGTGAGCTGCGGGAGTCCCTGTGAGCGGGGTGCCGGCGGGAGTGCGCAGCCTCGCGTGGCGTACCGACCTCGCCCTGCTCCTCCAGAGCGGAAGCCTGGTCGAGCAGCGCGACGACGTGGTCGTCGTACGGACGTCTGCGAACCCCGGCTTCCACTGGGGCAACTTCCTGCTGCTCCCGCAGGCGCCGGGCGAGACCGAGGCGCAGAGCTGGCTCGACCGCTTCGGCGAGGTGCTGCCGGGCATCGACCACCGCGCGATCGGCGTGGACGACCCGCAGGCCTCCGCGAGCGACCTGGCGCCGCTCCAGGCGGTCGGCCTGACCGTCGAGCGTCATGTGACCCTGACCGCCGCACCCGGCGACGTGGCCCGCAGCAGGGCCCCGGCGGTCGACGTACGGCGACTGTCCGGCGACGCCGACTGGGCTGCGCGGACGGCGCTGACCCTGGCCCGCTACCCCGGCTCCGATCCTGCCTACGTCGAGTTCGTGCAGCGTCGCGAGGCGTCGGAGCGCCGCGCCTGCGCGGCCGGGCACGGCGCCTGGTGGGGCGCCTTCGACGGCGACGCCATGCTCTCGGGCCTGGGCATCTTCACCGCTGGCGACGGGCTCGCCCGCTACCAGGACGTCGTGACCCGACCCGGGGCCGAGCGTGGCGGGCTCGCCTCCGCGCTGATCGGGGCGTCCGCGCGGTGGGCTCATGACCGCTGGGCAGCGCGCCGGCTGGTCCTGGTGGCCGACGACGGTTCCGGCGCCCTGCGGCTCTACCGGCGGCTCGGCTTCCACTCCGTGGAGGTCCAGGGGCAGGCCTTCCTGGCTGCGCCGGCTCCTGGTGCGAGCGCGAGCCCTGCCGGTCAGTAGCCGCCATCGGGCTCGACCATCTCCAGGCGCACCCCCAGGAGCCGCACCGGGCGCCCGCGCTCGACCTTGTCGAGCAGGCTCACCGCAGCCGCGGCGAGGACCTCCGGGTCGTTGGTGGGGCCGGGCAGGGTCAGGCTGCGGGTGACGGTGAAGAACGGCCGGTAGCGCACCTTGATCGCGACCCTGGCCGCCGGGCGACCCTCGGCGTCGATGTCGGCGACCACGCGCCGCGCGATCCGTCGCACGGCATCCTCGACCTCCACGTCGTCCTCGAGGTCCTCCTGGAAGGTCTCCTCCCGACCATGGGCTCGCGGCACCCACGGGGTGGGATCGACCGTGGAGGAGCCGAGACCGCGGCCCAGACGGTGGTACCACGGCCCCATCGAGGGGCCCAGCTCTGCGGCCAGCACCGCGACGTCGGCCTCGGCCAGCTGCTGCACGGTGTCGATGCCCAGCGCGGTCAGCTTCTTGGCCGTCTGGGCGCCGACGCCCCACAGCGCCCGGGTGGGGCGCTCCCCCATCTCGGCCGACCAGGTCGCGTCGGTGATCCGGTAGACCCCGCGCGGCTTGCCGAAGTCGGTGGCGATCTTGGCCTGGAGGGTGTTGTTGCCGATGCCCACCGAGCAGTGCAGGCCGGTGGCGGCGAGCACCGCGGCGCGGATCTGCTCGGCGAAGGCCACCGGGTCGCGGTGGGCGTCCTCGAGGCTCGGGGCCAGCCCCACGAACGCTTCGTCCCAGCCGAGCACCTGCACGTCGACCGGGTCGCCGTCCCAGCGCAGGGCCCGCAGGGTCGCCATCACCTCGGCCGAGGCCGCCTCGTAGGCCGGATGGTCGGCTGGGAGGAACACCGCGTCGGGGCTCTTGCGCGCCGCGACCCGCAGCGGCATCCCCGAGCGGACGCCGTGCTCGCGCGCCTCGTAGGACGCGGTGGCCACGACCCCACGCTCGGTCGGGTCACCGCGCCCTCCCACCACCACCGGGAGGCCGGCGAGCTCGGGACGACGCAGCACCTCGACCGCTGCGAGGAACTGGTCGAGGTCGACGTGCAGGACCCATCGGGACACGTGGGCGATCGTGCCACGGCCCGCCCGGCCCGCATCAGCCCTCGGCGCGCACGTGGGCGAGGGACCGCTGGAGGTCGCCGAGGTCGCGGTACCACGTGCGGAACCGCGCCCGACAGCGCACACGGGCCACGCGGACGACGTACTCGGAGCACTCGGCCAGGGCCTCGGAGTCGGTGGGGGGATAGAGCCGCGCCCCGTCGTCGTAGGTGAGGGCGAACCCGTTGTCTGCATCGCCGCTCACCTCGACGATCACGGGACGTTCGCGGGCCGGCGCCGTCGGTCGAGCGTCGTCGGCCCGCGCGAGGTCGGTGACGCCGAGGCCGACCGCGGCCACCGCCGCGACCCCGGCGAGCAGGCGGACGATGAGTCGGAACAGGTGCACGTGCTGGGTCATGGGTCCCCCGAGGGAGTCGTGGCAACGGCGGGTTCCGATGCGCTGACGACGCTAGGCAGCAGCGGGGACGTCCGAGCCGGACCGAGCGTAGGTCTGTGGACGATGCTGGATCGGGCCCGCTTGTGGACGACTCGTGGGTGTCAGAGCGCGCGGGTCACCGTGATGGTGGAGTTGGTGCAGCCCGAGGCCAGGGACGACATCGCCGACTTCTCGGTGCTGTCGATGCTCAGCCGCCAGCGCAGCTTCACCGCGACCCACTCGCGCAGGTAGCGGCACTGGGCCTTGGGCGGCAGCCAGTCGGCGATGTCGCGATCGCCCTTCGAGCGGTTCTGCGAGGCGGTCACCGCCACCAGCGAGCGGGTGTCGCCGAGGTCGTTGGCGAAGGCCTCCCGGGTCGCGGCGCTCCACGTCCGCGCGCCAGAGTCCCAGGCCTCGGCGAGCGGCACCATGTGGTCGATGTCGAGCGCAGAGGCGGAGTACTGCGAGACCGCGTCGTAGTAGGAGTACCAGCGCCCGCCGCTCAGCGAGCAGCCGGCGCCCACCGTGACCGGGTCGTCGGCCTCGCTGATCAGCACCTCGTTGCGGGTCGAGCAGCCGTCGCCGTCGGCGTCGATCCAGTGCTTGAAGAGGTCGCGGGAGTAGCCGGTGCGCACCTCGACGGCGACCGGCAGGTCGCCGATGGCGGTCTGCAGCGGCGCGCTGTAGCTCTCGGCGTGCGCCACGCCCGGGACCGACACCAGCGCCAACGCGACGGCCAGCGCCCCCAGGAGTCGGGTGATGACCTGGCGGGACTTGCGGAGGTGGTCCTGCCGACGTGCGGGCAGGACAGGACGCTGGTCATGCATGAGGACTCCCGAGAGTGGTGGAGCGAGCGATCCGGTCGAGAGCATCCTGCTCCTCGGTCGCCGTCGGCGCCAGGGTCTTGCCGGGTCGTTGCGACCACCCCGGACCCGCACACCGCTAGCCTCGGTCGCACCACCGCGAAAGGACCACCATGGCCGCTCGACGCGAGCGCATCACCTTCCCAGGCTCCCAGGGCGCCGACCTCTCGGCCAAGGTCGAGCTGCCCGCCGGACCGGTGCGAGGCACCGCCGTGTTCGCCCACTGCTTCACCTGTTCCTCCGACTCCGCGGCCACCTCGCGGATCTCGGTGGCGCTGGCCGAGGCCGGGATCGCGGTCCTGCGCTTCGACTTCACGGGCCTCGGCGCCTCCGAGGGCGACTTCGCCGACACCAACTTCTCCACCAACGTCGACGACATCGTCGCTGCCTCGCGCTACCTCAGCGAGCACTACCACTCCCCCGGACTGCTCGTGGGTCACTCCCTCGGTGGAGCTGCGGTGCTGGCGGCCGCCTCCGAGATCGACTCGATCCGCGCGGTGGTGACCATCGGGGCCCCGTCCTCGCCCGACCACGTCGAAGGGTTGCTCGAGCCCGGCCTCGACCGCCTCGAGGAGGGCGAGGACGCGCTGCTCGACATCGGCGGCCGTCCGTTCCGCGTCAAGCCACAGCTGCTGGCCGACCTGCGCCGGCGTTCGCTCGACGAGAGCCTGGCCGGCCTCGGGGCCGCGCTGCTGGTGATGCACTCACCGATCGACAACACCGTGGGCATCGACCACGCGGCCGCGATCTACGCCGCGGCCCGCCACCCCAAGAGCTTCGTGTCCCTCGACGGGGCCGACCACCTGCTCACCAACCGTCGCGACGCCACCTTCGCTGCCTCGATGATCCGGACGTGGGTGGAGCGCTACCTCGACGTCGACGACGAGCCCGACCAGATCCCGGCCGCCTCCGCTGCGCCCGCGTCGCCCGCCGCACCCGATGCGATCGTCGTGGCCGAGAACGGCGAGGGGAAGTTCAGCAACCAGGTCATCACCGGTCGTCACCGCTTCACCATGGACGAGCCGACTTCGGTCGGTGGCGACGACTCCGGGCCCAACCCCTACGAGCTCCTGGGTGCCGCCCTGGGCGGCTGCACGTCGATGACGATGCGCATGTACGCCGAGCGCAAGGGCATCCCGCTCGAGCGGGTCGAGGTCGAGGTCCGTCACGCCAAGACCCACTGCGAGGACTGCGAGAAGGCGGTGTCGGGCAGGGGCACCCCCCAGGTCGATCGCTGGGAGCGGCGGCTGCACCTCACCGGCGACCTCAGCGACGAGCAGCGCGACTCCCTGGTGCGCATCGCCGACCGGTGCCCGGTGCACCTGACCCTGGAGCGGTCCTCGATCGTCGTCACCGAGGTCGTCGACCCCACCTGATCCGACCCACCACCGACCCGCACCCTTGTGGCTGTCCCGACGCCGCGCAAGGATCACCGCAACGAAAGGTGCCTGCCTGATGCCCACCCCGATCGACCCGACCGCCGCCGGCTTCCTCATCGCCGAGAACCGCAACATGCCCATGCACGTCGGCGGGCTCCAGCTCTTCAAGAAGCCGGAGGGCGCCGGGCGCAACTACGTGCGCGAGATGTATGAGCAGATGCGCGACGTCGAGCAGATCGCGCCGCTCTTCCTCAAGCACCCGCACCGCTCGGTCCGCACGGGGGCGCAGCTGGTGTGGAAGCCGGACGAGGAGTTCGACATCGAGCACCACGTCCGCCACAGCGCCTTGCCCAAGCCCGGGCGGATCCGCGAGCTCCTCGAGCTGTGCTCGCGCCTGCACAGCACGCGGCTCGCCTGGGAGCGCCCGCTCTGGGAGGCCCACGTCATCGAGGGCCTGCGCGACGGTCGCGTCGCGATGTACACCAAGACCCATCACGCCCTGGTCGACGGCGTCTCGGCGATGCGGCTGCTGGCCAACTCCCTGAGCACCGACCCCGACGAGCGTGGGATGCCCGCGCCCTGGGGCAAGATGCCCAAGCCGCGCAGCCCCAAGACCGCCGGCGACACGAGCCTGGCCGAGCTGCCGATGAGTGCGTTGCGCTCGGCGTTCGGGATCACCGCCGAGGCCGCCGGCATGCCCGGCGCCCTGGTCAAGACGATCACCAAGAGCGTGAAGAACGAGACGTCTGCGCTCTCGCTCTACGCACCCCGCACGATCTTCAACCAGCCGATCACCGGCTCACGCCGCTTCGCTGCCCAGGACTGGCCGGTCGAGCGCCTCCGCGCGATCGGCAAGGCCACCGGCACCACGATCAACGACGTGGTGCTCGCGATGTGCGCCGGCGCCATCCGCAGCTATCTCCTCGAGCTCGACGCACTTCCCGAGCAGCCGCTCGTGGCGATGGTGCCCGTGGGGCTCAATGCCAAGCAGTCGCAGATCGCCTCCGCCGACGGCGGCAACGCGGTCGGCGCGGTGATGGTGCAGCTGGCCACCCACCTGCACGACCCGACCCGCCGCCTCGCCGCCATCCACCGCTCGATGAAGGACGGCAAGGAGGCGTTGTCGTCGATGACGCCCCTGCAGATCCTCGCGATGAGCGCGATCGGGCAGGCGCCGGCCATCCTCACCCCGATGCTGCGGATGCAGGGGTTCGTGCGCCCGCCGTACAACCTCATCATCAGCAACGTGCCGGGCCCGCGCACCACCCACTACTGGAACGGCGCCCAGCTGCTCGGCACCTACCCGTTGTCGATCCCGATCAACGGCATGGCGCTCAACATCACCTGCACCTCCTACGACGGCAACATGGCCTTCGGCCTCACCGGCTGCCGGCGCACCGTGCCGCACCTGCAGCGGCTCCTGACCTACCTCGACGACGAGGTCAAGGTGCTGGAGAAGGCTGCCGGGGTCTGACTGGGTGTGTCCTTATTGAGACCGAAGCGCACTCATCTGCCGATGAGCGGGCGACGGACGAGGCCGTCGAAGCCTAGGTTGTCAGGTGTGGACCTCGAAGTGCGGAGCAGTGACGCAGTGGACGACGCGACCCGCGTGGACCTGCACAGGCTGTGGACCAGGGCGTTCGGTGACCGTTTCGATGATCGGGACGCGGACCACGCGTTCGGGGGTGTGCACGTGCTGGCGCGTGACGCTGGGCACCTCACCGGACACGCCAGTGCCGTTCCCCGGTTGCTCCGGTTCGGCGACCAACCCTGGCGCACGGTCGGCTACGTCGAGGCTGTGGCCACTGACCCTGCGCGTCAACGCCAGGGGATCGGGAAGTTGGTGATGGAGCGGCTGCACGACGAGATCGTCGCCCGTTGGCCTGTCGCGCTTCTGTCGACCGGTCGTGCTACTGCGTTCTACGAGTCGCTGGGATGGGAGCGATGGCTGGGGCTCTCCTACACGCAGGTTGGGACCGCTGCAGTCCTCGACGGCGAGCATGGCGGCCTCATGGTGTTCCAAGCCGACGGATCCGTCGTCCTTGATCGCACGGCCACAGTCACGTGCCAAGACCGACCTGGGGACGCGTGGTAGTCCGGAAGCGCACGCTCATGCCGCGATCCGCGCGCAACTGCCGAGAGTCCGTGCGTTCGGATCATCAGAATGATGTCGCTGAGCGGTAGGCGAAGCGATGGATGGCTAGGCTCCGATCATGAGTGAGGTCGACTCCCAGCCCACCTCTTCCGAGGCCGACTCCCTGCTATCAGTTCTCGAACGAAACCGGCGGACCTTCGCGTGGAAGACGTCGGGTCTCGACCAGGAGGGCTTTCGCGCTACCACGGCCGCGAGTGCGATGACCCTCGGTGGGCTCGTCAAGCATGTGGCGCTGGTCGAGGCGGACTGGCTAGCTGTCAAGCTCGCCGGTCAGGAGTACGGCCCCCCGTGGGACGGAGTGGATTTCGACGTCGATCCTGACTGGGAATGGCGCACCGGTGCGCTGGACACTCCAGGGGATGTCTACGCACTCTGGCGAGACGCGGTTGAGCGGTCGCGCGAGGTCGTCGCAGCCGTGATCAACGAGCGCGGGCTCGATGGACCTGCGTCCTTCACCTGGCCGGATGGGCGCACACCGACAGTCCGCGCCGTGCTCTTGGACATGATCGAGGAGTACGCACGCCATACGGGTCACGCGGACATGTTGCGCGAGGCAGTAGATGGTCGCGTGGGTGAAGGCGCACCGAAAGACTTCACCTTCTAGAACGCCCGCAACTGCCGCGTAGTGCGCCTATGAAGGCTCGTGTGCGGTTGTGCGGGCAACGGACCAGCAAATCCACTCGGGCCTAGTTGATCTCCACCTCGATCAGATTCCAGTTGCGTGGACTGGCGGCCACAAGTGCCTCGCCGAGTGGTCGCCGGAAGAGCAGATGGCGGAAGGACTGCAGCCCGTCTCCGAATGCCTCGGGTGAAGAGATGGCGTCGGAGGTGGACACCAAAGCGTTGGCAGCGATCGGCGCCTCGTCTTCGCTCACGGGCAGCCACTTCCAACGGCCGCAGCGGCCGCAGGATGACCCCGTCCGCTCGCCGTCGTGCTCCCGGTGCCGCGCTCGCACAGCACGCGCTAGTTCCTCGTGCCGGTGCCAAGGTGAGACCGTTTGAGCAGGGAGGACTTGCATCACCCCGGTCGGCCCCCCTCGCGGTTTGAGCACGTCGCTCAAGTCGACGTTGAACCGTTCGGTGATGTCCCCGGCCACGCGCGCCGAGACGCAGACCACGTCGTAGAGCCAGTTCGGCATCCACACTTCGGCGGTCGGGAACTTGCTGCCTTGAATCACGAGGGCGCCGGTTTGTTCAGTTAGCGGGGTGCCGCACTCATGGCACCAGCCCTGATCGCCGTACATCGGTCCAAGGCCGTAGGAGTCCTCGGGCCAAGGCCATCCTGGCGTGAAGCGTGGTGCGAGGGCCACCCATTCGGTCATCTGTTCCGGCACCGGGCAAGTATCTCGGCGGCCGTCTAGAAACGCACTCATCTGCCGCATAGCGTGCGCATGCGGCCACGCGGATCTGCCGCGGAGTGTGCGGTCGTGCCTATGCGCGGACGGTCAGGTTGTTGTCCGGATGAGCAGCGAGCCTCCGTACTCAGGAAGTCTCGAAGCCAGCACTGCAAGCGTCTCGCTCGTACGTGCATCCGGCTCGCCGGTCAGGCATTTGAGCATGATGCGCCAAGGTCGCCCCTCTGCATCCGGGAACTGCTGCGCTAGGCCCCCGTCGAGAGCGAAGGACACGTAGGTCTGCACCTTGTCTTGAAGGGAGGCTAGTTGAGCGTCGGAGCCCGTCCACTGCTGGTCCTGCACGATTACGAGGTCGATGAGGCCATCGGCTGACTCGGCCACCAGGTCCACCTTGCCAGCGTCGAAGAGGGATTCCGGCTGCCGTTTCCCGAAGCGCATGGACAAACTGTAAGGGGGCCGGGGCCGTCCGCTCATGCCGCGATCCGAGCGTGCGCCAACCCGCGTCACACCGCGGCGACCGGGACCCATCCGAACGTCCGGATCTGCCTGCGGCGTTCCTTTCCTGTAGAACTGGAAGCGTCAGCTGCGCGGCGAAAGGCAGGCGGTGTCGTGATGCGCAAGCCCGACGTCGTCTCTCGGGTCTACGTCGACATGGTGGGCGACTTGTTCCATGCCGGCCACGTCGCGCTCCTTCAAGAGGCCCGACGCCACGGAGACTGGCTGGTCGTTGGGGTGTTGTCCGACGACACCGTTGCCTCGTATAAGCGCCGTCCCATCATGACCCTGCCCGAGCGTGTCGCCGTCATCGCGTCGTGCAGGTACGTCGACCAGGTGATCGAGAATGCCCCCTTCGAGTTGACCGAAGCCTTCCTCGATGAGCATGCGATCACCACCGTGGTGCACGGTGACGACCTGTCGCCCGAGGCAGCTGAATCCGTCTATGGAGCCGCCGTGGCGGCCGGGATCCTGACCTACGTCCCGCGCACCGGAGGAATCTCGACTACCCAGTTGATTCAGAGGGTGCTCGACGCAGCCGACACGCAAGAAGAGTGACCGCATCTGCCGCTGATGGCGTGCCCGTGCCTTCCACGCTGCAGCGCCCTCGGTGTCGGCGGGTTCGTTCCCGTGACAGGTGGCGGAGCGTCGCGGCGATGCAGGCGACGTGAAGCCAGCCGGTGGCCGAGGTGGTGGTGTTCTCGAACGACTTCGCCAGCCGGCGAGAGCGTCCGAGGCGGCCGTGAGCGACCTCGACGCGCCAGGCGTGGCGGATGGGACGGATGGTCGGCTGCTTGTCGTCCCACCCGACCCGGCGGAGCTCGAGGTCGTGGTGGTGGCCGAGTCTGCGGGCTGCGGCTGCAGTGACTCCCCGGTCCACCAAGACCAACTCGAGGCGGTCAATGACGCTCTGCCGGGTTAGGTGTTCCAGCATCAGCTCGCTGGCCCGGATCTCGTGAGTAGAGGCTGACACGACCAGCGCGGCCACCGGGAGGCCGGTCACGTCCACCGCCACGACGCGCTTCGCGCCCTTGATACGGCCGTAGGGGCCACCCCGGTCGTGGAAGGTGAACCCCCCGTTCGAGGCGCCGCGAGCAAGGTGTGTGTCGATGACGATCATCGAGGGCTTCTCCTCCGTCCTCCCTTTCCCTCGGCGCACGGCAGCGTGCAGCATCGTCAGAGCCTGCGCCCACGCGCCATTGCGCGACCACCGGCGGAACTGCGACCAGACCCGAGTCCATGGTCCGAACGACTCCCGGAGGTAGCGCCGCTGGCAGCCTGTATGGGCGACGTACAGCATCGCGTCCACCACGGTTCGCAGGTCATCGCCGTGCTTGCGGCCCCGCTTGCCCGGCGCGTTGAACACCGGCTGCAGCAGGTCCCACTGCTCGTCTGTCAGGTCATTGGGGTGCGACATGCCTCGCACGGTGCCTACGAAACCCGGCCGTGCAATAGGGACACACCCAGTGAGTCGGCGGCGGTACGCAGCGGTCCAGGAGTCGCACACCCCACCGCTCGAGCCGCCCCGACGATCGTCCATACTGGTGGCGCGTCGGCCTCCTCGAGGCCGACCTCGCGGACGTGGTGTAGTTGCAGCACGCTTTCCTTCCAGGAAAGGGGTCGAGGTTCAAATCCTCGCGTCCGCTCCATTCTTCGACGCCAGTCCGGTCACGGGTAGCGCGGCCTCTGCGGGCGATGCGGGAGCGCGCCACCTCGAGCAGGACGGTGGCCATAAAGCCTTGCCCGCGACTCGAACATGTGTTCTAATGGATGTAGCACGCGACGCACCGTCGCACAAGATGTAGGAGACCTCCGGGTGTGCTCCGGGGCACGTCACGGTGGTGGCGCACTGCATCGCAGTCCTTGATAAGTCCCGTGGAGCGATACCCGGGCGCAGGTCGACCGCAAGGCGCCCCCGATGCTCTTCCCGTCCAGCCTCACCCCGGCCGAGGTGATCCGCAGCGCTGACGCTCAGCTGTTGCCGCTGGCCGATCGGCTATGGGCTGCGGCGGCTGACGACGACCTGGTCGAGGCCGTCGCCGTGCTGGAGGAGCACGAGGCGCGTCTGGCTGCGCTACGGGCGCAGCTGCTGGCCGAGGTCGCGCTCCGCGACCTGCCGCGCAAGCAGCTGTCCTGGGCCTCGACGGGCGACTGGTACGCCCACCTCGCCGGCCTCACCCGTCGCGCCGGCCACCGAGCCGTGACCCACGCGCAGCTCCTGGCGGGTGACCGCGAGGCCACCTTGGCGGCGATGGCGGAGGGCCTGGTGTCGGGCGCCCAAGCTGGGGTGATCTGCGACGCGATCGACAAGCTGCCCACCAACCCGAGGTTGCGTGCCGAGGCCGAGACACTGCTGCTCGCCGAAGCCGCCCATCTCGACGCCACCCAGCTCGCTGCCGCCGGACAGCGCATCCTTGCCCACGTCGATCCCGACGGCGTCGAGCGCAAGGAGGAGGCCGACCTTGCTCGCGAGGAGCGAGCGGCCCACCTCGGACGCGACCTCACCATCGTGGACGACGGCGCAGGCGGGGTCCGGGTGCGCGGACGCGGATCGATCGAGGACGGCGCCGTCCTCCGCGCAGCCCTGCTCCCCCTGACCAAGCCCTCGCCGGCTCTCGACCCCGACGACCCCGACGCGGAGGCCGAGACCGACCCTCGCGACCACGGAGCACGTCTGTGGGACGGACTGATCGGGATCGCCCAGCACTCGCTCGACACCGAGCGTCAGCCCGAGAGCCACGGCGCCCGCCCGCGCGTCAGCGTGCTCATCGACTGGGACTCCCTGCGCCAGGACGTCGACTACGTCGGGCAACCGGCGCTGACCGAGGATGGTCTCCGCCTCTCCCACGCCGCCGTTCGGCGCCTGGCCTGCGACGCCGACATCCTCCCGATGTGTCTCGGCACCGACGGAGAGGTGCTCGACGTCGGCCGTCGGCACCGCCTGGTGACGACGGCGCTCTGGCTCGCGCTGATCGCTCGTGACCGCCACTGCGCCTTCCCCGGCTGCACCCGCCCGCCGGTCATGTGCCACGCCCACCACATCCGTCACTGGGCCGACGGAGGCCCGACCTGCCTGGACAACCTCGTCATGCTCTGCGGTGCACACCACCGCGTCGTCCACGACACCGCCTGGCAGGTCCGACTCGGCGCCGATGGACGGCCGGAGTTCCTGCCCGCCCCACGACGAGCGCACGACCCACCGCCCACCACCTGGACCCGACATCGGCCACGTCATGGGTGAGGCCGGCCGGTCAGGCTAGCGCGAGACCCCTTCCGGTCGTCGGACCGCGCCCGTACGGCCGACCCCGCAGTGACGATCACCGCGAGCGCGCCGACGACCGTCGCGAGGGTGATGTGCTCGCCGAGGAGGAGTGCTGCCCAGCAGATGCTGAGCACCGGCTGGACCAGCTGCACCTGACTGACCTGGGCCATCGGGCCGATGGCGAGCCCGCGGTACCACGCGAAGAACCCGAGATACATGCTCACCACCGCCAGGTAGCCGAAGGCCGCCCACTGCCCCGGAGAAGCCGATGGCGGTTCGCGGACCACAGCCACGGCCGCGAGGACGGCGGTGAGCGGCAGCACGAGGACCAGCGCCCAGGAGACCGTCTGCCACGAGCCGAGCTCGCGGGCGAGCATCCCGCCCTCGGCGTACGCGATCGCCGCGGCGACGACGGCGCCGAGCAGCAGGAGGTCGGCACTGCCGAAGCCGCCGAGGCCTCCGCCCTGGACGAGCACGAACCCCACGGTGGCAAGCACGCCGAGCGCGGCGAAGGCCCAGAACCTGGTCGGTGGCCGCTCGTGACCACGGAGCACCGCCATCGTCGCGGTCGCGCCGGGCAGCAGCGCGATGACCACTGCGCCGTGGGCGGCCGGCACGCTCGACAGCGCGTACGACGTCAGCAGGGGGAAGCCGAGCACGACACCACCGGCCACCACCGCCAGTCGGGCCCACTGCCGCCCCTGGGGCAGCCGCTGGCGAGTTGCTGCGAGCGCCACCGCAGCAAGGGCGGCCGCGACCACGGCCCGGCCGGTGCCGATGAAGAGTGGCGACATGCCATCGACGGCCACCCGGGTGAACGGGACCGTGAAGGAGAAGGCGAGCACCCCGAGGAGTCCCCACCCGAGGCCCGAGGTCGCCGCAGAGCTCGTCACCGGGTACGTGATCGGGGGCCCGACCGGTGGCGGTAGCGGTGCCGCTTCCCGGAGAGTAGCGCTACTCTGTATCGTCATGAACGACGATAGCAGCGATCGCATCGCCGCGACACTCAGGAACTGGATCGCCGCGGCGGCACCCGGCACCCGGCTGCCGTCGACCCGCACGCTCGTCGCCGAGCACGCCGCCAGTCCGGTCACGGTGCAACGCGCCCTGCGTACGCTCACCATCCAGGGCCTCGTCGAGACCCGACCGGGGGTCGGCACCTTCGTGCGCGCCCGCCGCTCTGCGCGTCCGGCCGACTACGGCTGGCAGACCGCGGCGCTGGGCACTCGCGCCGCCGGAGCCTCCCCCCTCTCGACCTCGCTCCGCACCGTCACCAACGACGCCATCGCCCTGCACAGCGGCTACCCCGACCGCGAGCTCCTGCCCGAGCGACTGGTGCGCTCGGCCTTGACCCGAGCCGCTCGCGGCGAAGCCGCCCTGGACCGGCCGCCGGTGACCGGGCTGCCCGACCTCCAGCAGTGGTTCGCCGCGGAGCTCGGAGCAGCGACCTCGGCCGACGTGACCCCGCCGGCAGCCGGCGACGTCATCGTCCTGCCGGGCAGCCAGAGCTGCTTGAGCGCAGTCTTCCGCGCGCTCGTGGGTCGCGGCCAGCCGCTGCTGGTCGAGTCGCCGACGTACTGGGGTGCCCTGCACGCGGCTGCCCAGGCCGGCGTCGACGTCATCCCGGTGCCGAGCGGGCCCGATGGCCCTGACCCCGTGCAGCTGGAGCGAGCGTTCGAGGAGACCGGCGCCCGTCTCTTCTATGCCCAGCCGACCTACGCCAACCCCAGCGGCGCTCAGTGGACCCCCGAGCTGGCCCGCGCGGTGCTCGACGTCGTGCGACGCCACGGCGCCTTCGTGCTCGAGGACGACTGGGCCCACGACTTCGGCATCGACACCGACCCTCGTCCGCTCGCCGCGCTCGACGACGCCGGCCACGTGATCTACCTGCGCTCGCTCACCAAGAGCGTCTCGCCCTCGATCCGGATCGCCGCCGTCGTCGTCCGCGGTCCCGCACGCGAACGGATCCTCGCCGACATCGGCGCCAGCTCCATGTATGTCAGCGGCACCCTGCAGGCGGCAGCCCTCGACGTCGTGACCCAGCCGGGGTGGCAGCCGCACCTGCGGCGCATGCACCACGCGCTGCGCGACCGCCGCGACCTCCTCCTGTCGTGCCTGCGCGAGCACGCCCCGCAGGCGCTCGTCGAGCACGTCCCGGCCGGCGGGCTCAACCTCTGGGCCCGGCTGCCCGACGGCACCGACGTCGGACGGCTCGTCGACCGGTGCCGTGCTGAGGGCCTGATCATCGCGCCGGGCTCGGAGTGGTTCCCGGCGGAGCCGGCGGGCCCCTACATCCGGCTCAACTTCTCCGGCCCGCGGCCCGGCAGCGTTCGGCGAGGGCGCCCGCATCCTCGGCTCCGCGCTCAACGCCGGCTGACCGGACCTCCACCGGCCCACGCCGCTCAGTCCGGGCGAGCGTCCACGAACCCGCCGCCGTACGTCGCCGCGACCGCGCGCAGCCGAGCGCGGGTGATGTCGGCGACGGTGGCGTAGCCGGCGTTGGCAGCGTTGGAGCCGGGCCGGGTCGGCTCGGCACTGTTGACGCTGAGGCAGGTGCGGGTGCCGCCGTCGGCGAGGTTGGCCAGCGCGACGGCGTGCCCGGTGGTGCCGGAGCCGGCGAAGAAGTCGAGCACCCGGGCATCGGCAGGCATCGTGGCGAGCAGCCGGGTGATCAGTCCGGTCGGCTTCGGGGACTCGAAGACGTGACCGAGGATCGCCTTGAGCTCGGCGACCGCGGTGTCGGTGGAGCCGACCTCCTCGGAGAGCCAGACCGTGCGCAGCTTCTTGCGACGGCCCGGGTGCAGCCAGTCGCGCTGGAAGACATCGACCCGCTCCCCCAGGCGCCCGGCGATACGGCGACACACGAGGTCGTCCGGCCGCTCGTCGATGCGCGGACGGCTCCACCGCCAGACCGCCGGCGTACCGTCGCCGAAGACCGGCAGCACCTCGTGGGCGCCGTCGAACGGCTCCGTGCGCACCTGGCCGGTCTCCGGGTCGCCCCACACCGGGAAGTGCAGGGTGCGGGCGGTGACGGGGTTGAACTTCTTGTTGGTGTTGCGCAGCGGCAGGTGCCGGAAGCGCTGGCCGTCGGCGCGCGCCTCGGGGAAGTCGCGCGGGTCGACGGTGTCGGACGTCGAGGGGTCGAGCACGCACGTCGCGGCATCGCGGGCATAGCCGAGCAGGTACTCGTGGCTGGTCGCGAACCCCTTGGCCAGCTGGCGGCCCTTGGGGTTGAGGTTGACCACGATCTGGGCGAGCAGGTGCGCCTCGCCGAAGACCTCGTCCATCAGCAGCCGCAGGTGGGCGACCTCGTTGTCGTCGATGCTGACGAAGATCGCCCCGGTCTCCGCGAGCACCCGGCGCGCTTCCTCGAGGCGCGGGCGCATCATCGCCACCCACGCCGCGTGGCGCCCGGCCCGCCCGGTGACCGGGTCGCGGAAGTCGTCGGCGTAGGCGAAGTCGTTGCCGGTGTTGTAGGGCGGATCGATGTAGATCAGGTCGATGCTGCCCGCGCTCGAGGGTCGCCAGCACATCGAGGTTGTCGCCCTCGACGAAGCGGTTCCACACCGGCTGCTCCTGACCCGTGTCCTGACCCGTGCCCTGCCCCGGCTCGCGCCCCGGACCGTGCTCTGCTTCACCCACCGCGCCATCATGGACGATATGGCGCGTGGCGAGGGAGCGTGAACGCACCGTGACCGTGGTCTCGACCGTGGTCACGCTCATCGTGCTGGCCGGCTACCTCACCTTCGGCAACAACCCGGTCAGCCTGCGGCTGCGCGGTCTTGCCGGGCTCGACGACCGGATCCGGCCGGCGGTCGCCGCCGAGGGCGACGGCAGCTTCGCGTTCCTCTACACGCAGCGCGGCGGCGAACGCCCGGTCGGGTTCAACCCGTGTCGCACCATCCGCTACGTCGTCAACCCCGAGGGCGCCCCCGACAAGTGGGCGCAGCTCGTCACGACCGCCGTCGCCGAGGTGGCCGACCGGACCGGCCTGGAGTTCGAGGACGCCGGCGTCACCGCCGACCGTGACTTCGAGGACCGGTTCCGGGCCACCCGTGACCCGGGCCCGGTGATCATCGCGTGGGCCGACTCCGACGAGGTCAGCGGACTGGCCGACGACGTGGCCGGACTCGGCGGCCCCACGATGATCGAGCTGGCCGGTCGTCGCGCCTACGTCACCGGCTCGGTCGTCCTCGACACCGCCACCACCGACCGGCTCGCCGGCGAGCCCTTCGGCGAGCAGCGCCAGCTCGGCCTGCTGCTGCACGAGCTCGGCCACCTCGTGGGCCTCGACCACGTCGACGACCCCAACGAGCTGATGTATCCCCGCGCGGCCGAGCGGACGTCGTACGGCCCGGGCGACCTGAAGGGCCTTGCGCTGCTGGGTGCCATCCCCTGCCGCTGACCTGCCTCTGACCTGCGGCCGACCTGCCGCGCCACGTGACGTGGGACACGTCGAGTGACCTCTGCCACCTGGCTTCGTTAAGACCTCGTGCTGAAACGCCCTCTCGCCCTTGCTGGCTCCGTCGCCCTGGCCGCCGCTCTGCTGGCCTCCCCCTCCCCCTCCGCCAAGGCCGCCACGACCGACAAGGCCGACACGGTGCGGGTGACCAACGGCTGCCTCAGCAGCGTGCCCGAGCCGGGCACGTCCGAGCCGGTCCAGATCTGCTACTCGGTCTTCCGTCCGGCGGGTGCGAGCAAGAAGCGCCCGGTGCCGATGATCATGCACAGCCACGGCTGGGGCGGGTCGCGCACCAAGGACGCTGCGGCCTTCAAGCCCTTCACCGACGCCGGGTACGGCGTGCTGTCCTTCGACCAGCGCGGCTGGGGCGAGTCCGGCGGGCACGCCCACGTCGAGAACCCCCGCTACGAGGGTGTCGACGTACGCCGCCTGGTCAAGAGCATCGCCGCGCTGCGATGGGTGCAGCAGGACCGCCCCGGCGACCCGCGTCTGGGCGCCATCGGTGGCAGCTACGGCGGCGGCTACCAGTTCGTCGGCGCCTTCGAGGAGCTGCGCCGGCACGGCCGACCGATCTTCGACGCGCTGGCGCCCGAGATCACCTGGAACGACCTGAATGCCGCGCTCGCGCCCGAGGGCGTCGTCCGCACCGAGTGGGCCGCAGCCCTCAG
The DNA here is from genome assembly GCA_963760515.1 of uncultured Actinomycetota bacterium. Classification (GTDB taxonomy): domain Bacteria; phylum Actinomycetota; class Actinomycetes; order Propionibacteriales; family Nocardioidaceae; genus Nocardioides. The sequence continues at coordinate 287,815 of CAVXDL010000006.1, forward strand.
CGCGCTGTCGGTGCCCACCGACGCCCTGCCGCACCGCATCTACAAGGGCCTCGTCGAGGGCGCCGCGACCGGCACCATGCCCGACGGCTCGGTGCCCGGAACCGAGGACCTGGTGTCCTTCTTCGCCAAGAACGGCCCGAAGTGGCACGTCGACCACGGTCGCCGCCTCGACATCCCGGTGCTGTTCGGCCAGGGCACCACCGACTCGCTGTTCCCGCTGCAGCAGGGCCTGGCCAACTGGCGCACCGCGATCACCGACCGCGCCCGCCGCAAGAGCATCTTCGTGGGCTACAACGGCGGCCACGTGCTGCCCGCCGTCCTGCCCCAGGGCACCCGCGCCTCCTCGGACCCGTGCAGCGAGAAGCTCGCCGGCGGCGACTTCGAGCAGCTCTCCATCCGCTTCTTCGACGAGCAGCTGCGTGGGCGCGACCGCGGCCTGTCCGGGTACGGCCGCCTCCACCTGGCCACGCCCACCGACACCTGCGTGACCACCAGGGCCGGCAAGGCACGTGCCTCGGTCGAGCTCGGCACCGTCGCGAGCACCACCACGGCCGGCGTCCCGCTGCCCTACGAGATCGCCTCCGGCCCGCTCACGCTCGCCGGGACGCCGTACCTCACCGGCGCGGTCACCGCCCTCGGCCTGGAGAACCGCGCGTTCTACGGCCTGGCGATCGGGACCACCCCGCTCGATGCCCACCTGGTGCAGAACAACGTGCTCCCGCTGCGCGAGGTCCTCCCGGTGGCCGGTCAGCGGCGCCGGGTCGCGCTGCCCTCCCTCGCGGTCGAGGTGCCGGAGGGTCAGCACCTCTACCTCCTGGTCTCCCCGCTGAGCGACACCTTCGTGGGCATGAGCTCGCGGACGCCGGGTCTCATCACGATCGACGACACGGTGGTGCATCTCCCGGTGCTCGGGCGCTGACGTCCTTACCCTGGGTGGGTGCGAACCTTCCCCTCGCTCGTCCCTGTCGGCGCGCTCACCTGCATCCTGGCGCTGCTCGCGCCCGTAGCGGCTGCTGACCCCGCTGCGCCCCCCGTCCCCCCTGCCACCACGCAGGCCCACCGGTGGGCGCAGGCCGCTGAGCCGCCGACCGAGCCGGGCACGGTCGAGGGCACCGACGGGCTCCCCCAGACCAGCGACCGGGTGCCCGGGGCGATCGCCGGCGCGCTGCCGCCGTCGTACCGCGGCGCGACGAAGACGCTGGTGCGCAAGCGCTGGCAGGTGGCCCCGGGCGTGCGGGCGACCGTGTGGGACGAGCGGAGCCGCCGCGGACCGATCCGCGCCTACCTGCTCGCGATCGACTGGAAGGCGCCCGGGATCACCCTCGACTACGCCAACGACGGCGCCGTACGCCGCACCGCGCCGGTCAAGAAGATGCTGGCCCGCGATCGTGCCGTGGCCGGCGTCAACGGCGACTTCTTCGACATCGGCGACACCGGCGCCCCGCTCGGCATCGGTCGCGACCGCCAGCGCGGCCTGCTCAACGGACGCGCGACAGGCTGGAACTCCGCGTTCTACCTGACCAGGAGCGGCCGCCCCGAGATCGGTCCGATCGCCGCGACCGCACGCATCAAGGAGCGCCCCGGCCTGCACGTCAACCACGTGAACTCCCCTGAGGTGTTCCCGGGCAACGTCGGCCTCTACACCTCCAAGTGGGGCCTGACCTCGGGCTACCGCATCACCGGTGGGCAGAAGAGCAAGGTGCGCATGGTGCGCGTGCGCAACGGGGTCGTCGTCCGCAACACCGTCCGGCTGCCCTCCAACACCCGCATCGACGGCGAGATGCTCGTCGGCCGCGGCGACGGGGCCAAGGCCCTGGTCGGCCTCAAGCGCGGCACCAAGGTCACCGTCCGCACCCGCGTGCAGGACACCCCGCGGATGGCCATCACCGGCAACCAGTTCCTCGTCGACGACGGCCTGATCAAGGTCATCGACGACCGCGAGATGCACCCGCGCACCGCGATCGGCATCGACCGCGACACCCACGAGATCCTGCTGCTCGTCGTCGACGGCCGCCAGTCGTTCAGCCGCGGCTACACGATGGTCGAGCTCGCGCAGAAGATGATCGACCTCGGCGCCGACGAGGCGCTCAACCTCGACGGCGGCGGCTCCTCCACGATGGTCGCCAAGCGTGCCCGGGTCACCGACGTCATCAACTCCCCCTCCGACGGCTTCCAGCGCTCGGTCGCCAACGCCGTCGAGGTGCTCTACCGCAAGCCCCGCGACTGACGGCGTCCGGAAGGGGCAGTCTCAGGAGAACGGCGACCACGGCCACCGTGGTGACCGCGGCGAGGCACTCCGGCAGCGGGTTGCTCACCTTGAGCGGCGAGACGAGGTAGCCGGCCTCGCCCTCCTCGACCTCGACCCCCGGCGGCACGTCGCAGCCGACGCTGACGATCGCGGCGCGCACGTCGGCGCCCGGCTCGGCCTTCGCTGCGGCTGCCTTGATCTTGTCGCCGAGGTCGGGGGTACGGAACTGCGCGACGTAGGCCTCCATCTCGGCCTCGGTGTTGATCACGGTCAGCATCCGGCGCGGTCCGACCGCCTGCAGCGGTGGAGTACACCAGGTCGAGCACGACGTACTCCTCCGTTGGCCCGTCGGACTCTGCCGAGGCGTTGTCGGAGGCGTGAGGCCGAGGAGGACGGACGGCTGCTCGGGTCGCTGGCCGCTTCGTCGTCGCTGCCGCATCCCGCGAGCGAGGCGCCGAGCACCAGGGCGAGGAGGGCGGGGGCGATGGCGGACGGGAGCGGCGGTTCGCAGGGTCGGTCGCATGGTGGTGGGACGCTACCGCCGACCGGTCGGTTCCGACCAGCAGCGGTCGGGGAGGATGGCGCGATGGCCCGCTTCACCCGCGCCGAGCTCGAGTCCTTCCGCGACACCGAGGTGCCCGACCTGCTGCCCGGGCCCGGCGACCCGCCCCTGCGCCTGCTGTTCGTCGGGATCAACCCGGGGCTGTGGACCGCCGCCACCTCGACCCACTTCGCCCATCCCGGCAACCGGTTCTACCCCGCGCTCCTGCGCGCCGGCATCCTCACCACCCCGGTCGACCCCGCAGCAGGGATGAGCGACGACGACCGGGCGCGACTGCGCGCGGCCGGTCTGGGCATCACCAACGTCGTACGGCGTGCCACCGCCAAGGCCTCCGAGCTGACCGCGACCGAGCTCCGAACCGGAGGCCAGGAGCTGCTCGACCTCGTGGCCCGGGTCGCTCCGCCGGTGGTCGCGATCGCCGGCATCACCGCCTACCGCAGCGCCTTCGGGCAGCCGAAGGCGGTGATGGGGCGCCAGCCCGATCCCTTCGGCGGTGCCGAGCTCTGGGTGGTCCCCAACCCCAGCGGTCTCAACGCCCACGAGACCGTCGAGACCCTGGCCGAGGCGTACGCCGCCCCGGCCCGGGCGGCCGGCGTCCTCTGAGGTCTCGCCGACTACGCCGGGAAGGCCTGGTCCTTGCCGAGCACGGTCAGGCCGTCCTCCACCAGGAAGCCCCGCGCCCGGTCGGCGTCGAGGTCGACACCGATCTGGGCGCCGTCGGGCACGACGACGTTCTTGTCGAGGATCGCGTTGCGCACCACCGCACCCGCACCGACCCTCACGCCGTTCATCAGCACCGCGCCCTCGATGGTCGCGCCCTGGCCGACCCGCACGGCCGGCGAGAGGACCGAGCGCGTGATCCGCGATCCGCTGACCACGACTCCCGGGGAGAGCACGGCTTCGTCGATGTGGGAGGCGACCCCGTCGGAGCCCTGGACCACCTTGGCCGGCGGCTGCGGCCCGTAGGAGGTGTAGATCGGCCAGTCGAAGTTGTAGAGGTTGAAGACCGGCAACGGCGAGACGACGTCCATGTGGGCGGCGTAGTAGGAGGCGAGCGTCCCGACGTCGCGCCAGTAGCCCCGGTCGCGGTCCGTGGCGCCGGGCACCACGTTGTCCTGGTAGTCGTAGACGCCGGCCAGGTCGCGGCGCACGAACGACGGCACGATGTCACCGCCCATGTCGTGCAGCGACCCGTCGGCGCTGGAGTCGCGGGTGACCGCCTCCACGAGGGCGTCGGCGTCGAAGACGTAGTTGCCCATCGAGGCCAGCACCTCACCGGGGCTGTCAGGGAGCCCAGCCGGGTCGGTCGGCTTCTCCAGGAAGTCCCGGATGCGTGAGGGGTCGTCGGGCACGACGTCGATCACGCCGAACTGGTCGGCCATGCTGATCGGCTGGCGGATGGCCGCCACCGTGCAGGCCGCGCCGCTGTCGATGTGCTGGCTGACCATCTGGGAGAAGTCCATCCGGTAGACGTGGTCGGCGCCGACCACGACCACGATGTCGGGCTTCTCGTCGCCGATCAGGTTGAGCGACTGGTAGATCGCGTCCCCGCTGCCGAGGTACCAGTTCTTCCCGACGCGCTGCTGGGCCGGCACCGGGGTGACGTAGTTGCCCAGCATCGTCGACATCCGCCAGGTCTGGGAGATGTGACGGTCGAGGCTGTGGGACTTGTACTGCGTCAGCACCACGACCTGCAGGTAGCCGGAGTTCACGACGTTCGAGAGCGCGAAGTCGATGAGCCGGTAGATGCCGGCGAAGGGGACCGCGGGTTTCGCTCGGTCTGCGGTGAGGGGCATCAGACGCTTGCCCTCCCCGCCGGCGAGCACGATGGCCAGGACCTTGGGACGAGCGTTCATGACGACAACCTACGTCACGTGACGTGGACCACAATCCCTCCGAGGCGACTCAGATGTGATTCCCTTGGATCGATGACTTTCCTCGGCCGCCGCCCCCTGTCCGCCCTCGGCACCCTCACCCTCCTCGCGACCGTCGCGGTCCCGATCGGGCTGGCGGGGTCTCCTGCGGCCACCGCTGACGGGCCGACCAACGCCGCGGCCATCTACAAGTGGGGCAACGCCGCGTGGAAGGACGAGTTCCACTCCTCGACCCCGCTGCCGGGCTGGAAGATCAACAAGTCCCGCCGGGTGCGCAACAAGAACGGCATGCTCAACCTCGAGTCGGCCCGCAACGGTCGCGGCGGCACGATCGTCGCCCGCGCGACCGACCAGGCCGCCAAGTACGGCCGCTGGGAGGCGCGGGTCCGCGCCCGTCGCTACACGTTCAGCGGCACGTCGTACCAAGCGATCTGGGAGCTCGTGCCGGTCAACAAGTACCGCTGCGGCGCCAAGAGCATCGTGCTGTCGCAGTACGCCCCCGACGACGCCCGCGCCACCGGCGCGGTGCGCACCGGCCCGGCCAACGAGTTCAGCTACGGCATCGACCTCGACCTCGGCAAGGACGTGTTCCACACCTACGCCGTCGAGGTCACCAAGGACCACATCTCGTGGTTCGTCAACACCCAGGTGATCCACACCGAGCGCCGCTCCGAGGCGTTGTCGGGAGTGAAGTTCCAGCCGCGCTTCCGTCTCCAGGCCACCAAGGGCGCCACCATGGACCACACGCGGATGCAGATGGACTGGGTCCGCTACCACACCCTCGACCGCCCCAACCAGCGCTCGATCGAGGCGCCGCAGATGGAGCAGGGCACCTACGCCGGCAGCTGCGCCAAGACCACCGCGACCTCGACCGGCACGCCGACCGACCCCTCCACCGACGAGTCGGGCGAGCAGGTCGCGGTCGCGCACCGCTGGCGTCCCGGAGCCGACCGCAGCGCATGAGCCCGGTGCGGTCGCTCTCGCCGGGGACCGGTCTTCAGGAGTAGGTTCGTCCAGATGCGCATCGATGTGTTGACCAAGGAGTACCCACCGGCGATCTACGGCGGTGCCGGCGTCCACGTGGCCGAGCTGGTCCGGGCCCTGCGCGGCCTGGACGGTCTCGACACCCGGGTGCACGCCTTCGGCGCTCCGGTCGACGAGCCGGGCACCCGCGGCTATCCAGATCTCGCCGAGCTCGCCGGAGCGAATGCGGCCCTGGCCACCTTGGGCGTGGACCTGACCATCGCCGAGGCCTGCGGCGGTGCCGACGTGGTGCACTCCCACACCTGGTACGCCAACCTGGCGGGGCATCTCGCCTCCCTCCTCCACGGCGCCCCGCACGTGGTGACCGCGCACTCGCTCGAGCCGTTGCGCCCCTGGAAGGCCGAGCAGCTCGGCGGCGGCTACGCCGTGTCGTCGTGGGCCGAACGCACCTCCTACGAGGCCGCGGCTGCGGTCATCGCGGTCTCGGCAGCGATGCGCGCCGACGTGCTGGCGTCGTACCCGGCCGTCGACCCGGCGCGAGTGCACGTCGTGCACAACGGCATCGACACCGACGACTGGGCGCCCCTGGTCGACCCGGACCGGGTGCGCGAGCTCGGCGTCGACCCCGACCGCCCCTCCGTCGTGTTCGTGGGTCGGATCACCCGGCAGAAGGGCCTGCCGCTGTTCTTGCGCGCGGTGGCTCAGCTGCCGCCCGACGTCCAGATCGTGCTGTGCGCCGGCGCACCGGACACCCCGGCGATCGAGGCCGAGGTGTCGGGGCTCGTCGCCGAGCTCTCCGCCTCGCGCACGGGGGTGCTGTGGATCCGCGAGATGCTGCCCCGCCGCGACGTCGTCGCGCTGCTGAGCGCCGCCACCGTCTTCGCCTGCCCCTCGATCTACGAGCCGCTGGGCATCGTCAACCTCGAGGCGATGGCGTGCGAGACCGCCGTCGTGGCGACCGCCACCGGGGGGATCCCCGAGGTGGTCGTGCCCGGCGAGACCGGGCTGCTGGTGCCGATCGAGCAAGCCACCGACGGCACCGGGACCCCGCTCGACCCCGACCAGTACGTCGCCGACTTCGCCGCTGCGCTCAACGAGCTGGTGGCCGACCCCGACCGGGCGGCCGACTTCGGGCGCGCCGGGCGCGCGCGAGCCATCGAGGCCTTCAGCTGGGGTGCGATCGCCGAGCGCACCCGCGAGGTCTACGCCTCGATCGCCGGGTGATCCTCGAGCTCGTGTGACCCGCGGGCCGCATCGAGGTCCAGGACGTCTGCCGTCGGTCCGCCCAGGAGCTGCTGCTCGGAGACGCGGCCGCGCTCCACCCGCAGCTCGGCACCGCTGGGCAGGTCGAGCACGCCGTTGATCTCGTGACCGCCACGCAGCCCCTCGGACAGGGCCGTGTCCAGCGCCTCGCTGCTGGCGGGGGCGAGGAACTCGTGGGTCAGGAACCGCAGCCAGGCCACCACCGAGTCCGGCTCCCGGGCCGCCATCTCGTCGTCGAGCTCGAGCCCGAACCCGTCCTCGGTCGGGCGCCACGGGCAGTGCCTCGAAGGCTGCCCGGGCCAGACCCGGCGTACGACGCCGTCATGGCTGAATCCGGCAAGGAAGGCCACCTCGCTCTCCACCAGGGGTGGGTCGAGTCTGAGTGCGGCTCGAGAGGTCAGGTTCACCTTCGCTCCGTACCCGGCCCTGATGCGTTCATGCCCGATCGGAGGTGAAGTCGGGACTTGTCACCGGACCGCTACCGTGACGGCCGTGACCAAGCACATGTTCGCCCTGAGCGGCACCGACCTGGCCTCGTCCCTGCAGGACGACGCGTGGCACGCCGAGCTCGGCTCGTGGGGCGTCGACCGGGTCCAGGTCAACCTCGACGATGCTCCGGTGGCCGAGGCCATGCGCCTGCCCCGCTCGAGCCCCCCGATCAGCGCGCTGGTCAGCGTGTGGGGTCCGGCTCCCGGCTCCCCCGAGCTCGCCGGCGTCGTCGCGCTGCTCGACGAGGTGGTCACCGCAGCAGCGGGCGCCCTGCGCGGCTGGCAGGTGGACGAACGACGACCGATCGCGCCCGAGGAGGCCTGGGACGGCACCCGCGCCGAGGCCCTGGCCAACATCGCGCTGCTGCGTCGTCCCGACGACCTGAGCCACGAGGAGTGGCTGCACCGGTGGCTGGTCGACCACACCCCGGTCGCGATCGAGACGCAGGGCACCTTCGGCTACGTGCAGAACATCGTCGTCGCCCCCGTCCCGGGCACCGGCGGATCCCGTGATGCGGATCCGCCCGTCGCCGCGCTGGTCGAGGAGCTGTTCCCGATGGCTGCGGTCACCGACATGCACGCCTTCTACGGCACCGGTGGGTCCGACGAGGAGCTCTCCGCGCGCCTGACCCGCATGCTGGCCAGCGTCGCGCGCTTCGGGGCCGACCGCGACCTCGACCTGGTGCCGACCAGCCGCTACCTCTACCGGACCGCTCAGCCGCCCTCGACCGAGGAGTAGGTCCGCACCACCGTGCCGTCGAGCCGCGCGGCGACGTAGGCGACCTCCTGGTACTGGTTGTTGGCATAGGCCCGCAGCCGGATCCCGCTGTCGTCGGTCGTCGTCGACGGGCCCTCCACGATGACGTACCAGGTCATCGGCTCCTCGACCAGGCGCCTGGCCTTGCGCAGCAGGGTGTCGAGCACCTGCGGCTGCACGTCGGCGAGGTCGATGCGACCCTCGCTCGCCGTGCCGCGCGACGAGGACTCACGCAGGGTGCCGTCCCAGTAGAGGCTGCGCTCGCGCTGGCTCGTCGGGTCGACGGGCACGTCGAGCACGGCGTACGTCGGGTAGAGCGTGGCGCCGAAGACCTCGCTGGAGCCGGTCTCGGCACGGACCGCCTCGACGAGGTCGGCCAGTCCGGCGCTGCTGAGCACCCGCGGGGCGACCGGCTGCTCCAGGACGGGCGCCTCCCCCACCGAGGACCCTGCTCCGCCACTCATCACCTCGGGGCTGGAGACGAAGCCCATCAGGACCACCCCGACCGCCACGACGACGCCGACCGCGGCCGCCAGGACGGGCAGCACGCGGGTGACGGTCGGTGCGGTGGTGGGCGCGCTCGCAGCGCTCGCAGCGCTCGGGGTGGCGGTCTTGGCGCGCTTCTCGGCCCTGGGCGAGCGACTGCCGTACGGCACGTGCGTCAGCCGTGGCGGCGCGTCGGTGTCACCGACGTAGTCGTCGCCCTCGGAGCGCGGCGGCTCGTAGGGCCGCCACTCACCGCCCGGTTGCTGACCCTGCTCGTGCGCCACCAGGCCACGGTACGACGCCCGGGGCCGCTGGGCGAGAGGGCGGCCGTGTGCGCTCGGGTCAGTCGGCGACCGGGGTGAGGCGCGAGGTGAGGGTGCGCAAGGTGGCCTGGAGGTCCTCGAACTCGTCGATGCTGAGCCCCAGGGCGTCCTTCATGTCGCAGTGGATCGGTGAGGCGTGGACGCGCAGCGCGTCGCCCTTCGACGTCAGGCTGATCTCCACGAAGCGCTCATCGAGGTCTGAGCGACGCCGCGAGATGAGGCCGTTGGTCTCCATCCGACGCAGCAGCGGGGTCAGCGTGCCGTGGTCGAGCAGCAACGCATCAGCCAGGTGACGCACGGTGCACGTGCCCTCGCGCCACAGCACCAGCAGCACGAGGTATTGCGGATAGGTCAGACCGAGCGACTTCAGCACCGGCCGGTAGGCGCTCGTGAGCGCCCGCGAGGCGGCGTACAGGTCGAAGCACAGCTGCTCGGAGAGCGGCGGCGTCTCGATCGATGCTTCTTCTCCCATACCGCGCATCGTGCCACGAAGTGCGTTACCTTGTGTGCAAGTAACTTGTACACAACTTGTGGCTGCCATGGGGGCACCACGGGTCCGACCCCGAGGACCACACCATGACCCCCCATCTCGTCCGCCTCACCGGTGATCCGGCCACCAGGGCTGCCGCCGCTCCTGCAGTGCTCGAGCAGCACCTCCTCGCGGTCGCCGCCGGGGACCGCCTCGCCTTCTCCCACGTGTACGACGCCACCGCGAGCCGCGTGCACGGCCTGGTGCTGCGTGTCCTGCGTGACGTGCACCAGGCCGAGGAGGTCACCCAGGAGGTCTTCGTCGAGATCTGGCAGTCCGCAGGTCGCTTCGACCCCGCCCGCGGCTCGGCGTACTCCTGGATGCTGACGCTGGCCCACCGCCGCGCGGTCGACCGGGTCCGTCAGTCAGAAGCCGGGCGACGCCGCGACCGCGAGCACGTCGAGCGCACCCACGAGACGCCCTACGACGAGACCGCCCACTCGGCTCTCGCCTCCCTCGACGCCCAGATCGTGCGCAACGCCCTCGCCACCCTCCTGCCGCCCCAGCGCGAGGCCCTCGAGCTCGCCTACTTCGGCGGCCACAGCCACGCCGAGGTCTCCCGCCTGACGCGCGTGCCGCTCGGCACCGCCAAGAGCCGCATCCGCGACGGCCTCATCCGCCTGCGCGCGGCCCTCGCCGAGACGATGCCCGAGCCCGCCGCCTCCTGACCCCGAGGTCCGACGAGCAGTCGGGACGAGCACCCCGAGGCTCGTCGAGTAGTCGGGACGAGCGCAGCGAGACCCGACGTATCGAGGCGTCCGCAAGCCAGGCGACAACCGCCACCACCACCGGTTGTCCACAGGCCCGTCCCACGTCGGGTGTGAGCGGGCCTCGATCCGGGTACGGTCGCCGCGACATCGTTTCTCGGAAGGTTCCACTCGATGCGCACCCTGCTCACCACCGCCGTCACCTGCTTGGCCCTCGCCGGTCTGACCTCCTGCGCTGACGACGCGACGCCGAAGTTCGAGCCGTCGCCCAGCACCGAGTCGCCGTCTGCGTCGGTTACGCCGACGTCTACGCCTCCCAAGCCAGAGACCGCCGCGCAATTCTTGAAGCGCTGGCAGCAGGAGGCCATTGCGATGCAGAACAGCGGGGGGACGGACGACGTATCTGAGCCTGACCCGCTCAGTGCGAGTCCTGCGAAGCGTTGGCGAGCAGGGTGGCGAGATCTACGAACGGGGTGGTTCGATCTCAGCGCCAAGGCGGCAGGTCAAGCGGCCTTCCGAGAGGTTGGCAAAATGAGCCCGGTCCATGATCTTCGAGTACGTGCTCGACGTCGGAGCCGACGACTGTATTCGAGGCGATCGGAACGCTGTTCGCGAGACGTTCCGCGGCGGCTAGGGAGCGATACCAGGTAAACGTCAAGAGCGCCGCGAAGCGGCTGGAGTCGTCCGCGCTACTCGAGGTCGGCTCAGTGATGACACGATCGCGCTGATTCTTCTAGCCAGTCGCTTCTGCTTGCTCTGGCTCGGCTTCCTAAGGGCGCCGCCGACGACCCATGCGCTCGAGTCCGAGGACTCACAAATCGATCCAGGACTGCCAAGGCGTTGACTTCGTCGACGACCGACTTCAGGCTCCGGGGCCAAGGAAGACCTCGACCGCTGCTTCAGACGGTCCGACGTCACTATGACGTCCGACCGACATGCGGCGATCGGCGCGCACCTACATCTGCTACGCGCCCGAGCCCTGCTTCGACTCAGTGCGACGACGAGCGGCGTTCTGTACGACATCTTCCGCGACGGCACCAAGATCGGCGAGACCTGCGTGACCGACCAACCAGCCGCCGCACCACCGCAGGTCACCCCCGGCCAGATCCGCCGGGCCTTCCGCAGCCTCGACTGGCCTGCGAGCCCCCTGATCGTCCAGCCTCCGGGCGGGCGCACGCTGGTCAACTTCGCGACCAACTTCTACACCGACAACACCACGCCGCGCCGTCAGTCGATCACCTTGCTCGGCCACCGCGTCCTGATCGAGGCCACCCCGACGTCCTACACGTGGACCTACGGCGACGGCACCACGGCCGAGACGACCACGCCCGGCGCCGCCTACCCCGCGCTCGACGTCACCCACGACTACCTGCGCGCCGGAGGGGTCCGGGCGCGCCTCGACACGACGTACTCGGGTCGCTACCGCCTCGACAACGGGCCGTGGACCACCATCCCCGACACCCTCACGGTCACCGGCACCCCCGTGAGCCTCGAGGTCGTCGAGGCGCGCCCGACCCTGGTGGCCTACGACTAGCGATCACTACCCCTCGGGGCGGTGTGGCCGAGCCGCTCAGCGAGCCACGATGGTCCGATGCCCGAAGGCCACTCCATCCACCGGCTCGCTCGTCAGCAGCACCGCCGCTACGTCGGTCGCCGGGTCAACGCGTCGAGCCCGCAGGGTCGGTTCAGCGAGGGCGCGGCGCTGATCGACGGGCAGCGACTCGATGCCACCGATGCGTGGGGCAAGCACCTGTTCCACCGCTACGACGACCTGTGGCTGCACATCCATCTCGGGCTCTACGGCAAGTTCCGCGAGGGCACGCTGCCGGCGCCTGAGCCGGTCGGTGCGCTGCGGCTGCGGCTGACCACCGACCAGCACTGGCTCGAGCTGCGCGGCCCCACGGCCTGCGAGGTGCTCTCCGACCCGGAGCGGCAGGTGATCCTCGACCGGCTCGGCCCCGACCCACTGCGCAGCGATGCCGATCCCGACGTCGCGCTGGCCAAGATCCGGCGCAGCCGCCGCGCCATCGGCGACCTGCTCATGGACCAGTCGGTGCTCGCCGGGGTCGGCAACGTCTACCGGGCCGAGATCCTCTTCCGCCACCGGCTCAACCCCTACCTGCCTGGCAAGGAGGTGGACGCGAGCACCTGGCACGCCCTGTGGGAGGACCTCGTGGTGCTGATGCGCGCCGGCGTCCGCACCGGGAGGATCGTCACCACCGATGCCGATGACCGAGAGCGCCCGGCCGGGCGTCCGCGGCGCGTCGACTCCTCCTACGTCTACCGACGCGCAGGGGCGCCGTGCCGACGCTGCGGTACTCCGATCGCGGCGGCCGTCATGGTCACGCGCAACCTGTTCTGGTGCCCCACCTGCCAGGCGTGATCCAGGCCTGGCTCAGGCACGGAGCTCGGCGGACCGGACCTCTCGCGACGTGGCGGCGCGCCGACGCACCATGTAGACCACGATCAGCACCGACGACACCGCGGCGTAGACGCACCACAGCGAGGCGAAGGCGTCGACGTAGGCGAGCCCCACGAGGCTGAGACCGACGAGGTTGACGATGCCGAAGATGTGGAGGAGGCGCTCTCCCGACAGCAGGCACGGGCCGATGCAGGCCACGATGTAGAGCCCGGTCCACAGCCAGTCCTTCTCACCGAACCCGACGTAGTAGCCGATCGCGTAGGGATGCTGCGAGACGGTGAGCCCGGGATCGATCAGTGCGCGCGCCATCACGAACGAGACGCCCGCACCGAGCACCACGAACGGCGCGACCAACCGCCGCCGTTCGCGCGCCACGATCAGCAGCACCGCCAGGGGCAGCAGCAGCGGGAGCACCGGCAGCGCGAAGATGGCATAGATCAACGCCGCCGTACGCGCCAACGACGCCGACACGTCCCCCTCGAACCCGGCCCACACCAGGACCTCCACCAGCTGGTGCGCCGCGAAGAGCAGCGGTAGCGAGGCGAGCGGGATCTCGCGCAGCGAGCGCACCTGCGCCAGAGCCACTACCCCCAGCGGCGCGATCATCGCGCCGGCGACGAGGTCGGCTCCGGCGGAGAAGCACATCAGCTCTGCCGTTCGCGGATCTCGTCCAGGCGGTGGTGCAGACGCTCACGCACCTCGTCGGGCGTCAATTGCGCTCGTCTGCGCTGGTCGCGCGCAATGATGACTCCCGTGGCCGCGACCCCGGTCACGCCGGCCACACCCAACACCTTCCACAGACTCGGCATCCGCCGTCCCTTCCACCGCTAGGACTCGACTCTATGCTGCGCAACCGGTTGCCGCTCGATGCCGCTGTCGAGCTCACGCGGACCGGCGACCTGTGGCTCTTCCGCGGCCACTCCGCAGCCGACCAGGCCATCCGCGTGCTCACCAACGCCCCGGTCAACCACGTGGGCATGGCCGTGGTCCTCGACGACCTGCCCCCGCTGATGTGGCACGCCGAGCTCGGCAAGGGCCTGCTCGACGTCTGGAGCGGCACCCACCAGCGCGGCGTCCAGCTGCACGACCTGCGCGAGGCGGTCGTGCAGTGGTGCGGTCGCTACGAGCAGACGGCGTGGATCCGTCAGCTCTCCCCCGCGGTCACCGCGGCGATGGAGGACGCCGTGCTGGAGTCGATCGCGCGCTGGGACGGTACGCCGTTCCCGGCCACCGCCGCGCTCGCCGGGCGGTGGGTCCGCGGCCGGGTGCGACGTCCGGCCGGCGTGGAGATGACGTACTGCGCGGAGGTCGTCGCTGCGACGTACCAGGCGATGGGGCTGCTGGACTCGCGGCGACCCACCAACTACTACGACCCCGGCAAGTTCTGGTCCGGCGACGACCTCGCGCTCGAGCAGGGTGCCGCGCTCGGTGAGGAGATCGCCGTCATCGTCTGAGGCTCTCGCCGTGTCGAGCGCTGCTGTCGGTGCTCCCCCGTAGCCTTCGGGCACAGGAGGCACGAGGGACATGCAGACGATCGAAGACGACGACGGCGCCCGGCGCCTGGCGACGCTGCTCAACTCGCCCGGTCGCACCCGACCGGTCCTGGTGGTCACCACCCCTGCCCGTGCCGCGCGGCCGCTGATCGACGCCGACCGTCTCCAGGACGAGGTCGGCGACGTCGTCGACGTCTACGTCATCGCCGCCGGCGACCACGGCTGGGAGTTCTCCCGGTTGATGCCCGACCGCACCCAGGTCTACGGCGGCGCCGGACGGTGCTACCCGGTCGGCCACGCCTGGGTGACCGACCCACGCCGCTCACCGCTGCGGTTCGCCTTCGACGCCGCGGACGGCGCCCGCACCACCGCCCTGCTCGAGACCGATGCGCTGTCGATGGCGGCCGCCGCCGGCCTCTTCGACCGCGCCCCGAGCGACACCGTCGACGTGCGTCGTGGCGAGGTCAAGGGCGTGCCCCACCCCGAGCGGGCCGTGGTGCGCCTCGAGGGCGGGGCCCTCGCCGGGATCATCCCCGAGCTGGCCGCACCCGGCGAGCCACTCGCCCGGGTGCTGGCCCCCGGCATGCAGGTCACCGGGCGGTTCTATCCCGACACCGGGCGACTCGACGTCCGCGACTCGCTGCTGTCACCGGAGGAGTCCCTCGCCTCCTACGAGGTCGAGCAGGTCGTCCTGGCCCGGGTGGAGGCCGTCGAGGCCGACCACGCCACGGTGCGGCTGCACCCGAGCATCGTGGTGCCGCTGAGCCGCGACGACGTCACCTCCAACCCGCTCGACGACCTGCGCTCGATGATGACCGTCGGCGAGGTGCTCCCGGCGCGTCTGGTGGCGGGCGCTCCCGAGTGGCGACTGAGCCTGCTCGACGTCGACGACGACGAGGTGCCGCTCCCCGCGGCCGCCCTTCTCGCCGGCGGACCACCCTGGCTGCTGCCGCCCCTCGACGAGCCCGCACCGGATGACGCGCCGCCCTCGAGCGGCACCGGCTGGGTCCAGCCGTCGAGCGAGCCGCTGCTCGCCCCCGATGTCGGATCCGTCGCGGAGCCGGATGCGTTGCCGGAGGCCCCGATCGAGCCGACGCCTCCGCAGGCGCCGGAGCCGGAGCCGTCGCCTGCCGCTGCTCCTGCCGCGCGGAAGCTGCCGGTGCCCGATCCGCGGCGTCTCGACCCAGCGCGGCGGGCCCGCGTGGCGCCACCGCCCCCTGCGACCCCACCGTCGCCGCAACCCCGGCCCCGCCCGGGGCCCCCGAGGCCTGTCCCGAGGCCGGTCCCGACGCCTGCTGCGCTGCCAGCTGCGGTGGTGGCGCCGACGCCTGCACCGCCCGCGCGCAAGCAGGTCGCCGTGGAGACGCTCTCGCTGACCAACACTGCCTTGAAGTCGGAGCTGAAGACGGCCAAGGACGAGATCGCCACCCTCACCAACGAGCGCAACGAGCTGCGCACCCACCTCGGAGAGATCGAGTCCGAGCAGCGACGTGCGGCCGACGAGCTGCGCCGGCTGCGGGCAGCGCTGCGCAAGAGCCGCCAGCGCCCGCGGTCCGAGGCGACCTCCGACCCTTCCCCCGAGTTCGCCGACCCCGATCTCGGCTTCCGGTACGCCGTCACGACTGCCTGGGCCAGGCGCACCCCGGTGGGCGAGCAGCGCGCGCACCCGCTCCCCGACTACGACCTCGGCCCCCGGTTCCTCGACAGCCTCGCGACGTGCACGGGGGTCTCGGTCGACAAGGTCGCCGACGTGGTCTTCGAGGTGCTCACCGGTCGGGCCGACTCCCTGACCGGGCGCGAGGTGCACCAGCTGCGCGAGGGCGCCCCCGGCACGCCCTACGTCCGTCGCGAGCACGACAACGCCACGTGCTGGCGCGCCGCCCTGCAGGTCGCCACCCCTCAGGCACGCCGGTTGCACTACTGGCGCGGACCCGGCGGGCGGATCGAGCTGTCGCGGGTCGTCCTGCACGACGACGTCGACCCCTGATCACCGGGCACGCCCGCGGCCTCAGCGCCGCGAGGCGCACGCGATGCACCGCGTGGCAGCGGGGCGCGCTTCGAGGCGGGCAGCGCCGATCGGCCGGCCGCAGGAATCACAGGTGCCGTAGGAGCCGTCCTCCAGCCGCTCGAGTGCAGCTTGGACCTCATCGAGATGGCGGCGCACCTGGGCGATGAGCGCGCCTACCTGGGAGCGCTCGAAGGCGATCGTCGCGCCCTCGGGGTCGTGCTCGTCGTCGGCGTTGGTGTCGCGCGAGGCCGCGACGACCTCGGCATGGTCGGCGGTCAGGGCGGCGAGGCGCTGCTCGGTCCGGTCCAGTTCTGCTATCAGCAGGGCCCGCGGATCCATGCCCGGCACGCTAGCCGCGATCCCGGTCCTCGAAGGCTTCGATCACCCGGCGGGGTATCCGGCCGCGGTCGGAAACGGTGTAGCCGTTGCTGACGGCCCACGTCCTGACCTGTGCCGCCGTCGGCGGCGCCGGCGCGAGCCTCGGGGGCGCTACGAGGTCCTGCACGACGAGCTCCCCGATGTCGTCCTCGTGGGCTGCGGCCCACGCTGCGCCGAGGAAGCGGTAGGTCCATTCCTGGGCGAGCTTGCGGGTCTCGCAGAAGTGGATCGGCACCTGGGGCCAGCGGACCTGGCACTCCGCGAGGCCGTCGAGGACCACGGACGGTCGCGCGTACTCCAGCTTGAAGATCTCCGAGTAACGGTTGTCGACGACCAGCGCCGCTCGAGGCAACGACGCGAGCTCGGCCAGCTGATACTTCAGCTTGCCGCTGGTCAACGACGAGACCAGGTCCTCGAGGCTCTTGCGCTCCACGCTGGCCAGCACCTGGCCCTCCCTCAGGACGCCGTAGTCACCTGCCGCGAGGGCGGCGCGGCGTACGACAGCCTGCTGGTCGGCGAACCGGTAGGCATAGCGCTCGTGGGAGTCGACCACGATCTCGAGGGCGGGGACGCCCGAGGCACGCGCCTTCGGGATCGAGACCGAGGGCCGCGCCTGCTTGGCGGTGCGAGCGGTCTGCCAGAAGATCGCCTGTCGACCGCCACGCACGCGGGTGATGACGAGCTGCGACCGGTTCTCGCGCCCACGGTCGAGGACCAGGTCGATGGCGGCCCCGCGACGGATGCAGCTGCGCACCGGCACCCGCTCGACGATCTCGAGGTCGTCCGGCCACTCCTCCACCCGGTGGCAGTAGACCTTCGCGGTGCGCGGCCAGGTCTCGCGCGACTTCAAGATGATCCCCGCCTCGCCGAGCGGGATACGCAGGAGGTACGGGAGGGTCGAGTCGCCGTCAGGGTTGCGGGCGATGACGAAGTCGTCCGGCATGTGGCCAGTGTGGCACCGAGTGGAATCGCGGGGCCGGTCGTCCGTGGGCGAGTTATCCACAGATTGCCGGAGCGGACGCCAGGGACGCCGTGAGCGGGGCAGGCTGGAGGACGTCGTACCGGCACCATCTCGGGAGCTCGTCGTGACCATCAACCTCTTCCATCCTGACCTCGTCGACACCGTCGCACTGCTGCGCCGGGTCGGCGACTCGCTCGAGACCGAGCGGCGCGCCACCGACCGTGAGGTCGACACCCTGCTCGACGGCGGCTGGTCCGGTGGCGCCGCGCGCGCCTACCGCGAGGGCTGGGAGGAGTGGCGTGCCGGCTGCGACGACGTGCTCGCGGCGCTGCACACTATGGCCGAGCTGATCACGCGCGCCCGCGCCGAGCTGGTCGAGCGCGACGACACCACCCGCGTCGACCTCACGAGCCTGTCTGCTCACCTGGTGGGGCGGCTGGGATGAGCGCCACCCATCCGGCGTACGCCGTCGACCTCGACCTCCTGCTCGGCACGATCGAGTCACTGAGCCGCTGCGAGCGCACCTGTGATGACGCGCTGGAGACGGTGAGCCGGCGGGTCCGTGCCCTGCACGAGACGTGGAGCGGCGAGACGGCCCTCGCGCAGGCAGCCACGCAGGAGCGGTGGGAGGAGGGGTTCGGCCGGATGCAGGCGGGGCTCGCCGACATGCGCCGGGCCGCCGACACCGCGCACGGCAACTACCGGGGAGCCGCCGAGACCAACGTGCGGTTGTGGTCGCTGTGACCCGTCTGGCTGTCGCAGGCGTGGGCTACACCGAGGCCTCGACGCTGCTCCACGACGCGCACCTGTGGGGCGCGCGCCACCACGCCCAGCTCCGCGACGGCCTCGCCGGCACCGGCGCGATGGCCGGTGACTCCTCGTTCGCCGATGCGTTCGCGACCTCCTACGACGCTGCGGCTCGGGTGGCCACGGCCGCCCTTGCCGACCTGGTGACGAGCTGTGCGCAGCTGGCGCGGATCGCCTTGGTGTCCCTGGAGAACCACACCCGCGCCGAGCTCGCCTCCACCGTGGGGGCGGACCCCGAGGTCGTCACCGAAGCGCCGTCGATGCTGAGCGGCGGTTGGGTCGAGGTCACGCCGTTCGACGTGCCGAGCTCGCTCGGCGGCGACCTGTCCTCGCTGCCCGGGTGGGCCAACGCGATCCTCGACCACGTCGAGGGGTTCCTGTGGCCCGACGCCGACCTCGACCGTCTCGCGCAGGCCGCCACAGCCTGGCGCGCCGCTGCCGCCCAGCTCGAGGAGCTCGCGGTCCACGTCGACCGCGCCGCTCACTGGCTCGATGAGGAACGCTCCCCCGAGATCCCCATCGCCATCGCCGCGATCACCGACCTCGCTGCGGTCACGCGCGACCTCGCGGCCGAGTGCGCCGGCCTCGGCGCCTCGTGCAGCGACTACGCCGCCGCGGTGCAGGAGCAGCGCGCCGCAATCCTCGACCTCGTCCACGACCTGCTGCGCGACGCGGTCCTCATCCAGATGGCCGGCTTCGCCCTCGGGTTCGCCACCGCCGGCACCACCAACTACGCCGCCGGCGCCCTCAACCTCGCCAAGATCAGCGCCGAAGCGCCCCGCTTCCACCGGATGATCCAAACCCTGCGCTTCTACGCCTTCCAGTCCTCCCTCACCCTCAACAGCCGCGCCACGGCCCTTACCTCGATCCAGCTGCGCCTCGAGCGGTACGTCGGCGCCCGCGTGGCGTTGCGGGGTGAGGCGGGGACGATCCAGATGGGTGGGCGGTCCAAGTCGTTCCTGGAGCTGCACGAGGGTGGCGCTGTGGGTGGCCACACCATCCGCAAGCACGTCGGGAAGAGCGACGACTACCTCCGTGCACGCCTCCGGCGAGAGCGTTCCCGAGCGATGGTGTCTACCTTCTTCGACGAGGCCACCGCTGAGGCGTCACTCAAGGCAGCAATCGCTGCCAAGAGCGCGACTGTCGAAAGGTGGCTCGGCACGCCTGGGGGTTCTCGTCTTCCGATCAACAGGACGTTTGAACAGGCGATCGGACGCGTCATGATGCGTTCGGGAGAAGTGGTCCCGGGGCACCGACTCAGAGCGGTGCTGGTGAAAGATTCCTCGATGCCTGACGGCTATCCGAATTGTCAGTTCCTACGCTTTCCCCTGAAGGAGACATCACGTGTACCCGTCGGACCTCGAAATGCTTGATGAATTACTTCCATGAAGACTCCGGCGATCCCGCGGTAGCGCTCGACCTATACATGAGCGAAACCACTCCAGAAGAGAAGGCACGCGCCGCGGCGCAGGCCCGAACGGCCCTTCACGATTTCCCGGACAACCTCGACCTGTACCGGCACATCGAAGATCTCGGCGCGAATATCTACCTAGGCGAGGACCCTGCGGCTTACCGCACCTGGCTCCTCGAAATCGCCCGCCGTCTCGATGCGTGAATGAGCCGCTCCCCGTCGTGAGCGCTTGCGACTACGCCGCAGGAGGCAGTCGGAACTCACACCTCGGGCCAGGGGCTGCTGCCAGTCGAGCGTCCAAGGTGACCAGAGGCGCCTCCGTTGCTTCGGCGATCGCGACGTACCAAGCGTCGTAGGGCGTCACGGTGGCCCGCAACTCCCAGGCGCGGGCGGACACCAGCGCGAACGCGACGTGGTTGAGGTCGAAATGGGCCAGGTCGCGGAGCGCTCGCGTCGCAGCGGAGTGAGTGACGAGCCCCATGCGCAATTGGCGCCGCAGTGCGTGCATGACCTCAACCGGAAGAAGGTGAGGCGTTAGGAACGCGCCGCCTCGCAGCTGCGAGCGCGCCCAGGCGCCACCGTCCCCCGAGTCCAATAGCGCCGCGACCATGGCCGAGGCGTCAACCACAACCGTCACCGGCGACCCTCGTGAATGGCCTCGAGGATGTCGTCGGCACTAAGCGTGGTGCCCTCGCGAGCGACCTGCTCCTCGATCCGCCCCCAAAGCTCGACGTGGTCGACGGAGTCGGCCAGGTCGATCAAGGCGCGGCGCAGGAACTCCTGCATGCGATCGACCGCTCCTCTTGGCTCGAGCCGCAAGCGCGTCGCGGGTCTCGTCAGGAACATCCCGGATGGTTGATCGTGGCCATGCATGCATTATGCATGCGGGTGTTCGATCGCGGTGACAACGAGATTGTCGGCGTAGTGGAAGCGACCGTCGCCGCGTCGCCGATCGGTGCAGGTCACCAGGTGCAGCAGGCGGGGGCCGGTGGTGCGCAGCAGCCTCGCCGGCACGCCCTGACGGCGAGGGAAACGCTGCACCGTGCGGACGACGTAGCGGTGGACCTGGCCGTCGGCCTCGCGCCAGCGGACGACGTCCCCGGGTCGCGCGCCCTTGAGCCGCCACAGGGCGCCGGGGCGGTCGTGCCGGTCGGAGACGTGGCCGGAGATGACGCTGGTGCCGAGACGGTCATCGGGCGTCGCGGTGGTGCGGAGCCAGCCGAGGCTGCCCGGGTCGTTGGGGATCGCCATCGTGCCGCGGTCGAGCCCGACGGCAGCCACGCCGGCGCGGATCCTCAGGCGCGGCACGGAGAGCGTGCCACCGAGGGCGGCCCGCCCCAGGACCGTCGGGCGCGGAGTAGCGCCGGTGCAGGTAGCGCACCTTGGCCCGACGGGTGGGCAGGTCGACCAGGTCGGCGTCGATGCTGAAGCCCGAGGGGATCTCGGGCACGTACGGCGTCACCGGCCGCGTGACGAGGGCGGTCTCCGCAGGGATCCCCGGCGGCGTCGCCACCTCTTCGGTCGCGGGTGTGCCCGGGACCCGCTCGCGGTAGGTGTAGCAACCGGCGGTCTCGACCGTCGTCCGCGCGGTGTGGTGGGTGCCGTTGCCCCGCGCGGTCAGCTCACCGTGCGCCGCGACGGGCGCGCCGGCCCAGGACAGGCCGCGGCACGAGGCACCTCGACGGGGCGCCACCGGGCCGAGCAGCCACCACTTCACCCGCACCCGGTCATCGGCGCCGAGTCCGCGGAGCCGGATCTTGTCGCGCAGCCGGTCACCGACCAGCGCGCGCTGCTGGGAGACGACCGTGGTGACCCGCGGCGTACGCCGGCGCACCAGCGTCGTCTCGCTCACCAGCCCCGGCGGCGAGCAGCGCTTCGGTGCTCCAGGGCGTCGCGGCGACGTGCTGCTCGTAGGTGTAGCAGCCGGCGCGCCGCACGGTGGTGGCCGGCGTGCGGTAGCGCCCGTCCCCCGGCACCCGCATCGATCCGGTGGCGACCACCGGGGCTCCGCTCCAGGAGACCTCCCGGCACGACCCGTCGCGCGGGGCCCGCGGCCCGTGCAGCGTCCACTGCACCGTCAGCGCGGTGCCCTCGACGCCGCTGACCTCGACGGTGTCGCGCAGCGACGCCCCCACCAGGGCGCGCTGCCGCGAGGTCGTGGTGCGCACCTCCGGGGTGAACGGCACGACCCGCGTCGTCTCCTCCACCAGTCCACAGGGCGTCGTGACGGGCACGGTCGCCTCGTCACCGGGGAAGGTCTCCACCCAGGTGTAGTAGCCGACGTCGGCCACGGTGATCGACGGCGTGGTGTAGGTGCCGTCCCCGGTGACCGCGAGCTTGACCCGCCCGGCTCGCGTGGCCGCGGTGCAGTCGTCGGCGCCGGGGCGCTCGGCGAAGGGCCCGTGCAGCGTCGCGCGCACCGTCGCGTCGTACGACGCGGGCAGGCCGCTGACCGTGACCACGTCGTGCAGGGCGGCGCCGGGCGTGACCTCGACGTGGGAGGCGCGGGTGACCACCTCGGGCTGCGCCTTCTGGATGACTGCGCTCGCCCCGGTCGCGGCCGTGGTGTGGTGGGACTGGGCGATCCAGCCCCGTTGGCGACCGACCGGTCGCGCGGTGCGTCCGTCGTGGGTGCGCCAGGCGTGGGCCCGGTAGAGCAGACCGTCCGCGGCGGGACCGTGTCGCCCGCGCCCGGATGCGGAAGCGTCCGAGATCGAGGGGGCGGAGCGTGATCGCGCGCGGCGTCGCCTTGCTGCGCACGTGCGCCGGGCAGCGGACCGGCCCACGGCAGCTCAGCCGCACCCGCACCCCCGGCACCCGCCGTCCGCTTGCCGAGAGCACGCTGACCCGGAAGGTGCGCGCGCGTCCGAGCCGGACCGGTCCGCGCTGCGGGCTGGTGAGGCGCAGCCGGTAGGGACCGGCGAGGGTGCTCGCGCGCTGCCACATCGTGCGCGCCAGCGCGCAGCACCGGGCCACGCAGCCCGCCGAGCGGGGGCTGCACCTGCTCGCCGACCTCGAGCCCTTGCGGGTAGACGACCGCGCCACCGGGGCGGACGCCGTCGCCCATCACCTCGCGCACGATCAGCGCGATCGCGGCGTCGCGGGCATCGCTGCCGGTGGAGCCGTCGGCGGCCCACGTCGACACGACGTAGTTGAGCGCCGCCACCTCCCGGTCGCCGATGCGGTCGCCGAGCTGGTTGACCAGGCGGCGCGTCGAGACGCGTCTCGGCCCGCGCCGGCATCCGGGAGTCGTAGAGGAAGTCGATGCAGAAGAACACGCGACCGTCGGGGGCGCGATAGCTGCCGATCCAGGTCAGCGCGGTGCGGTCGCCCGTGCGGTAGCGCAGGCAGACGCCGTTGACGAGGTTGGGATCGATGGCCCGGCAGTCGGCCTTGTCGAGCCGGGTGGCGGCCTGGGCGGGTGGGGTGACGGCAGCGGGCACGGCCACCACCGAGAGGGTGCCCGCGAGCAGGGCGAGCACGACGAACAGGGGCCGCAAGGGGCGCAGGAGCTTCCGAGATCGAGACATGCGCACCACCGTTGCCGCGACGGCATTGTCCTAAAACTCACGATTCCTCGCCTGTGGAAGGGAGCGTGGATCAGGTGCACGTTCAGGCAACGACTACGGTTCGGCCATGCCTGACGTCGCCATCGCCGCGCCCAACGAGGCCGCCGCCGACGCCGGGGAGCAGGTCGTTCGTGCCGGCGGCAACGCCGTCGACGCCGCCCTCGCCGCAGCGCTGGTGACGATGGTCAACGAGGTCGGCATCGTCTCGCTCAGCTCGGGCGGCTTCGTGACGGTGGCGCCGACCGACGGCAGCGCGCCGTACACGGTCGACGGCTGGATGGACATGCCCGGCCGCTCGCGGACGCTGGGGCGCGGCACCTGGGACGTCTACACCGAGTACGGCGGCGGGGTCGACGTCACGATCGGGCCCGGCTCGGTGGCGGTGCACGGATCGGTGGCGGCGCTCGGCCGAGACCCACAGCCGCGACGGGCACCTGCCCTGGCGCGAGATCGTGGCGCCGGCGATCGCGGTGGCCCACGACGGCTTCCGGCTCAGCTCGGCGTCGCGCTACTACCTCGACTACGTGCACCACGACATCTTCGGGTGGGACGAGACCAGCCACGCCGCGCTCCACGACGCAGACGGCGAGGTCACCACCGACCTGGTCGTGGTGCCCGACCTCGCGGCATCCCTGGAGCTCGTCGCCGCCGAAGGCGCAGCGACCCTGCACACCGGCGAGCTCGCCGCGCTGATCAGCGCCGACGTGCTCGACCGCGGCGGGCTGCTCGGCCCCGAAGACCTCGCGGCGTACCGGCCCGTCGTACGACCCTCGTTGCTCAGCCGGCTCGGCGGCTGGAGCCTGGCGACCGCTCCGCCGCCGTCGGTGGGCGGGGTGTGCGTCGCGGCGATGCTGCGTCTGCTCGAGGGCGAGCCGCTCGACGACGACCTGATGGTGCGGGTGCAGCGCGCCGTCCTCGGCCACCGCCTCGACGTGCTCGACCACACCGACGACGTCGCCGGCGATGCCCGGGCCTTCCTGGACCTGGTCGACCGCGAGCATCTCGCGGTGCTCGAGTCCGGCTCGACCGTGCACGTCTCCGCCACCGACACCGATGGACTGGCCTGCTCGGTGACGATGTCGTCGGGGTACAGCTCGGGCATGGTCGCCACCGGCACCGGCATCTGGCTCAACAACTGCCTGGGCGAGCAGGAGCTCAACCCCCGCGGCCTGCACGGCACCTCGCCCGGCTCGCGGCTGATCTCCAACATGGCCCCCACGGTCGGCCGCCACGACGACGGCGCGGTCCTCGCCGTGGGCTCTCCCGGCGCCGACCGGATCACCACCGCCATCACCCAGGTCCTCGCGGCGTTCGTCGACGGCCACAGCCTCGTCGAGGCCGTGCACCGTCCGCGCCGCCACGTCCACCGCGCCGGCCGACCCGACGAGATCATCCGGGTCGAGACCGACCCGACGATGTACTACGGGGGCGTGGCCGCCACCCTCCGCCAGGCCGACGGACACCTCGTGGCCGCGGCAGACCCCCGACGCGACGGCGCGGTCCGGCTCGTGCGCACGTGATCCGCGTCGGGACGTGGAACCTCGCGGGCCGGTGGACCCCGGCGCACCTGGACTTCCTCGTCTCCCTGGACTGCGACGTGCTCCTGCTGACCGAGGTCGACACCCGGACGAGGTTTCCCGAGCACGAGCTGCGCGTCAGCGCCGCACCCATGCGTACGGGGTGCAGCTGGGCCGGCGTCGCGACCCGCGCACCCGCACATCCGCGTCCCGATCCCCATCCCGCAAGCGCTCTCGTCGAGTGCGGCGGCCTGCTGTGGTGCTCTTCGGTGCTGCCCTGGGCCGGCTGTGGCGGGGCCTTCCCGTGGCGAGGCCCCGACCACGGGACCCGAACCCGCGCCACCCTCGACGACCTCCTCGCGGCATTGCCGCGTGAGGGCCTGGTGTGGGGCGGCGACTGGAACCACTCGCTCTCCGGGCCGGAGCACGCCGGCGGCAAGACCGGTCGAGCTCATCTCTTGTCGACCATCGATGCGCTCGGGCTGGAGCCCGCGACCAGGCACCTGGCTCACCCGGCCGAGGGGTTGCTGTCGATCGACCACGTCGCCCTGCCTCGCGGGACGCAGGTCCTCTCGTCCGAGGCGGTCAGCGCCGTGGATGCCGGCCGGCGGCTCTCCGACCACGACGCCTACGTCGTCGCCTTCGAGATGTCGCCCTGAGGCAGTCGCCCTGAGGCACGAGCGCTGGGCGAGGTCATCCGGCTCGTGCGCACGTGAGGAGCGGGCGCGGGGCTCAGCCCCTCGACACCACCGTCCCGACCGCGGCCCAGGCGGCGACGCGCAGCGTGAAGGCCTTGCCGCCGAGCTCCTCTCGCAGGGCGGCACGCAACCGCTCCCGGTGGCTCGCGCCCAAGCTCTCGAGATAGGCGCCGGCCGGACCGACGCCGTAGGTGTAGGGCTCCCACCAGTCCTCGAAGTCGTCGAAGTCGACGGCGAGCACCAGGCGCCGCTCCTCCACGTCGATCAGCCCGGTCGAGCCGAGGAGGGCGACCAACTCCCCCTGGGCCGCTCCGATGACCGCACGCTGCCCGGCGACGCCCGGGTCCAGGCGGCGCGCGGCCGACCAGAAGGCGGACAGCGGACCGTCCCCGCCCCCGTGGTCCCACACGCAGGTGGCGACACGTCCGCCCGGCCGGGTGACCCGGGCCATCTCCCGCAACCCCTGCATCGGGTCGGCCATGAAGTGCACGACAAGCTGGGCGAAGGTCACGTCGAAGCAGGACGCGTCGAAGGGCAGCGCTTCGGCGCTCGCGAGATGGACGTCGGCTGACGGGAAGGCGGTTCGAGTGGCGCGGACGAAGTCCTCGGCCGGATCGACCGCGCTCACCTGGGTCTCCGCCACCCGGGCGACGAGCTCGCGGGTCAGCACACCGGGTCCACACCCGACGTCCAGGACCCGATCGACTCGTCCCATCCCGTCGAGGCCGAGGTCGGCGAACTGCGGGGCGAGCGGGGCCGAGAACCTGCCCATGAACCGGTTGTAGGCGGCTGCGGTCACACTCTCGAAGGCCATGCGACGAGGGTAGGGGTCAGCGGGGTGCAACGAGCTCCGCTAGGACGCTCGGCGGCGCCGTCGTCCAGGCGTGCCACCCGCTCCGTCAAGCGACGAGGTGGGTGGGTCCCGGCCGCGCTCCTAGACCACGACCGCGAACGAGACCCCGTTGGCCTCGAGCCGCTGGGTGAGCGCGTCGCCCATCGCCTGCGCGGTCGTCACCTGGCCCACGACGTCGGGGTTGTCGTCGAAGGCGAGACACAGCGCCGCCTCGGCGAGCGCGATCCCGGACAGCTCGTAGGGATCAGGGCCGGTGACCCGTGTGTGGCTGGTCCACCCGGACTGCTCAGCGACGAAGTCGACGGTGAACGACGCGGCGTCCCGGGTGGCCTCGTCGGGTCCGGTGCCCTGCGGCAGTCGGGAGGAGATGAGCCGGCGCAGCGGACCGACCTGTGCTGCTCCCAGACCGACACCGATGCCCGCGATCGCGCCGACCAGCACGGAGAGACGGCGCATCCCGGCGAAGTGGGAGTAGGTGAAGCTCGGGCCGAAGTCAGCGAGCGCCGCGCCGCTGCGAGCGATGATCTGCCTGGTCGATGGTGGGCATCGGCAGCAGCCACAGCCCCGTGACGGGAGTCTCGCCTCGGGCGGCCGGTGCGCTGCTGGGACTCGCGTCCGGCCGGCTCCTCCTCGACGCGATCGCGGGCCGCGGCCGCCTCGCGCATCGGCTTGATCCGCGACAGGGCGTTGAGCATCGAGGCAAGGGTGCCGCCGCTGACGCCACCCGTGGCCCGCACGATGCCGCGCAGCGCGACGGGGCTGATCGCCTCGAGCTGGCGTACGGCGTGCAGCGCACCGAGGTCGTGGGGCACGGAGTCGAAGCCGCAGGCGTGGACCAGCCGCGCGCCCGTGCGCACGGCGGTGGCGTGGTGGAGCGTGTACATGCGGTCGACGAACTCCGGCTCGCCGGTGAGGTCGACATAGTCGGTGCCGGCCTCGGCGCAGGCGCGCACCACCGGCTCGCCGTGCAGGAGGTAGGGACCGGTGGCGTTGATCAGCACCGAGGTGGAGCCGGCCAGCGCGGCGAGACCGGCGTCGTCGGTCAGGTCGACCACCTCGAGCGGCAGGTCGGCCAGGCTCGGGTCGATGGCGACGAGCTCGGCGCGTGCCTGGGCGAGCCGCTCCGGAGAGCGGCCGGCCAGGGCCCAGCGCAGGCCATCGGGCCGGTGGCGGGCGAGGTGCGCGGTGGCGAGCTTGGCGGTGTAGCCGGTGGCGCCGAGGACGACGACGTCGTAGGGCTGCGAGCCGGGGACTGCCTGATCACTCATGAGCGCAGCCTCGCAGATCCTTCATCCCCCACCTGAGAACGACCACCCTCAGGCCGACCACCCCAGGTCGAGCGCGTCGTCGCCGAGCTCGGAGTCGGGCAGCAGCGACTCCTGCACGCTGCGCGGCTTCGGTGGCAACGGCACCGCCCGCGGCGCGTCGGCATCGCCGTCGGAGACGATCCGCAGAGCCTTGCGGAGCAGGGTCAGGACGACGTCCTGGTCGTGCTCGCCGCAGTCCTGCAGGCCGGTGCGGATGCGGACGATCTGGCGGATCAGCTCGTGCCGGTCGTGCTCGAAGAGACCGGCCACCGTCGTGGCCCGCACCCGGTCGAGGTGGAGCAGCTCGAGCAGGCCCGTCATCGCGGTGTGGGCGTCGTCGACGTCGGTGTCGGCATCGATCGCGGCCGGCGCGGACTCGAAGAAGCGGGTCCCCTTCACCCGCACCGCGAGGGCCCGACCGATCTCGTCGACCTCGGTCACGAACTGGTCCACGACCGTGCGCAGCTGCGCCGGCGCGAACGGCACCGCCGGCAGCTCCACCCGCATGGTCACGACCGTGCCGCGGCGGGTGAACTTCCACAGCGGGTGGCCGGAGTTGAGCAGGTCGAGCTCGACGAGCAGCCGCTGGGTGTCCTCGACGTCGACGAGCACCTCGGCGAAAACCTCCACCGCAGGACGGTCGGCGCGCACCCGGATGAACACCACGCTCTCGGCGGTGAGGATCGGGATGTCGCCGTCGCTGTCGTGCGTGAGGTCAGGATTGACCGCGGCGACCGCATCGTCGACCAGCCGCTGCAGCTGAGCCTGGTCGCTGACGAACGCCGCCACCGACTCGTCGTCGGCGGTCGGCAGGTCAGCCTCAGCCTCAGCCGCTGCCTCGACGGCGGCCGAGCCGATCTCGAGCCCACCGGCCTCGAGGAACGCCGGGTGCGGCACGCCGTACACCTCGCGCAGCGTGCGGACCGCCAGCACGGCGACCTCGTCGGCCGAGCGCCGCTCGAAGGTGAGGTAGTAGTTCTCCCAGCCGGGCTTGTCGCGCGGCTCGCACCACCCCAGCGCCACGAGCGCCTCCTCCGCCTCCGCGCTGAGCGCACACCGGGCATCGAGCCAGTGGTTGCTCACTGCTTCGGCCCGCACCAGGTCACCGCCGTACGCACACAGCTGGACGTAGGGCGCCACCTCGCACTCGTCGTCCACCACACCGCTGAACTCGACGATCAACACGTCGTCGTCGTCCATGCCGGCCGTGCGGTCGGCCAACCGGCCACGGAAATCGGCCCAGGCTGCCTCGACCTCGGCGCTCAGATCCCACTCATCGCTCATCCGCGCTCACCCTCTCTCGACCTCTAGCGAAGACGGTAGAGGCGACCACCGACAGTCGGTGCGTGGCCAGTGTTGAGCCGCCCGAGCCGAGAGGTCAGGCGCGCACCGCGAGCTGAGCCAACATCCGCGCCCGAGGTTCGTGCGCGAGGTCCGGGTAGGGGCCCGGATTCCAGCCGGCCAACGACAGGACGGCCCGGGCTGTGCCGCCGAGCAGACGTACGTCGTACTGGTCGAGCAGGTCGCCGCCGTCGCCATGTCGCCAGCCGATGCCGCTGAGGACATCGGCGACGTGAGCGTAGGGACTCTCCGACCCGCCGGCGGCGGCAAGGATCACGAGCCATCCGGTGTCCTCCTCCGCCTGGCCCCGACCACCCGGTAGTCGCGCGATCACGTGGTGGGCCAGGGCTACCGGGTCGTCCGCGAGCTTGCGACCGGCGGCAGTGACCGTCAGCTTTCCCTTGCTCTTGCGCACCAGACCGAGCCGGGTGCCGGTCTCGCGCAGTTCACGTACTTGGCGCACGTGCTCCTCACGATTGCCCTTGCCCCAGGGGGCGTGGGTGAAGGGCAACCGGTCCACCAGCCGCACCACGTCGGCGGGTCTGAGATAGCCGGCACCGGTGAGAGAGATCCCATCGTCGACAACGTCCAGCAGGGCTCGCCAGGCAGATGTCAGCGTCGCAGCCGTCTCGACCTCCAGAACCACGTCGTCGAGGGCGCCGGAACTCAGCCACGCTGCCGCGCGGACCACCCCGTCCTGGTCCAGCCGCTCCACGACGTCGCGCAGCCCCGACGCGAGCCGATCTGGTGAGGGAAGGCCCGAAACGCTGCCCCCGTTGACGACCCGACGTACCAGATCGTCGGCCTCGGTGACGTCGAAGTTCCCCGGATCGAAGTCACGACCGATCCACTCGAGACGCTCGAGGGTCCACTCCTCGGCCGACGTGGGATCGGCCAGAGCGGCGAGCAGATCGAGGTAGCCGCCGATACCGCCGACGTCCTCGGGTGGGCAAGCCCGCTTGCCGGCCACGCAGCGCGCGCGTGGCTCGTTGTCGTCGTACGGCGCAACAGACTCGACCTCGATGGTGTGGTCCCACCCGTCGCCGAAGTCGTACTCGTAGTAGAGGCGGTCCCCGGCCGCGGCGACGACCTCGTCGAGACGCACTTCGCTCTCTGCGATGCCTTCATCTCCCTCCGACTCTGCGTAGGGAGTCAGGAAAGGCAGCTTCTGGAGGTTCCTCGCCCCTGGTCCCATCACGAACTGGTGCAGATGACTGTCGGTCCATCCCATGGCTGCCTGGAGGACGTCGTGCAGGTCGATCAACGTGAGGTCGCCGGCCAATGCGAGACGTCGCCAGATGGGTGGCTTCGCACCGTCGAGGTCGACCCGGACCGTGATGCAGACCGGGCGCTCCGGCCTCGGCAGCGGCTCCGGCGATTCACGCGCTTCGAGCTGATCGATGATCGAGCGACCTTGGGCAGCGAGCAGGAGCTCGAGGAGCTCCCGTGAGCTGGCGCTCGCCAGCGAGCTGCGGTCTGGCGGGGGCTCGCGGCGAGATGTCGGCACGGCGCCGAGGCTAGTTCAGCAGGTGGTTTGTAGTGATGGACACGCGCCAGCAGTCACCATCACGTCTCGGCCCGTCGCAGTTCACCCGCTCCTCAAGTCTCTCGCCTGCTCGACCGATGACTGGCTCAGGCTCCGAGATCCTTTACTCAGAGCCAGCGATCAGATCAAGGGAGCTGTTGATGCCAGCCGGGCAGTCCGCATGGATTCGCAGTCGCGAACTGAAGGCAGAGGCAGAAGGTCTTTTCGAGCTTGCAGTTCTCGTGGAGCAGAAGGCCCGCAACTTCGCTGTTGCCAGCGCCTCGGAGAGGCGCCTTGGCGCCCTCTTGCAGTCCATGACCGAGTTGGGATGGACGGTTCTCGAGGACCGGCTTTGGCCAGGATCGAAGAACGCGAACGTCGACTTCCTTCTTGTCGGGCCCGGGGGCGTCATTGTGGTGGACGCCAAGGCGTGGGCTGAGGTCGAGGTGCGAGATGGCGCGCTGTATCGGGGACAGTCGCGCGAGGACGAGGAGATCGACAAACTGCATCGGCTCGTAGACGCCATCGCCGACGGCCTCGCCGAAACTCGGCTTGCGCGCGCCGCTATCACTGCCGTGATGGCATTCGACAACTCTAGAATCTCCGCCTCGATCTTTGGCATTGCTCTCGTCGGCGAGGTCGACATCGTCACGTGGCTGGCCGCACGACGCCAACAACTGGCGCCGGAGTGCATCGTCACGATCGCCGCCGCACTCGACGTCATCTGCCCGCCGATGCCAGATCCCTCCCGAGCCCCCAGCAGCCTCGTCACACCGCGGGCACCCAAACATCGCGCATCGCTCCCTGAGGAAGGGCCCTTGGAGCCCCTGATCGATGTCGAGGCCCTTACCGCGGCACTCATGGAAAGCGCCCTCGCCGGACCCATCGAGGAATGGATGACATTCCTACACCCCGAGCAGAACAAGCTGATCAAAGCAACCTGGAACGGACCGGCCCGGATACGTGGATCTGCAGGAACGGGCAAGACAGTCGTAGGACTCCACCGCGCGACGCATCTCGCCCAGCGATCGACGAACCCCGTCCTGTTCGCCACCTTCGTCAGGACGCTTCCTGTCGTTCTCTCCGCATTGGCGAGACGTATCGCGCCGGATCTCGAACCTGACCAACTTCAGTTCATGGGCGTCCATCAGCTCGCAGCGCACGCGCTCAGATTGACCGAGCGCACGATCCGCATCGACTCACGCGCAGCAGATCGTGCGTTCGAGAATGCTTGGAAGGAGTCCGGATCTGCGCCGACGCTGACCCGTCTCGACGCACGCACAGACTACTGGCGAGAAGAGATCGACTACGTCATCAAAGGACGCGCCATCACGGATTTCGAGGTCTACCGGAGCCTGCAGCGCATCGGTCGAAAGACCGCCTTGCGCGGCGTCGATCGCGAAGCCATGTGGGATCTGTACGAGGCCTACGACCACGAGTTGACGTCGTCCGGCGCCCACGACTTCAACGATCTGCTGATTGCCGCGCACCAAGCAGTCACGGCATTTCCGCACCTTTTCCAATATGGCGCGGTCGTGGTGGACGAGTTGCAGGATCTGAACCTCGTCGCTCTGCGCTTCCTTCATTCCTTGGCGGGCGAGGGTCCCAACCCACTGCTCCTCATCGGCGATGGCCAGCAGTCGGTCTATCCCGGTGGATTCACCCTCCAGGAAGCAGGCATCTCGGTTGCGGGGCGCGCAGCCGTGCTGGCTACCAACTACCGCAACACCGCTGAGATCCTGCGGGAGGCACAGCGGATGGTCAGCGCCGATACGTTCGACGACTTCGAGGGCCTTCCCGAGAACGGCGCCCGTGAGTGCGTCGTGACTCGGAGCGGCAACGTACCGATGAAGGTGCATGTTTCGACTCGACATGATCTCGCCGCGGCCCTGATCCGCCAGATCACCCAGACCGCAGGTGTGCTTGGGACTCCTCTGGGAGACATGGCGGTCCTGCTGGAGCGTCGCTACGACGTACGTTTCTACTCAGACGTGCTCACCCAGGCCGGGATCCCCCACGTCGAGCTGACCGACTACGACGGGACCAGTTCCGACCGGGTCAAGATCGGGACGATCAAGCGCGCCAAGGGACTCGAGTTCAAGTACGTGCTGCTGCCCGGGCTCAGTGAACAACCACCGCCTCAAGCTGATGGCGAGACTGACGACTCCTACAACGAGCGCGTCGAGCGTTGGCGCCGTGAGCTCTATGTCGGCATGACGCGTGCCAGAGACGGGCTCTGGCTGGGGTACCTGCCGGCGGTGAAACCCAAAGCCCGTGTAGACGTCTTCACCGCGCCCCCGAACCGTTCACGAGATGGTTACAAGAACGCGTTCTAGTTTTTCCGTGCATCTGTGATCAAGAGTCACTACCGTCAGTGCCCGTGACCAAAAGTGCATCGCTGATGCGGATCTGCGTGGCGTACGTCGCCGCGATCATCGTGGGTGCGGCGTGGCTGGCCGTGGGGCCCGACACCGGCCACCTCTGGCTCGACGCCCTGATCGCCGACCTGCTGGCGACCCTGGTGATCTTCGGCTTCAGCCGCTACTACAAGAACTCCAGCTTCTACGACGCCTACTGGTCGGTCATCCCGCCGCTGGTGGCGATCTACTGGACCGCCAGCAGCCCCGAGCTGGACACGACCCGCGCGTGGCTGGTCAACCTGGTGATCCTGGCGTGGGCGGTGCGGCTGACCGCCAACTGGGCCTACGCCTGGCCGGGCATGCAGCACGAGGACTGGCGCTACCCGATGCTCAAGGAGCGCGCCGGCAAGCACGAGCTGTTCGTCGACCTGTTCGGCATCCACGTCTTCCCGACCTTCCAGGTCTTCCTCGGCCTGCTGCCCGTGTACGTCGCAGTGACCCGCGGCGATCGCGGGGTCGGCATCATCGACGTCCTCGCTGTCGTGGTCGGGCTGGGCGCGGTGGCGATCGAAGGCATTGCCGACGTGCAGATGCACCGCTTCGTGCGCGACAAGCAGCCCGGCCAGGTCATGGACCGCGGACTGTGGGCCTGGTCGCGGCACCCCAACTACTTCGGCGAGGTGTCGTTCTGGGTGTCCCTCGCGCTCTTCGGGGTCGCCGCGGCGCCTGGTGACGCGTGGTGGCTGTTCATCGGCGTGCTCGCGATGCTCGCGATGTTCCTCGCCGTCAGCATCCCGATGATGGAGGAGCGCAGCCTCGAGCGCCGTCCGTCTTACCAGGGCGTCATCGACCGGATCCCGATGCTGATCCCCCGGCCTCCGCGCAAGACCTCCGCCTCCGCGTGACCAAGCCGCGCGTCGTCGTCGCCGGTCTCGGCGACAGCGGCCTGCTCACGGCGATCCACCTGTCGCGCTGCTGCGACGTCGTCGGCATCTCCGCCAAGCCCGCCCTGGTGAGCGGGCAGGAGCTGGGGATGCGGCTCGCGCGACCCGAGGAGTGGAAGCGCGACTACTGGATCGCCTTCGACCGTTATCGCCGCCTCGACCGCGTCCAGATCGTGCACGGCACGCTCACCGGCGTCGACCTCGGTGCATGCACCGTCACGACCACCGGCGCTGACGGCACCACGGCCGAGCACCCGTACGACGTGCTCGTCGTCGCCACCGGTGTCGCCAACGGCTTCTGGCGCGGCCCCTCGCTGCAGTCGCCCGACGAGATCGACCGCGACCTCCAGGCCGCGCATGAGCGACTGGCGGCGGCGGCTTCGGTGAGCGTGATCGGCGGCGGAGCTGCGGCCGTGAGCAGCGCACTCAACCTCGCGACCACCTGGCCCGAGAAGCAGGTGGACCTCTACTACCCCGGCGAGCGCGCCCTCCCCCAGCACCACGGCCGCGTCTGGGGCCACGTGGCCCGTCGGCTCACCGACGCCGGCGTGGGGCTGCACCCGGGCCACCGGGCCGTCGTACCCGAGGGATTCGCGTGCGACGAGATCACCTCCGAGCCGGTCACCTGGAGCACCGGCCAGGCGCCGGACGCGGCCGACGCCGTGCTCTGGACCATCGGGCGCGTACGCCCCAACACCGGGTGGTTGCCCGCCGAGGTGCTCGACGAGCACGGCTTCGTGCGCGTCGACCCCGACCTGCGCGTCAGCGGTCAGGACGCCGTCTTCGCGGTCGGCGACGTCGCCGCGACCGACCCGCTCCGCTCCTCGGCACGCAACCGGGCCGACAAGCTCCTGGCCCGCAACGTGCGCGCCCACCTGGCCGACAAGCCGCTACGCGTATACCGCCCACCTCGCCGACGTTGGGGTTCCGTCCTGGGTGTCCAGCACGACGGGCTCCAGGTCTTCGCCGCCTCCGGCCACCCGTTCCGCTTCCCGGCCTGGACGATCCGCAGCATCTTGCAGCCGCTCATCGTGCGGCGGGGGATCTACGGCGGCGTACGGCGAGGCTGAGCACGCATCGCTCGTCCGATCAACAGTCGATCCGCCACCGCTCAGGCAATTTGAGTCAACAAATACCTGCCGCTCGGCCACCGCTCGGTAACGTGGTCGGCCAACCTTGCTTGGCGCACGGGTCCATTCGGGTGGCGACGATGAGTCAGATTCTCTCCTTCGGTGAAGCGAGCCGGTGCTTGGCGCCGGTGGTCGAAGTGAGAACGCACCCATGCGCGGACACGCCTCCTCGTCACTGCGGCGCCCCACTGTCGCGTGCCCCTCCGCAGTGACCACACCAGCCCGGAAGGAAACCCGCTGAACAGTCTCGGGACAAACTATAGTAAACAGATGGAGATACACCTGAAAGGTTCTCTCATGAGACACCTCGCGCGACTTGGCGTCGCGATGTGCACCGCCAGTCTTCTCGTATTCACGACGATCACCGCACCGGCCAGCGCCGATCCGGTCCCGTCCTCGTCTGCCGCCCCGGACATCATCTCCCCGGCTGACACGTTCACCGTGACCCTGACGCTCGACGGCGAGACCGTCACGCAGTCGACGCCGACCGACGTGGTCCTGGTCGTTGACTCCTCTGGCAGCATCCCTCCCAGCAGCTTCCACGGCGCGGTGAAATCTTTCCTACGTGACATTGCCAGCGAGCTGGACGCCGCTGGGCTGTTCGCCAACGGAGGGAGCATCGGCATCGTCCGGTTCGCAGACTCCGAAAGCCACATCCTGTTCCGCGGCACCGCGTTGGGCCCGGTCCACGGCGCGATCAACGCCATGGCGTACACGGGCGGGGGCACCTGTCTCGGATGCGGAGTCCGTGGCGCTACGAGCCAGCTCACATCGATCCCGGGCTCAGGCGGAGGTGCCCACAACCGCGTGATGATCATGCTGACCGACGGCAACGAGACGCTCGGCGGAGCCAGCGGTCAGATCTCCCTCAGCGCCTCGCTTCCGGCCTCCAATGGCGCGGGCGTCGAGCGCTTCGCCCTCGGCGTCGGCAACAGCATCTCCGTGGCCACGCTCAACCAGATCGCCACCGATCCCGACTCCGCTCACGCCTTCCAGGTGAGCGGATTCGACGACCTCCAGGACGTCGTGACCACGATCGTCGAGGCCGTCGACGTCCCCGGCGCGACCGACCTCCAGGTCGACGTCGACCTCGCTGCACCGTTCGCACTGAGCCCAGGCGGGGGTGACACCACCAGCTTCGCCCGCGCTTCACTGGGTGACGAGACCTGGACGATCACCTACGACGTGAAGGTGGATCCCGCACAGTGTGGCGACGACCTGCCGGTTCATGACGCGATCACCTACAGCGATGCCGAAGGCGGCTCGGTCGTCTTCGCGCCGGTGACGGTGAGCGTCGTCGGTTGCGTCGTCGCGGACGCCGGCCCCGACCAGACCGTGGAGCAGACCTCCCCGGCCGGGGCCGACGCGACCCTGGACGGCACCGGCACCACCGGTGACCCGACGATCCTCTACACGTGGACCTACGGGCCGACCACGCTCAACGGAGCGAGCCCCACCGGCTCGTTCCCCGCAGGTGCCACCACCGTGCTGCTCGAGGCCGACAACGGCGTCACCAGCGACTCCGACAGCGTCACGATCTCGGTGGTCGACACGATCGCGCCGGTGCTGACCTTCACCGGCGACACGACCTACGGACTCGTCGACACCGTGGAGATCACGTGTGCGGCGACCGACTCCGGCTCCGGGGTCGCCGACGACTGCGACGACGCCAACGTCTCGGCCCCGGCGTACACGATCGGGGCCGGCGACCACACCGTCAACGCCACTGCCACGGACGCGGCCGGCAACGTCGGCAACGGGTCGTTCGACTACACCGTGGAGGTCGACGTCGACGGGCTGTGTGCCTTGACCAAGTTGTACAACACCAAAAACAACGGTCAGGAGCACGCGATGTGCAACAAGCTCGAGGACGGTCGCTACCGGCAGTACCGCCAGCACGTGGCGGCGCAGTCCGGCAAGGCCTTCACCACCGCGCAGGCCGATCAGCTCACGGAGCTCTCGCTCCTGCTCGGCTGACGGGCACGTCCCCGGCGGCGGCCACCTCGGTGGTCGCCGCCGTCACGTGGCTCGAGCTTCAGGCCCTGATCACGATGGACCGCGCTCACTCCCCATCACGCCGCCTCCTCCAGCGAGCCCAGAAGCCAGTCCACCCAGGATCGGGCCGGCTCGGCAAGCACGTCACGCAGCTCGCTGAGCAGGTCGGCGTGATGCGGGCCCAGCAGATCTGGCAGCGCCTCCACCACCGCGGGGTGCACCAGAGCGGCGTGGAGGTAGGCGACGTCGTCCGATCCGTCGTTCCACGCCCCGGGGCAGCCGGGGCAGCAGTCGCCGCCACCGCGCCCGCAGGGGTGCTCGAGCTGGGCGAGCACGTCGTGCATCAGGAGCAGCGTGGCTCGTGCCAGGTCGCCGTCGGCGGGTGAGACCCGACCCCTGGGCTCGACAAGGGACGACAGCACAGCGGTGATCTCATCGAACGGCACGTCGCTCAACAGGCCGCACTCGGCCCGGATGCGCGTCGACACCTTGCCCTCCTGCACCAGCCCCGACTCGCGCAGCAGGTCGAGCCACCGCGCAGGGTCGTGGCCGACCTTCGCCGCCAACGACCTGGGGACGGCGAGAGGCGGACTCTCGAACAGCACGCCCCCCTCGTAGGGCACCAGCCTTCCGATCACCGAGGCCCCCGATGTCAGGTGCGCCGCCGAGCCGATGTCCGGGGTCTGGACGACTGCCCGGGCCACCAGGTCGAGCCACCTGATGACGCCGGCGTCAGCCTCCACGAACAGGTAGCCGCCCATCGGCGCCAGCGCCCACTCGCCGATCCGGTCAGCGCCGGCGACCAGGTCCGGGTCTGCGTCGTTCTCCAGGAAGGCCTCGAGCCCGCCGAGCTCGAAGAGGTGGACCTGTCGGTAGACCCAGTCGTGGTCGGCCACCTGGGCTTGGTGCTCGACGGACGGACTGCGACCGGTCGAACCGGACCTCGCGTGAAGGTCGTTGACGATCGCGTGGGCCCGCAGGACACGTGAGCGCGGGCCCCGGTCGCGCTCGGACAGGTGCTGGAGGGCCTGCGCCAGGATCCATCGTGATCGCACCCACCCGGGCACGAAGCGCTCGAGCAGCACGAGCTGGCGCAGACCGACGACGCGTCCGGCGCGCCAGAAGGGCCGCCCGTCAGGTCCCAGGTCACGCCGTCTCATCGCGGCCAGGGCACCCGCAGCGTCGCCGCGGCGTTCCGCTGCATCGGCCTCCTGCATGGCCCGCACCCAGGGCTCCATGCCGAGCAGGGGTCGCTTCGCCGGATCGGGCGAGCACTGCTCCTGGCGCGGCTGCTTCGGCGGACGCGGCTTGCGGCGGTTCGACATCGCTCAGCCCTCCAGACCGAGGCCGGCAGCGAGCAGTCGCTCGACGGAACGGGAGGGACAGGTGGGCAGAGATGTGGATGACCGAGACATGACTCGAGCCTGCGCCGATGGGCCGCCCACCGCCAGGGGGTCCGCGCCATCTGTGGATAACCCTCCTTCTCCAGCGTGGAGCTCCTGACCGGACGCGTCGGCCGGCCGCTCGCGCGACCTCCTAGCGGTGGTCGTCGGCGAACGCCCGCAGGGTGTCGTCGGCTCCCCCGACGTCCCCGAAGTACTGCTCACGCAGCAGGCGCAGCAGCTCGTCCAGCCCGTCGTCCAGCGCGGCGGCGACGACCTGGACCTCGGGTGAGGCCGAGCGCCGGCCGGCCTGGGCCAGCTCGGCGACGTACGGCAGGACCGCGGCCAGCGACACGTCGGCGCTCGCCTCGCGGAAGTAGTAGGACTCGGCGTACTGGAGCAGGTCCATCTCGATGGTCGCGAGCTCGCTGCGGATCGCCTCGAGCTGTTGGGTGGCCACCGAGGCCTGGCCGCCCTCCACGATCTGCTCGACCTTCAGACGCTGCATGCTCGTCAACCTCCGCGACAGCGCTCGCCGACGGTTGAGCGCGGGATACAGCTGCAGGATCCAGGAGATCCCGGCCGTCAGGAGCAGGAAGCCCAGCAACGCCTCGGCCGGCACGAGGAGGCGCAGCAGCGACGAGGCCGGCGTGATGTCGCCCAGCCCCAGGGTGGTGACGGCCACGAAGGAGAAGTACAGCGACTCGATCACGTTCGACGACTGCAGGGGTTGCAGCGAGGAGCCGAAGTTGAAGTCGTCGGCGATGCGCGGCAGGTAGATCAACCCGAACCCGACCACCACCAGCGCCGTCCAGACCCCGAGGGTGAAGCAGAAGCCCGAGCGGCCCCGCGATCACGGACGGTCGCCTGTCGCGGCGACCCAGCTTCGAGACCCTCCAGGTCAGCGAGAAGACCCGGCGCGACAAACGTGCCGAAGCCGCCGGGATGCCACAGCGTGTGGAAGATGTCGCGCAGCGCCGCGCCGATGAGCAGCACGCCGGCGACCGTCAGGACCCAGAGCATTCTTCGACGCTAACGCGATCGACCGGTGCGACGAAAGCAGCTCACCCGTAGGTGCGCTTGCCCCTCGTTGGTTACGTTGGTTGTCATGGCAACGGACGAGAAGAAGCTGTCGCTGGCCGGCTCGGTCTCGCTCGGTACGGGCGTCATGATCGGGGCCGGCATCTTCGCCCTGGTCGGTCAGGTGAGCGAGCTGGCGGGCACGATGATGCCGTTCGCGTTCCTCGCCGGCGCGGTGGTGGTGGGCTTCAGCGCCTACTCCTACATCCGCTACTCCGACACCAACCCCTCGTCCGGCGGCATCGCCATGCTGCTCAAGGCGGCGTACGGCCCCGGTGTCGTCGCGGGGACGTTCTCGCTCTTCATGTATGTCTCCATGGTCGTCGCGCAGAGCCTGCTGGGCCGGACGTTCGGCACCTACGCCCTGCGTCCCTTCGGCCTGGAGGGGTCCGCGCTCCTCGTGCCGGTGCTGGCCGTGACGGTGATCGCTGGCGGCCGCTGTGATCAACCTCGTCGGCACGGGGTGGGTGGAGCGGTCGGCCACCGTGTCGGCGGCGTTGAAGATCCTCGGCATCGCGGCCCTGGCCATCGGCGGCATCATCGCCGCGGGCGGATCGGCCTCGATGGACGCTGACCGTCGACGACGGGGCAGGCGAGCGGCCAGGGGCACGTCGTGCTCGGCTTCCTGGCCGGGACGACGCTGTGCATCTTGGCCTACAAGGGCTTCACGACGATCACCAACCAGGGCGGTGACATGCGGGAGCCGAAGAAGAACCTGAGCTCGCTCGATCACGATCTCCATCGTGCTGTGCGCGGTGCTCTACCTGCTGCTCACCGTGGCCGTGGCCGGCAGCCTCAGCGTCGAGGAGATCGTGGAGGCCCGCGACTACGCGCTGGCCGCGGCGGCGAGACCCCTCTTCGGCTCGTGGGGCGTCGGCCTGACGATCGCTCTCGCCGTGGTGGCGACGTTCTCCGGTCTGCTGGCCAGCATCTACTCGGTCTCGCGGCTCTACGACATGCTGCGCGACATGGGCCAGGCACCCGGGCTGCCCTCGCGCGTGCGTCACCAGTCGTTGGTGATCACCGCCGGTCTGGCGATCGTGCTCGCCGCGTCGCTCGACCTCAGCGCGATCGCCTCGATGGGGGTCGTGCTCTACCTGAGCATGGACATCGCCATCCACTGGGGCGTCATCCGCTACCTGCGCGAAGAGATCCAGGCCAAGCCGGCGATCCCGGCCATCGCGATCGTGCTCGACGTCGTCGTGCTCGGCGCCTTCGTCGTGATCAAGGCGCAGACCGACCTCTTCACGCTGGCCGTGGCGGTGGGAGTCGCGGCAGCGGTCTTCGTCAGCCAGGTAGTCGTCTCCAGGCGCGGCGAGCGCGCGGAGCAGGACGCGTAGCCGACCAGGTCAGCGCGGCGAGGTGGTCGCGCCGCCTCCGCGGACCGTCTGCTCGGCAAGGTGCGTCAGGTCGTCCCCGGTGAGTCCGGGCCAGCCGTGCACCGTCTCGCGCCAGGTCTGCGGCACGGCGCTCGCACCCCACCGCGCCCCCAGCAGTCCTCCGGCGATCGCGGCGACGGTGTCGGTGTCGTCGCCGATGCGGATGGCGTTGTGGAGCGCGTCCTGGAGGTGCTGGGCCGGCTCGTCGCTGGGGACGGGCGTGCCGAGGACGGCCGCGGTCGCGGCCTGCAGCGCGGTCACGGTGAAGCCGTTGGGTGTGAAGGCGGCGCCCGGCACCGCACCGCAGTCGGAGGCGCACGCCTCGTCGAGCCAGTCGGCCCACCGGTCGCGCTCGGTGGCGGCGAGGAGGTCGAGCCCGGCGCGTACGTCGATCCGCGCCTCGGTCACCGCGACCCGGATCGCCTCGCACCAGAGCACGCACGAGTCTCCGGCCAGCGGGTCGGCGTGGGTGAGCCCGGCGACCAGTCGCGCGGCCTGCGCGAGCCGGTCGCGGTCGCGGAGGTGGGCGAGGGCGACCGGGGCGGTGCGCATCAGCGCGCCGTTGCCGGCCGAGTGGGGGTGGTCCAGCGCGTAGGCGCGCGCCTCCTCGGCCATGATCCGGCCCGCGCCCGCCTCGCCGGCGTCGAGGCGCCGCCGCGTGGCGCCCAGCACCGCTCGTGTCTGGATGCCGATGTCGGCCGGACCGCCGGCGTACCAGCGGAGGAAACCCTCGGCGATCGCGTCGAGCGCCTCGGGCGACGTCAGGTCGGCACCGGTCGCCGCGACCTCGGCGATCGCCGCGGCCATCGAGGTGTCGTCGCTCCACTCCGCCGGCGCGAAGTTGCCGAGACCGCCGCCGGTCATCGCGGCGAGCACTCCTGGTGCGGGCGGGGTCGCGAACTCGTAGGGCACGCCCAGGGCGTCGCCGGCGGCGGTCGCGAGGAGGACCCCGCGGACGCGGTCGAGGGTGGCTGGATCGACGGGCAGGGGGTCCGAAGGCGACATGCGGCGAGGATAGGGCGGGCCACCGACATCGCTCCCCACGCTGCCTCCGCCTCAGGCTGCGTGCCGGCGACTCAGAGCGGCCAGCTCGAGGCAGCGCGCGCGCACCGGCTCCGGGAGCGCGCCCGCGAGGGCAGCCCAGCCCGGCGCATCCTCGGGCCGGGTGCGATGGACCTTCGCGGCTTCGAAGGTCCGCCGGTCGACCAGCACCGCCTGCACGTGAGCGGCCACGGCCCCCACCGCCTCCGGCGAGACGTTCACGGCGAGCAGGGCGACGTCGCACACCCCGAGGTTGTTGGCCCGCAGGGGGTCAAGACCTTGTGCTTGCAGCTCTGCGACGGCCGGAGCCGGTGGGGGCTCGTCGTCGTGGTGGGAGCAGGTCCGCGCCCAGCCGTCCTCGGGTACGACGTCGCTGGTGAGGGGCGTCGCCCTGTTGCCGGCGAAGTGCAGTGGCAGACGCCCCTCCAGACGTCCCTGCGTGAGCTCGGGCAACCACTCCTCCGGACCGTCCGCACGGGCCACACCGAGCGCCGTCACCTCGTCGACGTCGAGCGGGCGCGACTCGAAGAAGACGCCCGGTTCGACATCGATCGGCACCAACCGGCCCAGCACCGTGCAGCCTGACCGGCGGTCGGCGAGCGCGCCGATGTCGAGCACCCTGCGCCGGGTGCCATCGCGCAGGTCGCGTACGTCGAGGAAGCCGTCGGTCCCCCGGCGGAGTCGGTAGCCCCCGAGGTCGCTCTCCGGCCACGCGGGAAGCGGTCCGCACCGGGCCAGCAGCCCGTCGCCTATCTTGACGTCGAGGAAGTCCGCCAGTCCTCCGAAGCCGTAGACCGCGAGCTGTCGGGCGATCCAGTCACTGGCGGCGATTCGCGTGCCGAACTCGGTGAAGCTCAGGCCGAGCGGGCGGTCGAGGTCGACGTCTGGGTAGCACGCCGCCATCGTGTGGAGCACGGCGTCGTCGGTGCGCGGGTCCTTCTCATGCAGCATCCACCGGTAGGCCTGGAGGGACGCCCATCGGGCGAGCGCCCACGAAGGCGTGGCGTCGTCGAGGTCGATCAGCTCGGCGAGGTGCGCGAGGTGCGGGGTCCCCTGGATGTGGAGGCCGCGCCGGAAGCACTCCGCGGCCAGGACCGGGTCGCCGGCGGCTTCGGCATCGACGTAGGCACCGAAGGCGGCGACGTCCTCTGCCGTCCTGAGCTCATCGAGCTGTGCGTGGATCTCCGGGCCCGTCAGCTCGAGGCATTCTTCGGTCGGGGCCGACGAGAGGTCGTGGTGGTGACGCTGGTGCAGGTTGCGTGAGGTGCGGCTGTGCCGCTTCCGAGATCTAGGCATGCCCCTAGGCTCGCCCGCCCTTCGGCCCCGCAACAGGGGGTGACGCGCATCTGTGGATAACCTGCTGGGCCGGTCGAGTGCTCCACGATCTGGCGGTCCTCGTCGGGGCGCAGCTGTTAGATGCCGAGCCGTCGCGCCACGTCGTCGCCACCCACCCGC
This sequence comes from uncultured Actinomycetota bacterium, assembly GCA_963760515.1. Lineage (GTDB taxonomy): Bacteria > Actinomycetota > Actinomycetes > Propionibacteriales > Nocardioidaceae > Nocardioides. The sequence continues at coordinate 331,092 of CAVXDL010000006.1, forward strand.
CGGATCACGTCGGGGTCCCCGACCACCACGAGCACGTCGGTGGCGCGCGACATCCCGACGTACAGCCGCTCGCGGGCGCGATCTCGCTCGCCGTCGTCGTTGACGCACAGCACCACCGCGGGACGCTCGAGCCCTTTGCACCCGAGGACGTGGCCGTAGAAGACGTCGTCGTCGTCCCAGAAGGTCTTCCAGTAGCCCTCCTGGTCGTGGAAGGTGGTGCGCTCGATCTGCACGGGGTGGCGGTGACCGGTGGTGATGAGGCAGATGTTGCCGCCCTTCCAGCCCTCGTCCAGAAGCACGTCGACCTGCTCGTCGGCTGCCTCGAGCGCGTCGTCGACGCTGCTCGCGACGAAGCGGACCGCTGCCCCCTCGCCGCCGCGAGGGACCATGCGACTCGGCGCCAACGGCCCGAAGGACTCGTAGATCTGCTTGGTGTTGCGCAGGTTGTGGTCGAGCACGAGCGGCACCAGCGCCACGGGCGGGGCGCCGTAGCGCGCGAAGATCCGCTGGTTCTCGTCGGAGTAGACGTAGACGCCACCCTCGGCCTCGTCGCGGAGCGACTTGAGCAGCGGCGTCCACCAGTCGTCGGCGAAGTCCTGCGCCTCGTCGACGATGATCGAGTCGTACTTCTTGCCGTCGGGCAGGTCGTCGGCGAGCTCGCCCATCAGCCGCGGCAGCGTGATCTCCCAGAAGTCGCTGTCGTCGCGATCGCCCTCCGGAGCGCCCCACTGCTTGCCGAACTCGTGGAAGGTGCCGACGAAGGCCGGCCGGTGCTGGCGTTTCCAGGTCGCGACCTCGCGCTGGAGGTGCTCGGCGAGACCGATCGAGTAGCAGAGGAGAGCGACCCGCTCGGTGTCTCGCTGCCCCGCCCCCCGGGTCATCTCCTTGGCCTGCTGCAGCGCCAGCACGGTCTTGCCGCTGCCGGCTCCTCCTCGCACCTCGACCCGACGCAGCAGCCGGGTGACATGGAGCAGGATCGACTGCTCGTGGGTCAGCTGGTCGGCTGTGCTCGCCCGCTCCGCCGCCTCTGCGTTGACGTCGTGACTGGTGCGGCGCCCGCTGAGGATCTCGGCGATCGCCACCACGTCGTCGTACGTCGGGGCCCGGTGGCCGTGCGCCAGCTTGTGGGCGTTCTGCCGCACCCGGTTGATGAGCATCGCCAGGTCCGCCTTGTCGTGCAGGGCGTAGCGCGGCAGCTCGGGGAGGACGAAGTCTGCGTCGAAGCTGGGAGTACGGCGTGACCAGCCCGTGCGCCCACGCCACGCGACCTCGGCTCCCCCAGCGCGGATCGCTCTCCACGAAGAGTCGCAAGGCGTGCTTCGCCTCGCGGGCCTGGTCGACGGGGAAGCACCGCTCCTCGCCGGCCGGCCGCTTGATCCACCATCCACCCTCGTCGTGGCGGATCGAGCTGCCCTTGACCTCCAGCACCAAACAGCCGAAGTCGGGCATCAGCACGATCAGATCGGCTTCGTAGTCCTTGTCCTCGTCGGTCAGCCGCTGGTTGGCGATCAAGATGTCGTCGTCGCCGAGTTGATCGCGCAGCGCCTCCCAGACCTCCTTCTCGGAGGTGGTGGTGAAACGGGGGTCTTCGGGGATCAGTCGAGGCATGGGCAATCAGTCCTGTCGTCGCGCCGTCAGAGAGGGTTGTTGAGCAGCGTGCGCAGCGCGGGGAGGACGTCGTCGTAGGGCTCGACGAATGCCTCGACCTGGTCAGCGTCCAGCTCGAGTCGATGGGTGATCGCGGCCGCAACCAGACCGCCCCACTCCTGGATGTAGATCCCGTCAAGATCGGGCGCCTCGGCTCGCGCGCGCTCAAGCTCAGCCAGGAAGTCACTAGTGAAGAGCTCGCCCAGGGGATACCAACAGCTCGCGGTCGTGGCGTTCAACGCCCGCAGCCTCGACACCATGGCGTCATAGTCCTCGGACGTGGCTGTGGAGTGTCGCCGCGACACCTCGACGACCCCGAGTGGGCCGAGCCCCTGGACGAGCTCATCGACGGCCGTCCGCACTTCATCGGAGGCAACCCACTCCTGGCCGGGTGGAGTGCCTCCCGGAAGGATCCCAGCGGACACAACGCCGAGGGCTGCGAGCTTGTGGTCCTCGGGAAGTAGATCAGCGACGACCTCCGCTCCTAGCGAAAGGGCGGCAACTTCAACGAACATCTCCACGAGTCTCGCCGCGATGTCGTCGTCGGACAGGTCGAAGGCCTCATCAAGGGCGTCAAACCACTCGGGCATCAGTTCCTCGACCAGCTCCGCTGCCGCCTGCTGCGCCTCCGTGAGGGCCGTCGTACGCCCAGCAGCGCGAGCCACTGCCGTGATGGCCGTCATCGGCCAGGTCAATCGTCGGTAAGCGTTGACCTCGAGCATCGTCGACAGCAGCCCCACCGCGTCATCGCCCTCGGCGGCCCACAGCCACGCAGCGCGAGCCAGCACCAAGGGGTGCCGCGGTCCGAAACGCTGATCGGTCGCCCAGCTCACTCGCGCAGGCAGCTCCCAGCCGTCTGGGGCGTCCTCAGGATCTTGCAGCGCAGAGGTGAGGTAGTCGTAGTCGTCCTCGGCCTGAGCCGTCGCAGCCTCTGTCATCGGCTGGTTGTCGCCGGGCGGAGGCCGGTGCAACGACCAGCGCACGGGGACGACCTGCGCCTCCGGATCGATCTGGAAGGCCTCGAGAAGCTCTCGGTCATCGGGTGGATCCACCCGGAACGCGAGCCGGGAAAGCCCGGCGTCGTAGACCTCCTCAAACTCATCGCCCACCTTGAGGTCACCAGACAGCCAACGCCAGGACAGCTCGTTGAGCAGCCGCCCGGTGTCATTCAGACTCAGCCGCCAGTCGGCGCCCGGGTCCTCCCCCAGCGAAGGACGCGCTGCTAGCCACAGCTCGGGAACGCCCCGCTCGTGCAGGCCCACGGTGTAGGAGAAATCGCCACCCGTCCCTTCGGGATCGAAGATCGCCGCGACCTGCCAGAACGGGTGGCGGTCGTCGGTGTGCGGGTTGCTCATGGGTCTCCTGTCGCCGATTGCTGCCACGACCGTAGGGCGTAGCGCCGACACCCGCCACGAGAAGACGGCCAGCCGACGCAAGACGTCCCCGCACCCCACGGCGTCAACGATCGCCATTCCATCAGGTTGCCCTGGTTTCGTGCCGAGAGCTGGCACGATGCGCATTCATCGCGCCGCTCGCATCAGGTGAGTCGTTCACCGCCATCTCAAGTGGGGATTCATGCTCGAAGGCCTTCACGAATCGCTCGTCACTCAACAACTGGAGAACCAGCTACTCCGGCAACTCGAGCTTCATCCTGAATTCGCGAGCGTTGACGAGGCAGACGCCACGCACATCTTGACGCGTCACATCGCAGTCGAGGTCTCGCGCCGCCTCGCCTCGGTCAAGGACCCGGGACAGAAACTGGCGACGGCGAACGCCATCCTGGAGGGTCTCAACCGCGCAGACGATGCTGTGATCGATCCGGTCCGACAGTTGCACGCGCTCCGTCGCCCGGCCGGACCTGAAGAAAGCGGACGCTTCAAGAAGCGACCCAAGACGCCCCTCAACGACGCGTCCCTTCTCACAAATGCACATGGCGAGCCGTCGCTCGCCTCAGAGCTTCGGGCCGAACTCGACTCGGCTGATCGCGTCGACCTGCTCTGCGCCTTCGTGATGTGGCACGGAGTCAGGCTCCTTGAGGACGATCTCAAGCGTGTCCGGGAGGCAGGCGTCCCCTTCCGCGTGATCACCACGACCTACATCGGCGGCACCGAACGGCGGGCCTTGGACCGGCTCGTCCGTGAGTTCGGCGCCGAGGTTCGCATCCAGTACGACGCGGCGCGTACGCGACTGCACGCCAAGGCCTGGCTGTTCGGCCGCAACACCGGCTTCGACACCGGCTACGTCGGATCATCGAACTTGACGACGAGCGCCATGCTCGAGGGCGTCGAATGGAACGTCCGGCTCTCAACGGCCTCGACCCCGACTCTTCTGGACAAGTTCCGTGCGACTTTCGACAGCTACTGGAACGCCGGCGAGTTCGAACCCTACGACCCAGACCGAGACGGCGATCGACTCGATGATGCGCTCAACGAGGCCTCCGGCAGGACGTCTGGCAACCGGGTCACCATCTCCATCTCCGGGCTGGAGGTCCGGCCGTTTCCCTACCAGCAAGAGATGCTTGACGCGATCGCCGCTGAGCGAGAGGTCCATGATCGTCACCGGAATCTTCTCGTGGCCGCCACCGGGACCGGCAAGACCGTCGTTGCAGCCTTGGACTATCGCTCACTGTGCGAGAACCCCGGCTTTGCCGATCGTCCGTCGTTGCTCTTCATTGCTCATCGCAGGGAGATCCTGGAGCAGTCGCTGCGCACCTACCGCGAGGTGCTCGCAGATGGGAACTTCGGCGAGATGTACGTCGGCGGCGCCCGGCCGGAGCGATGGGACCACGTCTTCGCCAGCGTTCAATCGCTGACTTCGTATGGCATCGAGAACATCCCACGCGATCGCTACGACGTGGTCGTGATCGACGAGTTCCACCACGCCCAGGCCAACGACCTACCGCAGCATTTCGAGTCACCTCGAACCCAAGGAACTGCTCGGGCTCACTGCGACGCCTGAGCGCGCCGACGGCACGGACGTGCGCAGCTTCTTCGAAGGACGGACCGCGGCCGAGTTGCGGCTGTGGGATGCCCTCGGCGCGGACCTGTTGTGCCCCTTCCATTACTTCGCCATCGCCGATGGCACCGACCTGCGAGCGGTCACGTGGAGTCGCGGCCGCTACGACGACGGTGGCCTCGACAACCTCTACACCGGCAACGATGCGCGATCCGCGGTCGTTCTCCGAGAGCTCCGCGACAAGATCGCTGACATCGGCGCAATGCGGGCTCTTGGGCTTCTGCGTCTCGGTTGAGCACGCGAGGTACATGTCACGCGTCTTCAATGAGGCTGGGGTTCCGGCTAGACACGTGAGCGGTGAGACACCTCAAACAGAGCGCGAGGAATCTCTGCGCATGCTTCGCGAGCGATCGCTCAACGTCCTCTTCACCGTCGACGTCTTCAACGAGGGTCTCGACATCCCTGAGGTCGACACCGTTCTCTTCCTGCGACCGACGGAGAGCGCGACGATTTTCATGCAGCAGCTGGGGCGCGGGCTTCGCCGCACGCGGGAGAAGGCAGTACTCACCGTGCTCGACTTCGTCGGCTACCACCGCCAGGAGTTCAACTTCGCCGCTCGCTATCGGGCGATGACTGGGCTGACGGGCAAACACCTCGCCAAAGCAGCCGCAGAGGGTTTCCCCTTCCTCGCCGCTGGATCGCAAATCATGCTCGACCGACAGTCGCAAGTCATGGTGCTGGAAAACCTGCGCACCCAGATCGCGAATCGTTGGCAGCACATCGTGGCCGAGCTTCGCCGAAGCCCAGAGGGAGATCTGCCTAGCTTCCTGGACTCCTCGGGTCTCGAACTCAGCGACATCCTTCGCAAGGGCAGCCATTCCTGGACGAGGCTCCGGCGTGATGCCGACCTCCCAACGCTTCCTGGCTCCGACCTCGAAGCCCATCTGCTCAAGCGAGTCCGAGCGTTCGCTCATGTTGACGACCGCCAGCGCGCTCGGGCGTACGCGGCTCTTCTTTCCGACGATGCCGGACCGTACGAGCAGCTGTCGCCGACCGAGCAGAAGTACGCGCGCATGCTGTTCTACTCCATGTGGTCCGACGGCGGACCGACGGAGAGCTACACGGACGGCTTGAGCGCCCTCAAGGCAGAAGCCGCCACCAGGTCGGAGATCCGCAGCGTCGTCGACATCGCCTTCGAGGCCGCCCGGCACGTGGCGATCGATCTGGAGGGCCCGCTCGCCGAGATCCCTCTACGTGTCCACGCCCGCTATCAGCGCGAAGAAATTCTCGCCGCACTCGACTTCCCCCGAAAGCCCAACAGCTTCCGCGAGGGCGTGTGGTACTCCGCCGACCACAACGTCGATGTCTTCTTCATCACTCTGAAGAAGTCGGAGACCGACTACTCGCCGACCACTATGTACGCCGACTACCCGATCAGCCCCACGCTCTTTCATTGGGAGTCGCAGTCGACGACGTCAGTCGCCTCCCCTACCGGGCAGCGCTACCTCTCCGGCACAAGCACGGTCCTGCTCTTCGCACGGCACGAGCAGAAGGATGACTTCGGCACCTCGCCCTACCTTTTCCTCGGACCAGCCACCTATAGCAGCCACACGGGCGACCGGCCGATCGCGATCACGTGGCATCTGAAGCACGCCATCCCCACCGACTTCTACAACTCGGCGGCTGCCGTCGCCCTCTAGCTAGTTCAGCGCACAACGCTTGCGCCCTGGTAGGTCAGTCCGCCTCTGAGGCGCACAAAAAACAGCAGGTCCGACACCCTGTGGGGGCGTCGGACCTGCTGATTGGCCTGATCGATCAGCTGCAGCCGCTGGTGCTGCCGCAGCCCTCGCACACGTAGCAGGAGCCGGCGGGGCGCATCTTGGTGCCGCAGGTCATGCAGAGCGGGCTGTCGACGGCGGTGCCGGTGAGCTGCTCGAGGAGCTCGGCGGAGGTGTGGGCCTTCGCGGGGCCTCGGCTCGCACGCTCGACGGGTGCCTCGACGAGCCTCGGTCGTCGGTGACCGGCGCGCTGACGGCGCGACCGTCGATGAGCTCGGAGGCGGAGCCGGTCTCCTCGGCGACGCAGCTCGTAGGAGCCGGTCTCGAGGTGGCGCTGGCGCTCGTCGGCGGAGTAGATGCCCATCGCGGAGCGCTCCTCGAAGGCCAGGTAGTCCAGGGCCAGGCGGCGCCAGACGTAGTCCATGAGGGACTGGGCCATCCGGACGTCGGGGTCGTCGGTGAGGCCGGCGGGCTCGAAGCGCAGGTTGGTGAACTTCGAGACGTAGGTCTCGAGCGGGACGCCGTACTGCAGGCCGATGGAGACCGCGATCGAGAAGGCGTCCATCACGCCGGCCAGGGTCGAGCCCTGCTTGCCGAGCTTGAGGAAGACCTCGCCGAGCTCGCCGTCGTCGTGGGCACCGGAGGTCATGTAGCCCTCGGCGCCGCCGACGGTGAACGACGTGGTGCGCGAGGCGCGCGACTTGGGCAGGCGCTTGCGGGTCGGGGCGTAGACGACCTTCTCGACGACCTTGGTCTCGACGTCGGCGCTCCGGCGTTGGAGTCGGTGCCCTTGTTGTCGCCCTTGCCGCTCGGAGAGCGGCTGGCCGACCTTGCAGTTGTCGCGGTAGACCGCGGTCGCCTTGAGGCCGAGCTTCCAGGACTGCAGGTAGACGTCCTCGATCTCCTCGACCGTGGCCGACTCGGGCAGGTTGACCGTCTTGGAGATGGCGCCGGACAGGAACGGCTGGCAGGCCGCCATCATCCGCACGTGGCCCATCGGCTTGAGCGCAGCGGGCGCCCATCGCGGTGTCGAAGACCTCGTAGTGCTCGGTGCGCAGGCCCGGGGCGTCGATGACGTGGCCGTGCTCGGCGATGTAGGCGACGATCGCCTCGACCTGCTCGGGCTGGTAGCCCATCTTGCGCAGCGCCCGCGGGATCGTCTGGTTGACGATCTGCATCGAGCCGCCGCCGACGAGCTTCTTGAACTTCACCAGCGAGAAGTCGGGCTCGATGCCGGTGGTGTCGCAGTCCATCATGAAGCCGATGGTGCCGGTCGGCGCGAGCACCGAGGCCTGGGCGTTGCGGAAGCCGTTGGCCTCGCCGAGCTTCTGCACGTCGGCCCACGCCTGGGTGGCCAGCTTGTGCACCTGGCTGTCGGCGATGGCGAGGGTGCGGATCGTGTCGTTGGCGGCCTGGTGCTTGCGCATGACGCGCTTGTGGGCCTCGGCGTTGCGGGCGTAGCCGGCGTAGGGGCCGACGACGCGGCGAGCTCGGCCGAGCGCTTGTAGGACTGGCCGGTCATCAGCGAGGTGATGGTCGCGGCCATCGCGCGGCCACCGTCGGAGTCGTAGCCCAGGCCCATCGCCATCAGCAGCGCGCCGAGGTTGGCGTAGCCGATGCCGAGCTGGCGGTAGTTGCGGGTGGTCTCGCCGATCGGCTCGGTCGGGAAGTCGGCGAAGCAGATCGAGATGTCCATCGCGGTGATGATGAACTCGACGGCCTTGGCGAACAGCGCGGCGTCGAAGGTGTCGTCGTCCTTGAGGAACTTCAGCAGGTTGAGCGAGGCGAGGTTGCACGAGGAGTTGTCGAGCGACATGTACTCCGAGCACGGGTTGGACGCGGTGATGCGGCCGGTCTCGGGGTTGGTGTGCCAGTCGTTGATCGTGTCGTCGTACTGCAGGCCCGGGTCGGCGCAGGCCCACGCGGCCTCGGCTGATCTTGCGGAACAGGTCGCGGGCGTCGACGCGCTCGATCTCCTCGCCGTTCTTGCGACCGCGCAGGGCGAAGTCGGTGCCGTCCTCGACGGCGCGCATGAACTCGTCGGAGACGCGCACCGAGTTGTTGGCGTTCTGGTACTGCACCGAGGTGATGTCGGCGCCGCCGAGGTCCATGTCGAAGCCGGCGTCGCGCAGGGCGCGGATCTTGTCCTCCTCCTTGGCCTTGGTCATCACGAACTCCTCGATGTCGGGGTGGTCGACGTCGAGGACGACCATCTTGGCCGCGCGGCGCGTGGCGCCACCGGACTTGATGGTGCCGGCCGAGGCGTCGGCGCCGCGCATGAAGGAGACCGGGCCCGAGGCGGTGCCGCCGGAGGAGAGCAGCTCCTTGGAGGAGCGGATGCGGGAGAGGTTGAGGCCGGCGCCGGAGCCGCCCTTGAAGATGAAGCCCTCTTCCTTGTACCAGTTGAGGATCGAGTCCATCGAGTCGTCGACCGAGAGGATGAAGCAGGCCGAGACCTGCTGCGGCGAGGCGGTGCCGACGTTGAACCAGACCGGGGAGTTGAACGAGAAGTACTGGTTGACCAGCAGCCAGGTGAGCTCGTGCTCGAAGATCTCGGCGTCGCCGGGGGTGGCGAAGTAGCCGTGGTCGAGGCCGGCCTTGGTGTAGGTGTGCACGATCCGGTCGATGAGCTGCTTGAGGCTCCACTCGCGCACGTCGGTGCCGACGGCGCCGCGGAAGTACTTCGTGGTGACGATCGTGGAGGCGTTGACCGACCAGGTCGTCGGGGTACTCGACCCCGCGCTGCTCGAAGACGGTGGCGCCGGTCTTCCAGTTGGTCTGGACGACGTCGCGACGCTCCCAGGTGAGCTCGTCGTAGGGGTGGACGCCCGCGGTGCTGAAGACCCGCTCGAGGGTCAGGCCCTGGGTCGCGCCCTTCGGCGTGTCCTGGGTGTCGCTGGAGCTGGTGGCGCCGCCGCTCACGGTCTCGGTCATGTGGGGTGTCTCCTCTGGGTGGTCCCGGTACAGGTGCAGTCTTGCGGGGACCACCGACAGTCTCGTCTCGACGAGAGTCGGCGGCCGTGGCGGTCGTGATGGCTGGTGGTGCTACGTGGTGCTGGGGGGAGAGATGGTGCGCCCGGCAGGCAGCTTCCCCACTACCTGCCGGGCGGTCTGTGGTCAGCCGGTCGGGACCGGCTGAGCGGAGGCCGCGGCAGCGCCGGCGTCGGCGTGCATGTCGGCGATCTCCTTGATGAAGTCGTCGGCGGACTCGAAGGCCCGGTAGACCTGGCGAAGCGCAGGTAGGCGACCTCGTCGAGGCGACGCAGCGGGCCGAGGATCGCCAGGCCCACCTCGTGGGCGGGGATCTCGGCGGCGCCGGCAGGAACGCAGGGCGTCCTCGACCTCCTGGCCGAGGCAGGCGAGCTGGTCCTCGGTGACCGGGCGACCCTTGCAGGCCTTGCGGACGCCGGCGATGGCCTTGTCGCGGGTGAAGGGCTCGGTGGCCCCCGAGCGCTTGAGGATCGACAGCTGCATCAGCTCCACGGTGGTGAAGCGACGCTCACAGGCCGCGCACGTACGGCGCCGGCGGATCGAGCCGCCGTCGTCGGCCACCCGCGAGTCGAGGACCCGGGTGTCGGTGTTGCGGCAGTAAGGGCAGTGCACGGACTCGGCTCCTCTCGGGCGCGGCGACAGACCCCTGCTGAAGGGGTGCCAGCCTGTGGATAACGGGGCTTGCTCTGTGGATAACAACCAGCGAACTGTGGGTCATCCGCGTCAGAGTGTGAACTAGATGTGGATAACTACAACGGTGTAAGTACTAGATGTTGTGGTAACCGTACGCCCGCACCCCCAGACGCGCAAGTGCTCGTCGGAGATTGCCGAGGACCGATCCGAGGGTCGGGTAAAACCGCAGGTCAGCCGGGTGGGAGACACCGAGATTGCTCGCCGCTCGCGCGTGTCGCGGGGTCGGGCGGGGAGCCGGTCGACGCTCCACAGGTGCGTCGGTAACAATGGCGCGGTGGCCCCAGGGAAACGCGCCGGAGCACGGCAGAAGCAGAAGCCGCGCCCTGTGCTGCTCGCTCTCGCGCTCGGGGTGACCGGCAGCGTCGTGGCCTGGGGCTACCTCGTCTACGCCGCGATCGACTTCGGCTCCAACGCCCGCAACGGCGACTCCGCCGCCTGGGCCTACCTGGCCCTGGCCTCGGTCGGGGCGGTGGCCTGCTTGTTCCTCGGCCTGATCCTGCTCGCACGGATCTCACGCTTGCTCGGCATCACCCAGCCACCACCGCCCCGCGGTCACGACCAGCACGTCGAGGCCGACGCGGGCCACGACCCCGACGCTCCCCTCGTCGAGCCGGCACGCCTCGCGCTGAGCAAGCCCTGCCCCACGACGCGCCACGGCCCGACCGGCGTCAGCGGTCGACGAGGCGTCGTACGAACTTCAGTCCCGACCAGATGTCGTCGATCGCGGCGACCTTGACGTCGACGAAGCCGAGGTCGAGCCCGAGCGTGCGGACGGCGTGCTCGTCGAGGTCCGAGACGAGCCCGAGCCGTTTCTGGGCCTCCCGCTTGGGCCAGGCCACCCACACCATGCCGGCGGTGCTGGTGCGCTCGAGCAGCACCGGCAACCGGTGGCTCAAGGTGTCGAGCGCGACGTGGAAGGTGATCGTGACGTCCATCGTGCGCGGCAGCCGCAGGGCGAGCGTGACGCCCTCGAGGTCGCCGAGGTCGAGGCTCTGCGGCGCCAGCTTGGTGGCCCGGTCGAGGAAGACGGTGTGCCCGCGCTTGATCCCGATCTTGGTCACGAGCGGCGTGCCCGAGTAGCCGGCCATGACCAGAGCCTAGGCCGCGATCGACGTCGTGGCGGCCACGAATCGGCGGTTGCAACCATTCAGGAATCGTTCGCGTCTTGGTGGTGTGAACGAAGGAGGGACGACGATGCAGCTGCCGCAGCGCACCAGGTCGCACAATGACGCCATGACGTCGACCACGACGACGAAGGACGCGGAATTCACCGAGTACCTGCACGCCCGCCAGCCCAGTCTGTTGCGGACCGCCTACCTGCTGACCGGTGACCGCCACCAGGCCGAGGACGTGCTCCAGACCTCGCTGGCCAAGCTCTACCTCGCCTGGGACAAGGTGCAGGACCGCTCGTCGGTCGATGCCTACGTGCGTCGGATCATGGTCAACGAGAACAACTCGCTGTGGCGTCGCGGCTGGAAGAAGCGCGAGTACGCCACCGAGGTGCTCCCCGAGGGCGCGCCCCACCTCGACGAGTACGACGAGGGCCGCAGCGCCGCGCTGTGGCAGGTCGTGCGCACGCTGCCGCCCAAGGCTCGCGCCGTCGTCGTGCTCCGCTACTACGAACAGCTCAGCGAGGCCGAGACCGCCGACGTGCTCGGCATCTCGATCGGCACCGTCAAGTCGCAGAGCAGCCGCGCGATCGCGGCCCTGCGAGAGCGCGTGCCGGCCGAGCTGCACCCCGGACGACCGGAGGAGTCCTGATGAACACCACACCCCGTGACCACACCCCGAACAACGACTGGGAGGGCGAGATGAGCGACGAGTTCGAGCGTCGCGTCCGCGACCTCCACGAAGCCCCGCTGTCCTTCGACAGCGTGAAGGGACGAGCCATGAAGATCCGCGCCAGGCGCCGCGCCGCCGTCGCCGGCGGCATCCTCGCCGCAGCCGCCGTCATCGTGCCGGTGGCGGTGCTCGCCGGTGGCGGCCTGGACCGCGCGGAGCGGTTCGAGCCGGCCGAGACCCCCTCGGTGAGCGTCACCGACCCGGCGACCCCGGAGCCGTCCGACCCGGTCGAGCCCACCGACCCCACCGAGGCACCGACCAGTACGCCGGGCATCGGCGTCGCCTATGTCGCGGTCGGTGACGGCAACGCGGTGCTGCACGGCGCCGACGGCAGCGTCACCGAGCTGCCCCGCCCCGACTACAGCGCCGCTGCCGACCTCGGGAGCACGATCGCGGCGTTGCGCAGGGACGACAACGGCAACGTCGCCGTCGACCTGATCAGCGGCGGGCAGGTCACCAAGACCTACGCGGCGCGCGCCTCGATGGTGATCGACCCGACCGGCAGCGCCGTCGGCTTCGTGACCGACGACGGCGAGCTCCTCGTCGTCAGCGACGCGGGAGAGACGAAGCTCGCCGACGTGGCGGAGAACGCCTTCCCGGCCGCGCTCATCGGCAACGGTGACTGCGCCGACGCCGACGGCTGCCGCGTCTTCCTCAACGACGGCAGCGGGGAGAAGGCGCCGTGGGTCATCAGCTCCGACGGCACCGAGACCGAGGTCGTCCCCGGCTCACTCGGGGTCGACGACGCCGATGACAGCGGCCTGGTGAGCGTGCAGACCGCGTCGACCGACACCGGCTCCTGCAGCGGACTCTACGACCGCTCGGCCCAGGACTTCGTGTTCACCACGTGCGACTCGCAGGTGCTCGACATCTCCCCGGACGGCACCCACGTCCTCGGCACCGACCCCTACGGCGACGGCCTCGGCCTCCCCTTCGTCACGATCCTCGACGACCAGGGCCGCGAGCAGGCCCGCCTGACCCCGGACGCCGGCGTCATCAATGCCATCGCCTGGGTCGACGACACCCACGCCATCGCGAGCGTCCACGACGCCCAGGGCTGGTCGATCATGCGGTTCGGCCTCGACGAGGAGCCGCAGGTCGTCGTCGGGCCGACCACGCTCAGCGACGAGATGAGCCCGGCGTACTGGATCACCGGGGGCAGCTGAGCCGTCAGCCGCAGCCGGTGATCAGGGGCAGGCGCAGGACGATCGCCGTGGCGCCGTCGCGGTAGTAGCGGCGGCGCCGGTCGATCTCGACGAAGCCGGCGGCGGCGTAGAAGCCGAGGGCCCCGGCGTTGTCCTCGCGGACCTCGAGCAGCAGCCGGTCGGCGCGGCCGGCTCGGGCGGCAGTGACGACCTCGGCGAGCAACGCCCGCGCGACCCCGGTACGACGCCGGGCCGGCGTCACCGCGATCCGCTGGAGCTCGGCGATGTCGGCCACGATGCTGGTCGCGGCATAACCGACCACGGCACCGTCGACCTCGGCCACGAGGTAGAGCACGGTCGGCACCCGGCCGGCGACGCCCTCGGCGACGAGACCGTAGGACCAGGCGTCGGCGCCGAGGTTGTCGGCCTCGAGGTCGGCTACCGCGTCGGCATCGGCCTCGGTGGCAGGCCGGAGGGTGATCACCGGGAGATCACGACACCGGCTTCGCCGGGCTCGGCACCTCGGCGTCGGGGCGGCGCAGGTAGAGCGGGTCGGGGTCGAGGATCTCGACGTGCTCGCCGGCCAGGGCGCGGCCCAGCCAGCCGGCCGAGGCCCGCAGCGGGCCGACGGCGTTCGGGAAGGCCTCGGGGTAGAGCCGGGCGCCCTCGCCCACCACGGGCGCCTGGGTCGCGACGACGTCGGGCTTGTCGACGGCCGGTCCGCTGATCCGCGTCGCGTCGGCCTCGTACGCCGCGAGGTAGACCTCCTTGCGGCGTGCGTCGGAGGCCACCACGAACGGCGTGTCGACCGCGCCGGTCGCGACCGCCTCGACGGCGAGCACGTCGAGGGAGCAGACGCCGTAGACGGGCAGGTCGAGCACGAAGCCCAGGGTGCGCGCGGTGACCAGGCCGACCCGCAGCCCGGTGAACGGGCCGGGGCCGACGCCCACGCCGATCGCGGTCAGGTCGAGGCGGGTCGCACCGGCGGCAGCCAGGGCCTGCTCGATGAGCGGCGCGAGCTGCTCGCCGTGACGCATCGACTCCTCGGAGACGAGCTCGGCGAGGATCTCGTCGCCCTCGAGGACCGCCACCGACACCGTCGGTGAGGAGGTGTCAAAGCTCAGCAGCACGCGGCCACTCTAGAGCCTGTGCCACGGCAGCCCGGCAGCCGGACCGCGGGCCATCACGGGGGGGCGCTACTCGGTGAAGCGGTGGGCGCCGTCGTAGGGCCGGTTGGACTCGGTGGCCCAGCGCGGTCCGATGCCCTGCACCTCGACGACCCGCGGCTCGATCGGCTCGCGGTCGTCCTCCGTGTCGTCCTCGCTGCCCTCAGCACCCTCAGCGCCGTCGGCGGTGCCGGCGTCGACGGCGTCGCTGGCGGAGCCGTCGTGGCGGATCCGGATCTCCAGCCGGGAGGGGGCCAACGTCTCGGCGAGCCCCTCGCCCCACTCCACCACGGTCACGACGTCGTCGAGGGAGGTGTCGAGGTCGAGGTCGTCGAGCTCGCCGGCGCCGCCGAGCCGGTAGGCATCGACGTGCACCAGTCCGGGGCGACGACCGGGCGAGGTGTGCTCGCGGGCGATGACGAACGTGGGCGAGGTGATCGGCCCCTCGACGCCCAGCCCGGCGCCGAGGCCCTGGGTGAACGTCGTCTTGCCCGCGCCCAGGTCGCCGGTGAGCACGACGAGGTCGCCGGCCTGCAACGAGTGGGCGACGCTGCGCCCGAGCGCCTTCATGTCGGCAGCGGTCGGCACCTTGTGGATCTTGGGCAGCCGCAGCCCGAGCTCGACGTACGGCGAGCGCCGGTCGATCTGGGTGAAGCCGCGGTGGGCCCAGAAGGAGACGGTGCGGGGCAGCTCCTCGCGGGCGACGACGCTGAGGCGGGTGGCCCGTCCGGTGGCGGCCTCGACCGCGGCCTGGATCAACGCTCCGGCGACGCCCTTGCCCTGGGCGGAGGAGGCGACCCCGAAGCGGCGGAGGTACATCGTGTCGCCGACGAGGTCGAGGAGCACGCAGCCGACCGGCTCGGACCCGACGCGGGCGAGGAGCCCGCCGCCGAGCGCCAGGCGGGTGGCGATCGAGGCGCGGGTCTCCATCAGCGCATCGGCCGGCGGGTTCAGCGGCGGACGGCTCCCGAAGGCGTCGCGCACGATCTCGAGCACGACGTCGGCCGACTCCGGGCCGACCCGCCGTACCTCCAGCCCGGTCACCGGCTCGCTGCCCGGGTCGTGGCGGCGGTGATCAGCTGGTCGAGCTCGGCGTTGACCTGGTCGTGGCGCTCCATGATCACCAGGTGACCGGCGCCGTCGCACTCCAGGATGCGGGAGCCGGGGATCCGCACGTGCAGCTTGCGCGAGTGCCCGATCGAGGTGAGTCGGTCCGCCGTGCCGCAGATGATCGAGACCGGCACCCGGTCGAGGTGTTCGACGAAGTCGAACTTGTCGAGCGTGCCGAAGCCGGGGAAGAAGTCGGCGACGACCTCGAACGGCGTGGCCGAGAGCATCTCGTCGGCGAAGCGCACGTAGGACAGCGGAACGTCGCCACCGAAGGCGTAGCGGTGCGTCGCGACGTTGGCGATCGAGCGGCCCAGGCGCCGGGCTGCGTCGACGGCGAGGTGACCGCGCTGGAGCGCCGCGACCGTGCGGTGGCGCGAGCTTGTCGCCGATCCGGGCCGGCAGGAGCGGGAGGAGGACGCGGCTGGGGTCGAGCCCACCGGCGGTGGTGGCGATGAGCGCGATGCCGATGACCTTGTCGCCGATCAGCTCGGGGTACTGCTCGGCGAGCGCGATGATCGACATGCCCCCCATCGAGTGCCCCACCAGGACGACGGGGCCGTCGGGCGCTGCGGTGTCGATGACGTGCTTGAGGTCGCTGCCCAGCTGCTCGATCGTGGAGTGCTCGCGATCGGAGCGGCCCGAGCGGCCGTGGGAGCGCTGGTCGTAGTAGACGCTGCGCACCAGGCCGCGGTAGGCCGCGCGCTGGAAGTGCCAGCAGTCGAGGTTGAGGCAGTAGCCGTGCACGAAGACCACCGTCACCGGCGCCGGGTCGCTGCCGCGCAGGCGCAACCGACGCTGCTTGTCGTCGGGCTCCTCGACCTCGTCGATCTCCACGTGCAGCGGCAGTCCGTCATCGGTCACCACGGTGATCGGGGCGCTGCGCAGGGAGCCGAACGCGACGTCGCTGCCGGCGGTACGGCTGATCTGGCGCTGCTGGCGGATCACGCCGATGGCGGTGCCGGCTGCCGCGAGACCGGCGGCCCCGCCCAGCGACCAGAGCTTCCACTGACGAGAGCTCATGGCTGACCTCCGGGCCGGGTGTCGACGTAGCGGCGGGTGAGCCGCCCGCCGATGCGGGTGACGATCTCGTAGTTGATGGTGCCGCACGCCTGCGCCCAGTCCTGCGCGGTGGGCTGACCCCCGGTGGGCGGACCGAAGAGCACGACGTCGGTGCCGACCGGCGGCTCGTCGCCACCGAGGTCGACGAGCACCTGGTCCATGCACACGCGCCCGCGGATGGGGCGCCGCTTGCCCTCGACGCTGACCTCGGCCACGTTGCTGGCGTGGATCGGCACCCCCTCGCCGTACCCCACCGGCACCAGGCCGATCGTGGTCGGCGTGGCGGCGGTCCAGGTGTGGCCGTAGGAGACCGAGTCGCCGGCGTCGAGGTGCTTGACCAGCGCCAGACGGGTGCGCACGGTCATGGCCGGGCGCAGGTCGAGACCGTGCTCGGTGCCGGGCGCCGGGTCGAGGCCATAGCTGGCGATGCCGCAGCGCACGGCGTCGAAGCGCGCGCTCGGGCGGTGCACCGCAGCCGCGGAGTTGGCCAGGTGACGCAGCTCGGGGCGCAGCCCGGCTTCCTCGGCCAGCGCCAGGGCGTCGCGGAAGACCGCCTCCTGGGCGTCGTTGGCGGGGTGGTCGGGCTGGTCGGCGCAGGCCAGGTGCGACCACACGCCGGTGATGCGCCAGTGCCCGGCCTGCTCCCCGGCGCGGGCACGGTCGAAGAAGGCCGGCCAGTCGCGGCGTGAGGCGCCGCCGCGGGCGAGCCCGGTGTCGACCTTGAGCTGCAGCCGGGCCGGCGTGCCGACCTCACGCGCAGCTGCCTCGATCTCGTCGAGCTCGGCGATGGAGTACGCCGTCAGGTCGACGTCGGCGCGGATCGCGCCTGCGTAGTCCTCCCCCGGCACGGTCAGCCAGGTGAGCAGGCGCCCGGTGTCGCCGCCGGCGCGCAGGGCGAAGACCTCGTCGAGGGTGGCGACCGCCAGCCACTCGGCGCCTGCCTCGCGGGCCGCGCGCGCCACGGGCAGCAGGCCGTGGCCGTAGGCGTCGGCCTTGACGACGGTGATCATGGTGACCCCGGTCAGCTCGCGCAGCAGACGCACGTTGTGCCGGATCGCGTCGAGGTCGACGACGATCTCGGCGCGCGCGGGAGCGGCGGGAGGAGTCATGACGCCCAGTGTCCCACTGACCCCAGCAGCCGTCCGAGCACCTGGGGCAGCATGCGAGCAACGTCACCCGCCACGATCGGCCCACGACGAGCGGCCTCGGTGGCCGCCGCGCCGTGCACCCACGACCCCACCGAGGCGGCGTCGAAGGGGTCGAGGCCCGCAGCGGCGAGCGCCCCGATGACTCCCCCGAGCACGTCGCCCGCCCCGGCGGTGGCCAGCCACGGGGTGCCGGTCAGCGTGACCCGCACCCGACCGTCGGGGGCCACGACCAGCGTGTGGCGGCCCTTGAGGAGCACCGTGGCGCCGTACTGCTGGGCCGCGGCGCGTGCGTGCTCGAGCGGGCCGCGCCTCGATCACCGCGCGCTCGACGTCCAGCATCCGGGAGAGCTCGCCGGCGTGCGGCGTGAGGATGACGTCGGAGCGACCCGTGGGTGCGTGCGTCGAGCGCATCGGCGTCGACCACGGTGACGACGTCGTCGGCCAGGGCCTCGGCGAGCGTGCCGGCCGCGCCCTCGCCACTGCCGGACCCGACCACCCAGGCCTGCACCCGCCCGGCGCCGACGACCTCGGGATGCGCCTGGCGCACCTGGTCGTGCACCGAGGCGTCGCCGACGTAGCGCACCATCCCGACCAGCCCGCACGTCGCGCCGCCCACGGACAGGAGCCCGGCGCCCGGGTACTGCGCCGATCCGGCCCGTACGCCGACCACGCCGCGGGTGTACTTCTGCGCCTGCTCGTCGGGGCGCGGCAGCAGCGCCGCGACGTCGGCGGGCTGGAGCGCCTCGACCTCGGGCGCGGGCAGGTCGAGCCCGAGGTCGACCAGGTGCAGGGCCCCCGACGCCTCGGAGGCCGGGTCGACGAGGTGGGCGACCTTGTGGGTGCCGAAGGTGACGGTGAGCGCGGCGCTCACGTGCGGACCGTCGAGGATGCCGGTGTCGACGTCGACGCCGCTGGGCACGTCGACCGCCACGACCGGTACGCCGGCCAGTGCAGCCAGCGCCTGCTCGGCGTCGGGCCGCAGCCCGGGCCGGCCACCGATGCCGACGATCCCGTCGACCACGACGTCAGGAGCCGTGCGCGGCGCCGACTCCACCAGCCGTCCGCCGGCCGACAGCAGGGCCTGGGTGCCGGCTGCGTGAGCGTGCTCCGACAACAGCCAGGCCTGCACCTGGACGCCGCGCCGGGCCAGCACTGCTCCGGCGTACAACGCATCGCCGCCGTTGTCGCCGGAGCCGACCAGCAGCAGCACCCGCCGTCCGTACGCCGTACCGAGCAGGTCGAGCACGGCGTGGGCGAGCCCGTGAGCGGCGCGCTGCATCAACGCCCCGTCGGGCAACCGCGCCATCAGCGCCGCCTCGGCCGCGCGCACCTGGGCGACGGTGTGGGCTCGGATCATGGCTCCACGCTAGTGGGCAGGCGGGGCGGTGGCACCGAGACGGCACCGAGACGGCACTCGCCGAGCGGGACGTGGCCGGCTGTCGGCGAGCACTCTGAGTTGTTCGTCCGCTCCCTCTGAAAGGACCCCACCATGAACAGAGAATGGCTCCGAAGTCATCGCCCCACCCCGTCGGTCGCGATCGCCTTCACCGCGCTCGTCGTCGCGACCTCCGGCGTGGCTGTCGCGTCGATCCCCGACGCCGGCGGCGTGATCACCGCGTGCGTCAACCCCGGCACCCAGGTCCGCTTCGTCGACACCGAAGCAGGCGATGCGTGCAAGAAGAACGAGCGCGAGGTCTCGTTCAACCACACCGGCCCGCAGGGACCGGTCGGTGCCACTGGACCGCAGGGCGCCCCGGGCATCAGCGGTCTTGAGCGGGTCGTCGCCTCCAGCCCGTTCAGCTCCGAGTTCTCCCGAACGGTCACCGCGACCTGCCCTGCGGGCAAGAAGGTGATCGGCACCGCCTACAACATCGACGGGGCGGACAGCGCCACTGCGGGGGCTGTGGTCATGGATGAGGTCCTTCCGTCCGCCGACCTGCAGTCGGTCCGTGCGTACGCCTTCGAGATCCGTCCTGGATCGACCGGCAGCGGCACGGACGCGGTCTGGAACCTCTCGGCCATCGCCATCTGCGCCTACGTCGCTCCCTAGGTCCATCGAGTAGCCGGGGCCGAGCGCAGCGATGGCCCCGGCATATCGAGCAGTTCAGCGGCCAACCCCGGGCCGCGCCGTGGCGCGGGAAGATTGGGTGGGTTGGGGGTTGCTGGTGCTCGCTGGTGAGGTGGACCCTAGGGATGTCGGTCGCGGTCGACCCCGAGCATCTCTAGTGCCTTGAGCCTGTTATCGAGCATGGGGCGGAGAGTTCCACGGGAACCGTGGATTGTTGCCAGTGAGCACGAGTATTCAGACTTCTGATCTTCCGCTCTCCTCGCGGCCGGCACCCTTCGGCGGGCGCCCTCCTGACGACCGCTACTGAACCGGTAGGAGGTCTGCGATGGAGGAACTGCACCCGCGCTGCGCGGGGATCGATATCGGTAAGGCGTACGCCAAGGTCTGTGTTCGGATCCCGGGTCCGAACCCCGCCGGGCGGCGCAAGGCCGAGCGGGTCAGCGAGGTCGTCACGACCTGGGGCTCGATGACGAACCAGATCCTCGCGCTACGTGAACACCTGCTCGAGCAACGGGTCACGTGTGTGGTCATGGAAGCGACCAGCGACTACTGGAAGCCCTACTACTACCTCCTCGAGGACCTGCCCGGATGCGAGCTGATGCTCGTCAACGCCCGACACGTCAAGAACGTTCCTGGGCGCAAGAGCGACGTCAATGACGCCACCTGGCTTGCCCAACTCGGGGCCCACGGACTCGTGAGGCCTTCGTTCGTTCCGCCCCCAGAGATCCGAGAGCTACGCGACCTGACCAGGACCCGCACCTCGGTGACCCGGGAACGATCGCGCGAGGTCTTGCGGCTGGAGAAACTTCTCGAGGGTGCCGGGATCAAGCTCTCGGTCGTGGCCTCGGACCTGACCGGCGTCTCGTGTCGTGCGATGCTCCTCGCGCTTGCCGCAGGTGAGCGCGACCCCCGTACCCTCGCTGAACTGGCGCACTGGTCCATGCGGGGCAAGACCGGTGACTTGATCGAGGCCCTGACAGGACGGTTCACAGACCACCACGGATTCTTGGTCCGCGCTCACTTCAACCTCATCGACAACCACGACCAGGTCATCGCTGACATCACCGAACGGATCGAGGTGATGATCGAGCCCTTTCGTAGTTTCCGGGACCTGATCTGCACGATCCCCGGCATCGCAGAGCGTGTCGCTGACGTGATCATCGCCGAAACCGGTGCCGACATGAGCCGATTCCCCACGGCTGCGCACCTGGCCTCATGGGCCGGGGTCTGCCCGGGAAACAACGAGTCAGCAGGAGTCATCAAGTCCACCAAGACCCGCCACGGCAACAGCTACCTCAAAGGCGCCCTGGGGATCGCAGCGCTCTCGGCCTCGCGTACCACCGACACCTATCTAGCCGCGAAGAAGCGACGCATCGCCGCTCGTCGCGGTGGCAAGAAAGCTGTCGTGGCCCTCGAGCACGACATGCTCACCACGATCTGGCACATGGCCCAGACCGGCGAGGTTTACAACGACCCCGGCGCCGACTACTTCACCCGCCTGCGACCAGACCGCGCAATGAACCGCGCCATCCGCCAACTCGAAGCCCTCGGCTACAACGTCGCCCTAGAGAAAGCCAGCTAACCCCCACAGCGAACCGTTTATCTTCGTATCAGATGCCCCGCAGCGCGACTCACCGCCCCGGTCAGCCTGCGGGCGGGCCTCGATACGGTCGCCCTCGCTGGCGCTCGTGCGTCCTACTCGACCACCTTGGACCGACGGGAGGGCGGTCGGCCTGCGGCGGATCGGTCCGGGCATGCCGGTGACCCCGCCGTGGCGGGGTGGGGGGCGGTCAGGGTCGTCGACGCGATCGGACCGTGAAGGTGTAGCCCCGAGGGGCTCGTCCACTCATGGACCCCCGGCGCCGAGGTCGTGTAGCCCCACCCCGAGTGCGTCTTGGCGCGGTGATGGCGCCGACACAACGGCGACAGGTTGTCCGAGCTCGTTTCCCCGCCCTCGTCGTACGGGACCTGGTGGTCGAGGTCGCACCGGCGCGACGGCCTGGTGCAGTACGGGAACACACACGTCGGGTCTCGCAGGACCACCTGCTCCCGCAGCCTCTCGGACGGCTCGTACCCGTCGCACACGAGGTTCTCGTTGAGGTCGATGACCTCCTTGACGATCACCTTGGTCGCGGACCCGCACCAGGACCTGATCTGGTCGATCAGCACGTTGGACCGGGTGTTCTCCACCACCGCCAGGTCACTTGAGTTGAGGGAGTCGGCGTCGACGTGGGCGTAGATCGTGACCGCCCGCTCCAGAGGCAGCCCCTGCTGACCGCGGGCGAGATCACCCACAGCCATCGCCCGCCGTACGTCGAGCGACTCCTCACACCCTGATTCGCGCAACAACGCCGCACCGGCGCGGACGGCCTGCTCCAGGTCGAGGGCATCGGCCAGGTCGAGGGTGCCGTTGACCTCCACCACCCCTTCCAGGGACACGTGGTCGGCGTGGATGTCGAACTTGCGGTGCTCCTGCGCCGCCTTCTGCCTGCCGCTCTGCCTCTGCGGGGTCGAAGCGGGCGATCGCCTCCTCCACCGTGCGTTCGATCTGCGCGAACGAACAGACGTGGGCGGTCGGGGCGAGCATCTGGTCGACGTACGCGGCACCTTCTTGGCACAAGATCATCGTGAGCTCGGCGACCTTGAAGGCCCGCCACACCGGCACCTCCAGCGCCAGCACCCGCTCCCACAACTTCGGCAGCCGGTAGCGGACCTCGAGGGTCTTGCCGATCAGGTTGAACGCCGAGTCCGTCGAGCGGCCCAGCAGCATGCCGAGCTCCTCAGCCGCGAACTCGCTCACCACCGGACAGCCGATGCCACCGAGGGGGATGCCGGTGTCCCAGAACGAACACCCCTCGGCCTCCGCGCCGGTCAACGTGTGCTCCGCTGCCCAGTCGATGACCCCCACCAACAGACCGACCTCGGCGGCGTCCGCGGCCGCCTTGAGATCCACCACGGCGGCGGCTGCCGGAGACGGCTTACGGGTGCGGGACATGGTCTGATTCTACTGCCGACCGCCGACATTCGCTAGCGTGTTCGAACGGGTTGTGGATGGAGAAGCGGGGTTGCGGTCGGCGGTCGGGCTGCGGGGGTTTCGTCACGGCTCGCTGCGCTCCCCGGCTCAACCTCCGGTGCCGCTCCGACTTCATCGACCCGGAGGAGGTCCGCCGGGGCCGCCTTCTTCACTGACCTCGCCGTGGAGCAGTCGGCCGACGTAGGGATAGGAGTCGGTGATCAAGTAGACGTACTGGCCGTCGATCGTCGTCCCGTTGCACTCATCGAGGTCGCCGGCAGCGGCGTCGTAGACGTAGTCAGAGGTGAAGGTGCCGTCGGGCATCGTGCCCTCGAGGTCGTCGAGCTGCGTGCCGCCCAGGGCGCTGGAGCCCACGCAGCCGGTCCCGGTGCGCGCCACCGTCGACAGGACGTAGCTCGGGCGGTAGGCCCCCGAGCGGGAGTAGTACATGAGGTGGCCGTCGGCGGCGAAGCCGATGTGCACCAGGTCCTCCCCGTCGTCGAACACGTCGACCATGAGCTCGGAGACACCGTGGTAGTGGTACTCGCCGTCGGGTTGGACGTGGGCGTTGTTGAAGTCCAGCCCGAGGTCGAAGTCCTCCTGCAACGCCTCGACGCGGTAGACCTCGCCGGAGTCACAGGCGACCGTCTCGGCCGTGCCCGGCTCGAACTTCACGCCGTTGATCGCCACCCCGGTCGTGCGGACCGGCACGGGCGTGTCGAGGAAGGTCGGCTCGGTCGTGAAGACGTAGGTGTTGTCCTGCTCGGTGATCGTGTTGGGGTTGCCGCTGTTGGGGAACGTCCCGGTTTCGGTGTCGGGCAGCGCGTTGGTCACGATCGTGCGCGTGGCCCCCTGCACCGTCGTCGTCACGCGGGTGCCGAAGGTCGGGTCGTCGAGCGTGTAGGAGCCGAGGTACGACGACCCGGTCGCCCCGACCCCGGTCGAGGCACCGGCACCGCTCGCACCGGCACCGCTCGCACCGGCACCGCTCGTGCCGGCGCTGCTCGCTCCGGACTGCGAGGCCGTGGTGGACGACGTCGCACCGCAGGCGTCGAGGAGCGCGGCACCCGTGAGGACACCGAGCGTGAGCCCGAGCGCCGACCTCCTGCTCACGCGTGGCCTCGTGGGCGACGCGTGTTGCTCGTCGTGGTGGTGATCGTGGGCACCGGCTCCTGGACTCATGACCCAGACGATGCCGGGGGCGGCTGTGTGTCGCCTGTGCCTGCGTCCGCTCGTTCCTGAGTCCTCGAACGCCGGCTCACCGACCGACGGGTCAGGACTCCAGGACGACGACGGCCGAGGCGATGCCGGCGTCGTGGGAGAGGCTGACGTGCACGTGGACGGCGCCGAGGATCTCGGCGCGGGCCTTGACGGTGCCCCGCAGCTCGAAGCGGGGTCGGCCGGAGTCCTCGGAGACGATCTCGGCGTCGTGCCAGTGCATGCCGTGGGGTGCGCCGAGCGCCTTGGCGAGCGCCTCCTTGGCGGCGAACCGGGCGGCCAGGGAGGCCGGTGGGCGGCCGGCCTCACCGGGGGTGAAGAGCCGCTCGCGCAGCCCGGGCGTGCGCTCGAGGGACGCCTCGAACCGTTCGATCTCGCAGACGTCGATGCCGACGCCGATCACTGCCACCGTCGCTACTCGACCGTGACGGACTTGGCGAGGTTGCGCGGCTGGTCGACGTCGTGGCCCAGCGCGGAGGCCAGCTCGCAGGCGAACAGCTGGAGCGGCACGACCGAGACCAGCGGCTGGAGGAGCGTCGGCACCTGCGGCAGCCGGATGAGCACGTCGGCGTACGGCTCGATGCGGGTGTCGCCCTCCTCGGCCAGGCAGATCGTGTGCGCCCCGCGGGCCCGCACCTCCTGGATGCCGCTGAGCATCTTCTCGTGCAGCTGGTCGCGTCCGCGGGGAGGCACGATGCACAGCACCGGCAGCCCCTCCTCGATCAGCGCGATCGGGCCGTGCTTGAGCTCGCCGGCCGCGAAGCCCTCGGCATGCAGGTAGGCGAGCTCCTTGAGCTTGAGCGCGCCCTCGAGCGCGACCGGGTAGCCGGCGTGGCGACCGAGGAAGAGCACCGAGCGGGTGTTGGTGTGGGCGCGGGCGAGCTCGTAGACCTGCTCGGCGCCGGCCAGCACCGACTCGATGTGCGCCGGCATCTCCTCGAGCTGGGCCATGATCTCGTTGATCTCGTCGCCGAAGCGGGTGCCCTTGGTCTGGGCGATGTAGAGGGCCAGCAGGTAGCAGGCGACCAGCTGGGTCAGGAAGCCCTTGGTGGAGGCGACGCCGATCTCCGGACCGGCGTGGGTGTAGATCACCGCGTCGGACTCGCGCGGGATCGTGGAGCCGTTGGTGTTGCAGATCGCGAGCACCTTGGAGCGCTGGGTGCGGGCGTGGCGGATCGCCTGGAGGGTGTCGGCGGTCTCGCCCGACTGGCTGATCGCCACCACCAGCGTGGAGTGGTCGAGGATCGGGTCGCGGTAGCGGAACTCCGAGGCCAGCTCGACCTCGACCGGGATCCGGGTCCAGTGCTCGATGGCGTACTTGGCGACCAGACCGGCGTAGAACGACGTGCCGCACGCGATGATGATGATCTTGTCGATGTCGCGGATCTCGTCGTCGGACAGGCGCATCTCATCGAGCATCAGCCGCCCGTCACGCGACCGGCGACCGAGCAGCGAGTCGGCCACTGCGCGCGGCTGCTCGAAGATCTCCTTGCGCATGAACCAGTCGTGACCGTCCTTCTCGGCGGCCGACAGGTCCCAGTCGACGTGGTAGCGCCGCACCTCGGCGGGGTGCCCGAAGAAGTCGGTGACCTCGACCGCGTCGCGGGTGATCGTGACGACCTGGTCCTGGCCGAGCTCGATGGCCTCGCGGGTGTGCTCGATGAACGCCGCCACGTCGGAGCCGAGGAAGTGCTCGCCCTCCCCCACGCCGACCACCAGGGGGCTGTTGCGCCGCGCCGCGACGACCCGGTCGGGGTCGTGGGCATCGATGGCCACGAGGGTGAAGGCCCCCTCCAGCACCTGGCAGACGCGCTGCATCGCCGTGGTCAGGTCGACGCCGGACTCCAGCTGCAGCTCGACGAGGTGGGCCACGGTCTCGGTGTCGGTCTCGGAGACCAGGACGTGGTCGTCCTCCTCGAGCCGGGCGCGCAGGTCGGCGAAGTTCTCGATGATGCCGTTGTGCACCAGCGCCACCCGGTGGGCGTTGCCGGCGTGCGGGTGGGCGTTGACGTCGTTGGGCGCGCCGTGGGTGGCCCAGCGGGTGTGGCCGATGCCGATGTGGGACGGCGGCAGCGGGGTGTCGGCGATGACCTTCTCGAGGTTGGCCAGCTTGCCGGCCTTCTTCGCCGAGGCGATCGCACCTGCCGACGAGTCGCCGTCAGCGCCCTCGGCGCCGACGACGAGAGCCACGCCGGCGGAGTCGTAGCCGCGGTACTCGAGGCGTCGCAGCCCGTCGATGACGACGCCCTGCGCCTGCTGGGGTCCGACGTAACCGACGATGCCGCACATGGGACGACACTCTACGACGAGTGGACCGCGGCCCCCGACAGGTCGTGGTGCTGCAACAATCGCAGGTATGTCGCAGGAGGGGGTCCGTCGCGCGGCGACCTCCGGACCGCAGGGCCTCGACGACACCGGTCGCGAGGCCTCGCCCTACATCGAGCTCGACCGCAGCGCCTGGGCCAACCTGGCGCGCGAGACGCACAACCCGCTGCGCGCCGACGAGATCCGCAGCCTGCAGGGGCTCGGCGACAGCCTCGACCTCGAGGAGGTCGAGGAGGTCTACCTCCCGCTGTCGCGCCTGCTGAGCCTCTACGTCGAGTCGGCCGGCAACCTGCACCGCGAGCAGGAGGCGTTCCTCCAGCAGCCCACGCCGCCGCGTACGCCGTTCGTGATCGGCCTGGCCGGGTCCGTGGCGGTCGGCAAGTCGACCACCGCGCGCGTGCTGCAGCAGATGCTCGCGCACTGGCCGGCCCACCCCAACGTCGCCCTGATCACCACCGACGGCTTCCTCTACCCCAACGCCGAGCTCGAGCGCCGCGGGCTGCTCCAGCGCAAGGGGTTCCCCGAGTCCTACGACCGGCGCGCGCTGCTGCGCTTCGTGGTCGACATCAAGTCGGGCAAGGACGAGGTCGAGGCCCCGACGTACTCCCACCTCGTCTACGACGTCGTGCCCGACGAGAAGGTCGTCATCAAGCGCCCCGACATCGTGATCATCGAGGGCCTCAACGTCCTCCAGCCGGCCCGCGTGCGCGACGACGGTCGCGCCGGGCTGACGCTGAGCGACTTCTTCGACTTCTCCGTCTACGTCGACGCCGGTCGCGACAAGATCCGCGCCTGGTACATCGACCGGTTCCTGCGCCTGCGCGAGACGGCGTTCCGCGACCCCGGCTCCTACTTCGCCAAGTACGCCGCCCTCACCCACGACGAGGCGGTGGCCGAGGCGGGTCGGATCTGGGACACCATCAACGGGCCCAACCTCGTCGACAACATCCTGCCGACCCGCTCGCGCGCGACGCTGGTGCTGCGCAAGGACCGCGACCACTCGGTGCGTTACGTGCGGCTGCGCAAGCTCTGAGCCCGCCCGGCCGGACGGGTCAGAACGGCACCGGCTCGGCGAGCAGCCCCGTGCCCGGGATGCGACCCGAGACCGTGCGGCAGAACTCGACGGCATCGATCTCGAGGTGGGCTCGATCGGCGCCCGGGGCGCCGAACACTCCCCCGGCCGGCCCGGTCAGGGTGAGGTGGACGTCGGTGCCGTGCCGGCGGGCCCACTCGGCCACGACGTCGGCGACGATGCGGCCGTCGTGCTCGGCGGTGAGCTCGGGCTCGCGACCCAGGGCGCGGCACAGGTCGATGCGGTGCAGCCAGGCGTCGCGGGTGAGCACGACGTCGATGAGGTAGCCCAGCGCCCAGCGTTCGTCGATGTCGTCCATCTGCACCCGCAGCCGCACCAGCTTGCGCAGCACCGCCGGGGTCTTGTCCCGCCCGGCCGTCGCTGGACCGACGAGGGCTGCGCACTCGGCGACGAGCTCGGCGGGGCTCAGCGAGGCGGTCAGCTCGACCTGCAGGGCGGTCATCACCGCGACCCCCTGCCGGCCGGTGGCCTTGACCCGCCGCGCGACCTCCCGCTGCTGGCTCATCAGCTCGCGCACGGAGGCCGCCGAGCGCATGGCGCCGACGACGTGGCCGGCGAGGTCGCGCACGGTCCACTCCGAGCAGTCGGTCGGCGCGGCCCACCCCTCGTCGGGCACGGTGGCGAGCTCGTCGGCAAAGCGTCGGTAGGCCGTCTCGGCGAGCGTGCGAGCCTCCCGGTGGCTCACGGGCGGGATCGAGGACAGGTCGTGTGCGATGGTCGCGGACATCTCGAGCTCCTTGTGTCGGGTTGGTTCAGCTGGTGCTGATCTCGCTCCTCGCCGGGATCCCGGCGTAGTCGCAGAACATGTCGACCGCACGGTCGAGCAGCGCCGTCCAGCGCTCACCGCCCGGGTCGTTGGAGACCTGCTGGTCGGTCAGGCCGGTGATCAGGGCGGTCAGCAGGTCGAGGAGCGCGGGGTCGTCCACGCCGAAGCGGCGCAGGTCGGCCTCGAAGCCGCGGTAGTAGTCCAGCGCCAACGCATAGGACTCCGCGGAGGGGACGAAGCCGGGCACAGGTCGTTGGAACAGCAGCTGGTAGCGCACCGGGTCGGCCACGCAGAAGTCGACGAACAACCCCAACCCCTGGCGCAGTCCGGCGCGGTCGGCCGGCAGCTCCGGGCTCGGTGTCGTCGTCGCGATCAGCTCGCGCTGACCGTCGGCGAACATCGCGTCGTAGATCTCGTCCTTGGAGCCGAAGTAGGAGTAGAGCGAGGGGGCGCGCAGCCCTACGCGGACCGCCAGGTCGCGCATCGAGAGGGCGGCCAGACCACTCTCGCGACAGGCGTCCCAGGCGGCCGCCAGGATGTCGGCCCGGGTCTGCTCGCGCCGGCGGTCCCACCCTGTGCTCATCGACCCCACCTCAATTCCGAACGTTGTACGAAAGTCTGAACGACGTTCGGAACTACGTCAAGGGTCGACGGAGGTCGGGATCAGCCGATGTCGCGGCGCAGCGTGGTCAGCCGGCCCACGACGGCCAGCACGGCGACGTAGCCGAGCAGGACCAGGGCCCCTCCCCAGGCCGGCAGCAGGTGCACCTCGCCGTACGACGCGAACAGGCTGGCGCCGATCACCCCGTCAGCCGCCGCACCGGGCAGGTAGGCAGCCGCCGGAGCGAGCGCGTCGACCGCCCCGAGACCGAGCCGCGCGATCGGCTCGACGAGCTGGGTGAAGGCCAGGACCGCCACGACCGCGGCGACCTGGTTGGTCAGCACGGAGCCGAGGGCCACACCGAGGACGGCCCAGACCGCGGTGACGACGACGCCGAGGAGCAGCACCCGCCAGACCGCGCCGTCGCCGAGATGGGCGCCCGAGCCCTGCGTGGCGAGCACGGGCGCGCCGCCCGCGACGACGGCAAGCGCCCCGACCACGCCGTACAGGAGCCCGAAGGGCACGATGCCGATCAGCTTGGCGCCCAGGAAGACCCCCCGCCGCGGTTCGACCAGCAGCGACTGGGTGACCGTGCCGTGCCGGAACTCCGAGGTCATGGTCAGCGACCCGATCACGAGCGGGAAGACGTAGCCCACCGCGTTGATCAGCGAGTAGACGCTGGTGGCGGCATCGAGCCCGCTGAGCACCGGCCCGCCGCTCGTCCCGGGGTCGACGGTGAAGGAGAAGGCGATCACCGCCGCGAGGAAGACGAGGAATCCGGCGAGACCGGCGAGCAGCACCCACCACATCCGGGTGCTGGTCTGCTTGCGCAGCTCGGCCAGCAGTGCGGCCCTCATGTCGCGGCTCCCTCGACGCGGGCGTCGTCCGCAGTCAGCCGCAGGAACACGTCCTCGAGATCGGTGCCGCGGGAGACCAGCTGGTGCAGCTCGATCCCGGCGGCGTGGGCCGCGGCGCCGACCCGGGCGGCGTCGATCCCGCGCAGGGTGCGTCCGCCGCCGGTGACCTCGGCAGCCCACTGGTGCTGACCCACGAGCCGGTCCAGGGCGTCGGCGTCGGGACTCTCGACGTACGTCGCAGGCGCGGCGAGCGCCGCCAGGTCGGCCAGCGAGGAGGCGTGGACCAGGCGGCCGCGAGCGATGATCACCACGTCGTCGACGGTGTGCTGCACCTCGCCGAGGACGTGGCTGGAGACCAGGACCGTGCGCCCTTCAGCGGCGAAGTGCCGCAGCAGGTGGCGCAGCCACACGATGCCCTCGGGGTCGAGCCCGTTGGCGGGCTCGTCGAGCACGAGCACCGGAGGGTCGGCCAGCAGCGCGACGGCCAGGCCGAGCCGCTGACGCATCCCCATGGAGTACGCCGCCACCCGCCGCTGCGTGGGGTCGGTGAGCCCGACCAGCTCCAGCACCTCGTGGCAGCGAGCGTCGGTGGCGCCGACCTGGGGCGCGAAGGCGCGCAGGTGCGCGAGCCCGGTGCGACCGGGATGGAAGCCGGTCGCGTCCAGCGCCGCCCCGACGACCCGACCCGGGGTGGGGATCTCGACGTAGGGCCGGTCCCCGACCAGGGTCCGGCCCGACGTCGGCACGGCGAGGCCGAGCAGCATGCGCAGGGTCGTGGTCTTGCCCGACCCGTTCGGGCCGAGGAAGCCGGTGACCGCCCCAGGGCGCACCGTGAAGCTGAGGTCCTCGACGGCACGGACCGAGCCGAAGTGCTTGGTCAACCCCTCGATCGTGAGCGTCGCACCCTGCACCGTGACTCCCTCCGGTCGATCAAGTGGGCCGAGGAGTCGGAGGCTACTCCGCCTCGATGATGTCGATGACGAAGTAGAGCGTCGCGCCACCGGGGATCGAGGGGGGCGCACCGGCCTCGCCGTACCCGAGCTCGGGCGGCACCGACATGATCACGCGGCTACCGACCGGCACGCCGACCAGACCCTGGTCCCAGCCCTTGATGAGGCGGCCGGCTGCGATCGGAGCCTCGAACGGCTCGCGACCGAAGCTGCTGTCGAACGCGCTGTCGGCATCGGCCAGCTGGCCGTAGTAGTCGGCGGTGATGGTCTGGCCGGCCTCGACGTCGGGGCCGTCGCCGGTGGTGACCTCGGCGATCAGGAGCTCGCCCTCGGCCGGGTCGACGTCGGAGAAGTCCAGCCCGGTCACGTCGCCCTCGTCGTCGACGAGGATCTGCGGCGCCCAGTCGGGCAGGTCGTCGCCCTGGACCGACGAGTCGGCCGACGGCGAGTCAGCGGCGGATTCGTCGTACCCGCTGCACGCCGCGAGCGAGGTGCCGAGCAGCGCGGTCGCGGCGAGCACTCCCAGTCGTCGGGTCGTGCGGGCGGTGCGGGCCGTGCGTGCCATGAAGATCCCATCGTCGGTGAAAACCACAGGCTAGGACATCGCCGGTGACGGGCCCCATCCCGGCGCGGACTCAGAGGGCGAGGCGTTCCTTGACCACGGTCGCGAGGCGATCGGCAACGTCCTGGGCGTCAGCCTGCGTGGGGGCCTCGACCATGACGCGGACGAGGTCCTCGGTGCCGGAGGACCGCAGCAGCACGCGGCCGGTGTCGCCGAGGGCCGACTCCTCGTCGGCCACGGCCGCGAGCAGCACCTCGTCGGTGCCGGCGCGGGACTTGTCGACGCCCGGCACGTTGACGAGCACCTGCGGCAGGCGGGTCATCGCAGAGGCGAGGTCAGCCAGGGTGCGGCCGGTGGCGTTCATCCGCTGCAGCACGTGGAGGGCGGTCAGGACGCCGTCGCCGGTGGTGGCGTGCTCCCGCATGATCACGTGGCCCGACTGCTCGCCGCCGAGGACGTAGCCGCCGGCGCGCATCTCCTCCAGCACGTAGCGGTCGCCGACCGCGGTCTGCTTGACGTGCACCCCGGCGTCGCGCAGCGCGCGGACCAGGCCGAGGTTGCTCATGACGGTGGCCACGAGGGTGTCGTCGACCAGGTGGCCCGACTCGTGCAGGGCCAGGGCCAGGATCACCATGAGCTGGTCGCCGTCGACGACCGTGCCGGTGTGGTCCACGGCCAGGCAGCGGTCGGCATCGCCGTCGACCGCGAAGCCGGCGTCGGCCCCGTGGGCGAGCACGGCTTCCTGGAGCCCGTCGAGGTGGGTCGAGCCACACCCGTCGTTGATGTTGAGACCGTCGGGGTCGGCGCCGATCGTGATGACCGTGGCGCCGGCTTCCTTGAGGGCGCGGGGCCCGACCTCGCTGGCTGCGCCGTTGGCGCAGTCGAGGACGACCTTCAGCCCGGTGAGCGGGCGCTCGAGCGGCTTGTCGAGGGTGCTGGTCAGGTAGCCGGCGTACTGGGCCACCGTGCCCTCGTGGGGCGTGACCCGTCCGACCTCGCCACCGACCGGCCGGTCCCACTCCTCACCGAGGCAGGCCTCGATCTCGGCCTCGAGGGCGTCGTCGAGCTTGACCCCGCCGTGGGCGAGGAACTTGATGCCGTTGTCGGGCATCGCGTTGTGCGAGGCGCTGATGACCACGCCCACGTCGGCGCCGAGCGCGTCGGTGAAGTAGGCCACGCCGGGAGTAGGCAGCACCCGCAGGCGCAGCACGTCGACACCGGCCGAAGCCAGACCGGCGACCACGGCGTGCTCGAGGAACTGCCCCGAGATGCGGGTGTCACGCCCGACCACCGCCAACGGGCGACGACCGGTGAACTCGCCGTGCCCGACGAGGACACGGGCGGCAGCGACGCCGAGGTCCAGGGCCAGCTCGGCGGTCAGGTGGCCGTTGGCCAGTCCGCGAACGCCATCGGTTCCGAAGATGCGTGTCATACCCGGGTCCTCCCCACGAAGTGCACCACATGACAAAGCACCTGGCAGGGAGGCCGAGCGCCGACGGCTGGTAGCCGGCCGGCGATCGTCGAGACCCTTGCCAGGTGCTCGTCAAGCAGCGTTGGTCAGCGCTTGCTGAACTGCGGAGCCTTACGGGCCTTCTTGAGACCAGCCTTCTTGCGCTCGATGACGCGGGCGTCACGAGTGAGCAGTCCGGCCGACTTCAGGGTGGCGCGGTTGGCGTCGAGGTCGATCTCGTTGAGGCAGCGAGCCACGCCGAGACGCAGGGCGCCGGCCTGACCGGTGATGCCGCCGCCGTGGATGCGGGCGATGACGTCGAAGCGGCCCTCGAGCTGCAGGGCGGCGAACGGCTCGTTCACGACCTGCTGGTGCAGCTTGTTGGGGAAGTAGTTGTCGAGCGTGCGACCGTTCAGGGTCCACACGCCGGTGCCCGGAACGATGCGGACGCGGGCCACGGCCTCCTTGCGACGGCCGGTGGCCGCAGCGGGGGCGATGGTGGCCGGACGCTCGGGGGCGTCGGCGGACGGCGCGCTCTCGGAGCTGTAGGCAATGCCCTGCTCGTCGGTCGCGAAGGTCTCCTCGACCTCGTCGGTGGTGGTGGTGTCAGCCACGATATTTCCTCGGGTTCTCTTCAGTCTCGGTCGTCTGGATGTCTGCTGGTAACTACTGCGTGATCTGCGTGATCACGTAGGGAACGGCCTGCTGGGCCTCGTGCGGGTGGTTGGGCCCGGAGTAGACCTTGAGCTTCGTCAGCAGCTGACGGCCGAGCTTGTTCTTGGGGAGCATGCCCCAGACCGCGGCCTCGACGGCCTTGCGGGCGTCCTTCTCGAGGATCTCGCCGATGGGGGTGGCCGAGAGACCACCCGGGAAACCGGAGTGGCGGTAGGCGAGCTTCGTCGTCTTCTTGTTACCGGAAAGGGCGACCTTCTCGGCGTTGACGATGATGACGAAGTCGCCGGTGTCGGCGTTGGGCGCGTAGATCGTCTTGTGCTTGCCGCGCAAGAGGTTGGCCGACGCAACGGCCAGCTTGCCGAGGATGATGTCCTCGGCGTCGATCACGTGCCAGGTGCGGGTGATGTCACCAGGCTTCGGGGCAAAGGTACGCATGGCAATGCTCTTCTTCGTTCGTAGGTTCCGTGCAGGGTCTGCCCTGACGGGGGTGGAGCACGTCTTTCTGACGAACACGGCCCGGCTTGTGCCACCCCTGGATTCCGGGCCGGAGCGCGGGATTCGGGGCTGGTGTCCGGGACTGCACCACGACCGAGGTACGGCGATCGGGATGCGGCAGGAGACGCGACATACCAAGATACGGGGGCGCGAGAACGCAGGTCAAAACGCTGCGAGCAGGAGCCGGTGTGGACACCGACTTCTCTCCGCGTTGCACCGGCGTCTAAGTTGGACTGCGTGACTGACTCTCTCACCGTCCGCGACAACCGCACCGGGCTGGAGTACGACGTCCCGATCCTCGACGGCACCATCAAGGCCGGCGACATCGGGAAGATCCGCACCAGCGACGACGAGCCTGGCCTGGCCGTCTACGACCCCGGTTTCGTCAACACCGCATCGTGCCGTTCCGCGGTCACCTTCATCGATGGTGACAAGGGGATCCTCGAGTACCGCGGCTACCCGATCGAGCAGCTGGCCGAGAAGTCGAACTTCCTCGAGGTGGCCTACCTGCTGGTGCACGGCGCCCTGCCGACCAAGGCCGAGTACGAGGCGTGGGTGCACGAGATCACCTATCACACCTTCGTGCACGAGAACGTCAAGGGCTTCATGGAGGGCTTCCGCTACGACGCCCACCCGATGGGCATGCTGATGGCCTCGGTCGGCGCGCTGTCGACGTTCTACCCCGACGCCGGCAACATCAGCGACGCCGAGAACCGGCACATGCAGATCGTGCGCATGATCGCCAAGATGCCCACCCTCGGTGCGTGGTCGTTCCGCAACGCCCAGGGCAAGCCGTTCGTCTACCCCGACAACGACCTCGGCTACACCGCCAACTTCCTCTCGATGCTCTTCAAGATGAGCGAGCTCAAGTACGAGCCCGACGAGCGCCTCGTCAAGGCCCTCGACGTGCTGTTCATCCTGCACGCCGACCACGAGCAGAACTGCTCGACCAACGCGGTCCGCTCGGTCGGCTCCTCGCAGGTCGACCCGTACTCCGCGGTCGGTGCCGGCGTCGCGGCCCTCTACGGCCCGCTGCACGGCGGGGCCAACGAGGCCGTGCTCAAGATGCTGCGCCGGATCGGTTCGAAGGAGAACATCCCGGCCTTCATCCAGGGCGTCAAGGACGGCAACGAGCGTCTGATGGGCTTCGGCCACCGCGTCTACAAGAACTTCGACCCGCGGGCCACGATCATCAAGAAGGCCTGCGACGACGTCTTCGAGGTCACCGGGGTCAACCCGCTGCTGGAGATCGCCAAGGAGCTCGAGAAGATCGCGCTCGAGGACGAGTACTTCATCAAGCGCAAGCTCTACCCCAACGTCGACTTCTACTCCGGGCTCATCTACGAGGCCTTCCAGTTCCCGCCGGAGATGTTCACCGTGCTCTTCGCCATCGGCCGTACGCCGGGCTGGCTCGCGCAGTGGCTGGAGCTGGTGCAGGACAAGGAGCAGAAGATCGCTCGTCCCAAGCAGATCTACACCGGCGACCGTCGCCTCACCTACGCCCCGCCGTCGGAGCGGTGGGCGTGACGAGGACGCGTCAGCGGACTCGTCGATGGTGGTCGAGCGAGCGGTCCGAGTGAGGAACGAACTCGGAACCCGCGTGTCGAGACCCGGTGCGAACTGAGGCAAGGAAGCACCCAGCACGCTAGAGCATGACCCAGAGCAACCCGAGAACCCGCCGCCAGCCCGCGGCGGGTTCTCGCATTCCAGGCAGGAGCCACGACATGACCACCCCCGCAGGCGTCGTCTGGGACCTCGGCAACGTCCTCATCGACTGGGACCCGTTCGCCGCGATCGCAGCAGGAGTCGGTGAGGTCGAGGCCCGTCGCTTCCTGGACGCCTTCGACTTCCGGGCCTGGAACCACGGCCCCGACTCCGGCGGCTCCTGGGAGGACGCCGAGGCCGAGCTGGCCGCACGTCATCCCGAGTGGGCCGAGCACGGTCGCTCCTACCGGCCCCACTTCGGGGCCTCACTGCTGGGTGAGGTGCCGGGCAGCGTGGACCTCGTACGAGCGCTGCACGGCGCGGGGGTGCCGCAGTGGGGGCTGACGAACTGGTCGGCCGAGCTCTACCCGCACGCGCCCGCGCGCTTCGACTTCCTGCAGCTCTTCGAGGAGGTCATCGTGTCGGGGGTCGAGGGCGTCGCGAAGCCGGACCCGGCGGTCTATGCGTTGTTGGGCCGGCGAGCCGGCCACGACCTCGAGCGGCTCGTGTTCATCGACGACCGGCTCGACAACGTGGAGGCTGCGGCCGCCTGCGGCCTGGACGCGATCGTCTTCACCGACGCGGTCTCCTTGGCCCGCGATCTGCGCGGGCGCGGGCTTGCGGTGTGAGCCTGCCCAGGCCATCGACGAAACTCCTGCTTGTTGGCTCAAACTTGTGCGGGTAAGCGGGAGTTTCACCAGTTAACTGGTGGAACTCCCGCGTCTCACGCCCGTGCCGACCGCCCAGACGCGGAGTACTCGAGCGGAACGGCGAACGCATCGCGCAGCGCCCCGGCGATCACCCCGAAGTCGCCGGCAGTCACCTCGAGGAGCCCCCGGCGGAACGGCAGCGACCACTTCTGCTCATCGGTGACGAAGCCGAGCATGGGCAGGAGCGCGCGGATCGGCACCGGACCGACGTCCTCGAAGTCGACCCGGCGACGCCAGCGGTGGACACCCGGCTCGACCTCGACGCGGTAGGGCTCGACGTCTGAGACGACACCGGCCGCGGTGAACTGCTGCAGCACCCGCCCGCCGGGCAGCGCGGTCCGCGAGGAGTAGAAGGCGATCGGGTCGCCGAGGCCCGGCGCGCTCAACCGGGTCTCGCGCCCGTCGCCGGCCTGGGTGAAGCCACCCCGCTGCCCCTCGAGCACCTGCTCGAGGGGGACGGTGTGGAGCCAGAAGCGGGTGCCGGCGGGAGCGTTCATGCGCCTCACGCTCCCACCGGCCGCCGACATCGAGCCTTTCGAGTGGATCCGCCTCAGCGGGTGCGGCCGGGAGTGATGCCGCCCCCGACGAAGACGACGGCCTCGCAGTTCTTGGTACGCGGCACCTCGTCCTCGACGTTGTACTCGACGCGGTCGTTCCCGGCCCCACAGTTGATCAGCATCTGCGGGCGCACCCGGCTGGTGAAGATGACGTCACGACCACCGCCGCCGAAGACCCGGTCCTTGCCCGTGGTGTAGATGAAGTCGCGCCCGGCGTCGCCGTACAGCCTGTCGGCGGCCAGGTCGCCGCCGTCGGAGATCGTGTCCTTGCCGCCGTTGCCGTGGATGACGTCGGCGCCCTTGCGACCGTCGAGGTTGTCGTTGCCGCCCCGGCCCGAGATCTTGTCGGCCTTGTTGGTGCCGTTGATCGTGTTGTCCTTGCCGTTGCCGTTGATGACCTTGGCCTCGGCGGCGCCGACGCCGAGCGCCATGAAGCACACGATGGTCGTGGCGA
The DNA here is from genome assembly GCA_963760515.1 of uncultured Actinomycetota bacterium. GTDB lineage: Bacteria > Actinomycetota > Actinomycetes > Propionibacteriales > Nocardioidaceae > Nocardioides. The sequence continues at coordinate 368,124 of CAVXDL010000006.1, forward strand.
TGCTGATGAGCTTGCTCGAGATCCCCATGCTGAACTCCTGTCGGAGCCGGGTCCCTCCGAGAGAGCCCGGGTCCTGCCACCGTCCCACCTCGACGTCGCCCTGTCTTTACCCAGCGTGCGGCGACTTCTCGACGGTCGTGCCGCGGCCGGTGCGCGAGGGGCACCAGGTGCGGCAGTGGCCGCAGGGGTGGATGTGGTGGGCGCCACAGCACCTCAGCGAGTTCTTGCCTGGCATCCAGCGGCGTCTCAGGCTCATCACAGGCACGCTCGACAGGCTGGAGCCATGACCGACGAGCCCACTCTCCCCTCCCCCGACGACCCCACCCCCACGCCGGAGTCGGGCCCGTCGTACGCCTCGACGCCGCGCCAGCCCGAGTTCCAGGAGTTCGCCGCTCCGCAGTTCCCGCCGCCGACCGGCCTCCCCGCCGGGATGGCCTACGGCGAGCCAGGGGCAGCCGACAACCCCTACGCCACTCGCGCCCTGCCGCTGCAGCGTCGTGAGGTCGCGCGCAAGCAGCGCGGACGCGCCGGCTTCGCGGCCAGCGTGATCGCGGCCTCGCTGGTGGTCGGGGGTGCCGCCGGGGTCGGCGGCGCCGCGGCCTACAGCACCTGGGGGCCCGACTCCGCCGCCGGGACGACGTCCACGTCGGCGACGCCTGCGACCAGCCAGGTCGTGACCCGTAGCGACGAGCCGGCCGCCGACGGCAGCGTCGAGCAGGTGGCCTCCGCAGTGCTGCCCTCGGTCGTGAAGCTCGACGTGAGCGACGGTCGGCAGTCCGGCTCCGGGTCGGGCATCATCCTCAGCTCCGACGGGCTGATCCTCACCAACAACCACGTGGTCGAGGTCGCCGGCGACACCGGACAGATCACGGTCTCCTTCAGCGACGGCTCCCACGCCAGCGCGAGCATCGTGGGCACGGACCCGCTGACCGACACCGCGGTCGTGCAGACCGAGGGCGTGAGCGACCTGACCCCGGCCACGATCGGGGAGTCCAGCAAGGTCAACGTCGGGGAGTCGGTGGTGGCCATCGGCTCGCCGTTCGGCCTCGACGCCACCGTCACCTCCGGCATCGTCAGTGCGCTCGCCCGACCGGTCAACGTCGGCGCCGACGCGACCGGCAACGCCACGGTCTACCCCGCGATCCAGACCGACGCCGCGATCAACCCCGGCAACAGCGGTGGCCCGCTCGTGGACCTCGACGGCCACGTGATCGGCATCAACTCCTCGATCCGGTCGACCACCGCCACCGGCGGGGAGGCCGGCTCGATCGGCCTCGGGTTCGCCATCCCGATCGACGAGGTCATGCCGATCGTCGAGCAGCTCTCCAACGGCGAGGTGGCCACCCACGCACGGCTCGGCGTCTCGGTCGAGGACGTCGCCAGCGGCGCGCAGGTCTCCGACGGCGCGCAGATCCGCACGATCGGCGACGGTTCGGCCGCCGGCGGGGCCGGCCTCCAGGCGGGCGACGTCATCACCAAGGTCGACGACACCCTGATCTCCAGCTCGGACTCGCTGGTCGCCACCGTGCGCTCCTACCGCCCCGGCGACGAGGTCACGATCACCTACACCCGCAACGGCCAGGAAGCCACCACGACGCTGCGACTCGGCTCCGACGCCACCAGCACCGACTCCTGACCTGCCGGACCACTCCAGCCGGGCCTCTTTTGGGAGAGGGGGGTCCGGCCTTCCCGGCGCCGGCGGCCATCCTTCCCTGACATGGCCGTCGGCGCCACCTTCGTCGAGCAGCACCGGAGGTTGAGCGACCGGTGGTGCCACCGGAGGTCGAGCCGCCCGAGCCCCCGGGCGACGGCGAGACGAAACCCTCGCAGGCCGACCGCCTCCAGAGGCCGCCGGTCGCCGGCCGTCAGGCCCGGCGCGACCTCCGGGTCGGCTCAGCCGTCGAGGCGCTTCTGGAACTCCCCGGCTCGTGCGACCGGCTTGAAGCCGAGCTGTTCGTTGACGGCGATCATGTGGGTGTTGACCTCGGCGTTCCAGGTCACGACGCGCTCGACGCCGAGGCCCAGGCTCTGCAGCAGGCGGAGGTTGGCGACCTTGACCGCGAGGCCCAGGCGGTGGCCGCGGTCGGCGGTGCGCACGAGCGTGCCCCACTGGTAGGCCTTGCCGGACTCGTGCGGGGTGACGGCGAGGTCGGAGTACGCCGCGACCTCGCCGTCGGCGCTCAGCGCAACGGTGCAGCAGATCGTGCGGCCCTGCTTGGCCGCAATGGACTCGCGCTCGCGCAGGTTGGCGACGTCGACGACCTCGGGCTCGATCTCGCGATCCCCCGTGGGCGCCTCGGTCATCAGGCTGCTGGCGAGGGTCTCCCACCCCAGCGCCAGCTGCTCGGGCACCGGACCGACCCAGGACGTGATCCGGTAGCCGTCGTGCCGCTCGGCCGCCTCGGCCGCCAGGGCTGCGAGCCGGGCGTCGTCGACCGGCAGCGCCAGCTCCCGCTGGACGTCGCCCAGGGTGAGTCGGTAGCCGTGCTGGAGCGCGAACTCGCGTGCCGGCCAGCCTGCTCCGTCGGCGCCGCAGGAGTCGGGCCAGTCGATCGCATGGTCGAGGACGAGACGGCCCAGCTGCCGGGCCCGGGACTCGAGGACCTCGAGCATCGCGCGGCCGTACCCGCGGCGCCACACGTCCGGCCGCACCTCGGCGGTGATGGTGGCGGTCTCGAGGTTGTCCAGCAGCGGCAGCACCAGGCCACCGGAGGCCACGACCTCGCCCGCGATCCGGCCGACGTAGAGATGCATGCGCCTCGTCCGGCTCGGCTCACGCACCGAGACCCGCAGCTCGGCCAGGCTCCAGACCGTGGCCAGGTCGCCCAGACCCTCGCGCAGGGCGGCGGCCGAGACGGCGTACCACTCTTCGAGGGCCGCGTCGTTGAAGACGTCGATCTCGCTGATCTCCAGCTGACTGCTGCTCATCGCGCGCGCTGCACCCTTCCCTCGTCCCACACCGGCCCGTCGGACTCGTAGACGTCGCCGTCGGCGCCGTAGACGAGGAACCGGTCGAAGCCGCGGGCGAACCACCGGTCGTGCGTGACCGCGAGGACCGTGCCCTCGAAGGCCTCCAGGCCGGTCTCGAGGGCCTCGGCCGACTGCACGTCGAGGTTGTCGGTGGGCTCGTCGAGCAGCAGGAGCGTGGCGCCCGACAGCTCGAGCAGCAGGATCTGGAACCGCGCCTGCTGACCGCCGCTGAGGGAGTCGAAGGTCTGCTCGGACTGGACGCTCAGCTCATAGCGGTCGAGCACCCGCGCGGCCTGCTCGCGACCCATGCCGCTGCGGCCGTGGGGCGAGCCGTCGCCGCGGTGCAGGATGTCGAGCAGGGTGCGACCGACGAGCTCGGGGTGGTCGTGGGTCTGGACGAACCAACCCGGACGCACGCGCGCGCCGAGCTTGGCGCGGCCGCGGTGCTCGACGGGGGTGACGACCGCGTCGCCGACCGGCTGGTGCTCGATGTCGGGGTCGCTGCCGCCGTTGGCGAGCAGGCGCAGGAAGTGGGACTTGCCCGAGCCGTTGGAGCCGAGCACGGCCACGCGCTCGCCGTACCAGACCTCGAGGTCGAAGGGGTGCATCAGGCCGGTGAGCTCGAGGTCGGTGCAGACGACCGCGCGCTTGCCGGTGCGGCCGCCCTTGAGGCGCATGTTGACCTGTTGCTCGCGCGGCTGCTCGGTCGGCGGGCCGATCTCCTCGAACTTGCGCAGCCGGGTCTGCGCGGCGCGGTACTGGCTCGACATCCCGTCGTTGTACTCCGACTTGATCCGAAGCCGCAGCACCAGCGCCTTGATCTTCGCGTGCTCCTCGTCCCACCGCCGACGCAGCTCCTCGAAGCGGGCGAAGCGGTCCTTGCGGGCCTCGTGATAGCTCGCGAAGTCGCCCGGGTGGGTCCACACCTTGTTGCCCGACGCAGGCCCGCCGCTGCCGAGCTCGACGGTGACGACGCGGGTGGCGGTGTTGGCCAGGAGCTCGCGGTCGTGGCTGATGTAGAGGATCGTCTTGTCGCTGGAGCGGATCCGCTCCTCGAGCCAGATCTTGCCGGGCACGTCGAGGTAGTTGTCGGGCTCGTCGAGCAGCAGCACCTCGTCGGGGCCGGCCAGCAGGTACTCCAGCACGAGCCGCTTCTGCTCGCCGCCGGACAAGGTGGTGAGCGCTCGGTACTTCGCGCGGTCGAAGGGCAGTGCGAGTGCCTTCATCGTGCAGACGTCCCAGGTGACCTCGAGGTCGTAGCCCCCGGCGTCGGCGTACTCGTGGAGCGCCTCGGCGTAGCGCATCTGGGTCTTCTCGTCGTCGGCCTCCATCATCGCCAGCTCACAGGCGTCGACGGCCGCCGAGGCCTCGCGGATCCGCGCCGGCGAGACGCTGAGCAGCAGGTCGGCGACGGTGGCGTCGTCGCCCAGGCGCTGCTTGACGTCCTGGCGCATGACGCCCAGGCCACCGGTGCGGGTCACGGCACCGGCGTGCGGCACGAGGTCGCCGGTGATGATCTTGAACAACGTCGTCTTGCCCGCTCCGTTGGCGCCGACCAGCGCGACCTTGGCGCCCTCGCCCACCCGGAACGAGACGTCGTCGAGCAACAACCGCCCATCAGGCAGCTCGTAGCGAACTCCGGCAACGTCGACATGTCCCACGTCGGGTGATTGTCCGCCATCGGGGGCTGTGCGCGCACCCGGGTTTGGCCGGGACCGGCTTCGTCAGTGCGGGCGGCCCATGTCGAAGCGCTCGCCGACCTCGAAGTAGGCCGACGGACCGCCGCCCCGCATGACCGGGCGGGCCAGCGCGGTGTCGTAGATGCCGTCGACCAGGAACGCCTCGTCGATGTGGACGCCCACCACCTCGCCGAAGGTCATCCAGGCATCGACCTCGGCGCCGGCGCGGTCGCGCAGACGCAGGATCTGGGTCACCGCGCACTCGAAGCTCACCGGCGACGCGGCCACGCGCGGCGGTGCCACCTCGATCGACGCGGCCGGCTCGAGGCCCGAGCGCTCCCACTCGTCGACCCGCTCGGCGGTCGAGGTCTGGTTCATCGCCTCGGCCAGGTCACGGGTGACGAGGTTCCACACGAACTCCCCGGTGGCCTCGAGGTTGGCGATCGTGTCCTTGTGCCCCACGCTCGAGAAGCCCACGATCGGCGGCTTGTAGTTGAAGGCGTTGAAGAAGCTGTACGGCGCGAGGTTGCGACTGCCGTCGGCGCCCAGGCTGCTGATCCACCCGATCGGGCGCGGGCCGACGATCGAGTTGAACGGGTCGTGCGGCAGGCCGTGGCCCTCGGCGGGGCGGTAGAAGTGGGTCACGGGTCCATCGTTGCAGCCGGGTGGCCGGGGAGGGTTTACCCGGTCGACCGGGTAAACCCTCACTTGTCGGCCAGAACCACCGCGCTGCGCCGTACCGCCAAACGTGCAATGGGGGCACCCGGCGCGGACTCCCCCGCTCAGCCACCCGCCGCGTTGACGGCATTGCACGTCCGAGCGGCCGGTCCGGGTCGCTCAGGCGGCCGGGTGCTCGCGCGGTCCGAGCTCGGCCAGCACCGCACGCACGTACGCCGGCGACCGCATCACCTGCTCCCAGGTGAACCGCAGCACCAGCCACCCGGCCAGGGCGAGCGCGGTGTGGCGGACGCAGTCGCGGCCGTGGGTCTGCTGGTCGCGGTGCCAGGACCAGGAGTCGGCCTCGATGACGACGCGACGGCCCTCGTCGACGAGGTCGGGGTGGAAGGTCATGGTGCGGGTGGCGACCGGTACCTGCGGGACGACGTCGAGGAGGCCGGACTCGATCACCAGGGCGCGCAGCACCGACTCGAACGGGTTGGCCGCGCGAGCGTCGGCATGAGCAGCCACACGGCGTACGGCGCGGGACCCGGGCCCGTGCAAGGTCGCGGCTGCTTCACGCAGCTCTCGGCTTGTCACCGCGCCTGCCCGCAGGGCTGAGTCGGCGACCGCGAGCGCCTCGTCGAACGGCAGCCGACGCGCACAGTCGAGGACGGTACGCAGCGGGGTCGTCACGCCGTCGGCGTGCTCGGACTCGTCGAGGTCGGCGTACGTCAGCACCACGTCCGCCTGGACCTCCCGGCTGACCTTGCGGTTGCGCGGGACCGTCACCCACACCCGGTCAGGGACCTCCTTGACCGGCCACTCGTGGTGCCGAGCGGCGCTGAGGTGGGACACCACGGCGGAGCACGCGGCCGCCGTACGCCGGTGGTGAGGCAGGTCGTTCAGCCCGTACCGACCGCGCGCGAGCTGCCGGATCCGTCCATGAGCCAGGGCGGTGCGCAGCTCGCGACGGGTCGTCAGGTCGAGCAGGGCCGCAGTGGCCGCCACCCCGCCCAGCTGCCGCAGCGCCGCCTCAGGCTCCATGCCGCGAGCCTGCCAAGCCGTTGCCGCCGGCGCATCTCGTCATCCACAGGCCGCTCGGACGTGCAATGGGGCGATCCCTGGCGGGCGCTGAGCGTGGGCGATCGGCCCGCAACCGACTACTGCACGTCCGGCGGTACGCCGATCAGCCGGCGTCGACGGCCGAGGATGCGATGAGCTCGGCGAGGGCCTGGGTGGGCGCGGTGACGACGACCTGCGCGAGGTCGGGCGTGGACAGGCGCGCCTGCCAGCCTCCGTCCGGCAGCGGTCGCGCGTACGCGGCGCCGCCCCAGTCCTTCGTGGCTGCAGGCCGGATCACGACGCTCGTCCGCGCCGAGGACGCCGGCAGCTCGTAGCTGACGCCCCGCTCGGCCCGCGTGACCCAGCCACCGGACAGGTCGGGCAGCTCCTCGCCGGGCACGCGCGCGGAGGCCAGGACCCGACGGACGACGTCGCGGTCCCCGGAGGCGACCAGCACCGCCCAGCGCCCGGCGTCCACGAAGCCCGAGGCTCCGCCCTCGTCGGTCGAGCGCAGGCCCGGTCCGATGTTCGGGTCGAAGGTCGCTGACCCGACCAGCGCCGCCGAGTCCTGGTACTCGCACGGGTCGGCGTTCTCGGGTCCGATCCGGACCACTGGGTACTCGCAGACCGAGGTGTCGAGGAGCTCCCAGTCCGCAGGGACGTCGATCAGCACGCTCCCGTCGCCACTCTCGTTGACGGGATCGCCGTCGTAGCGCACGGTGTGCCAGCCGCCCGTCGCCTCGCCCGTCGCTTCGGTCGAGGACGGCGTCGCGGCAGGTGGAGGCTCGATGGCTCGATCCGTGCGACCCCATCCACCGCCCGCCACCATGGCGACCGGGAGAGCCACGGCGACCACCGCGAACGAGGCCGCCGCTGCCGTCGTACGCCGGCGCCGACGGCGCGCTCGTGAGCGGGCACCCTCGGCCAGGCCGACCACCCCCGGCGCATCCTCTGCCCCGGCATCCAGCGCCCGACCGAGCCGGTCCTCGAAGTCACTCATCGTCCTGCTCCTCTCCCAGCTCGACCCGCAGCGCCGCGATCCCTCGCGAGACCCGCGATCGCACCGACCCCTCACGCACGCCGGTCAGCGCCGCGATCTCGGCGTACTCCAGCTGCTCGTAGTAGCGCAGCACCACCGCGGTGCGCTGTGCCTCGGGCAGCGCCCGACAGGCGGCCCAGATGCGGCGGCGCTCGTCGTGCTCGACCCGGGGGCCGTCGTACGACCCGGGCTCGCCGGGGGTCTCGACGTCGTAGACCGTCTCGACCGGCGACTCCCGCCGGCGCCAGCGCCGCCACCACGACGTGTGGGCGTTGACGACCATCCGGCGCACGTAGGCATCGACGTCCTCCATCGCCGCGATCCGGTCCCAGCGCGGCAAGGCCCGGGACAGCGCGTCCTGCACGACGTCCTCGGCATCGGCGGCGTTGCCGGTGAGGGTGTAGGCGAGACGCAGCAGAGCCGGGCCCCGCGCGGCGACCCAGTCGTCGAAGTCGGTCACCCCCACGCGCTGCTCCGTCCGCTCGATGATGGTCTCCACGCATCTTCAACGCTCGTTGCCCCGAACGTGTTGCGAGCGCGCCGGGACGTACGACGCGATTGTCGCGAGCGCCCACCGGCCGCTCGGACGTGCAATGGCGTACGTCGGGCCTGCGGCTGAGCGTGGGACCGCCTCCGGGAGGAGCCCATTGCACGTCCGGCGGTACGGCGGGGTGCGGAGGGTTTGGCCGACAAGTGTGGGTTTACCCGGTCGACCGGGTAAACCCTCTCGAGCCCCGACCCGCCCAGCCGACCCGCCCAGGCCCACCGCCCAACACCCGCCTTGTGGACACCACCCAGATCACGTCTGGCGCTCCCCTGCTGGTGCGCCTTACCTACTGGCGAGTTAGATGGGGGTGACCGGCACGACCAGCACCACCGATCAGCACAGCCAGCACCACCAGCACGCCCAGCACCACCGACCAGCACGCAGCCACGCACGCGACCAAGATTCAGGGAGGCACCGGCATGCAGCTCGCACTGTCCGCCGAGGACCAGGCGTTCCGCGAGGAGATGCGCACGTTCTTCACCACGAAGGTGTCCGAGGAGATCCGGACCGCCGTGGCTGAAGGCCGTGAGCTCACCAAGGAGCAGATCGTCGAGAGCCAGCAGACGCTCAACGAGGCCGGGCTGGCGGTGCCGCACTGGCCCGAGGAGTACGGCGGCCGCGGCTGGACCGACCTGCAGCGCCACATCTGGAACGAGGAGATGCAGGCCGCGTGTGTGCCGATCCCGCTGGCCTTCAACGCCTCCATGATCGGCCCCGTGCTCGCGCAGTTCGGGTCGAAGGAGCAGAAGGACGAGTTCCTCCCCAAGACCGCCAACCTCGACATCTGGTGGAGCCAGGGCTTCTCCGAGCCCGACGCCGGCTCCGACCTGGCGAGCCTGCGCACCACCGCGGTCAAGGACGGTGACGACTACATCGTCAACGGCCAGAAGACCTGGACGACGCTGGGCCAGTACGGCGACTGGATCTTCACCCTGGTGCGCACCGACCCCGAGGTGAAGAAGCAGGCCGGCATCTCGATGCTGCTCATCGACATGAAGAGCGAGGGCCTCGAGGTCCGCCCGATCGAGCTGATCGACGGCGGCTACGAGGTCAACGAGGTGTGGTTCACCGACGTCCGCGTGCCCCAGGCCAACCTCGTCGGTGAGGAGAACAGCGGCTGGACGCAGGCCAAGTTCCTCCTCGGCAACGAGCGCGTCGGCGTCGCCCCGGTGGGCGCCACCAAGCGGGTGCTCGCCCGCGCCAAGGAGCTCTGCGCCGACACGATCGCCGCCGACCCGCTGCTGCGGGCGCGCGTCATCGAGCTGGAGAACGAGCTGCTCGCCCTCGAGCTGACCGCGCTGCGCGTGGTGGCCCACTCCGCCGGCGGCGAGCCGCACCCGGCCTCGTCGGTGCTCAAGCTCAAGGGCACCGAGCTCCAGCAGGCCGTCAGCGAGCTCGTCGTCGACCTCGGCGGTCCCGACACCCTGGCCTCCGGCGAGGACGGCGACCTGGCCTCGTGGTTCCACCGCGCGACCCCGACGTACCTCAACCTCCGCAAGGCCTCGATCTACGGCGGGTCCAACGAGGTCCAGCGCCAGATCATCAGCCGCACCATCCTCGGCCTCTGAGCCGGCCCGGACACAGGGACAGGGAGACACACACATGGACTTCACCTACGACGACGAGCAGGACGCACTGCGCGACGCAGTGCGCGGGCTCATCGGCAAGGCCTACTCCGACTACGAGAAGCGCCGCCAGACGACCAAGGAAGACCCGGGCTTCGACGAGAAGGTCTGGAAGCAGCTGGCCGAGATGGGCCTGCTCGGCCTGCCGTTCAGCGAGGAGGACGGCGGCGTCGGCGCCGGTCCGGTCGAGATCGGCATCGTGTGCCAGGAGCTCGGCCGCGTCATCGCCCCCGAGCCCTACCTCGGCTCGGTCGTGCTGGCCGGCGGCCTCGTCTCCGCCGTCGGTACGACGGAGCAGCGCCAGGAGATCCTGGGCGCCCTGAGCGCGGGTGAGAGCGTGCTCGCCTTCGCCCACGCCGAGCCCGGTGCGCGCTGGTCCGACTCGGCCTCGGCCGTCACGGCCGGACAGGACGGCGACTCCTGGACCCTCACCGGCACCAAGGACGGCGTCCTGCACGGCGCGCGCGCCGACGTGCTCATCGTCAGCGCCGCCCTGCCCGAGGGCGGCACCGGCCTGTTCGTCGTCCCCGGCGACAGTGCGGAGCGCACCGGCTACTCGACGTACGACGGCGGCCGCGCCGCGCGGATCACCTTCGACGCCACCGCTGCGACCCCGCTCGGCACCCCCGGCGCCGACGTCACCGCCAGCATCGCGATCGTGCACGACATCACCCGGATCATGGCCGGCAACCAGTCCCTCGGGGCGATGCAGACGCTGCTGAAGCAGACGAGCGAGTACCTCAAGAGCCGCAAGCAGTTCGGCGTCACGCTCAACACCTTCCAGGCGCTGACCTTCCGGGCAGCCGACATGTACACCTCCCAGGAGCTCACCCACAGCCTCGTGGACTGGGCGACGATGGTGGTCACCACCGGTGACCCCGAGGCCGTCGCGGACGCCGCGGCACGCGCGGGGCTGCAGGTCAGCCGCGGCGGGCGTCACGTGGGCCAGGAGGCCATCCAGCTGCACGGCGGCATCGGCATGACCGCCGAGTACAGCGTGGGCATGTACACCGCTCACCTGACCGTGCTCGACCACCTGCTCGGCGACGCCGGTCGCCACCTCCAGGTGCTCGACGCCACGCTGAACGACCACGACGCCATCGACCCGCTCGACGTCGGGGCGAAGGCGCAGGCCACCGCGTGAGGGGTCTGAGCGGCAAGGTCGCCGTCGTCACCGGCGCCAGTCGCGGCATCGGGCTCGGCATCGCCGAGCGCCTGGTGGCCGAGGGAGCGAAGGTCGTGATCACGGCGCGCAAGCCCGAGGCGCTGGCCGAGGCCGTCGAGGCCCTCGGCGGGTCCGAGCACGCCCTCGGCATCCCCGGCAACGCCGGTGACGCCGCCCACCGCGCCGACGTGATGGCCGCCGCCCTGGAGGCCTTCGGCAGCATCGACCTGCTGGTCAACAACACCGGCATCAACCCGGCGTTCGGTCGCCTCATGGAGCTCGACCTCGACGCCGCGCGCAAGATCATGGACGTCAACGTCATCGCCGCCATCGGCTTCACCCAGGAGGCCTACCGCGCCTGGATGAAGGAGCACGGCGGCGCGGTCGTCAACGTCTCCTCGGTCTCCGGGGTGCGCCCTGCGCCGTACATCTCGATGTACGGCGCCAGCAAGGCCGCGCTGATCAGCATCACCGAGACCCTCGCCGAGGAGCTCGGCCCCGACATCCGCGTCAACGCCGTGGCCCCGGCCGTGGTCAAGACGAAGTTCGCCGAGGCGCTCTACGTCGGACGTGAGGAGGAGGCAGCCGCCGCCTACCCGCTGAAGCGGCTCGGGGAGCCCGACGACATCGGCAGCCTGGTGGCGTTCCTGCTCTCCGACGAGTCCTCGTGGATCACCGGCCAGACCATCGTGGCCGACGGCGGCATCACCATGACCGGCGGTGTCTGAAGCCGAGTCGGCGCATATGTGCGCCGACTCGACCGGACGACCTGCCGAGTCGGCGCACTTGTGCGCCGACTCGGCAATCACCTGAGCGGGAGGACGTAGGAGATGGGGCACGCAAAGCTCGAGGGCAAGGGCGCGGTCGTCACCGGGGCCGGTGGCGGCATCGGCCGGTCGCTGGCCACCCGGCTGGTGGCCGAGGGCGCCCGGGTCGTGGTCAACGACCTGGACGCCGAGGCGGTCGAGGCCACGGCGGCCGAGATCGGCGCGATCGCGGTGCCGGGTGACTGCTCCACCTCCGAGGGCGTCGCCCACCTCGTCGACACCGCCACCCACGCGCTCGGCGGCATCGACATCTTCTGCGCCAACGCCGGCATCGACCGCACCCAGCCCGACAGCCTCCAGGCCTCCGACGCCGACTGGGAGCTGATGCTCCAGGTCAACGTGATGAGCCACGTGCGCGCGGCCCGGCTGCTCGCACCGCGCTGGGTCGAGCAGGTCGAGAACGGCGGCGAGGGCGGGCGCTTCGTCGTCACCGCCTCGGCCGCCGGGCTGCTCACGATGATCGGCGCCGCGCCGTACTCGGTCACCAAGCACGCCGCGGTCGGGTTCGCCGAGTGGCTCTCGATCACCTACGGCGACCGCGGGGTCGCCGTCCAGGCGATCTGCCCGCAGGGCGTGCAGACCGCGATGCTCGAGCAGGCCGGCCCGCTCAAGGACCTGCTCTCCCACGACGAGGCGCTCCACCCCGACGCGGTGGCCGAGGCGTGGGTGGCCACCCTCGACGATGAGCAGTTCCTCGTGCTGCCCCACCCCGAGGTCGCCGACTACTACGCCGCCCGCGCCACCTCCCCCGACCGCTGGCTGGCCGGGATGCGCCGGCTGCAGGGCAAGGTCGACCGGCTGTGACCTCGCCGGACCTGCCCGGTCTCGACCTCGCCGCCTTCCGTGCCTGGTACGACGGCGCGCGCCCCGGCGACGTCATCGGCGAGCTGTCGGGGTCGCTGCTGGCCGGCGGCAAGTCCAACCTGACCTACCGGGTCACCGACGGCTCCTCGGTCTGGGTCGTACGCCGCCCGCCCCTGGGCCACGTCCAGGCCACCGCGCACGACATGGGCCGCGAGTACACCGCGATGTCGGCGCTCGGCAGCACCGACGTGCCGGTGCCGACGATGCTCGCGCACTGCTCGGACCCCTCGGTGCTGGGCGCTGAGTTCTACGTCATGGAGATGATCGAGGGCACCGCCTACCGCACCGCCGCGCAGCTCGGCGAGATCGGTGCCGCCGGCACCCGTGAGCTCGCCGGCGCGATGGTCGACGTCCTGGCCCGCCTGCACGCCGTCGAGCCCGCCGCCGTCGGTCTCGGCGACTTCGGCCGTCCGGCCGGCTTCCTCGAGCGTCAGGTACGCCGCTGGGGCCGCCAGCTCGAGGGCTCGGCCACCCGCCCGCTGCCCGACGCCGAGACGCTGCTCGCGCGTCTGGCTGCGAGCATCCCGGCCGACGACGCCGGTCGCGACGCGAGCACGTCGGCGATCGTGCACGGCGACTTCCGCCTCGACAACCTGCTCGCCGTCCCCGGACAGCCCCGGCCCGTGAAGGCCGTCGTCGACTGGGAGATGGCGACCCTCGGCGACCCACTCACCGACGTCGCCCTGCTCCTGGTCTACGACAAGCTCGGCACCCTCGCCGGAGGCGCAGCCGTGGCCGACGCGAGCTCGGCGCCGGGCTATCCCGACCAGGACGCCCAGCTGGAGCGGTACGCCGCCGCGAGCGGTCGCGACCTGCCCGACCTCGCCTTCCACCTCGGGCTGGCCTACCTCAAGATCGCGGTCATCCTCGAGGGCATCCACCACCGCTTCCTCGCCGGCCAGACCGTCGGCGAGGGCTTCGACACCGTCGGTCAGGCCGTCGAGCCGCTGCTCGCCGCCGGCCTCGCCGCCACGACCACGAGCACCACCGCCGCGAGCACCACGAGCACCCCGAGCACCGAGGAGTAGTCATGGACCTGTCCCTGTCCGAGGACCAGGAGTCCTTCCGCGCGCTGGCGCGCGAGTTCCTCGACAAGGAGGCGGTCCCCTACCGCACCCAGTGGGACCGCGACGAGTCCGTCGACCTCGCGATCGTGCCGAAGATGGCCGAGCTCGGCTTCTTCGGCCTCACCATCCCCGAGGAGTACGGCGGCGTCGGCGGCGACTACGTCACCTACGCCCTCGCCATGGAGGAGCTCGGCCGCGCCGACTCGGCCCTGCGCGGCATCGTCTCGGTGAGCAGCGGCCTGGTCGGCAAGTCGATCCTCTTCCACGGCACCGAGGAGCAGAAGCAGGAGTGGCTGCCCCAGCTCGCCGTGGCGAGCAAGCTCGGGTGCTTCGGCCTCACCGAGCCCGACACCGGCTCCGATGCCGGCAACCTGACCTCGCGCGCCACCAAGGACGGCGACGACTACATCCTCAACGGCCAGAAGCTCTTCATCACCAACGGCACCTGGGCCGACGTGGCGCTGATCTTCGCCCGCACCAGCGACGACGGCCCGCGCGGCGTGACGGCGTTCCTGGTGCCGACCGACACCCCCGGCTTCGAGGCCCGCGAGATCAAGGGCAAGCTCGGGCTGCGCGCCCAGGCCACCGCCGAGCTCTTCCTCTCCGACGTGCGGGTGCCGGCCTCCGCGGTGCTCGGCGAGGTCGGCCAGGGCTTCAAGATCGCGATGGGCACCCTCGACAAGGGCCGCCTCGCGGTCGGCGCCGGCTGCGTGGGCATCGTGCAGGGCTGCCTGGAGACGTCGGTCGAGTACGCCAAGAACCGCACCCAGTTCGGTCGGCCCATCGCCGGCTTCCAGCTGGTGCAGGACATGATCGCCGACATCTCCCTCGACGCCGACGCCGCACGTCTGCTGGTGTGGCGCTGCGCCGACCTCATCGACCGCGGCGAGCCCTACGGCGTGGCGGCGTCCAAGGCCAAGCTCTTCGCCTCCGAGGCGGCCGTCCGCGCGGCCAACAACGCCATCCAGATCCACGGCGGCTCCGGGTACGTCGATGAGTACCCGGCCGCGAAGTACCTGCGCGACGCGCGGGTGATGACGCTCTACGAAGGCACCAGCCAGATCCAGAAGCTGCTCATCGGGCGCGCCGAGACGGGCATCAACGCCTTCGTGTGACAACCACGTGACGTTCTCTCGCATCGGTGGACGGACGCGCGGGGCGCGTCGATACTGACCGGGTGCCTGCTCCCCTCCGCTCCTCCCGTCCTCGCCGTGCCGCCTTCATCGGCGTCGCTGCGCTCGCCATCAGCCTGCTCGGCGTAGCACCCGACACCGCGACCGCCGAGCCGGCAGTTCCTGGCCCGGTGGCGACCGCCGAGCCCGGCGCAACGACCGGCGAGGCTCGCGAGCAGGTCCCGGACACCCTTGCCACCGAGCGCCTGGTCGCCCGGGCGCAGCGTGCGAGCGCCGCCCGCGACGCCGAGAGCCGTGGCGTCGAGGGCGAGGGCGCCGGCTTCGACACCCCGCTGGAGATGCCGACCTCCTACCCGAGCCAGCCGGTCCTCGACGAGCCCGCGCCGGAGCCGCTGGGAGCGGATGCCGCCACCAACAGCGGGCTCCTCGCCCACTCCGACCTGGCGCCCCAGGTCAACGACTGGATGGCCGAGAGCGACCTGGTCTCGGCCCAGGTCGTGGGCCGCTCGGTGCAGGGTCGCGACCTCTACCTCGTCACCCTGACGGCCCCCGAGACCACGGCGCAGACCGCGCAGCAGGCAGCGTGGAAGGACCGCATCCGCAACGAGCCGGTGGCGGCCGCAGCCGACGCCGCACTGCTCGAGGGCTACAAGACCCCGATCTGGTTCAGCGCCAACATCCACGGCAACGAGTGGGAGGGGACCGACGGGATCATGGGCTACATCGGCGACCTGCTCGCCGCCGAGGACGATGCCGCGACCCAGACCCTGATGGCCGAGCACCGCCTCTACTTCTACCTCACCATCAATCCCGACGGTCGCACGATCGGGCAGCGCCCCGGCGTCCTGGGCCTCGACATCAACCGCGACATGATCACGAGCACCACCCCGGAGAGCATCGCCTTCGCCAAGGTCGCCCAGACCGTCCAGCCCCTCTACTCCGCCGACCTGCACGGCTACACCGGCACCCTCCAGGTCGAGCCCTGCGGTCCCCCGCACGGCGACAACTACGAGTACGACCTCTTCATCGGTCACGGCTACGCCGCAGCCCTCCAGGTCGAGCAGGAGATGCTCGACGCCCTCATCCCGGGTAACCCGCTGCCGGCCGGGCAGATCACCATCCCCTACCGCGACACCCCCAGCGGCTGGGACGACTACCCGCCGGTCTTCACCGCCCAGTACACCGCCTACTTCGGTGCCGTCACCACGACCGTCGAGCTCCCGCTGCTGCGCAGCGGCACCGGGCAGAACCCGGCCTCCGGCGCGATCAACACCGCCGTGGCGACCCAGACCATCGAGAGCCTGGTCGACTACGTGACCACCAACTCCGACGACATGCTGGCCAACCAGATCGAGATCTTCCGCCGCGGCGTCGCCGGCGAGCCGAAGGTGCAGCTCACCCTCGACAACATCGCCGAGGTGCCCGGCCCGGACGAGTGGAAGGCGGAGTGGGACGTCGCCGACAACCAGAACCCGGTCGAGTACCCGCGCGCCTACATCCTTCCCCGGGGCGCCGACCAGCGCTCGACGTCCGACGCCGACCGGGTGGTCTCGCACCTGCTCTTCAACGGCATCGAGGTCGGCACGCTCGACGAGGACACCACCGTCAGCGGCACGACGTACCCGGCCGGCTCCTACGTCGTCGACATGCACCAGCCGCTGCGGGGCCTGGCCAACGCGCTGCTCGACGTCGGCTACGACATCTCCGACAAGGTCCCCTCGATGTACGACGTGTCGGCGTGGAGCTACTCCTACCTGTGGGGCGCCACCGTCGACCCCGTCGGGCTCACCTCCGACCCGGCGATCGGCGCCACGACCCCGATCGACGAACCCACCCCCGCTCCCGCGGCGCCCGCGCTGCGCTCCGCGATCACCTTCGACCTCGCCGGCGTCGCCGACTTCCGGGCGCTCAACGACCTGCTCGAGGCCGGCGCCGACGCGCGCATGGCACCCGACGGCTCCGTCGTCGTGGCTGCCGGTTCCTACGACGAGGCCCTGGCCGCGACGGCTGCCCACAACGTGACCGTGCGACGCGCCACCGCCGCCGAGGTCGATGCGGCCGGCGGCGAGGGTGCGCGCACCCTGGCCGACCTCACCGTCGGCTTCACCGGCACCCAGGACGACACCCTGTCGCTGACCGAGCTCGGCTTCGACGACCTCGTCCCCGTCACCGGTACGGCGATCAACAACGACCCCGCGATCCTCGACGACCTCGACGTCTTGTGGATCGGCTCCTCCCTCGGTCTCACCGACGGCTCGGCCGGCGACAACGCCGTGCAGGCGTGGGTCGACGAAGGACACTCCATCGTGGGCCGGGGCACCGCCGGGCTGGCGGCGGCGGAGGCCTATGGGCTGCTCTCGGCAGACGCGGTCACCGGCACCTCGTCGGCCAACGGCATCGTGGCGCTCGAGACCCCGGGTGGCTCCGCCCTGGCGCCGTACGCGCAGAACAGCTCGTTCATCTACCCGGCGGTGACGTTCACGAACGTCGACCCCGAGACCGAGGTCGCCCAGAGCTACGCCGCCGACACGTTCCTGGCCGGGCACTGGCGGGCCAGCAACGCCACCAACGGTCCTGACTTCGCCTCCGGGAAGCCGGCGGTGATCAGCAACGAGGTCGCCTCGGGGGCCCGTTCGCTCGTCTTCGGCACCACGATGTTCTTCCGGTCCCACCCCAAGGGCGGGCTCGGCCAGGGCGGGCGAGCCATCTTCTGGGCGGCGTCCACAGCACCCACACCGCTGCCGCAGCCGCGCCCCACCAGCATCTCCCTCACCCAGGTCGGGACCACCACCTATCCCGACAGCGCGCGGGTGCGCATCGAGGTCACGCCGGCGTCCGGGACCGGGACTCCTGCGGGAGACGTGGTCGTGGTCAACCGCTCCGGCGCAGTCCTGGGGACGGCGACCTTGAGCGACGGCAGCACCACGCTCGAGCTGCCCGCACGACGCCCGGGGTCGGCCAAGCTGCGCGCCGGGTTCTCCCCCGCGGACGGCGACTTCGCTCCGTCGGCGACCCCCCAGGTGCAGGTGCGCACCGCCAAGGTCGGGTCGACGACCCGCACGAAGGTGCGCCAGCTCGGCAAGCGCAAGATCCGGCTGGTCGTCGGCACTGCGGTCGACCGGCCGCAGGCGGTCACGGCCCTCGGCCGGGTGCGGGTGTTCGTCGACGGCGACGTGATGCGGACGCTGCGCTTCAAGCGTCGTGACGAGGGGATCAAGCAGATCACGCTGCGGCTCGGCCGGGGCTTCCACAAGCTCCAGGTCGTCTACGCCGGCAGCGGGCTGGTCGAGCGGAGCATGTCGGGAGCGCGCAAGGTGCGGGCCCGGAGGTAGGCGTCACGACCCGGCAGCGTTACCGGACTACAACACGGTCAGCGCCGAGCCACACCGCGCACGACGAAGGCCCGGACCATCAGGTCCGGGCCTTCGCCGATCACGCCGTGCGGGTGGGTCAGCCGCCGCTGGTGAACCCGGCGATGTCGTCACCGACGAACATGTCCGACACCGACTCGGCGCCACCGGGCACGTCGGCGGCGCGGAAGATGTAGCTGGCGTCACTGGGCGAGGCGCCGACCACGAACGTCGAGCGGCACGGCCAGGCCACCGGTCTCCACGGTGCCCATGTTCTGCTTGGCGGCCACGACACCCTCCGGGGTCAGGTCGCCGTCGGCGCAGGCCTTCTCGAGGATCTGTCGCATCACGTCAGCCGCAGCAGTGCCGAAGACGACGCCCAGCGTGGGGTCGCCGGGGTAGACGGCCTGGTAGGACTTGAGCAGCTCCGGGAGCTTGTCGAACGGCGCCACCGGCGAGGCGACGTAGAGGTTCTTCTTCAGGGCCGGGCCGGCGGGACCGCCCAGCAGGGCCGGCGCGAAGACCGGGTTGTTGCCCACGATCGGGACGTTGAGACCCTGGGCGGAGGCCACGCCTGCCACCGAAGCGGTCTGGCCGGGCGCCACGGTGAGCGCGATCGCCTTGACCTTCTCGGCCTTGAGCTTGGTGACCTGGGCCGTCATGTCGGCGTCGCTGGACTGGATCTGCTGCTCGACGACCTTCATGCCGTGCTGCTCGGCGAAGTACTTCGAGCCGGCCAGGCCGCCCGCGCCGTACTCACCCTCGAAGTAGATGTGGCCGATCTTGTCGCCCTCCTTGATCTTGCCCTCCGCGAGGAGGTAGTCGAGGACGTTGATCATCTCGACCTCGTAGGTCGCCCCCACGATGGCGATCTCGGGGCTCTCGGTCAGCGACTGCGCCCAGGCGGCAGGGATGTTGACCATCTTGTCGCTCGCGAACTGCGGCAGCAGCCCGGTGTTGATCGGCGAGCCGATGGTCTGCTCGATGGCCAGCACGTCGTTGTGGATCGAGCTGTAGAGCTGGATGCCCCGCTGGGTGTCATAGCTGTGGTCCTTCACCGTCTCCTCGACGGTGTAGGTGCCGCAGATCTTGTCGCCTTCGTTCAGCGTCTTCCAGTAGAGCGACTGGGCGTTGGTGATGTCCTTGCCGAGCGCTGCGAAGACACCCGTCAGGTCGGTCAACGCACCGAGCTTGATCGTGTTGCCGTCGATGCCGCGACCGACCTTGACCCCGTCCTGGACGGACTCGGCGTTGTCGCTCGACTTCGTGCTGCACGCGGTTGCGGCCAGCATCGTCGTGATCGACAGCAGGGTGATTGCTCCCCGCTTGGTGATCTTGTTCATCGATTGTCCCCTTCGGTTGACGAGTCGGCTGATGCCGCGGTGGTTGGCTGATCTGGTTCGGCACCCGCGGAGGCTGAGGACACAGCCTCGGGTGCGCGTCGGTGGCGCCCGAAGCGGCGCGCGAATCCGGCGAGGCCGCCGGGCTCGAACATCACGACGAGGACGATCGCCCCGCCGTAGAGGAACGCGGCCGCTTGGCTCGCGACGATGCCGGGTTGCCCGGGGTCGACGATGAACGGCAACGAGCCGGCGTACTGCTGGAAGACCAGCGGCGCTGCGCTCACGAAGGTGGCGCCCAGGATCGCGCCGGTCACCGACCCCAGCCCGCCGAGCACGATCATCGCGAGGAACTGCACCGACAGCGCCAGCCCGAACGAATCGGGGGCCACCGATCCGATGGAGAGCGCGTAGAGCACCCCGGCCAGGCCGGCGTACATCGAGGAGACCAGGAACGCCTTGGCCTTGTAGGCCCGGACGTCGACGCCCATCACCGAGGCGGCCACCTCGCTGTCACGCAGGGTCTGCAGCGCACGTCCGGGGCGCGAGCGCACCAGGTTGGAGGCAAACCAGCAGGCCACGATGCACAGAGCCAGGCCGAGGTACCACAGCCGCTCGGACTGCCCGAACGGCACGCCGGCGATCACGAGCTCCGGTGAGTCGTTGCCTCCGAAGCTGAAGCCGAGCAGCGAGAACGACGGCACCTGGCGCCCGTTGAACCCACCGGTCACCGACGTCCAGGTGTTGAGCACGTGCTGTCCGATGAACACGAGACCGAGCGAGGCGATACCGAGGTAGATCCCCCGCAACCTGGCAGCGATCGGGCTGAAGATCAGACCGGCGAGGCCGGCGGCCACCACGCCCAGCACCATCCCCAGGAGCGGCGGCAGCTGGAGCCCGTCATAGGGGTTCGCAGTGCCTCCGGGAGCACCCGACACGTAGGTGTAGGTCACGGCGCCGACGGCCAGGAAGAAGGCATGCGCCAGCGAAAGCTGGCCGGTGGTGCCGACC
This sequence comes from uncultured Actinomycetota bacterium, assembly GCA_963760515.1. Classification (GTDB taxonomy): domain Bacteria; phylum Actinomycetota; class Actinomycetes; order Propionibacteriales; family Nocardioidaceae; genus Nocardioides. The sequence continues at coordinate 388,463 of CAVXDL010000006.1, forward strand.
AGGATGTTGAGCCCGACTGCTCCGACGATCGCGGCGAAGACCGCGAACCCGGTACGCAGCCAGAACTCCTCGACGTAGAGCGGGAGGAGCAGCAGCAGCAGGAGCAGCGCCAGGAACGCGGCCACCTTGATGGCGCGCCCGGTGTCCCAGGGCCGCCGTGCTGGGCGCGAGGTCCGAGCCTTCTGCTCGGGGACGGTTGCGGTCTCAGACACGGGTCAGCTCCTTGGTGCCGAAGAGGCCGGACGGTCGCACCAGCAGGACGATGACCATGACGACATAGGGCACCACGTCACCAAAGCCCCTGCCGAGGAAGGCGATCTGGTCCTGATAACCGGCGGCCATCGCCTCGGCCAGTCCGATCGTCAGCCCACCGACCAGAGCCCCACCCGTCGAGTCGAGACCACCGAGGATGGCCGCGGGCAGGGCGCTCAGGGCGACCACCGCGACGGCCGGAGTCACCCCGGGAGTCGGCGAGCCCACGGCGAAGAGCCCGGCCACCGCGGCGAGCACGCCGGCGACCATCCAGGCGAACATCGACACCCGGCCGCGGTGGATACCCATCAGTGCGGCCGCCTCCCCGTCCTCGGCGGCGGCGCGCATCGAGATGCCCCAGTTGGAGTACTTGAAGATCACGAAGAACACCCCGATCAGCACGGCGGCCACCGCGATGGCCACCGCGCGGTTCGCAGTGATGCCGACGCCGCCGATGGACAGCGCCTTGCCTCCCCACGGGTGGTTCACGTTGAGGATGTCGGAGCCGATGCGGCGCGTGAGCTCGGTGATGATGACCAGGTCGACCCCGATCGTCAGGATCGCCAGGCCGATCACCGGCGCACCGCGCAGGCGGTTGATGATCAGCCGCTCGACCAGCATGGCCGCGATCGCGGCACCCCCGATGCCCAGCACGAGCGCGGGCCAGAAGCCGAGGGTCTCGTCGTACCGGCCGACCAGGTAGGCACCGAGGAGCAGGAGTGATCCCTGCATGAAGCTGGTGACCTCGCTGGCCTTGAAGATGATGACGAAGCCCAGCGCGATGAGCGCGTAGACCGCGCCGAGCGACAGCCCGTTCAGCAGGAGCGAGAGGAACTGAGTCATCGTGAGCCCTTCTCGTCGTGGTCCGGGTCGCCGGACCCGGTGGATTCGCCGTGCTCGCTGTCGCCGCCGACTCCGAGGTAGGCGCGGATGACCTCGGGATTCGCCTGCGCCTCCTCGGGGGTGCCGTCCGCGATCAGCCGACCGAAGTCGAGGACGGTGACGCGGTCGGCGATGCTCATCACCATGCCCATGTCGTGCTCGACCAAGATGATGGAGATCCCCAGGGCATCGCGGATCTCGAGCACTGCCTGCGCCATCCGCTCGGTCTCCTCGGCATTCATGCCGGCCACCGGCTCGTCGAGCAGCAGCAGGCGCGGCTCGGTGCACAGCGCGCGGGCCACCTCGACCCGTTTCTGGTCGCCGTAGGAGAGCACCCCGACCGGCAGGTCGAGCTTGTTGCCGAGCTCGAGGAACTCTGCGATCTCGCGGACCCGCTCACGGTGGCGGTGCTCCTCCTTGGTCGCCTTCGGGAGCCGCAGCCCGGCCGCGACGAACCCCGCGTGGGTGAGCCGGTGCCGACCCAGCATCAGGTTCTCCGAGACCGTCTGGGTGCCCGAGAGAGCGATGTTCTGGAAGGCACGGGCAACGCCGAGCTGAGCGATCTTGTGCGGGCGCAGGCCGTTCAGCACCGTCGAGCCGAGGCGGACCTCGCCCGCCGAGGCGCGATAGACCCCGGACAGCACGTTGAACATCGTCGACTTGCCGGCTCCGTTGGGCCCGATGACGGCATGCACCGCGCCCGGCTGCACGGTGAACGACACGTCGGTCAACGCCTTGATGGCGCCGAACTCCACCGTGACGTTGTGGACCTCGAGGGTCTCGACGTCCTCGCGCAGGTCGACGTGGGATGTCGTCGTCACTCAGACCACCTCGTCAGCTTCTTGGTCGAAAGTCTCGTCGCGGCGACGTGGGAGGAGTCCTCGGCGCCATGGCCGAGGTAGAGGCGTTGGACTGCATCGGACTCCGAGAGCTCGGCGGCAGAGCCTGACAGCGACACCTTCCCGACGTCGAGCACGAAGGCGGCATCGGCGACCCCGAGCGCCATCGTCGCGTTCTGCTCCACGAGCAGCACGGAGGTCCCCTGGCGGTTGATCTCGCCGATGACCTCGCCGATCTGGCCGATGATCCGGGGCGCCAGGCCCAACGACGGCTCGTCGAGCAGCAGGAGCTGGGGCCTCGACATGAGGCCACGCCCGATCGCGAGCATCTGTTGCTCGCCACCCGACAACAGCCCGGCCCGCTGGGAACGACGCTCGGCCAGGACCGGGAACATCTCGTAGATCCGCTCGTAGTCCTCGGATCGGTCCCCACGGCCGCGGACCCCGAGGCCGCCCGCCTTGAGGTTCTCCTCGACCGTGAGCCGGGTGAAGATGCGTCGACCCTCCGGCACCTGGACCAAGCCGCTGGAGACGCAGTGGGCCGGGTCGAGCCCCTTGATGCTCTTGCCCCGGTAGGTGACCTCGCCGCTCTCGACCCGCCCTCGATGCAGGTTCAGGGTGCCGGACAGGGTGCGCAGCAGGGTCGTCTTGCCTGCTCCGTTGCTGCCGAGGAGTGCCACGACGGCACCCTGGGCGACGGAGAGGCTCACCCCGCGCAGCGCCTGGACCACGCCGCCGTAGGTCACGACGAGGTCGCGCACCTCGAGGATGGGGGCGTCTGCTGGTGAACGGCCGGCCGTGCCGTGCTCGATCTCGCTCATGCGTGCACCTTCAGCTGGAACGGGAGTGGGAAGACCTCGAGTGAGGCCCCGCAGTGCTTCGCGGCCACGACCGTGTCGTGTGCACAGGTGTGGTGTGCCGACAGGGAGCGGGGCCTGGATGTGGTCGTGGAGTCAGGGGTACGCCGATCCTGACGGTCGGCCAGGCTGATACGGGACTCTGCTGGAGACGGGCCAGAGGTGTGGCTCTCGCTCGTCCGCCGGACACCACCTTCACACAACACGTGGTGACGGGCATCACACCCGCGGGGGTGTCGCCGAATTGCCACCCTGCCTCGAACGGCCTGCGCCGACGCCGGCCTCCGGCCTGGGTGGGCGCTCGGCGCAAGGATCGTCGGCAGGCTCACGTGTCCGACTGTAGGGATGTGCGTCACACACAGACATGGGGATGAGCACCACAGTTCCGGGGAGCGATGTGTGGCGATCGCCTCACGCGTCGCGCATCCTCACGTGCCGGTCAGTGCGCAGAGACCCGATGGAGCTGCAACGCCACCTGGAGCTCGAGCTGGCGGGCTGGTTCCTGCCAGTCCGCCCCGACCAGCTTTCCGATCCGGTCCAGCCGCTGGACGACGGTGTTCACGTGCACGTGCAGCGCGTCCTTGGTGCGGGTCAGGTGGCCACCGGCGTCGAAGTACGCCTGCAGGGTCTCGACGAGCTCGGTGCCGCGGCGGTCGTCATAGTCCAGCAACGGGCCGAGCCGTTCGGCGACGAACCGAGCGACGTCGGGGCGGTCTCCCAGCACCAGACCGACGAAGCCGAGCTCGGTCAGCGACGAGCCCTGCCCGGCCCTCCCCAGGGCTTGCAGGGCGGTCACGCACCGGACGGCTTCTCGGTGGGTGTCGCTCACCTGTCCGACACCCGACGCCGGGCCCGCGCCGCCGACGGTCACCGGGCGCCCGGTGGTGGCGCTCAGCTCCTCGGCGAGCGCCCGGGCGGTCGTCGCAGGGTCGCCGTGCGGGTCGTGGAGGAGCAGGACCAACCGACCCTCGAACGCGCCGGAAAGACCGCCCGACCGAGCAGCCAGGTGGTCGACCGCACTTGCCGCCCGGCCACGGTCTGCGCCGTCCAGCTCCACGACGAACACCGCGTGCGGCTCCGTCAGGTCGGTGCCGAGCCGGCGGGCCCGGTCCAGCAGCCCGTCGGGATCCTGCGTCGGGTCACGGAGCAGGTCGTCGAGCAGCTCCCCGCGAACACGGTTCTCCGCCTCGACCCCCGACCGCAGGCTCAGCATCAGCAGAGCCGTGACCAACGCGGCCCTCTCGAGGATGCGCTGGTCCGCCTCGTCGAACTCGCCTGCCCGTTGGAGGATCAGGGCCGCGAAGCGTTGCCGGCCCACGGTGACGGCGGTCACCATCCAGAACTTGTCGTCGTCCTGGCACCGGACCGCGCGGCCGGAGTCGTAGGAGGTGATGACCGCCCGCTCGAGCGTCGCCTCCTCCGGTCGGTCCACCGCCCCTACCGAGCACAGGGTTCGACCTCCCTCATCGAGGAGGAGCAGGGCGCCGCCGAGCACGTCGACCAGCGCCTCGCCGATCTCCTCGACCCCGCCTCCCTGGAGCACGACCTGAGCCATCCTGTCGTGTGCGGCCGAGGCCTGCTCGACCGACTGGGTCCGGTCCTGGAGGAGCAGGTTGACGTCGCGCAGCTCGGCCAGGGCGACCCTGGTCTCGTCGAGCAGCCGCGCCTTGTCGATGGCGGCAGCCGCGTGCGCGGCCAGCGAGCTCAGCAGCGCCACCTCGGAGCGGGCGAACGGCCGCTCACTGCGGTTGGCGGCGTACAGGACGCCGATGACGGTCGTGCCGAGCTGGAGCGGCACCCCGAGGATCGCGACCAGACCCTCCTCGGCGACGGCCCCGTCGATCGGGAGGGTGTGCTTGAACCGTTCGTCGTCGAAGTAGCTGGCGGTCGAGTACGGCATCGCGCTCTGCGCCACCCGCCCGCCGAGGCCATCTCCCATCGGGAGCCGGACCTGCTGGAAGCGGGCCGAGATGCACCCGTCGGTGACCCGCATGTAGGTGTCGCCGCTCCGGGCATCGTTCATCGTGAGGTAGGTGACGTCAGTGTGGAGCAGCTGACGGGCGCGGTGGACGATCGCCTCCAGCACCGAGTCGAGGTCGGAGAGCCGCGCCAGGTCGTAGGCCGTGTCGTAGAGCGCGGTGAGCTCGTCCTCACGTCGTCGCTGGGTCCACAGCCGCTCCCGCACCTGGAGCGCCAGCCGCTTGCCCTCCTCGAGCTCGTCGATCACATGGGCAGGCTCGCCATGTGCGCGCGCCGTCAGGACCGGCGCCTCGTACTCCACCGCGGGCGCATCGCGTGCCAGCAGCGCCAGGTAGTCGGTCCACATGGCCCCGATTGTCTCGCGGGCCATCAACCGCGCGCCGGTCCGGTCGGCCCGCGGGTCACCGGGCGGTCCAGCCACCGTCCATCACCATCGACGCACCGGTGATGGAGCCGGCTGCCGGCGAGCACAGGTAGGCCGCCATCTCGGCAACCTCCTCGGGCTCGAGCAACCGCTTGATCGCGGCCCGCTCGAGCAGGACCTGCTCCACGACCTGATCCTCGGAGATGCCTCCCACCCGCGCCTGGTCGGCGATCTGGCCCTCCACCAGCGGGGTGCGGACGTAGCCGGGGTTGATGCAGTTGGAGGTCACTCCGCGCGCCGCGCCCTCCAGCGCGGTCACCTTGGACAACCCCTGCAGCCCGTGCTTGGCCGAGACGTAGGCCGCCTTGTGGGGCGAGGCGACCAGGCCGTGCACCGAGCTGATGTTGACGATGCGGCCCCAGCCCTGCTCGTACATGTGCGGCAGCGCGTGCGAGATCAGCCAGAACGGAGCCTCGAGCATCACCCGCAGGATCCGGCCGAACGTCTCGGGCGGGAAGTCCTCGAGCGGCCGGACGAGCTGGAACCCAGCGTTGTTCACCACGATGTCGAGATCGGTCGGCAGATCGTCGAGGAACGCGCGCTCGGTCAGGTCCGCCACGACGGCCGTGCCGCCCACCGCGTCGGCGACCTGCCGCACCCCGTCGGCATCGATGTCCATGGCGAGGATGTCTGCCCCCGCCGCGGCCAACCGGACGGCGCAGGCCCGTCCGATCCCACTGGCGGCCCCGGTGACCAACGCTCGCCGACCCGAGAGATCGATTCCTGACGACGGTGTCTGGGATGCCATACAGGCAAACTAGCGAGGGCTCGAACCGCCTCATACTGACGAACCCACCACACCTGGCCCAGCACACATGGCGGGCTCCCACACCCGACGGCTCGATCCCGGCGTTGGCTCCGCCCGACCACGACGTTCGTGCCCTATTGCGAGGTGTTGCGTCATCCACCTCATCAAGTGGCTCTTTGTGTGGCGCGCGCACATTGACACCCCCCTCGTCGCGACCGACTCTCGGACCATGCTTCCCCGGACCCTCGTCGCGCTCGTCGGCACCGCAGCAGTCGTCACGTCCCTCCTCTCGGCGCCACCGCCGGGGTCTGCCGCCACGATGGGCGGCGATGCGACGGCCGGCAGAGCGGCGGCCGGTGCGCCGCGCCACTGCGCACGCCAGTCGCGGATCGAGGTGCCCGGCGCCCAGAAGCAGAAGCTCGCGTGCCTCGCCGACCTGACCACCGCGAGCACGGTGGCGAGCGGGCACACCAACCAGAGCGACTGGTCGGGCCTGAACGCTCCCGGCACCCGCAACCCCAGTGGCATCCCCGGGATCCAGGTCGATGGCTACTTCCGCGACACCTCCACCTCGAACACGAACAACGGCTGGAACCACGACGCCCAGTTCGTGATCCGCCTCCCCGACGACTGGAACGGAAAGCTGGTCGTCAGCGGAGCGCCGGGCACACGCACCCAGTACGCCGGCGACTTCCTGTTCAGCGACTGGCTGCTGGCCAAGGGATACGCCTACGCGATGACCGACAAGGGCAACAGCGGCAGCTCCTTCCACCACGACGGGGCCAGGCCCGGCGATGCGGTCGCCGAGTGGAACCGCAGGGTCACCCAGCTGACGAGGGCGACGAAAGCCGTCGTGCGCCAGACCTATCGCCGGGCGCCGCGGCGTACCTACCTCATCGGCATCTCCAACGGCGGCTACCTGACGCGCTGGCAGCTGGAGAACCGTCCCGGTCTCTATGACGGCGGTGTCGACTGGGAGGGCACCCTGTTCCGTGCCGCCGGCCCGAACCTGTTCACCTACCTGCCGGCCGCGCTTCGTGAGTACCCGAAGTACGTCGCCGGCGACGACACCGCGCATCGGCGGATGCTCGCTGCGGGCTTCGCGCCCGGCTCGGAGTTCACCTGGGAGTACCACTACGGCGTCTACTGGGACCTCACCCAGCGGCTGTACCGCGAGGAGTTCGACCCGTCCTACGACGGCTCGCTCGACGCCGGGATCCCCTTCTGCCAGTCGGGGACGCCGAGCTGCGATGCCGACTACCGCTACTCGCAGCGGCCGGCCGCTCACGCCGCGATGCGCAAGGTGCAGCTGACCGGCAAGCTGCGCCGCCCCATGCTCACCCTGCACGGCACCCTCGATGCCTTGCTGCCGATCGCCACGGACTCCGATGTCTACGAACGGATGATCGAGCGAAAGGGCCGCAGCCGCCTGCACCGCTACTACCGGATCCGCGGCGGCACCCACGTCGACGGTCTCAGCGCCGAGTTCGGTGATCGAGTCCGCCCCATTCTTCCCTGCGCCCGGGATGCCTTCGTCTCCCTCACCCGGTGGGTCGAGCGCGACAAGCGGCCGCCGCGGAGCCGCACGGTCCCGCGGCCGGCGGCAGGCTCGGACGCCGCGAACACCTGCTCGCTGCGCTAGTGGTGCGAGCACCAGGTGTCAGGTGCGGTCCCGCCGGCTCTCCAGCACCCGGAACTGCTTGGCGCTCGCCAGCCGCGTGGTCGGCCAGCCCTGCTCGCCCAGCCAGCGCTGGAGCGAGTCGGCCCCCAGGTTCTTGCCGACCACGCTCACCGCGCGCCCGCCCGGAGCCAGGCGTGGCAGCCACGTGAGGAGCAGGTCGTGCAGCGCCGCCTTGCCGATCCGGATCGGCGGGTTCGACCAGATCTCGTCGTACGTCGCGGCCGGGTCGACGGCGTCGGGGGTCAGCGCGGTGTAGCGGTCGGCGACCCCGAGCGCTGCGGCGTTCTCGTTGGCCAGCAGCACCGCGCGCTCGTTGACGTCGACCGCGGTCACGGTGGCCTCGGGCACCGCTGCGGCGACGGCGAGACCGATCACGCCGTACCCGCAACCGAGGTCGAGCACCGAGCGGGCCGTGAGCGGCGGCTCGGTGAGTCGGAACAGGATGCTGGTGCCGATGTCGACGCGTCCGCGGGCGAAGACCCCGGACCCGCTGGCCAGGGACAGCGTCTGCCCCCAGACGTGCGCGGTGACCGGCTCCCGTCGGAACGGCACGCTCGGGTCGGCGGAGAAGTAGTGCTCCTGCTCGTCGTCGGCCCGGTCGTCGGACTGCTCGCTCGGTCGTTCGTCAGACACGTCGGGCCCTCGTCTGTGTGGCGCGGGCGAGAAGCTCCTCGTCCGCGGGGTAGGCGACCTCTTCCAGGGTGAGGCCATGAGCATGCGCCACGGTGACCGCAGGATCGCGGCGCTGGGCCCGCAGTACCTCGCCGGCCCACGACTCCGGCCGGCGACCGTCGCCGACAGCGAGCAGGCAACCGACCAGGGCCCGCACCATGGAGTGACAGAAGGCATCGGCCTTCACCGTGGCGACGGCGAGGCCCGCGTCGTCGCGCTGCCAGTGCAGCTCGAGGAGCGTCCGGATCGTCGTGGCGCCCTCGCGCCGGCGACAGAACGCCGCGAAGTCGTGATGACCGACCAGCTGCTCCGAGGCCCGGTTGAGCGCTTCGAGGTCGAGCGGACGCGACCAGGTGACCACGTGGGCGCGGGTCAGCGGGTCGAGGAGGTCGGTGGCGTCGCCGATCCGGTAGGCGTAGCGACGCCAGAGCGCGCTGAACCTGGCGTCGAAACCCGGCGGCGCCTCCCGCACCCGACGTACCCGCACGTCGGCGGGCAGGATCCCGTTGAGCCGCCGCTCCAGGCTGTCGGGGACCTCGACGTCCGGCTCGAGGTCGAGGTGGACCACCTGACCGCGGGCGTGCACCCCGGCGTCGGTGCGTCCGGCACAGACCAGGTGCGCCCGCGGCACCCGCAGCGAGGTCTGCAGGGCCTCGGTGAGCTCGGTCTGCACCGTCCGCAAGCCGGGCTGGGAGGCCCAGCCACGGAAGTCCGTGCCGTCGTAGGAGAGGTCGATCCGCAGGCGCACGGGGGTGATTGTGTCAGCCGCCGGCGAGCGGTCGCGCGGGACGTCGGGGGCTGCCCTCGATGTCCGGGTTCGACCTCGAATCGGTCAGAATGGCCCGCATGCCCCTCGCCTCCCCCCGGATCCGGTACCTCCTGATCCTGGTGGTCGCTCTCGTCGTCGTGGGCTCGCTCGCCGAGGCCGGAATCGGCAACTCCGCCCCCGCCGAGGCCGAGAGCCGTCCATCTCGCCATGGCGCGGTGACCCCGGCCACGATCGCCCAGGCAGGCCCGGACCTGGCCGACCGCCTCGCTGCCGCCGGTGCCCCCCAGCGCGCGACCCAGCGCGCCTCCGGTCCCGACAAGCGACCCAACATCGTGCTGATCAGCACCGACGACCAGACCGTGAGCGACATGCGGTGGATGCCGAAGGCGGTGCGCTACCTGGGCAAGGAAGGGGTCACCTTCTCCCGAGCGCTGTCGCCCCACCCGTTGTGCTGCCCGGCACGAGCGGCGATCCTCACCGGCCAGTACGCCCAGAACAACGGCGTGAAGTCCAACCAGGACCCCTTCAACTTCGCGGCCCTGCAGAACACCACCACCCTGCCGGTGTGGATGCACCGGGCGGGCTACCAAACGGCGTTCACCGGCAAGTACCTCAACGGCTACGGGACCAAGGGCAAGCCGCAGCCGGGCTGGGACTACTGGGACGCCGCCATGGTCAACCCGTACTCCTACGTCGGCTACCAGATGTACCAGAACGGCGACGAGCAGTACTACAAGGACCTCAACAACGTCGACTACATCAACCAGCGCGTCAACACCCTCGTGCGCGACTTCTCCAAGGACCGACGTCCCTTCTTCATCTGGGCCTCGCACGTCGCTCCCCACGGCCGGCTGGACAAGATCAAGAAGATCCCCTCGACGGCCGAGGCGCTGCCGCCCAAGCGGTTCGCCACGAAGTTCTCCAACGTCGAGTCACCCTCCCTGCGGGACCCGGGCTACAGCGAGACCGACGTCAGCCTCAAGAACTCCTTGGTGCAGAGCAAGGCCCAGCCCTCGCGCGCCAAGATCAACACCGTCTTCCGCTCGCGCATCCGCTCGCTCCAGGCCGTCGACGAGGGCATCGTCTCCCTGATCCGCACGCTCCGTCAGACCGGCGAGCTGGCCAACACCTACATCATCTTCACCTCCGACAACGGCTTCCTGCTCGGTGAGCACCACCTGATCACCAAGAACGTGCCGTACCGCCAGTCGCTGCGGGTGCCCATGATCGTGCGTGGCCCCGGCGTGCCGAAGGGCAAGATCCGCACCCAGCGGGCGCTGATGATCGACCTGGCCCCCACGATCGCCGACCTCGGCGGCGCCACCCCCCTCGTCACCGTCGACGGGGTCTCGTTGATGCCCTCGATCCTCGCCGACCGCCCGCTGCGCGACACGGTGCTCATCCAGGCCGGCCCGCAGACCGACGCCGACCTGCCCTACGGCTGGTGGTGGCGCGGGGTCACCACCGACCGCTACACCTATGCGCGCTTCTTCGCCAACGGCATCGAGGAGCTCTACGACCACCGCTACGACCCCTCGGAGATCTACAACGTGGCCGAGGACCCGGCCTACGCCGAGGTCCTCGACGAGCTGCGTGCGCGCACCCAGGCGCTGGTGACCTGTCGCAGCGGTGCGGAGTGCAGCCAGGGCTTCGGCCCGCTGCCGGAGCCGACCAGCACCACGACCAACCGCTCCGAGTAGGACTGTCCCGATGCGCCTGGCCACCTGGAACGTCAACTCGCTCCGCTCCCGGATCGACCGCGTGGAGGCCTTCTTGCAGCGCCACGACGTCGACGTCCTGGCGCTGCAGGAGACCAAGGCGCGTGAGGACCAGCTGCCGCTGATGGGGCTGCAGTCACTCGGCTACGAGGTCGCCGCCGCCGGCTACAACCAGTGGAACGGCGTGGCGATCATCAGCCGGGTCGGGCTCGAGGACGTGAGCGTCGGCTTCGAGGACATGCCTCACTTCGGCGAGCCCCCCGTGGCCGAGGCCCGTGCGATCGGCGCCACCTGTGCCGGCGTCCGGGTCTGGTCGCTCTACGTCCCCAACGGGCGCAAGGTCGACGACCCCCACTACGCCTACAAGCTCCAGTGGCTGGCCGCGCTGCGCGCCTCGGCGTCGTCCTGGACGTCCGGCCCGACTGCTCTGGTCGGCGACTGGAACATCGCCCCGACCGACGAGGACGTCTTCGACATCAAGGCCTTCGCCACCTCGACCCACGTCACGCCGCGGGAGCGGGCGGCCTTCCAGGGCTTCCTCGACGACGGGTACGTCGACGTGACCCGCCCCCACACCCCGGGCCCCGAGGTCTACACGTACTGGGACTACTTCCGGCAGCGGTTCGAGCGCAACCGCGGCCTGCGCATCGACTTCGTCCTCGGCTCCGAGCCGTTGGCCCGACGCGTCACCGGCGCCTTCATCGACCGCGACGAACGCGCCGGCACCGGCGCCTCCGACCACGCCCCCGTCGTGGTCGACCTCGCCGACGCCTGACCCTCTCCCCTCGCTGGTCGAGTAGCCGGGACCAAGCGGAGCGCCGGTCCCGGCGTATCGAGGCCCCTCCACCCCACCGCGACAGACCACGAGGCCCGGCCGTTGTGACCGAGCCCCGTGGTGTCAGTGCTGTCGTGTGATCGGCCTCCGTCTACTTCCCGGCGTGCGGGTTCGCCTTCACGGTCGAGACGCACTCGCCCTGGTTGGAGAAGCCGTACGTCGCCCAGCCGCCCTTCTTGCAGGCATCGCTGGTCGACGGCGTGGCCTCGAAGTCGTAGACGGTCGTGCCCGAGTCCGTCGAGAGCACCACGTTGTCGAAGTAGCCGGCGAGACCGCTGTCCGAGACCGACGTGTCGCCGAGGTTGATCGCGACTCCGGCCACGTAGCTGCCCGGAGGCATCCCCCCGAGGGTCGTCGGGCAAGGGCCCGCATAGCCCGAGCCCTTCCTCACGTTGCTCGGGGTGCTGCTCGGGCTGAACAAAGCAGTGGTCCACGACGACGTCGAGCCCGTGCTCGGCACGTAGTCGAAGCGGCAGTCGTAGTAGGCCGTGGAGCCAGCCACGTCGACGTAGAGGTTCAGGTAGAACTGCTTGTAGCTGGTCGGGCCGCTCGCCCCCGCGACCTTGAAGTCGTAGGCCAGCGATTGCAGCTCACTGACGAGAGTGCCGGGCTGGAGCCAGGCGATGAACTTGTCGGCCGCTGTCGCGCTGATGGGCGGCACGTAGAGACTGCCCCCGCCGATGCTCTGGTCGTCGGTGGTGAACTCGTACGGTGTCGCCGTCGACGGGTCGGGATTGAAGATCCACCCCGCATCCCCGTTGGCGTCGACCCGTTCGGTGCTGGTGGCCGCGTGCGCGGCCGCCATCGAGAACAACATCGTGACCGCTACTGCGGCCACTACTAGCTTGCTACGCATGGTTCCCCCCTGGGTTCCGGTGGTTGGCCCGGACGCGGCCCCCATCCCGACAAGCCAGAGGCTCCTGCGATCCGGTACTGCGGTCGACGTCGGTAGCGCTACACCGAGGCGCGGGTCTCGCGAGCGTCGGGAACGGCATGTCTTTACCTTCGTCGACCCCGAACCTAGGGCGGCCCCACCGAGGTGTCCATAGTGCGAGGCGGGGCGTGTCGCCGCCCATCCGGGCCATGGCCGCCTAGTCCGTCATGACCATGTGCTCCTGCCTGGACGACCGAGGATCCGCACCGCGCACAGTCGTGCCCTGGGGGTGTCGGTGGGCACCGTCATGCTGGCGCCATGGAGATCACCACCGTCCTCGTCCTGCTGCTCGCGGTGCTGGTCGGCGCTGCCCTCGGAGGGCTCGGCGGCTATGCAGCGGGGTTGTTGCGGCGGCCCACCGAGTCGGCCGACGACCGGGTCGTCGCTGCGCTCGACCAGCGCACCGGCGAGGCGGCCATCGTCCGCGAGAGCCTCGACCGGCTCCACGACCAGATGCGCGACCTCGAGCACACCCGCGTCGCCTGGCAGAGCCAGCTGCACGAGCAGGTCTCCGACATGCGGCACTCCACCGAGACCCTGCGCCGCGAGACCCGGTCTCTCTCCACCGCGCTCCGCCGCCCGCAGGTGCGGGGGCGGTGGGGTGAGCTCCACCTGCGTCGGGCGGTCGAGCTGGCCGGCATGGTGGATCGCTGCGACTTCTCCGAGCAGGTCCGTCTCGACGACGGCGCCCAGCGCCCCGACCTCGTGGTCCATCTCGCCGGGGGCCGTTCGGTGGTCATCGACGCCAAGGTGCCGCTCGACGCCTATCTCGACGCCACCGAGACCGACCCCGAGGCCGAGGGCGGTGGCGCGCTCCAGGCCGAGCACCTCGCCCGTCACGCCCGACAGCTGCGCACCCACGTCGACCTGCTCGGCTCGAAGGCCTACTGGCGCTCGCTCGGCGACACACCGGAGTTCGTGGTGCTCTTCGTGCCGGCCGAGTCCTTCCTCTCCGCGGCGCTGGAGTCCGACGGCTCGCTCATCGAGCACGCCGCGGCCCGCCAGGTCGTGCTGGCGACTCCCACCACCCTCATCGCCCTGCTCCGCACCGTGGCCCACGGGTGGACCCACGCGGCGTTGAGCGACCAGGCCGCCGAGATCCACCGCCTCGGGCGAGAGCTCCACACGCGCCTGCGCACCCTGAGCGGACACCTCGACCAGGTCGGGCGGTCGCTCAACCAGAGCGTCGGTCACTTCAACAGCGCGGTCGGCTCGCTCGAGTCACGGGTGCTCGTGCAGGCTCGTCGTTTCCAGGATCTCGGGGTCACGCCCGACGAGCTCCCCCGCCCGCGCGCCGTCGAGCTGGTGGCGCTCGACCGGCGCGGCGACCTCGACGAGGAAGGGCCGACCTCTAACGTCAGCATGTGAGCCTCCCGTGCTCCCGCACCCTGTGGGAGGAAGGACGAGAGCCCGGCCGCGAGATGGTCGTGCTCGGACTGGCCCTCGCCCTGACGGCCGCCTGCCTCGACCTGCTGGTCACTGCCCGGGTCGGCGTGCTGTTCGATCTCGGCTACGTCCTGGCCTGCCTCGCGCTGGCCCTCGCCGTACGGCGAGCCGACTTCTTCAGCGTCGGGGTCCTGCCGCCGCTGCTGATGCTCGTCACGTTCGTGCTGCTCGCGCTGTCGCGTGCCGAGGCGTTGGTCGCTCCGGGCGCGAGCCTGGCCGGAGCGGTCGTCGGCGGACTCGCCCAGCACTGGGTCGCGCTGCTGCTGGCCCACACGGTCTGCCTCGCAGTGCTGGCCACCCGGGTGCGGGTCGAGACCCTGCGCGCCGCGATGGCGCCGCTTGCTCCTCAGGTCAGACGAACCGATCCGGGTCGCCGGCTCCCCGCCTGAGCACTTCCGGCTCTCCCGAGGACCAGTCCACGACGGTGGTGGGCTCCGCGGATGTCTCGCCGGCCTCGACGACGATGTCGAGCTCGTGATCGAGCTCTTCCTTGATCTCCCAGCCCATCGTGCGCGGCTCGGTCTCGCCCGGCAGGATCAGGGAGCTGCTCAGGATCGGCTCGCCGAGCTCCTCGAGCAGAGCCTGCACCACACGGTGGTCGGGGATCCGCACGCCGACGGTCTTCTTCTTCGGGTGCAACAGACGCTTCGGCACGTCCGGCATCCCGGTCAGGATGAAGGTGTACGGGCCCGGGGTGGCGGCACGGATCGCACGGAACGCGGCGTTGTCGACGTGCACCAGCTGGCCGAGCTGGGAGAAGTCCTTGCACACCAGCGTGAAGTGGTGGCGGTCATCGAGGCCGCGGATCTTCAGGATCCGGTCCCGTCCGTCGCGGTTGCCGACCCGCGAACCGAGCGCGTAGCCCGAGTCGGTGGGGTAGGCGATCAGGGCGTCGTTGCGCAGCGCCTCGACCACTTGCTGGATCATCCGCGGCTGCGGGTTCTCGGGGTGGATGTCGACGAACCTGGCCATGGGGTGATCCTTGCAGATGGCGCACCGGGGCTGAAGATCCGCGGCCTCGACCCGCCGGGGGCCGGGGGCCGCACGGCTCACCTTGCGCCACTCCAGCACCACCAAGGATGATCGGGCCCATCATCGACAACATGAGGGGTGTGCGCGTGCGCGCAGGTCAGCCGAACGAGGGCGAGCGACGCCGCTCCCCCGCCCGCCCGCTCCAGGCTGCCGCCCGGGTCACCCTGCTCGCCGCGCTGCTCGCCGCGCTGCTCACCGGGGCTCTGGCCGGCCTGGCGCCGTCGGCGACCGCGGTGGACGAGCTCGACCTTCCCGGCAGCCTCACCACGACCCAGCAGAGCACGGTGTCGATGATGATCCCGGTGCCGGACGGCATCGTCCCCACGGCAGTGCGCGGCCGGCTGCAGGTCGGCCAGGACGCCCGCGAGGGCCGCCTGGTCTTCCGCATCGGTGACCGCGTGTCGCGCGACGTCCCGGCTCGCTCGGCCACCCCGTTCGACGTCCCGGTCCGCCCGACCGACCTCGTGGGCACGTCAGCCCTCGACCTGCACCTGACCTACACCCCCACCCGGGCCTGCCCCAACGGCACCGGGCCCGCCGCGGTCACCTTCGGCAAGCTCCGGCTGCGCTTCAACGGCACGCCGGTCACCCCTACCTCCGTCGCCGGCTTCTTCCCCGACCTGAGCACGCGGATCGACGTCGTCATCCCCCGTCAGGCGCCCGACGACCTCATCGAGGCCGGACTGGTCGCGGTTGCCTCGCTGAGCGCCCGCTACGACGAGGACACGACGATCGAGCTCAGCCCGGCCGCTCGTGTGCTGCCCCGCGCCGGCTTGTCGCAGCGGGTCGTGCGCTTCGTCGCGGGCGAAGGGCCCGTCAGCGCAGAAGTCTCGGAGAAGTTCGGACTGACCACGCTCACCGTGACCGGCTCGGGCGCAGAGCTCTCCCGCGCCGCGCAGGCGCTCGGTTCTGACGAGCTGGCCCTGGCCGGCGACGCCAGCACGATCGACCTCGGCCAAGAGCTCCCGGCGCGCGACACCTCGACCGTGCAGAGCCTGGCCGACCTCGGTGCGCCCCTGCTCACCGTCAGCGGGCCGGGCGAGGCCACGGGCTCGCTCGCTGTTGCCCAGGACTCGTTCGGCGGGTCGGTGGAGTCGTTCCACGTGCAGGTGCGAGCCACCCACTCGGCGCTGCCGGCTGACACGACCTCGCGGCTCAACACGTTCTTCAACGGCTACCTGCTCGACTCCCAGCTCCTCGACGACGACCTCGACGTGCTCATCGACGCCACGACCCCGACCACCTGGCTGGGGGCCGACAACACGCTGTCGTTCACGATCGACACCGTGGGACCCCACACCGGCTGCCGCGATCCGCGCTCGATCCCGGTGTCGCTGTTCGTCGATGGCCGAGGCTCGACCCTGACCGCGACGCTCGGTCCCGGCCGTACCTCCGGCTTCGAGCGGTTCCCCCAGTCCTTCGGCGGGACGCTGCCGGTCGCCCTACGCGCCACCGGTCCGGACCGGGTGACGGCGGCGGTCGACGCTGCGCTGGTGATCGGTTCCTTGCAGCGTGCCGCCGGCGCACCCATCGCGGTCTCTCTGGTCGATGCCGACGAGTTCCTCGACTCCAGCCGCAGCGGCCTGCTCGTGGGTGCCTTCGCCAACGACGCCGAGGCACTCGGCGCGCCCCTGCTCTTCGATGAACGCCGCGTGGTCGAGACGACCGAGGGTCGCTTCCGTGTCGGCACCGGCCAGGCGTTCGCTGCGCTCGAGGCCGTGTCCTCGGGCGGTCGCGACGTGCTGGTCCTCGGCGGCTGGAGCCCCACCGCCGATGCCGCCGGACTGCCGAGCGCCCAACGAGAGGCCGCCCGCCAGGTCGCCGCGCGGGGATGGCCGACCACGGGGGACGACCTGCTCGTCACGGGCGGCGCCGAGAAGCCCTTCTTCCTGCGCTCCGAGCAGGCCGGCGCCCGGCCGCCGACCACGACCGACTCCGACCGTCCCGGTCCCTGGCTCGTCGTCGGCGCCCTGCTTCTCGCCGTCCTCCTCGTGGCCCTCGTCGTGGTCACCCTGCGCCGCGACCGGGCCGCCCAGCCCCGTACCCGCTAGCGAAGCGGTCACCGGTGGCTCACACACGGCGCACAGGCTTCGAGCAGGCTCAGGTGGGTAGATGTGGGTCAGCGCCCCTGTCCCAGGGGCCGACCCCGCCGACGGAGGACGATCCGCACCATGACCACACCTGACCAGCCGGCCGCACCTCCTCCGGGTCGGCGATCGGTCGCCTACGTGCTGCCCGTCTACAACGAGGACGGCAACATCGCGGTCTTCCACGAAGCTTTGTCCCAGGCCACCTCGGCCCGCACCGACCTCGACTTCGAGTTCGTCTACGTCGACGACGGCAGCCGGGACACCTCCCTGGACCACCTCCTCGAGCTCCGGGCGCGCGACGACCGGGTCACCGTCATGAGCCTGTCCCGCAACTTCGGGCACCAGGTGGCGGTGACCGCCGGGCTCGATGCCTGCGCCGGGGCGGATG
Organism: uncultured Actinomycetota bacterium; assembly: GCA_963760515.1. Taxonomy (GTDB): domain Bacteria; phylum Actinomycetota; class Actinomycetes; order Propionibacteriales; family Nocardioidaceae; genus Nocardioides. The sequence continues at coordinate 406,010 of CAVXDL010000006.1, forward strand.
CGGTGATCGTGATGGACACCGACCTGCAGGACCCGCCGGCGGTCAGCCTCCAGATGATCGACATGTGGGAGGACGGCGTGGACGTGGTCTTCGCCCAGCGGCGCAGCCGGCAGGACTCGAGGTTCAAGCGCGCCACGGCCTACGGGTTCTACTGGATCCTCGACCGGCTTGCCGACGTCGAGATCCCCCGCAACGTGGGCGACTTCCGGCTGATCGATCGCCGGGTCGTGGCAGAGGTGTCGCGCTACCGCGAGCAGGACCGCTTCCTGCGCGGCATCGTGGCTCACGTGGGGTTCCGCCAGGAGGCCCTGCTGTTCGACCGCGACTCGCGCCACGCAGGCGAGAGCGGCTACCCGCTGCGCAAGATGCTCGCCTTCGCCACCAGCGGCATCATCGGCTTCTCCACCGCACCGCTGCGGTGGATCTCGCGCTTGGGCTTCCTCATCTCGTTCGCCTCGGTGCTGCTGGCCTGCTACGTCCTCGGCGTCCGGATCTTCACCCCCGAGCAGGCCGTGCCCGGCTGGGCGTTCCTCGGCGTCGGCATGTTCTTGCTGAGCGGTCTGCAGCTGATCATGATGGGCGTCATCGGCACCTACCTCGGTCGCGTCTACATCGAGGCCAAGGACCGGCCGCTGTACTCCCTCGCGCTCACGGCTCGCGGCCCGCGCGGTGGTGCCTCCTGAGCAGCACCGCTCCCCCGGCCACCCGCCGAACGACGGTGACCCGCTTCGCGATGGTCGGGGTCATCAACACGCTGCTCGACCTGGGCTTGTTCCTGCTCCTGCACGAACGGCTCGGGATCGTCTTCGCCAACTTCGTCTCCACGAGCGCCGGCATGACGTTCAGCTTCGTGGTCAACGGGCTCTTCACCTTCCGCGCCGGCCGGCTGACCCTGCGTCACGCCCTGCTGTTCCTCGCCACCACCGGCGCAGTGATGTGGCTGCTCCAACCGGTGGTGATCCACACCCTGCTCGCGCTGGCCCAGGCCGGCGGCGCTGATCCCAGCGCGACGACCACGGTCCTGGTGGTGAAGGTGGCCTCGATCGGAGTGAGCTTCGTGGCCAACTTCGCGGCCTACCGGTACGTCGTGTGGCCCCGCGCCGGCGCCTCGACCGAGCTGAGCGGTTAGCTCGCCGCCCTGGCCTCGGCGTCGCGCTTGTCCTTGGCCAGGCTGAGAGCCGCGGTGACGACGAGCGTCACGATGATCACCGCAAGGCTCAGCAGCGAGCTGATCTCCGGCACGGCGGTGATGTGCTCGCCGTTGTTGAGGAACGGCAGCTCGTTCTCGTGCAGAGCGTGCAGCACGAGCTTGACGCCGATGAAGGCCAGGATGAACGACAGCCCGAGCGAGAGGTAGACGAGTCGCTCCAGCAGGCCGCCCAGCAGGAAGTAGAGCTGACGCAGCCCCATCAGCGCGAAGACGTTCGCGGTGAAGACGAGGTAGGGCTCCTGGGTGATCCCGAAGATCGCGGGGATGGAGTCGAGCGCGAACAAGATGTCGGTGGTGCCCAGGGCGATGATCACGATCAGCATCGGCGAGACGTAGCGGATCCCCTCGAGGCGGTACCACAGCTTCAGGCCCTGGAAGTCCTCACCGACGTTGAGCCGCTTGCGGGCGAAGAGCACCACGGCGTTCTCCTCGGGGTGCTCGTCCTCGTGCTGGCGATAGCTCTGCACCAGCTTGTAGGCGGTGTAGACCAGGAAGGCGCCGAAGATGTAGAACACCCAGCTGAAGTTGGCGATCAGCTGGTAACCGGCGGCGATGAAGATCGCCCGGAACACCAGGGCCAGGATGATGCCCACCATCAGCGCCTCCTGCTGCAGGTGGCGCGGCACGGCGAGGGCGTTCATCAAGATGATGAACACAAAGAGGTTGTCGATCGACAGGCTGTACTCGGTGAGCCAGCCGGCGAAGAACTCGACCCCGAAGTTGTGACCGTCGGCGGAGCCGTGGAAGAGGAAGATCCAGATCCCGAACGCCACCGCGGCACCGACATAGAACGTCAGCGCGGTGGCGGCCTCGCGCATGGTGGGCTCGTGGGGGTTGCGCGCGATCACCACGACGTCGAACAACAGCACGCTGATGGTCACCGCGATGGTGATGGTCCACTCGAGGGCAGAGACGTCCACGGATGAGCTCCTGCAGATAAGGGGGTTGGCGGTGGCTGCCTGAGGTCTCTTCCGCTGCCACGACGGCAACCCATGGCCCCGGACGATCCTGCGTCATCGCAGAGGATCGACGTGCTGACGAGACCACAGCGAAGGAATACTCCCCTCCTGCAGGCTCATCGTGTCATGCAGCCCCAAGCACCGACGATTCCACGCCCGGTGACGTCCAGCACTCGGCACGCCGCAGAGCAGTGGCGTTCAGTCGCCGCCGTACGCCGCGCCGAGGGCGGCCAGCGCCGCCTTGCCGCCGTCGAGGGCGGTCAGCACCCACGCACCCTCCGGCAGCAGGGTGAAGGTGTGCTCGAAGTGAGCGGCCCGGGAGCCGTCGATGGTCACCACCGTCCACTCGTCCTCGAGGATGTTGGTGTCCGCGCTGCCCAGCGTGATCATCGGCTCGACGGCCAGGGCCATGCCGGTAACCAGCTTGGGGCCGCGGCCCGGCTTGCCGTAGTTGGGCACGTCGGGTGGCTGATGCATCTCCGAGCCGATCCCGTGACCGGTGTAGTCCTCGAGGATCCCGTAGTCGCCGGCGCCGAGCACGTGCGCCTCGACCGCGTGGGAGATGTCGCTGACCCGTCCGCCGAGGCGCGCCGCAGCGATCCCTCGCCACATCGCCTCCTCGGTCACCGTCATCAGCGCAGCGACGTCGTCGGAGACCTCACCGAGCGCCAACGTGATCGCCGCGTCGCCGTGCCATCCCTCGACGATCGCGCCGCAGTCGATCGAGACCACGTCACCGTCAGCGAGGACCCGCTCGCCGGGGACGCCGTGCACCACCTCGTCGTTGACCGACACACAGATCGAGCCCCGGAAGCCGTGATAGCCCAGGAACGAGGGCGTGGCGCCGTGGTCGCGGATGTGGGCCTCGGCGACCTGGTCGAGCTCGGCAGTGCTCATCCCGGGCCGAGCGGTCTCCCGCATGAGCTCGAGGGTGCGCCCGACCACGAGCCCGGCCGCACGCATGCCCTGGATCTGCTCGGGAGTCTTGATCTCGATGCCGCGATCGCGCCAGCCCATGGTGGTCCTCCGGTCGTTGTCAGTGTGCGTCGATCGTCGGTCACGGACGCTGCTCGCCCACCAGAGATCGAGGCCTCGCCGGCTCGGCCTGGATCAGGACTGAGGCGTCTCGTCCAGAGCGGCGAAGACGCGAGCGGTGACCTCGTCGACCTCGCCCATGCCGTCGACCTCGACGAGCAGGCCACGCTGGCGGTAGGTGTCGATGAGGGGCTCGGTCTGCTCGGCGTAGACCTCCTGGCGGCGCCGGATGACGTCTTCGGTGTCATCGGCGCGACCATCGGTCAGCGCGCGCTGCAGCAGTCGCTGCACGAGCTCTTCCTTGTCGACGGTGAGCACCACGGCGGCGTCGAGCCGGTGACCGGTGGTCGTGATCATCTCGTCCAGCTCATCGACCTGCGCAGTGGTGCGCGGGTAGCCGTCGAGCAGGAACCCCGGAGCCGCGTCCGGCTCGTTGATCCGGTTGCGCACCATCTTGTTGGTGACCTCGTCAGGCACGTACTCCCCGGCGTCCATGTAGCGCTTCGCCTCGACCCCGAGCTCGGTGCCCTTCGACACGTTCGCTCGGAAGATGTCGCCGGTCGAGATCGCGGGGATGCCGAAGTGCTCGGCGACATACTTCGCCTGGGTGCCTTTGCCGGCACCGGGAGGGCCCATGAGGATAAGGCGCATTAACGCAGGAATCCTTCGTAGTTGCGCTGCTGGAGCTGGCTCTCGATCTGCTTCACCGTGTCGAGGGCGACACCGACCATGATCAGGATGGACGTGCCACCGAACGGGAAGTTCTGGTTGGCGTCGATCAGCACGAGGGCGATCAACGGCACCAGAGCGATGAGCCCGAGGTAGAGCGCGCCGGGCAGCGTGATGCGGGACAGGACGTAGGACAGGTAGTCCTCGGTCGGCTTGCCCGCCCGGATCCCGGGGATGAAGCCGCCGTACTTCTTCATGTTGTCGGCCACCTCGTTGGGGTTGAAGGTGATCGACACGTAGAAGTAGGTGAAGAAGATGATCAGACCGAAGTAGGTCGCCATGTAGAGCGGGTGGTCACCGGTCACGAAGTTCTCGGAGATGAACTGCACCCAGCCCGACGTGCTGGTGGCGTTGAACTGCACCGCCATCGCCGGCAGGTAGAGCAACGAGGAGGCGAAGATGACCGGGATGATGCCGGCCTGGTTGACCTTCAGCGGGATGTAGGTCGAGGAGCCACCGAACATCTTGCGCCCGACCATGCGGCGTGCGTACTGCACCGGGATCCGGCGCTGGGCCTGCTCGATGAAGATGACCGCTGCCACGATGACGAGACCGACGGCGAGCACGACTCCGAAGACCCACCAGCCCTGGCTCTTGCCGACGGCCCACAGACCGGCGGGGAACGTCGCCACGACCTGGGTGAAGATCAGGATCGACATGCCGTTGCCGACGCCGCGGTCGGTGATGAGCTCGCCGAGCCACATGATCACGGCGGTGCCGGCGGTCATCGTGATGACCATCGTCAGGAACGTCGAGAGGTCGTCGCTGTGCAGCAGCGGGAACTGGGTGTTGTCGCAGTTCTGCAGCAGGTTGCCCGACCGCGCCAGAGCCACGATGCCCGTGGCCTGCAGGAGCGAGAGCCCGAGGGTCAGGTACCGGGTGTACTGGGTGATCTTGGTCTGCCCCGACTGGCCTTCCTTCTTGAGCGCCTCGAGCCGCGGGATCACCACGACGAGCAGCTGCAAGATGATGCTGGCCGTGATGTAGGGCATGATCCCGAGCGCGAACACCGTCAGCTGGAGAAGTGCGCCACCTGAGAACAGGTTGATGAGGTTGTAGACGCCCTCGTTGTTGGCGGCATCACCCAAGCAGGACTGCACGTTGGCGACGTTGACGCCGGGGGCGGGGATCTGAGAACCGGCCCGGAAGATGACCACGATCATCAGGACGAAAAGCAGCTTGCGCCGCAGGTCCGGGGTTCGGAAAGCGTTCACGAACGCGCTGAGCACGATTCCTCTTTCTCCAGCAGATAAGGTCCCGGACCGCATACCGCATCACAGATGCAGCAGACGTCCGGGGAACCGTCGAAGCCTAACAGGAGGCCGCGCACAACAGGGGCGCCGCCGCGACCATCACGAGTGATGGTCCACGGGCTAGCGCCCCTGTGTGTGCGTCAGACCGAAAGCATCGGTCAGGAGACGGTGACCGAACCGCCGGCCGCCTCGATCTTCTCCTTGGCGGAAGCGGAGAAGGCGTTCGCCGTCACCGCGACCTTGACGGTCAGGTCACCCTGACCGAGGACCTTGACCGGGTGGCCCTTGCGGACCGCGCCCCGCTCGACGAGCGACGCCACGTCGACGTCACCGCCCTCGGGGAACAGCTCGCTCAGGCGGTCCAGGTTCACGACCTGGAACTCGACCTTGAACGGGTTGCGGAAACCCTTGAGCTTCGGGAGGCGCATGTGGATGGGCATCTGCCCACCCTCGAACGCAACCGGGACCTGGTAGCGCGCCTTGGTGCCCTTGGTACCGCGACCCGCGGTCTTACCCTTGGACCCCTCACCGCGACCCACGCGGGTCTTGGCCGTCTTCGCACCCGGAGCCGGGCGCAAGTGATGCAGCTTGAGCGTCATGTCAGTCGACCTCCTCGAACGTCACCAGGTGACGGACGGTGTGGACCATGCCCCGGATCTCCGGGCGGTCCTCCTTCACAACCACGTCACCGATGCGCTTGAGACCGAGCGAGCGGACGGTGTCGCGCTGGTTGGCCTTGCACCCGATGGTGGACTTGAGCTGCTGGATCTTGAGCTGCGCCATCAGGACGACACCCCCGAGGTAGCAGCCGCAGCGGCCCGCTCGCCCTCTTCCTGGGCACGAAGCAGCGCCGCCGGGGCGACGTCCTCGACCGGAAGACCGCGACGCGAGGCGACCGACTGCGGGGTTTCGAGCATCCGCAGGGCCTCCACCGTGGCGTGCACGATGTTGATCTGGTTGGACGACCCCAGCGACTTGCTGAGGACGTCGTGAATGCCGGCGCACTCGAGCACCGCACGCACCGGACCACCGGCGATGACGCCGGTACCGGGCGAGGCGGGGCGAAGGAAGACCACACCAGCGGCCTTCTCACCCTGCACCGGGTGGGGGATGGTGCCTTGGATACGGGGGACGCGGAAGAAAGCCTTCTTCGCCTCCTCGACACCCTTGGCGATAGCCGCAGGCACCTCCTTGGCCTTGCCGTAGCCGACACCGACCATCCCGTCGCCGTCACCGACGACGACCAGGGCGGTGAAGCTGAAGCGTCGACCACCCTTGACGACCTTGGCGACACGGTTGATCGCAACGACGCGCTCGAGGTACTGGCTCTTCTCGGCCTGGCCGCGACCACCGTCGCGCCCACGGCCCTGACGATCGCCGCCTCCACGCTGTCCGCGCTGAGCTCCGCTCATGGTTCTCTTCTCCCTGTTCTCTGCTGGCTCAGAACGACAGCCCGCCGGAGCGGGCTCCGTCGGCCAGGGCCGCGATCCGGCCGTGGTACTTGTTGCCGGCGCGGTCGAAGACGACGGACTCGACACCCTGGGCCTTGGCACGCTCGGCGACGAGCTCGCCGACGCGCGTGGCCTTGGCGGTCTTGTCGCCGTCGAGGGACCGCAGGTCCGCCTCCATGGTGGAGGCCGAGACCAGGGTCTTGCCGACCAGGTCATCGACGACCTGCACGGTGATGTGCTTGGTGGACCGAGTCACCACGAGACGCGGGCGCTCGCCGGTGCCGCTGATCTTCTTGCGACCCCGGATCTGGCGCTTGAGGCGCGACTGCAGGCGCTTGGACGCGTGCTTCTGCTGCTTCAGCTTGATGGCCATGTGCTACTTACCAGCCTTTCCGACCTTGCGGCGGATGTGCTCGCCGGCGTAACGAACACCCTTGCCCTTGTAGGGCTCGGGCTTGCGCAGCTTGCGGATCTTGGCCGCCGTCTCTCCGACGAGCTGCTTGTCGATGCCGACGACACCGAGCTTGGTGGGGCTCTCCACGGCGAACGTGATGCCCTCGGGTGCGTCGAAGACGATCGAGTGGGAGTACCCGAGCTGGAACTCCAGCTGGGTCGGCCCCTTCGAAAGGACGCGGTAACCCACGCCCACGATCTCGAGCTTCTTCTCGTAGCCGTCGGTGACACCGACGACCATGTTGTTCACCAGTGTGCGGGTCAGTCCGTGGAGGGACTTGCTGATGCGCTCGTCGTCGGGGCGCTTGACGTCCAGGACGCCGTCACCCTTCTCGACGATGATCGGCTCGGCGACGTTGTGGCTGAGGGTGCCCTTGGGGCCCTTCACGGTCACGAGGGTGCCCTCGATCGCCACGTCGACACCGGAGGGGACCGCAACGGGCAGCTTGCCAATGCGTGACATGTGCGTTGTTCTCCTATCTCGGTCTCGGGGTCACCAGACGTAGGCGAGGACTTCGCCGCCCACGCCCTTCTGGTTTGCCTGGCGGTCGGTGAGCAGGCCCTGGCTCGTCGAGATGATCGCGACGCCGAGGCCGCCGAGCACCTTGGGAAGGCCGGTGTGCTTGGCGTACACGCGCAGGCCGGGCTTGCTGATGCGCCGGACTCCGGCGATCGAGCGCTCGCGGCTGCGGCCGAACTTGAGGGTGATGGTCAGGGTCTGGCCAACACCTTCGTTGTCGGTGACCTCGAAGGAGGTGATGTACCCCTCCTGCTTGAGGATCTCCGCGACGCCCTGCTTGAGCTTGCTGTAGGGCATCGCGACCTGGTCGTGGTACGCCTGGTTGGCGTTGCGCAGACGAGTAAGCATGTCTGCGATCGGGTCAGTCATGGTCATTGCTGGGAGTTCTCTCTCTTCTGTGGTTTCCCGTCGCTCACCGAGGTGAGGACAGGACCTTCAGCGGTTCAGTGGTGGTTGGTCACCAGGAGGACTTGGTCACGCCGGGCAGCTCACCGCGGTGAGCCATCTCGCGCAGGCAGATCCGGCACAGGCCGAACTTGCGGTAGACGGCCTTCGGCCGGCCACAGCGCTGGCAACGGGTGTAACCCCGCACAGCGAACTTGGGCTTCCTGGCTGCCTTGACCCTCAGCGCGGTCTTCGCCATGGTCAGTTCTCCTTGAACGGGAAGCCGAGCTGCTTGAGCAGCGCGCGACCCTGGTCGTTGGTGGTGGCGGTGGTGACGATGGTGATGTCCATGCCCCGCTGCCGGTCGACCTTGTCCTGGTCGATCTCGTGGAACATGACCTGCTCGGTCAGCCCGAAGGTGTAGTTGCCGTTACCGTCGAACTGGTTCGGGTTCAGACCACGGAAGTCGCGGATGCGGGGCAGCGCGAGCGACAGCAGTCGGTCGAGGAACTCCCACATCCGGTCGCCGCGCAGGGTCACGTGGCAACCGATCGGCATGCCCTCGCGCAGCTTGAACTGTGCGATCGACTTGCGCGCCTTGGTCACCGAGGGCTTCTGGCCGGTGATCGCGGTGAGGTCGCGGATGGCGCCCTCGATCAGCTTGGAGTCGCGAGCTGCCTCGCCGACACCCATGTTGACCACGATCTTGGTCAGGCCGGGAACCTGCATGACGTTCGCGATCTCGAACTCCGACTTCAGCGAAGGAAGGATCTCCTCGCGGTAGCGGGTCTTCATCCGCGGAACGGTGCGCTCCTGGGGCTCGCTCACAGCGGCCTCTTGCGTCTCAGTCATCAGATTTCCTTCCCGGACTTACGGGAGATGCGCACGGAGCGCGTCGAGGTGTAGGTCGACCCGTCGGGGCGACGCTTGGTGACCTCGTCACGGCGGAAGCCGATCCGGGTCACGCCGTCGTCCTCGGCCAGCATCACGTTGGAGACGTGGATCGGGGCCTCGGTCGTGATGATGCCGCCGGTCGTGCCGCCACGGCCACCCTGGTCGACGACCTTGGTGTGCCGCTTGATGCGGTTGACGCCCTCGACGATCACGCGCTGCTCCTCACGGAGCACCTTGATGACCTTGCCTTCGGCACCCTTGTCCTTGCCGGCGATCACCTTGACGGTGTCACCCTTCTTGATGTTCACGACTGCCTTCTTCTGCTTCGCCATGTCAGAGCACCTCCGGAGCGAGCGAGATGATCTTCATGAACTTCTTCTCACGCAGCTCGCGACCGACCGGCCCGAAGATGCGCGTTCCGCGCGGCTCCCCGTCGGCCTTGAGGATCACGGCGGCGTTCTCGTCGAAGCGGATGTACGAGCCATCCGCGCGTCGACGCTCCTTGACGGTGCGCACGATGACGGCCTTGACGACATCGCCCTTCTTGACATTGCCACCGGGGATGGCGTCCTTGACGGTGGCGACGATGACGTCACCGATGCCGGCGTAGCGACGACCCGAACCACCGAGAACGCGGATGCACAAGATCTCCTTGGCACCCGTGTTGTCAGCGACCTTGAGCCGCGACTCCTGCTGAATCATGAATTGTCTCCTTGTCGAGCCGGTTCTCGATCTCTCAACGGAGAACGAGCCTGGCCGAACCTGTGGTGGTGGGTGTTACTTGGCCTTCTCGAGGATCTGCACGACGCGCCAGCGCTTGGTGGCCGACAGCGGGCGGGTCTCCATCAGGAGGACCCGGTCGCCGATGCCACACTCGTTCTGCTCGTCGTGCGCCTTGAGCTTGCTGGTGCGGCGCATGACCTTGCCGTAGAGCGCGTGCTTCACGCGGTCCTCGACGGAGACGACGATGGTCTTGTCCATCTTGTCGCTCACGACGAGCCCCTCGCGGGTCTTGCGTGCGTTGCGCTCGCCCTGGGCAGCGGCGGTCTCGCCGGTGTTCGGGGTGGTGTCACTCATGCGTCTGCCTCGTCCGTGCTCGAGCCCGGGGCGGTCCGGATGCCGAGCTCGCGCTCACGCACCACGGTGTAGATCCGGGCGATGTCCTTCTTGACCGTGCGGAGCCGGCCGTGGCTCTCCAGCTGACCGGTGGCGGCCTGGAAGCGAAGGTTGAACAGCTCTTCCTTGGCCTCGCGCAGCTTCACCTCCAGGTCGACGGCGTTGAGCTCATCGAGCTCGTGGGCCTTGGTGTCCTGACTCATCAGAACTCACCAGCCTCTCGGGTGATGAAGCGGCACTTCATGGGCAGCTTGTGGATGGCGCGGCGCATGGCCTCGCGGGCGGTCTCCTCGTCGACACCGGACAGCTCGAACATGACGCGGCCGGGCTTGACGTTGGCGATCCACCACTCGGGGGAACCCTTACCGGAACCCATGCGGGTCTCGGCAGGCTTCTTGGTCAGCGGGCGGTCCGGGTAGATGTTGATCCAGACCTTGCCGCCACGCTTGATGTGACGGGTCATGGCGATACGAGCCGACTCGATCTGTCGGTTGGTCACGTAGTGACCTTCGATCGCCTGGATGCCGAAGTCACCGAAGGCCAGCGACGTGCCGCCCTTGGCCGCACCACGGCGGTTGGGGTGGTGCTGCTTGCGGTGCTTGACGCGACGGGGCATCAACATGACTCAGCCCTCCGTTCCGGAAGTCTCGGCTGCGGGAGCAGCAGCGGCAGGCGCCTCGGTGGCACCAGCGGCCGGAGCGTCGCGGTCCGCACGGGTCGGACGCGAGCCACGGCTCGGACGCTCGCCGGCGCGGGCCGGACGGTTGCTGCCGCCGCGACCGGGGACACCGGCGCGGGCAGCGGCCTGGGCCTGACGCTCGGCACGGGTGCCGGCGACCTCGCCCTTGTAGATCCAGACCTTGACGCCGATGCGACCGAAGGTGGTCTTGGCCTCGTAGAAGCCGTAGTCGATGTCGGCACGCAGCGTGTGCAGCGGGACGCGACCCTCGCGGTAGAACTCGGTGCGCGACATCTCCGCGCCGTTGAGCCGACCCGAGCACTGGATCCGGATGCCCTTGGCACCCGAACGCATCGTGGTCTGCATCGCCTTGCGCATGGCACGACGGAACTGCACGCGGCCGGCGAGCTGCTCGGCAACTCCCTGGGCGACGAGCTGGGCGTCGAGCTCGGGGCTCTTGACCTCGAGGATGTTCAGCTGCACCTGCTTGCCGGTGAGCTTCTCGAGCTCGCCGCGGATGCGGTCGGCCTCGGCGCCGCGGCGACCGATGACGATGCCGGGACGCGCAGTGTGGATGTCCACACGGACGCGGTCACGGGTGCGCTCGATCTCGACCTTGGAGATGCCGGCCCGCTCCATGCCCTTGGAGAGCAGCTTGCGGATCGCGACGTCTTCGCCGACGTAGGACTTGTAGAGCTTGTCCGCGTACCAGCGCGACTTGTGGTCGGTGCTGATGCCCAGACGGAAGCCGTTCGGGTTGATCTTCTGGCCCATCAGGCACCCTTTCCGTTCTTCGACTTGGCGACCACGTCGGCGGGCTGAACCACCAAGGTGATGTGGCTCGTGCGCTTGTTGATCCGGGTGGCCCGGCCCTGGGCACGGGGGCGCCAGCGCTTCATCGTCGGGCCCTCGTCGACCATGGCGACCGAGACGACGAGGTCGTCGGTGGCCAGGCCTTCGGTGGTCTCGGCGTTGGCGATGGCGCTCTCGAGCACCTTGTAGACGGTCTCGGAGGCTGCCTGCGGCGCAAACTGCAGGAGCGCGAGGGCGTCGTCGGTGCGCATGCCGCGGACCATGTCCACGACGCGGCGAGCCTTCATCGGCGTGATCCGCACGAACTTGGCGCTCGCGAACGCACCCGGCGCATCGCCGAGCAAGGTCTCGCGGCGGGCGCTGGTGCGCCGGCGCTCAGTTGTAGACATCAGCGACGACGTCCTTTCCGGTCTTCCTTCACGTGCCCGCGGTAGGTGCGGGTAGGCGCGAACTCGCCCAGCTTGTGTCCGACCATCGAGTCGGTCACGAACACCGGGACGTGCTTGCGTCCGTCGTGCACGGCGATGGTGTGCCCGATGAAGTCCGGGGTGATCATCGACCGGCGCGACCAAGTCTTGATGACGTTGTGTGAGCCCTTGGCGTTCTCAGCGTCCACCTTCTTCTGGAGGTGGTCGTCGACGAACGGGCCCTTCTTGAGGCTGCGAGGCATTAGTCGTCTTCCCTATCAGCGCTTGTTCTTGCCGGTCTTGCGACGGCGAATGATCTGGGAGTCGGAAGCCTTGCGCTTGCGCGTACGGCCTTCCGGCTTGCCCCAGGGGGACACCGGGTGACGTCCACCCGAGGTCTTGCCCTCGCCACCACCGTGCGGGTGGTCGACCGGGTTCATGACAACACCGCGGACGGTCGGACGCTTGCCCTTCCAGCGCATGCGGCCGGCCTTGCCCCAGTTGATGTTCGACTGCTCGGCGTTGCCGACCTCGCCGACGGTGGCGCGGCAACGCACGTCGACGAAGCGCATCTCGCCCGAGGGCAGACGCAGCGTGGCGCGCGAGCCCTCACGGGCCACGAGCTGGGCGCTGTTGCCGGCCGAGCGAGCGATCTTGGCACCGCCGCCGGGACGAAGCTCCACACAGTGGATCGTCGTACCGACGGGGATGTTGCGCAGCGGCAGGTTGTTGCCGGGCTTGATGTCGGCGGTGACGCCGGACTCCACCCGAATGCCCTGGGTCAGGTCCTTCGGCGCGATGATGTAGCGCTTCTCGCCGTCGGCGTAGTGCAGCAGCGCGATGCGCGCGGTGCGGTTGGGGTCGTACTCGATGTGAGCGACCTTGGCCGGCACGCCGTCCTTGTCGTAGCGACGGAAGTCGATGATGCGGTAGGCCCGCTTGTGACCGCCACCCTGGTGCCGGGTGGTGATCCGGCCCTGGTTGTTGCGGCCGCCCTTCTTGGGCAGCGGACGCGTCAGCGACTTCTCCGGCGTGGTCCGGGTGATCTCGACGAAGTCGGCCACCGAGGAGCCACGACGGCCCGGGGTGGTCGGCTTGTACTTACGGATAGCCATGTCTGTCTTCCCTGTCAGTCTCGTCGGCGGCCGGTCAGGAGACCGGACCCCCGAAGATGTCGATGCGGTGGCCCTCGGCGAGGCTGACGATCGCGCGCTTGGTGTCCTTGCGCTTGCCCGTTCCGGTGCGCGTACGGCGCGTCTTGCCCGGACGGTTCAGCGTGTTCACCGACGTGACCTTGACGTTGAAGATCTTCTCGACCGCGATCTTGATCTCGGTCTTGTTGGCGTCGGGGTGCACGATGAACGTGTACTTGTTGGCGTCGAGAAGGCTGTAGCTCTTCTCCGACACCACGGGGGCGATCAGGACGTCGCGGTGGTCCTTGTGCAGCGTGCTCACTTGGCGACCTCCTCGGTCTTGTCGGCGCGAGCGACGAACGCGTCGAAAGCACCCTGGGTGAAGACCACGTCGTCGCAGGCGAGCACGTCGTAGGTGTTGAGCTGGTCGACAGCGACGATGTGCACCTCCTGCGCGTTGCGCAGCGAGAGCCACGTGACGGAGTCGGTGCGCTCGAGCACGAGGAGGAACTTCGTGCGCGGGGCGATCCCGGTCAGGGCGGCAAGAGCAGCCTTGGTCGAGGGGGCCTCGCCGGGGACCAGCGAGTCCACGACGTGGACGCGGTCGTTGCGGGCCCGGTCGGAGAGGGCGCCACGCAGAGCGGCAGCCTTCATCTTCTTGGGGGTCCGCTGGTCGTAGTCACGCGGCTTGGGGCCGTGGACGACGCCACCGCCGACGAACTGCGGGGCGCGGGTCGAGCCCTGACGGGCGCGGCCGGTGCCCTTCTGCTTGTAGGGCTTGCGGCCACCGCCGCGGACCTCGCCGCGACGCTTGGTGGACGCGGTGCCCTGACGAGCGGCAGCCTGCTGGGCGACGACGACCTGGTGGATCAACGGGATGTTGACCTTGGCATCGAAGATCGCGGCCGGAAGATCGACCTTGAGGGTGTTGGTAGCCATGATGATCAGGCCTCCTGGCTCTGCTTCGCGGCCGAGCGCAGGACGATGAGTCCACCCTTGGGCCCGGGAACGGCACCCTTCAGGAGGATCAGGCCCTTCTCGACGTCGACGGCGTGCACGGTGACGTTCTGGGTGGTGACGGTGTCGCTACCCATCCGGCCGGCCATGCGGGTGCCCTTGAAGACGCGGCCCGGCGTGGCGCAGGCGCCGATCGACCCGGGCTTGCGGTGGTTGCGGTGCGCACCGTGGGAGGCACCGACGCCGTGGAAGCCGTGCAGCTTCATGACACCGGCGTAGCCCTTGCCCTTGCTGGTGCCGGTGACGTCGATGATGTCGCCTGCGGCGAACGTGTCGACGGCCAGCTCCTGGCCCACCTCGTAGGTGGAGGCGTTGGCGGTACGGATCTCGACCAGGTGTCGACGCGGGGTCGAACCGGCCTTGGCGAAGTGACCGGCCTGCGGCTTGTTCACCTTGCGGCCCTCGATCTCACCGAAGCCGACCTGGATGGCGTTGTAACCATCGGTGGAGGGCTGGCGGACCTGGGTGACCACGTTGGTGCTCGCGGCGATGACGGTCACGGGGACGATGCGGTTGTTCTCGTCCCAGAGCTGGGTCATGCCGAGCTTGGTGCCCAGCAGTCCCTTGACGTTGCGTTCGAAAGTCATGACAGGCGACCTCAGAGCTTGATCTCGATGTCGACACCGGCCGGCAGGTCGAGTCGCATGAGCGAGTCGACGGTCTTCGGCGTGGGGTCGATGATGTCGATGAGACGCTTGTGCGTACGCATCTCGAAGTGCTCGCGTGAGTCCTTGTACTTGTGGGGCGAGCGAATGACGCAGTACACGTTCTTCTCGGTCGGCAGCGGCACCGGGCCGGCGACCTTCGCACCCGTACGGGTCACGGTGTCCACGATCTTGCGCGCCGAGGTGTCGATCACCTCGTGGTCATAGGCCTTGAGCCTGATGCGGATCTTCTGTCCCGCCATAGGTCTCTCTCGTCCTTACTCGTTAAGTACTGGTCGTACCGCGTGCGTGTCCGGGGCTTCCTCGGGCTTGAGTGGGTCCCGCCCTGTGCTCACCCCCACCTCGCCGACCCCCGCGGTCGGGCGTGTCGCGCTGACTTCTCGCAACTCGCCCACCCCCTGATCTCTCAGGAAGGGGATCTGACTGGTGATGGCGCCTGACGGTTCGTCAGGCTGATCGGGTCTCCCGGTACGGTGCGGCCACAGACCTGGACCGAGTCACACGCTCGAAACGCACGAAGGCGATCGAACGGGGAGACGCGATTCAGAAGTCAAGGTGTGACGCACCCCGGCAACCCGCCGGAGCAACCTGGCTATCTTGGCAGACATCCGACACTGCACCAAATCGACCTCGAACGGCTCCCGGGCCGAGCGTGGCGACCGGCGTGGAGCCCGGCGTGGAGCCCGGCGTGGAGCCCGGCGTGGCAGCCGGCGCCGACCTGACAGGATGACCGCCACGCCGGATGATCGATGAGGGAAATGATGTCGGACAACAGCTCGGACCAGTCCTACCCGCCTCCCGGGGCGGCCCCACCTCCGGGCACGCCGTCTCCCTGGGGCAGCCAGGCACCGCCTCCGCCCGGCTACTCCCCGCCCGGCGCGATGCCTCCGCCACCCGGTGGCGGCTGGGCCCCCGCCCCCGGCATGCTCGGCGCTGCCCACAAGCCCGGGGCGATGCCGCTGCGTCCGCTCGCGCTGGGGGACATCTACGACGCGGCGTTCCGCATCATCAGGTTCAACCCGCGCGCGACCATCGGATCAGCCGTCCTGGTCGCCTCGATCGCGATGCTGATCCCGGTCGTGGTCACGGCCGCCCTCACGTGGAGCGCCGGGCTCACCCTGGACGACGGGCAGGGCGACCTCGACCTGACCAACTTCCTCGCCGCCTACGGATCGGTCGGCATCGGCGCGCTGCTCCAGACGGTCGGCCTGATCCTGGTGACCGGCATGATCGCCCACGTGGCGGCCGCGGCGGCGATCGGTCGCCGGCTCTCGCTCGGCGAGGCCTGGGCTGCCACCGCCGGCAAGCGCTGGCGCCTGATCGGGCTGGCAGCGCTGCTCAGCCTCGGACTGCTCATCGGCATCGGCATCTACGTCGTCGCGTGGTTCGCGATCGCGTCCACGGCCGGCACCAGCGTCATCGTGGCCTGGGGGATCATCAGCGTGCCGGCGTTCATCGCCCTGCTCTGGTTCTACTGGATCCGCCTGGTCTACCTGCCCGTGCCGGCCCTGATGCTCGAGGACGTCGGAGTGCTCGGTGCGATCGGGCGTGGCTACCGCCTGACTCGCGGACAGTTCTGGCGCACGTTCGGCATCGCCCTCCTGACCGTCGTCCTGACCCAGGTCGCCGGCGGAGTCCTGTCGTTGCCGTTCACCATCGGCGGCCAGATCGGCACGCTGGCGGTCGACGCCGACCTCGCACTCCTGGTCCTCATCGTCTCCCAGGCGCTCGGCACGGTCGTGTCCACCGCCTTCACCACCCCCTTCGCCTCGGCCGTGGCCTCGCTGCAGTACCTCGACCAGCGCATGCGCAAGGAGGCCTACGACGTCGAGCTGATGACGCAGGCCGGGGTGCTGCGCTGAGCCCGACGACGACGCTCCTCCGCCTCGGTGCACCGCCGCTCCAGCCCGGTCCCGACGAGGCGCGCTCGAGCCTGCGTCGAGAGCTGGTGCGCCCGGAGTACAACGACCAGCACCTGCTCCAACGCCTCCTGACCTGGCTCGAGCGCCGGATCGATGCCACGGTCTCGGCCGCGTCAGGCACGCCTTCCTTGACCTGGTTGGCGATCACCGCGATCGCTCTCGGGCTCGGGGTCGCCCTGGTGCTGCTGCTCTCGCGGGCGCGCAGGTCAGCGCGCCTGTCCGGCGACAGGCGCCCGGTCCTGACCGAGGAGCGTCTCCCGGCCTCGGCGCTGCGCGCCCGCGCCGAACGCGCCCTCGAGGAAGGCCGCTACGGCGACGCCGTGCTGGACGGCTACCGAGCACTGGTGCTGGCGCAGGCCGAGGCCGGGCGTCTGGACGACGCTCCCGCCGCGACCGCCCACGAGGTGGCTGAGGTGCTCGCGGCCGGCTTCGTCGAGCAGCGTGGACAGCTCGTCCACGGAGCCGATCTCTTCGATGCGGTCAGGTACGGCGAGCGCGCTCCCACCCGCGACCAGGCGGTCGAGGTGCTGTCGCTCGACGAGGCCCTGCGGAGCCGGCGATGACCGGGGCCACCGAGCGCTCCGCCCCCGTCGCCGCCCACGGGTCGGTGACACCCGCCGGACGGTGGCGCCGGCACCGCTCGACCGCGCTCATCGCCGCTGCCCTGGTCCTGGCGGTCGCCCTCGCCGTGGCGACGTCGGGTGGGCCCGAGCGCTCGCAGGCCCACGACCCCGACAACCCCGGACCCGATGGCGCCCAGGCGGTGGCCCGGGTGCTGGCCGACGAAGGGGTGGAGGTGCGGGTGGTCCGCTCGGCCGACGAGCTCGACGACGCCCGCTCCGAACGCGCCGGGTCCGGCGCCCGGGGGGACACGACGCTGGTGGTCACCACCTCCGCGGCCTTGGGCAGGAGCACCGTCGACCGGCTGCTCGACGACGCCCTGGAGTCGCGGATCGTCGTGGTGAACCCGAGCTCCCTGCTCCTCGACGCGCTCGGCATCGGCGGCTCCCCCACGGCTCTCGATGCTGACGGCCCGGTTGCCGCGGACTGCACCGATCCGCTCTTCGACGGGCTCGAGATCGAGGTCGACACCTCCGAGGCCCTGCCGATCCCCGGTTGCTTCTCCGACGCGTTGGCCTCCGAGGGGCAGCTGACCCTGTTGGGCGCCGGCCGGCTGCTGGCCAACGACCAGGTGCTGCGGGCCGACAACGCCGCGGTGGTGTTGCGACTGCTCGGGGAGAACCCCCGGCTGATCTGGTACGTCGCCTCCAGCGACGACCTCGGCGCCGACGACGGCGTCAGCATCGGCTCGCTCCTCCCGCCCTGGATCATGCCGGGGCTGTGGCTCCTGCTGCTCGCCACCCTCGGGCTGGTCGGGTGGCGGGTCCGGCGCCTCGGCCCGCTGGCCAGCGAACCGCTGCCCGTGGTCGTCAAGGCCATCGAGACCACGCTCAGCCGCGGACGCCTCTACCGGCACGCCGGCGACCGCGCCCACGCCGCAGCAGCCCTGCGACGAGCAGCCCGGGAGCGCTCGGCGTCGCGCCTACGTCTGGACGCGGGCGCCGACCAGCCGACCGTGGTGGCCGCCGTGGCCCGGCACGTGGGCCGCCCGACCACCGAGGTCGCAGCCCTGCTGGGCGACGATGCTCCTGCCCCCGACTCCGACCGAGCCCTGATCACCCTGGCCACCGACGTGGCCGCACTCGAGGAAGAGGTACGCCGGTCATGACCGACGCCCCCCTGCACGAACCCGCCGAAGCCGGAACCGCGAGCGACCCGCGCCAGCGGCTGGTCGCGGTCCGTCACGAGGTCGCCAAGGCCGTCGTCGGCCAGGACGCCGCCGTGTCCGGCTTGCTCGTCGCCCTGCTCTGCGGCGGCCACGTCCTGATGGAGGGAGTGCCGGGCACGGCCAAGACGCTGCTCGTGCGCACGCTCGCGGCAGCGCTGTCGGTGGAGACCCGGCGGGTGCAGTTCACCCCCGACCTGATGCCGGGCGACATCACCGGCTCGATGGTGATCGACTCCCACGCCGGCGAGCTCAGCTTCCGCCCCGGGCCGGTCTTCACCAACCTGCTGCTCGCCGACGAGATCAACCGGACGCCCCCCAAGACGCAGTCGGCGCTGCTGGAGGCGATGGAGGAGGGGCAGGTCTCGGTCGACGGGACCAGCCACACGCTGCCGACGCCGTTCCTCGTCGCCGCCACGCAGAACCCCGTCGAGTACGAAGGCACCTATCCCCTGCCCGAGGCCCAGCTCGACCGCTTCCTGCTCAAGGTGGTGCTCCCGATCCCCGAGCGCGCCCAGGAGCTGGAGATCCTGGCCCGGCACGCGGCCGGCTTCGACCCCCGCGACGTCGCCGGTGCCGGCGTACGCCCGGTCGCGAGCGCGGACGACATCGAGGCCGGTCGGCGCGCCGTGCAGCAGGTGCAGGTCGCTCCCGAGATCGCGGCCTACATCGTCGACATCGCTCGCGCGACCCGGGCCTCGCCGTCGTTGTCGCTGGGCGCGAGCCCGCGTGGGGCGACTGCGCTGCTCCGGGCCGCACGGGCCTGGGCGTGGCTCGCCGGGCGTGACTTCGTGACCCCCGACGACGTCAAGGCCCTGGCCCACGCCACGCTGGCCCACCGCCTCGGGCTGCGCACCGAGGCCGAGCTCGAGGGGGCCGACATCCACCAGGTCCTCGCCTCGGCCGTCGGGTCGGTGGCGGTGCCGCGGTGAGCGAGAGCGGGCTCTGATGGCCATCACCGGGCGGGTCCCGCTGCTGCTGCTGCTCGGGATGGTCCCGGTGGTCCTGCGCCCGACGTCGAGCACGGTCTGGCTCTGGCTGCTGCTGGTGCTGCTGCTCGTCGCCCTCGACGTCGCCCTTGCGCCACGCCCCTCCTCGCTGCAGCTCACCCGTCGCCCCACCCCCTCGGTGCGCACCGGCACCGAGGCGGCGACCACCCTGCTCGCGCGCAACGAGTCGGCACGCCGGGTGCGCGGCATCGTCCGCGACGCCTGGCAGCCGAGCGCCGGGGCCCTCCACAACCGCCACCGGATCTCGATCGCTGCCGGTGACCAGGCCTCCCTGGTCACCGCACTGCTCCCCCGCCGACGCGGCGACCTGCGCGCCCTGGGCGTCACCGTGCGCCTGCACGGACCCCTGGGTCTCGCCGCTCGCCAGTCCACCAGCGCCGTCGCCGGCTCGGTGCGCTCCCTGCCGCCGTTCGACTCCCGCAAGCACCTGCCCTCCCGCCTCGCACGCCTGCGCGACCTCGACGGCCGCTCGGCCGTGCGCGTGCGCGGCCAGGGCACGGAGTTCGACTCGCTGCGGGAGTACGTGCGTGGTGACGACGTCCGCGCGATCGACTGGCGCGCCTCCGCGCGCACCTCGAACGTCGTCGTGCGCACCTGGCAGCCCGAGCGGGACCGACGCGTGGTCATCGTGCTCGACACCTCCCGCGCCTCAGCCGGTCGGGTCGACGACGTGCCCCGGCTGGACTCGGCCATGGACGCCGCCCTGCTCCTCTCCGCCCTCGCCTCCCGCGCCGGCGACCGGATCGACGTCGTGGCCGGCGATCGTCGGGTGCGCGCACGCCTGCGCGCCGGCGGTCACGGCGACGTGACCGCCCGCCTCTCCGACGTGATGGCTGACCTGGAGCCCGAGATCGTCGAGGCCGACTGGGACGTCCTGGCCGCTGCGGTGCAGGGCCTGGGCCGACAGCGCGCCCTCGTCGTCCTGCTGACCCCGCTCGAACCCTCGGTCATCGAGCACGGGCTCCTCCACGTCCTGCCTGCCCTCACCCGTCACCACCGAGTGGTGCTGGCCTCGGTGCGCGATCCTGAGCTGGACCGGCTGGCCCGAGCGCGCAGCGACGTCGACGAGGTCTACGGCGCGGCCGCCGCCGAGCAGGCCCAGGGCCGCCGCCTGCGCACCTCGGCCCTGCTGACCCGCCTCGGCGTCGACGTGCTCGACGTCGACGCCGAGCAGCTCCCCCCGGCCCTCGCCGACCACTACCTCTCGCTCAAGGCCCGCGGACTTCTCTGAGTGGCGAAGCACGGCGCGCAGTCAGGCCTGGGTGGCGACGGTGTCCTCGAGGAGGTCGGCGCTGAGGTCGCCGGTGGCACCGCGCTCGACGGCGCGGCGACCGAGCACGAAGACGTAGGCGAAGAAGACGGCCTCGGCCAGGACGCCGATGCTGATCCGCGCCCAGGTCGGCAGCGGCGAGGGCGTCACGAACCCCTCGATCAAGCCGCTGACGAACAGCACGACGACCAGGCCGAGGGAGACCGTGATCGCGGTGCGACCCTCGCGCGCCATCGAGGCCGCCCGGCTGAGCTGGCCGGGCTCGATCCACGACCAGAAGAGGCGTAGCCCCACGCCGCCGGCCACGAAGACGGCGGTGAGCTCGAGCAGTCCGTGCGGGAGGATCAGCCCCCAGAAGAGGCTGCCGCGGTCGTTGTTGATCATCACCGACCCGATCACCCCGAGGTTGAGCACGTTGGTGAACAGCAGGAACACCACCGGCAGCCCCAGCACGCCGAGGGCGATGCAGCGCGCCGCGACCCAGGCGTTGTTGACCCAGACCTGGGCGGCGAAGTGGCTGGCGGCGTACTCGCTGTAGTAGCCCTCGAAGTCGTTGTTGACCAGCGCATCGACCTCCTCGGGCGAGAGGAGGCTCTGCTCGACGACCGGGTGGCCCAGCAACCACAGCATGATGACCGCGGTGACCACGACGTTGGCGACGAGGGTGCCGAGCCACCACCAGCGCAACCGGTAGAGCGCGGCCGGGAAGCGCGTGGTGAAGAAGTCACCGACGCTGCGCCACGAGCCGGTGCGGGTGCCGACCAGTCGGATCCGAGCGCGGGCCAGGACCGAGGAGAGATGGGCGATCAGGGCGCCATCGGGGGCGGAGGTGCGCACGACGGAGAGGTGCGTGGCGACCTGCTGGTAACGCTCCACCAGCTCGTCGCTCTCGGCGCCGGTGAGCCGGCGGCGCGAGGCGAGCGCCTCGAGTCGCGACCACTCGTGCTGGTGAGCGAGCACGAAGGCGTCCAGGTCCACGGCCACAGGCTACGGGCACCCGGAGTCGTAGGCTGACGCCGATGTCCACTCCCGAGTTCGCCACCCTGACCAGCGACGACCTCGTCACCGGCGAGGCGGTCGCGCTCGACCTGCCGGCAGCGAGCCTGGGCCTCCGCCTGGTCTCGGGCCTGATCGACCTCGTGGTCACCGCGGTGCTGCTGGTCGTGGCGGTGATCGTCTTCAGCGTGGCCGCGATCAACACCGACGAGGCACTGGCCACGGTGGCCTTCATCAGCGTCTCGGTGCTGGTCTTCGTGGTCTTCCCGACCACCTGGGAGACGCTCACCCGTGGCCGGTCGCTCGGCAAGATGGCCGTCGGCCTCCGGACCGTGCGCGAGGACGCCGGCCCCATCACCTTCCAGCACGCGCTGATCCGCGCGCTGATCGGCTTCGTCGAGATCTACCTGTTCTTCGGCGTGCCGGCGTTCTTGTCGATGCTGGTGAGCAGCCGCGGCAAGCGCCTGGCCGACTACGCCGCGGGCACCTACGTCGTCCGGGCTCGCGTGCGCCTGGCCCTGCCGGCGCCGGCGTCGATGCCGCCACACCTGGCCGGCTGGGCCTCTGCCGCCGACCTGACCGCGCTGCCGCCCGGTCTCGCCCTCGGCGTCCGGCAGTACCTCCAGCGGCTGCCGTCGCTCGACCCGGTCTCCCGCGAGACCGTCGGCGCCCGGCTCGCCGAGCGCGTCGAGCGAGCACGTCGCTCCCCCGCCGCCGCCGCTCACCCGTCCCGAGGACTTCCTCGCTGCGGTGAGCGCTGCTCGTCGCGAGCGCGACCTGGCGCGGCTCCGGCGTCAGGCCGAGACCCGGGCTCGCCTCACGCGCGGCTGAGCAGGTCTCTCGCCGGCGCGGGGTCAGGCCAGGATGCGTTCGAAGTCCAGGCCCTCGAACACGCCGGTGCAGCAGACCCCGGGCGCGCGGAGCAGCGCAGCGGACTCGGCGGCGTCCAGGGAGGTGGTCCGCACGTCCAGGATCACCTTGCCGCCCTCGGTGATGACCGGGCCGTCCTTGCCCTCGGCCGGGCGCAGGACCACGTCGTCGACGTGAGCCATCGCCTCGATCGCATCGAAGGCGACGAGCAGGAGGTCGGGGTCGACCTCGACCGGCACGGCGAACTTCTCGCCCAGCCGGGTCACGCTCTTGGACTCGTCGGCCACGATGAAACGCCTGCGGGCGGCGGCGAAGACATGGTGCTCGCGGTGCAGGGCGCCGCCGCGGCCCTTGATCATCCGCTGCTCACCGTCGACCTCGTCGGCGCCGTCGAAGCACCAGTCGAGGGGGCCTTGCGGCATCCGCTGCACGCGGAGACCGTTGGCCTGGGCGGCGAGCTCCATCTCCAAGGAGGTCGGCACCACCGTCAGGCTCGCCGCGAACGGCAGCTCGGCGAGCGCCAGCAGCGTCAGGTACGACGAGGAGCCCGAGCCCGCGCCGATCACCTCGCCGGCGACTGCCCGCGAGGCGACCTCGGCCGCCAGGGCGCGCTTGGCCTCGAGGTTGCTGATGGGCTTGCCGAAGTCGTGTCCGGGGCGGTTGCTCACGCCGAGGAGCCTAACGAGCCCGGCAGCCGATCACCGAGGCGAGGCCGGGGAGATCCCGGCCACAGCCCCGCAGGGTGCTGCCCGAGCTCGGGGGTCAGACGCGCCGGTAGGCCAGGTCGGTGATGGTGCGCTCGGCGGCGTGTCCGCGCCGCTCGAACTTGGTCACCGGTCGCTCGTCCCACCGCTCGACGACCCCGCCGGTCAGCTCTGCCTCCGCGTCGAGCACCTCGATCATCTGCTCGGCATACTCCGCCCAGTCGGTGGCCAGACGCCAGGTCGCGCCCGGGAGCAACCGACTCGCCGCAAGCGCGGCGAAGGCCGGGGTGACCAGCCGTCGCTTGTGGTGGCGGGCCTTGCGCCACGGGTCGGGGAAGAAGGACCACAGCTCGCTGATGCTCTCGGGCCCCAGCAGGTGCTCGAGGGACCAGACCGCGTCGACGGAGCACAGGCGCACGTTGTCGATGCCGGCGGCGGCGAGCCGGTGCAGTGTCTCGGCGACACCGGGCCGCCAGACCTCGAAGGCCAGGACGTTGACGTCGGGCCGCGAGGCCGCGAGGGCGACCGTCGCCTCGCCGATCCCCGAGCCGATCTCGACCGCGAGGGGTGCCTCGCGTCCGAAGTGCTCGGCCCAGGTGAAGCCGGGGTCATCGACGCTCTCCTCGGGCACGACCCACGCCTCGTGGTGGGCTTCCCAGGCATCGGCCTGGCGCGTGTTGAGCCGACTGCCGCGGCGCGAGTAGGTCAGGACCTCGGCGAGACGGCGTCCGTCCTCGGTGACCTTGTGGTGCGGACGGGCAGGTGGGGAGTAGACCATCGCCGTCAGGAGCCGAGGCTGAACGTACCGACGATGAAGAGCAACATCGCCAGCATCATCAGCGCCATCAGGGCCGTCATGATCGTCATCACGATGCCCAGCACCCAGCCGATGGTGACCGACTGGAGCCCGCCGAGCCGACCGCCGGACTCCTGGATCTCGCGCCGGGCTCGGCCACCCATGACCCACGGGACCGGCCCGAGGAGCGGGAAGAACAGGCTCACGATGCCGAGCACCAGCACGGTCGTGGCCTGCGGGTGCTCGGGCACGATCTGACCGCCGTACGCGCCGTAGGGCGACGGTGCGCCGTAGGGCGACCCGGGCTGGCCGGGGGTGCCGGCCTGGTAGCCGTCGTAGGGGCCGGAGGGGCCGGGCGTCTGCTCGCTCATGTCCTGATCATCTCACTGGTAGGGGCAACACGAAGGCCCCGCACCCTGGTGGGTGCGGGGCCGACATGGCGACGGGTACGACGACCGAGGTGGTCGACCCGTCAGAGGATCACTTGGTGATCTTGGTGACCCGGCCGGCGCCGACGGTGCGGCCACCCTCACGGATCGCGAAACGCAGGCCCTCGTCCATGGCGATGGGCTGGATCAGCTCCACCGACATCTCCGTGTTGTCGCCGGGCATGACCATCTCGGTGCCCTCGGGGAGGGTCACGACGCCGGTCACGTCCGTCGTACGGAAGTAGAACTGCGGGCGGTAGTTGTTGAAGAACGGCGTGTGACGGCCGCCCTCGTCCTTCGAGAGGATGTAGACGGACGCCTCGAAGTTGGTGTGCGGGGTCGTGGTGCCCGGCTTGATGACGACCATGCCGCGCTCGATGTCCTCGCGCTTGGTGCCACGGAGCAGCAGCCCGACGTTCTCGCCGGCCTGACCCTCGTCGAGCAGCTTGCGGAACATCTCGACGCCGGTGACGGTCGACTTCTGAGCGGTCTCGCGGATGCCGATGATCTCGACCTCCTCGTTGACCTTGACGATGCCGCGCTCGATGCGACCGGTGATGACGGTGCCACGACCGGTGATCGTGAAGACGTCCTCGACGGGCATGAGGAACGGCTTGTCGGTCTCACGCGCCGGGGTCGGGATGGCCTCGTCGACAGCGTTCATCAGCTCGATGATCGACTCGCCCCACTTCTCGTCGCCCTGGAGCGCCGGGAAGGCAGCCACGCGCACGACGGGGATGTTGTCGCCGTCGAACTCGTAGTCGGAGAGGAGCTCGCGCACCTCCATCTCGACGAGCTCGATGAGCTCCTCGTCGTCGACCATGTCGCACTTGTTGAGCGCGACGACGATCGCCGGGACGCCGACCTGGCGGGCCAGGAGCACGTGCTCCTTGGTCTGCGGCATCGGGCCGTCGGTGGCAGCAACCACCAGGATCGCGCCGTCCATCTGCGCAGCACCGGTGATCATGTTCTTGATGTAGTCCGCGTGACCCGGGCAGTCGACGTGCGCGTAGTGGCGCGCCTCGGTCTGGTACTCGACGTGCGCGATCGAGATCGTGATGCCGCGCTGACGCTCCTCAGGAGCCTTGTCGATCTCATCGAACGCCGAAGCAGCGTTGAGGTCCGGGTACTTGTCGTGCAGCACCTTGGTGATCGCCGCGGTCAAGGTCGTCTTGCCGTGGTCGATGTGACCGATCGTGCCGATGTTGACGTGCGGCTTGGTCCGCTCGAACTTCGCCTTAGCCACTGTGGGCTCCTCCTGGTGTGGTTGGTACTTGACTCGTACGGGTGGGGTGGTGCGCCGAGGGCGCGTAGCGGGTGACCGGGTTGGTCACTCGCCACGAACCTTCTTGATGATCTCGTCGGCGATGTTCGTGGGAACCTCGGCGTACGAGTCGAACTCCATCGAGTACGAAGCCTGGCCAGAGGTCTTGGACCTCAGGTCGCCAACGTACCCGAACATCTCTGACAGCGGCACAAGGGCCTCGATGACCATGTCACCGTGACGCTCTTCCTGCGCCTGGATCTGGCCCCGTCGGCTGTTGATGTCGCCGATCACGGTGCCGAGGAAGCTCTCCGGGGTAGTCACCTCGACGGCGAACATCGGCTCGAGCAGGACCGGCTTCGCCATGCGGGCGGCCTCCTTGAAGGCCTGGTTGCCGGCGATCTTGAAGGCGAGCTCCGAGGAGTCGACGTCGTGGTAGGCGCCGTCCTCGAGCGTGAACTTCACGTCGACCATCGGGTAGCCGGCAAGGACGCCGAACTCCATGGCCTCCTGGCCACCCTGGTCGACCGACGGGATGTACTCCTTGGGCACGCGGCCACCGGACGTCGCGTTGACGAACTCGTAGCCGGCGCCGACACCGGTCTCGGGGTCGATGTTGGGGCCGAGGTCGATGACGACCTTGGCGAACTGACCCGAACCACCGGTCTGCTTCTTGTGGGTGTAGGAGTGCTTGGTGACCTCCTTGCGCAGCGTCTCGCGGTAGGCGACCTGCGGCTTGCCGACGGTGGCCTCGACGCGGAACTCGCGCTTCATCCGGTCGACGAGGATCTCGAGGTGGAGCTCGCCCATGCCGGCGATGATCGTCTGGCCGGTCTCTTCGTCCGCCTTGACGGTGAACGTCGGGTCCTCGTCGGAGAGCCGCTGGATGGCGGTTCCGAGCTTCTCCTGGTCGCTCTTGGTCTTCGGCTCGATGGCGACCTCGATCACCGGGGCCGGGAAGGTCATCGACTCGAGGATGACCTGGTTCTGGGGGTCGGACAGCGTGTGACCGGTCTTGGTGTCCTTCAGACCCATGACGGCCACGATCTGCCCGGCGCCGACCGACGCGATCTCCTCACGCTTGTTGGCGTGCATCTGGTAGACCTTGCCGATCCGCTCCTTGCGACCGTTGACCGAGTTGACCACGGTCGAGCCGGCCTCGAGCTTGCCCGAGTAGACGCGGACGTAGATCAGCTTGCCGAGGTGCGGGTCGGTGGCGATCTTGTAGGCCAGACCCGAGAACGGCTCGTCGTCGGAGGGCAGGCGCCGGATCTCCTTCTCCTCGTCGCGCGGGTCGTGACCGATGATCGCGTCGATGTCGAGCGGCGAGGGGAGGTACTTGACGACGGCGTCGAGCAGGGGCTGGACGCCCTTGTTCTTGAACGCGGTGCCGCAGAGGACCGGGTTGAGCTTGTCGGCGAGCGTGGCGCGACGGATCGCGGCCTCGAGCTCCTCGACGGTGAACTCGCCCTCCTCGAGGAACTTCTCCATGATCTGGTCGTCGGCGTCGCTGAGCGTCTCGAGGAGCTTCTCGCGGTACTCGGCGGCCTGCTCGGCCAGGTCGGCCGGGATCTCCTCGACCTCGTAGTCCTCACCGATCGCGGTCTCGCCGCGCCACACGAGGGCGCGCATGCCGACGAGGTCGACGACACCGAGGAAGTCGGACTCGGCACCGATCGGCAGCTGGAGGACCAGCGGGGTGGAGTTGAGGCGCTCGACCATCATGTCGACGCAGCGGAAGAAGTCGGCACCGGTGCGGTCGAGCTTGTTGACGAAGCACATGCGCGGCACGGAGTACTTGTTGGCCTGGCGCCACACGGTCATGGTCTGGGGCTCGACACCGGCGACACCGTCGAAGACCGCGACCGCGCCGTCGAGGACGCGCAGCGAGCGCTCGACCTCGGCGGTGAAGTCGACGTGCCCGGGGGTGTCGATGATGTTGATCTGGTGGTCCTTCCACCAGCAGGTCGTCGCGGCGGACGTGATCGTGATGCCGCGCTCCTGCTCCTGCTCCATCCAGTCCATCGTGGCGGCGCCGTCGTGGACCTCACCGATCTTGTAGCTGATGCCGGTGTAGAAGAGGATGCGCTCGGTGGTGGTGGTCTTGCCGGCATCGATGTGAGCCATGATGCCGATGTTGCGGACGACGTTGAGGTCGGTCGTGATGTTGACAGCCACTGTTGTCAGCGTTCCTTAGATAGGAGTGGAAGTTCGAGGGGTGTGAGTGCGGGGCCCGCGGGTGCACGCCGTGAGGGCGCACCGGCGAACCGGGCCCCGCAACGTCATCACCAGCGGTAGTGCGCGAAGGCCTTGTTGGACTCGGCCATCTTGTGGGTGTCCTCACGCTTCTTCACCGCGGCACCGAGGCCGTTGGAGGCGTCGAGGATCTCGTTCATGAGGCGCTCGTGCATGGTCTTCTCACGACGGTCGGCGGCGTAGCCGACGAGCCAGCGCAGCGCGAGCGTGGTGCCGCGCGTGCCCTTGACCTCGATCGGGACCTGGTAGGTCGCGCCACCGACGCGGCGGGACTTGACCTCGATGGCCGGCTTGACGTTCTCCAGCGCACGCTTGAGCGTGACGACGGGGTCGGTGCCGTTCTTCTCGCGGCAGCCCTCGAGAGCGGTGTAGACGATGCGCTGGGCAACCTGCTTCTTGCCGTCCTGCAGCACCTTGGAGACGAGCTGCGAGACCAGCTGCGACCCGTAGACCGGGTCGATGTCGATCGGCCGCTTGGGGGCCGGACCCTTGCGGGGCATTAGCTCTTCTCCTTCTTGGCGCCGTAACGGCTGCGCGCCTGCTTGCGGTTCTTGACACCCTGGGTGTCGAGGGAGCCGCGAATGATCTTGTAACGGACACCGGGGAGGTCCTTCACCCGGCCGCCGCGCACGAGCACGATGGAGTGCTCCTGAAGGTTGTGACCGACACCCGGGATGTAAGCGGTGACCTCGACGCCACTCGACAGGCGCACGCGGGCGACCTTGCGGAGAGCGGAGTTCGGCTTCTTCGGGGTGGTGGTGTAGACGCGGGTGCAGACACCGCGACGCTGAGGCGAGCCCTTGAGGGCAGGCGTCTTGTTCTTGGACACCTTGTCCTGACGGCCCTTGCGGACCAACTGCTGAATGGTGGGCACCTGGCGGTTCCCTTTCGGTTACTTTCAGTACCCAGCGCTCTGCCGGGCACGAGGTCGAGCTTCGTGCATCGTGCCTGTGGAATGAGTGCCTGAGTTCCGGGCACGCGTCAGTGCCTGGATCTGCCAGGCACGAGGACCGAGGCTACCGGCCGCCGGCCCCAGGGACAAAATCACGCGGCGGCGTCGGCACCGGTCCTGCTCGAGCCGGCCTCGGCGGACTCCCGGAGCCGGGCCCGACGCTCCCACACGGTGATGTGGTGGTGGCCGACGCGCAGGTAGACCAGGGCTGCGACGGTGACGCCGAGGACGGTCATCGCACCCCCGAAGAGCAAGGTCCAGCGGGCGCCGAAGGCCTCCCCCACCCAGCCGATCAGGGGCGAGCCCACCGGCGTACCGCCCATGAAGACCATGAGGTAGAGCGCCATGACCCGCCCCCGCATGCCGGGGTCGGTGTGCAGCTGCATGAAGGTGTTGGCACCGGTGATCATCGTCAGCGCCGCGAGGCCGAGCAAGGGGCACAGCAGCGCGAAGGTGAGGTAGGTCGGCGCGAGCCCGGCGATGATCTCGAGGGTGCCGAAGGCGATCGCCGCACCGATCACCTGGCGGTGACGCACCCGGACCCGTCCGGCCGCCATCAGCGACCCGGTCAGCGAGCCGATCGCCAAGAAGGTGCCGAGCAGTCCGTAGGCGGTGGGGCCCTTGTCGAAGACCTCGGTGGCCATCAGGGCCGAGGTCATCTGGAAGTTGAGCCCGAACGTGCCGGCGAAGAAGACCGTGGCCAGCATGAGGAGCAGGTCGGGGCGGCCGCGCACGTAGGCGAGACCGGCCAGGATCTGACCCGGGCCGCGGGCCACCAGCGCCGGCGAGCGGAGCCGACTGCCGTCGAGGCTGGCCAGGGTGAGGATCGGCGCGGCGTAGCTCAGGGCGTTGGCCACGATGACCCAGCCGGTCGCGGTGATGCCGCCTCCGAGGAGCGCGATCGAGAGACCGGCCACCGCCGGGCCCACGATCCGCGCGACGTTGAAGCTGGCCGAGTTGAGCCCCACCGCGTTGGTGAGGTCGTCGGGATCGACGACCTCCGACACGAAGGACTGACGGGCCGGTGCGTCGAACGCCGAGGAGATGCCGAGGACGAAGGCGAGCACGTAGACGTGCCAGGTCTGCACGGTGCCGGTCACCGCGAGGAGGCCGAGCACGAGAGCAGGTGCCGCCATGCCGACGTTGGTCATCTGCAGGAGCCGGCGCTTGGGGATGCGGTCGGCGACCAGGCCCGCGAACGGCGAGAGCAGCAGGATCGGCAGGAACTGCAGACCGGTCGTGATGCCGATGGCGGCGGCGCTGTTGGCGGTCAGCAGCAGGACCAGCCAGTCCTGTGCGACCCGCTGCATCCAGGTGCCGACGTTCGACACCAGGTTGCCCGCGGCGTAGCGGCGGTAGTTGGCGTTGTGCAGGGAGCGGAACGTGGGACTCATGACCACCCCACGCCCGGGGGAAGCGGTTGCGGTCGTGTCGTGCGTGACGGTGTCAACTCGTGCTCAATCTCTCCAGGATCGGGGCCGCCTGACGCAGGACGGCGCGTTCGGCAGGGCTGAGCTCGGCCATCCGTCGGGCCAGCCACGCATCGCGGCGGCGACGGTCGGCCAGCACCGTGGTGCGACCACGCTCGGTGAGCGAGACCCACACCTGGCGCCGATCGGTCTCGTGGGGACGCCGTACGACGTACCCGTCCTTCTCGAGGCACTTGACCGTGCGCGTCATGCTCGGCGGCTGCACCCGTTCGCGGGTGGCGAGCTCCCCGGGGGTGAGGTCGCCCTGCCGGTAGAGCGCGCCGAGGACGGCCATCGCGTTGAGGCTCAGCTCGTTGTCGGGATGCCGCTCGAGGGCGAGCCGGCGCCGCAGGCGCATGACCGAGAGCCGGAGCTCGGAGGCGAGGCCGGCATCGGTACGGGAGGCTCTCTCGACGGTAGGCATGTCGTGAGCATAAGTCATTACCCTTGCTAAGTATTCCCGGTTCGGGGGACGCTCGCGCACGGCTCCTGATCCGCCCGGCGCCGGACGGGCGAGGCGCGGGCTACCCTGGGACCGTGGAGTTCAGCGACGAGCAGCCGATGCAGCACGAGTTCCGCAACAAGACCTACGTCATCGCCGACGTCGAGCCGCTGGACGTCGATGGCGTCCGCACGGTCGAGATCGGCACCGGGCTCTTCTTCCTCGGCTTCCTCGCCCTGCTGCCGTTCTACGGACGGCTCTCCGACGACGGCCACACCTGGTGGCTGTGGACGTGCCTGGCCGGGGTGGGCCTCGGACTGCTCGGCCTGGAGTACTGCCGGCGTCATCGAGCGGCCCGACAGCGTCGTGCCGCCGAAGGTTCCGCCGGGAGCCCTGCCGCTCCCCCGCGGTGAGCCGCCGGGCGAGGCAGAGCCCCTAGAGCTTGGTGATCTCTTCGCCCTCGAGCGTGTCGAACACGTGATCGGGCAGCGGCTGGGGCTCGTGACGCTTGGCCAGTCGCACCTCGGAGTGCGCGCCGCAGCCGTGCTGGAAGGCCACCACGCGACCGTCGTCGTTGGCGTCGCCGTTGGCGCAGACACCGAACGTGTCTGCCAGGGGGCCGGCCAGGCGGATCATGAAGCCGCACGACCAGCATGCGTCGGGCGCGGCCTGGGCGATAGCGGAGTCGGGGCCGCCGTCGCCGTCGTACCAGCGCTCGGCGGCAGCATCGCGACCCTCGGGCGAGAGCACGCGCACGCGGCCGAGCCCGAGGTCCTTGGCCACGCGGCGGACCTGGGCCTTGTCGTCGGCGTCGAGCGGGTCGTCACCGAAGGAGTACGTCGGCACCAGGCGCGGGTCGTCGTCGTCGACCGGCAGCAGGTCGCCGGGCGAGAGGTCGCCGGGCTGGATGCGCTCGCGGTAGGGCACCCACTGCGGGGCGACGATCGCCTCCGCGCCCGGGAGGAGCACGATCTCACCGATCGTGACCTTCTTCTGGCGCGAGGCGCGGGCCACCGTGACGGCCCAGCGCCATCCGCGGTAGCCGGCGAGGCCACAGGCGAAGAGATGGGTGACGACGCGCTCGCCCTCGGCCTCGACACCGAGGTGGTCACCGACCTGAGCGGTGTCGACCTCTTCGAGCAGGGCAGCGCGCGCCACGTCGACGGCCGCCGCAGCGACGGCGTCGGGCTGAAGGCGCTCGAGCGTGGTCACCGCAGAAGCATGACTCATCGAGGACCGACCTGTCAGGTCGGGGCAGGTCCCTCGTGTCGGGAGCGCGTCGGCGTGGCGCGAAGAGGCAGGATGGAGACATGAGTCCCGGCCCGCACGACAACGCGCCTCCGCCGGGGCCGGCCGACTACCAGGACGAGCCGCCGACCCTCCGTGACCAGGGGCCGCTCGCGGGCGGTCCGGGACCCCAGGACGACACCGCGCAGCGGCCCCGTCGTACGTCGGGACAGCGCGCTCGCGCGGTCGGCCACGGGCTCGGCACCGGACTCGGCACGAGCGCGAAGGCCACCGCTCGCGGAGTGCGCGGGGCGGCGCGAGCCACCGGGCGTTTCGGCGGCTACACCGTGCGCCAGGCGCAGCGCGCCGCGCACGCCGAGGGTGCGCGCGCCTCCGGCCTGCACCGCCTGATCTACCTCCACGCTGCCAACGCCGCCGGCGACGCGGCGGTGGCGATCTCCTTGGCCACCACTGTCTTCTTTGCCGGGGCGACCAGCGAGGCGCGGGGGCAGGTCGCGCTGTTCCTGGGGCTGACCATGCTCCCGTTCGCCATCGTCGCGCCGCTGATCGGACCCTTCCTGGACCGCTTCAACCACGGGCGCCGCTGGGCCATCGGGGCGACGTTCGCGATCCGGGCGTTCCTCTGCTGGGTCCTGGCCAGCGCAGTGGCCGACGACTCGGCCCTGCTCTACCCCGCCGCACTCGGGGTGCTGGTGTCGTCGAAGGCCTACGGCGTCACCCGGGCCGCGGCGGTGCCCCGGCTGCTGCCGGCCGACTTCACCCTCGTGAAAGCCAATGGACGGGTGTCCCTCGCAGGGGTGGTCGGTGGCGCCCTCGCCGCACCGATCGCCGGTGGCGCTGCCTACCTCGGTGCCGAGTGGTCCCTGCGCTTCGCGTTCCTCGTGTTCGTGGTCGGCACGGTGGCCGCGATCCTGCTGCCCTCGAAGGTCGACGCCACCGAGGGCGAGCAGCAGGTCAGCCTGCGCAGCGACCCCGACGACGCCGCGCGGCGCGGCACCAACATCCCACCGGCGGTGGCCTTCGCCCTACGCGCCAACTGCGGCCCGCGCTGGCTGTCGGGCTTCTTGACGATGTACATGGCGTTCCTGCTGCGCGACCACCCGCTGCCGGGGTTCGAGGGCAAGGAAGCACTGCTGCTCGCCATCGTGATCGGGGGCGCCGGCCTGGGCAACACGATCGGCATCTTCCTCGCCTCGGTCCTCAAGCAGATCAACCCAGCGGTGACGGTGATGGCCGCACTCCTGGCAGACGCGGTCATGGTGCTGCTGTGCGCTCTCTTCTACGGCGTCTTCGCGCTCGCCGGGATCGGGCTGGTGGCCGGGTTGGCGCAGTCGCTGGCCAAGCTCTCGCTCGACTCCACGATC
This sequence comes from uncultured Actinomycetota bacterium, assembly GCA_963760515.1. GTDB lineage: Bacteria > Actinomycetota > Actinomycetes > Propionibacteriales > Nocardioidaceae > Nocardioides. The sequence goes on from CAVXDL010000006.1 coordinate 439,505, forward strand.
CAGAGCGGCGTCCCGGTCCACGTGCAGGCCAGCGCCTTCGCCCGTAGCGACACGACGCTCCAGCTCGCCTGGGTGGTCGGCGGGTTCGTCGGCATCGCCCTGCCCCAGGCGCCGCGGCTGGGCCTCCTGGTCGGTTTCGCCGTCCTGGCGGCCTGGACGGTCTTCGTCCTCTCCTCCCGACCCCGGGCGCGACGGATCCCCCGCCGGCCCGTCCGAGGCTGACCGCAAGCGCCACCGGAGGTTGAGCCGCCCGAGCCCCCGGGCGAGGGCGCGAGACGCTAGCGCTCCCCCGGCTCGACCTCCGGGGTCGCGGCAGGGCAGCGTCAGAGCTCGAGCTCGTCGGCGAGGGCCCGGAGGACCTTCGCCGCCGGCTTGGCTTGCTTGGCGTCGGGGTGGTGTCCGCGGCGGTAGGACTCGCCCACGGAGTCGAGCAGGCGGATGAGGTCCTCGACGATCGTGGTCATCTCCTCGGGCGACTTGCGGCGCGCGCGCGACTGGTTGCGCGAGACCGACGCCGGGGCGTCGAGCACGCGGACCTGGAGGGCCTGCTCACCGCGCTGGCCCTGGGCGATCCCGAACTCCACCCGGGTGCCGGGCTTGATGGCCCCTGCACCCTCGGGCAACGCGTCGGAGTGCACGTAGACGTCGGGGCCGTCCTCCTGGGAGAGGAACCCGAAACCCTTTGCCGGGTCGAACCACTTCACCTTGCCACTCGGCACCGCGCTTGCCCTTTCTCGACGAGGCCCGGACCGAGGACCGGGCCGGGCGACGGAGAGCACCCTAACCCTGCCGGGCGCCCAACCACGACGGGAATTGGTGCAGGTCGTCGAGGACGGCGTCCGTCCCGGCGCTCAGCAGCTCCTCGCGCGAGCAGCCGCCGGTGAGCACCGAGACGCTGGTGACCCCGGCGGCGCGGGCGCCCTCGACGTCGTGGACGTGGTCGCCGACGTAGGCGACGGCACCCTCTCGACGCAGCACGTCGGCCTTGCCGACACCCCAGACCCATCCCTCGAGGACGTCGACCTCCAGGCCGAGGTGATCGAGGTGCAGCCGGGCGTTGGGGGCGTACTTGCCGGTGACGACGAGCACGCGCCCGCCCAGCTCACGCACGCAGGCGATCGCCTCCGCGGCGCCGGGCAGCAGCGGCACCGACGTGATGGCGCGGTCGGGGTAGAGCTCGCGGAAGCGGTCGCCGGCCGGGCCGACCTGCTCGGCCGGCAGGTACGGCGCCAGCATCACCTCGAGCGGCGGCCCCAGCGCAGCGGTCATCTCGACCACCGGGAGCTCGACGCCGAGCTCGTCGCCGAGCGCGGTGAGCACCATCCGGATCCCGGGGGCGGTGTCGATGAGAGTCATGTCGAGGTCGAAGCCGACGACGAGTGGGGCAGGCACGAGAGCCAGGCTAGTGGCGCGTGTCGGACGTTCCCGGGCGGTCGGCGGGCGGTCGGCGTGCTCAGGGTGCGTGGCCGGCAAGGCGGTCGAGCGCTGACATACCGGGTTGTCTTCCGAGCTCGGCCCACGGCCGCCAGGGGCGATTGTGGAGTATCGGTGTCGTCGCGGTGACGGATGCGCCACAATGGAAGGCTCCGGGTCGCACCACCGACCCGCCCCCCACCCACACCTCACCAGATCCTCGACCCCGGAGGGAGATATCGCATGCGCCTCGACCGACCTCGCCGCTCCGGCCCGATCGTTGCCCCCGACCGGCCGAGCGTCCTGCGGCGCCTGACCCCGGTCCTGGCCCTGCTGGTGGCCCTGACCGGATCTCTGGCAGCGGGCGGCGGCAGCGCCGCGCAGGCCGACGACTCCGCTTCCCTCTACCTCGTGACCCTGCGCGGCCCGGGGACCGCCGGCGAGCTCGGCTTCCTTCCCCGCGCGCTGCGCGAGGTGCCGCTGCTGGCTCGTCAGGACGAGAGCCTGGCCGACCTCGGAGCACCCGAGCCGATCTACCGCTGGACCACCGCTCTCAACGGCTACGCCGTGGAGCTGAGCGACGCCCAGGTCGAGCTGCTGCAGTCGTCCCCGGACGTCGCCTCGGTGGAGCGCAACACGGTGCGTCCCCTGACCGGCACCCTCGACTCCGCAAGCGGCCCCTTGCGCGACAGCCATGGGAGTGGCGGCGCCGGGGTCGTGATCGGCCTGGTCGACACGGGCCTCGCCCCGGAGAGCCCGCTGTTCGCCCAGGTCCGCCACCGCGGTCGGTCGAGCGACTTCTCCGGCGCCTGCGACACCGCCACCGACTGGGACGCTTCGGAGTGCAACGGCAAGATCGTCGGGGCGCACTGGTTCGTCGACGGCTTCGGTTCGTCCCGGGTGCGCGCCGCGGCGAGCCTGTCCCCGCGCGACACCGACGGCCACGGCACCCAGATGGCCTCGATCGCCGCCGGCGATGCCGACGTCCCGGTGCGACTCGGCGACGAGGACCTCGGCACCTACAGCGGAGTCGCCCCCGAGGCCCAGCTCGCGATCTACAAGGCCTGCTGGAGCGCGCCCGACCCCCGCGACGACGGCTGCGCGACCGCCGACCTGGTCACCGCCATCGACCAGGCCACCGCTGACGGCGTCGACGTGCTCAGCCTCTCGGTCGGCGGACCGGCGCAGTTCGACACCGTCGAGCACGCCCTGCTCGGTGCGACCGAGGCGGGCGTGGTGGTCACTGCCGCAGCCGGCAACACCAACATGTCGCGTTCGCTGGCCCACCCCAGCCCGTGGGTCACCACGGTCGGCGCGACCATCGGCGACCTACGCCGCGGACAGGTCGTCCTCCCCGACGGCCCCCGTCTCAACGGCGCGATGCTCTCGCAGCGCACGGTCGGCCCTGCGCGGGTCGTGCTCGCCGAGGACGTGCCCGCTGCCGACGCGAGCCTCGCCCAGGCGCGGGTCTGCGCCCCCGGGAGCCTGGACGCCGCCCGCGTCGTCGACGCCGTCGTCGTCTGCCAGCGCGGCCGGGTGGGCCGCGTGGACAAGTCCGAGGCCGTCGCCCTGGCCGACGGTGTCGCCATGGTGCTGGTCAACGCGCGGCGCGGCTCGGTCGACGCCGATGCTCATGCCGTGCCGACCGTGCACCTCAACTCCGGCCCGGCCCGTCGCCTGCTGACGTGGATCGGCGAGCACCCTGACGCCCGGATCACCCTCGAGTCGACCGGGATCGCCCAGCGTCGCCCGCGGGTGGCGCCGTACTCCCCTTCGGGCGAGCCCGGGACCGGCGTGCTCAAGCCCGACGTGCTCGCCCCGGGCACCGGTGTGCTCGGCGCCGTGCCGGCCGGCCGGGTCGATGCCTGGGACTTCGTCACCGGCACCTCGGCCGCGGCCGCCTACGCCGCCGGCGCAGCCGCAGCGCTGCTGAGCCGTCCCGGCCGCACGGCCGCGGACGTGCGGTCGTCGCTGGTGACCACCGCAGCACCGATAAAGGGTGCCGCCGCCCTCAGCGCAGGCGCCGGCCGGGTCCGTCTCGAGTCGGCACGGTCCCCCGGACTGGCCTACCTCATCGCGCCCCGCGACTACCGCTCCTGGCTCGAGGGAGAGCTGTCGGTGCTGAACACGCCCTCCGCGATGCTCACCGGTGCCACCACGACGTTCCGCCGCGAGGTCACCAACGTGGGCACGCGTCCGGCCACGTTCACCGCCTCGACCCGCGGGTTCCGCGCGGACGTCACCGTCTTCCCGACCTTCCTCGAGCTGGCTCCGGGAGAGAGCGCCACCTTCCGCGTGACGCTCCAGCGCCGAGGCAGCCGGGTCGACGGCGGCTCGGTGACCTGGCGTGGCTCTGACGGGTCAGCGACCCGCATCCCGGTCGTCCTCGGCCGCTGAGCCCTCGGCGCCGAGGGCTCAACCCCCGGCGTCCTGGGCGGCGAGCCCCAGCTCGGCTGCGCTCTTCTCGCGCATCTCGACCTTGCGCACCTTGCCCGTCACCGTCATCGGGAACTCCTCGACCACCAGCACGTAGCGCGGGATCTTGTAGTGCGCCAGCCTGCCCTCGGCGAAGGCCCGCACAGCGGCAGCGTCCAACGGTGCAGCGTCACGGGTGAGCTTCACCCAGGCGCAGAGCTCCTCGCCGTAGCGCTCGTCGGGGACGCCGACGACCTGGACGTCCTCGATGTCGGGATGGGTGTGGAGGAACTCCTCGATCTCGCGGGGATAGATGTTCTCCCCGCCCCGGATCACCATGTCCTTGATGCGCCCCACGATGGCGCAGTACCCGTCCTCGCGCATCACGGCGAGGTCGCCGGTGTGCATCCACCCGTCGGCATCGATCGCCTCGGCCGTCTTCGCGGCGTCCTCCCAGTAGCCGAGCATCACCGAGTAGCCCCTGGTGCAGAACTCTCCGGTCTCCCCGCGCTCGACCGTCGCGCCCGTCACCGGGTCGACCACCTTGATCTCGACGTGCGGGTGCACGCGCCCGATCGTCTCGGTGCGCCGCTCCACGTCGTCGTCGGCGCGGGTCTGGCACGACACCGGGCTGGTCTCGGTCATGCCGTAGGCGATGGAGACGCCGCTCATGTGCATGTCGTCGATGCAGTGACGCATCACCTCGATCGGGCAGATCGAGCCGGCCATGATGCCGCTGCGCAAGCTGGTGAGGTCGTAGTCGGCGAAGGTGGGAAGACGCTGCATGGCGATGAACATCGTCGGTACGCCGTAGAGCACCGTGCACCGCTCGTCCTGCACCGTCTGCAAGGTCGTGGCCGGGTCGAACCCGGGCGCGGGGATCACCATCGTCGCGCCGTGGCTGGAGCAGCCGAGGTTGCCCATGACCATGCCGAAGCAGTGGTAGAACGGCACCGGGATGCACAACCGGTCCTCGTGGGTGACCCCGATCGTCTCGGTGGTGAAGAAGCCGTTGTTGAGGATGTTGCGGTGGCTCAGCGTGGCGCCCTTGGGATAGCCGGTCGTGCCCGAGGTGTACTGGATGTTGATGGGATCGTCCGGGCTCAGCGCCGCGGCCCGCTCCTCCAGCACCTCAGCGGGCACGTCGGCCCCGGCAGCGACCAGGTCGGCCCAGTCGTCGGTGTCGAGGAAGACCACGCGCTCCAGGCCGGGGCACTGGTCGCGGACCTGCTCGACCATCGAGCGGTAGTCGGAGGACTTGAAGCTGCTCGCCGCGATCAGCAGCCGCAGGCCCGACTGGTTGACGGCGTAGGCGAGCTCGTGGGTGCGGTAGGCCGGGTTGACGTTGACCAGGATGATGCCGACCCGGGCGGTGGCGAACTGCGCGATCGTCCACTCGGCGCAGTTGGGCGCCCACACCCCGACCCGGTCACCGGTCTCGATGCCGGCCGCCACGAGGCCGCGCGCGACCGCCTCGACATCGCTGGCGAGCTCGGCCCAGGTCCAGCGGCGCCCTGAGGCCACCTCGACGAGTGCTTCTCGATCGGGATGGCGAGCCACCGTGGCAGCGAAATCGGCTCCGATGGTGGTCTCGAGGAGGGCATGGTCGGTCTCACCCCGGGCGTAGGACTCCATGTCGGACACCGTAACGCGCGTCACTCCCCGTGACCCGCCGCGCAGTGCCGCGCGAGGCCACTCCTGCGGGAGGCGGTGCCGACCTGGAGAATTCGCCACGGCTCGGCGCGGCGATCAGCCCGGCGAGCGAAGCCACCAGGGCTCTGGCGTAGATTCCACGACGTGCCTGAAGACGACGCCGCCCCGAGCAGCAGCGACGACGCGACGGCGGCGAGCGACCCGCACGAGAAGCCCGCGCCCCGGGCCCGCAAGCGGGGCACGCCCCTGTGGCTCGAGACGGTCGTCCTGCTCGTCGTGGCCCTCGGGATGGCGCTGCTGATCAAGACCTTCCTCGTGCAGGCCTTCTACATCCCCTCCGCCTCCATGGAGCCGGGGCTGGTCGTCAACGACCGGATCCTGGTGCAGAAGCCGTCGTACTGGTTCGGCGAGCCCTCGCGCGGTGACGCGGTCGTCTTCGAGGACCCGGGCGGCTGGCTCCTGGGGCCCGAGCCCGGCCCGCAGACGTTGCTGGCCAAGGCCCTGGCCCGGGTCGGCCTCTACCCCACCGGGGGCCACCTGGTGAAGCGGGTCATCGGCACCCCCGGCGACACGATCGTGTGCTGCGACGACGACGGGCACCTCGAGGTCAACGGCGTCTCCATCGACGAGGACGACTTCATCCGCCCGCAGGCGGACTGCGACGGACCGATGGTCAACGGCTGCACGACCGACTGGAGCGTCACCGTGCCCGAGGACCGGCTGTTCGTCATGGGCGACAACCGCGCCGCCTCGGCCGACTCCTCGGACCGGCTCTGCGGGCCCAAGCAGAAGCGCTGCGACGCCGACCGGGCCTTCGTGCCGGTCGACCTGGTCGTCGGCAAGGTCTTCGCCCTCGTGTGGCCTCCCGGCCACGCCCACGTCATCACCCGACCGGACGTCTTCGACGAGGTCCCGGACGCCGGCTGATCGACGGCTGGACGCCGGCTGGCCGACGGCTGGTCGGCGGCTGGTCAGGCCTCGGCGCGCTCGACGAGGCGAGCCATCGCCTGCGGCGCCTCGGCAGTCACCATCGGGCCGATGTCGTCGGCTCCGGGGCCCTCGATCGTGGTGGAGACCGTGACCTCGCACCCGCCCTCGGGGCGCGCGCGGACGACGTGGTCGATGCGGATGACCAGCTCGCCCATCGTGAGCTGGTCGAGGTAGCGAGCGCCCGGCTCGACGACCTCGAGGCTCACCGGCACCTCGAAGGGCCCGGCCAGCGTCATCGTGCCGGTGGTGCCCGCGGCGAAGGGGCCGTCCAGGGTCACTGCCACGACCGACGGGTCCCAGTCGGACCACGTCTCGATGTCGCTCCACAGGGCCCAGACCGCCTCGGCCGGGGCCGACGTCGTGACCGTGCCGGTGTGCTCGAAGCTCATGGGCTCGTCTCCTTCTCGCTCGCGTCACCGATCCGGGTGACGATCATGGTGCGATCACCGAACCGGACGATGTCACCGTCGAGCAGCGTGGCAGGTCGGCCGCCGGCCAACGGCTTCGACACACCTTGACGCACCACGATCGACCCGTTGGTCGAGCCGCGGTCCATGACGACCAGTGCGCCGTCGGGCACCACCTGGAACTGCGCGTGCGTCTTCGACAACGACATGTCGCTCGACGCCAGCGGGACCAGCCGGGTCACCGCCTCCTCGGGGCGGGGCTCGGGGCGGCGACCCACCAGGACGAGCCCGTCGACCACGAACGCCTCGCCGGTGTCGAACGCCACCCGCCACGTGGCCGACGCCTGGCTCCGGCGTCGCGCCGGCGGCGGAGCAACGGGCTGGACGCCGTTCTGCGCGCTGCTGTGGCCACCGGTCGGGGCGGGTTCGACGGCCTCCTCGCCGCCGCCCGACCCGGGCACCGTGGCCGCGTCGATGCGTCCGGCCGGCGTCAGCCGCAGCGCCGTCAGGTTGACGACGCCCTGAGCCTGGGGAGCCGACACCTCGACCACCGGCGGAGCCGGGCGTACGTCGACCACGACGGCACCCGTCATCCGATCGTGCGCGCCACGACGACGGCCGCCCGGGTCCATCACGGCCGTCCACGCCAACGTGACCACGCCGAGCCCGGCCGTGGGCACCGTGAGCATGCCCAGCACGAGGGTGCGCACCAACGCCGCCGCGAATCCCAGCGGCCGGCCGTCGCTCTCACGCACGACCTGGAGGCCCAGCAGCGCCTTGCCCGGAGAGACACCGAGGCTGCCCACTGCCGCGGCGAGCGCGAGCGTGGTCGCGAGCACGGCCGCAGCGATCACCGCGAGGCCGGCGGCGACCTGTCCGTCTTCCAGCCACGTGCGCCAGGCCCACCAGACGACGACGGCCAGGACGGCGGAGGTCGCGAGACGGTCGAGCGCGAAGGCGTAGAAGCGCCGGTCCAGCTCCGCGGCGGGGTGGGTCGCCGCGATGTCGGCTCGGGGCCGTGGCGGGTGGTCGGTCGTCGTGGGCTTCATCGGCGGATCAGGGGCGCGTGACGCGGATCGCCACTCCGTCGCCGAGGTGGATGACGGATCCCGGCAGCAGCTGCACGGAGATGCCGGGCCGCAGCTCCTCCGGACCCAGACCTGGCTGCTCGAGCACGGTGCCGTTGGTCGAACCGAGGTCGGTCACCACCGCGCTGCCGTGATCGACGCCGGACCCGGGCCGGACCTCGACGTGCGTCGAGGAGATCTCCTGCAGGGGGCTCCGCACGGTCACCAGGCGTGGCTCGTCGGCTCCGGCGGCGCGCCGTGCTTCCGGGGCCCGCCCGATCAGGACGACGCGATCGACGTCGACCACCTCGTCGGCGCCGACCTCCAGCCGCGCCACCGTGACGCCGTTCGTCGTGCCCGAGTGGCCGGAGGAGTCGGCCGGCACGGCGAGCAGGTCGCCGGTGAGCAGACCTGTCTGGGTGAGGCCGTCGTGGTCGATCTCCTCCTCGGAGCAGGCCTCGACGCTCTCCTCGCTGCTCTCCTCGGCGGACGGGTCGGCGTCCGCGGCGGGGAGCGGCTGGAGGGGCGGTGGGATCGGGAAGGAGAGCGAGGAGAGCTCCGCGGGCTCCGACTCCGACTCGGGTTCGGGCTCGGGCTGACCGGGCGCCAGGACGTCGTAGGGCTCGGTCGTCGGCGGGCCCGTCACGGCCGCCGGCACCTCGGTGTCGGGCCGAGGTGCGGTGCTCGTGCGTCGTTCGAGGCGCGCGACCCGGACCAGCCCTGCCGGCAACGGCAGGTCCGCTGCGCCGTGCTCGGCGTCACCGTCAGGGGTGTCGGCAGCGTCACCGGCATCGGCGACCAGGATCGCGAGCGAGTCCACGGTGGTGAAGTGCCGCTCGACCCACGTGCGGGCTGTCGAGGCATCGACCTCGGGCTGCGGCTCGCCAGCGACGACGACCCGGGCGCGGACCGATGGGCCCCGCACCACGATCGTGACCGAGCCCGCCGACGACTCCAGGACAGCGAAGTCGGGCAACCCGCCCAGCCCGGAGCCGACGAGCAGGGCGTCGAGCACGTCGTCGAAGGCCGCGCCGTCATCGACGAGCGACCAGATCTCGGGCACCCGGTGCTTCGCGGCCGCAGGCAGCAGCACCGAGACCACGGGACCGACCACGGCGAACCACGACCCGGGGCGGTAGGACCAGGTGTGCGCGGATGCGTCGCTCACGGCAGCGCTCCCAACTTCTGTTCGAGACTCACGCGCTCGGCGCGGACGTCAGGGGTCAGATCCGGGGCCAATCCCACCACATCGATGACGACCGCCGTCGCGTTGTCGCGCCCGCCGGCGGCCACCGCAGCTCCCACGAGGCGATCGGCGGCGTCGCGCGGATCAGCCGACTCGGCAAGGATCCGCGCGATCGTCGGGTCGTCGAGCATCTCGCTGACCCCGTCGGAGCACAGGAGCAGCCGCTCGGCACCGGCGAGCGGCAGCTCGAAGAAGTCGGCCGAGGCGCCGCCCCTCCCACCGAGGGCCCTGGTGACCACGTGGCGCTCGGGATGCGTCGTGGCTTCGCCGGCGGTGATGGCTCCCGCATCGACGAGCTCCTGCACGACGCTGTGGTCGACACTGACCTGCTCGAGCGAGCCCTGGTCGCAGCGATAGATCCGCGAGTCGCCGAGGTTGGCCACCAACCACGACGACCCGGCCCGGGTCTCGACCAGGAGCGCGGCCGCGACCGTGGTCCCGGCCGCGAGCCGCGGGTCCCCCACGTGGTTCTCGCTCAGGTCGTAGGCGGCGATCTGAGCCTGGCACTCGTGCAGCGTGGCCTCGATCGCCTCGACTCCTCCCCTCGGTTCGTAGACGCCGCCGGAGAGCCGGGCGAACTGCTCCACCACGATCCGGCTCGCGACGTCGCCGCCGAGGTGACCGCCCATCCCGTCGGCGACGACGAAGACCGGCGGCGCGGTCAGGTAGGCGTCCTCGTTGACCTCACGCACCCGACCGACGTCAGTGGCGGCGCCGTGCCGCAGCTCGACCCCGGTCATCTGCCAGCACCGTCTCGAGGGCGGGGGGATAGCGTTGGGAGGATGGGCACCACTCCGGCGGACGACGCCGGCTTCCGCTCGCTCGCCGACCAGCTGCGCAGCTGGCCCGACGAGCGCCTCAGCGCGCTGCTCGCCGCGCGGCTCGACCTGACCACCCCTGCACCTCACGACTTCGGACAACTCGCGTCCCGGGCCGCGGTCCGCGCCTCGCTCTCGCGGGCGCTCGACTCCCTGACGCGGCTCGAGCTCTCCGTCCTTGATGCCCTCGTGGTGGCCGGTCAAACCACCCGGACCGAGCTGTGCTCGATCGTCCACGCCGAGACCGCGACCGTCGAGGCCGCGCTCGACGTGCTGATCGCCCGCGGACTGGCCTGGCACGCCGTCGGCGGCCTGCGAGCCCTGACCGGCGTCGCCGACGCCCTCGGCTCCGGACCGGGCACCAGCGGCCTGCGTCCCCGTACGACGCCACCGCCGTCGCCCCGGCAGGTCAAGGCCCGCCTCGCCGAGCTCTCGGCCCCGGCGGCAGCGATGCTCACCCACGTGGTCGACCACGGTGGCGAGGCCACCAGCGGCGCCGCGCGGCTGACCGTCTCGCCGGCCGATGCCGCGACGCCGGCCGAGGAGCTGATCTCGCGACGACTGCTCGTGCCCCGCGCCGTCGGCGGGATGCTGCAGGCACCGGGCGAGGTGGGGCTGGCCCTGCGTGGCGGCCGTACGACGACCGAGCCGCTCGACGACATCCCGGCGATCGCGACCGCCGAGCGTTCGGCGGAGCTGATGGACAAGGCTGCGGCGGGCGCTGCGTTCGAGGCCGTGCGTCGCGTGGAGCTGCTCCTCGACCACTGGGGCACGCACCCGCCGGCGGTGCTGCGCAGCGGCGGCCTGGGAGTGCGCGACCTCAAGGCAGCCACGGTGCTGCTCCACGTGGACGAGCTGACTGCCGCGGTCGTCGTGGAGACCGCGGCGGCCGCCGGCCTGCTCGGTCAGCGTGCCGACACCCTCGGTGACGCTCGCTGGGTCCCCACCGACGCCTTCGACACCTGGGTCGCCCAGGACCCCGCCGACCGCTGGGCAGTGCTTGCCCGCGCCTGGCTCGAGAGCCCACGTCTGCCCGCGCTCGTCGGCACCCGCGACCCCGGCGGCAAGACCTGGAACGCGCTGGCCCCCGAGCTCGCCTCCTCGTCCCTGTCCGAGACCCGGCTCGCCACGCTCACCGCGCTCGCCGGCCTCCCTGCCGGGCTCACCCTGGCTGCCTCGACCGGGCTCCCCTCGCTGCTGGAGCACGTCACCTGGCACCGTCCTCGCCGTCCCCGGTCGCGGGCCGACCACGTGGCGTGGACCGTCACGGAGGCAGCGCTGCTCGGGTTCACCGGGCTCGGGGGCCTCTCGTCGTTCGCCCGTGCCCTGGTCTCCGGCGGTCCGCCCAAGGGCCTGTCCGAGCTCCTGCCCGAGCCCGTCGACCACGTGCTCATCCAGGCCGACCTGACTGCCGTGGCACCCGGTCCGCTCGAGAGCGGGCTGGCGCGGTCGCTGCAGCTCGTGGCCGACGTGGAGTCCCGCGGCGGCGCGACGACGTACCGCTTCACGCCCTCCTCGGTGCGCCGCGCGCTCGACGTGGGGTGGACCTCGGTCGAGCTGCACGACTTCCTCGCCTCGGTCTCACGCACCCCGGTGCCGCAACCGCTGACCTACCTCGTCGACGACACCGTGCGCACGTTCGGGGCGATCCGCGTCGGGCACGCCGAGGCCTTCCTGCGTGCTGACGACGAGGCTTCGCTGACCGAGCTGCTGCACCACCCGAAGTCGTCCGGCCTGGGCCTGCGACGCCTGGCCCCCACCGTGCTCATCAGCACGCTCTCGCTCGACGTGCTGCTGCCGCGCCTGCGCGACCTCGGCGCCGCCCCCGTGGTCGAGGCCGCCGACGGCACGGTGCAGATCTCGCGCCCCGACGTGATGCGGGCCCGTCAGACCCGTGATCGTCAGCTGCCCGCGGCACGCTCGGTGCGCGAGTCGGCCCGGCTGTCGGCCGTCGTCTCGGCCATCCGGGCCGGCGACCGCGCTGCCTCGTCGCGCCCCTCGGCGAGCGCCACCCCGCTCTCCCCCAGCGGCTCGTTGGCCGCGCTGCGCCAAGCCATGGAGGACGGCGGCTCGGTGCTCATCGGTTACGTCGACAACCAGGGTCTCTCCTCCGAGCGGGTCGTCGACCCGATCAGCATCGAGGGCGGTTCGCTCACCGCCCACGACCAGCGTGCCGACGACGTCCGCTCCTTCGCCATCCACCGCATCACCACCGTCCGGGTGCTGGGCGAGAGCTGAGGAGTCTGCTCGGTGCGGGTGCGCCCGTAGACTCGGCAGGTGAACGACGGCCCCCTCATCGTCCAGTCGGACAAGACCCTCCTGCTCGAGATCGACCACGAACGCGCGCAGGACTGCCGCAAGGCGATCGCGCCCTTCGCCGAGCTCGAGCGGTCTCCCGAGCACGTGCACACCTACCGCCTGACTCCGCTGGGCCTGTGGAACGCCCGCGCCGCCGGCCACGACGCCGAGCAGGTCGTCGACACGCTGCTGAGCTACAGCCGCTACGCCGTGCCGCACGCGCTGCTCGTCGACGTCGCCGAGACCATGGCCCGCTACGGCCGGCTGCGGCTGGAGAAGCACCCGGTCCACGGCCTGGTGATGGCCAGCACCGACCGCCCGGTGCTCGAGGAGGTGCTGCGGGCCAAGAAGGTGCAGGGCATGCTCGGCGAGCGGCTCGACGACGACACCGTCGTGGTCCACGCCTCCGAGCGCGGCAACCTCAAGCAGGCACTGCTCAAGCTCGGCTGGCCGGCCGAGGACTTCGCCGGCTACGTCGACGGCGAGGCCCACCCGATCGAGCTCGACGAGTCCGACTGGACGTTGCGCGACTACCAGCGCGACGCAGCCGAGTCGTTCTGGCACGGCGGGTCGGGCGTCGTCGTCCTGCCCTGCGGGGCCGGCAAGACGATGGTCGGCGCCGCCGCGATGGCCCAGGCCAAGGCCACCACGCTGATCCTGGTGACCAACACGGTCAGCGCGCGGCAGTGGAAGGACGAGCTGATCAAGCGCACCTCGCTGACCGAGGACGAGATCGGCGAGTACAGCGGCACCGTCAAGGAGGTCCGCCCGGTCACGATCGCGACGTACCAGGTGATGACCACCCGGCGCAAGGGCGTCTACAGCCACCTCGAGCTGCTCGACGCCCGCGACTGGGGCCTCATCGTCTACGACGAGGTGCACCTGCTGCCGGCGCCGATCTTCCGGATGACCGCCAACCTCCAGGCCCGGCGCCGCATCGGCCTGACCGCGACGCTGGTGCGCGAGGACGGCCGCGAGGGAGACGTGTTCTCCCTCATCGGGCCCAAGCGCTACGACGCCCCGTGGAAGGACATCGAGGCCCAGGGCTGGATCGCCCCGGCCGACTGCGTCGAGGTGCGGGTGACGCTGCCGACCCAGGAACGCATCGTCTACGCCACCGCCGAGCCCGAGGAGCGCTACCGCCTCGCTGCCTGCACCCACGAGAAGATCCAGGTGGTGCGCGACCTCGTCGCCCAGCACCCGGGTCAGCCGACGCTGGTGATCGGGCAGTACATCGACCAGCTCGACGAGCTGTCGGAGAAGCTCGGCGCCCCGGTGATCAAGGGTGAGACCCCGGTCAAGGAGCGCCAGCGTCTCTTCGAGGCGTTCCGGACCGGCGAGATCGGGATGCTGGTGGTCTCCAAGGTCGCCAACTTCTCCATCGACCTGCCCTCGGCCGAGGTCGCCATCCAGGTCTCGGGCTCCTTCGGCTCGCGCCAGGAGGAGGCCCAGCGGCTCGGGCGCCTGCTGCGCCCCAAGTCCGACGGCAAGTCCGCCCACTTCTACACCGTGGTCTCCCGCGACACCGTCGATGCCGACTTCGCCCAGAACCGCCAGCGCTTCCTCGCCGAGCAGGGCTACGCCTACCGGATCCTCGACGCCGAGGACCTGCCTGCCTGACCCCGGAAGCGATAGTCCCTGACGTTTGGGCCCCTGATCGGGCCGGAAAAGGGCCCGAACGTCAGGGACTATCGCGGTCGGCGCCCCGGGCACCCCCCTCAGCGGGCGTCGAGCACCGTGATCGTCCGCTTGAGGCGAGCGGTGCCGACGTAGAACTTCAACGTCAGCTTCTCGGCGCCCTCGCGGCGCGGGTTGACCACGGTGGGCACGACCAGGTCGACGGTGCGCGTGCGGGCGCGGGTCTGGGCGAAGCGCTCGAAGAGGCCGACGTAGGCCTGGTAGAGCGGGGCATGGGGGCGGCCGGCGTAGCCGTGCTCCTCGAGCCAGTCCGCCGGTACGTCGGTGACCTGCAGGTCGCGTCCGGGGCCGCGCACGGCCTCGGCGTAGGCCGCCAGCTCGTAGCCGGTCCGACCGATGACCTTGACCCGCCACACCAGCGGCTCGCCCTCGGTGACCCGGCGGCGCACCGGCTCGACGGTGACGACGGGAGCGGGGTCGTCGTCACGCACCTTCAGCTCGCCGAGGTAGTTGTCGGTCGTGATGCCCCGCGTCGACCAGGCCGCGACCTGGGTGACGCTGTCGTAGTCGTGCACCCGGTTGCCCACGAACTCGATCGGGACCGAGCCCGAGGTCTGGCCCGGCGCGATGTCGATCGCGAACTGGTGACGCGTGCCGCGCGCCTGGCCCGATGTCACGACGAGCAGACGGGCCGGACGGGTCACGGTGCCGATGATCTCCAGGGGCAGCCGCGCCACGCGACGGCCGCGTACGTCGCCCTCGTCGATGCGCAGCCGGCCGAGGTCGACCGTTGGCAGGCGCAGGTCGGGCACCGGGGCGAGGACCGCCGGCGCCGCGGCCAGGTCGGCCACCCACACGCGCCCCCGGGTGCTGGCCGCGAGCAGCTCGACGGAACGGATGTCGGCCAGGTCGATCCCGGCCGCGCCCGAGGCATCGACCAGCAGCGCCTGCGCCCACAGCTTGGTGACGCCGGGTGCGACGAGCAGCGGGTCCAGCCCGACACCGCCCTCGGGCTCGACGACCGTGGTGGCGCCGGCTCCGTCGGTGAGGCGCACGCGCAGCCGCACCCCGCCGAAGCGGGAGTCCACGATCGTGCGCAGCTCGAGCCGGTCGGTGCGCAGGTCGAGCGGCTCGTCGAAGCGCAGCCCGCCGGCCGCTCCGCGGTTGGTCCACGACATCTCGAAGAAGCGACGGGTCGGGATCATCTCCCCCTGACCGGCCCAGTGGGGCGCGACCTGGTCACGCAGCGCGCGCCCGCACACCGCGAACGACGCGGCGCCACTGCTCGAGCGGCCGGTGCACAACGCGGTCTTCGCCCCGCGCTGCGGCGCGGTCGGGGTGGCGTCGGTGCCGGGCCGGCGTGCGTCGCGACCGCCGCCGAGGGCGTGGCTGCGGACGTCGGCGTCCCCGATCGAGCCGAGGGTCACCGCCGAGCCGTCGAAGAGCGGCAGGTAGGCATCGTCGCCGGTGAACAGCGCCACGGCTCCGGCGACGTAGGCGGCGCCCACGTCACGCTGCTCGCCGGCCCGCAGCCGCTCGTCGGTACGACGACCACAGGCGGCGTCACGATCGCCCCACCAGTCGTCGAAGGAGGGCGCCACGGCGGTCCGCGGCGTCCACTCGGTGTTGAAGAAGTTGTGGTTGGCGCCCATGACCATCACCGAGCTCTTCAGCGAGGTGTCGTCGTCGACCAGGTCGCGGCCCACGTCGGTGAACTTCTGGCCCTGGAGGTCCGAGACGTCGCCGTCGCAGTAGGGCAGCACGGTCACGGTCGGCACGTAGGAGGCGGTGTGGCTGGCGAAGTCGGTCGGCGCGATGAGCACCTGCCCCGCGACCCGGTACGGCGCACCCAGCGGGATCTCGATCGAGGCGCGGTCGACGCCCTCCCCGCCGCGGCTGTGGCCGACCAGGACGACCTCGTCGAGGTCGAGCTGGTGCTCGGCCGCGAGACCGACCCAGTGGTCGAGGTGACGCTCGACGATGGTCGCCCGCGCGTCCGCCCCGCCGTCGGGGAGCCGGTGGTCCTGGGCGTTGATGCCGTTGACCCGCACCGAGACCGTGGCATAGCCCTGCGAGGCCAGCACCTGCTGCAGGTAGTCGTAGCCGAGGTGGCTGGGGATCTCCTCGTACGGCGCCGCGCACGGCCAGTCCTCGGCGTACCCGCCGGAGTCCGTGGGGTCGTAGCAGACGCTGTGGCGGCCGTGCAGGATCAGCACCAGGGGCCGCGGACCGGTCACCTGGTCGGCGCCGGGCTCGACGACGTGGCCGACCATCTCCACCGGACGGCGCAGCCCGGCGACCCGGACCGGCTCGAGCTCGTAGTCGCTCGTGACCGTGCTGAACGCGCCGGGCAGCCCGGGGTCGGGGGCCGGCAGCGGGGTCGTGGCACGACCCGGGGACGGCTCGGTCGCCCGGGCGACACGGTCGGAGCCGGGCTCGTCGAGGCGCTCACCGGAGAGCAGGACGTCGAGCACAGCCGGGTCCGGGCGCTCGGTGGCGCTGACGACGGCGCGCACGGTGCGGCCGTCGTCGGCCACCGTGGGGGCGCCGAACGCCAGCCCGGCACCGACGAGCGTGGGCCGGTCGGAAGTGAGCGGCAGGTCGCTCGGGGAGGTCCAGGAGACCTCGTAGCGCCCGCCGCCGAGGTCGTCGACGCTCCAGGAGCCGCGACCCTCGGCGGGCGCACCGCTCTCGGGTGCAGCAGCGCGAGGCGTGACCGGGGCGGGGCCGGAGCCGGGTCGGCGCCGGCCGGTCCCGTGGTCCCCACACCGGTCAGGAGGAGCGCGGCGACAGCGACGCAGGAGATGAGGAGTCGCGACGGACCCGGACGCGTGATCGGCACGAGCCGACGATAGGACTGCATGGACTCATAGACGTGTCCGCGCGCCGCCAGGTTGCATCAAGAACACACGCACGTCCGACGACGAGACCGACGTAGGGTCGGCCCGGATCGACCTGACCCCCGGACAGGAGCGCGGCGAGGTGATGCACACGACCCCTGGCCGTCAGCTCGCCCTCATCGCGACGGTGCAGGTGATGGCGATGTCGAGCTGGTTCTCGGCCTCGGCAGTGGTCCCGCAGCTGCGCCTCGACTGGGGCATCAGCACCACGCAGGGCACCTTGCTCACGGTGGCTGTGCAGCTGGGGTTCGTCGTCGGGGCCTTGCTGAGCGCGACGTTCAGCCTGGCCGACCGCTGGCCGGCCCAACGGCTCGCCGCCGGCTCGGCCCTGGTCGCTGCCCTGGCCACCGGATCCATCGCGCTCTGGGTCGACTCGCTCGGCCAGGCCCTCCCGCTCCGCTTCGTCACCGGGGTCGCGCTCGCCGGGGTCTACCCGACCGGGATCAAGCTGATGGCCTCGTGGTTCGACCGCGGCCGCGGCCTCGCTATCGGGGTGCTCGTCGGCGCCCTCACGCTCGGCAGCGCGCTCCCCCAGCTGCTCAACGGACTGTCCGACCTCCTCGGCGACCTGCCCTGGCGCAGCGTGCTCCTCGCCTCGGCCGGGCTGTGCTTGGGTGCCTCGGCGATCGCGGGGTCCCTGGTGCGCCTGGGGCCGCTGGCCGCGCCGGCGCCACCGTTCGACCCCCGCTACGTCGTCCGGCTCTTCCGCGACCGCGGCCCCCGGTTGGCCAACCTCGGATACTTCGGCCACATGTGGGAGCTCTACGCGATGTGGACCTGGTTGCCGGCCTACCTCGCCGCCAGCTTCGCCCTCTCCGGCACGTGGGTCGGCTCGCGCACCGCGATCGGGCTGGTCGCCTTCGCGGTGATCGGCGTCGCCGGGGCGATCGGGACGCTGGCCGGTGGCTACCTCGGCGACCGCCTCGGCCGGTCCCGCGTCGCCGGCGGGGCCATGGTGGTCAGCGCGAGCTGCTGCCTGCTCGCAGCGGCGGCGTACGGCGCCCCACCGGTGGTGCTGCTCCCGGTCCTGGCTCTGTGGGGCATGTCGATCATCGCCGACTCCGGCCTCTTCTCGACCGTGATGACCCAGGTCGCCGACCAGCGCTACGTCGGCACCGCGCTGACGATGCAGACCGCGATCGGGTTCCTGCTGACGATCGTCACGATCCGCGCGGTGCCCTACGTCGTGGACCTCGTCGGCTGGCGCGGCGCGGTCTCGCTGCTCGCCCTGGGCCCCATCGTGGGGGCGGTGGCGATGCTGCGACTGCAGCGGTTGCTCGACGACGCGGGCGGCTCCGATACCCGCCCCGGCCTTGTCGACCCCGCTCCCGGGGCCTAGATTCAGGTGGTCCGCGTGCTCCCGCGGACCCGCAGGTCACCCCCCGTCATGAGGCCCCCATGCACAAGCTCATCGCAGTCCTGTCCTCGTTCGCCCTGGTCGTCTCGACCGGTGCCCCCGGCCAGGCGCGGGTCGAGTCGCGGATCCGTGTCGACGGTGACAACGCCGCCCAGGGTCTGCGACTGAAGTCGGCCAGCTGCGAGGACCCCGGCACGATCGGGGAGTCGGCTGCCTTCGACCTCGGCGTGGTGCCGTCGCAGGGAGCACCGCTGGGCAGCCACGTGATCCAGTGGACGCCCACCACCGAGAAGTCGGCGCGGGGCCCGGTGGCCCGGGTCGAGGATCCGCGCAGCCTCTCGGCCCTGTCACTGCGGGCGCTCGGCCCGCTCGAGGACGGCTCCGGCGTGGCGTTCGCGCGCTACTCCCCCACCGGCACGTCCGGCTACTGGGAGGGCCTCGCCGACCTCGACCTCCCCGACGGCGACGGCTGGCAACGCATCGACGCCGCAGGCGCCTCCTACGACTGGCAGCACGTCGTCAACGGCGCGTTGGAGGGCAAGAAACAGGGAGGCAAGACTCTCCAGGAGTTCGCGGCCGTGAACGGCCCCGGCCCCGCCTGGGTCGGCTTCGGCTTCGGCTGCAAGGCCGCCCCGGTCAAGATGGACGCCCTGCGTGTCGCCACCGACACCGAGGACCGCACCTATGACTTCGAGGGCTACGCCACGACGTCGTCGATCAGGTTCCCCGGCACCACGAAGGCGCGCACCTCGGTGCGCTTCGGTCACACCGTCCGGCTCCGTCTCGGCGTGCGTTCGGCCGTGGACCGCACCACCCGTCCCGGCGGTGTCGTCGTGCGTGGCAAGCCTCAGGGCGGCAAGCGCTACGCCACCATCCGTCAGCTCTCCCTCGATTCCACCGGCTCGCGCTGGATGAGCTACTCCCCGCGGCGCAGCATGATCGTGCGCAGCCGGTACGTCGCCAACGGCTCCCACGAGTCCTCGATGTCGCGCCGGGTGCTGATCGCGGTCCGCTCGGTCGTCGCCATCCATGTCAACGACCGCACTGTCCGTCAGGGCGAGCGTCTCGTCTTCCGTGGTCGCCACCGCCCGGTCCGTCGGGCGAAGATGACGCTGCAGGTCCAGCGGGGGAAGCGCTGGGTGACGGTACGCCGAGCGACGTCCTCGGGCGCCGGGAAGTACCGGCTGACCACCCGCTCGGACCGGGTCGGTCGATCGACCTGGCGGGTCGTCGCCCGCTCCGGCTCGGGGCTGGCCACCGGCGTCTCGTCGAAGGTCCGGGTCACCACCAGGGCCCGCCCGGCCCCCGCCCCCTCTTCTCCGCCGAGCTCGGGCGGAACGAGCGGCAGCGGATCCGGCAGCACGCCGTCCGGTGGCGGCACGTCGGGCGGCGGCTCCGGCGGCGGCTCCGAGCCCCCGCCTCCCCCGCCGGGCGGTTTCCGACCCGGTGCCTGATCGCCGGGCGCGTCAGGGGCCGGTCAAGGTGACCGGCTTGCTGGTCGCGCCCACCCGCACGGTGAGCTCGGTGGTCGTGGCGATCCGGACGTAGTCGGTGATCGTGGCCCGACCCTGTCCGTTGATCCGTGCGCTCCGGCACCGGAACGTCGAGCCGGGCACCGGCTCGGTGCAATAGCTGGGTCCGGTCTCGGGCACCAGCTCCACGACCGGCTTCTCCCCGCTGACGAAGCCCGCCAGCTCCACGCTGTACCAGCGGCACGGGTAGGTGTAGCCGCGGTAGAGCAGCGAGCACGGGGTCGTCGACGCCACGACCCGCACGGTGGGCGCGGCCGCCGTCCCGCAGAAGCGACGCGCGGGGCTCTCGGCGACCAGGCCGTCGGTGGTCTCCACGACGCTGCGAGCGCGCAGGCACGACGTGCGGCCCCCGGCCGACGTACGCCGGACGAGGCTGCGGGGTGCCGCGACCCACGCGTCGTCGAGGTAGTACTCCACGCGCACCTCGGCCCCTGGCACCTCGCGCGGCGGGCGGTAGGCGAAGCGCACCGAGCGGTAGCCCGACGCAGCACGCACCCGGGGCGCGACGGTCACCGCGAGCAGCTCCTCGGCGGTGGTGCCGGCCGTAGGCGAGCCGGCATCGACCGGGGCCGGTCCCGTCGTGGCACCGCCCACCGGCGAGGTGGCGGCAGAGGTCGGGGCGCTGTCGCCCTCGGCCGACGCCAGTCGCGCCACGAGGCCGGCGCCGACCAGCACCGCGGCAGCGAGGAGCACGAGAGCACCCCTACGGCGCGATCGCTTCTCGGTCGGGGCGGCCGGGGCCGGGAGCACGTGCTCGTGCTCGTGGCGGGTCAGCTCATCGTCGGGACCCGGCCCGATCGTGCCGCCGAGCGGGCTGGTCACACCGATCTCAGGGCCGTCGATCTCCGGGCCGTCGATCTCCGGCGCCTCGATCGTCCCGACCGACGACGCTGCCGTCCTCGCCGAGGACACCGACGGCGGCACCGGGCGCAGCCCGCTCAGCGACGGCGCTCCTGCCACGACGGAGTGGATCGAGTGCAGCTCGCGGCGGAAGTCCGCCGCCGTCGCGAGCCGTTCGCGCGGGTCCTTGGCCAACACCTTGCGCAGCAGCGCGTCGATCTGGTCGTCCACGCGGTCGCCCGTGCCGAGCTGGGGGATCGGCCCCTCCACCTGCTGGGTCATCACGTCGAGGTCGGTGCCGACGTAGGGCGCCTCCCCGGTCAGCGTCGCCCACAGCACGCAGCCTGCGGCGTAGACGTCGGCCCGCTCGTCGTCGCCGCCGTGGCCGAGCAGCCGCTCGGGGGCCATGTAGGCGGGACTGCCGACCACCGAGCCGACCCGGGTGAGCTCACGCTCGGCGGCGTCGTCGATCGCCGCGGCGATGCCGAAGTCGCACAGGTAGGCGATCAGGCCGGTGCTGCGGGTCCACAGCAGCACGTTGCTGGGCTTGACGTCGCGGTGCACGAAACCGGCGCGGTGGGTGTCCTCGAGCGCCTCACAGATCTGGGCGGTCACCGAGAGCGCGCCGCGCCACGGCATCGGGCCCTCGCGCAGCAGCCAGCTGTGCAGGTCGCCGTCGGGCATCAGGTCGGTGACGAGGAAGACGGTCCCGTCGCTCTCGCCGTGCTCGTGGATGGTCACGGTGTGACGCGACCGGATCCGCGCCAGCACCTGGGCCTCACGCTCGAAGCGCTCGGCGTAGCGATGGTCGTCGTCGTCGGCAGGGGTGACGACCTTGACCGCCACCGGGCGGTCCAGCCGGACGTCCTGCGCCTCGTAGACGAGGCCGGCTCCGCCGCGCCCGACCTGACGTTCGATGAGGTAGCGCCCGGCGTAGACCTCGCCCGGACGTGGCAGTCCGCTCACGGTCGCTCGGGGGTGCGCAGGGTCACGGTCAGATCCGTCCAGGGGGAGACGTCTCGCCGATCATAGGCCGCTTCGCCAGTACAGAGCACTCAGCGGCGCGATGGTCTCGTCGGCGGCGTCCCGGCGGCGCGCGCGAGCAGAGCACACCCGCCGCGACCGGGGCGCCTGCGCCCACAGCGTGAACCCCCGGCCTCCGGCGTCCACGGGGCTCTCTACGCTGGTGTCGTGAAGGCACTCCTGCTCGAGAACATCCACCCGCTGGCCGTCGAGTCCCTCGAGCGCGCCGGCTTCGAGGTCGAGCTCCGCGTCGGGGCGATGAGCGAGGCCGAGCTCGCGGACGCCCTCGTGGGGATCTCCCTGCTCGGCATCCGCTCCAACACCACGATCACCGAGAAGGTGCTCGACACCGCTCCGGACCTGCTCGCGATCGGCTGTTTCTGCATCGGCACCAACCAGGTCGACCTGGCGGCGGCCGCCGCGCGAGGCGTCGCGGTCTTCAACGCCCCCTACTCCAACACCCGCAGCGTCGTCGAGCTGGTCATCGGCGAGATCATCGCGCTCGCGCGACGACTCACCGAGAAGACCGCCAACATGCACGCGGGTGTCTGGGACAAGTCGGCCCAGGGCAGCCACGAGATCCGCGGTCGCACGATCGGGATCGTCGGCTACGGCAACATCGGCACCCAGCTCTCCAACGTCGCCGAGGCCCTCGGCCTGCGCGTCATCTTCTTCGACACCGCCGACCGGCTCGCGCACGGCAACGCCCGGCGGATGAACACCCTGGACGAGCTGTTGGCCGAGGCCGACGTGGTCAGCCTGCACGTCGACGGTCGACCCGGCAACGCCGGCTTCTTCGGGCCCGAGCAGTTCGCGAAGATGAAGCCCCGCTCGCTCTTCATCAACGCCGCGCGCGGCATGGTCGTCGACACCGAGTCGCTTCGTGAGCACATCCTGTCGGGCCACATCGCCGGCGCCGCGCTCGACGTGTTCCCGGTCGAGCCCAAGGCCCAGGGCGACGAGTTCGAGTCGCCGCTGCGCGGGCTCGACAACGTCATCCTGACCCCGCACGTCGGTGGCTCGACGCAGGAGGCCCAGGAGGAGATCGGTTGGTTCGTGGCCGGCAAGCTCGCCGGTTTCGTGCTCGAGGGGCGCACCGAGCTCTCGGTCAACGTCCCGGCGGTGCTCGCTCCCGCTCTGGCCACCGGCTCGCGGGTCGGCTTCCTGCACGTCAACGTGCCCGGCGTCCTGGCCGAGCTCAACCAGCGCCTGGCCGAGCAGGGGGCCAACATCACCGGTCAGTACCTCGCCACCCGCGGGGAGCAGGGTTACGTCGTCACCGACGTCGCCCAGGCGCTCTCCGAGGAGTCCGTGGCTGCCCTGGCCGACTCCCCGCAGACCCTGTGGCTGCGGCACTGGTCGGCGTGATCGTCACCCTTTGGTGAGTCCGCGGACGCCGTAGTCTCGAGGGCATGCTGGACGGCGTACGCGAGCGACTCGGTGAGGCGATCTTCCAGCGCGTCGCCGGGCCCGAGGGCGCCCAGCACCGCGAGCGCATCCACGGCCGACCCGGCCCACGCTGGTTCGAGCCCGGAAGCCCGATCTCGGAGGTGCACGGTGACGCCGCGATGTTCGTCGGCGGCATGCGCGCCCTGCTGCTGCAGACCCTGCACCCGGCGGCCATGCAGGCGGTCTCCGAGCACTCCGGCTACCGCGGCGACATGTGGGGCCGGCTGCACCGCACCAGCCGCTTCCTCGCCGTCACGACCTTCGGCCACGCCGAGGACGCGCAGCAGTCGGTCGACATCGTGCGCAGCATCCACGAGCGCGTGACCGGCACCCTGCCCGACGGCACGCCGTACGCCGCCTCCGACCCGCACCTGCTGCGCTGGGTGCACGTAGCCGAGGTCGACAGCTTCCTGCGCGCCCACACGATCTACGGCCGCACCCCGCTCGACCAGGAAGGCCGCGACACCTACGTCGCGCAGGCCGGCGAGGTCGCCACCCGCCTGGGGGCCACCGACGTGCCGGGCACCGAGACCGAGCTCGCCGAGGCCCTGGCCGGCTACCGGCCCGAGCTGCGCGGCACCCCCGCCGCGCGCGAGGCGGTGCGCCACCTCCTGGTGACTCCCCCGCTGCCCCTGGCCGCGCGGGCGCCGTACGGCGTGCTCGCGGCGGCCGCGGTCGCCTCGATGCCGGCCTGGACCCGCCCCCACCTGCGCCTGCCGCTGCTGCCGTTGACCGAGCGCACCGTCGTCCGCGCCCTGGGCAGCGCGGCCACCGGCACGATCCGCTGGGCGATGACGCCGCCTCCGGACGCTGCTGCCGAGGCTTCCTAGCCGCTCCTCGCGACGGTGGCGACCATCTAGGCTTGGATGGGGCGATGACGTCGACCGGCTCCGCCACGTCCGACCCCCTGCCCGACCTGAGCGCCCTGCTGGGCTCCTGGCCGCTGGCCGCCCCCGAGCAGGCCGACGACCTCCGCGACGACCTGCTCGCCGCCTACGCCGACCCGGCGCGCTGCTACCACGACACCGTCCACCTGGCCGAGGTGGTCGAGCGGGTGCTGCGGCTCGGCGAGGCCGGGGAGTCCTTCGACCACGTGGCGGTGCTGCTCGCGGCGTGGTTCCACGACAGCGTCTACGACGGCGAGCGCGACGCCGAGGAACGCTCCGCCGCCTGGGCCGAGGCCGCGCTCGCCGGGCGGGTCGAGGCGAGCACCCTGGCCGAGGTGGTGCGGCTGGTGCGGCTCACCGAGTCCCACCGCCCCGACGAGGACGACCCCAACGGGTGCGCGCTCTCCGACGCCGACCTCGGCATCCTGGCGGCCGACCCCGAGCGCTACGCCGCCTACGTCGCCGCGGTCCGCGCGGAGTACGCCCACCTCGACGACGAGACCTTCCGCCTCGGTCGCCGTCTCGTGCTCACCGACCTGCTCGCCAAGCCCCGGCTGTTCCACACCGACTTCGCCTACGCGCAGTGGGAGCACACCGCCCGCGCCAACGCCTCCGCCGAGCTCGACCGCCTCGCCCACTCCGCAGCCGACTGACCTGGCACAACGGGGTACCTCGTCTTCTGGTCAACCTCGCAGGGGCCCCGGGAGGTTGACCAGAAGACGAGGTACCCGGAGCGGGGGGGTCAGGTGCCGGTACGGCGGCGGCGGAGCCCGGCGTCGATCGAGCGCCCGGACGAGCACGCGTGAGGTGACCGGCGTGGCGCCGGCGGCGACCACGGCGTCGTACCACTCCGCCGGGACGTCGTAGTGGTCGCGGTCGAAGCCGCGCGGTGGGATGTCGAGGGTGCGGGCGAAGGCATGCAGCTCCTCGAAGGAGACGTCGCTGGCCAGGTGGGACCACAGCCGGCCGTGCCCGGCGGCGTTGGGCGGGTCGATGAGGATCGTCATGCGTCGGTGGAGCGTCGAGCGACCACGTCGTCGAGCAGCAGCCGCCACGACCGCACCAGCGCCGCGTCGACGTAGGCCAGGCTGGTGCCGCCCGGCCGCACCTGCGCGTCGAGGTGGAACTGGCGCACCCCGGCGCGCACGAACCACGGCACCTGCTCGGCGCTGAGCCCGCCGCTGGGCATCAGGAGCTCGGCGATCGCCGGCGACGACGTGGCCAGGGCCAGGACGTCGTCGTAGCCGTGGGCGAGCCCCTGCGGCGACCCGCCGGACGCCACGGCCGTCAGCCCCGGGAGGCCCAGCAGCCGCGACCACGCGCGGCGCGGCTCGAGGGTGGCATCGACGGCGCGGTGGAAGGTCCAGGGCAGCCCGCCGATCGAGTCGGCGAGGGCGCGGGTCGTCTCGACGTCGATCTCGAGGTCGGGGTCGAGGAAGCCGAAGCTCATCCCCTCGGCCCCGAGGTCGGCGTACTCGCTGGCCAGCCCGATGAGCCGCATCAGGTCGCCGCCGTTGGTCGTGAAGGTCTCGTCGAGGCGCAGCATCACTCGCACCGGCACGTCACTGGCCCGGATCACCGACGCTGCGGTCGGTACGTCGGGCGAGCGACCGTCGACGGCGAGGAAGAGCCGGTCGGCTCCACCCTCCAGGCAGCCCGGCACGTCGCGGGCATGCAGCACCTCGACCTCGAGCAGCGCCGTGCGGGCCTCCGTCATGGCCCCAATCTAGTGCCCCGGGCGCCGAGATGGCCGCTGTCTGCGCCGGGGCGCAGCCGGTGTCTGACCGCCCTCTGCCCCGGTCGCGACCCGGTCGCGACCCGGTTCCGGTCCGGTTCTGATCCGGTTGTCCTGCGCCCGCCTTGCCCGCCACGCACAATGGAAGGCGTGGACGAACGCCTGCTTCTCGATGCCCGAGCCCGGGTGCTGGCCGACCTGTCGGCCAGGCACCAGGCGACCGCCCCCGCCGTCTCGGCCCTGGAGGATGCTTGCGCTGCTCGCGAGTGGTGGGCCGAGCAGTGGCCCGAGGGCGAGGCCTACGTCGCCGGCCTGGTCGCCCAGGACGTGCAGGACGCACTGTTCGAGAAGGTCGGGCGCTGGCCGATGTGCCTGCACTGCACCGACGGCCCGGTGCACTCGCTCTACATCCAGCCCGACCTGGGTGGCCCCGACCCGGTGTGGGTCTGCGAGGAGACCGGCGAGGTCGCCGCAGCGCTGGGCTTCCTGCACCGCGCCTGAGAGGTCGGGCTAGCTCAGTCGTCGGTGCCGAGCTGGATCCACATCGTGAAGCGGTCGGCGCGGTAGACGCTGCGCGAGACCTCCACGATCTTGTCGCCGACCATGCCGCGACGCGAGTGCCGCAGCACCACGGTGGTCGGCGTGACCTCGAGCAGGGCCGGTTCGTCACCCTGGGCCACGTCGGCCGAGATCGAGTCCTCGACCCAGGTCGGCCGCAGCCCCCGAGCATCGAGGGCGTCGTAGAGGCTGGTGGGCATGCCGGCCTGCAGGAAGCCGGGCAGGAGCACCTCGTTGAGGTAGGCGTCCTCGATGCAGATCACCGAGCCGTCGCCGCGTCGCAGCCGGCGCCAGTGGATGACGGCGTCACCCTCGCTGAGGTTGAGGGCCCGGGCCACACCCGGTCCGGCCTGCTCGCGCCGCGCCAGCAGGGTCTGTGACTCGGCGAGCATCCCGCGGCGAGCCAGCTCCTCGGTGAAGCCCGCGATGGCGGTGGCCTCGCGGCGCGGTCGTGCCACGAAGGTGCCGCGACCGGGGATCCGCTCCAGGAGGCCTTCGCCGACGAGGGCGTCGAGCGCCTGACGGACGGTCATCCGGGCCACGCCGAAGCGGTGCACGAGCTCGCGCTCCGACGGCGCGGGGGTGCCCGGCGCATGGCCGGTGACCAGTTCACGGACGTACTCCCGCACGATGACGTGCTTGAGCGCACGCCCATCGCTTACGAGAGTGTCTGCCACGTGCTGAATGGTAGGGAACCGCAGGGCTCCCCGTCTTCGATTCGCGGGTTTAGGTCCCGGACGGGTCCTAATCGGTGGCGATCGCCTGCAGCACGTCGAGGCGCGCAGCACGCCGGCCCGGGAGCACGGCGGCGGCCACGCCCACCACCACCGAGATGATCAAGAAAGCGGCCAGCTGCCCGAACGGCACGCTGATCACCTCGAGGCCCTCGTCGCGCACCGCCGTCATCAGGGCCAGCCCGAAGCCGATCCCGAGCACCACCCCCAGCACGGCACCGAGCAGCGAGATCACGATCGACTCCAGGGTGATCATCAGGCGCAGCTGGCGTCGCGAGACGCCGATCGCGCGCAGCAGGCCCACCTCGCGGGTGCGCTCGATGACCGACAGCGCCAGGGTGTTGACGATGCCGAGCACCGCGATCAGCAGCGCCAGACCGAGCAGCGCGAAGATGAAGAGCACGAAGTTGTCGATCGGCTTGCGCCGTTCGTCGGCGTAGGCGACCTGGTTCTGCGCGGTGACCAGCGGCTGGTCGGCCAGCGCCGCATCGAGCCCGGCCTGCACCGAGGCGGGGTCCACGCCGGACTCGGCGTAGACGATCACGAGCTGGTCCTTGGCCGGGTAGCCGGCCGCTTCGTAGGTGGGCAGGTTCGTGATCAGGTCGGGCTCGATCAACGCCGTGGTGGCGAAGGTGCCGGCCACCACCCACCTCGCGGTGCCGGAGTTCACCTCGACCTCGATGGTGTCGCCCACCGCGAAGCCCTTGCCGTCGGCGAAGCGACGCGCGAGCAGGACCGACCCGTCGACGAGGTCGTCGGCGCTGCCGGTCAGCACCTGCAGGTCCAGGCGGTCGAGGTCGTCGGGGGCGGTGGCGAGCAGGGTGGTGAAGCCGCCGTCGTAGGAGGCGAACCCGCCGCGCTGCTGCACGACGTCGGCTACGCCGTCGACCTCCTCGAGCTGCTGCGCGACCGTGGCCGAGAACGGGCCGCGGAAGACGCTGCTGACGATGAAGTCGCCGACGAAGTTGTCCTCGATGCTCCGGTCGACCGACGCCTTGGCGGAGTCGCCGACGATGGCCATCGTGCAGGCCAGGGTGAGGCCGATCATCAACGCCGAGGCGGTCGCGGCGGTGCGCCGCGGGTTGCGCAGCGCGTTCTGCCCGGCGAGGTTGCCGATCGAGCCGAACCCGCGCGCGTAGATCGCCCGGGCGGCCCCCAGGAACGGGCGCGCCAGCACCGGGGCCATGCCGGTGACTCCCAGCAGGACCGCCAACACCCCGGCGCCGACGTACCAGAGCGTGCCGCTCACGTCGATCAGGTCGGTGAGCCCGACGGTGAGGGACGCCGCGCCCAGGAGAGCGAGCACGAAGCCGTTGCGGAAGCGTCGCCGGAGCGACTGCTCGGGCAGCGCGACGTCGTCGCGCATCGCCTGCACCGGCGCGATCCGGGTGGTGCGTCGCGCCGGGAGGTAGGCCGCGGCCATGGTCACCAGCACACCGACGCCGTACGCCGCAGCGATGGTGCGCGGGGCGAAGACCAGGGGCTGCCCGGAGAGGTCGAGACCGAAGTTGGCGAAGACCGCCTTCATCGCCATCGCGAGCAGCACCCCGAGCCCGAGACCGACGGTGGAGCCCAGCACGCCGAGCACGAAGGACTCGAACTGCACCGACCGCACCACCTGCCGCTGCGATGCTCCCAGCGCGCGCAGCAGCGCGAGCTCGCGGCTGCGCTGGGCGACGAGGATCGAGAAGGTGTTGACGATCAGGAACGAGCCCACCACCAGGGAGATCCCGGCGAAGATCAGCAGGAAGATCGTCAGGAACGAGATCGCCTCGAGCAGGTTCTTGGCCTGGGCGTCGGCCTCGTCGTCGCCGGTGACGGCCTCCAGACCCTCCGGCAGCACCTCGGCGACCCGCGCCCGCAGGTCGTCCTGCGAGACGCCGTCGGCGCGGGTCATCCAGACCTCGGAGTAGGCGTCCTTCCCGTCGAGGAACAACCGCTGGGCCTCCGCGGTCGAGAACATCGCGAGCGTGGCACCGTTGAGCGATCCGCCCTCGGTGTACGCCGCGATGCCGACCATCGTGGCCTCGAGGTTGGGGGTCGCCCCGTTGGTGAGCAGGGGCACCGTGTCGCCGACGGCGTAGCCGGCTCGTTCGGCGGTCTTGTCGTCCAGGACCACCTCGCCGGGGCCGGTCGGGGCCCGTCCGTCGACGATGCTCATCCCGCTGAGCCCGTTGGCCGCCGGGGAGTCCGACCAGTTGCCGCCCAGCGACGGCGGCCCGAACCCGCCGAGGGGCTTGCCGTCGTCCTTGCCGACGACGTAGACCCCGTCGGTACCGATCTGCCCGTCGACGCGCGCCGCGCCGGGCACGGCGCTCAGGGTGTCGAGCAGGCTGCCCGGCACCGTGGCCGTCGTGTCGAAGCCACCTCCTGGCAGGTCGCCGGCGACGGGCTGCACGACGACGTCACCGACCGTGGAGGCGAACAAGGTGGTGAAGCTGCGGTTGAGGGTGTCGGAGAACATCAGCGTGCCCACCACGAACGCCACCCCGAGCACGATCGCGAACGTGCTCATCACCAGCCGGACCTTGCGGGCCAGCAGGCTCTTGAAGGCGGCGCGGATCATCGAGGCACTTCTGTCATCCGGGCCATGATCTCCAGCACGCCCTCCCGGTCGGGGTCGCGCAGCTCGTTGACGACCTTGCCGTCGGCGAGGAAGACCACCCGGTCGGTGAAGGCAGCGGCGACCGGGTCGTGGGTCACCATCACCACGGTCTGGCCGTGGTCGTCGACGGCCGAGCGGAGCAGGGCCAGCACCTCGGCGCCCGACTTCGAGTCGAGGTTGCCGGTCGGCTCGTCGGCGAAGACGATGCGGGGGCGGCTGACCAGTGCGCGCGCGACCGCGACGCGCTGCTGCTGCCCGCCGGACAGCTCGCTGGGCTTGTGGGACAGCCGGTCGCGCAACCCGACGGTCTCGATCACCTCGTCGAACCAGGCGGGATCAGGCTTCTTGCCGGCGATCGCCAGCGGCAGGGTGATGTTCTCCTCCGCGGTCAGCGTCGGCACGAGGTTGAAGGACTGGAAGACGAAGCCGATCTCGTTGCGACGCAGCAGCGTCAGCGCCTTGTCCTTGAGCGCCCCGATCTCCCGCTCCCCGACCCAGACCTCCCCGTCGGTCGGCCGGTCGAGGGCCGCGCAGACGTGCATCAGCGTCGACTTGCCCGAGCCGCTGGGGCCCATCACCGCGGTGAACTCCCCGGCGTACAGGTCCAGCGTGACCCCGTCGAGGGCGCGGACCACCGCCTCGCCCGAGCCGTAGGTCTTGCTGAGCCCGACGACCCGGGCGGCTGACTCGCGTGCGGTGGTCATGGGTCCAGCGTGCCGCCTCGCCGCCACCCGGCGCCACCGGGATGCCCCCGACCCAGCCCTGAGGTCGTCCGGAGCGCTTGCACACCGCGATTGCGCGGCGCTCCGTAGGCTGCTCGACATGCACGTCGAGCGCACGTTCACCGTCCCTCGTCCCATCGACGAGGTCTTCGCCTTCCTCGGCGACTTCACCACCACCAACCAGTGGGATCCCGGCACCCGCGAGACCGTGCGTACGTCCGGTGACGGCGGCCTGGGCACCACCTACCGCAACACCTCGGAGTTCATGGGCCGCACCGTCGAGCTCACCTACGAGACCGTCGTCTTCGACGAGCCCACGCGCGTGGCGTTCCGCGGGCGCAACAAGCAGACGACCGCCACCGACTCGATGACCCTGCGCTCGCTCTCCGAGACCAGCACCGAGGTCCACTACCGCGCCGACTTCGAGTTCCCCTTCCTCATCCGCCTCGTCGCCCCACTGGTGGTGGGCCGCAAGCTGCCCGCCCTCGCCGACGAGACGATCGCCCAGATCAAGCGCTGCCTGGCCTGACACCTGGGCCTGACACGCCGCCCGGGTGATCGAACGCCTGTTCGATCATGTCCTATCCTGTCGGCGTGGACTTCCAGACCATCCTCTTCGAGGCACCCCCCGCCGGGGTCTCGGACTTCAGCCTGATCGAACGCCGTGAGCTCGGCGCCGGCGCCTGGGTCGACGTGCTGCGCACGTGGGTCCCGGACGCCGACGAGGTGTTCGCCACCGTCGCGCGCGACGTGCCGTGGCGGGCCGAGAAGCGCCAGATGTACGACCGCGTCGTCGACGTGCCCCGCCTCGTCTACACCTACATGATCGGCGAACCGCTCCCCCACCCGCTGCTGGAGGAGGCCCGCGATGCCCTCTCCGAGCACTACCGCGACGAGCTCGGCGAGCCCTTCCGCACCGCCGGCTGCTGCTACTACCGCGACGGCCGCGACTCGGTGGCCTGGCACGGCGACACGATCGGACGCGGGTCGAGCCAGGACACCATGGTCGCGATCCTGTCCCTCGGCGATCCCCGCAAGCTGCACCTGCGCCCCCGCGCGGGCTCCGGCGCCGAGGACCGCGAACCGCTCGCAGTCACGATGGGCCACGGCGACCTCGTCGTGATGGGCGGCTCGTGCCAGCGCACCTGGGAGCACGCCGTACCGAAGGTGGCGCACGCCGGGCCGCGCGTCTCGGTGCAGTTCCGCCCGCTGAACGTGTTCTGATCACAGGCGTCGAGAGTCGGGCGGTAACAGTTTCCTCACGGTCGCTCTCGGGTGCCACAATCCGCTGCGATGAGCACCGCGACCCGACCCGGCATCGGGTCCTTCTGGACCGACCTCCCCCGCGAGGGGCGGCTGCTGCTGTCGATCGTGGTGATCGAGTTCGTCGGCACCGGCCTGGTGCTGCCGTTCAACGTCGTCTACCTCAACGAGGTCCGCGGCTTCGCGCTCAGTGACGTGGGGCTCCTCCTCGCGCTGCCGCCACTGGCGGGCTTCGTGCTGACCGGTCCGGGCGGCGTCGCGATCGACCGGTTCGGGGCGCGGGTGATGCTCATCGGCACCCAGGTGCTGCTGATCGCGGGCAACGCGGTGCTGGTCTTCGCCGACACCCTCGTCCTGGCGGCGATCGGCCTGGCCCTGAGCGGGGTCGCCTTCGGCATCGCGTGGCCGGCGGTGCAGAGCCTGATCGCCGCGATCGTGCCCACGCACCTGCGCCAGCGCTACTTCGGCGTCAACTTCGCGATGCTCAATCTCGGCATCGGCATCGGCGGGATCGGCGGCGGCTTCCTCGTCGACGTCGACAAGACCTTCACCTTCCAGGTCATCTACGCCGTCGACGGGCTCAGCTACTTCCCGGCACTGCTCCTGCTCCTCGGCCCCCTGCGCCACGTGGCCGGCCGCCCGATCCACGATCCCGAGGCGCCGACAGAGAAGGTCAGCTATCTCCAGGTGCTCCGACGCCCGGCAGTGGCGCCGGTGATGCTGCTGGGCTTCGTGGCGTCGTTCGTCGGCTACGCCCAGTTCAACACCGGGATGCCGGCCTTCGCCCGCGCTCTCGGCGAGGTCTCCACGCGGGGGCTCGGCATCGCCTTCGCCGCCAACACCGCGGTGATCGTGGTGCTGCAGCTGCTCGTGCTGCGCCACATCGACGGCCTGCGCCGCACCCGCGTCATCGCGGCCATGGGCGTCGTCTGGTCCGGCGCCTGGCTGCTGCTCGGCGCCAGCGGGCTCGTCCCCGGCACCCTCGGCGCCACCCTGCTCGTGGCCGGCTGCGCCTCGGTCTTCGCCCTCGGCGAGACCCTGCTCCAGCCCACCATCCCCGCTCTCGTCAACGACCTGGCCCCCGACCACCTCCGCGGGCGCTACAACGCCCTGAGCTCGGCGTCGTTCAGCCTGCCCGGGATCATCGCCCCGGTCACAGCCGGCTTCCTCATCGGACACGGCTTCGCCGGGGTCTACATCGGCATGCTCGTCGTCGGCTCGGTCGCCATCGGTGCCCTCGCGGTCTGGCTCGTCGAGCCTCGCCTGCCTGCCGGCGTCAACGGCGTACGCATCGCCGAGAGCGACCTCGTCGACGAAGGCCCCGTCGCGATCTGAGACCTCGGAGGTCGAGCCGGGCGAGCCCCAGGGCGAGGCCTCCGACGTTGCCCGGCGAGGTCACCGGCGGCGTTGCGGTGGTCGGTCGGCCTGCGGGGGCCTCGATACGGCCGCCCTCGCTGGCGCTCGTGCGTCCTACTCGACCACCTTGGGCCTACGGGAGGGCGGTCGGCCTGCGGCGGAGCGGTCCGGGCGTGCCGGTGACCCCGCCGGGGGCGGGGTGTGGGGCGGTCAGGGTCGTCGACGCGATCGGACCGTGAAGGTGTAGCCACAGGGGCTCGTCCACTCATGAACCCCCGGTGCCGAGGTGCTGTAGCCCCACCCCGAATGCGTCTTCGCACGGTGATGGCGCCGGCACAACGGCGACAAGTTGTCCGAGCTCGTTTCCCCGCCCTGCTCGTAGGGGATCTGATGGTCGAGGTCGCACCGGCGCGACGGGCGGGTGCAGTAGGGGAACACGCACGTCGGGTCCCGCAGGACCACCTGTTCCCGCAGCGCCGCCGAGGGCTCGTAGCCCTCGCAGACGAGGTTCTCGTTGAGGTCGATGACCTCCTTCACCACGACCTTGGTCGCGGACCCGCACCACGACCTGATTTGCTCGATCAGCACGTTGGAGCGGGTGTTCTCCACCACCGCCAGGTCACTTGAGTTGAGGGAGTCGGCGTCGACGTGGGCGTAGATCGTGACCGCCCGCTCCAGAGGAAGCCCCTGCTGACCCCGGGCCAGGTCACCCACAGCCATCGCCCGCCGTACATCCAGCGACTCCTCACACCCTGACTCGCGCAACAACGCCGCACCGGCGCGGACGGCCTGCTCCAGGTCCAGGGCATCAGCCAGGTCGAGGGTGCCGTTGACCTCCACGATCCCTTCCAGGGACACCTGGTCGGTGTGGATGTCGAACTTGCGGTGCTCCTGCGCCGCTTTCTGCCTGCGTTCTGCTTCTGCGGGGTCGAAGCGGGCGATCGCTTCCTCCACGGTGCGTTCGATCTGCGCGAACGAACACGTGTGGGCGGTCGGGGCAAGCATCTGATCGACGTACGCGGCACCTTCTTGGCACAAGTTCATCGTCAGCTCGGCGACTTTGAAGGCCCGCCATACCGGCACCTCGAGCGCCAGGACCCGCTCCCACAACTTGGGGAGGCGGTAGCGGACCTCGAGGGTCTTGCCGATCAGGTTGAACGCCGAGTCCGACGAGCGACCCAGGAGCATGCCGAGCTCCTCAGCCGCGAACTCGCTCACGACCGGGCAACCGATGCCACCCAAGGGGATGCCGGTGTCCCAGAACGAGCACCCCTCGGCCTCAGCACCGGTCAGCGTGTGCTCAGCCGCCCAGTCGATGACCCCGACCAACAGGCCGACCTCGGCGGCGTCCGCGGCTGCCTTGAGGTCCACCACGGCGGCGGTTGCCGGGGAGGGGGTGCGGGTGCTGGACATGGTCTGATTCTACTGCCGCCCGCCGACATTCGCTAGCGTGTTCGAACGGCTTGTGGATGGGAAACGGGGTCACGGTCGGCGGTCGGCCTGCGGGGGCCTCGATACGGCCGCCCTCGCTGGCGCTCGTGCGTCCTACTCGACCACCTCGGACCTGCGGGAGGGCGCGGCTCAACCTCCGGTGCCGCCCCTCGGTCAGAACTCGACGCCGGGAGGCGCCTGGTGGGTGTCGGGGGCGTCGTAGAACTCGCGCTCCTCGACCTTCGCCATGCCCGCGAAGAACATCCACGGCAGGGTCACCACGAGCTTGTTGAGGGTGGCGACGGCGTCGTTGTAGTACTGGCGGGCGAACGAGATCTGGTCCTCGGTCGCGCCGAGCTGGCGCTGCAGCTCAAGGAAGTTGGTGTTGGCCTTGAGCTCGGGATAGCCCTCGGCGACGGCGTTGACGCGCACGAGCGACTGCTGGAGGGCGGCGTCGGCAGCGGCCTTGGCCGGGACGTCGGTGCCGGCCGCAGCCTGCTGCACCTGGGCGCGAGCGCGGGTGACCTCCTCGAAGACGCCCTTCTCGTGGCCGGCGTACCCCTTGACGGTCTGCACGAGGTTGGGGATGAGGTCGGCGCGGCGGGTGAGCTGCACGTCGATACCGCCCAACGCCTCCTGGGCGCCGATGTCGGCGGTGCGCAGCTTGTTGAAACCGATCACCCCTACCCCGACGAGGGCGAGGAGTACGACGATCACGGTGAGGGTCACGAGCATGTGGTGGTCCTTAGTCGAGGGAGGTGCGGTCGAGACATCAGGCGGAAGAGAACGTCACCAGGAGCCGCCACCGCCGCCCCCTCCGCCACCGCCGCCGGAGAACCCGCCGCCCCCGCTGCTCGAGGAGCTCTGGGTGGCGTCGTAGGACGAGATGGCGCTGCCGAGCGTGGAGTCGAAGTCGCTGACCAGGGAGCTGACCGACGAGTTGAACGAGCCGGCCCCGTAGCCGTAGCCGAAGTAGGACGGGGTGGGTGGCTCGTAGCCCATCTCGGTGCGGAACTTGTCGGCCCACTCATCGGCGCACCCGAAGGCGACCGCCCACGGGATGTAGGCGGTGTAGAGCTCCTCGCGCCCCGAGAAGTCGAAGCGGTCGGTCGCCGAGGGGGTGGACAGGATCCGCTTGAAGCCCCCGAGACGTGACCACAGCTCGCGACCCTGCGGCGTACGCCGGGTGCTCGACCCGGTGCGCAGGAGCGGGAGTCCGAAGACCCCGTAGGCGGCCGGGATCATCCCGACCATCGTGAGGTTGACCGGGTTGAGGAAGGCGATCACCAACGGCAGGAGCAGCCCCACGAGGACGAGCGGGGCGAGCATCCGTCCGAACGGGATGTCGACCAGGTTGCCGGAGTCGCGGGCCCACGCCTTGGTGCCGGCCTCGAAGGCCTCGGTCTCGGTCTTGAGCCGGAGCCCCGCCGACACGCTGTCGGGATCGGCGGTGAACGACGTGCCCGGACCACCGAGCACGTGAGCGACGTTGAGGGTGACCGGGTCCAGGCCCTGCCACCCGTCGGCGCCGCTCTTGTCGCGGATCGTCCAGGCCTTGCCGTTGCGCTCGAGCTCGACGGCGCCTCGCTCGGCGGCGTGCAGCAGCGAGGCGACGTAGCCGGTGCGGGTGGTCGCCTCGGTGAGCAGGTACTCGCCCTGCGCGGGCCCGATGCCCTCGGGCGGCGCGTAGAGGACCGGGAACGCCGGCGCGACCTCGCGGGCGCGGCGTCCGGCCCAGAGACCTGCGGCGGCCGCGGCGAGCGTGGCCAGGGCGACGAGGACGAGGATCGGGACGCTGGACCCGAAGGCCGGGTCGAACCGCGCCGTCCACGGCAACCTCGTGCCCGGCTCCGGCGTCGGTACGTCGAGCCCGACCTGCACCGTCACCGGCGTGTGGTCGGCCAGGCCCTCGGCGGTGATGACGATCTTCTCCGTGCCGACGCCGGACAGGTCGCAGGGGGGCGGGTCGCTGCCCAGGCCGATGCCGCACCGCACATCACCCGATGGCACCGGCAGGTTGACGACGAGCCGCGCCTGCTCGATGTCCTGAGCCCACCCGGAGGGGATCAGGTCCCAGTAGAACGAGCTCTGCGAGCCGTCGACGCCGTCCTCGAGCACCCCCGGCACCCGGTAGCGCAGGACGTAGGTGTGCACCCCCGGGGAGACGAAGACATCGGCCGACCCGATCTTGGCGACGTCGAAGCGCCCGCCCTGCTCGCGCAGCCGCTCGACCGGGACAGCCGCGCCGTCCAACGTGATCTCGACGTCCTCCACGATCCGACGCACGTAGGGGTCGGAGGAGTCGTAGCGGTCCCAGAAGCGGAAGATGCCGTGTCGGCTGACGTAGTCGGGGAACGACACCGCCAGGCGCTCGGTCACCGCGAGGTCTCCCGAGGCGGACACGTCGAACGTCGCGTCGTAGCTCGTGATCGTCGTCGGTTCGGGCTCGACCCCCGTCGCCGCGGACGCCGCGGTGCGCGGGTCGTCGCGCCACTGCGCGACCGCAGGCAGCAGCAGGATCCCGAACATCACCATC
Organism: uncultured Actinomycetota bacterium; assembly: GCA_963760515.1. Classification (GTDB taxonomy): domain Bacteria; phylum Actinomycetota; class Actinomycetes; order Propionibacteriales; family Nocardioidaceae; genus Nocardioides. Next base: position 476,378 of record CAVXDL010000006.1, read on the forward strand.
AGAGCGACCAGCGATCCGACGATCTTCTTCACCTGCGCGACTCTAGGGGGGATCGGGGCGGCCCGGGCTCCGGTCCAGACCACCCGCACAGCGATAGTCCCTGACGTTTGGGCCCTTGAATCGCCAGTTCAGGGGCCCGAACGTCAGGGACTATCGCGGTCGGCAGGTCGGTGCCGGGTCAGTGACGGAGCAGCCGACGGAGGACGAACGCCACCACCAGCAGCCCGGCCAGACCGGCCACGCCCTGCTTCCAGTAGCCCTTGATCAGCACCGGGAGCACGGCGGCGCCGAGGTCGAGGGCGTCGTCGGGCGGAGGACCGGCGGCCGGCACCGACCGTACGGCGCGGGGCGGGGTGGCAGCCGGGGACGCAGCCCCGGCCGCTGCCGAGGCAGCGGCCGCGTCGGCGATCGGGGTCGCCGTCTCGCCGGCCGTCTCGCCGACCGGCTCGGCCACCGCCGCAGCGGGCTCCGACTGGACAGGCTCCGCCGCGGCAGGCTCGGGCGTCGCGGTGAGACGCTGCTCGAGGCAGGTGACGAACTGACCGAGCAGCTTGTCCGAGACGTCCTGCATGACCCCACGCCCGAACTGCGCAGGCTTGCCGGTGATCGCGAGGTCGGTGAGCACCTCGACGTCGGTCGTGCCACCGGCACCGGCCACCATCGACAGCGTCACCTTCGCCCCGGCCGTGCCGTTGCCCCGCTTGTCCTTGCCCTTGGCGTCGACCACGAACCGGTGGGCGGCGTCGTCCTTCTCCACGAAGGTGCCCGCGCCGTTGTAGACCAGCGCGATCGGTCCGAGCTTGACCTTGACCGAGCCGGCGAAGCTGGTGTCGTCCGACGAGGTCAGGGTCGCGCCCGGGAAGCACTCGGCAAGCGCCGCGAGGTCACCGAAGTGCTCCCACGTCTCCTCGACGCCGATCGGGACCGTGAACGTGTGCGTGAGATCCATGCAGGAGTCCTCGGTCCTCAGGCGCCGGCCGCGGTGAGCACGGCTCGACGGGTCAGCACGGTGGCGAGGTGGCGCCGGTAGTCGGCGTCCCCGTTGAGGTCGGAGGGCGGGTTGGCGCCCTCCGCGGCGCGGGCCGCAGCGGCCCGCACCGACTCGTCGTCGGCCCGCTGACCGGTCAGGGCCTCCTCGACGCCGCGAGCACGGAGCGGGGTGGAGCCCATGTTGGTCATGCCCACGCGCGCCTCGGTGATCGTGCCGCCGTCGGCCTTGACGGTCGCGGCGATCGCCACGATCGGCCACTGGTGCGCCACCCGCACGAACTTCTCGTAGTGGGCGCCCCACCCGGTGTGCTTGGGGATGCGCACCTCGATGAGGATCTCGTCCTCACCGATCGCAGTCTCGAAGAGGTCGACGAAGAAGTCGTCGGCCTCGACCGTACGGCGACCGGCGCCGCCCGCGATCACGAACTGGGCGCCCAGGGCGAGGGCCGGCGCGCCGAGGTCGCCGGCGGGGTCGGCGTGGGCCAGCGCACCGCCGAAGGTGCCCCGGTGGCGGATCTGGACGTCGGCGAGGTGCTCGACGGCCTTGGTGATCAGCAGGGCGTGCTCGGCCACGAGCGGGTCGGAGCCCACCACCGAGTGCGGGGTCATCGCCCCGATCACGATGGCGTCACCGTCGTCGCGCACGCCGCGCAGCTCGGCGATGCGACCGAGGTCGATGATCATCTCCGGGGCGTTGAGCCGCATGCGCAGCACCGGCAGCAGGCTCTGCCCGCCGGCGATGATCTTGGCGTCGTCGCCGTGCTGGGCGAGGGCCGCGAGGGCTTCCTCGATCGTGGCCGGTGCCAGGTAGTCGAACTCGGCGGGAATCATTCGGTTGCTCCTTCGGTGCCCTCGGCGGTGTCGAAGTGGGGTGCCGCGGCGTCCTCGGTCGCGGTCCCTCCCCCGGCATCCACGCTGTGGATCGCCTTCCACACCCGCTCGGGCGTGCAGGGCATCTGGATGTCGTTGACGCCGAACTGCCGGATCGCGTCGACCACGGCGTTGACCACGGCCGGGGTGGAGGCGATGGTGCCGGCCTCCCCGACGCCCTTGGTGCCGAGCGTGTTGGTCGTCGACGGGGTGGTGGTGTGCTCGATGTCGAAGCTGATCGTGTCGGCCGCGGTCGGCAGCAGGTAGTCGACGAACGAGCCCGACACCAGCGTGCCGGCATCGTCGTAGACCGCTTCCTCCCACAGCGCCTGCGCGATCCCCTGCACCAGCCCGCCGTGCACCTGACCGGCGACGATGAGCGGGTTGATGATCGTGCCGATGTCGTCGACGCAGACGTACTTGCGCATCTTGACCGCACCGGTCTCGGTGTCGACCTCCATCGCGCACAGGTGGGTGCCGTGGGGGTAGTTGAAGTTGACCGGGTCGTAGGTCGCCTCGGAGTCGATCGAGGGCTCCATGCCCTCGGGGTAGTTGTGCGCGGTGAACGCCGCCCCCGCGATCTCGGCGATCGCCAGGCCCTGGTCCGTGCCCCGCACGGTGAAGCGCCCGCCGGCGAACTCGATGTCGTCGACCGAGGCCTCCAGCAGGTGGGCCGCGATCGGCTTGGCCTTCTCGATCACCTTGTCGGTGGCTCGCACGATCGCCTCTCCCCCGACGACGAGCGAGCGCGAGCCGTAGGTGTCCAGCCCGCGCGGCGAGACCTGGGTGTCGCCGTGCAGGACCTCGACGTCGTCGAAGTCGACCCCGAGCCGGTCGGCCACGATCTGGCTGAACGCCGTCTCGTGGCCCTGCCCGTGGGCCGACGTACCGGTGACGATCTCGACCTTGCCGGTGGCGAGCATGCGCACGCTGGCGTGCTCCCACCCGCCGGCGCCGTAGTTGAGCTGACCGAGCACCCGGGAGGGCGCCAGTCCGCACATCTCGGTGAACGTCGAGACGCCGATGCCGAGCTGCACGGTGTCGCCGGCGTCGCGGCGCTGCTGCTGCTCGGCGAGGAGGTCGTCGTAGCCGAACATCTCCTTGGCCTTGGCGGTGGCCGCCTCGTAGTTGCCGGAGTCGTACTCCAGGCCCGCCACGGTGGTGAAGGGGAACTCCTCGTGGGTGATCCAGTTCTTCTCCCGCACCGCGAGCGGGTCCATGCCGACCTCGACGGCCAGCTCGGACATCAACCGCTCGATGGCGTACGTCGCCTCGGGCCGCCCGGCGCCGCGGTAGGCGTCGGTCCAGGCCTTGTTGGTGAGCACGGTCTGGCAGTTGAACTGGTAGGCGGGGAACTTGTAGATCGAGTTGAACATGAACGCGCCGAGCACCGGCACGCCGCCGCCGACGATGGCGACGTAGGCCCCCAGGTCGGCCAGGAGCTCGACCTTGAGCCCGGTGACCGTGCCGTCCTTGGTGGCGGCCAAGGTGAGCTTCTGCCACTGGTCGCGCCCGTGGTGGGCGGTCATCAGCGACTCCGAGCGGGTCTCGGTGTACTTGACCGGCTTGCCCAGCCGTCGGGCCACCGCGAAGGCGATCATCTCCTCGGGCGTCTGCTGGAGCTTGCCGCCGAACCCGCCGCCGACATCGGGGGCGATGACGCGGATCTTCGACTCCGGGACGCCGGTCGTGGCGGCCATGGCGAAGCGCAGGATGTGGGGCACCTGGGTGGCCGACCACACGGTGATCTGCTCGCCGGTGGGGTCGACCACGACCGAGCGGGGCTCCATGAAGGCCGGGATCAGGCGCTGCTGGCGGTACTCGCGCTCGATGAGCACGCCATCGGCGCGCGCCTGGGAGATGGCCTCCTCGATGTCGCCGCCGGTGCCGGCCTCGGCGGAGTCGAACTTCCAGAACGCCGACTTGTTGGTGCCGAGGTCGGGGTGCGCGAGCACGGTGTCCTCGGCGGCAGCCTTGAGGTCGACCGCGGCCGGCAGCTCCTCGTACTCGACGTCGACCAGCTCGGCCGCGTCCCGGGCCTCGGCCGCGGTGCGGGCGACGATCACCGCGACGGTCTCGCCGGCGAAGGCGACCCGGTCGGCGGGCATCGGGATGTGGGGCGGGGTGACCTGCTCGGTCGTGATCGCCCAGGCGTTGATGCACGCACCCTGGGCCTCCCCGAGGTCGGCGCCGGTGAGCACGTCGACCACGTTGCGCGAGGCCTTCGCGGCGCTGGTGTCGATGCTGACGATCTTGGCGTGGGCATAGGGGCTGCGCACCATGGCGAGGTGCAGCATGCCGGGCAGGGTGATGTTGTCGGTCCAGCGCGTGCGGCCGGTGATGAGCCGCTGGTCCTCCTTGCGGCGGCGGTCGCGGCCGATCTCCAGAGCGGCTTCGGCCGGCGGGTCCTGGAGGGTGGTCATGAGCTCACCGCCTTGCCCTGGGCCGCGGCGTGCTGCACGGCTCGGACGATGTTGTGGTAGCCGGTGCAGCGGCAGAGGTTGCCCTCGATGCCGACGCGGATCTCCTCCTCGGAGGGGTCGGGGTTGTCCTTGAGCAGGTCGACGCTCTGCATGATCATCCCCGGCGTGCAGAAGCCGCACTGGAGGCCGTGGCACTCGCGGAAGGCCTCCTGCATCGGGTGCAGGTCGCCGTCCACGGTCGCGGCGAGCCCCTCGATCGTGGTCACCTCGTGGCCGTCGGCCTGGACGGCGAGCACGTTGCACGACTTCACGCTCGTGCCGTCGAGGTGGACGGTGCAGGCACCGCAGTTGCTGGTGTCGCAGCCGATCACGGTGCCGGTCTTGCCGAGCTTCTCGCGCAGGTACTGCACGAGCAGCATGCGCGGTTCCACCTCGTCGGAGACCGTTGCTCCGTCGACGGTGAGTTCGATCCTGGTCATGGACTCTCCCTTGAGTGACTACCGAGTGTCAGCGACCCTGGTGTGACGTGGGTCTCAACACCGCCGACCGTAGGCCCCCCTGGTTGGCAGGTGGTTGGGGTCAGGCCGGCTGCGTGCGAGGCACGAGCACGCAGCCGTGGCTGTCCCGGTCGAGCGAGCGTCGCGACCGAGCCCGCGAGGGCGCGACAGCGAGTCGAGACCCGGTGCGGGACGAGCAAGGTCGGTCCCGCACTTCGCGGCCGAGGAACGAGCGCGCCCGCCAGCGCACGCCTAGCGCACAGCAGCAGCCAGCTTGCCCTTGAGCAGCGCCTTGGCCGGGTGGGGGCCGAGGCCCAGCACCTCGAGGCAGCGCTCGACCACGGCGGTGTCGTACGGCGCGAGGTCGGCATAACGCAGCACCGCGCCGGGCTGCGGGTCGGCGAGCAGCGCCTCGCGGACGGCGACCGCGACGTACTCGGCCAGCTCGGCCAGGGCCGGGGAGTTGGTGCCGGGCAGGAGGTCGCCGCCGTAGGACTCCAGCGCCTCGGCGACGCGGCCGCGGCGCAGCAGGTCGAGCACGTGCTCGACGTCGGTGGCCACCGGCATCATCAACCGGTAGGGCCTCGAGGAGAGCTGGCCACCCAGCGCCGAGCGCAGGTGCGAGACCTCGGCCTTGAGCGTGGAGTAGGTGATGGCCTGGTCGCCGTAGACCAGCGCGTGGAGGCGGTCGAGCGAGAGCCCCTCGGGGTGCAGCGCGAGCAGGGCCAGCACCTCGGTCTGGCGACGGTTGAGCAGCAGACGCTGGCCGTCGAGGCGCACCTCGGCCGTGCCGAGCAGGGTCATCACCAGCCCGGGGTCGCTGGTGTCGTCGATCTCGGCGAGCGGGTCCGCCGAGGGGTGGTGACTGGAGTGCGGCAGCGCGGTCTCGATGAGGCGGGCCATCACCCGGGCCGTGGCCAGACCGATCGGGTGGGTGCGGTCCCAGGTGGTCGACAGGTCGATGACGCCGAGCTGCCGCCCGCTGACCGGGTCCCGCACCGGCGCCGCCCAGCAGACCCAGTTGTGCACGATCGAGGCGTAGTGCTCGGCGCTGAAGACCATCGAGGGCTCGGCGGTGCGGTTGGCGAGGTCGAGGGCGTTGGTGCCGACCGACTCGTCGTCCCACCGGCCGCCGGCCACGAAGTTGACGCTCTCGGCCTTGCGGCGCATCACACGGCCGCCGTAGGTCCACAGGATCCGGGTCCGCGCATCGGTCACGGCGAGCACGAGGTCGCCGTCCTCGGCCGTGCGCCGCAGGTCGGACTCGACCCGCTCCACCGCCACCTGCAGCGGCGAATCGCGCCAGATCGAGGAGGTCTCGCTCTCGTCAGCCAACGGGGCAGCCTGCACGTCGGGGGTGATCGCGGCGCCCGAACGCGTCCAGCTGCTGAAGATCTCCGGTCGCACCAGCGCGGCCGCCGCGTCACCCTGCTCGACGAAGCTGGTCCAGGCACGCAGGGTCTCCTGCTTGCGCGTGTCGAGCTCGTTCGTCCCGCGCGTCGACATACCCACGTCTAGGTCACCCTCCGGAGTCGGTGTCCTCACGCTACACACCGGGTGTGAGCCGGGTCACCCGTCGGGGCTGCCGCGCCTCAGGAGTCGTGGCGGGCGCGCCACCTGGCCATGAGCTTCTCCCGCGTGCGTTGCGGGCGGACCCTGACGTCACCGAAGAGCGTGCGCCCGGTCAGCACCACCCGGACACTCCCGGCGGTCGCCGAGTGACCGCTCTCCTGCTTGACGTCACCGAAGACGGTGCGCGAACGCACCTCGACGAGCAGGCCCTCGGGCACCAGCAGCTCGATGTCGCCGAAGACGGTGTCGGCCCGGATGCTGATCTCCCGACCGGCGACATGGGCCTCGCGCAGGTCGAGGGTCACGTCGCCGAACCAGGTGCGCCAGCTGCCGTCCGTCGGCACGACCCAGGCCCCGGAGCGCGACAGGTCGCCGAAGATCGAGAGCTCGTTGGTCGGGACCACCTCGACGTGAGCAGCCACGCTCGGACCCGCCACGTCGGCGCTCGGCAGGTCGGCGGTGAGTCGAGCCAGCTCGGCGCGCTGGGTGGCGGCATGAGCGACGTCGACCCGCGCCGAGAACTCCTCCAGGCTCAGTCGACCCTCGGCCACCGCGGTGCTCAACACCTCGACCGCAGCATCCCGCTCCCGGTCCGAGGCTCGTATCCCGTCGTCCATCGGCCGACTCTAGCCCCGGTCAGCCGCCGTGGATGCGACCCTGGGTGCGCGCCAGCCGCTCGCCGCTGCCGCCCCACCGCCCGGCCACGATCTCGGCGGCGATGCTGACCGCGGTCTCCTCCGGCGTACGGGCGCCGAGGTCGAGCCCGATGGGACTCGAGAGCAGGTCGAGCTCGTCGTCGGTGAGGCCGGCCTCGCGCAGGCGGGCCATCCGGTCGTCGTGCGTACGCCGCGACCCCATCGCGCCGACGTAGGCCACCTCGGGCAGGCGCAGCGCCACCTCGAGGAGCGGGACGTCGAACTTCGGGTCGTGGGTCAGGACCGTGATCACGGTGCGGCCGTCGATGGCGCCGGCCTCCTGCTCGCCCTTCAGGTAGCGGTGGGGCCAGTCGACGACCACCCGGTCGGCGGCAGGGAACCTGCTGGCGGTGGCGAAGACCGGGCGCGCGTCGCACACGGTCACGTCGTAGCCCAGGAAGGCGCCGACCTTGGCGACCGCCGCCGCGAAGTCGATCGCGCCGAAGACGAGCAGGCGCGGCTTGGGAGCGAACCCCCACACGAACACGCGCATCCCCTCGCCCCGGCGCTCGCCGTCGGGACCGTAGGTGAGCGTCGCGTTGGAGCCGTGCGCCAGCAGCCCGAGCGCGTCGTCGCGCACCGCGTCGGTGGCCCGCTCCGACCACAGCTCTTGGGATAGTCCCTGACGTTCGGGCCCTTTTTCGGCCCCGTCAGGGGCCCGAACGTCAGGGACTATCGCGGCGGGGTCATCAGGGCGGATCACCAAGCGGCGCCCGAGCTTGGCGGGGTCGGGGTGCTCGATGACCGTGGCCAGGGCGACGGGGCGACCGGCGGCGAGGTCGGCCGCGATCTCGCCGAGCTCGGGGAAGGTGTCGCGGTTGACCCGCTCGACCCAGACGTCGAGGATCCCGCCGCAGGTCAGGCCGACGGCGAAGGCGTCGTCGTCGGAGACGCCGTAGCGCTCGAGCACGGGAACACCGGAGGCCACCACCGACTGCGCGAGCTCGTAGACCGCGCCCTCGACGCAGCCGCCGGACACCGAGCCGACCGCGGTGTCGTCGGGTCCCACGAGCATGGAGGCCCCGGCCGGACGCGGCGCGGAGCGGAATGTCGCCACGACGGTGCCGACCCCCACGGTCTCCCCGGCCTCCCACCACGCGAGCAGCTCCTCGAGCACGTCACGCACGCGCCACCACCTCCATCAGCTCTGCGTACGTCGCGAGCGAGTGCCCCGCCACGAAGTCGTCCACGTGCGGCAGCACCGCCACGATGCCCTGCTGCACCGCTTGGTAGCCATCCTTCCCCCGATGGGGGTTCACCCACACCACGCGGTGGGCCACGGCGTGCAGGCGGCGTACCTGCTCGGCCAGCTGCGTCACGTCGCCGCGCTCCCAGCCGTCGGAGAAGATCACGACCACGGCGCCGCGGGCCAGGCCGCGGCGGCCCCAGCGCTCGACGAAGACCTGGAGCGTCTCGCCCAGCCGGGTGCCGCCCGACCAGTCGGGCACGGCCTGCCCCGCCGCCACCAGCGCGCGCTCGGCGTCCCGGCTGTGCAGCGCGCGGGTGAGGTGGGTCAGCCGGGTCCCGAGGGCGAAGGTCTCCACCCGGCCGCCACGCAGGGCGTGGGCGCTGGTCATCGTGTGCGCCAGCCGCAGCAGCGCGTCGGCGTACCCGCTCATCGAGCCGGACACGTCGATCAGCAGCACCACCCGGCGCGGTCGCGTACGACGGTGCCGGTGCGCGATCGGTGCGGGCTCGCCGAGCAGGCGCAGGCTGGCACGCAGCGTGGCGCGGGCATCGACTCGTCCGCGGCGCCACGACTCCTGGCGCAGGGTCCGACGCAGCGGTGGACGCGGGCGCAGCGTGGCGAACATCGCGGCCAGCAGGTGCTTCTCGGCCGGGGTCATCGAGGCCACGTCGCGGTGCCGCAGGACCTCGAGGTCGCTGGCCATCGCCCGGACGACGTCGTCGGGGTCCTCGACGTCGCCACCGGTCCCCGAGCCGACCTCGTCGTCAGCCCCCAGCGTGGTGGTGACCGGCTTCTTCTCCTGCACCGGACGCTCACGTGGGAGCCCGTCGCGGGCGTCGAAGAACGCGGCATAGACCTGGTCGAAACGGACCAGGTCGTCGGGCGTGGAGCAGAGCGTCGCCCGCCCGGCGACGTACGTCGCCCGCTGGTCCTCCAGCCCCACCGTCGCCGCGGCCGCCAGGAAGGTACTCGCCCGGTCGTGGGTGACCGGCACGCCGGCCGCACGCAGCGCCCGGGTGAAGGCCAGCAGGATCTCGTCGGCCTCGTGGACCAGGCTCATGCGCGCAGCATGTTGTCGAGCGCCATCTTCACCCGGTCGGCATCCTCGCGGTACTTCACCAGCGCGCCCAGGGTGCGCGCCGACGACGCCAGGTCGAGCTCGGTGGTGCCGAGGTGGTGCAACGCCCGCGCCCAGTCCAGGGTCTCGGCCACCCCGGGCGGCTTCTCCAGCTCGACGTCGGTGCGCAGCCGCTGGACGACCCCGACCACCTGCTCGGCGAGCGCGGCCGACACCTCGGGGGCGCGCGAACGCACGATGGCCACCTCGCGCTCGAGACCCGGGTGGTCGATCCAGTGGTAGAGGCAGCGCCGCTTGAGCGCGTCGTGCAGCTCGCGGGTGCGGTTGGAGGTGAGCACCACCAGCGGCGGTACGACGGCGCGCACGGTGCCGAGCTCGGGGATGCTCACCTGGTAGGTCGAGAGCACCTCCAGCAGGAACGCCTCGAACTCGTCGTCGGCGCGGTCGATCTCGTCGACCAGCAGCACCGCCGGGCTCTGCTGGAGCGCAGCGAGCACGGGGCGCGCAAGCAGGAAGCGCTCGTCGTAGAGGCTCTTCTCCGCCTCCTCCAGGTCGCCCTCGTTGCCGGCGCGGCGACCGACCGCCTCGAGGGCACGCAGGTGCAGCACCTGGCGGGGGAAGTCCCAGTCGTAGAGGGCTTGGGTGGCGTCGATGCCCTCGTAGCACTGCAGCCGCACCAGTGGCAGGTCCAGCGCCTGCGCGAGCGCCTCGGCCAGCGCGGTCTTGCCGGTGCCCGGCTCACCCTCGAGCAGCAGCGGGCGCTCCATCCGGAGCGCCAGGAAGGCCACCGTCGCGAGGTCGTCGTCGCAGAGATAGCCGGTCTCGGCCAGGCGCGCCGCGATCTGGTCCGGCGAGCTGGCCGAGGAGGTGTCCACGACCCCAGGCTAGGTCGCACCCCGTTGGCACCAGGTTGGCTGCGCCGTGCGGGCTCGCCGCTGGCGCGTGCTGGTAGTACTGGAGATCGTGACCGTCTCCGAGCCGGACCTCGAGTCCGTGATCCTCGAGCTCCTCGACGCCCGCGCGCAGGGCGCGACGATCTGTCCGTCCGAGGCCGCCCGCCAGGTCGGGGGCGAGGACTGGCGAGACCTGATGGAGCCTGCCCGCCAGGCCGCCCGCCGCCTCGTGGATGCCGGCGAGGTCGAGATCACCCAGGGCGGGCGCGTTGTGGATCCCTCGACCGCGAAGGGACCGATCCGGATCCGGCGCGCCTGAGCGGCCTCGGGCATCGTGGCTCAGGAGGGCTCGGGGGTGTCCTGGTCGCGCCCCGTCGCCAGGTCGCCGCACTCGACGCCGAGGCAGCCGTGCTCGGCGAGGTAGCCCTGAGCACCACGATCGCCGACCACGTCGTCGGCGACGGCCGCCCAGTGGTCGCTCCCGAGGACGACCGGGTGTCCGGGGCGACCGCCGTACGTCGCTCTAGCGAGCGCGGTCGGTCCGCTCGCTGCCTCCACCACCCGGCGTACGACGGCGGCGGTGACGTCAGGCAGGTCGACGAGCGTCACGACGGCGAGGTCACCGGGCGACGGAGCAAGCGCGCGCAGGCCTGCGCGGAGCGAGGCCGACATGCCCTCCGCCCAGTCGTCGGCCACCACGACGCGAGCACTCGGTGGCACCGACGCCCGAGCCTCGTCGGCCCTGGCTCCGAGCACGACCACCACCTCGGTGCACCCGCTCGAGATCAGCACCGAGACACTCCGCTCGAGCCACGAGGTGCCGTCGGGGTCGCGCACGAGCGCCTTGGGCCGACCCATGCGGGAGCCCGCCCCGGCCGCCAGGACCAGTCCGACGCTCACCGGCTCACTCGCGGAAGGCACTCTCGTAGACCGCCGCGAGCTCCTCGGTGTAGACGTCGGTGAAGCCGCAGAGCGTGACGCGGCCGTCGGTGGCGGCCACGAGGTAGCGCCGGCCCTCCTCGAACCGCACCGCCGACAGCAGGGCCCGCAGGTCGTCGCCCGGGTCCTGCACGGTCACCAGGTCGGTCTCCTCGCCGGCGTAGAACCGGGTGGGACGCAGGGTCACCGTGCCGCCGCTGATCGACTCCACCACTCCGTCGAACACCGTCGACTGGGCGGCGACGACCTGGGGCGACGCAGCGGGACTCATGCAGCGGCCGGCGGTGTCTCCCCCGGCGACGGTGAGCTCGGTGACCGTCTCGGTCGCGACCACCTCGGGGAAGGCGCTCGCGCTCGGCACGGCTGTCGCCGACTCAGGAGCGCCCGCTTCGTCGCCCTGCAGCGCGACGAGGACGACCCCGCCACCGATCAGGACGACGGCCGCAGCCGCGACGATCCAGGTGAGGCGACTGCGGCGCTGGAGGTGGTCGCTGCGGGACTCGGTCGTGTGCTGGTCGTCCATGGTCTGCTCCAGGAGTCGGGCCACCCCGGCGGGGTCGGCGGCAGGAAGGGAGGCGGCCGGGTCGAGGGCGCGCAACCGGTCGCGCAGCGGGTCGTGGTTGTCGTCGTTCATGGCGTGCTCCCTTCCGTCGGTGCTTCATGTCCGGCACCGGCCCCGATCTTTCGCACCTGCTGACGCAGCTTCTCGCGGGCTCGGTGCAGCCGGATGCTCGCGGCGTTGACGGAGATGTCGAGGACGTCGGCGATCTCGGCGGGGCCGAGCTCCTCCCACGCCCACAGCCGCAGGAGCTCGGCGTCACGCGCCGGCAACGCCTGCAGCGCCGTACCGACGACATCCTCGGCGATGTCCTCGGCGACGGCATCCATCTCGGCGCCGCTCTCTCGCGGCGGATCCACCGTCGCGATCCGCGCTGCTACCCGGCGCTGGCGGCGGCTCGACCGTTCGGCGTTGGCCAGGCAGCGGCGCGCCACACCGTAGGCCCAGGGCAGCGGCTCGTCCGGCACCTCGTCGATGCGCCGCCAGCACACGAGCATCACCTCGCCGAGGACGTCGTCAGCCGTGGCGGGGTCGGTGCGGCGAGCCAGGAAGCGGCGCAGCGGCTCGAGGATCTGGGGCGCGACCGCCTCGAGGCGGTCGCGACGGTCGGCAGGCACTCCTTCACGCTCCCACAATCAAGGTTTGCGCAAACACCTGCCTTCCCCCGATCCACGCCGGGAACACGGCTACGGTCGAAAGCGCGCTGATCCCGGGTGCACGTGGCGTCCCTGACCACCGAGAGCCCGGAGGATCCATGCGCACCCTGAGCAAGTTCCTGATGACAGTGCTGGTGGGAGCACTTCTCGTCGTCGTCCCATCTCCCACCGCCCAGGCCGCCGGGGAGAGCTGGCGGGTCGACTCGGTGACCAGCTTCGGCTGCGAAGAGTTCGACACCGTCCTCACCGTCACGACGTCCGGCATGGCCCCCAGTACCGCCTACCACCGTAGGACTCTGGTCACGAGCGCCGGCTCGACCTACATGAACGAGGACATCGAAGGCAACGTGCCGAACCAGACCCGCGGGTGGGGCCTGTACGAGTCCGACTCGGGAGGGCCGGTGTCCACCCCCAGCTGGCCGATACCGTTCGACCAACAGGTCCGGGTCGAGCTCACCCTCACCGACTCCGGTGGTCTCGTTCTTCACAAGTGGACGCTGGTGCTCGAGAGCTGCAACACCGGCACGATCCTCTACAACGACCTCACCAGCAACGACACCGACGGCGACCTCGTCCCCAACACCAGTGACAAGTGCCCTCAGGTCGCCGGGCCGGGCGTGCCGACCGGCTGCCCGAAGTTCACGCGCACGATCAAGATCAACGGCAAGTCGGGCAAGAGGATCCGCGGCTCCCTCACGTGCGTGGGGTGTGAGTCCCTGGCCAGCGGCCAGACGCTGAGGGTCTACTTCAAGGGCAAGAAGCGGTTCAAGAAGAAGATCGCCAAGTTCGTCACCACGAACCAGTTCGGCATCTTCAAGATCAAGCGCAAGAGCGGCAGCCAGCGGCTCTACAAGGGCAAGTACTGGGTCAAGGCGCCCTTCGTCCTCGACCCCGACGTCGGACAGGCGGCGAAGCTGATCTCGAAGAAGGTGCGCCGCTGACCTGAGCCCGGCCGCACCACCGGCCCTGTGGAGGACGCCGTCACGGCCCACCTCGTCGGAGTAGGTTGCGAGACCCTCGCATCCTGCTCGGAGGTGGTCCGTGGCGTCGTTCCCGGTCGTCGGTGATGAGCTCGGCGCCTACCGGATCACCGGCCGGTTGGGCAGCGGCGGCATGGGGGTCGTCTACGCCGCAGAGCCCGCCGGTGGCGGTCGGTCCGTCGCGCTGAAGGTCCTCGCTCCTGCGCTCGCCGTCGACCCCGGCCACCGCGAGCGGTTCTTCGGCGAGGCCGCGGCGCTGGCGCGGATCGATTCACCCCACGTCGTGCCACTGCTCGACCACGGTGAGCACGACGGCTGGTGCTACCTCGTCACGTCCTGCGTCAGCGGCGGCGACCTGGGTCAGGCGCTGCGCGACCACGGTCCGCTCCGCGTCGAGCAGGCGACCCGCATCATGGCGCAGCTCGCCCGTGCCCTCGCCGCCGCCCATGACGTCGGCATCCTGCATCGCGACCTCAAGCCCGCCAACGTCCTCCTGGACGACTCCGGCGCTGACGTCACCGCCCACCTCTGCGACTTCGGCATCGCCCAGGCCGGCCACGCAGCGCCCGGCCTGACGACTCCCGGCCTGGTCGCCGGCACCTACGCCTACCTCGCCCCCGAGCGACTTCGCGGGGAGCCCGCCACCGCGCAGAGCGACCTCTACGCACTCGGGTGCGTGCTGTGGGCGGCATTGACCGGAGCCCCGCCGTACGCCGGGAGCGACGTCGAGGTCGCGCTGGCGCACCTCCAGGCGCCGCTCCCCCGCTTCCCGGGGACCTCCCCCGAGGCCGAGGCCGTCAACGACGTGCTCCAGCGGTGCCTGGCCAAGGATCCACGTCGCCGTTACCGCGACGCCGCCGCCGCGAGCCTCGCCCTGGACGGGATCCTCCACCGGCTCGAGCGCCGGGAAGCGTACCGGTCCGCCCCTCCGCGGCATCGCCGCTCGACCCGGCTGGTGGTGGGAGCGCTCGTCGGGGCGCTGGCCATGACGCCGGCCGGAGACCTGTCCGCGACCCGCAGCCCTCCGGCCACGGGACCGAGCGCCAGTCCGGCCGCCGCCGGGGTCCGCCTCACCCTGGGCTCGGCCTCCCTGCGCGCGCCTCGGGGCTGGAGCCTCGTCACTCCGGCCGGGCGCGACGGCGCCCTGGTGGGTGCTCGCGACCGGGCCGACCACCGGGGCTACTACTCCTCGGTGCTGCTCCAGGCCACGCCCGGGACCGGCCGGGCCTCGCTGCCCCGGCTGCGTCGGCTCGCCGCACGGGCCGCGGCTGCGCTGGCTGCTGGTCACCACCAGGTCCGCCTGGTCCGCAGCACGGCCCTCGCCCCGCGACGCCTCGCCGGCGCTCGGGCCGCCCGGACCCGAGCGGTCTACCACCACCGCGCCGACGACCTCGACGTGATCGAGGAGGTCTGGGTCGCCGAGCACGACGAGGTCGTCTACCGGATCACCTTCCAGCACAGCCGGGGCGACTCCCGCCGCCTGCGCCGCGCCCAGATCGACCCGGTCGTCGCGTCGTTCCGCTGGACCGACCGACCCCGATCGCCCGCGCTCGCGAAAAAGCACTGACCCGCCGCGAGTGCTCGCGGCGGGTCAGTGGTGCTACTGGTTCAGCGGGGGCGGATCAGAAGTCCATGCCGCCCATGCCGCCCATGCCACCCGACGGGTCGCCCATCGGGGCGGCCTTCTCGGGCTTGTCGGCGATGACGGCCTCGGTGGTGAGGAACAGCGCCGCGATGGACGCAGCGTTCTGCAGCGCCGAGCGCGTGACCTTCGCCGGGTCGATGATGCCCTCGGCGATCATGTCGACGTACTCGCCGGTCGCGGCGTTGAGGCCCTGACCGACGGGGAGGTTGCGCACCTTCTCAGCGATGACGCCACCCTCGAGACCGGCGTTGATCGCGATCTGCTTGAGCGGGGCCTCGATGGCGACGCGCACGATGTTGGCACCCGTGGCCTCGTCACCGGTCAGGTCCAGCTTGTCGAAAGCGGTCGCGCCGGCCTGGGCCAGAGCGACGCCACCTCCGGCGACGATGCCCTCCTCGACGGCTGCCTTCGCGTTGCGAACGGCGTCCTCGATGCGGTGCTTGCGCTCCTTGAGCTCGACCTCGGTGGCCGCGCCGACCTTGATGACCGCAACGCCGCCGGCCAGCTTGGCCAGGCGCTCCTGCAGCTTCTCGCGGTCGTAGTCGGAGTCGGACTTCTCGATCTCGGCACGGATCTGGTTGACCCGGCCCTCGATCTGGCCCTGGTCGCCGGCACCCTCGACGATGGTGGTCTCGTCCTTGGTGATGACGACCTTGCGGGCCTGGCCGAGCAGCTCCAGACCAGCGGTCTCGAGCTTGAGGCCGACCTCCTCGGAGATGACCTGGCCACCGGTCAGGATCGCGATGTCCTGCAGCATGGCCTTGCGGCGGTCACCGAAGCCGGGGGCCTTGACGGCCACGGACTTGAAGGTGCCACGGATCTTGTTGACGACCAGGGTCGAGAGAGCCTCGCCGTCGACGTCCTCGGCGATGATGACGAGCGGCTTGCCCGACTGCATGACCTTCTCGAGCAGCGGCAGCAGGTCCTTGACGTTGCTGACCTTGGAGTTGGCGATGAGGACGTAGGGGTCCTCCAGCACGGTCTCCATGCGCTCGGGGTCGGTCACGAAGTAGGCCGAGATGTAGCCCTTGTCGAACCGCATGCCCTCGGTCAGCTCGAGGTCGAGGCCGAACGTGTTCGACTCCTCGACGGTGATGACGCCTTCCTTGCCGACCTTGTCCATCGCCTCGGCGATGATGTCGCCGACGGTCGAGTCAGCAGCGGAGATCGAGGCCGTGGCCGCGATCTGCTCCTTGGTCTCGATGTCGATCGCCATGTTGGACAGGTGGTCGGACACGGCAGCGACAGCCGCCTCGATGCCGCGCTTGAGGCTCATCGGGTTCGCACCCGCGGCCACGTTGCGCAGGCCCTCGCGGACCATCGCCTGGGCGAGCACGGTGGCGGTGGTGGTGCCGTCGCCGGCGACGTCGTCGGTCTTCTTGGCGACCTCCTTGACGAGCTCGGCACCGATCTTCTCGTAGGGGTCCTCGAGCTCGATCTCCTTGGCGATGCTCACACCATCGTTGGTGATGGTGGGCGCACCCCACTTCTTCTCGAGAACGACATTGCGGCCCTTGGGGCCGAGGGTGACCTTGACGGCGTCGGCGAGCGTGTTCATTCCACGCTCGAGACCGCGCCGGGCCTCCTCATTGAAAGCAATCAGCTTTGGCATAACTCCTGCGATTCCTCACGCTTAGAGTCGGTGGGTCCGGACCCGGTGGGCTGCCCGCGACGGACGATCCCGCTCCCGGCGAACCCTTTCTCGCCGGAGGCAGCGGACCTCAGCTGACACCGTTCCGGTTGTCACTCTCATGGTAAGAGTGCCAACCTCATGTTTAGCACTCGACCCCCTCGAGTGCAAACGCCGGACCCGCTACCCGAGCGCCGAGCCCGAGCCGCTCCGCGAGAGCGCCGGCGAACCTCACGGCGAGCTCGGGCGCGACGTCGAGGTGGAGCGGAGGCGCAGCGACATCGAGGTCGCAGACGAGCAGGGTGCCTTCGTGACGGCGCATCTCCACCTGGGCGAAGAAGATCTCCTGGCCGGTCACCTCGCTGGCCGCGGCCACCGCGTCCACCGCGACCAGTGCGGCCTCGTGGGTCATCGGCACCTCGGTCACCGCTCCCGCAGCGTCGCGACTCAGCTGACACACGGGGTGTCCCCTCAGGAGACTGACCGACAGCGTGCCCTCGTGGTCCTCGACCGGGTCGAGGACCGGTCGCACCACCCACGGCCCGGGATCGGGAGGGCGCCAGGACTCGGCGTCGCGGACGACGACCGGGCCGGCGCCGCCGTGGCGGGGAAGAACTGCCGACGGGCCGAGCCGGTGAAGCGCTGCGCGCAGGTCCACCACCCGTGCTGCCGCGACGACGGGCACCACCGGCGCACCGCCGTGGGCGGCGAGCTCGAGGAGGTGGTACGGGTCGTCGTTCCACCGGTAGAGGGCGGCAGCATGAAGGAGACGAGACCCGAGGCCCCCGGCCCAGCCGAGGAACTCCTTGGTCCGCCGCACCTCGGCCGCGACGGCACGCACGACGACGACCTCCGCGGCACTCCAGTCGACGAAGGGGTCGTCCCAACAGACCCAGGAGCCCCGCATCCCGTCACCGGTCAGCGCACCGTCGAGGATGGCGTGGTCGGGCTCGCCCTCCGGATGATCGGCCGTGGTGACCAGCAAGACCCGGGGGCGAGCCGACATCAGCTGCGCCAGCGCTTGATCCGTGCAGGGACCGCGACGACCGCCCGTCCGGCCTTCCAGGTGCTGCTCGCCTTGATCCGGTCCAGCTCGGCCTCGGCCCGGCGGGCGCGACGCTGGGCGTCGGCGAGACGCTTCTCGGCCTCGGTGGCCCGCTTCTCGGCCTTCTTGGCGCGTCGCTCGGCGTCCTTGACGTCCTTGAGCATCGCGCGGTGCAGGTCGCGGGTGGCCTTGAGCGACCACTTGCGACTGTTGGAGAGCTGGCGCTGCAGCTTCTTGACCCGGACCACGTGGCCTTCGGCGAACGTGGCGGTGTCGACGCCGGTGCTGGCGTCAGTGGCCAGGGAACCGGGAGTCTGGGAGCCGGGATTCTGGGAGCCGGGGGTCTGGGAGGGCGACTCGGTCACGACTTCCTCCAGTAGACGCCGGCCCAGTCGATCTCGATGATCTCGTCGGTGATGCCGCGGGCGTCACGGAAGTCGTGGATGGCCTTCTTGCAGCTGTCGACGGCGCCGTAGTCGTCGACGATGATGTAGCCGCCGCTGGGGACCTTGTCGTAGAGGGGCTCGAGCGCGTCGATCGTGGAGGCGTACATGTCGCCGTCGAGGCGCAGCACGGCGATCTGCTCGATCGGAGCGGTCGGCAGGGTGTCGGAGAACCAGCCCTTGAGGAACTTGACCTGGTCGTCGAGCAGGTCGTAGCGACGGAAGTTGTCCTGCACCTGCTCCACCGAGATCGCCAGCTCGATCTTGGTGTGGTGCTGGTCGCCGAGGTCGGCCTCGAAGCGGCCGTCGGGAGCCGGCAGACCCTCGAAGGAGTCGGCCACCCACACGTTGCGGTCGGTGACGCCGTGCGCGGCCAGGATCGCGCGGGCGTAGATGCACGTGCCACCACGCCAGGCGCCGGTCTCGATGAAGTCACCGGGGATGTTGTCGGCGATCACCGACTCCAGGCACATGCGGACGTTGGCCAGCCGCTTGAGCCCGACCATGGTCTCGGCGTCGGCCGGCCAGTCGTGACCGACCTCGCGGGTCGCGGCGTCGAACTCGCCGGCCTCGACGATGCGCATGTCGCGGTCGCGGGTCTGGTGGCGCACGAGGTCCCACAGGTAGGACTCGTAGGAGCGCGGGTTGAACTTGACGGTGACGTTGCGGCCCTCGAAGCCGAAGCGCGTCAACATCTTGGCCATCACGTCGAGGTAGAGGCCAACGGCGGGAGAGGTGGAGTCAGTCACGGTCGGGAGCCTAGCCGTCGGGGTCGACCGGATCGCGATCGACCTGCGGGCAGCCCGGGGTTCACCGGGCAGCGGGTCGTGGTGGTCAGCCGCCCGCGACGGCCGGGATGACCGAGACCTGGGCGCCGTCGGGCGTCGGGGTGTCGAGGTCGTCGAGGAAGCGGACGTCCTCGTTGCCGACGTAGACGTTGACGAACCTGCGCAGCTTGCCGGCATCGTCGAGGATGCGGGCCTTGATGCCGGCATAGCTGTTGTCGAGGTCGTCGAGCACCTCGGCCAGGGTCGCCCCGGTGGCGCTCACCTCGGACTCACCGCCGGTGTAGGTGCGCAGGATGGTGGGGACGCGGACGGAGATGCTCACGGGTTCGTCGACTTTCGCTAGGTGGAGATCAGAGGCCGATGCCGCTGGCCTTGAAGGCGGCGTACGACGGGGCGATGGTGGCGGCAGGCCCGACGACACCCGAGACGGCATCGAGGGTCTTGAGGCCGTGGCCGGTGTTGATGACGACGGTCTCGAGCGAGGTGTCGAGCTGACCGGTCTCGACCAGCTTCTTCAGCACGCCGACAGTCGTGCCGCCCGCGGTCTCGGTGAAGATGCCCTCGGTGCGGGCGAGCAGCACGATGCCGTCACGCACCTCGTCGTCGGAGATGTCCTCGACCGCACCGCCGGTCTCGCGGCAGATGTCGAGCACGTAGATGCCGTCGGCCGGGTTGCCGATCGCGAGGCTCTTGGCGATCGTGTCCGGCTTGACCGGACGGATCGCGTCCACGCCGGCCTTGTAGGCGACCGAGACCGGCGAGCAGCCGGTGGCCTGCGCGCCGTAGATCTTGTAGGGCTTGTCCTCGACGAGGCCGACCTTGACGAGCTCCTGGAAGGACTTGTGCACCTTGGTCAGCTGCGAGCCGGAGGCGACCGGGATGATCACCTGGTCGGGCAGGCGCCAGCCGAGCTGCTCGGCGATCTCGTAGCCGAGGGTCTTGGAGCCCTCGGCGTAGTAGGGCCGGACGTTGACGTTGACGAACGCCCACCCGTCCTCCTCGCCGGCGATCTCGGAGGCGAGCTTGTTGACGTCGTCGTAGTTGCCCTCGACGGCCACCAGCGACTCGGTGAAGATCGCGGAGTTGACCTGCTTGGGCGTCTCGAGGTTGCTGGGGATGAAGACCACGGTCTTGATCCCGGCGCGGGCCCCCGCTGCGGCCACCGCGTTGGCGAGGTTGCCGGTGGAGGGACAGGCGAAGACCTTGCTCCCGAACTCCGTGGCGGCGCTGAGCGCGCAGGCCACGACGCGGTCCTTGAAGGAGTTGGTCGGGTTGGTGGAGTCGTCCTTGACCCACAGCTTGTCGATGCCGAGCTCGCGGCCGAGGTTGTTCGCGCGGAGCAGCCGGGTGAAGCCGGGCTCCATGTTGGGGCTCTGCTCGATGTCGGTCGGGACCGGCAGGAGTGGCTGGTAGCGCCAGATGTTGGCCGGGCCGGCCTCGATCTCCTCGCGGGTGATCGTGGGGTAGGCGTAGGCGACCTCGAGGGGGCCGAAACACTCCGGACACGCATAGAAGGGGCCGAGCTCGACCTCGTGCCCGCACTCGCGGCAGGCCAGGTTGGTCGCGTTGCCGAAGGCGCCCTCGCGCGGACGGCTCGAGGCGGTGTCGGCACTCGCTGCGGGGTTGGCTTCCGCGAGGGTGTCGGTGCTGGAAAGAGCGCTCATGAAGTCCTCCTTCTCATCTTCCCCGGGGCGAATCTCGCGTCCGGGCGGAATTAGCACCTTCTCCACGATCCGTTCCCCGGTTCTGCCGGGAGGCGGAGGCACGTGGCGGTTGCCGGGACTTCACTGGGCCGTTCCCTCAGTCCCTCTTGATGAGCTGTGCGCAACTGTACGTCGTGCTGTCTCAGCATGCGTCATCGCGTCCCGAGATATGGACAGGTCGGCGGCGGTTCGCCCGTCGCGTCAGGCCCTCAGGTCGCGGGCATCCTCGGCGAGCTGGGCGAGCAGGTCGAGCACTCCGACCGGCCCGTCCACCACCACGTCGGCGAGGCGGAGCAGGGCGTTCTCCTCCTCCGACGACGAGCACACGAGCAGGGTCGGCAGGCCGTCCTGCGCCAGGGTCCGCACGGCCTCGAAGGCCTCGACGTCGCCCAGGTCGTCACCGGCGAACACGAAGCCCCCGGCACCGAGCTCGTCGACCAGCGTGCGCACCGCCTCGCCCTTGTGGGCCCCCGGCGAGCGGACCTCGATGACGCTGCGGCCGGGCTCGACCACCAGGTCGTGACGAGCGGCGAGGTCGCGCAGCTCGGGCAGCAGCCGCTCGAAGGCGGCCTCGGCGTCGTCGAGTCGCCGGGTGTGGATGGCGACCGCCAGACCCTTGTCCTCGATGAAGGCATCCGGTGCCTCGAGGCGCCGCAGCGTGCGGGGCAGCTCGCGCTCGAACGAGGCGAGGCCCGCCGGTGGGCGCGGGCTCACCACCCGACGGCGCGACGAGCTCCAGCGCTCGTTGCCGTACTGCCCGAAGAGGTAGAGCTCCTTGCCGGCAGCCTCGATGGCGTCGCCGACGTCCTCCAGGCCACCGAGGGTGAGGGCCTGGCGTGCCGGACGACCGGTGACGACCGCGACGGCCAGGACCTGAGCGGCGAGCTCGACGAGCACGCGGCCTGCGTCCGGGTGGATCCGGGCCTCCGCCGGGTCGTCGACGATCGGCGCCAGGGTGCCGTCGAAGTCGAGGCCGACGATGGTCTCCGGCGCGGCTCGCACCAGCGCCGCGTAGCGCTGTTCGCCGAGCGTCGAGGTGAACTCCACGCTCACCACCCAATCAGACGCAGACCGCGCAGGTGCGGCGCGCGGAGCAAAGAGTGACGTGCGCTACAGCCATCCACCCGACGGCGCCGCCCGACGGTGAGGGTCGGCGGTCAGATCTCGGCGGTGAGGACGATCGTGAGGCGGTCGCGCTTCATCGCCCCCACGGCCGGTGCGGTGCGGGTGATCCCGAGGTCGAGCGCGAGCTGCTTGGCCTCGGCCTTCAGCCGCGGGGGGAAGTAGACGGTCGTCTCGGGGATGGAGCCGTACCAGTTGTCGGTACCGACGACCTGCCAGCCCACGTCGTTGGCCGAGGTGCCGACCCGACCGGCGAGGCCGGTGATGCCGGAGTTGTTGTAGACCTCGACGTAGACCTTGCCGCGGTTGATCCGCGGCGCTCGCGGCTTCGGCTTCTTGGTCGGGGTCGCCGCAGACGGGGTGGGGTCGCTCGGCGCGGTCTGGCGCACCTGGATCGCCACTTCACGCTCGGGCGGCGCGGCGTTGCGGGTGGCCACGAACGCCACCGCTGCCAGGGCCACGGCGATCACGCTCAACATCACGACCGGCGAGGGGAAGACCATCCCGCGCGGGCGGGCCGAACGGCGCGGCAGGCGCAGACCCAGCACGGGGATCAGACCTCGAAGCCGAGGCGTCGCGCGGAGCGCTGGCGCTGACGCTGCGAACGCAGCCGGCGCAGGCGGCGGACGAGCAGCGGGTCGGACTCGAGGGCCTCGGGCCGGTCGATGAGCGCGTTGAGGACCTGGTAGTAACGCGTCGAGCTCATGTCGAACTTCTCGCGGACCGCGGTCTCCTTGGCACCGGCGTACTTCCACCACTGCCGCTCGAACTCGAGGATCTCCCGGTCGCGGTCGCTCAAGGTCTCGCCGGCCTGCTGGCCGGCGAGGTCGTCCTGCCGCTGGGCTTCCATCGCACGTTC
Organism: uncultured Actinomycetota bacterium; assembly: GCA_963760515.1. Taxonomy (GTDB): domain Bacteria; phylum Actinomycetota; class Actinomycetes; order Propionibacteriales; family Nocardioidaceae; genus Nocardioides. Next base: position 498,954 of record CAVXDL010000006.1, read on the forward strand.
TCCCGCGAGGTGTGGTCTGAGTGGGTGGTTCCGAGGTGCTGCGGATACCACTGTAGACGCCGAATCACAGGGATGTCATTCGGCTCGCCCTAAACGTGTCGCACGACCGTCGCCCCGAGCCCGTCCCTACCCGGGTCGAGCGGTGAGATCGGTGGGGCAGCACGTGATGATGGAGCCATGAGTGCAGCCATCCGCTGGGGCATCATGGCCACCGGCAAGATAGCCCGTTCCTTTGCCCGCGACCTCGCATCGGTGCCCGACGCCGAGCTGGTCGCGGTCGGGTCCCGCTCGGAGGCCTCGGCGCGATCGTTCACCGACGAGCACGGCGGGCGTCCGCACGGCACCTATGCCGCGCTCGTGGCGGACCCCGAGGTCGAGGTCGTCTACATCGCCAGCCCCCACTCCCACCACCTCGAGCACGCCCGGCTCGCGCTGGAGGCCGGCAAGCACGTGCTCTGCGAGAAGCCCCTGACCCTCACCGTGGCCGACGCCGAGGCGATGTTCGCCCTGGCCGAGCGCCACGACCGCTTCCTCATGGAGGCGATGTGGACCGCCTGCCACCCCGTCATGCTGGCGGTGCAGGAGGGTCTCCGCTCGGGGCGCTTCGGGCGTCCACGCCACCTGCACGCCGAGCTGGGCTTCGTCGTGGGCGACGGGGCGAGCCCCCGCCTGCTCGATCCGGCGCTCGGCGCCGGCGCCCTGCTCGACATGGGCATCTACCCGCTCACCGTGGCGCACCTGCTCCTCGGCGAGGCCGAGTCACTCACCGCCCGCGCGGACCTGTCCGACGCCGGCATCGACCTCGACGTCGCCATCGTCGGTCGCTACCCGGGGGGCGCCCTGGCGACGATGACCGCCTCGATGACCTCGTGGTCGTCGCGTGCCGCCAGCATCTCCACCGACCTCGGTCGTCTCGACCTGGCCGACTTCCACCACCCGACAGCGGCGACGTTCACCCCGTACGCCGGCGGGACCGAACGACCGCAGCGGCCTCGGCACCCCGGAGCAGATCGTGGGCGCCGAGCCGGTCATCGGCGCGGGCTACGGCAACGAGATCGCCGAGGTCGGGCGGTGCCTGCGCGCCGGGCTGCGCGAGAGCCCGCTCGTCCCGCACGCCCAGACCCTGCTCCTGATGCGCCAGATGGCCGACGTCCTCGACCAGATCGGGGTCAGCTACGACTGAGCGCCGCCGGCTCGAGCGGTGTGCGGCTCAGTCCTCGTGCGGCCGTCGGGTGAGCGTGAGCCCGAGCCAGCTCGCCAGGTCTTCGATCCCGGCCTCGGTCGCCGCCCGCCTGTCGACCGAGAACGGCTCGTCCTCGTGCAGGGCGTGCACCTGCAGGACGCCGGCGTCATGGTCGGCCGTCGCATCGACCTTGCCGACCAGTCGATCGCCGTGCAGGACCGGCAGGGCGTAGTAGCCCCAGCGGCGCGCGGCGGGCGGCTTGTACATCTCCAGGGCGTAGTCGAACCCGAGGAGGTCGCGCATCCGCGCACGATCGTGGAGCAGCGGGTCGAAGGGGGCCAGCAGCACGACACGGTCGGGCAGCGGGCGGTCGACCTGGGCCAGCGCGTCTGGATCGGCACGCCACCGGCCACGCACGCCCTCGATCTCGACGGGCACTCCCGCCTCGCCGGCGCCCACGGGCTCCCCTTGTTGGTAGACGCGTCCGGCGCGCGCCACACCGAGGGCACGGAGTCGACGCCGGTCGCGCTCGGCCTCGGCTGCGTCGAGCGTCAGCACCGGCGGGTCGGGATAGACCCGTTCGGCCAGGTCGTAGAACCGCTCCCGCCCATCTCGAGCGGCCACCGCGACCTCGCCGCGCTGCACGAGCAGGCCGACGAGCATGCGGGTGTTCTTGTCGTTGTTCCACCCCGACGACCGCCACGGCTGCACGCAGGTGTCAGGCAGGGCGCTGACCGGAAGCGGGCCCTCCTGACGCAGCATCTCGAGCACGTCGCGACGACATTCCTCGTTGGCCTCCAGCCAGTCGCGCACCTGGTGGTGCCACTCCTTCAGCGGTCCGGGGCCGGGCCAGGCAGCCATGTCGGCCCGGTAGAGCGAGATGTCCTCGGGGTCGCGCAACGCCCCCGCAAGCTCGACGACCTGCTGCGAGGCGACTGCGTCGGCCAGGTCACCCCAGCGGTGGTCGTGACCGAGCCTCGACCACAGCACCAGCTCGGCTGCCGGCGCCACCGCCCGCGTCTGGTCGAGCGGGAGCCCGGAGAGCCGGCGTACGGCGTCGAAGAGGTCGCCAGGTCGGTCGTCGGCGAGCAATGCCGCACGCACCGCGAGCCTGCGTGCCTCGTCGCGGCTCAGTCGCGGCAGCGACGGGGTCGTCATCGCACCAGGATCACACGCGCTCACCGGCCCTGCACCTGTCCGGAGGCGTGAGGGCCGCACGCCTCCCTGGATCGAGCACCTAGGGTGGTGAGCGTGACCTCGGACCTCGTCATCGTCGCCAACCGACTCCCCGTCGACCGCGTGACCCTGCCCGACGGGGGCGTCGAGTGGCGCCCCTCCCCCGGCGGTCTGGTGACCGCGATCGAGCCCGTGATGCGGGCCAACGACGGCACGTGGATCGGCTGGCCCGGCGGCACCGAGCAGGACCTGGAGCCCTTCGAGGCCGACGGACTGCACCTGGTGCCGATGTCGATGACCCAGGACGAGATCGAGGGCCACTACGAGGGCTTCTCCAACGGGACCCTCTGGCCGCTCTACCACGACCTCGTGGCCAAGCCGGAGTTCCACCGTGAGTGGTGGGACTCCTACATGTCGGTCAACCGCCGCTTCGCCGAGAAGGCCGCCGAGATCGCCTCCGAGGGCGCGACGGTCTGGGTGCACGACTACCAGCTCCAGCTCGTGCCGCAGATGCTGCGCGAGCTGCGCCCCGACCTGCGCATCGGCTTCTACCTCCACATCCCCTTCCCGCCGGCCGAGCTCTTCCAGCAGCTCCCGTGGCGGCGCCAGCTGCTGGAGGGCCTGCTCGGCGCCGACCTCCTCGGCTTCCAGCTGCCCGGCGGGGCCGGCAACTTCGTGCGTCTCGTGCGCCAGCGGGTGGGTCACAAGACCCACCGCGACCTCGTCTACCTGCCCGACGGGCGCACGGTGCGCGCGGCGGCGTTCCCGATCTCGATCGATGCCGCCGGCTTCGAGGAGCTCGCCCAGAGCGATGCGGTGGCCGCCCGCGCCAAGGCGATCCGCGAGGCGCTCGGCAACCCGCGCAAGATCTTCCTGGGCATCGACCGGCTCGACTACACCAAGGGCATCTATGCCCGGTTGCGCGCGTTCAGCGAGCTCATCGCCGATGGTCACCTCGATGTCGAGGACGCCGTCTTCGTGCAGGTCGCGGTGCCGTCGCGCGAGCAGGTCGAGCAGTACCGCATCCTGCGCGACGACATCGACCGCCTGGTCGGACGCATCAACGGCGACCTCGGTCGGATCGGCCGTCCGGCGATCAGCTACCTGCACTCCTCCTACCCACGCGAGGAGATGGCTGCGCTCTACCGCGCCGCCGACGTCATGGTGGTGACGCCCTATCGCGACGGCATGAACCTCGTCGCCAAGGAGTACGTCGCCTGCCGGTTCGAGGACGACGGGGCCCTCGTGCTGAGCGAGTTCGCCGGCGCCGCCGACGAGCTGCGCCAGGCGTGGTTGATCAACCCCTACGACATCAACGGCATGAAGTCGGCGCTCCTGGAGGCCTACCAGGCGCCGCCCAAGGAGCTCACCCGGCGGATGCGGGCGATGCGCAAGACGATCCGGCAGCACGACGTGGCGGCCTGGGCGGCGTCGTTCATGGACGAGCTGTCCGACGTCGATGGCACCCGTCATCTCAAGAGCGTGCGCCCGGCCGGCGACTCATGAGCGCCGACGCGGGCGGCACGGCTCCCGGCAGCGCCACGTCCACCCGCACCCGCTGGGACGACGTCGTGCTGATGAGCGACGACCCGGTGACCCGGATCGAGGTCGAGGAGCAGGACGACCACACGCGACGCGCTCGTCGACTCCACCGGCGCCCTGCCCTGGGCCGGCCCGAACGTCGACCCTGCGGCTCGGTGGCTCCGTCGACCAGTGCTCGACCGGCTCGTCGACGCTGCCGCCGCGCTGCCTGCCGACCTGCGGCTCACCCTCAACGAGGGCTGGCGACGGCCCGCTGTGCAGACCGCGTTCTTCGAGGACTACCTCCGGCGGCTGCGCGACCTCCGCCCCGATGCCGACGAGCACACCCTGCACCGGCTGGCGAGCCGGTTCATCTCGCCGCCGGCCTTCGCCCCGCACACCGCCGGAGCCGCAGCCGACGTCGTGCTCACGACCCCCGAGGGCGTGGTGCTGGACGTCGGTTGCCCCATCGACGCCACTCCCGAGGAGAGCCAGGGGCGGTGCTACACCGATCACCCCGACGTGACCGGGGAGGCCGCAGCCCTGCGTCGCGAGCTCGTGAGAGCCCTCGAGGGTGCCGGACTGGTGAACTACCCCACCGAGTGGTGGCACTGGTCCTTCGGCGACCGCTACTGGGCGCTGGTGACCCGAGCGCCGCGGGCGCTCTACGGGCCGGTGCCGGCCGGCCCCGCTGACTCCCTCGACACCGGGCACTAGGAGTCCCGGTGCCCGACGAGATCGCTGCTCAGCCGACCGAGGCACGCACCCCCACGGCCTCGTCGTGGTGGACCGATCCGTCCGGTGCCGAGCCCGCTCACCGCTACGACGCCGACGGCGTCCTGCTCCTCCCCGCTCCACCCTCCCCGTCGAGCAGCGGCCCGACGACGGCGTTGGCGGTGGTCGTCGGCGTGCTCGTCGTGGCGATCCTCGGCACCGCGGTTGTCGTGGCGCTGCGCGGCGAGGACGGCCCGGACCTCGCAGCCGACGTGGGCACCCCGAGCCCGAGCGGCGCACCGTCGCGCGCCCCCACCGATCCGTCGACCGAGTCCTCCTCCCCGCCGATCGGCGCCACCCCCACCGTGCCGCTGGAGGTGCGCGTCGGCGCCATCTTCGAGCACGCCGACCTCGCGCGCGACTGGGACTTCCGCTACGGCGACGACGTGGCCCTGCGGGCTCGCTTCGACCGGGGCTGGGACTTCACGACCTGCGGCCCGGTCGAGGTCGACGAGGCCCTCTCCTCGATCGGCTGCGTGCGCGCCTCGGAGTGGATCCTGCGCTCGCTGCGCAACAAGCTCGCGATGACCCACATCGTGCTGACCTTCCGCTCCGCCGCCGCGGCTCGGCGAGCAGTGGCGCAGGGGCTCATCGAGCCGACGAGCTTCCGGGTGCGTCCAGCGGCGCTGGTGCAGGGCACGCGCAGCCGCGGCACCTTCACCGGCGACGTCGTGCAGGGCCTGCCCTACGTCGTGCTCACGGTGGAGACCCACGCCAAGGGGATCAAGCAGCGCCGTGCCGACGACTTCACGACCTATGGCAACGCCGACCTGATCCGCGAGATCTCGCTGCGCTACTGAGCTCGGGCAGCCGGGCGGACGCCGCCGACAACGGGTAGATTTCCGCCGTGGACCTCATCCCCAAGCCCGACCAGGTGGTGTCGGCGGCCAGCAACGTCGCCCACAAGCTGATCTACGGCGGCATCGCCGATCTCCGCCCGATGCCGCGCACCCTCATCGACGAGGGCGAGCTGCGCGAGGTCTACCACTACCGCCCGGCGGCCAAGGTCAAGGAGCAGGGCGACCCGGTGCTGCTCGTGACGCCGCTGGCTGCCCCGGCCCTCTGCTTCGACCTGCGGCGCGGCTGTTCGCTCGTCGAGCACTTCGTCGGGGCCGGACGCCCCACCTACCTCGTCGAGTACGGCGAGGTCTCCTTCCGCAACCGCAACCTCGGCATGGAGCACTGGATCGAGGAGGTCCTCCCGACCGCGATCCGCGAAGCCTCCCAGCACGCCGGGGGCCGGCCCGTGCACGTGATCGGGTGGAGCCTCGGCGGGATCTTCGCGCTGCTCGCTGCCGCCGCCGACACCGACCTCCCGCTGGGCTCGTTGACCGTCGTCGGCTCGCCCATCGACGTCAGCCTGGTGCCCCTGGTGGCGCCGCTGCGTCCGCTGCTCAACTTCGCGACCGGACCGGGCCCCATCACCGGCGCCTACCGGGCCCTGGGCGGGGCGCCGAAGCCGCTGGTCAAGTGGGCCTTCCAGCTCTCGTCGTTCCAGAAGCTCATCACCAAGCCGGTGGCGGTGGCCACCCACCTCGACGACGCCGACTTCCTGGCCCAGATCGAGGCGGTCGACCGGTTCACCGCCAACATGATCGCCTACCCCGGCCGCAGCTTCGGGCAGCTCTACCACCGCTTCGTGAAGGGCAACGCGCTGGTCGGCGGGACGTTCGACCTCGAGGAGCGTCAGATCTCCTTCGCCGACATCACCGCCCCGGTCCTCGTCTTCGGCGGTGCCGGTGACGGCATCGCCCCGGTCCCCGCGGTCAAGGCAGTCGTGCCGCTGCTGTCCGGCTCGCGCGAGGTGCGGTTCGAGATCGTGCCGGGTGGCCACCTCGGCATGCTCACCGGGCGAGCCGCCCGGGGCACCACGTGGTCGGTGATGGACGAGTGGATCACGCAGTGGTCGAGCGACACGACCGCGTCGAGCGCCGCCTCGACCACTGCCTCGGGCACCGGCTCGACCGAGGACACCGGGCCCTCGACGATCGGCACCGGCCGTCGACGCCACGGCTCGGCATCCTCGCGCGCCCTCTCGAGCTGACGGCACCTGCTGCCGGCGACACGCCCGCGTTCCGGACACATCTCCTAGTCATTTCCGACCATCTGGAGATGCCCGCGTGCGGGGTCGCAGAACCGGTGATCTGTCGTACCCTTCTCGACAACAGCGTGGGCTCGGGTCCCGTCACCACCAACGGGGTCCCGGCTGGCGCTGCGATGAGGAGGTCGGGGTTGAGCATCGAGCCTGCCCGTCTGCGGCTGATGCAGCAGGCGGCTACCACTGCAGCCGAGCCGACGGCCGACCCGACCGCAGCCGAGCGCCCGGTCGCACCCGTGGGCGGCCTGATCGCCGACGAGGGTCGGCTGGCTCACCGCGCCACCCACCTCACGCGCAAGAAGACCCCCAAGCCGCTGAGTCGCGCCGCCACCGAGAACCAGGTGGTCGGTTTCGTCTGCGACCTCCTCCAGGCGCCTCCGACTGCTGTCGGCACGATCGCGGCGGGCCTCGAGGCCTCGTCGCTGCTCGTGGTGCGCGGCGCTCGCGAAGCCCGTCCCCGCCTGCGCCGTCCGACCATGGTGCTGCCGGAGTCGGCGCACCCGGCGTGGTTCACCGCCGCCTCGTCGGTCGGGGTCACCCCGGTCGTCGTGGTGGTCGACGCCGACGGCACCGTGCCCATCGGCCGGTTGACCACGGCGATCACCGACGACACCGTCCTCGTGGTCGCCTCGGCGCCCTCCTACACCCATGGCACCGTCGACCCGGTCGCCTGGATCGCAGCGGCGACCGCGGGCCGGGGCATCCCCCTGCACGTCGACGCCTCGGCCGGCGGCTGGGCGTTGGCCTATGCCGACCTCACCGGGCGGGTCCGCCAGCCCTGGGGCTTCTCGGTGCCTGGCGTCAGCTCGATCACGATCGACCTCGGCCCTGACCGCGGCGCGGCCTCCGACCTGTCCGTGCTCCTGCACCGCGACGCGGCCGAGCGTCGGCTGACGCAGCTCGCGGCGATCAGCACGCGTGGGTCCGTCGAGATCGCCAGCGCCTGGGCACCGGCGGATGCGCGGCTCACCGAGGTCAACCAGGTCCTGCAGGGCCTCGGTCACGAGCGGTGTGCCCAGCTGGCGGTCGACGCCCTCGATGCCACGGCCCGACTCGTGGAGGGTCTGCGGGAGGGCCAGGGCGTCAGCCTGCTGGCCGAGCCCGACGCCACCACGATCTCCCTGCACGCCGACACCGGGTGCGACGCCCTCGTCTTCGTCGACGCCCTGCACCACCGCGGCTGGACCGCGCACCCCGTGCTGACCGAGACCGGCGCCACCGTGGTGCGGCTCCCGGTCACCGCCGCGATGCTTCCGGGGATCGACAAGTGCCTCGCCGCGCTCGAGGAGGCCAGCAGCGACACCCTCGAGCGTGGACGCGCGGAGGTCGACCCGACGCTGGCTCGCCTGCTCCACCAGCTCGACCCGAGCGACGTCAGCGAGTACTCGGCAGCGCTGCTCCTCGACGCAGCCGCCGTGCTCGACGGCTCCGACGACGAGCAGCCCGAACGCCGTTCGGCCACCAACCTGCTGCTGCGCAGCGCCGGCCCGGGCATCCGCGAGATCCTGATGACCGTGCACCACGACCGCGAGAGCGTGCCGGTGCGCCACGGCGTCCCGGACCTCGTCGAGATCCACGACGAGGACCTGGACGAGGACGACGACTAGTCGTCCTGCACGATCCCGGTGACCGCGGCCAGGTCGTAGGCGCCGGCGTCGGTGCCGAGCCCGCGCGCCACCTGCGCCGCCGTCGCGCATCCCAGCCGTGCAGCCGCCGCGCGGTCCCAGCCGAGCGAGAGACCGCGCAGGAAGCCGGCCGAGAAGGCGTCGCCGCACCCGGTGGTGTCGACCAGCTCGTCGATCCGCGATCGCGTACGCCGGCACCTCGATCGTCTCCTCGGCAGTGACCACGAGAGCCCCACGAGCGCCCTGGGTCACTGCCACGCAACCCGCCCCGGCGGCGACCAGCGCCCGCGCCCCGGCGGCGAGGTCGCTCTCGCCGGTGAAGCCACGCACCTGCTCGTCGTTCGGCAGGAGGTAGTCGGTGTGAGGCAGGGCATCGACGATCCAGGCCAGCAAGTCGGGGTCACCGGGGGCCAGCACGTCGAGGGAGGTCGTCGCGCCGAGGCTGCGCGCGTGAGCCAGCAGCTCGCCGGCAGCCGGGCCGCCGAGGAACTCGGGGCCGCCGAGGTGCAGGTGCTCGATGCCGGCCAGGGTGCTGCGGTCGAGGTGGTCGAGGGTGAAGGCCCCATTGGCGCCGATGCAGTGCCACGCCGGGCGGTCGCCGTTCGGGCGGACCGGGATCACCGACGCCGAGGTCTGGTGCTCGGGCAGCCGCACCACGCCGGTGGTGTCGACGCCCTCGCGCGCCAGGAGCGCGAGCAGCGTGTCGCCGGCCGGGTCGGTGCCGATGGCGCCGTACGACGTCACGTCGGCGCCGAGTCGGGCGAGCACCAGGGCCGTGCCACCCGCGGTCCCTGCTGCCGACATCCGGATGGTCTCGACGAGCTGGCCGTCCGAGCCGGCCGGGATCGACTCGATGCCGATGACGTGGGTGTCGAGCACGTGGACGCCGACGGTGGCGATGGCCAGGGGTTTCACGAGATCTCCTGCTGGTGTCCGTAGCTGCGGGCGAGAGCGGCCAGGACGACCGCCTCCTGGTCGGCCTCGCTGAGCTGGCGCGGCGTACCGAGGGACTGGGCGCGGTGGTGCAGGGTGGCCAGCCACTCCAGCAGCACGGCGTGCTCGACCGCCTTGGCCAGGCTCGCCCCCACCGCGACCGAGCCGTGGTTGGCCATCAGCGCCGCCTGACGTCCGACAAGGGCGGTCCGCACGTGCTCGGCCAGCTCGGGCGAGCCGAAGGTGGCGTACGGCGCCACGCGGGTCGCGCCACCGAGGAGGAGGTGCTGGTAGTGGAGGACCGGCAGCTCGTCGAGCACGCACGCGACCGCGGTCGAGTACGGCGCATGGGTGTGGACGATCGCGCCGATGTCGGGGGCGTCGGCGTACACGCCGAGGTGCAGGTCGAGCTCGGAGGTGGGAGTGAGGGAGCCCTCGACGAACGAGCCGTCGAGGCGTACGACGACCACGTCGTCGCGGCCGGCCTCGCCCAGCACCACACCGCTTCCGGTGACCGCCACCAGGTCGCCGACCCGCAGGCTGACGTTGCCGGCGGTGCCGACGAGCAGCCCTTCGCGCGCGAGCTCGCGAGCTGCGGCCGCCACTGCCTGGCGGTGACTCATCGGGCTGCTCCGACCGGCTCGCCGATGGCTGCCGGGCTCGTGGCGTAGCGGGCCAGGTGCGCGGTCATCATCGCGATGCCTTCGGCGATCGTCTCCTCGTCACCGTGCGCGTCGTGCTCGAAGGCGAGCTGGAAGACCCGGTCGCCGACCTCCACCGCCAGCGTCGCCGAGCGCACGCTGAGGTCGCCGGTGACCAGACCGGCCTCGAGGCCGAAGTCGCGCAGGGCCCGGGCGACCCGCGCGTTGTGGTCGCGACCGTAGGCATGCAGGGCCGGGTTGGTGCGCCCGCGCAGGTAGATCTCCACGAACGCCGGCCGGCGCAGGTAGACGGTCACGAAGGACCGCATCGCGGTCTCGACGACGGTGGCGATGGTGAGGGTCTCGAGCTGCGCGAGGTCGGCCGCGGTCTGCTCGTCCATCTCGGACATGTGCCGCTCGGCGAGGGCGAGGAGCACGCCCTCCTTGTCGGCGAAGTACTGGTAGAGCGACGCCACCGGGACCGCGGCCTCCTCGGCGATGTCCCGGGTGCTGAGCGCCTCCACCCCGCGCTGGACGACGAGCCGCTCGGTCGCGTCCAGGATCGCCTCCACCCGGCGTCGGCTCCGCGCCTGGACGGGCGCGCGTCTGGGCAAAGCCTGCTCCACAACCCGTTCCGCTGCCATGCCCGGGAGTGTAGGGTACGAAACGCGAACATGACACATGTTCACGTTCTAGGTTCGCCGTACCTCCCGCACCCCTTCCGCGCACGACCCCCGCACGACCCCCAGCACCGCCCCCTGGCCGCTCGGCACGGTCCGGACGCCATCTTGAGGAGCCCCGCCATGACCGACTCGATGCTCACCTCGACCGCACTGTCGCGGCGCACCTTGATGGGTGGAGCAGCGCTCACCTCGGCCGCCGGCCTGGGTGCGATCGGGGCGCTCACCGCTGCCGGCGAGGCCGAGGCCGCCGGCCTCCAGGGTCGTCTTCCCCGCCACGTCGACGTGGTCGTCGTGGGGGCTGGGATCTCGGGCCTGGTGGCTGCGCGCAACATCGCCAAGCGCGGTCGTTCGGTGCTCGTCGTGGAGGCCCGCAAGCGCGTCGGCGGTCGGGTGCTCAACCACCACCTGCACTCACGCAAGGCCACCATCGAGGCCGGTGGCGCGTTCATCGGGCCCACCCAGAACCGCATCGCCCGGCTGGCTCGCGAGCTCCACGTGCCGACGTTCAAGGAGTACAACACCGGCAACAGCGTCTACATCTCCTCCACCATCGGCCGGCTGGAGTACTCCGGCACGATCCCGCCGGACCCCACGATCCTGCCCGACGCCGGCGTGCTGCTCACGATGATCGACGAGTACGCCGCCGAGATCGCCGTGGACGCACCCTGGAGCCACCCCCGCGCCCACGAGTGGGACAACATGAGCCTGGCCGACTTCATCCGCCAGAACGCCCACCTCAACCCCGAGGGCGTCGCCAACCTCATCGAGAACTGGACCCAGCCGGGCTTCGGCGCCGACCCGCGCCAGCTCTCCTTCCTGTTCGTGCTCTGGTACGTCGCCTGCTCGGGCAACGAGCGCCACGTCGGCACCTTCTCGCGCAACTCCGACACCGACAAGGGGGCCCAGGAGCGTCGCTTCGTGGGCGGGTCGGGGCTGATCCCGCTGCGGATGGCGCGCCAGCTCGGCGACATCGTCGCCCTGCGCGCCCCTGTCGACAAGATCGTCCAGCGCGGCAACCTCGTGCACGTGCACACCGGGCGCGGCCGCGTGAGCGCCAGCCGCGTCGTGGTCGCCGCCCCGCCGCCCATGGTCTTGGACATCGACTGGTTCCCGCGGCTGCCCCCGCGCCGTCGCCACCTGCTCCAGAGCCAGGACATGGGCAAGCTGATGAAGTGCGACGCGGTCTACAAGACGCCGTTCTGGCGAGAGGCCGGGCTCAACGGGTTCGGCATCAACGACTCCGGCGCGGCCCGCACGGTCTTCGACAACAGCCCCCGGAACGGCGAGCCGGGCGTGCTGCTCGCCTTCGTCGGCGGGGACGCCTGGCGCACCTACGGGCGGATGCCCAAGTCGCGGCGGCGCAAGGCCGTGCTCGAGGGGTTCGCGGCGATGTTCGGCGAGCAGGCCCTGCACCCGATCGAGTACACCGAGCAGGACTGGACCAAGGAACGCTGGACCGGTGGCGGGCCCACCGCGATCCACCACGGCGACGGCTCGCTGCACCGCTTCGGCTCCGCGATCCGCCAGCCCTTCGGCCGCGTGCACTGGGCCGGCACCGAGACCTCGACGTACTGGTCCGGCTACATGGACGGCGCCGTCCGCTCGGGCGAGCGTGCCGCCGTCGAGGTCCTGGAGAAGCTGCGATGACCCTACGACGACGCATCCTCGCTGCCGCGCTCACGATCGTGCTGCTCGGCCTGGCTCCGCTCCCCGGCCAGTCGGCCGGGGCCGCCGAGCGCCCGAAGTGGACCACCAAGATCTTCGCCAAGGTGCCCTCCCCCGGGTTCCCCGCCTACGTCCACCGCCACACCAACGGCCGGGTCTACGCCGCGACCTACGTCGCCCACGACCGGCAGCGCTCGCGCGTCTTCGAGTGGAGCGCGCGCGGCACGCTGATCCGTTCGTGGACCGTGCCCGGGCAGCGGCTCGGCGCCGACCACGGCGTCCAGGTCGCCAACCAGACCCGTGACGGACGTCTGGTGCTGCTCGAGACCTCGCGCCGTGCGGTGATGATCCTCAACATCCGCACCGGCAACTTCCGGCGGATCGCGACCCTGCCGAAGGGCTCGGTGCCCAACTACGCCACGTGGGGTCCGAAGAACCTGTTCGTCACCGACTACGGCCAGGGCGTCGTCTGGCGAGTGCTGCGCGACGGTCGGGTGCAGCGCTGGTACGCCGCCCCCGAGCTCGAGGGCGCCGCCGGCTTCGGCACGACCGGCATCGTCTACCGCCCCAAGCAGCACGACTTCCTGATCACCCAGTCGACCGTGGCCGACGGCAGCACCCTGCCCACCAACGGCCACCTCTACCGCCTGCCGATCAAGCGCGGCAAGCCCGGTCAGATCGAGTCCCTGTGGACCTCGCAGCCCACCGACCTGCCCGACGGCTTCGGCATCGGACGCTCGGGCAACATCTACATCGCGATGGTCGGGCTCACCGCCCAGCTCGTGGAGCTCTCCTCGACCGGGGAGGAGCTCAGCCGCTTCCCCGAGGCGCCGTTCACCGGCGACAACGGCTCGCGGGTCCCCTTCGACTCCCCCAGCAACGCGACGTTCCACGGCACCAGCGTCCTGGTCGCCAACCAGTCGGCGGTGCAGGAGGACTCCTCGCACCAGGTCATCCTGCGCGTCGAGGTCGGCGAGCGCGGCATGAAGCCGCACCTGCCGCACTCGGCGACGTTCCGCAAGCGCGGGCGCTAACCTCTCCCGCGTGAGCGCACTGGCGGGTCTGGTCGAGCAAGGCCTGATGGCCCCGGACTGGGCCGATGCGCTCGCCCCCGTCGAGGACGACGTGGCACGCCTCGGGGCGTTCCTGCGCGAGGAGGTCGCCGGCGGGCGCGACTACCTGCCGGCAGGCGAGGCCGTCTTCCACGCCTTTCGGCGTCCGCTGGCCGACGTCCGGGTGCTCGTCGTCGGCCAGGACCCCTACCCCACGCCGGGGCACGCCATCGGGCTCAGCTTCTCGGTCGAGCGCGACGTGTGGCCGCTGCCGCGGAGCCTGGTCAACATCTACACCGAGCTGCGCAGCGACCTCGGCGTCGTGGCGCCGCGCCACGGTGACCTCACCGGGTGGTCCGACCAGGGCGTCCTGCTCCTCAACCGGGTCCTCACCGTGCGACCCGGCGAGCCGGCCTCGCACCGGCGTCGCGGCTGGGAGCAGGTCACCGAGTGCGCGATCCGCGCGCTGGCTGCTCGCGCGGGCAAGGGTCAGGCGATGGCGGCGATCCTGTGGGGCCGCCACGCCCAGTCGCTCAAGCCGCTGCTCGACCCGATCCCGTGGGTCGAGTCGGCCCACCCCTCACCGCTCTCGGCCTCGCGCGGTTTCTTCGGCTCCCGCCCCTTCAGCCGCGTCAACGCGCTGCTCACCCAGCAGGGTGCCGACCCGGTCGACTGGTCCGCGCTCGCGTCGTACGACGCCGCCCAGGCGCGATAGTCCCTGACGTTTGGGCCCTTTTTCGGCCCGATCTGGGGCCCAAACGTCAGGGACTATCGCGGGCGGGGTCGCTCAGTCGCCCTTGACCACCACGGCGTAGGAGCCGATGCCGAGGAGACGGTCGCCGGCGATGTGCTGGGGCTGCTTCTTGTCGCCGACCAGCAGGGCGACCAGCTTCCCGCTCTCGGGGTCGAGGTCGATGTCGCGCACCGACCCGAGGTCGTCGCCGTCGGTGGACAGCACGCGCTTCTTCAGCACCGAGCGCTTCTTGTGGGCGAGCTCGGCCAAGCGGTCCTGCGGCTCGACCAGGACGGACGGATCACCGATCGTCACCGCGTCGGCACCGACCGCGGTGAGGTCACCCCACGTGACGAACGAACCGTGGTCGGTCTTGCGGAACTCCAGCGCAACGACGCCCTGGGTGTCGGGGTCGATCAGGAAGCCGTCGACCTTGCCGACGGTGTCGGCCGAGCTGGTGTCGACCAGCTTGCGACCCTTGAGGTCCGAGAACAGCATCAGTTGCTTCCCTTCAGCTGGGCGCGGAAGGCCAGGACGGCTGCGCCGAAACCGGCCAGGTCGTTGCTGACGAAGTTCTCCGCGCTCGCCGGCACCATCACGTGCTCGGCCGAGACGGCCATCGTGTCGGGCAGCGGCAGCAGGAGGCGGGTGTTCTTGGCGCTGCTCGAGCTCGAGGCAGCCAGCGCCTCGGAGGCCTCGATCTCGTAACCCACCACGTCGCAGCCGCCGCCGTCGGCGTTGTCGTACTCGATGACGACGTCGGAGACCTTGCCCAGGTCGACGCCACTGTCGGTGAGGACCCGGTCGCCGAGCACGTTCCCGCCGCTCCCGGCGCCGGCCGTGGACGACGCCGCCGCCGCCACCACGTCGTCGAGGGAGTCGAGGGCGTCCTCGTCGGCGATCATCACCGCGTCCGGGCCGAGGCCCACGACCCGGGACCACAGCACGCCCTGCTTGAGGGGGCCGGCGAGCAGTCCGCGACCGGCCAGCGAGAAGCCGGCCACCGCGCCGCCGTCTGCTGAGAAGACGACGTCCTTGATCTGGGCGACGTCCTCACCGGCCAGCGTCACCACCGGGAGCGAGGCCACCTCGGAGGTGCGCATCAGGCGACTCATGCCGGGCCGCGGTCGGCGCTGCTGTTGCCCGGTGGCGTCGTCAACGCGAGGCTCGCCCACGATGACCCCGCCCTTGCGCCGCTTGGCCTGTACGGCGAGCAGCGCACCGACTGCCAGCGCCAGCACGACGATCGCCACGAGCACCCATCCCCACCACTGCATGCGCTTCCTCCATGAATCGGCGACCGCTGGCGGACGCCGGGGTCTCCTTCGACCCTACGGCCTCAGCCGCCTCTCCGGGAGGGTGGACGTCAGCGGATGCGAGCCTTGCGCATCATCTTGAGCCCGGAGAGCATCGACTTCACGTAGGCGTCGTAGTCCTGGCCCGGTCGGGCGCCCATGACCTGCTTCTTGAGGACTGCGAGGTTCTGCACGTCGGTGTACTTCAGCAGCCCCTGGTCGCCGTGGCGGGCGCCGACCCCGGAGGCCTTCACCCCGCCCGACGGCGTGCCCTTGGAGGCGAACGCCGTGGCGAGGATGTCGTTGACGTTGACGTTGCCTGACTCGATGCGAGCGGCCACCTCGACGGCAGCCTTGAGGTCGGTGCCCCAGACGCTGGCGTTGAGGCCGTAGTCGGTGTCGTTGGCCAGCGCGACGGCCTCGTCGACCGTGCGATAGCTGTGCAGCGCCACGACGGGTCCGAAGGTCTCGGTGACGCCGCACTCCATCTCGGTGGTCACGCCCTCGAGGATCGTGGGCTCGAAGAACGCCGGACCCAGGTCGGGGCGGGCCCGGCCACCGGTGAGGACGGTCGCGCCCTTGCTGACGGCATCGTCGACGTGCCACTCGACGCGGCGCATGTGCTCGACGGAGACGAGCGAACCCACGTCCGGGCCGAAGTCGTAGGCCGCACGGACGTCGAGCGCCTTGGCGGCGGCCACGAAGGCGGTCTTGAACTCCTCGTAGCGCGACTCGGGGAGGTACATCCGCTCGATGTGCATGCAGATCTGACCGGTGTTGCCGAAGGCGCCGAACAGGGCGCCCTGGACGGTGTCGTCGAGGTCGGCGTCCTCGAGCACGATCATCGGGTTCTTGCCGCCGAGCTCGAGGCAGCAGCCGATCAGGTTGCGCCCGGCCCGTTCACCGATGACGCGGCCGGTGGCGGTGGAGCCGGTGAACATCACGTAGTTGGCGTTGTCGATGAGCGTGGGGCCGACGTCGGGGCCCTCGCCACACACCACCTGGAAGAGGCCCTTCGGGAGCCCGGCCTGCTCGAGCATCTCGATGCCGTACAGCGGCGACAGCGCAGTCTTGTTGTCGGGCTTGAGCACGACTGCGTTGCCGGCCATCAGGGCCGTGATCGAGTCCGAGATGCCGGTGGCGAACGGGAAGTTCCAGGGCGCGATGATCGCGACGGCGCCCTTCGGCTGGCGGATCTCGGTCGAGGTCGTCAGGAACGGGACCGGGCCGCCGCGCTTGGTCGGGGCGAGCAGCTTGGCCGCCCGCTTGAGGTAGTGGCTCATCACCATCGGCGGGTCGCAGGACTCCTCGATCGCCATCCGCCGGTTCTTGCCGCTCTCGACCTGGATGAGGTCGGTCGTGGTCTCGGCGTTGTCGAGGAACAGCGTGTGTGCCCGCTTGAAGACCTCGAGCCGTTCGGCGACCGGGGTGGCAGCCCAGATGCGCTGCGCAGCGCGGGCCTTGACGAACGCCTGCTCGATGTCGGCCGGCGTCGACTGCGGCAGCTCGACGAGCACCTCGCCGGTGTAGACCTCGGTGAGGGGCCAGGTGGCACCACCCGAGCCGGGCACCCGCGCGACGAGGCGCTTCACGAATGCCTCGGTGACCGAGGCGGGGCGGGTGATCTGCGAGGGAGCGATGGTCATGCGTTGTCCTCCAGGACGAACTGAGCGCCCATCTCACCGATCATGATGGCGGGCGCGTTGGTGTTGCCGCCGGTGATGGACGGCATGATCGAGGCGTCGCAGACGCGCAGCCCGTCGATGCCACGCACCTTGAGCCGGGGGTCGACGACGGCGAGGTCGTCGACGCCCATCCGGCACGTGCCGACGCCGTGGTAGACCGACGTGGCGCGGTTGAGGATCGCATCGCGCAGCCCCTGGCCCTTGAGGTCCTTGCCCGGGTGGAGCTCCTGCTTGATGGAGCCCCCGAAGGCCTTGCTCGCCATGATGTCGCGCACCATCTCCGAGCCCTCCCCGAGCACCTCGAGGTCGCCGGGGTCGGCGAGGTACTGGAAGTCGATCAGCGGCGACGCCGTCGGGTCGGCCGAGGCCAGTCGCAGGGTGCCGCGGCTGCGGGGGTAGATGAGCGTGGTGAGCACGGTCAGCGAGGTCCGCTTGTCGACGTCGTGGCGCACCGGCGCGTCCTGGTTGGGCGAGACGTAGGCCCACGGCAGCAGGTGCAGCTGGAGGTCGGGCACGTTGTCGGTGGCCTGCGAGGTCTTCAGGAACGCCAGCACCTCGAACACCGAGTTGGCCAGGAACGTCGATCCCGGACGCATGACCTCCTTCATGACGCCCTTGGCGAAGTAGGGCGCAGTGCCCTTGTTGGTGCTGCCGGTGGAGTGGAAGGTCAGCGCGTGGAACATGTGGTCGTGCAGGTTGTCGCCGACCGGGAGGTCGGCGAGCACCGAGATGCCGTGGTCGCGCAGGTGCTGGGAGTGGCCGACTCCCGACAGCATCAGGAGCTGGGCCGAGCCGACGAAGCCGGCAGCGAGGATGACTTCCTTGCCGGCACGGATCGTGCGCCTGCCGCCGCCCTTGCCCTGGTCGGTGACCTCGACGCCGGTGGCGCGCCCGTTCTCGATGATCACCTTGTTGACCAGCACCTCCGACTGGAGCTCCAGCGTCTCGGGGGCGAGGTGGTGGATGTAGCCGCGCGAGGCGCTGTAGCGCAGGCCGTCAGCAGCGTTCTGCTGCATCCAGCTCACACCCTCCTGCGACTCGCCGTTGTAGTCGTCGAGGATCTCGCAGCCGGTCGCCTCCGCGGTCGCCTGCAGGAACTGCTGCGAGCCCTGCTGCGGGAACTTGTTGCGGGTGATCTTGATCGGACCGCCGGCGCCACGGAAGGTGTTCTCGCCGTCCTCGAAGTCCTCCATGCGCTTGAAGGCGGCGTTGACGTTGTCGGCATCCCAGCCGACGTTGCCCTCGGCGGCCCACGAGTCGTAGTTGGCGCGGTTGCCGCGCACGTAGACCATCCCGTTGATCGAGGAGGACCCACCGACGACCTTGCCGCGCGGGACCGGCATCTTGCGGTCGAGCAGGTGCTTCTGCGGGACCGAGTAGTAGCCCCAGTCGACGGTCTTCTTGATCTGCGGCACCGCGTGCATCGGGCCGATCATGCCGGGCTTCTTGGTCAAGAACTTGTTGTCGGTCTTGCCTGCCTCCAGCACGATGACGCTGGCACCCGACTGCGCGAGCCGTCCCGCGATCGCCGCACCTGCGCTGCCGGAGCCGACCACGACGTAGTCCGCCTCGTTGGTGTACGCCGTCTTCTTGGCCATGGATCCGCCCGTCCCCTCAAAGCTTGCTCGTCAGTCCTTTGTGGGCCAGCCCACAGATCGCAACAACTGTAACGCGTTCTAGTTTTTTCGTACAGGTTTCGTTCGGGCAAGAATGAGTGTCGTGAAGATCCTCTCGATCCAGTCCTCGGTCGCCTACGGGCACGTCGGAAACTCCGCTGCCGTCTTCCCGCTCCAGCGCCTGGGGCACGAGGTGTGGCCGGTCCTGACCGTCCACTTCTCCAACCACACCGGCTACGGCGCCTGGCGCGGTCCGGTCCTCGACCCGGCCGACGTGCGCGACGTCATCGCCGGGATCGCCGACCGTGGCGCGCTCGGCGAGGCCGACGCCGTGCTGTCGGGCTACCAGGGCGACCCCGCGGTCGGCGCAGTCATCCTCGACACGGTCGCGCAGGTCAAGGCGCTCAACCCGGAGGCCCTCTACTGCTGCGACCCGGTGATGGGCGACGTGGGCCGCGGGATGTTCGTGCGCCCCGGCATCCCGGAGTACCTCCGCGACGAGGTCGTGCCGCGCGCCGACCTGGTGACGCCCAACCACTTCGAGCTCGACTTCCTCGCCGGCACCACGACCGGCACGCTCGAGGAGGTCCTCGCCGCAGCCGACGCCGTACGCGCCCGCGGACCACGGCACGTGCTGGTCACCTCGGTGCTGCACAGCGACTCCCCTGCCGACACCCTCGACGTGGTCGCGGTCTCCGACAGCGGCGCCTGGGCAGTGACCACACCTCTGCTGCCGATCGCCCCCAACGGCTGCGGGGACGTCACCGCCGCGCTCTACCTCGCTCACCTGCACACCACCGGCTCACCGCAGGTGGCCCTGGAGCGCACGACGTCCTCGGTCTACGCGATCCTCGAGGCGACCCTGGCCGCGGGCACCCGGGAGATCGCACTGATCGCCGCGCAGGACGCGATCGCGGCGCCGGAGCCGAGGTTCACGGCACGACGACTGAGGTGAACGGAGCCGGTGACAGGAGTCGAACCCGCGACATCCATATTACAAGTATGGCGCTCTACCAACTGAGCTACACCGGCCTGCGCCTTGCAGCGCACCGGAGAGCCTAATGGAGGCCTGACGAGCGGCCGAGCCCAGATGCTCGTCGGACAGTCAGGACGAGCGCAGCGACCCCCGACGCGCAGCGAGCCCGTGACAGCGCAGCGACCCCCTGCTCGTCGAGTAGTCGGGACGAGCGCAGCGAGACCCGACGTATCGAGGCGCCCGCAGGCCGGGCAGCGCATTGCGTCCCCACGCTGCTTCTCACCTCACCACGCCTCGATACGGCCGCCGTCGCTCCTTCGTCGCCCCGCCGACCTACTCGACGAACATCCGGCTCCCCGCCGTTCCCCGTCGCTGCTTCTCACCTCACCACGCCTCGATACGGCCGCCGTCGCTCCTTCGTCGCTCCGCCGACCTACTCGACGAACATCCGGCTCCCCGACCCCGCCTCTCACCGCACCGCGGCTCCCGCGACCTGCTCGTGGTCGACCCTGCCTCACACCGCACCGCGGCTCGACACGCCGGGTCACATCCCCCCGTCGAAGGCGAGGACCGTGCCGGTGATCATCCGGGCCTGCGGGGAGGCGAGGTAGAGGATCGCCGAGCCGAGCTCGGCCGGGGTGATCGCTGCCCCCGGCAGCAAGGCCATCAGCCGGTCCATCACGCGCGGGTCGAGGTCGGCCGGGAAGCGTTCGGCGACCTCGGTGACGATCGGGGTGTCCACCGTGCCGGGGCAGATCGCGTTGACACGCACGCCGTCGGGCGAGAGCTCGAGCGCCAACGACTTCGTGAGCATCGTCAGCCCACCCTTGGCAGCCGAGTAGGCGGCCGTGTAGGGCTGGGGCTTGTAGCCGGCCACGGAGGAGACGTTGACGACCGCGCCCCGCGCGACCTTGAGGTAGGGCAGGGCAGCCTGCATGACCATGAAGGGTCCCTTGAGGTCGATGCCCAGCACGCGGTCCCACTCGGCGTCGGTGATCGTGTCGAACCGGCCGAACTGCACCACCCCGGCGATGTTGGCCAGCACGTCGATCCGCCCGTGGTCGGCGACGCAGGTCGCGATGGCGGCCTCCACCGCCGCCCGGTCGCCGACGTTGCACTCCACGTAGGTCACACCGTCCGGCACGGTGGGGGCGATGTCGAGGCCGAAGACGATGTCTCCTGCGTCGCGGAAGAGGGCGGCCGTGGCATGGCCGATGCCCGAGGCCGCGCCGGTGAGCACGACGACACGGGGCGAGGGGGCGGATTCGGTCATGGCATCTCCTGAGGTCGGCGCACTGGCACCCGGACGGTAGCAGCCCGAACTAGAACCTGTTCTCGTTTGCCGCAGCCCTGCCCGAGCGCGCCCGACAGACGTCCGTGGCGGCTACCGTGGACCCATGGCGCTCCACATCGTCGCCAACCGGCCCGACCCGGCGTTGCTCACGCTGCCCTGGTCGACTGCGTTGGAGGACTGGACCGACGACTTCGTCGTCCCGCTGCCGCGCGGGCTCTCGCGGCACGTGGTGCGCATCGTGCGGCTCGGCGAACGCACCTACGCGGTGAAGGAGACCGTCGAGGAGATCGCCTTCCGTGAGTACCGACTGCTGCGCGACCTCCAGCGTCTCGGACTGCCGGCCGTCGTGCCGCAGGGCGTGGTCACCGGGCGCGTCGATGCCGACGGCGAGCCGCTGCCCACGGCGCTGCTGACCCAGCACCTGCAGTTCTCGCTCCCCTACCGGAGCCTGTTCGCCCACGGGTTGCGCGCCGACAACCTGCCGTCGCTGGTCGACGCGATCGTCGTGCTGCTGGTGCGGCTGCACCTCGCCGACTTCTTCTGGGGCGACGTGTCGTTGTCCAACGTGCTCTTCCGCCGCAACGCCGGCGGTTTCGCGGCCTACCTCGTCGACGCCGAGACCGGTGAGCTCCAGTCGTCGTTGTCGGACCGCATGCGCGAGCACGACCTGACGATCGCGACCGAGAACATCTTCGCCGAGCTCCTCGACCTCCAGGCGAGCGAGTCGCTCGACGACCACATCGAGGCGCTCGACATCGTCGAGCTGCTCTCGGAGCGCTACGCCGCCCTCTGGACCGAGCTCACCGACATGGAGGAGTTCGGCTCCGACGAGATGTGGCGGGTCGAGCAGCGCATCGAGCGGCTCAACGACCTCGGCTTCGACGTCGACGAGCTCGACATCATCACCGACATCGGCGGCGACCGGGTCCGCATCCAGCCGAAGGTGGTCGAGCTCGGCCACCACTCCCGCGAGCTGCAGGGCCTGACCGGCCTCAACGTCGAGGAGGCGCAGGCTCGGCGCCTGCTGAACGACCTCGCGTCGTACACCGCGCACTTCGACCTCGGGCGCGAGGACCGCTCCCTGGTCGCCAACCGGTGGCTCACCCAGATCTACGAACCGGTCATCAAGCTCGTCCCGCCCGAGGCACGCGGCAAGCTCGAGCCGGCCGAGATCTTCCACGAGGTGCTGGTGCACCGGTGGTACCTCTCGGAGCAGGCCGGGGCCGAGGTCGACATCCTCGACACCGCCCGCGACTACATGGACTCGGTGCTGCGCCACCGCCCCGATGAGGCGATCTCGCTTCCCGACGACTCCCCCTGACCGGTCAGCCGACCGACCAGGGAGACCGCCGACGCTGCTAGGGCTTGCAGACCCGGCAGCTGGTCAGCCCCGTACGACCGGCCCCGGGCTGCAGGTCGTCGCGATGGGCGATGAGGGCGCAGTCACGCCGGTGGAGCGTGGTGCCGTCGCCCGCGGTCACCGGCAGGCCCGACAGGTCCTGGCCGGAGACCGACTCCGCACTGGCGGCCGCGCGCGAGGTGACGTCGGCGAGGAGCAGCAGCGTGTCGGCGAGGCGCTTGGAGGCCATCTGGTTGTCGGAGGCGATCCGGGCCAGCCAGGCACCGAAGTACAAGAACCCGCCGAGGAACGTGATCGCGAGACCGAGGAAGCCACCCGAGGTCTGGTAGGCCTGACGCTCGTACTCGTAGACCGAGTTGGCCACGCCGTAGTAGCCGAGCAGGATGACGACGAGACCCAGCGGCATCATGATCGCGCCGGCCCAGAACAAGACGGTCTGGAGCAGCTGGGCGTTGTTGTTCTTCAACGGTGACGCGCCGGCACGGGGCAGGCTGGTCGTGCCGGCACCCATCCGGCTCCCGGAGGCGCGCTCGGGCTGGCCGGTCGCGGCGGGCTGCGTGGTCGTGCTCATGTCACTGAACCTTTCGGAGGTCGGGAAGGCCGGAGTCGAGGCCGTGCGGGCAGGCACTCGCGCCGCCGAGGACGGCGAGGCCCATGCGGCGGGCGAAGGTGCCGGCCACCGAGGCCAGGGCGATGCCACCGAGGATCAGCAGCATCGGGATCGAGAACAGCCCCGGGAGTCCGGGCTGCTGGGAGGCCGAGACCGGTACGGCGAGCTCGCCGCTCGAGCTCGGCGGGAGCTCACCGGAGACCGGCGCACCCGAGTCAGGACCGGCTCCGCCCGAGATCGCACCGCCGGAGGAGGCACCACCCGAGGACCCGGCCGGTGCGGCAGGCTCGGTGTCGGTCGGCTCTGGCTCCACGGGGTCGATGTCGAGCGGCGGCAGGTCGATCGCCTGCGAGGTGTCGACCGAGGCCGTGGAGTAGCCGAGGGTGAACACGATGCGCGGGGACAGGTTGACCGCGGCCTGGATGAGGCTCTTGAGCTCGCGGGTCTCGGACGGGATCTGGTTGACGATCTCGTTGAGGGCACCGGTCAGCGGGCCCATCTGGCTGCGCAACGCGGTGAGGTCGAAGTCGAGGACCAGGCCGGGCATCTCGGTCGTCGCGGCGTCGCCGTCGACGGTGTAGGTGGCCTCGGGCGTGCGGACCGCGAGTCCGAGCTGGGCCAGCGCCTTGGCGGCATCGTCGGGCAGACCGGGGATCTTGCCCTTCTGCCCGACCGCCTCGTAGCCGTCGGAGCCGTAGCGGAACCGCTGGCCGAAGGCGACCAGGTCGCCGTAGGACGCCTGGCCCTCGGCGACGCCCTTGGCGCCGTTGCTGGAAGCCCGGGCGACGGTCTTGACGCCGTCGATGGTGACCAGTCCGCCGAGCAGGCTCACGACGCTCGTGCCGGACCGAGCCTGGGCGAAGGCCAGGTCGCCGTTGAGGGTCTTGGACAACGACGTGAACCCGCCGACGTCGACCAGGGCAGCCAGCTCGGGGGGCAGACCCGATGACGGCTCGGGCTCCTCGGCTGCAGACGAAGCCCGGCTGCTGCCGAGCCCGCCGACGCCGCCGCCACCGGTGAGGCCGGGGAGACCGGGCAGCGGAGGAAGCTCCGGCAGGCCGGGCGCGCCGCCACCGCCGTCGCCGCCACCGCCATCACCGCTGCCGGCATCCTCGTCCTTGACGTTGCCGTCGGTGGAGTAGCCGGTGGAGGCCGTGGCCTGGTCGGCGAGCGCCTTCGCACGCTGGATCGTGCCGGGGAACGGCTCGTCGCGCTCCTCCTCGGGGCCTCCGGGGTGGACGGCGTTGACCTGGATCGGGTAGCCGTTCTCGCCGATCGGTCCGGACATCTCCGGGGGCAGGCCGAGGTTCTCGGCGATCGTCTTGAAGCCCTCGCCGACCGGCGCACCGGGCCACAGATAGCTCGAGCGGGCGCGCGAGCTGCTCGAATCGGCGATCACGGCGCTGTAGCCGTAGTTGAGCTCGGCCTGAGGCGTCGCCGGGATCGGGATCGTCGACTCGTAGATCTCGACCTTCATCGGGGTGCCGCCGGCCGTGGTGGCGTAGCCGGCGAAGCCCGGCTCGGCCGACTTCCCCGCGGCACGCGAGTCGGCGGTCGGCAGCGCCTGCGCGGTGCCGGCACCGAGCGGGAGCATCGCGCCCACCACGGCTGCGGCCGCCACGGACAAGCCCAGTCGACGACGTGCACTGGCGCCGCGGGCGGCGCCCCTCTGGTTCATGGTGGTCATGCTGCTCCTCCGAGGATCACGTCGGACATGGTTTCGAGAACTTCATCGGGCTCGCCGGTCGCGACGATGCGTCCGTTGGACATCACCGCGGCATAGTCGGAGACCCGCAGGGCGGTGCGAGCGAACTGCTCGATGCACAGGATCGAGACGCCGGACTCGGCGATCTGCTGCACCGTCTCGTAGAGCTCGTCGACGATCAACGGGGCCAGGCCCATCGACAGCTCGTCGAGCAGGATCAGCGCCGGGTCGGAGGCCAGGGCCCGCGACATCGCGAGCATCTGCTGCTCACCGCCCGACATCGTGCCGGCCAGCTGCTTGCGCCGTTCGGCCAATCGAGGGAAGTAGGCGTAGGCGGTCTCGAGGACCGCGCTGGCCGAGACCCCGGCGTAGGACATGAGGGAGAGGTTCTCCTCGACCGTGAGGTTGGGGAAGACCGAGCGACCCTCGGGCACGGTGCAGAGGCCGAGGCGCGCGAGCTCCTCGGGGGCGGCGTCCTTGACGTTGACCCCCCCGAGGTGGATGTCACCGGAGGTGGCCTGCTTCTGCCCCGAGATGATCTTGGTGAGCGTTGACTTCCCGGCGCCGTTGGGACCGAGCAGCGCCATCACCGCGCCCCGCGGGATGGTCAGGTTGACGCCGCGCAGCACCTCGATGCGGCCGTAGGCGGCGTGGAGGTCGACGACCTCGAGGATCGGGATGCTCATCTGATGCTCTCCTCGACCACGGGCAGGACCTGGGTCTGGTTGAGGTGGGAGTCGTCGGGCTCGGTGGCTGCTGCGCCGCCGGCCTCCTCGGACTCGTCGGAGTAGCCGAGGTAGGCCTGCTGCACCCGCGCGTTGCTGCGGATCTCGGCCGGCGAGCCGACGGCGATGACCTCGCCGAAGTCGAGGACCCGGATGGTGTCGCACACGCCCATCACGAGGTCCATGTCGTGCTCGACCATCAAGATCCCACGGCCCTCGGCCGCGAGGTCGCGCAGCAGCTCACCGAACGCATCGGTCTCGGTCTCGTCGAGACCCGAGGACGGCTCGTCGAGCAGGAGGAGCTTGGGGTCACCGGCCAGGCAGCGAGCCAGCTCGAGCAACCGGGCGGTCCCGGTGGGGATCGAGTCGGCACGATCCTGGGCGTAGGCCGCGATCCCGACCCGCTCGAGGAGCCCGTCGATGTCGGCGGCGGCCGGCTTGACGAGCCCACGGAAGCCGCGGTGGATGTCGAGGGCGACCCGGACGTTGTCGCGCACCGTCAGCGAGCCGAACGCCTCGAGGCGCTGGAAGGTGCGGGCCATGCCCTTCTTGGAACGGCGGTGCACCGGGGTGCGGGTCACCGACGAGCCGTCGAAGGTCACCGATCCCTTGGTGGGTCGCTGGAGCCCGCTGATGACGTTGAAGCAGGTGGTCTTGCCCGCACCGTTGGGGCCGATGAGACCGGTCACGAACCCGGCCTCGGCTTCGAACGAGGCGTGGTTGACCGCGGTCACCCCACCGAACTGCACGACGACGTCGTTGACCTCAAGAAGGGACATGGGCCGACTCCTCTCGTGCTGGACCGGTCGTGGCTGACGCCGACCCAGGTGGACCGTCAGCGAGGTCGCCGACCTCGTCGCCGTAGACGTCGTCGAGCAGCTCACCGCCCGAGACCTCGGTGGTGGTGACCGCTGCCGCGCCGCCCAGCTGTGGCAGGTTGCGGTTGACCTGCACCATCACCCGCTTCTGCACGATCCGACCGACCTTGAAGAGCAGGTTGGCCAGGCCGTTGGGGTCGCGCCCGGCGAAGACCGCACCGAACCCGATGATCAGGAACAGCAGCCCGCCGACCGTCGGGTTGTCACCCGAGAGGACCGGCAGGAGCATCAGGCCGATGCCGCCCAGGGTCGCGCCGGTGACCGAGGTGATGCCGAACACGACGGCGAGCAGGAGCAGCGGCAGGCTGTTGAAGTACTGGAAGTCGGCCGCACCGATGGTGCCGCGCAACCCCGCGAACAGGGCCCCGGCCAGGCCGGCGACTCCGGCGGAGAGGGCGAACAAGCCCACCCGCGCCCACCGCAGGTCCAGGCCGAGCGTGCCGCAGGCGGCCGGGCTGTCGCGCATCGCGACGAGCAACCGGCCCAGGACCCCGCGACGGATCATCAAGATCCCGATCGAGACGAGCACGAAGAAGAACGCCATGATCATCACGTAGGACTGCGTGGTGCCGATCGTGGTGCCGAAGATGGAGAGCCGCTCGGCCTCGAGGGCGCCACCGAAGCCGAAGGCGCGCTCGTCCTGGAAGACGACCTTGTCCATCAGCACCCCGAAGGCCAGCGTCGACAGGGCGAGGTAGAGCCCGGTCAGCCGCAGCACCGGTAGCGCGACGAGACCACCCACGGCGGCGGCGATGAGCGCGGAGACGACCAGCCCGAAGATCGTGGGCGAGTCGAGCTTGGCGTAGGCCAGCGCTCCCACTCCGGCGAAGGTCAGCTGGGCCAGGGACACGTGCCCGCCGTACCCGGTGAGGAGCACGAGCGAGAGCATCACCATGGCGTAGGTGGCGGCCGTGCCGACCCGCAGCAGGTTGGCCTCGGACATGCCTGAGACCACGATGAAGACGAAGAGCATGAAGACCGCGCCCGAGATGCCCATCCGGCGGAACGTCGGCACCGGGGCCGAGACGATCCCCTTGACCTGGCCGATGCGCAGCTGCGCCTGCGGCAGCAGGACGAGGGCGGCGAAGAGGAACAGCGGCGGCACGACCGGACGGATGTCGGCCAGGAAGCTGTCCTGGGGGATGTAGCCCAGGGCCAGGGAGTCGAGCAGGCCGAGGGCCATGGCGCCGGCGAAGGTCAGCGGGAGGCTCTTGAGCCGGCCGACCATGGCCGCGGCGTAGGCGTTGATCACCAGCAGCGTGAGCTGGTAGTAGTCCAGGCCCACGATCGGGACCAGCAGGATGCCGGCGAGCGCGGCCAGGGAGATGCCGATCGCCCACGACAGCGCGGCGACCGTGTCGGGCTTGCCGCCGTAGAGCTTGAGCAGCTCGGGGTTGTCGACCGAGGCGCGCATCGCCGTACCGATGCGGGTGCGGTTGAGCAGCAGGTAGAGCCCGATCGCCACACCGATGGAGCACAGCACCGTGATGATCTGCTGGTAGGTCACCAGGGTGCCGCCGATGGAGATCGGGTCGGCCTCGGCGAAGAAGGGCGGCACGAAGCGCGGTTCGGGCTTCCAGATGGCCTGGGCCAGTCCGATCAGCCCCACGAACAACCCGACCGTGACCACGAGCGTGACGCTCACCGGTGAGTCGGCGAGACCGCGGGTGATGAAGCGCTGCACCAGCACCCCGGTGATCGGCGCCACGACCAGGAGGGTCAGCACCAGCGAGAGCCAGATCGGCAACCCCTGCTTCTGGGAGAAGTCCCAGAAGATGAACGACATCACCATGCCGAACGCGCCGTGGGCGATGTTGAAGACCCGCGTCGTGGTGTAGGTCAGGACCAGACCACTCGCGGCGATGGCATAAGCCGCCCCCGTGAAGATCCCGGGCAGCCCGTAGGCGATGAGCTTGTCCATGTCAGTTCCCTAATCCTGTGTTCACCAGGGCGTCGCAGAGGTAGTCCCCCGGAGAGACCTGCTTCCAGGTCGAGCCTGTGTATTGGATGACGGCTTGGCACTTGCCGGTCGTCTTGCCGCCCGGGTCCTGCGGCGAGTGGAGCCCACCGCTGGTCCAGGAGCGCACGCCCTTGAGCTGTTTGATCAGTGAGGCGCGGGTGAGCTTGCCGCCCAGCTCGATGGACTTCTCGAGGAAGAGTCGAGCAGCCGACCACGCGTAGAGGCCGTAGAAGTTGGGGCTCGCGCCGGGGTTCACCTGCTCCAGCCACGCGCGGTACAGACGCATCTCCGGGTTGGAGGTGTCGTCGAAGAGCGCGATGTTGGTGTAGACGTAGACGCCCTTGGCCAGGTCGCCGGCCTGCTTGATGTAGGTCGGGTCGTAGATCGTGGAGTCCTGCAGGTAGATGTCGGGCGTGTAGCCCTGGCTGGACATCGCCTGCTGGAGCTTGACGGTGTTCTGCAGCGGACCGAGGTAATAGACCATCTTGATGCCGCGGTCCTTCATCTGCTGCACGTACGGCGCGAAGTTGAACTCCGAGACGTCGATCGGCTGGAAGTAGTCGATCTTCCACCCGACGGTCTCCCACGCACTCTTGAACGAGTTGGCGTTGACCGGTGCCGCGCCCGCGTTGATGTAGAGCAGCGCGGCGTGCTGGGTGGCGTCGCGGTTGAGCTTCATCATGAACTTCGGCATCGCCGAGGGGACCAGCCCCGGCGTGAGCGACTGGGCGCCGAAGCAGGTGGAGCACGAGGTGCGCTCGGGGTTGACCGGGGTCGAGCGGACGTCGGGCAGCCCGCACTTCTCGGTGGTCGCAGCGCCGCCGGAGTCGAAGGCCGACATCGACCCGATGGCGCCGAACGTCTCGGCGCAGGCGCGGGCGAAGGCCTGCTGGTCGGCACCGGCGTCGGCCCGACTGTCGAGCTCGAGCATCTTGATCGAGTGCCCGCAGACCTTCTGGGTGGAGTTGAAGTAGGCCGCGTAGGCGCGGGCTCCCTGGCGCGCGGACTCGAAGATCCCGGGCACCGGGCCGGAGATGTCGGAGACGTTCGCCAGCGTGATCGTGCTGGCGGTGACGCCGGGCTGGTTGTTGTCGAAGCCGTCGCAGGAGCCCGCCTTGCTGCCCCCGTCGGGTGCGTTCCCGCCCGTCTGGGGTGCGGGGCCTTCCGAGGTCGTCGAGCCGCCGTCGGGTCCCGGGGCAGCCGGACCGCCCGCACCGGAGTCGGTCGACGTCGACTCGCCCCCGGTGCCGGTCTCGGGCGCCGAACCTGCGCCGCCCGGGTCGGTGGAGACGCCGCCGTCCTCGGTGCCGATCCCACCCTCGGCAGACCCGCCGTCGACGCTGCCGCTGACCGGGATCGATCCGCCGGCAGTCCGGTTGAGACCGGCTACCTCCTGCGGGTCCAGCTGCGAGCCGCAGGCGGCCAGGACGAGACTCAGGCCGGCCACAGCCACGCCCACAGCGCACCCGCGCACCCGGGCCGCAGCAGGCTGCGGTCCGCGGGCGCGGCGGATCGGATCGGTCATGTCGGCGCGTCGCTTAGTTGGTCGGGCTCAGGCCGGTGCAGGTGTACTTCGTGCCACCGATCGGCTTCCAGACGCCGCCGGTGAGCTGGATGAAGCGCCAGCACTCGCCGGTGCCCTTCTTGCCCACCGGTTGCGGAGCGTGCATCGCGTTGTTGGTCCAGTCGTTGGCCTTGGCGACCTCGGAGAGCAGCGTCGCTCGACTCAGGCTGCCTCCGAGCTTCGCCGCCAGCTCGGTGAAGAGGCGTCCGGCCGACCAGCTGAAGACGCCGAAGAAGGCCGGGTCGGCGCTGGGGTTGACCGCCCGCAGGGAGCCGACGTAGGTGGCGATCTCGCGGTTGGCACCAGCTTCCTCGAAGGGGGTGAAGTTCAAGAACACCACCGTGCCCTCCACTGCACTGCCACCCTGCTTGACGAAGTCGGGGTTGTAGTCGGTGGGGTCACGGATGTAGAGCTTCGGCTTGTAGTTGGCCTGTTCCATGGCCTTGCGCAGCCGCACGGAGTACTGGTAGGAGGTCGTGTAGAAGACGACCTCGATGTCGTTGTCCTTGAGCTGCTGCACGTAGGGGGCGTAGTTGAACTCCGAGGTGCCGATGCCCTGGAAGACGGGGAACTTCATCCCGCGTCGCTGCATCGCGTTGACCTGTGCCCGAGCGTTCTGGGCCGCAGCGCCGGCGTCGGTGTAGAAGTAGGCGGCCTTCTGCGCCGAGCTCGCGTAGTTCTTCGTGATGAAGTCGGGCACTGCGTTCTCGAAGGCCTCGGTGTTGACGGCCTGGACGCCGTAGCAGGTCGTGCAGCTGTTGCGCTCGTAGGTCACCGAGCCGCCGCGGAGGTCCGGGAGACCACAGTTCTGAGCGGTCTTCGCGCCACCGAGGTCGAAGGCCGAGACCGAGCCGATCATCGCGAACACCTCGGTACAGGCAGCGGCGTAGGCCTGCTGGTCGGCGCCGGCGTCGGTGCGGCTGTCGTAGGTCTTGAGCACGAGACTGCGCCCGCAGATGCCGTCGGGGTTGGCCTTGTTGTAGTAGCTCACGAAGGCCTTGGCGGCGTCCTGCGCGGTCGCGAAGAGCCCCGGCACCGGCCCGGAGATGTCGGAGGAGTTGCCGACGGTGATGGTCTTGTCAGTGATGCCGGTCTGGTTCTTGAAGCCGTCGCAGGAAGCAGCAGACGCGGGGACGTTCGTGCCGCCACCGCCGCCGCCACCGCCACCGGGGTCGGTCTCACCGCCGCCGCCGCCGCCACCCCCGGAGGAGTCGGTGCCGCCCGAGGAGTCGGTGCCACCACTGGTGTCGGTGCCACCCCCACCGGAGGTGTCCACCCCGCCACCGGCGGAGTCGGTGCCGCCCGTGCCCGGGTCCACGAAGCCGCCGGTGCCGGGATCGACCACCGCACCGGTGCCGGGATCGACGACCGTGCCGCCCTGCACGAGGGTCTGACCGTTGCCGGCCGCCACATCGCTGGGGTTGAGGTTGGAGCCGCAGGCGGCAAGCGTGAGTGCGAGTCCGCTTGCCACCAGGGCAGGAAACAGGACTCGACGGGTGCGTGGGCGCGACACTGGACCTCCGGTGGAGTGCAGAACTAGAACACGTACTAGTTCTATAACGAGGTCGCAGCCTAAAGGTGACGGCGATCACCCACAACAATCGTCCAGATCTCACCCGGAAGAAGGTGGCGCCGAGGGGGGATGCCCCGAGCCCCGCCCGGACCAGGTCCGAACGGGGCTCATGTGGCTGGTGTGGCTGGTGTGACGTTGAGGCCGATATTCTGAACCGGTCGGCTGTCATCTGTCAGCCGCGCGTCACTTTCATCCGGTCCAGTCAGGTGCGGGCCTGGGTGATCGCATAGAGCGTCACCGACGCCGCGACACCGGCGTTCAACGACTCCAGGTTGTTGGCCATCGGGATCGAGACCAGGTGGTCGCAGGTCTCGGCGACCAGGCGTCCGAGCCCGCCACCCTCGGCACCGACCACGACCACGAGCGGGCCGCGCGCCAGGTCGGCGTCGGCGACCAGGTCAGGCAGCGACAGGTCGCCGTCGGCAGCCAGGCCCACGACCATGCAGCCGGCGTCCTGGTAGGCCTTGATCTGACGCACCAGGTTGACCGTCTGCGCCACCGGGATCCGCGCTGCGGCACCGGCGCTGGTCTTCCAGGCCGAGGCGGTCATGCCCGCGGCGCGGCGCTCGGGGATGACGACACCGTGGGCGCCGAAGCCCGAGGCGCTGCGCACGACGGCTCCGAGGTTGCGCGGGTCGGTGATCGAGTCGAGCATCACGATCAGCGGCTTCTCGGCGTTGCGGGAGGCCAGCTCGAGGAGGTCCTCGGGGTGGGCGTACTCGTACGGCGGGATCCGCGCCGCCAGACCCTGGTGGATCGCACCGGAGGTCATCTTGTCGAGCTCGTTCTTGGTGACCTCGAGCAGGCTCAGGCCCTTGTCCTGGGCCAGGCGGAACGCCTCGCGCAGGCGACCGTCACGCTCGGCACCCTCCGCGACGTACACGCCCGTGATCGGCACGCCCTCGCGCAGCGCCTCGACCACGGAGTTGCGACCCGCGATCCACTCCGCGTCGGAGCTCTTGCGCTGCGGGCGCGTGCCGGCCTTGCGGCGCGCAGCCTGCTCGGACTTGTGCGCCTGGTGGTAGGGCCGGTCCTTGGCCTTGGGCGTCGGGCCCTTGCCCTCGAGTCCGCGCTTGACGCGCCCACCCGAACCGGCGGTCGGCTTCTTGGCCGACTTGCGGATCGATCCCTTGCGCTGGCTGTTCCCTGGCATTGCTCAAGCTCCCCTGGAGATGGACCACTGGGGGCCGGCAGGGGTGTCCTCCACCTCGATGCCGGCCGCCTTGATCTGGTCGCGGATGGCGTCCGCGCGCGCGAAGTTCTTGGTGGCGCGCGCCTCGGCGCGCTCCTGCAGCAGGCCGGCGACGAGCACGTCGACAGCCGCGGTGAGGGCAGCGTCGTCACTGCCGGTGGTGCCCCAGGCCGGATCGGCCGGGTCGAGACCGAGGATCGCCAACATGGCGCGCACCGATGCGGCGGTGCCGCGCAGGGCGGGGCTGTCGCCGGCATCGAGGAGCTTGTTGCCCTCCCGGGCGACGTCGAAGATCGCCGCCACGGCCGCGGGGGTGCCGAGGTCGTCGTCGAGGGCGCCCACGAAGTCGGCGCACGGCATGCCTCCGGCGGGCACCTCGCCGCAGATGGCGGCGGCCCGGTCGAGGAAGTTCTCCAGACGGCGGAAGCCGACGGCGGCCTCGTCGAGCGCCTCGAAGGAGAACTCCACGTGGGAGCGGTAGTGGGCGCTGACCATGTAGAAGCGCAGCTCGATGCCGCGCACCCGCTCGAGCACGTTGGGCACGAGCAGGGAGTTGCCCAGCGACTTGCTCATCTTCTCGCCGGCGGTGGTGATCCACGCGTTGTGCATCCAGTACGACGCGAACGGGTGACCCGCGGCGCGCGACTGCGCCTGCTCGTTCTCGTGATGCGGGAAGCGCAGGTCGACGCCGCCGCCGTGGATGTCGAAGGCGGGGCCGAGGTACTTGCCGGCCATCGCCGAGCACTCGATGTGCCAGCCGGGGCGCCCGGGGCCGTAGGGGCTGGGCCACGCAGCGGTCTCGGGCTCGCTCGCCTTCTTCCAGCCCTTCCACAGCGCGAAGTCACGCGGGTCACGCTTGCCGCGGGGGTCGGCGTCCTCGGCGGCTTCCATCTCGTCGACCTGCTGGCGGGTCAGCTCGCCGTACGACGGCCAGGAGCGGACGTCGAAGTAGACGTCACCGGACCCGTCCTCGGCGGCGTAGGCGTGCCCGCGCTCGATGAGCGCGCCGATCATCTCGAGCATCTCGGGCACGTGGCCGGTCGCGGCCGGCTCGTAGGTGGGAGGCAGCACGTTGATGCTGGCCAGCGCCTCGCGCAGCTTGCCGTGCATCTCGTAGGCGAGGTTGAACCACGGCCGCCCCTGCTCGGCGGACTTGGTCAGGATCTTGTCGTCGATGTCGGTGACGTTGCGGATGAAGGTGACGTCGTAGCCCTGGTGGGTCAACCAGCGGCGCAGGACGTCGAAGTTGACCGCGGAGCGCACGTGGCCCACGTGGGGCTCGGACTGGACCGTCAGACCACAGACGTAGATCCCCGCCTTCCCCTCCTCGAGGGGCACGAAGTCGCGCACCGAGCGCGTCGCGGTGTCGTAGAGGCGGAAGGTCACCGGAAGAGTCTAGAAGCGAACCCCGCCTGACCCAGCATTCCCTCTCCGATGCCCGTGCCGCCCCCCTCACCGATCCCTGTGACGGGAGTGGCGGATGTGACGTACCGTGCAACGGTGCGTCTTCCCCTCCGCAGCCCCTCGTCCCGCGCCCTCCCCCGTCTGGTCCCCCGTCTGACCGTCGCGCTCCTCGGGGCCGCACTGGGGTCCTGTTACGTTGCCGCGGTGAGCACCGAGCCGGCCGAAGCCGCCTCCCAGCGCGCCGAGCGGCGCCAGATCGACTACACCCAGTGGGACACCGGGCGCGAGCTCAAGACCGGCACCTCGCGAGGCATGAAGGTGCAGCGCGGGCGACTGCGCATCGCCGACCCCGTGGCTCGCCGTACCGTCGCCGGCACGCGCTACGAGCAGGCGACCTGGGAGTCACCGTGGGTCGAGCCCGGCTTCTCCTTCACCGAGCTGATCGCGTCGTGGTCGGCCCTCACCCCCGGCAACAGCTTCGTCGAGATCCGCGTGCGCGGACGCGACGCCTCGGGGCGTGCCGCCAGCTATGACCTGCTGGGCCGCTGGACCTCGCGCGACACCTACCTCAAGCGGGCCACCGACTCCGGCCAGGCCGACGACCTCGCGAAGGTCAACGTCGACACCTGGCAGGCTCCGGGCGGGCTGTCGTCGTACCAGCTGCGGGTGACGCTGGCCCGCAAGGCCGGCACCCGTCTCAACCCGTCGGTCGACGCCGTCGGCGCTGTCGCCTCGCGCCTGCCCGACACGGTCACCGGTGTCTCCAAGCTCGGCGTCGCCGGCGGCACCGTGCTCGACGTGCCGCGGTACTCCCAGATGGTGCACGAGGGCGACTACCCGCAGTGGAACGGCGGTGGCGAGGCGTGGTGCTCGCCCACCTCCACCTCGATGGTGCTCGGCTACTACGACGCACTGCCCCCGGCATCGGCGTACTCCTTCGTGCCCTCGGGCCACGTCGACCCGTGGGTCGACTACGCCGCACGCTCCACGTTCGACTACGACTACGACGGCACCGGCAACTGGCCCTTCAACACCGCCTACGCCGCCCCGCGGGTGGGCAAGGCCTTCGTGACCCGGCTCCGCTCGCTGCGCGAGGCTGAGCGCTTCATCGCCGCCGGCATCCCGCTGGTCGCCTCGATCACCTTCGGGCGCGGCGAGCTCGACAACTCCCCGATCTCGGCCACCGCCGGCCACCTGCTCGTGATCGTCGGCTTCACCGCCGACGGGGACGTGGTCGTCAACGACCCGGCCTCGCGCACCCGGGAGGGCGTGCGTCGTACCTATGACCGCGCGCAGCTCGAGCGCGCCTGGCTGAGCGGCTCCGGTGGCACCGTCTTCGTCATCCGGGACAAGGCGCACCCGCTGCCGACGGGGCGTCAGACGAACTGGTGAGGCCGGCGTGAGTTTCACCAGTTAACTGGAGAAACTCACGCTTACCCGCAGAAGTTTCGTAGGAGGAGCGGGAGCTTCACCACATAACTGGTGAAACTCCCGCGGGGGCGGGTCAGACCCCGTACCCACCGTCGACGTCGAGCTTCTGGCCACTGACGAAGCCGGCCCGGTCGGAGGCCAGGAAGCAGACGGCCTCGGCGACGTCGTGCGCCGTGCCGAAGCGGCGCAGGGGGATGTTGGCACGGGTGATCTCGAGGTCGGCGTCGGAGAGGTCCCCCGAGGCCATCAGCCGCTCGGCCATGCCGTCGACGAGCATGCCCGGCCCGACCGCGTTGACGCGGACGCCGAAGCGGCCCTCCTCGGCGGCGAGCGCGCGGACGAACGCCTCGACAGCGGCCTTGGGTCCTGAGGACAGCCCGTCGCGCACCGGGAACCTGCGCGGTCGCGGCGGTCGTGACGGCCACGATCGAGCCGCCCGGCTCACCGGGGGTGGTCGCGCGCAGGTGGGGCAGCGCGGCATGAGCGACGGCGAAGAAGCCCGCGGCGTCCTCGGCGAGCTGGGTCGCCATGACGAGCGGATCGACCCGCGACAGGTGGAGCATCGGCACGTGGGGTCCCGCGGCGTGGACGAGGGTGTGGATCCCGCCGCCGTCGGCGGCGACCTCGTCGATGACGGCGGCGATCCCACCGAGGTCGCTCAGGTCGAGCCGGTACGCCGGACCACCCTCGGGGCGGGTGCGTCGGTAGGACACCGCGACGCGCGCGCCTCGCCGACGCAGCATCTCGGCGATGACCGCTCCCAGACCGCCGTTGCCGCCCACGACCAGGGCGACCCCGGGGCGCTCGGCGAAGTCGGTCTCGCGCTCGGTGCGGTCGAGGTCCGGGCTCACGTCAGCATCACGCCGAGACTGTAAACCCGATCTCGTCCCACCCGGTGGCGCCGTCCGGGAGCACGTCGGCGACGGCGCCGGTCTGCACCTCACCGGCGTTGTCGATGGCGCGCACCCGGACCCGGTGCTCGCCGGGATCCAACGCGACCACGGTGCTCCACTGCACCCAGGCGTCGTCGGTGACGGCCTCGGCGAGGGTGGCATCGGCCCAGCCGCGACCGTCGACGGAGACCTGGACGCCGGCGATCCCGACGTGCTGGTGCCAGGCGCTGCCGGCCAGGGTGACGTCGCCGCCGCGCACGGTCTCGCCGCGGCGCGGCACCTCGACCCGGGAGGCGATCTTGACCGGACCGCGCTCGCCCCAGCCGCGTTGGGTCCAGAAGGCCTGGAAGTCCTCGAAGCGGGTGACCTCCATGTCGACGACCCACTTGGTGGCCGACACGTAGCCGTAGAGCCCCGGCACGATCGTCCGCACCGGGAAGCCGTGCTCGATCGGCAGCGGCTCGCCGTTCATGTAGAGCGCGAGCATCGCGTCGCGACCGTCGGTGATGGCCTCGAGGGGGGTGCCGCAGGTCCAGCCGTCATCGGAGGTCTGCAGCACGGCGTCCGCGCCCGGCAACGGCTTGGCGAGCTCGAGGATCGGGGCCAGCAGCACCCCGCTCCACCAGGCATTGCCCACGAGGTCTCCGCCCACCGGGTTGGAGACGCAGTTGAGGGTGATCCACCCCTCGACGAGCTCACGCTGCACGAGGTCGTCGTAGGTCAGCACGATCTCGTTC
This sequence comes from uncultured Actinomycetota bacterium, assembly GCA_963760515.1. Classification (GTDB taxonomy): domain Bacteria; phylum Actinomycetota; class Actinomycetes; order Propionibacteriales; family Nocardioidaceae; genus Nocardioides. Next base: position 535,936 of record CAVXDL010000006.1, read on the forward strand.
TCGACCATCCCGTGGATGCGCAGCTGCCAGTCGGCAGGGCTGATCGTCGGCTTCACGAAGGTCGTGTCGATCAGGTAGAAGTCGCGCGCCGGGGTCATCCACGGCGCAGCCCCGGGTACGCCGACGTGGGCGCCCGCCGGCACCGTCGGGGCGCTCACCGGGAGCCGCAGCAACCGGCGCGCTTGCTCGACCTGACGCCGCGAGCCGCCGGCCACCCGACCGACGAGGCCCGCGACACCGGCGAGCGCGACGACCGCCCCGGTGGCGACGAGGAAGCTGCGCCTGCTGCGGACGTACGACGCCTCGTAGCGCTGAGCGGCAGGCACGCGCTCCAGCCGCCGGAGCGGCTCGCTCATCACCGCAAGGGCGACCACCCAGGTGAGGAAGCCGACGACGATCGGGGTGACGTCGCTCAGCCGCGACCCGGTCGCGGTCAGGATCGCGACCGCGCCCACCGCCGCCAGCACGACGAAGCCGACCACCGGCAACCACCACTGCCGGCGACCCAGGCGGCCGATGCCGACGAACGCCAGGGTCAGCAGCACCACGATCCCCAGGACCAGCAGCGGCTTGTCGGCGCTCCCGAGGTCGCGGTTGTTGGCCGCGGAGTCGGGCGCGAGGCGGACGACGAGCTCGGCCACGGCGGGCACCGGCGACAGCCGGAGGTTCATCGCCATCGAGACCAGATAGCTGACCGCGAGGCCTGCGAAGCCCGCCACGACACCGGTGAGCGACCAGGCAGCGGCAGTCTTCTTCATGCTCCCCATTCTTGCTCAGGCATGATCGCCTTGTGGAGCCACGAATCCTTACGGTCGCCGAACGCCTGCCTCGCACCGGCATCGGCACCGACGTGCACCGACTCGTGCCCGGGGTGCCGCTCCACCTCGCCGGCCTGTCGTGGCCCGACGAGACCGCCGGGCTCGAGGGCCACTCCGACGCCGACGTGGCGGCCCACGCCGCGTGCGACGCGCTGCTCTCGGCCGCGGGGCTCGGCGACCTGGGCTCCAACTTCGGGACCTCCGAGCCCGAGTGGGCCGGCGCATCGGGAGCGTCCCTGCTCGCCGAGACCGCCCGACGGGTGCGGTCGGCCGGCTTCGAGATCGGCAACGTCGCGGTGCAGGTCATCGGCAACCGCCCCAAGATCGGCCCCCGTCGCGCCGAGGCGGAGGCCGCGCTGTCGGCCGCCGTGGGGGCCCCGGTCTCGGTCAGCGCCACCACCACCGACGGCCTGGGCCTCACCGGCCGGGGCGAGGGCGTCGCCGCGATCGCGACCGCGATCATCGCCGCGACGTGAGCACGTGCGGGTCAGCGTCAGCGTGACCGGCGTCCGCCGACGAGGACCACGCCCGCCTCGACCTTGACGTCGTAGGACGCCACCGCGACGTGGGCGTCGTCGAGACAGCGCCCGCTGCGCAGGTCGAAGGCGTGCCGGTGGGTCGGCGAGGCGACGAACGGGACGCTTCCGCGGCGCCCGACGATCCCGCGCGCGATCATCGAGGACCTCGCGAACGGGTCGTGGTTGCCCAGCACGTAGAGCCCGCCGCCCGCGAGGCGGAAGATCGCCACTGCCTGTCCGTGCACCAACGCGGTGGCTCCGCGGTCGACCTCGAGGTCCACGAGCCGACACACCGGCTGCCACTCCTCGTGGGCCGAGCGACTCCGGGTCATCTGGCCGACGCTAGGTCGCGCCCGCGCACAGCGAGGTGTCGTCGTGTTACGCCGGTGAAAACGATCGCGCCGTCTCGCGACCGCATCGGCGTACGCGCGGTCTGCGATGATCGCGCCGTGCCTGCCGCTGTCATCGTCCTCGCTGCCGGCGCCGGCACCCGCGTGGGGGGCGAGGTCAACAAGGTGCTCCTGCCGCTCGCCGGCCGCACCGTGCTGGCGCGCTCGGTGCTCGTGGCGATCGGTCTCGCGGAGGTCTCCCACGTGGTCGTGGTGGCGCGCTCCGGCGAGGAGGAGGCCGTGACCGACGCACTGTCGCCCTACCTCGGGGAGTCCACCCCGCTGCTCGTCACCGGGGGTGCGACCCGGCACGACTCCGAGTGGGCAGCGCTCCGCGTGCTCGCCCCCGCGATCGAGTCCGGCGAGATCGACCTCGTGGCCATCCACGACGGCGCCCGACCCCTGGCCGACGCCGACCTGTTCCGCCGCGTCCTCGCCGCCGCCCGACAGCACGGCGGCGCCATCCCGGTGGTCGCGGTGTCGAGCCTGCTGGGGCCCGACGGCGTCGTCGAGGGGGCCGCAGCCGTGCAGACCCCTCAGGCGTTCCGCGCCGACGTGCTGCTGGCGGCGTACGCGCAGGCCGAGGTCGATGGTTTCCGTGGCACCGACACCGCGGGCTGCCTCGAGCACTTCGCCGAGGTCGAGATCGCGGCCGTGCCCAGCACCGCGCGCAACTTCAAGGTCACCTTCCCCGAGGACGTCGCGCTGGCCCGCACGCTGGTGGAGGGGCCGGGCTGCTAGCTGCGAGCGGCTAGCGGTGTGCGCCTGGCGTCGTGAGGGCCTCGAGCACGGCGACGTCGTCGCGGGACTCGACCCGGCGCGCCTCGGGCGGCGCGACGACCTCGTGGACGTCGAAGCGCTCGCGCAGGGCAGCGACCAGCGCGGCGAGATCGCCGGCCGCCAGCGGGTGGAGGGACTCGTCGCCGTCGAGCGCGCTCACCACCGACACCGGCAGCACGACCGGCGAGCAGACCCGCACGAGCGCGTCGCGGTCGATGGTGGCGCCGACGAGACCGTCGTCGGTGTGCTTGACGGTGTCGGTGACCGGGCGCACGCCCACGACGATGCGATCGTGCTCGACGGCATCGATCAGGCAGTCGGCCAGGAACGCCGGCGGGGTCATCGGGCACAGCACGTCGTGCAGCACGACGGGCTCCTCGGCCTCCACCAGCGACCACCACGGCGTACCGAGGTCCACCGGCATGATGCCGGCCTCGCCCATCGACCAGGTGGCGGCAGCCACGAGGGCCTCGCCGTGGATCAGGGCGAAGGGGAGCGACCCGCGATCGTCGCCCAGCACGACGCCGCGCGCCTCGGGGACCTCGTAGTCCATCGGCATGAGATCCAACCTAGACCCTGTGCTCCGGGCGGTCCGACCGGTCCCACATGCCCGACGGGCCCCGGCAGAAGCCGGGGCCCGTCAGGTCGTGCGTGCACCAGGGTGCGGGGTTCAGGAAGCGAGGACCTCGTCGAGGATCGTCTCGGCCTTGTCCTCGTTGGTGTGCTCGGCCAGGGCCAGCTCGGAGACGAGGATCTGGCGCGCCTTGGCCAGCATCCGCTTCTCGCCGGCCGACAGCCCACGGTCACGCTCGCGACGCCACAGGTCACGCACGACCTCGGCGACCTTCATGACGTCGCCGCTGTGCAGCTTCTCCAGGTTGGCCTTGTAGCGACGCGACCAGTTGGTCGGCTCCTCGACGTGCTCGGCACGGAGGACGTCGAACACACGGTCGAGGCCTTCCTTGTCGACCACGTCGCGCACGCCCACCAGGTCCAGGTTGCATGCGGGCACCCGCACGACCAGGTCCTGCTGGGCGACGATCCGGAGCACGAGGTACTCGCGGTCCTCGCCCTTGATCGTCCGCATCTCGATGTCCTCGATGATCGCGGCCCCGTGATTGGGATAAACAACCGTTTCGCCGACGGTGAAAGTCATATGTGATGAACCCCTTCCTAGGCTTCCATCTTAGCACGGCTCCGCGCGAGCTCAGCCGGCGTTTCCGCAGGTCAGAGCGCTATAGCGGGCTTGACAGAGAGCAAATACTGTGGTGGCGCCGGCCGCCGTACACCCTCCTGGGGGAAGCGGGAGCGTCCCGCTGAGCGTGAATTGCGCCACTGTCGACGCAGGTGGTCGATACTGCAGACATGGCGAAAGTGCAGCTGTGGAAGCGACGAGGATCCGACGACGTGGATCTCCCGGCCGAGGAGGTCGAGCTCGAGCAGGTCCCCGTCGACGACGCCCACGAGCCCGTCGGGACCGGCTCCTACGGCACCCACGCCGACCCCGACGCCGTCGACCCGGACGCCGGCCCGCTGGGGCGGGTGCGCCGTACCGTGGCCGAGTCGGGAGCGGTGGCGCTCTTCTGGGCCGCCCACCCCAAGCAGGCGGTGCTCACCGCACTGGGTCTGGCCTGTGCCGCTCTCGTCGCGGGTCGGCCGCTGCGCGAGGCCTCGGTCATCGCCCTCACCGTGCTGGTCGGCCAGACGATCCTGGGCTGGCACAACGACCTCGTCGACCGCGACCGCGACGCGATCCACCAGACACCGCGCAAGCCGCTGGCCGAGGGCCGCCTGGACACCGGCAGCGTCTGGTACGCCCTCACGATCGCGCTGCTGCTCGTGATCCCGCTCAGCATCTCGACCGGCGTCACCGCCGGCACCCTCTACCTGCTCTCGCTGATCATCGGCATCGTCGGCAACGTGGCCCTGCGTCGTGGCCGCTTCTCGTGGGTGCCGTGGGCGGCGGCGTTCGCGCTCTATCCGGCCTACCTCTCCTACGGCGGCTGGGGCGGAGGCGCGCAGGGCGACGCTCCCCAGGTCGCGATGACGATCCTCGCCGCGCTCCTCGGCATCGGCGTGCACTTCCTGCGCTCGATCTGGGGCCTGGTGGCCGACGACGCCGAGGGCTGGACCTACCTCCCGCTCGTGCTCGGCCGGCGCCTGGGGGCCAGTCGGCTGCTGATGGTGTCGGCGGCGTACACCGCCGTCGTGCTGGCGCTGATGCTCGTCGTGGGCGCGACGGTCGGCCTGCGACAGTGAGTCCGGCCCAGCAGCGCTAGGCTGCTCCCGATCAGACGACCGTCCTGCACCACCGAACCTGCGAAGGCCCTGACGATGCATCACCGCCGCTCCTCCGCGCTCGCCGCCGGCGTGCTGCTGCTCGCCGCACCCGTGCTCTCCTCGTGCGGCTTCGACTACGAGACCGATCGGATCAACACGATCAGTACCGGGATCAACGACCGCGAGGGCGACATCGACGTCCTCGGTGCGGTCGTCGTGGCCGGCACCGACAACGCCGGGCTCTTCGTCGGCACCCTGGCCAACAACTCCACCAGCGAGCCGGGCGAGCTCGTCTCGCTCACCGGCACCGTGGACCCGATCGCTGATCAGCTCGACCCGGTCGCGGTCCCCCCTGCCGGCGCCACCAGCCTCTTCGACCTCGGCGGGATCCCGGTCCAGGGCATCTTCGGCGTCGGCGACTTCATCACGGTGACGCTCACCTTCGACAGCGGCCAGACCAACAAGCTCACGGTGCCGGTCGTCAAGCCGTGCTACCAGTACGACCCCGCGAAGTTCGACCCCGCGCTCGTCCTGCCGACGCCCGGCGCCGACATCACCGAGATCGCCGAGGCCGGCGGGGAGACCACCTCGGAGGCATCGGGTGAGTACGGCCCGTACTCGTGCGAGATCGAAGAGGTCGAGATCGTCCACGGGGGCGGCGAAGGAGAAGGTGAGCACTGATGAGCCACACGCTGGTGCTGCTCCGCCACGGCGAGAGCGAGTGGAACGCCAAGAACCTCTTCACCGGCTGGGTTGACGTCGACCTGACCGACAAGGGCCGCGCCGAGGCCATCCGCGGCGGCGAGCTGCTCGTCGCTGCCGGCGTCCTGCCCGACGTCGTCCACACCTCGCTCCAGCGCCGCGCGATCACCACCGCGGCGATGGCGCTCGACGCCGCCGACCGGCACTGGATCCCGGTGCGCCGCTCGTGGCGGCTCAACGAGCGTCACTACGGCGCGCTCCAGGGCAAGGACAAGAAGCAGACGCTCGAGGAGTACGGCGAGGAGCAGTTCATGCTCTGGCGCCGCTCCTTCGACACCCCGCCGCCGCCGCTCGACGACGACGCCGAGTTCTCCCAGGTCGGGCTCCCCCAGTACGCCGACCTCGGCGACGAGATGCCCCGCACCGAGTGCCTCAAGGACGTCATCGCCCGCATGCTCCCCTACTGGGAGAGCAACGTCGTGGCCGACCTGCGGGCCGGGCACACCGTGCTCGTCGCCGCCCACGGCAACAGCCTGCGCGGCATCGTCAAGCACCTCGACAAGATCAGCGACGAGGACATCGCCGGGCTCAACATCCCCACCGGCATGCCGCTGGTCTACGAGCTCGACGACGACCTCAACCCGATCACCCCGGGTGGCACCTACCTCGACCCCGAGGCTGCGGCTGCTGCCGCTGCTGCGGTGGCGTCGCAGGGTCGCTGAGCGCTCCTCGGCTGCGGGGAGGGTTTACCCGGTCGGCCGGGTAAACCAACACTTGTCGGCGAAAGTTCTGGCCGACAAGTAGGGGTTTACCCGGTCAGCCGGGTAAACCCTCGCGTGCTGAGGCAGTCGCTCTCGCTGCTCGACGACCAGCGATCTCCCCCGGCTCCTTCGTCGCCGGTGGAGATCAGGCGATGACGGAGGTCGGGTTCTGGCCGGTGACGACGAAGACGACGCGGTTGGCCACCGAGACGGCGTGGTCGGCGATGCGCTCGTAGTAGCGACCGAGCAGGGCGATGTCGACGGCGGCCTCGACGCCGTGGGGCCAGTCGTCGGCGAGCATCTCGGCGAAGCTCGCGCGGCGCAGCTGGTCCATCTCCTCGTCGTCGTTGCGCAAGGTGATGGCGGCCTCGACGTCGCGGGACAAGATGATCGCGGCGACGCGCTTGACCATGTCCTCGGCGACGTGGGCCATGCGACCCACCGACGGGCGGATCTCCTCGGGCACCGCCACCTCGGGCACCCGCAGGCGCGCGATCTTGGCGACGTGGACCGAGAGGTCGCCCATCCGCTCGAGCTCGCTGACCATCCGCAGGGCCGCGACGACGGTGCGCAGGTCGCCGGCCACCGGCTGCTGCAGGGAGAGGAGGTTGAACGCCGACTCCTCCACCCGCTCGCGGGCCAGGTCGATGTCGAGGTCGGCGGTGATCACCCGCTCCGCGATGGCCACGTCACCGGTCATCAGAGCGGTGGTGGCGTCGCCGACAGCCACCTCGACCATCCGGCAGATGGCGGCGAGGTCGTCGAAGATGGCATCGAGCTGATCGTGGAACTGTTCGCGCATGTCCCGATACTAAGGGGCGTTGGTGTCCGGAGGGCGCCGTCGGGTGAACGCCCGATGAACACGGGGTGGTCATCCGCGCCAGCGGTCACGCGAGCGGGAGGCGGCCGTACGATCCCACGTGTGGACCCCACGACGCAGGCCTTCCTCGCCGCCCTCATCGGGGCCGGCGTCGCCGGAGGCGCGGTGCTGGCCTGGCACGTCAGCGACCGCCAGCAGCACCAGCCGACGGCCGCCCCCGTCGAGCCGGCCGTGCCCGCATCGGTCGCTGCGGTGCTCTCGGTGCTGCGCAGCAGCGCGGTCATCGTCGACGACTCCGACGTCGTGCTCAAGGCCTCGGCACCGGCGTACGCCATGGCCCTGGTGCGCGGCACCTCCCTGGCCTCTGCCGAGCTCGCGGCGCTGGTGAGCGAGGTGCGCCGCGACGGGCAGATCCGCGAGACCGAGCTGGTCATGCCGCGCGCCCACGCCCCGGCGCGTCACGTCACCGTGCGCGTCGCACCCCTGGGCTCGCGGCTGGTGCTGGCGCTGGTCGAGGACCGCACCCGCGAGCGCCGCGTGGAGTCGGTACGCCGCGACTTCGTCGCCAACGTCAGCCACGAGCTCAAGACCCCGGTCGGTGCGATCCGCCTGCTCGCCGACGCCGTCCACGAGGCCGCCGACGACCCCGACGCCGTACGCCGCTTCTCCGACCGGATGGTCATCGAGGGCGAGCGGCTGACCCGACTGGTGCAGCAGGTGATCGAGCTGTCGCGGCTCCAGGGTGACGAGCCCCTGGAGTCCCCCGCGCCGATGTCGCTCGACCACGTCGTGCGCCTCGCGGTCGACACCAGCGCCATCGACGCCGACGCCAAGAGGATCTCGGTCGTGACCGGCGGCGAGACGGGGCTGCGCGTGCTCGGCAACGAGGAGCAGGTGACCACCGCGGTCTCCAACCTGGTCGCCAACGCCGTCCACTACTCCGAGCCCGACTCCACCGTGCTGGTCACCAGCAAGGGCATCGACGGCTTCGTCGAGATCAGCGTCGTCGACCAGGGCATCGGGATCCCCCGGGTCGAGATCGACCGCATCTTCGAGCGCTTCTACCGCGTCGACCCGGCCCGGCACCGCTCCACGGGCGGCACCGGCCTGGGCCTGTCCATCGTCAAGCACGTCGCGGCCACCCACGGCGGCGACGTGCGGGTGTGGTCGGTCGAGGGCCAGGGCTCGACGTTCACCCTCACGCTTCCCCGGTCCGAGACACCCCCGACCCAGGACCATCCAGACGAGACACGGCCGTGTCCGCCGAACGCCAGGAGGAACACCCATGAGCAGCGCACCCCGCCGTCCGCGGCGCACCGAGGACCTCCCATGACCAGGGTGCTCGTCGTCGAGGACGAGGTGAGCTACAGCGAGGCGCTGGCCTACATGCTCCGCAAGGAGGGCTTCGAGGTCGCGATCGCTGCCGACGGCAACGCCGCGCTGAGCGAGTTCGACCGCAACGGCGCCGACATCGTGCTGCTCGACCTGATGCTGCCCGGCATCTCCGGCACCGAGGTCTGCCGCACGATCCGCCAGACCTCCAACGTGCCGGTGATCATGGTCAGCGCCAAGGACGACGAGATCGACAAGATCGTCGGCCTCGAGCTCGGCGCCGACGACTACGTCACCAAGCCCTACTCCCCGCGCGAGCTCGTCGCCCGCATCCGCGCGGTGCTGCGCCGCGGCCAGGACCCCGACCTGCTCCCCGACACCCTCGAGGCCGGGCCGGTCCGCATGGACGTCGAGCGCCACGTCGTCACCCTCGACGGCGTCGAGCAGCGGCTGCCGCTCAAGGAGTTCGAGCTGCTCGAGATGTTCTTGCGCAACCCCGGCCGCGTGCTCACCCGGGGCCAGCTCATCGACCGCGTCTGGGGCTCCGACTACGTCGGCGACACCAAGACCCTCGACGTCCACGTCAAGCGGCTGCGCGCCAAGCTCGAGGCCGACCCGAGCGAGCCCAAGCTGCTCGTCACCGTCCGCGGCCTCGGCTACAAGCTCGACCTGTAGCCGGGCGCGAGGGCACCGGCGGACGGCGGGCGAGCGGTGCATCAGCCACCCTTCCCGCCGTACATCCGGTGGCGCACGCACCGCCCCCGGGGACAGCCCGACCAGCGGTGCATCAGCCACCGTCCCCGACCCACATTCGGTGGCCCACGCACCGCCCACCAGCATCCAGCGGGTCGGCCACGGCACCTGGCGTACGCCGGCCTCACGTCCCGATACGTCAGGAGTGTCCCTACACTTTGCTGGTGACAAGCACCGCTCCGACCCCCGCGCCGACGACGACCAACGCCACGCCTTCGTGGCTGCCGCTGGCGGCCGTCGCGACGACGTTGCTGCTGTGGGCCTCGGCGTTCGTGGCGATCCGCCACCTCGCCGACGACTTCTCGGCCGGTGCGCTCTCGCTCGGGCGGCTCGCCGTCGGCGCGCTCGTGCTGGCGGCGTTCGCGCTCCCGCGGGGGCTCCCCCGCCCGAGCAGGACGCAGTGGCGCTCGATCGCGGTCATCGGCGTGCTCTGGTACGCCGTCTACATGGTCGCGCTCAACGAGGGCGAGCAGCACGTCGATGCGGGCACGGCCGCGATGTTGATCCAGGTCTCCCCGGTGCTCATCGCGGTGCTGGCCGCGATCTTCCTGCGCGAACGGTTCACCCCGCAGCTCGCGACCGGTCTCGCGCTCGCGTTCGGCGGGGTCGCGATCATCGGTTTCGCCAGCTCCCCGGACGGCGACCGCGACCTGATCGGTGTGGCGCTGTGCCTGGTGGCCGCCGCGGCGTACTCGGTGAGCCTGATCGTGCAGAAGCCGCTGGTCGCCCAGCTCTCGGCGCTCCACGTGACGTGGCTGGCCTGCACCGTGGGTGCTGTGGTCTGCCTGCCGTTCGCGGGTGTCCTCGTGCGCGAGATCGGCGACGCGCCGGCCTCGTCGATCTGGTGGCTGGTCTACCTCGGCGTCTTCCCCACGGCGATCGCCTTCACGACCTACGGCTACGCCCTGCAGCACATGCGGGCCTCGAGCCTGGGAGTCAGCACCTACCTCGTGCCGCCGCTGACCGTGGTGATGAGCCTGGTGCTGCTCGACGAGGTGCCGCCGACGCTCGCCTACCTCGGTGGCGCGCTCGCCCTCGTCGGCGTCGCGGTGACGCGGCGTACGTCGCGACCGCGCCCGGTGGTGCCGGTCTGAGGGACCGCCCCGCCGGCGTACGACTCAGGAGGCGAGCGCCTCGCCGAGGCTCTGCCGCAGCGCCGCGGTCGCGCGGCTGCGCAGCTGGCTCACGCGCGACTCGGTGACCGAGAGCACCTGGCCGATCTCGCTGAGGGTCAGGCCCTCGAAGAAGTAGAGGGCGATGACGATCTGGTCGCGCTCGGGCAGGGTGCGCAGTGCGCGGAGCAGCGCCTGGCGGGTCTCGGCGTCCTGCAGGGCCTCGTCGACACCGGGGCCGAGGTCGTCGAGCGCCGCGATCTCGTCGTCCTCGGCCGAGGAGATGTGGGAGGGCCGGTCACGGAGCTTGCGCAGGTCGGCCGCGGTGACCCCGGCCTCGGCGCAGATCTCTGCGTCGGACGGCGCGCGGGTGAGCTTGTGCTGGAGGGCCTCGCGGGCCCGCTCCACGTCGCGCTGGAGGGTGCGGATCGAGCGCGGCACCCAGTCGGCGGCCCGGATCGAGTCGATGATCGCGCCGCGGATGCGGGGCACGGCGTAGGTCTGGAACTGCAGGCCGCGCTCGGGCTGGAACTTGTCGACGGCGTCCATCAGCCCGATCACGCCCTCGGAGACGAGGTCGGCCGACTCCACCGACGCGGGAAGGCCGCTGCGCACACGCCCGGCGACGTACTTGACCAGGGGCGAGTAGTGCAGCACCAGCTGGTTGCGCACCGCCTCGGAGCGCTCCTCGGAGAAGCGCGACCACAGGTCGTCGAGGGATTCGGGCTCCACGGTCACGCGCTCCTGCTGTCAAGGACTGGATGGGTCAACGGTCATCAGGACCATCGGCACCTTAGCGCCCGGGCTGAGCAGTCAGTCGAGGAAGGACAGCTCGGAGAGCAGCGCGGCCGCCGACTTCGCCGGACGCTCCGGGGCGATCGGCTGCAGCTCGATCAACGGCACGTCCCAGGAGATCGGCTCCAAGTCGGGCTCGGGCTGAGCCTCGGGCTGGAGCTCGAGCTCCGGCTCCGACTCGGGCTGAGGGTCCGGCGCGACCCAGGACTCGGCGAGGGCGACGGGCTCGGCGGGGCCGGCGGGCTCGGGGAGGTCAGAGAGGTCGACGTCGGCCCACAGGGGTGCGAGGTCGACGACCGGCTCGGGCTCGAGCTCGAACTGGCCGGGCGTCGGGGCTTCGGCGACGTCCGTCTCGGGCGCCACGATCCGGTCCTGCTCCGCCGGAGCCGGCCAGCTCTCGACCTCGGCGGTCTCGTCGCTCCAGGCACGGGCGCGCTTGCCCGCTCCGGTGATCACGAAGGTGGGGTCGGGCTCGCCCACGAGAGGCGGTACGTCGCGACGGGCGCGGGCACCGCCGACATAGGACGGCGCGCTCCCCGATGCCTCGGCCGGCTCCTCCGTGTCGCGCTGTGCGGTCACCACGGACTCGACGACGCGGCGGGCGCGGCGGCCACCGCCGGCGTACGCCGTGGTGGGCGGAGCATCGGTCTCGACGTCGCGGCGAGCGCGGGCGCCGCCGACGCGTGCCGGCGGCTCGACCTCGAACGAGGACGGCTCGGTCTCGGTCGCCTGCCATGACATCGGGATGATCGGGGATGCCGAGCATGACGCGGCTCAGGGCCGCGAGGTCGGCGGCGAGCTCAGCGACCCGCTCGGCCTCCGGGTCGACGCGGCGCTGCGCGGACGTGGCCTCGGACCCCTCGGGCTCCAGGCTCACCAGGCGCATCGACCGGCGCCGACCCTGGCGGGCGTCGTCTTCGCGAACGGCAGCATCGCGCTGCTGCAGCGCCTCGGCCAGCGCCAGCGCGTCCACCCGGGCGACATCGACACCGGGGTCGGTGTCGGCAGGGCTCGCGTCGGATGAAGTAGGGGTGGGTTGGAACCAGGTGCTGGTCCAGTCGTGGACGCTCATGGGTCCTCCGGGGGGAGTGGTGCAGGGGGTGCAAAGGGGGGTGGCGAGCGCGATCACTCGCCGCATGGGTGCAGGGTGGGGAGCCCTGGAAGGTGGATCAGGCGCAGGCGCCAGAAGTAATCATGCCTGTCGTCGACGAATAGTTCCAGGCCGAGCCGGCGTTGTCGTTGCTGCCCTGCGACGCAGAAGCTCCTGGTCGGTCGCGCCGACGACCGTGATCCTGTTGCCCGGCGAGCTGCTTGAGCTCGGTCAGCTCGACGGTGTCGGCATAGGTGCCGTGGTCGACGAAGTACGTCTCCTGAGTGGCCGCTGCGTTGCGCAGGTCGGACTTGAGGCCGGCATCGACACTCTTCTGCTTCTGGGAGAGGAACAGCGGGATCGCGATCGCCGTCAGGACGCTGAGGATCACGACCACGACGAGGAGCTCGACAAGGGTGAAGCCTTCATCTCCTTCGTCGGGCCTGACGCTGGCGAGCCATCGGTTCCTTCCCGTCATAAGGCGTGATTCGACGGACAGATGCCAGTGGCGGCGCTCCGCGATGCGATGCGCCGCCACTGGGACTGAGGAGCGAGGATCAGGCGCAGGCGCCGTCGGTGATGAGACCGGTGCTGGACTCGTAGTTCCAGTCGTTGCTGGCGCCGGTGTTCACAGCCTGCACGCAGAACCCGGTGCCACCGTCACGCACGACCGCGGTGATGGTGTTGCCGTCGGACTCGCGGAGGTCCGGTGGGGTCAGTGGCGTCGCGTACGTGCCGTTGTCGATGAAGTACGTCTCCTGGAGCGTGGCAGCGTTCTTCAGGTCCGACTTGATGCTGGCGTCGACGCCCTTCTTCTTCTGCGAGAGGAAGAGCGGGATCGCGATGCCGGCGAGGATGCCGATGATGACGACGACGACGAGGAGCTCGACGAGGGTGAAGCCCTTGTCCTTGTCCTTCATGGACTTCTGCAGGCGCTGGATCATGAGGTTCTCCTGGTGGGGGGATCTGGCGCCAGACGGCACCGGGGGGTTGTGCTTACACCAGAGGTCTCGGCGGCCCCGGAGACCGGCTTGACGCCGGACTAGACCACTTTCTGATCCGCTCAAGTAGGACCCCCCTCTCACCGATGTCTTCTATGTGGGCGCCACCGGGCGGCCCCCCGCGTCCTCCCACGACGGGACGTCCGCCCGGGCGCTCGCGCACCGTCGACTGATCGACGGCGGCCAACGAGAGAGGTGTCCCTGTGTCTGCCCCCCGACCACGCGCTGACGCCGGCTTCTCGCTGATCGAGGTCCTCATGGTCACCGTGCTGATGGGCATCATGCTCGGGCTCGCCGTCGGCGCCTGGAGCTCCTATGCCGCTGCTCGCGAGCAGAACGGCACCGGCAAGCAGGTGCGCGAGGTGCTGCGCCAGGCCCAGCAGGAGGCCGTCACCGAGGGCCGCTCCATCTGTGTCAGCTTCGCCGCACCACGACCTACCAGGCCTACCGCGGCGCGTGCGACGACCCCGCCCGCACCGCGCTCGGCACCGCCCGCTCCCTACCCACGGGGATGCGGTTCGACAGCCCGGCCTTCACCACCGGCCCGAGCGCCACCAACGTCGGCGTCACCTTCCGCTCCCGCGGCACTGCCACACCGGGCAAGGTCACCCTGCGCCGCGACGGCTCGAGCGCCAAGACCGTCATCACCGTGGAAGGACTCACCGGCCGTGTCGCCATCCAGTGACCGCACCGACGACGCGGGCTTCTCCCTCGTCGAGGTCCTCGTCTCGCTGATGATCATCAGCCTGCTCGTGGTCGTCACCCTGCCCCAGCTGCTCGTGGGCCTGCGCTCCAACGACGTCGCCCGCAAGGCCCTGCAGGAGAAGGGCTTCGCGCAGACCGAGCTCGAGCGCATGCGCAACCTGCCCTTCCACATCGCCCCGGCGGCCGGCGACTACATCGACGTCCTCGACCGCTTCTACCCCAACCTGACGGCGCCCACGGTCACTCCCACCTGCGAGTCGACCGGGCCGTTCTCAGCCCCCGAGATCGGGTGGGCCGGCTACGTGTCCGCCGCCGCCAAGCACTGCCCGTGGGAGCCGCCTGGCGCGCTCTATCGCACGATCCGCACCGAAGCCACCGACCCGCGGCTCAAGGGCTTCGTCGTCGTGCTCGACACCCAGTTCCTCAGCGACGCCACTCCCCCGGCAGTGGTCGCGACGTCAGCGACCTACAACTCCTCCCAGGTCGGCAAGGACTCACCGCCGACCTCTCAGATCGGCGTCACTGTCAGCGTCTTCCGCACCGACCGCAAGACACCCAACCCGATGACCACCTATGCCCAGCTCGGCCGGCAGGACCAGCTCGAGCCGCTGGTGGAGTCCTCGGTGGACGCGATCGCTCTCGAGCTGGGGTCGACCACTCCTGACGGGCTCCCTCTCACCGTCTCCGGTGGGCTTCTCAAGCTCCAGGCCTCACTGACCTATGCGAGCCGCGCATCGGCCGTGGTCTCGTCGACCACGACCGGCATCTCCACCGGCCAGCAGGCCGGCGGCGCCGGCTGGTCGGGCTCGGCCCCGCCGACCGTGACGGCGGCCCAGCTCGATGCCAACGGCGGCGACCTGGGCGGCACCGGATGCGTGCTCGTCTGCTGGGGCAACACCCGCCGCTCCGCACTCACGTTGTCGTCGGCCACCGGCCTCCCGAACGTCTCGAGCCCCACTGCCCCTGCTCAGGTGAGCATCCAGAACGCCAACAACGGGGTCATCACGCTGGGAGCCGGCACCAACGACACGATTCCCGAACTGGAGCTCAAGAGCGCGACGCTCGTGACGTTCGATCCGTCCAGCGGCTCGACCGCCTCCGACTCCGACGAGGTGCGCAACGTCGTGCGTGCCGGGGTGAGCACGACCTGCGCCGGCGCGACCGGCGACGCGGTGCGGGTCGTCTCCAGCGGGTGGCTGCGCACGACCGCGCCCCAGGACGCGACCAACCCGTCACTCGTAGAAGCGTGTGGCATCAGCCGAGCCGCCTACATCTCGATCCTGCCCACCACGTTCGCGCAGAACGGCATCCTGCGCGTCAAGCTCACCGACGCCACCGTGAAGTGCGTCGTCTCGGGTTCCGGCCACGCAGCGAGCACCGTGCTCACCTACTCCGCGGAGGTGAAGCGCTGGGAGTCCGGCAGCTACGTCTCGGTCGGCACGATCACCCAGGCCAACACCTCGGACCCGCTCGCCGGCGTGCCGCTGACGACACCGCTCGGCAGCGGCCATGGCACCCTCGGTCGCTACATCGAGTCGTGGTCGTCTGCGACCACCGCTGACCAGCGACGGTCGGCAAGCGGCGGCGAGGCCTCGGCTGCCCTGGCCGGCGTGATGTCCCTGCGCACGGTGCCGACGCGACTCAAGGACGGTGCCGCCGACCCTCTGTCGTCGGTCTCCCTCACCATCGGCTCGATGGCCTGCGCTGCAGCGGACCGGCGATGAGTGACCACAGGTCTGCGGAGTCCGCCGACGAGCAGGAGCACGACGCCCGTCGGGACCGTGGCTTCACGCTGATCGAGCTGCTGGTGGCGATGAGCCTGTTCGGCCTCCTGTCGTCGCTGCTGCTGTCCCTCGCCCTGTCGAGCGCCGACGTCACCGACGACGTGAGCACGGCTGCCGACCTCACCGGCGAGTCCCGCCTGGCGATCGAGCGGATGAGCCGCGAGCTGCGTCAGGCCCGCTCCATCGAGTCCGCGGTGCTGACCTCGAGCACAGTCGCGATCACGTTCTGGACCGACTTCAACGGCGACGGCATCCGCGACCACGGGGTGACCGACCCGGAGGTGCTCACCTACCGCTGGACCGCTGACTCCCAACGCCTCACCCTCACCGCGGACGACGCAGCCGGCACCGCCGTCACCCGACCGGTCCTGGCCGGCAAGGTCGTGACCCTCGACGTCCAGCTGCTCAGCAGCCTGTGGCAGTACGACGGCGCCGACGCCACGACCAAGGACGGCTCCACCACCTGGCGCGAGCTCGACGCCGCCGGCGGTGCCGTCGGCAACAAGAACGGGCTGCCCGACGGGCCCGAGCTCAAGCACATCGACCTCATCTCCGTCCGCATCGTCGTCGCCGACGGCAACACCAACCGCGAGTTCCTCATGCAGTCCGACCTGCGCAACCAGGAGGTGTCATGACCACGAGCCACCCGCCCAGCGGGCTTCCCGTCGACGAGCCGAGGGACCGCGGGGCTGCGCTGGTCATCACGATGATGGTGATGGCGGTGCTGATGGTGCTCGGGACGACCATCCTCAACGTCAGCGTCAACAACCTCGGCTCTGCGAGCAGGTCTCGGGATGCGGCGCGCGCGCTTGATGCCGCCGACGCCGGCATCAGCCAGGCGCTGGCCCACCTGCGCCGCAACGGCGGTCGAGCGCTCAGCTGCTCGCCGACCTGCACCGGCAACGCCTGGGGCAACAAGACCGCTCCGAAGTCCGTCGACCTTCCCGGCATCACCGACCAGCGCTACCAGGTCTGGGTCGAGCCGGTGCCGCCCACCGCGCCGACGTTCTACCGCGTGCACTCCAAGGGTTACGCGGGGCAGGGGGTGCGGGAGGTGCAGGTCGATGTCGAGCTGACCCTCCTCGAGACCGGACTGCCTCTCGGGGTCTTCGCCCGCAGCGTGCAGGGTGGCGGCAACGCGGGCATGCAGCGCGAGAGCATTTACACCACCGGCTGTGTCTACAACCGCAGCAAGATCAACATCACCGGCACCGACGTGGCGACCGGGCTGCCCGCTGCCGTGCACTCCTCGCGCCTGATCACCAACTCCAACGGCAACAACGCCAACTGCCCCGCCACCGACAACAAGGCCATCCACAAGGACGGCCCTTGCGACACCAGCTTCCCCTTCGACCACGACGCGCTCGGCGGCGCGCTCGCGACGAGCAGCCCGTGCCGCACGGGCCTCACCACGGCCCAGTTCGACCGCTACTACGCAGCCCGCGACCTCGACGGCAACACCACGATCGATGTCAACGGGTCCTACCTCCGCGACGACGCCGCCCTGCGCAACCTGTTCGCCATCGACGACAACCCGCTCTCGGCCTCCCAGCTCGAGCAGCTCAAGGGAGTCGCGCAGCAGCAGGGCACCTACTACCTCCGCGCCAACGAGCTGACGTCGTCCAAGCTGCCGAAGCCGGAGAACCCGCATGCGGTGATGTTCTTCGACCTGTCGCAGAACGATCCCGGTGGTGTCGTCGACCTGAAGGACATCACCACCCACCAGCGCGCGAACCAGAACGCCCTCGGTCCCACTGACCCGGGCTGCCGTGACGAGTCGCTGCTGATCATCATCGACGGCGGCAATGCCCGGTTCAACGGCAACCCGACCCTGGCCGCCAGCCTCGTGCTGACCTCGAAGGCGCCGTACGGCGAGATCATCAAGGCCAACGGAACCGCCGGCCTGATCGGCACCGTCTTCGCCGACAAGCTCAACATGGTCGGCACCTTGGACCTGTCGCTGGACCAGTGCTTCATCGCCAACCTCGCCCCGAGCCTCTACACCGCCTCGGTCAGCAACTACCTCGAGGTCGACCGCTGAGCCCTTCCTGCTGACCCTCACCCACTGCTCTGCCACTGACCCGTCGCGAACGCTCGCGGCGGGTCAGTGTCGTTGGGGGCCTGCTACTTGGACAAGTTCCCGAACCGAGCAGGGCCATGTGCCCCAGGACGACCTCTGCACCGTGCTCAGGCACACGATCCCTCCCCCGGGGCAGACGCCGGGTCGAGGCGGGACTTCCGTCACCGCCCGGTACGCCGAACGGGGCGCCCGCCGACCGGCGGGCGCCCCGTGGGACGAGATGACGAGCGCATCGTGCGCTCGGAAGCGGCTACTCGATGAGGTTGAAGATCGAGAAGATCGGCATGTAGAGCGCCACGATCATCGAGCCGACGATGATGCCGAGAAAGGCGATCATCAGGGGCTCGATCAGCGAGGTGAGGGCCTCGGTCATCGCCTCGACCTCCTCGTCGTAGAACTGGGCGATGCGCGCGAGCATCTGGTCGATCGCGCCGGTCTCCTCACCGGAGGCCATCATCTGCACCACCATCGTGGGGAAGACCTCGTGCTTGGCCAGCGGGCCGGAGATCGTGTCGCCCTGGGCGACGGAGAGACGTACGTCCTCCAGGGCCCGGCTGATGACGACCGAGCCGGTCGTCTCCGAGACGATGTCCAGCGCAGCGAGGATCGGGACGCCGGACGTCATCAGGGTGCTGAGGTTGCGGGCGAACCGGGTGAGCGCGATCTTCTGGAAGAGCAGGCCGAAGACCGGGAGCTTGAGCTTGAGCGGGTCCATGACGTTGCGCACCCGCTCGTCGTTCTTGTGCTTGCGCCACCACCAGACGAACACCACGGACACCACGGCCAGGCCGGGCCCGATGAAGCGCAGCATCCCGGACAGCACGACCAGGATGCGGGTGGGCAGCGGCAGCTCGCCGCCGAGGCCGGCGAACATCTCCTCGAAGATCGGCACGATGAAGAGCAGCATGCCGATGCACATCAGGATCGCCATCACGAAGACCACGACCGGGTAGGTCATCGCGGCCTTGATCTTCGACTTCAGCCGCACCTCTGCCTCGAACGTGTCGGCCACCTGACGCATGGCGACGTCGAGGAACCCCCCGGCCTCGCCGGCGCGGGCCATGCTGACCATGAACGGCGGGAACGTGTGGTGCTCGTCGCGAGCCAGCGCGCCGGACAGGCTGTGACCGCCCTCGACGTCCTTCTTGACCCGGTCCAGCGACTCGCGGAGCGACGGGTTCTCCATCTGCTCCGACAAGATGGTCAGGGCCCGCATCAGCGTGAGGCCGGCGTCGATCATCGTGGCCAGCTGGCGGGAGAAGACCGCGAGGTCCTTCATCTTCACCGACTTGCGGCCGAAGCTGATCTCGGTCTGCAGCCCGCGACCGGCTGCCTTGACCTCCAGCGGCACGTAGCCCATGGCCATCAGCTTCTCGGCGACCACGGCCTCGTTGTCGGCCTTGACCCGGCCCTCGCGGAAGCGGCCCTCGAGGTCGCGGACCTTGTAGTCGTACTGTCCTGCGCTCATCGTCCGCCTCCTCCTGCCCGACCGGCCGCGTGGCCCCACACGTCGCTGTTGTCCGGCCGGTTCGAAGCCCGGGACGCCTCCAGCGCAGCCTCTGCAGCGGCGCGGCCGGAGCCGCCCAGCAGGGTGATGAAGTCGCCGATGTTGGAGCAGTACTCCAGGCCCTGGTCCTGGCTGATCCGCCCGGCCCGGACGTGGTCGGCCAGGTGGGCGTTGAGGGTCTGCATGCCGTGTCGACCGCCTGCCTGGAGCGCGCCGGGGATCTGCTGGAGCTTGTCGTCGCGGATCATCGCGCGGATGCCCTCGGTGCACATCATGATCTCGACAGCCGCGACCCGGCCCTTCCCGTCGATCGACGGCACCAGCGACTGACAGGCCACGGCCTGCAGGGTGGCGGCGAGCTGGGTGCGGATCTGCTGCTGCTGGGCGGCCGGGAAGACATCGACGATGCGGCTGACGGTGTCCTGCGCCGACTGCGTGTGCAGCGTCGCCAGCACGAGGTGGCCGGTCTCGGCAGCACTGATGGCCACCGAGATCGTCTCGAGGTCACGCATCTCGCCGACCAGGATGACGTCGGGGTCCTGCCGCAGCACGGACTTGAGAGCACCGGTGAAGTCGTGGGTGTCACTGCCGACCTCCCGCTGGTTGACCAGGCACCCCTTGTGCGGGTGCAGGAACTCGATCGGGTCCTCGATGGTCATGATGTGGCCGCGACGGGTGCGGTTGATCTGGTCGATGATCGCGGCCAGCGTGGTCGACTTGCCCGACCCGGTCGGGCCGGTCACCAGCACCAGGCCACGCTTCATCTTCGAGATCGAGCTGAGCACCGCCGGCATCCCGAGGTCCTCGAGCTTCTTGATCTCCCACGGGATCATGCGCAGGACCGCGCCGATGGAGTCGCGCTGCCAGAAGATGTTGACCCGGAAGCGGCCGACCCCGTGCACGGAGTGGGCGAGGTCGAGCTCGCGGCGCTCCTCGAGCACCTTGCGCTGCTGCTCGGTGAGCACGGCGTAGAGGCAGTCCTGGAGCGCGCGCCTCTCGAGCACGGCGGTGCCCTCGAGCGGCACCATCGAGCCACGCACCCGCAGGGTCGGCGGCGCACCGACCGTCAGGTGCAGGTCGGAGGCGCCGGCCAGGGTCGCTCGCTTGAGCAGCTCGTCGAGGTCGAGCGGTGCGACCGGGGCGCCGGCGCCCAGCCCGGGCTCAGCCCACGACACGGAGGACCTCCTCGATCGTCGTGCGTCCCTGCACGACCTTCAGCCAGCCGTCGTCTCGCAACGTCGTCATCCCTTCTTCGCGGGCCATGCGCCCGATGTCGTCGGTCGAGGAACGCCGCACGGCCATCCGCTCGATCTCCTCGGAGACCGGCATGACCTCGTGCAGCGCCATCCGGCCTCGGTAGCCGGTGCCGCCGCAGGTGCGGCAGCCCACCGGGCGGTAGATCGCCTCGACGTCGTCGGGGAGCACGAGGCCCAGGCCCTCGAGCTCGGCGTCCTCCGGGCGGTAGGCCTCACGGCACCGCGGGCAGAGCGAGCGACACAGCCGCTGGGCCACGATGCAGTCCAGCGCGGAGCCCACGAGGAAGGGCTCGATGCCCATCTCCACGAGCCGGGTCACGGCGCTCGGCGCATCGTTGGTGTGCAGCGTCGAGAGCACGAGGTGACCGGTCAGGGAGGCCTCGACCGCGATCGAGGCGGTCTCGTGGTCGCGGATCTCACCGATCAGCACGATGTCGGGGTCCGAGCGCAGGATCGAGCGCAGCGCAGAGGCGAAGGTCAGCCCGGCCTTCGGGTTGGTCTGCACCTGGTTGATCCCCGGGAGGCGGTACTCGACCGGGTCCTCGACCGTGATCACGTTGACGTGGGGCTGGTTGAGGATGTTGAGCGTGGCGTAGAGCGTCGTGGACTTGCCCGACCCTGTGGGGCCGGTCACCAGGATCATCCCGTAGGGCTTGGCGTACGACGTCGCGAAGCGCTCGAAGTTGTGCTGGCTGAAACCGAGGTCGTCGAGGCCGAGGCGGGTGTTGCTGTTGTCGAGCACTCGCGCGACGATCTTCTCGCCCCAGACCGTGGGAAGGGTCGCCACGCGCAGGTCCATGGTCTGCCCGTCGTTCACGACCGACAGCCGGCCGTCCTGGGGGATGCGCCGCTCGGCGATGTTCATGTCGGCCATGATCTTGAGCCGCGAGACGACGCCGTTGGCGATCGACTTGGGCGCGCGGTGGGCGTCGGTGAGCACGCCGTCGACGCGGTAGCGGACCCGGAGGTCGTGCTCGGTCGGCTCGAGGTGGATGTCGGAGGCCCGGTCGGTGATCGCCTGGGAGATCAGCAGGTTGACGAACCGGACCACCGGCGCGTCCTCGGAGACCTGGGTGAAGTTGTCCAGCTCCTCGTCGGCATCGTCCATGTCCAGGTCGGAGCCGAGCGTCGCCAGCTCGCCCTCGGCGCGGTACTGCTGGTTGATGCGGTGATCGATCTCGGCGCGACCGGCCAGGGCGAAGACGATCTTGCGGCCCACCAGGCGCGCGAGGTCGTCCTTCAGCTCGAGGTCGGTGACGGCCCGCAGGGGGACGGCGACCAGGACCTCGCCGGGACGCAGCGCATAGGGCAGCACGGACTTGCGGCGGGCGAAGTCGCCAGGAAGCAGGGCAGCCGCCAGCGGGTCCACCGACTCCTCGGTGAGGTCGACGAAGGGGATGCCCACCGACTCGGCGGCGAAGCGGAGCAGCACGGTCCGCTCGACCAGTCCCTGACGCACGAGGGTCTCGACCACGGACTGGTTCTCGTCGGTCACCGAGCGCGCCTGGGTCACGTCGTCGATCGTGACGATCCCTTTGCTCACCAGCGCATCCAGCGTGTCGCCGATAGTCGTCAGCACGTCTCCCCCTCCCGAACAGAGCCGAGTGGCACCGTCCATGAGGAGTGTCGGCACCTCGGGAGGTCGACTTGAGAGATCCGGGGCGACGGCCCTGGCGCCGGCCCGGGATGCGACCCGTGCCGGACGCTGTCAGTCGCGCAGCAGCCCGAGGGCGCGCGAGGGATCAGCGCGATAGCGCACGATCAGCTCCGCGGTCGCCTCGTCGATACGTTCGTGCAGGCCGCGGCGGTACTCCGTCAGGGTCCGCTCGGCCCCCTCCAGCTCGGCGATCACCGCAGCGGCACCGGCGGCGTCGTCCGGGGTCGCCCACACGCTGTCGAGGTTGGGCAGGTCGGGCAGCGGGTCGGCCGCGCGGACCCGGTGCAGCGCGGCGCGTACCTGCCCGCGGCCGGTGTCACCGAGCACCCGGCCGAGCGCATCGGCGTCGACGACCGCAGACCCGAGGTCGCCGGCGTGGATCAGGTCGACCCGGGCGTGGATGAGCCGACGCCAGTAGGAGATCTTCTCCTCCTCGGCACGCAGCCGCTCGCGGTAGTCGCGCAGCTCGGCCAGGCTCACGTCGGCGAGGCGGAGCGAGGGGGCGGCGTCGACCACGGTGCGGCGTTGGCCACTGGGCGGGAGGTCGTCGTTCACCGGGACAATCTACGTCCACTGCCCCGTTGCGGCTCAGCCAGGTAAAGAAATCCCGTTCAGGGCAGCGTCGTCGGCGCTCCCGCTCCCGGAGCGGCGCTGATCCATCCGGCCCGTCGCAGCTTCACCGACAGGTCGTGCGGGTTGGAGGCGGCCGCCTTGGCGGTGGCCTCCTCGATCTCCCCGCTCATCACCAGCTTCAGCAGGTGCTGGTCGAAGGTCTGCATCCCGGAGTACTCGCCGGCAGCGAGGATGTCAGGCACCGAGTGGGTCTTGTCCGGGTCGGCGATGGCCTCGGAGAGACGCGCGTCGAGGACAGCGACCTCGATGACGCAGGCTCGTCCCACCCCGTCGGCGCGCGGCACGAGCCGCTGGCAGACGATGCCCTCGAGCGAGCCGGCGAGGACCGCCCGCACGCGCTGCTGCTCGTCGGCCGGGAAGAACTCGATGAGGCGGTGGACGGTCTCGCGGGCGTCGTTGGTGTGCATCGAGCCGAGCACGAGGTGCCCGGTCTCGGCGGCGGTCAGCGCAGCGTGCACGGTCTCGGTGTCGCGGAGCTCGCCGATGAGGATCACGTCGGGGTCCTGGCGCATGGCCGAGCGCAGGGCGGCGGTCCAGTCGCGCGTGTCGGTGCCGAGCTCGCGCTGAGTGATCGTGGCGCGCCGGTCGGTGTGCAGCACCTCGATCGGGTCCTCGAGGGTGAGCACGTGGACCGCGCGCTCGGTGTTGATCTGGTCGACCATCGCGGCCAGCGTGGTCGACTTGCCGGACCCGGTCGGCCCGGTCACGAGGACCAGCCCGCGGGGTCGCAGTGCGAGGCGGCGTACGGCGTCGGGCAGGTCGAGGTCGGCCAGCGAGACCGCCCGGTCGCGCACGCGCCGCATGACGCAGGCATCGGCGCCACGTGTGCGGAAGGCGTTGGCCCGGAAACGACCGGACTTCTCGTCGACCAGGGCGTAGTCGGCCTCCATCCGCTCGATGTACTCCTCGCGCACGGCATCGCTCATCGACGCATCGATCACGTCGGTCACCTCGTGCGGCGTGAGCGCGCGGTCGCCGAGGTCGACCAGCACGCCCGCCACGCGGACCTTGGGCACCGCGCCCGGCCGCAGGTGGAGGTCTGAGGCGTCGAGGCGGTTGGACTGCTCGAGCAGCTGGCTCAGCAGCTCTCTCGCGGGGTGGTAGGTCATCAGATCTCCTCCGAGGGTCGGCGTAGTCATCGGCGTCCCCGGCACCGGACTTGACCCCTGCGCCGACTCAAGTCGGCGCTCCGCGGCGCCGATGATCGATCTGTCGTTGCTTTCCCAGCGCCATCACCGCCACTTCCGGGAGGAACCCCATGGCTCGCATCGTCGGTCTGGACATCGGCAGCACGGTCATCCGTGCCGTCGAGGTCGAGACCCGTGGCCGACGCCCCGTCGTCCGCAAGGTCGGCCGTGTGTCGCTGCCCGCCGGAGTGGTCGAGGGCGGCCAGGTCCGCGCCCCCGCCGAGGTCACCAAGGCCCTCAAGCGGCTGTGGCACGAGCAGAAGTTCTCCACCAAGGCGGTCCGCCTCGGCGTCGGCAGCGGCTCGGTGCTCGTGCGCCAGGTCGAGCTCGACTGGATGCCGGCCCAGGACCTCCGCAAGGCGATGCGGTTCCTCGTCGCAGACCTCCTCCCGGTCCCGATCGACGACGCCAACATCGACCATGTCGTGCTCGAGGACGTCGAACGTCCCTCCGAGGAGCCGGGCGGCGAGCCGATCCGACTCGTGCGGGTCCTCCTCGTCGCCACCGCGCGCGACGGGGTCGACGCAGTGGTGCGCTGCGTGCAGGCTGCCGGACTCCGGCCCATGGTCGCCGACCTGTCCCCCTTGGCGCTGGTGCGCACGGCATCGCTCGTCGCCGAGCCCTTCGCGGAGACCGAGGCCCTGGTCGACGTCGGCGCCGACAAGGTCGCCATCGCGGTGCACACCCGAGGTCGGCCGCGTTTCGTCCGTGTCATCCCGGGCATCGGCGGCGACTCGCTGACGCGCGCCCTGGACGAGGACGAGGACGCCGGCCCCGGATGGGCCGAGCAGCTCAAGCGCAAGGCGTCGGTGAGCTCCCACGTCTCGGCCGCAGACCTCGTCCTTCCCGACGCCCCCCGAGGCGGATCGAGCGCGGCCGTCGAGCGGTTGCACCGTGCGGCCCAGCACATCGCCGACGAGGTGGCCGACACCCTGTCGTTCTACGCCACCACCGATCCCGACCACGCGCCCCGTCAGGTGCGCCTCAGCGGCCTCGGCGGCACCATCCACGGCTTCGACGCGGTGTGCGCCCGCACCCTGGGCATGCCCGTCCACCACCTGCTCAGTCCGCAGTCCGAGGAGGTCGAGGAGCGTCGCTCCGGCCGCCACCAGCTGCCGGACGCCGACCTCGCCGTCTCGGTGGGGCTCTGCCTGGGAGCGACGGCATGACCGACACCATGGCGTTGACCGACTCGGCTCCCGAGCCGGCTCCTACCCCTCGGACGGCGAAGAAGCGCCGCGGCTCGACCCGCGGTGCCTCCCACGACGCCCCGCAGAGCGCTGCGGTCAACCTGCTCTCGACCTGGGTGCTCGAGGAGAACCGGGTGCACTCGCTGCGCCTGCGGTTCCTCGCCGGCGCGCTGGGCCTGGCACTGCTCGTCGGTCTGGCCTGGACCGGGCTGAACCTCCGCATCTCAGCGAAGGAGAGCGAGCTGCAGGACCTGGAGGTCGCGGGGGCGAAGCTCCAGACCCAGATCACCGACATGGCGCCGATGCGCACCTACGCGTCGTCGATCAAGCTCCGCAGCACCATGGTCGCCGACTCCATGGCCTCCGAGGTGGAGTTCTCGCGGGCACTCTCAGCGCTGACCGACCTGCTACCGGCAGGCACGGTCATCACGACCTTCGGGGGCACCCTCACGCCGATCAGTGCAACCGCCGTCCCGACCAACGATGCCTCGGCCTGTCCCGGTCCGGACCCGTTCGGTGCGACCACCATCGCCGGCTGCGTCGTCCTGACCGGCACTGCTCCCTCTCGCGAGGCGGTCAGCCGGTTGGTGCTCACCCTGTCGAGCAACAAGCTGTTCGTCGAGCCCTTCATCACCACGACCACCACCGACGACCAGGATGTCGTCGCCTTCTCGGGCTCCGTGGGCCTGGACCCGCGGCTGCTCACCGGCCGCTTCGCGCTCCCCGAGACCGACGCCGCTCCCGCCGAGACCGAGGCCACGCCATGAACCTGCGCACTGCGCCAGCCACCATCGCGTTGGGAGTCGTCGGGCTCCTGGTGCTCAGTGCCCTGAGCTGGATGCTCCTGCTCGGACCGACCCTGGGAGAGCTCGGCGACGCCAAGGAGAAGCACACCGCTGTCGAGGACCGCAACCTGGTGATGGCTGCCCAGCTGAACTCGCTGCGCAGCCTCGCCGCCGACGTGCCGCTGCTGCAGCGCACGGCCAAGGACCTGATGGCGACCATGCCGCCGACCGCCGACCAGCCCGGCTTCTTCCGGGAGATCACCGCGGCTGCCGAGGGCGCCGGGCTGCGTGCCGCAGCACTCACCTCGGTGGCGCCCGGCGTACCGGTGCTCCCGGCAGCACCTGCCGCGCCGGCGCCCGACCCGGACGCCGCCGAAGGAGCCCCCGTCGCGCAGGCCGAGCCGGCACCCCAGGTCGCGGTCCAGTCGGTGAGCGTCAGCGTCAACGGCACCTACGACCAGCTCCGCAAGCTGCTCGCCAACATCGAGACCATGGACCGGGCGCTGCTGCTCCAGAACGTGAACCTCACCGGCGAGGACGGGGAGCTGACCATGACCCTGACCGGCTCGACCTTCGTCGCACCGCCGTTGGGTGACCCGCCCGTCACCGATCCGTGACAATGGTGAGCACCATGACGCCCGCCGAGTCGGAGACCCACCGTGCGCAGTCCCGGTCGAGCCGCGACCGCGACGCGTTGACGGGCCTCGGGCTGCGCGGGGAGCTGGAGCACCAGGGCGCCCGGACGCTCGAGGAGGCCGGCCGCGCCGGGCACTCCGTGGCGCTGCTGCTCGTCGACCTCGACAGCTTCAAGCACCTCAACGACTCGGCCGGGCACCACGTGGGCGACCAGGTGCTGGTGGAGGCTGCGGCGCGCCTGCGTCGGGCCTTCGGTCCTGATGACCTGCTCGTCCGGCTCGGGGGCGACGAGTTCGCCGTGCTCACCGGCCCCGACCGGGGCGCGGAGTCGCCGGCCGACCTCGCCGCCTGCGTGCTCGACGTGTTCGAGACGCCCTTCCACGTCGACGAGCTCGAGCTGTCGGTGCAGGCCTCGGTCGGCATCGCGACGTTCCCCGAGGACGGCGACACCGTCACCGCCCTGAGCCTGGCCGCCGACCAGGCGATGTACGACGCCAAGGAGTCCGGCACCACACGGTGGCGCTCGGCCAACATCGACGCCTCTCTCGCCCCCGGTTGGAGCACGCGACTGCTTGCTGACCTCGAGCGCGCCAGCTCGTACTCGCAGATGGTCGTGCACTTCCAGCCGCAGCTCCAGACACGCACCGGCCAGGTCTGCGGCTTCGACGCGCTCGTGCGCTGGAACCACCCCGAGCACGGACTGCTGCCGGCGCGGCGCTTCGTGCCGCTGGCCGCGCGGGCCGGCCTCCTGCGCCCGATCACGTCGACGGTCATCGCCCAGGCGCTCGATGCCCTCCCGATGCTCCAGCGGCATGCGCCCGGAAGCCACGTGTCCATCAGCCTGACGCGACGCCACATCCTCGGCAACGGCCTCGTCGAGCAGCTCGTCGACGCCCTCGAGGTGCGCGACATCCCCGCCAAGGACCTCCTGCTGAAGATCTCCGAGCCGCTCACGCAGTCCCGCTCGGCCCCCCAGCCCATCTTCGAACGTCTGGCCGAGCGTGAGCTCGGCGTGACGATCCGCGGGTACGGACGCGCGTGGTCGTCGCTGACGGCCCTGTGGCGCAACCCTGCCGTCCGTGAGGTGAAGATCGCCCCCGACCTCGCGCGCGCCGTCGCGACCGACCCGGACGCCCACCGACTCGTGCGAGCGCTGACCCACGCTGCCACCGACCTCGGGCTGCGCGTCGTGGCCGAGGGCGTCGAGGACGCCGCCACCATCCCGGTGCTCGCCGAGCTCGGCTGCGACACCGCTCAGGGTTTCTGGGCCTCCCCGCCCCTGACGCTCGCCGAGGTGGTCCCCTGGTGCCGCGACCGGGCCGTCGCAGGATCACTTCCGCTCCGCTGACGTACTGCAGCCCCACGACTCAAGTCGGGGTGCGCGGGTGCCGACACTCTTCTCAGACGGCCTCCCCCAACCCCCCGTGGGGGAGGCCTCCCTCTGCAACCTCGTCCCCCCGCGCACCACTGACATCGCCGCCACCGGAGGCCCCTCGATGCCGAGCGTCCCGCCCTTGATCGTCGCCCTCCCCTGGCTGGTGGGCGTCGTGGCCCTGCTCGTCGCCCTCGCCGTCCTGCTGACCGTGCGGGCCGATCTCCTGCGCCGGCTGCGGCCCGAGGCGAAGCCGTCGCTCGACCCCGCCGAACAGATCGACACCGCCGCGCAAGCAGGCTCCGATCCCCGGCCCGAGCCCCCGGTCCGCGCCGAGGCGACCAGCGCCGAGGAGGTGCTCGCACTGCGGGCCCGGGTGCACGAGCTCAGCCAGACCATCTCGGCGTTCGCCGATCCCACCGCGCTGGGCCGCCACCTCGTCCCCGTGGAGGCCACCGACTCGAGCGAAGCCGAGGTCGACGAGAGCCGCCTGCCCGCCGTCCCCACACCCAGCGGTGTGCCCGTCGGCGGTAGCGACCTGGTCACGTTGTCGCACTCCCTCGCCGCAGCCGGGCGCGTGCACGAGGCCGCCCTGGCCCAGTGGGCAGCCGACCTCCAGCTGCTGCGCCCGCACCTCGGCGCCCGCGCCGCCGACCTGTGCGCCGCCCTCGAGTCGCTCTCGCCGTTGGATGCCCAGAGCGCCGTGGCGGGCGCCCGTACGGCCGTCGCCTCGCTGGTGGACCGGGACCTGCCGGTGCTCTCCCTGCTGGGACCGACCGCTCACCTCGCCGGACCCGATGCCCTGAGCGGGCCTGCCCCGGCTCGGGACGACGAGCCCTCCGGACTGCCCACTCACCTCGAGCTGGCGCTGGAGTCGGCCCTGACCCGCTCGGCCGAGGACGGCGGCGACGTGCGCGGGGTCTCGGTCGCGCTGCGCCGCAACCTGCTCCGCCACCGAGCAGCCCGGGCCGGAGCGACCGACGACCCGTCCGAGCTCATGCTCGGCGTCCTCGAACCCCACGAGCAGGACACCATCGACGACGACCACCTCGGAGCGACCTCATGACCGCCTCGGCAGCCCTGGTGCCAGGAAGCCTGATCATCTCGCTGGCCGCCCTGATGGGTCTCGCCGTCGGCTCGTTCCTGAACGTCGTGGTGCACCGCGTGCCGGCGGGCCTCTCGATCGCCCACCCGCCGTCGGCGTGCCCGGGGTGCGCCCACGAGGTGCGTCCGCGCGACAACGTGCCGGTCGTGTCGTGGCTCCTCCTGCGCGGTCGGTGCCGCGACTGCCAGACCCCGATCTCGGCGCGCTACCCCCTCGTCGAGGCCGCGACCGCCGCGGCGTTCGCCTTCACTGCCTGGCGACTGACCGATCCGGTGCTCGTCGCCGCCGGACTGGTGATCGTCGGCGCCGGGATCGCACTCGCGCTCATCGACCTCGAGCACGGCCGTCTGCCGTTCGGGATCACCGCCACCGCCGCCGGACTGGTCGCGTTCGTCATGCTCGTCTCGCTGATCGCCGGAGCCTCGCTCAGCCTGCTCACCGTCGCCCTGTCGACCGCGATCTGGCTGGCCGTGTACGGCGGGGTGTGGCTGGTCACCGCCGGACGTGGCATGGGGCTCGGCGACGTCGCCCTGGCTCCGGTGCTGGGCCTCGTCCTGGGCCTGGTGGGCATCGGGCCGAGCCTCGTGGGACTGATGGGCGGCTTCGCCGTCGGCGCCGTCACCGTGGTCAGTCTCCTGGCCACCGGTCGCGTACGACGCGGTGCCGCGATCCCGCACGGACCGTTCATGCTCACCGGCGCGGCCCTCGGCCTCTTCGCCGGCGAGCCGGTCGCGCAGGCCTACCTGCGCCTGGTCGGCCTTGCCTGAGGCACTGGACTAGGCCAGTTGAGATCGGAGTAGGCGAAAAGGCAACATCGGGTGTCAAGGTCGAGTAAACATGAGTTCGCACCTCAACCCCCGCTCGGGACCCCCACCGAGACCCCCTTTGCCTGGAGCGATCCATGTCCCCCCACCTCACTGCCGCGACCGGCCATGCGCCGGTCCTGGTGGTCGGTCACGACGCTGACAGTCTCGAGGCGACCCGCGACGCATTGGCCTTCGGTCGGCTGATGAACCCCGTGACCGGGTGCGACGACATCGCCGACCTCCGCGCCTACGTCGAGGGTCGTGCCCCGCACACTCCCCGTGAGGCCCACCCGCTGCCCGCCGTGGTCGTCACCGAGCTGCGGCTTCCCACCGGCGACGCCTCCGACGTGCTCCGGCTCGTCCGCGGCCACCTCGCCCTGCGCCGCGTGCCGGTCGTGGTCGTCGCCGACGGCGCCACCGCTGCGGAGATCGCCGACATCACCGCGCTCGGCGCGACCGCCTTCCTCGACCGCAGCGTCGCTGCCGACGTGCTCCTGAGCGTGCTGCGCGACGCCGACCTGCCCTGGTCGCTCTCCCACGGACTCGGCGCATGAGCGCCTCCCACGAGCCGGCTCCCGCCCTGGACCAGCACGGCGCGAGCTTCCCCACGACCGGCTCCCTGGTCGATGCGATCCGCGACCTGCGCAGCACCTGCGTCGACGCCGAGCACACCCTGGCGCTGCTCGCGGTGTCGGTCTCCAACGCCTCGGAGATCGTCGACTACCACGGCACCGCGGCCCTGGAGTCGCTGACGACCGAGGTCGCGCGCCGCATGCTCCAGCACGAGCACCTGCAGACGCGACTGCTGCGCGTCACGCCCCTGGGCGGATTCCTCATCGCGGTCGTCGTACGTCGCGACGTGGCCCACACCCAGGTGGCTCACCTCGTCTCCCGGGTGCGTCACCTGGTGCACCTCGACGGTGACCTCGTGTGGCCCGTGGTGACCGTCGGCGCCCGCCTGATCGATGACGGCGATGACGAGCGGATCGCCGTGCAGGACGTGCGCGCCACCGTCGTGCAGGCCGGCCACCTCACCCTCGGCGACACGTTGTGGCACCGTCCCGAGAGCCAGGACGCTGCTGCTTCCTTCGACCTGACCCTGGTCCGCGACTTGGCCCACGCCCTCGCGCACGACTCCGGTCAGATCTCCTTGCACTACCAGCCGGTCCAGGACCTCCGCACCGGCGAGCTCATCGGCGCCGAGGCGCTGCTGCGCTGGCACCACCCCGAGCTGGGGCTGATGTCGCCGGCTGCGACGGTCGAGGCGGCCGAGCGCAGCGGGCTGATCATCCCGCTCGGTCGCCGCGTCCTCAAGACCGCGGCCCAGCAGCTCGCCGCGTGGCTGCCGTTCGTCTCCCCCGAGTTCCGCATGCACGTCAACGTCTCGCCCCTGGAGCTGCGCAACCCCGAGTACGTCGACCACCTCGACGCCGTCCTGCACCGGACCGGGGTCTCTGCCGGCCGCCTGCTGCTCGAGGTCATCGAGTCGGCGCTCGTCTCCGACGACCCGGTGGTGCAGCGCTCGCTCGAGGGCATCGACCACCTCGGCGTCCCGCTCGGTGTGGACGACTTCGGCACCGGCTACTCCTCGATCATGCACCTGCAGCGGCTCCCGATCGACACCGTGAAGATCGACCGGTCCCTCGTCTCGGGCATCTCCACCAGCCCGGCCGACTTCCTCCTGGCCCGCTCGGTCTTCCAGCTGGTCTCCACCCTCGGCGTACGCATCGTGGCCGAGGGCATCGAGAGCGAGCTCGAGGCAGCGCACCTGCGCGCCATGGGGTGCACCCTCGGCCAGGGCTACCACCTCGGCCGACCCGTCCCGGCCGCAGACTTCCTGCTCGTCCCCGACGCCATCGACTGCTCCGAGACCGCCTGAACCTCGGCCCATCCCAGGGTCTCTCGTCCTCTGGTCAACCTTCCGGAGGCTCGAGAAGGTTGACCAGAGGACGAGATATCCCCGAGTCAGGCCTCGGGGGTGTCGTCGGACTCGAGCCAGCCGCGGAAGGCCTCGAGGTTGTGGGTCGGTTCGCCGCGCAGCTTGCGCCACTCCCACTCCTTGCGGATGGAGGAGGCGAAGCCGAGCTCGAGGATGGTGTTGAACGAGTCGTCGGCCACCGAGAGCACCGAGCCGAGGAGCCGGTCGAGCTCGTCGGCCGTCACCGCGAGGAGCGGGAGGCGTGCGTCGAGGTAGATGTCGCCGAGCCGGTCGATGGCGAAGGCCACGGCGTAGGTGCGCAGGTTGCGCTGCAGCAGCCAGCGGTAGACCTCTTCGTGGTTCTCGTCGGGCGCGCGGCACACGAAGGCGTGCACGCCGAGGGCGTGCGAGCCGATGTCGAGGCGCACGGCGGTCTGCAGCTTCTTCTCACCGGGCAGGGCGAAGGAGAAGGAGCCGTCACCGACCTCGTCGAACTCGAGGTCGTTGGCGGCGAGGTAGTCGCGGACGGTCGCCTTGATGCGCTCGGTGCTGTCGGTGCTGTCGGTGCTGTCGGTGCTCACGCGACCGACTCTCGCATGCGGGCCTGAGCCCGAAGGTAGATCTCGATCGTCTGGCGGGCGGTCTCGTCCCAGGAGAAGAGCCGCGCCTGCCGCAGGGCTCCCGCTGCGAGCTCCTCGCGCCGGACGAGCGCGCGTCCGAGCGCGGTGGCCCAGTCGCCCGGGTCGTGGGTGTCGACCAGCAGCCCGCTGTGTCCGTCGCGCACGACGGTGGTCAGTCCGCCGACAGCCGCGGCCACCACGGGAGTGCCACACGCCTGCGCCTCGGCCGCGACGAGCCCGAACGACTCGTTGTACGACGGCACCGCGACCAGGGTCGCGGCGGCGTACCAGCGGGCGAGCTCGGGCTGGGAGACCGGGGGGACGAAGCGGACCACGTCGGCGATCCCGAGCTCGGCCGCGAGACCGGCCAGGGCCGAGGGACGCTCCAGGCCGCTGCCGGACGGGCCGCCGACGATGGGCACCACCAGCCGGTGGCGCAGGGCGGGGTCCCGCTCGAGCAGCACCGCCACGGCGCGCAGCAGCACGTCGGGGGCCTTGAGCGGCTGGATGCGACCGGCGAAGAGAAGCACGACCGCGTCCTCGGCGAGACCGAGGCCCGCGCGCACTCCTGCCTGTGGCCGGAACCGGTCGAGGTCGACCCCGGGGTGGACCACCTCGACGCGGCCGGGGTCGGCGTCGTAGAGGTTGATGAGCTGCTTGGCCTCGAGGTCGGTGTTGGCCACCAGCACGTCGGAGGCCTCGACCACCTGCTCCTCACCGATCACGCGCGCAGCCGGCTCGGCGCGGTCGCCGTCGGCGAGCGCGGCGTTCTTGACCTTGGCCATCGTGTGCATGCTGTGCACGAGCGGCACGCCCCACCGGTCGCGGGCCAGCGCCCCGACCTGACCCGAGAGCCAGTAGTGGGAGTGCACAGCGTCGTAGTGACCCACCGGGTGGGCGGCCTCGGTGCGCAGCACCTCGCGGGCGAACACGCAGAGCTGACCGGGGAGCTCGTTCTTGGTGAGACCCTCGAAGGGTCCGGCGGCGACGTGCCGCACCAGGATCCCGTCGTCGAGGTCGACCACCGGGGCGAGGCTCGAGCTGGTCGCCCGCGTGAAGATGTCGACCTCCACGCCGCGGGTGGCGAGCTGTCGGGCGAGCTCGACGACGTAGACGTTCATGCCGCCCGCATCGCCGGTGCCGGGCTGGTCCAGCGGCGAGGTGTGCAGGCTGATCATGGCCACGCGGCGCAACGAGCTCACAGGCAGCTGGCCTCTCTCGTAGGGGGATCGACGAGGGTCGCGACCTGGCACAGGCCACCCCTCCCTGGACCAACACGCGTCACGGCGTGGTGATTCCCGCGGCCGGTCTCGGCAAACCCCAGCACGGGCAGCACAATGGCGCCATGTCGACCCCGCCCAGCACCGCCCGTCCCACCGCCGTCGTCACCGGAGCCAGCAGCGGCATCGGCGCAGCCACCGCCAGGTCGCTCGCGGCCGCCGGCTTCCACGTGGTGTGCGCAGCGCGGCGCGCGGAGCGGATCGAGGCCCTGGCCGGCGAGATCGACGGGACCGCGGTGGTCTGCGACGTCACCGACGAGGCAGCGGTGGCTGCGCTCGCCTCGGCGGTGCTCGAGGTCGGGGGCGGCACCCTCGACGTGCTCGTCAACAACGCCGGCGGCGCCTTCGGTGCGAGCCCGGTGGCCCAGGCCGACAGCGACGAGTGGCGCCGGATGTACGACGTGAACGTGATCGGCCTGGTGCAGGTGACCCGGGCCCTGCTCCCGGCGCTCCTGGCCGCCGAGGCCGGCATCATCTGCAACGTCGGCTCGACCGCCGGCCGGATCGCCTACGAGGGCGGCGGCGGCTACACCGCGGCCAAGCACGGCACCCAGGTGGTGACCGAGACCCTGCGCCTCGAGCTGTGGGACCAGCCGGTCCGCGTGGTCGAGATCGCGCCCGGCATGGTCCGCACCGACGAGTTCGCGCTCGTGCGCTTCGACGGCGACGCCACCAAGGCAGCAGCGATCTACGAGGGCGTGGCCGAGCCGCTGGTGGCCGACGACGTCGCCGAGGCGATCACCTGGATGGTGACCCGCCCCGCCCACGTCAGCGTCGACGAGCTCGTCATCCGACCGCGCGCGCAGGCCGCGCAGCACAAGGTGCACCGCGTCAGCTCCTGACCACACGACCCGCCGTCCCACTGCCGTGGCGGGTCGGGGTCTGGGGAGGCGAAAGGTGGCAAGATGCGGCGGATGCAGACCATCGGACTGATCGGCGGGATGAGCTGGGAGTCCAGCGCCCTCTACTACCAAGCCCTCAACGAGGGGGTGCAGCAGCGACTCGGCGGCCTGTCGTCGGCGCGCACCCTGATGGCCTCGGTCGACTTCGCCGAGGTCAACGCCCTGCAGGAGCAGGAGAAGTGGGACGAGGTCGCCCAGATCCTCATCAACGCCGCACGCTCGCTCGAGGCCGGTGGCGCCGACTTCCTGCTGCTGTGCACGACCACCTTCCACCGGGTGGCCGACCAGATCGCCGACTCGGTCTCGATCCCGCTGCTGCACCTCGCCGACGTCATCGCCGAGGCCTGCTCGGCGCGCGGAGTCACCTCGGTGGGCCTGCTCGGCACCACCTTCGCGATGTCGCGCACCTTCTTCACCGACCGGCTCCGCGCCGCCGGCCTGACCGTCCACGTGCCCGACCCCGAGACGCACGCCGAGCTCAACCGGATCATCTACGACGAGCTGGTCGCCGGCCGGGTGCTCGACTCCTCGCGTCGCACGGTCGTCAAGCTCATCGAGCAGCTCTGGGACGCCGGCGCCGGCGGCGTGGTGCTCGGGTGCACCGAGCTCGAGCTGCTCGTGCACCAGCACGACTCCGAGCTGCCGGTCTTCCCGAGCACGACGATCCACGTCGAGGCCGCGCTCGACCGAGCGCTGGCCTGAGCCCGGGCTCGAGCCCGGGCCGGGACACCGCTCCTACTCGCGCGGCCCGTCACACACGTCCGGACCGCTGAGCACCCGCTCGGCGATCCGCCGCAGGTCGTCGGTGAGCTGTTGCTCGGGCACCACCGCCCGGCGCCCGCACAGGTCGAAGTCGTAGACGAACATGTCCGGGCGCGGCGGCCCGCCGCGTACGCCGGACAGGTCGACGGTCTCGACCAGTGCCGCGATCTCGTCGTCCCCGTCGGCATCGAGGTCGAGCCGCCCGTCGGTCACCAGCCCCGCGAACCCGCCACTGCGCTGCACGCGCACCAGGCGCGACCCGGTCGGCACCGTGATGCCGACCGCGCTCCAGGCCTCGGCCACGACCTGAGCCCGGGCGCCGGCCGCGGCGACCGTGGCCGCGGCGAAGCCGGCGAAGTCGGTCTCCGGGCCGACGCGGTCGCCCACGAGGGCGTCGTACCAGATGCGACCGGCTCCCTCCCAGGAGCTGCCCCCGATGCCCACCGCGGCCAGGTGGAAGGCGCGGTTGGGGATGCCGGAGTTGAGGTGGACCCCGCCGTTGTCGGCCGGTCCCTCGACGTAGTCGTCGAGGTGGGCCGGCTGCGGGTCGCGGCCCAGCCGCGGGTCGTCGTAGGCGGTGCCGGGGGCGGCCATGTCCCGCAGACCGCGAGCGCGCACCCCGGGCAGGAAGATCTCGGCCCCGATGAGCCAGTCGGCCTCGTCGGCGACCTGGCCCAGCAGCCGCTGCTTGAGGCAGCTGGCGAAGACGTCGGACAGTGACTCGTTGAGCGCTCCCGGCTGGTCGCGGTAGACGAGGCCGGCGCTGCGCTCGGTGACCGCGTGGGTCAGCTCGTGGCCCAGCACGTCGACGGACTTGGTGAAGCGGTCGAAGACCTCGCCGTCACCGTCACCGAAGACCAGCTGGGCGCCGTCCCAGAACGCGTTGGCGTAGCGGTGCTGGTAGTGGACGGTGAGGCTGACCGGCGCTCCGGCGTCGTCGTAGGAGCTGCGGTGGTAGACCTCGGCGAAGAGGGCCAGCGCACCGCTGATGCCGCTCGCGGCCTCGTCGACGGCCGGGTCACCGGACTCCGGGTCGCCACTGCGTCGTACGACGTCACCGGGGAGCCGGCTCGTGCCGCCGGCACTGTGCACCGTCCACCCCGGGGTCGGCGTGGGCACCGACGGCGGCGCACCGAGGAAGGTCGGGACGGCCGCGGCGCGCGCCGAGCGCAGCGCGGTGTCGAGGACGAGCTGGCGCTCGGCCAGGCCGAGTCGCTCGAGCAGGTAGGGCGGGACGAAGAAGCACCGAGACATGCACCCAGTGAAGCGCATCGCACCGACAACGGTCGGCGCCCCGGGCTCGGCCCCCGCCTACAACAGGAGCTGGTCGAGCGGCGTGGAGCCGTCGATCCGCTCCACCACCGCGGTCGGCTCGCTGCCGGCGTAGGAGTGCTGGGAGGACGTCGAGAAGTAGTTGATCCCGATGAAGTTGAACCACAGCGTGGCCAGGCCGAGGCAGGCCAGGAGCGCGGCGTTGCGGCCCTTCCACCCGGCGGTGGCGCGTGCGTGGAGGTAGGCGGCGTAGACGACCCAGGTGATGAAGGCCCACACCTCCTTGGGGTCCCAGTTCCAGTAGCGCGACCAGGCCTCGTGGGCCCAGATGGGACCGGTGATCAGGACCGCGAAGGTCCACACCGGGAAGGCGAAGGCGTGGATGCGGTAGGCCGTGCGGTCCAGGACGGCCAGTGACGGCACGCGCGCCATCGGACCGGACTCGCTCTCGCCGACGCGCAGCTTGACGAGGTACATCACCGAGGCGATGCCGCCCAGGGTGAAGGCGCCGGTCGCGATCACCGCGGAGACGACGTGGATGACCAGCCAGTAGGAGTTGAGGGCCTCGGTGAGCGGCGCGACCTCGTCGTGCAGCCAGATCACGGCGACCATCAGGACCGAGACGACGAAGCCCAGCACGATCGGGGCCATCCACGCCAGGCCGTGGCGGCGGTAGAGCGCGAGGTACATGACCACGACGAAGAAGGTGCCGGAGAGGGTGAACTCGTACATGTTGCCCCACGGCACCCGGTTGGGGTCGCCGGCCATCCCGCGGCCGAGGAGCGAGACGAAGTGCGCCGCCGCGCCGATGCCGGTGAGGAGCAGACCGAGGCGGCCGAGGAACTCCACCCGCCGCGCACGCCCGGCACTCACCTCGGTGCCACCGGTCGCGTCGAGGACCGCTACGCCGTGGGCGCCCACGCTCGACGTGGCAGCGACCGAGGCGGCCTTCGGCTCACGCAGCGACGCCCACTCGGCGAGGTGCGCGATCAGGGCCAGGAAGTAGACGATCCCGGCAGCGCCGACGGCGTTGTTGCTCAGGGTCTCCCACGCGATGTCGGTCATGATCGGCTCTCGTTCTCCTTCGATCCGTTCGGGACGGGCTGGGTTGCCGGCGTGGGCCCGCGCAGCTGGGCCACCACGTCGTCGAGGACGACACCCACGTCGCCGCCACCGGTGCGATCCAGCGCGGCCACCTCCACCATGGTGACACCCCCCTCACGACGGGCCCGCACCCAGAGGCGTCGCGGACGGATGAAGAGCGAGCCGAGGAGGCCCAGGAGGGCCAGCACGACGCCCCCCAGGGCGATCCGCTTGCCGGGGCTCTGGCTGATCTGGATGCGCACCCACGGCTCCACGCCCTCGAAGGAGACCGAGCCGAGGCCGTCGGGCAGGGTCTGGGTCTCGCCGAGGCGGAGGTCGAGGCGCAGCGGCTTGCCGCTCCCGTCGGGCTTCATGACCTGCGTCGCCTTGGAGGTCTCGAGCAGGTAGACCGACTGCGGCGTGCCGTCGTCGAGACCGAGGTCGCCGGTGTAGACGCTCAGCGAGACGAGGGGCTCGAGGTCGTCGGGCCAGATGGTGCGCGGGTCGCCGTCCACGAGCTGGAACGTCGGGTAGAACAACCCCTCGAGACCGATCTGTCCGGGCTCGGCCGAGGGCGCCTTGACCACGCCGAACGACAGGAACGTCTGGTCCTGCGGCAAGAACACCGTCGGGCCGGTGTAGGCGATGTCGCCACGGCCGTCGCGCACCGTGATCACCGGCGCGTAGCCGTGGCCGATGAGGAAGACGTCGGTGTTGCCGATGGTGAGCGGGTGGTTGACCCGCAGGTCGTAGCGCTGCTCGTCCTTCGCACCGTCGCGGTAGGTGAGCGCGGCGTTGAACGCGCGCGCCGTCCCGGCCGCCGAGCCCTTCGTGAGCCACGTGACGTCGAAGTCGTCGACGCTGAAGAGGAACGGGTCGAGGTCGTCGGCGGTGAACAGGCTGCCGGGGTTGAAGTCGTCGTAGGACGCGCTCGCGTTGGCGAACGTCGAGCCCTTGACGATGATCACGCCGCCCTGGTAGCCCAGCATCCCGCCGAGGGCGAAGCCGACGAGCACGATGATCACCGAGACGTGGAAGACCAGGTTGCCGAGCTCGCGCAGGTAGCCGCGCTCCGCGCTGACGCTGCCTGCGTCGGCCGCCTCGTCCTCGGCCCGGCGCAGCCGGTAGCGCTTCTTGCCCAGCACCTCCCGCGCCCGGGCCAGCACCGTCTCGACGCTCTCGTCGGTGGTGTACGACGTGCTGTCGGGCAGGCGCGTCAGGTTGCGGGGCGCCGCAGGGGGCTGGGCCCGCAGCGCG
The DNA here is from genome assembly GCA_963760515.1 of uncultured Actinomycetota bacterium. GTDB lineage: Bacteria > Actinomycetota > Actinomycetes > Propionibacteriales > Nocardioidaceae > Nocardioides. Next base: position 574,884 of record CAVXDL010000006.1, read on the forward strand.
CGGAGGTAGACCAGCGAGCGCGGCACGATGCAGCCCACCAGCGAGATGACGAGCAGCAGGTAGATCGCTGCGAACCACGGCGAGTCGTAGACCGAGAACAGCCCGAGCTTCTCGTAGATCGGCGTGAGGTCGGGGTGCTGGTCCTTCCACCGCGTGACGTTGAGCGCGTCGACCCCGCTCTGCGGGATCACCGACCCCGGCACGGCGGCCAGCGCGAGCAGCAGCAGGAGCACGAGGGCCGTGCGCATCGACGTCAGCTGACGCCAGGCCCACCGGGCGAGCTCGCGGGCGCCGAGCTCGCCGGGACGGCGCGTGGGCATGGGGGTGCGGGGGCGGTCCTGCACGCTGCTCATATCGCGACCTCGAAGCTGCCGACGAAGCGCAGCTGCAGCCACTGCACGATCCCGTCCCACCAGCCGGTGACGAGCAGGATCCCGACCACCACGAGCATCGCGCCGCCGAGGCGCATGATGACGATGCTGGTGGCGTCGTACCCAGCCCAGCGTGCGCAGGGCGCGGCCGTAGAAGACCCCGGCGAGGATGAAGGGGATACCGAGCCCGAGGGCGTAGAAGGCCGAGAGCAGGGCTCCGCGACCGGCAGTGGCGTCGGTGTAGGTCAGCCCCAGGATCACGCTGTACGTCGGGCCGATGCACGGCGTCCAGCCGAGGGCGAAGAGCGCCCCGATGAGCGGTGCAGCCCCGAGCCCGACGGCAGGGATCTTGTGCACCCGCCACTCGCGCTGCAACCACGGCACCGCCCCGGCGAAGACGAGCCCCAGCAGGATCAGGGCGATGCCCATCACCAGGGTGATCGTGTCGCGGTAGGAGCGCAGCCACAGGCCGGCACCCCCGAAGGTGGCACCGATGATCACGAAGACGACGGCGAAGCCCAGCACGAACAGCGCCGAGCCGACGAACATCCGCCCGCGCCGGCGACCGGCCTCACCGGCAGCCAGGTCGGCACCCGAGAGCCCGGTGGCGTAGGACAGGTAGCCGGGCAGCAACGGGATCACGCAGGGGCTGAAGAACGACACCAGGCCGGCGATCATGGCGACCGGCACGGCCAGCCCCAACGAACCGGCGGCGGCCTGGTCCTGGAACCAGTCACCCATCGACGGCTCCACGGGCGTCGTTTCCGGCCTCGTCGGAGGCCTTCACGTCCTCGACGAGGTCCTCGAGGATCCCGGCGGACGGGATCGCGCCGGTGATCAGGGCCGCGATCCGGCCCTCGGCATCGAGGAGGTACGTCGTGGGCGGCGACTTGGGCGCATAGCGGCCCAGCGCCAGCACGCCTGCTCCGGTGTCGGCGATCGTCGGGTAGGTGATGCCGTACTCACGCTCGAAGGACCGCGCGTTGTCGAAGGAGGTCTCGCGGAAGCTGAGGCCCACGAACGCCGCGTCGATCTGCTCGGAGGCCTCCCGCAGCACCGGCGCCTCGGCACGGCACGGCGTGCACCAGGAGCCCCACACGTTGAGCACGACGATGCCGCCGCGCAGGTCGGCGAGGTCGATCGGGTCGTCCTCGAGCGAGGGGCCGGAGATCTCCAGCGGCTCGCCCCGGTTGGCCGGGGCGATCTGCACGATGCTGCCGTCGCCCACCACGAAGTTGGCATCGTCGGTGCCGCTCAGGCTGCTGCACCCCGAGGCGAGGAGCAGCAGCGCGGCGAGCATCGCCGAGGCGCGCGGCAGGAGCATCACGTCAGGGTCGCTTGTCGGTGGGGGCGTTGCCCGCCGAGAACGGCGCACCCTTGTCCCCGACCGGGATCAGGTCGCCCGCGGGCTCGCTGTAGGTGACCTGCGAGATGCGGTCCCCGACGAAGTGGAGCGAGGTGAGGGAGCACAGCGTGCACTGGCGCTTGCGCGGGTCGTGGAGGAACGAGCGGCCCTCCACGTGCAGCCGCGTGGTCCAGATCGGCAGCTGGTGGGAGACGATCACGGCCTCGTGGCCGAGGGCCGCCACCCGGGCGTCCTCCACCGCGGCCATCATCCGCGCCACCATCTCCTTGTAGGGCTCGCCCCACGACGGCTTGAAGGGGTTCCACAGGTGGCGCCAGGTGGCGGGGTTCTTCAGCGCGTTGCGGCCCTTGCCGAAGGTCAGTCCCTCGAACTTGTTCTCGGACTCGATGACGCGCTCGTCGGTGACGATCTCCAACCCACGTGCGGCGGCCAGCGGCGCGGCGGTCTCCTGCGCGCGCTCCAGCGGGGAGACCCGCAGGTGGGTGATGTCGCGCTCGCCGATGGTCTCGCCGATGCGCTCGGCCATCTTCTTGCCCAGCTCGGAGAGGTGGAAGCCGTCGCGGCGCCCGTAGAGCACGCCGCCGGGGTTGTGCACCTCTCCGTGGCGCACCAGGTGGACGATCGTTTCGGGCGTCGAGCTCATCGTGCTCCCTCGGTCGCAGCGGCCGCGGCGGTCGCGGCGGTCGGCAGGGCGTCCAGGATCGTCTGCACGGCCCGGTCGTCGTGAGCGGCCGAGAGGAACCACGCCTCGTAGGCCGAAGGGGGCAGGTAGACCCCCTGGTCGAGCATGGAGTGGAAGAAGGCGGCGTACGCCGTTCCGTCGGTGCGCGAGGCACCGGCGAAGTCGAGCACGGGCCCCTCGGAGAGGAACACCGAGAACATCGTGCCGGCGCTCTGCACCTGGTGGGGCACGCCCGCGGCGGCAAGCGCCTCCCCCACGGCGGCCTTGATGGTGGCCCCGGTGGCCTCGAGGTGGGCGTAGACGTCGTCGGTGGCAAGGCGCAGCGTGGCCAGCCCCGCAGTGGTGGCGATCGGGTTCCCCGAGAGCGTGCCCGCCTGGTAGACCGGCCCCTCGGGGGCGAGCATCGCCATCACGTCGGCACGACCGCCGAACGCAGCGGCAGGGAAGCCACCGCCCATCACCTTGCCGAAGGTGACCAGGTCGGGGGTCCACCCCTCGACGGCGCCGTCGAGGCCCCAGTAGCCCTGCTTCGCGGCCCGGAAGCCGGTCATCACCTCGTCGCTGATGAACAGCGCGCCGTGACGCGTGCAGATCTCGGACAGGAAGGCGTTGAAGCCCGGCTCGGGCGGGACCACGCCCATGTTGCCGGGAGCGGCCTCGGTGATGAGGCAGGCGATCTTCGGGCCGTGCTCGGCGAACGCCGCCTCGACCGCAGCCCGGTCGTTGTAGGGCAGGACCAGCGTCAGTGCGGTCGAGGAGGCCGGCACCCCCGGCGTGCCGGGCACCGCGAAGGTGGCCAGGCCGGAGCCGGCCGAGGCCAGGAGCGAGTCGACGTGCCCGTGGTAGCAGCCGGCGAACTTGACCACCACGTCGCGCCCGGTGAAGCCACGAGCGAGGCGGATGGCCGACATCGTCGCCTCGGTGCCGGAGGAGACGAAGCGGACCCGCTCGGCAGACGTGCGGGACACGATCTCCTCGGCCAGCTCCACCTCCGGCTCGGTCGGGGCGCCGTACGACGTGCCGCGCTCGACGGCGGCGTGCACCGCGGCCAGCACCTCGGGGTGGGCGTGACCGAGCAGCATCGGGCCCCACGAGCAGACCAGGTCGACGTAGTCGTTGCCGTCGACGTCGGTGAGCCAGGCGCCGCGTGCCGAGCGGATGAAGCGCGGGGTCCCGCCGACGGCGTTGAAGGCACGCACCGGGGAGCTGACCCCGCCGGGGATGACCCCGCGGGCCCGCTCGAACATCGCCTGCGATGCGGTCGTGGAGACACTCGCCGTGGAAGTCACCTGCTTCATTGTCACCGAGAGCCGGTGAGCGGCCCAGTCGAGCCTGCTGGGGTCGTGCACCCGATGTGACCAGTGCCACTTGTCTAGACGAAGGATGTGCTCTGAGAGCACTTCATGAGCGACAATGGGGGTCAACGTGCCCGCGATCACATCTTTGCCTACCGCTGCGTAACGTCGCGGGCACCCCCGTCGTTGAGGTGACGTCTACGAAACGTGGGGTAGGAAAATTCGTAGATCCACCGCAATCCCAGGAGAAGACATGCCCGCCAAGCGTTTCGGCCGTATGCAGAAAGCCACGGCCATCGTGCCGCTGGCGCTGCTGTCTGCCGCGTGGACTGCCAGCCTCGCCGGGGTCAACCCAACGGTGGGTGTCTCTGCGAGCACCTCCACCTCTCCCGACGCCGGCCTCCCCGGGGGCGGCACCGTCCCCGAGCAGGCCATCGAGGCTCCGGCCTCGGTCTCCTCGGCCGACGAGGCCTCGCCGGCGTTCCGCGGCTCGGCCGGTGACATCGAGCAGATCGTCGCCACCTCTTCCACCAACGGCATCCCCTCGGCCGCCCTCGCTGCCTACCAGCGGGCCGAGACGGTCATCAACGCCGCCGACCGCTCCTGCAAGCTCAGCTGGCAGCTCGTCGCCGCGATCGGCCGCGTCGAGACCGACCACGGCCGCTTCGGCGGTAGCGCGCTCGACAGCGACGGCGTCGCCACCCCGAGCATCTTCGGCCCGCCGCTCGACGGCCGGCCCGGCACCTCGGTCATCCGCGACACCGACAACGGTGCCGGCGACGGGGACAAGAAGTACGACCGGGCCATGGGCCCGATGCAGTTCATCCCCTCGACGTGGTCGGTCGTCCAGGTCGACGCCGACAACGACGGCGTGCGCAACCCCCAGGACATCGACGACGCGGCACTGGCCACGGCGGTCTACCTCTGCTCCGGCACCGGCGACCTCTCGACGGTCGAGGGCCAGCGCGCTGCGGTCTACCGCTACAACCACTCGCAGTCCTACGTCGACCTCGTGCTCTCGATCGCGGCCAACTACCTCGAGGGCGACTTCACCTCGGTGCCCAACAGCACCAGCGCAGCCGGGTTCCTGACGCCGCTGCCCCCGATCCGGATCGACAACAACGCCGGCTCCGCCGGTGGCAAGGACAAGGCTCCCTCGTCCGGCCAGTCGTCGGCTCCCGCTCCGGCGCCGTCCTCGACCACGCCGAGCCCGGAGCCGAGCACCGCTCCTGAGCCCGAGCCCGAGAGCACTGGCACCGGCACCACGCCGAAGCCGCCCAAGCTCCCGCCGGTCAAGGTGCCCTCGCCGCCCAAGACCAACGTGAAGCCGGTCGACAAGACGCTCTCCAAGGCCGAGGCCATCGTGCAGTGCGCCCTCGACGGGCTCATCGACAACCCGCTCTCCGCGGTCGATGCCTTCGACAAGTGCGTGATCGACTACACCACGCCCTGATCCACCCAGCATCAGCACGGCCCGTCACCGCGAGGTGACGGGCCGTTCTGCTGTGTCGGCGAGCCGAGCGCGGGCGAGGGTCAGCGAGCAGCCAGCAGGCGGGCGGCCTCGGCGGCCCAGTAGGTCAGCACGACGTCGGCGCCGGCGCGCCGGATCGAGGTCAGGGTCTCCAGGATCGCGGGCTCGCGATCGATCCAGCCGTTGGCGGCAGCCGCCTCGACCATCGCGTACTCGCCGGAGATGTTGTAGGCCGCCACTGGCACGTCGACGGCATCGCGCACGCGGCGCAGCACGTCGAGGTAGGCCAGGGCCGGCTTCACCATCACCAGGTCAGCGCCCTCGGCGACGTCGAGGAGGGCTTCGCGCACGCCCTCGAGCGCGTTGGCGCCGTCTTGCTGGTAGGTACGCCGGTCACCCTGCAGCGAGGAGTCCACGGCCTCACGGAACGGCCCGTAGAACGACGAGGCGTACTTGGCGGAGTAGGCCAGGATCGCGACGTCGTGGTGCTGGGCGCCATCGAGAGCCGCGCGGATGACGGCGACCTGGCCGTCCATCATGCCGCTGGGCCCGACCAGGTCCACCCCGGCCGCGGCCTGCGCGCGAGCCATCTCGGCGTAGATGTCGAGGGTCGCGTCGTTGTCGACCCGACCGTCGGCGCTGAGCACGCCGCAGTGGCCGTGGTCGGTGAACTCGTCGAGGCACAGGTCGGCCATCACCGGCAGGGCGTCCCCGACCTCACCGACGACGTCGCGGATGCTGCGGTTCAGGATGCCGTCGGGATCGATGCCCCCGGAGCCGGTGGCGTCCTTGTGCTCGGGGATGCCGAAGAGCATGACTCCCCCGAGACCGAGCTCGGCTGCCTCGGTGACCGCCGCGAGGAGCGAGGCCCGGGTGTGCTGCACGACCCCGGGCATCGAGGAGATCGGTCGCGGCTCGGTGAGCCCCTCGCGCACGAAGACCGGCAGCACGAGCTGCCGGGCCTCGAGCGAGGTCTCGGCGACCATCCGGCGCAGCGCCGCCGTCGTCCGCAACCTGCGGGGGCGGACGACGGGACGCGGCAGCGCGGGATCGCTCATGTGCTCAGTTGGTCGACGACGCCCGGCGGCGTGACGAGGGCTTGCGGTCCGACGGCTTGGTGACCGGCTCCCCCGCCTCGACGAGGGCCGCGCGGCGGGTCGCACCGAAGTCGGCCAGGGCGTTGACCAGCTCGTCGATGTCCGGCTTGGGCGACATGACGTCGACGCGCAGGCCGTGCTCCTCGGCGGTCTTGGCCGTGGCCGGCCCGATGACCGCGATCACGGTCGACGGGTGCGGCTTGCCGGCGATGCCGACGAGGTTGCGCACGGTCGAGGACGACGTGAAGACCACGGCGTCGAACTTGCCGCTCTTGATCGCGTCCCGGGTGGGGGCGGGCGGCGGGGTGGCGCGCACCGTGCGGTAGGCGGTCACGTCGTCGCACTCCCAGCCGAGGTCGATCAGACCGGCGACCAGCGTCTCGGTGGCGATGTCGGCGCGCGGGAGGAAGACCCGGTTGATCGGGTCGAGGACCTCGTCGTACTCGGGCCAGTCGGCCAGGAGCCCGGCTGCGGACTGCTCGCCCGTCGGCACCAGGTCGGCGCGCAGGCCCCAGGCGGCGATGGAGGCGGCCGTCTTGTCACCGACGGCGGCGATCTTGAGCCCGGAGAACGCACGGGCGTCGAGGCCGTACTCCTCGAACTTCTCGCGCACGGCCTTGACGGCGTTGACGGAGGTGAAGGCGATCCACTCGTAGCGACCCTCGACCAGGCCGCGCACGGCCTTGTCCATCTGCAGCGGGTTGCGCGGCGGCTCGACGGAGATGGTCGGCACCTCCTCGGGCACGGCGCCGTAGCCGCGCAGACCGATCGACAGCGAGGCGGCCTGGTCCTTGGTGCGGGGCACCAGCACGCGCCAGCCGAAGAGCGGCTTGGTCTCGAACCACGACAACGGCTCGCGCAGGTCGACGACGTCGCCGATCACGGTGATCGCCGGGGGCGCCATCCGGGCGGCGCGGGCGTCAGCGGCGATCCGCTCCAGGGTGGAGGTGATCGTGTGCTGCTCGGTGGTCGTGCCGACGCGGGTCATCGCGACCGACGTCTGCGGCGAGCGACCGGCAGCGACCAGGGCAGCGGCGATCTCGCCGATCTGGCCCACCGCGGAGAGCAGCACCAGGGTGCGGTTGTCGGCGTAGCGGGTCCAGTCGACCTTCTCGCCGCAGGTGACCACCGAGACCTCGCGGTGGTCCTTGTTGGTCAGGGGGATCCCGGCGTACGCCGGCACGGCGGCCACCGAGGAGACGCCCGGGACGATCTCGAAGCCGAGCCCGGCCTTGGCACAGGCCTGGGCCTCCTCGGGTCCGGAGGCGTAGAGGAAGGGGTCGCCGGCGAGCAGGCGGACCACGCGCAGGCCGCGCTTGGCCTGCTTGACCACGACCTTGGCGCGGGCGGCGTGGGTGAGGGGCTGGCCGTCCTCGCCGAAGCCACCGTCGATGATCTCGGGGCCGACGAGCTCGGGCTGCTCGGCGCCGTCCTCGACCACGACCGGCTCGGGCAGGCCGAGCAGTGCCCGCACGAGGCCGGGGTGCTCAGGCGCCTCGGTGATGACGACGTCGGCCTGGCGGATCAGCTCCACGGCGCGCACGGTCAGCAGGTCGGGGTCTCCGGGACCGCTTCCTACGAACGACACCCAGCTCCGGGCGATCCGTTCGGCGGCTGTCCCGGCTGCTCGGCCGGCGGCGGAAGTGGCGGTCTTGGCTCGCGTCATGCGTTTGGCACCTTTGCTGGCTCTGTGGCTGGTTCGTTGAGCAGTCCTGCCCCGTCGGCGAGCATGTCGCTCGCCAACCGGTTGCCGACGCCGATGGCGTCGGCCGGGTCGCCGGCTGCGGACATCCGCACCGACCACGACCCGTCGAGTGAGAGCGCCACGGCCCGCACCCAAAGTTCATCTCCGTCATCGCCCTCGACGATGTCGGCCAAGGCCCCGATCGCAGCGGAGCAGCCGCCCTCGAGGGTGGACAGCACGGCCCGCTCGGCCTCGACGGCCACGCGCGACGGCGCGTGGTCGAGCGGGGCGAGCGCGACCGCGAGGTCGTCGTCGGCGCGGCACTCGACTGCGAGCGCGCCCTGACCGGGAGCCGGCAGCATCTGCAGGGGGTCGAGCACCTCGGTGACCTCCTCCAGGCGTCCGATGCGGGCCAGACCGGCCCGGGCCAGGACGACGGCGTCGAGCTCACCGCTGCGCACCTTGCCGATCCTGGTGTCGACGTTGCCACGGACACCGACGACGTCCAAACCGAGACCGAGGGCGTGCAGCTGCGCGACGCGGCGCGGGGAGCCCGTCCCGATGCGGCTCCCGACCGGGAGCTCGCCGAGCGTCAGCCCGTCGCGGGCCACGACCACGTCGCGCGGGTCCTCGCGGAGCGGGATCGCAGCAAGGGCGATCCCGGCCGCGGGCTGGGTCGGCAGGTCCTTGAGGGAGTGCACGGCGACGTCGACGCGACCGTCGAGCAGGGCGTCACGCAACGCCGACACGAAGACCCCGGTGGTGCTCGCCCCGACGAGCGGGGTGCCGGCTGCCTGGCTGCGGTCGCCGTCGGTGGTGATCTCGACCAGCACGACCTCACGCCCGAGCTGCTCGCGGATGAGGTCGGCGACGTGACCCGACTGGGTGGTGGCCAGCAGGCTGCGGCGGGTCCCGACCCGCACGGGTGTCGTGGTCATGACGGCTCCCTGTCCTCGGCGGCCACCACCGGGCGGGTGACGGCGCTGACGGCTTCGGGGTCGAGCGCGAACAGCTCGGCCAGCGCGGCGGCGTAGGAGACCGCTCCGTCGGCGTTGGCGAGCTGCTTGACGCGCACGGTCGGCTCGTGGAGCAGCTTGTCGGCGACGCGCCGCACGGCCTGGCGGATCTCGGCGAGCGCGGCAGCGTCCAGCCCGGGGAGCCGCGCCTCGAGGCGGGTCATCTCGGCGTCGACGACCGACGTCGCCATCGACCGCAGGGCCACGACGGTCGGGGCCACGCTGGCCTGGCGGCGGGCAGTGAGGAAGGAGGTGACCTCCTCGCCCACGATGCGGCGCACCTCGAGCACCTCGCGACCGGCGTCGCTGTCGTGCAGCTCGTCGGCGAGGTCGGCGAGGTTGATCAGGTGGACCCCGGGCAGGTCGGCGACCGCGGGCTCGACGTCGTGAGGCAGCGCGAGGTCGATCACCGAGAGCGGGCGCTCGGCGTCGACCCGGGCCGCGGCCACCATCTCGACGGTGACGAGCACCCCGGCTGCACCGGTGCAGGTGATGACCAGGTCGGCGCGGGCGAGCACCCCGGCGAGGTCGCTGAGGTCGACCGGGATCGCGTCGTACTCGGCGGCGAGGCGCGCGCCGCGCTCGGGCGTGCGGTTGACGACGCTGACGTTGCGCGGACCGAGCCGGGTCACCGTGGCCGTGGCGAGGCCGGCCATCGCGCCGGCTCCGACGACCACGACCTCGCTGTCGGCGATCGGGCCGACGAGTCGGGCCGACCGGTCGAGCGCAGCGGTCACCAGCGACGGCGCCACCTGGTCGATGCCGGTCTCGGCGCGCGAGCGCTTGCCGACGCGCAGGGCCTGCTGGAACAAGCCGTTGAGGGCCGGTCCGACCGTGCCGAGCTCCTGACCCAGGCGCAGCGCTGCGCGGGTCTGACCCAGGATCTGGCCCTCACCGACGGCCATCGAGTCGAGACCGGCGGCGACCTGGAACAGGTGGGAGACCGCGCCGTCGTCGTAGTGCACGTAGAGGTGCGGCAGCATCGCCTCGTCGCTCTGTCCGGCTCGCTGGACAAGGAGCCGGGAGAGCTCCTCGACGCTGCCGTGGAAGCGGTCGACCTCGGTGTAGATCTCGACCCGGTTGCAGGTGGAGATCACCGTGGCCTCGGTGACGTGGGCGCACGAGGCGGCGTCGTGGACCAGCTTGTGGACGCCGTCGGCGTCGAGCGCCACGCGCTCCAGCAGGGCCACGGGCGCGGAGTTGTGGGAGATGCCTACGACCAGGACGCTCATCGGTGCTCCTTCACAGCTGCGCCTTGCGCTGCTCGTGGTAGGCCAGGATCTGCAGCTCGATGGACAGGTCCACCTTGCGCACGTCCACGCCGTCGGGCACCGAGATCACGGACGGAGCGAAGTTCAAGATGCTGGTGATGCCGCAGGCGACCATGCGGTCCGCGACATCCTGGGCGGCGTGGGCCGGCGTGGCGATGACGCCGATCGCGACCCCCTCCCGCGAGACGATCTCCTCGAGCTCGGCGAAGGCGCGGACGTCGACTCCCGCCACCCGCTCCCCCACCCGGGACTCGTCGGCGTCGAGCAGGGCGACGACCCGGAACCCGCGGCTCTGGAAGCCGGAGTAGTTGGCCAGGGCGTGCCCGAGGTTGCCGATGCCGACGATGACGACCGCCCAGTCGTGGGTGCCGCCGATCTCCCGGGCGATCTGGTAGCGCAGGTAGTCGACGTCGTAGCCGACACCGCGCGTGCCGTAGGAGCCGAGGTAGGACAAGTCCTTGCGGAGCTTGGCGCTGTTGACGCCCGCTGCCACCGCCAGCTCCTCGCTCGAGCAGGTGCGGATCTCGCCGTCGGCGAGCGTGTTGAGGGCGCGCAAGTACACGGGGAGGCGGGCGACCGTGGCCTCGGGGATACCCCGGGCGGTCTCGCTGGAAGTCCGTGCGGTCACTGCTCTACTTTCCAGCCGCAGCCCCGTCGGGTGGTCGGGCAGGAGCCGTGGCCAGATCACTGTAGGAGTTTGTGAACGTGGGAACAAAACGAGCAGGCGATGCGCCTAGCACACGTGATGCGTCCCACACCGACAGGGGTATCCCTGCTGCCGGGCCCGTCCGGCCGGGATCAGGCGGTCAGGTCAGGGCAGAACGCAGGCGCACGGGGTCGACCCGCCAGAAGTCGTGCTGGCGGCCGTCGACGAACGTCACCGGGACCTCGTCGGTGAAGCGCTCCTGCAGCGCGGGGTCCTTGTCGATCCACTGCACGACGTAGCGCTCCCCCAGCTCGGCGCAGACCTCGGCGATCACCGCCTCAGCCACCTCGCAGAGGTGGCAACCGGGGCGGGAGTAGAGCGTTACGCGAGCCGACGCCACGACAGCCGGGTCCTCCTCGGCGGCGGGACTCACTCGAGCAGCTCGCTGGCCCGGCGCCGCTCGAGACCGCGCAGGCGGCCCTTCTGCACCTTGCCGGTGACCGTCTGGGGCAGCACGTCGACGACCTCCACGCGTGAGGGCACCTTGAAGCCGGCGAGGCGGGCCTCGCAGTGGGCGCGTACGTCGGCCTCGACCGCGGCGGCGTCACGACCGGGCGCCACGACGTAGGCGACCACGGCCTCGCCGGTGTGGTCGTCGGACACCCCGATCACGGCGACCGCGCGCACGCCGTCGACCTCGCCGATGACGTCCTCGACCTCGACCGGGTAGACGTTGAACCCCGACACGATGACGAGCTCCTTGACCCGGTCGACGAGGAAGACGTCGCCGTGCTCGTCGAGGAACCCGATGTCGCCGGTGCCCCACCACCCGTCGGCGTCGGGGCCGTCGGCGCCGTCGGGCCAGTAGCCGCTGAACAGGTTGTCACCGCGCAGCTGGATCTCGCCGGGGTCGTCACCGGCACCGGGCCGTCCGTGCTCGTCGACCAGCCGCAGCTCGATGCCGGACAGCGCAGCGCCGACCGAGGCCGGCGGCGGATCGGCGGAGCAGAGCGTGCTGGTGACGACGGGGGCCGCCTCGGTGAGTCCGTAGCCCTGGTGCACCGGGATCCCGGTGCGTGCGACGAACTCCTCGACCACCTCCGGCGGGAGCGGCGCCGAGCCGGAGAGGATCAGCCGCACCGGACCGAGCCGGCCGGCGAGGTCGACCGAGCGCCAGTGAGCGAACACGGGCGGCGCGACCGGGACCACGCTGCACGCCTCGTCGTCGATGAGGTCCAGGGTGCCCTGCGGGTCGAAGCCGTCGCTGAGCACCAGCTTGGCCCGGTGCCGCAGCACCCCGCCCAGCACGGCGTTGAGCCCGTAGACGTGGAAGAGGGGCAGGATCCCGAGCACGACGTCGTCGCCGTGGATCATCGGCGGGTCGACCGAGGCGACCTGCTCGATGTTGGCCACCAGCGCCCGGTGGGTGAGCATCGCGGCGCGCGGCAGCCCCGAGGTGCCGCTGGTGTAGAGCAGCACCGCCAGCCGCTCCGGGTCGGTCAGCGCGGGCACCGGACGGGCGGGGCCGGCGCGCAGGTCGTCGTAGGACTGCTCCCCGGGCTGCAGCGGCGTGCCGATGGCGACCACGCGGAGCCGTTCGGCCACCGGCGAGGAGTCCGCACGCAGCAGCGCTGCCGCCTCGCGCACGGCGGTGACGGTGTCGCCGTCGGCCACGACCAGGCGGGCTCCGCTGTCGCCCAGCAGCCGCGCGAGCTCGTGGGCGGGAGCCCGGGGATTGGCGGGCACGACCACGGCCTGGGCCCGCAGTGCACCGAGGTACGTCGTGACGAACTCGATCCGGTTGGTGGCCGCGAGCATGACCCGGTAGCCGGCCACGATGCCCGCCGGCGCCCAGCCCGGTGGCCACCCGGGCGACCTCGTCCTCGAGCTGCGCCCAGGTCACGCTGCGACCGCCGGCCTCGACGAGCGCGAGCTTGTCAGGGTTCTCGGCTGCGGCGCTCGCGACGAGCGAAGCGAGATCGGCGGGGGCCCGGGACGACATGGCGGGGAGTCTACGAGGAGTCGACTCGCACTGCCGGTCCGCCGACTCCCGCTGACGTCCACCCGACCGCCCGCCCACCGCGGCGAAACCCCTGATCCCTGCCTCGCCCCAGCCACTACAGTGCGCACATGCCTCCCGCGGACCGGCCCCGACGCCCGCTGAACCTCCAGCAGCGCTCGACCATGGCCGGCGAGGCGGCCGCTGCCGCCGCCGAGGTCGAGGTGGCTCTCAACTACCCGGTCGACCTGACGTCTGCGGCGTTCTTCGACGTCGACAACACCGTCATGCAGGGCGCCAGCATCTTCCACCTCGCTCGTGGCCTGCACCGCCGCGACTTCTTCACCACCCGCGACCTCCTCGGCGCCGCGTGGAAGCAGGCCTACTTCCGGCTGGTGGGGGTCGAGAACGCCGACCACGTCGCCGAGACCCGCAACTCCGCCCTCAGCTTCATCGCCGGCCACACCGTGGCCGAGCTCGAGGAGCTGGGCGAGGAGATCTTCGACGAGGCCATGGCGCACCGCATCTGGCCGGGCACCCGCGCCCTGGCCCAGCTCCACCTCGACGAGGGCCAACGGGTGTGGCTGGTGACAGCCGCACCGATCGAGATCGCTCAGATCATCGCCCGCCGCCTGGGCCTGACCGGAGCCATGGGCACCGTCTCCGAGCACGTCGACGGTGTCTACACCGGTCGCCTGGTGGGCGACCTGCTCCACGGCCCGGCCAAGTCCGAGGCGATCAAGGCCCTCGCGGCCCGCGAGGGCCTGGACCTCGCGCGGTGCTCGGCGTACTCCGACTCGGTCAACGACCTGCCCATGCTGGGCATGGTCGGCGACCCGTGCGCGATCAACCCCGACGCCAAGCTCCGGGCACACGCTCGCGAGCACGGTTGGCGCATCCACGACTACCGGACCGGGCGCAAGGCTGCCCGGGCCGGGTTGCTGGTGGGTGCCGTGACCGGTGCTGCGGTCGGGGCCGTCGCTGCCGGCGGCAGCCTGCGCGGTCGCCGGCGCCGCTGACCCGCCGCTGGCTCGCCGGCTCGGACGTGACGCAGGCGACGACGGCGACACTCCCGGAAAGACCCGGGTCGATCTCTGGTCCAGACCAGTGCTATCGGCCGTTTCTACCCTCCTACGGCGATCCTGACCTAGGATTGAGGCTGATTCGGGGGGATTCACCTGTGGGAGGGCCACCTATGCCTCATGAGGGGCTGATGTTCGCGCGCGGGCTCGATGCCCTGCGCCAGAACGTGGCGCGCCTCATGTGGACCCCGGCGACGGCCCTGGCCGGTGGCCAGTTCCTGTTCATCGAGCCCGACACCGGCCCGAGCGGCGGCACCGGGATCGACTCGGACACGAGCACGTTCGGCAGCGGCCCCGGCGACGGACGTGGCTTCGGCGACGCCGACTTCGCCGCGTCCTCCGAGGACTCCGAGGCCGATCGCACCCGGCTGATCGCGCTCGTCGAGCTCGCCCGTGGCGGCGACGCCGATGCCTTCGGCCTCCTCTACGACCACTACCAGTCGTCGATCTACCGGTTCTTGTTCTATCGCACCCGTTCGGCCACCACCGCCGAGGACCTCACCTCCGAGACCTTCTTCCGGGCGCTGCGCAACATGACGTCCTTCCGCTGGCAGGGCAAGGACTTCGGCGCCTGGCTCATGACGATCGCCCGCAACCTGGCCACCGACCACTTCAAGGCCGGACGCACCCGGCTGGAGATGACCACCGAGGACATGGGGGCGCACGACGACGCCACCGAGGGCCCGGAGTCGATGGTCCTGGCGGGCCTGACCAACGAGCTGCTCCTCCAAGCACTCACCGAGCTGCCCGACGAGCAGCGCGACTGCCTGGTGATGCGCTTCCTGCAGGGCATGAGCATCGCCGAGACCGCAGCCGTGCTGGGGCGTAGCGATGGAGCGGTCAAGCAGCTGCAGCTGCGCGGGGTGCGCAACCTCGCCAAGCTGATGCCGGAAGGGATCCGGGACTGATGCGCCTATTCCCCACCGCACACGTGGCGCTCGCCACGCATTCTTGCGGCAACACAGCCGTAACCTTCCGCGATCACGCGTCGTTGAGCCAGATGTCAGGTCACCACGACCACCACCAGACGACTACAGGACGGAAGCGATGAATCCCGTGTTCGGGGCGCGGAAACGTGCCGAGGAGTTCCACTCGATGCTCGAGGCCCAGGCCTCCCGCAACGAGGACTCTGCCGCGCGGTACGCCGACCTCCTCCCCGTCGTGACCCTCCTGCGCGAGACGCCGGCTCCCGAGGCGCGTCCCGCGTTCGTCGCCGACCTCCGCTCGCGCCTGATGCTGGCCGCCGAGGGCGCCCTCGCTCCCGTCGAGCAGGCCCCCCAGCCCGCCCGAGAGGTGCGACGCAGCCCCCGCGAACGCCGCATCGCTGCGGCCATCGGCGGGTTCGCCATCGTCAGCGCCACCGCCTCGATGGCGGTCGCTGCTCAGACCGCACTTCCCGGCGACACCCTCTACCCCCTGAAGCGCGCCATCGAGAACGCCAACACCGGCGTCCAGCGCGACGCCGACGACAAGGGCGCCACGATGCTCGAGAACGCCTCGGGTCGTCTGGCCGAGGTCGACGAGCTCACGCGCTCCGGCTCCCAGGACCCCCGCATCATCGCCGAGACGCTGCAGGACTTCGTCAACCAGGCCACCGCTGCCTCCGACCTGTTGCTGAGCGACTTCGCCACCAACGGCCACGCTGCCTCCATCGCCGAGCTGCGCACGTTCACCTCGCGCAGCATCGACACCCTCGACGGTCTCGGGGCAGTGATCCCGGTGGGAGCCCGCTCCTCGTTGATCGAGGCCGCCCTGGTCATCCGCCAGATCGAGCAGCAGGCCGTCAGCGCCTGCCCGGCCTGCAGCGACCTTCCGCTCACCGAGATGCCGGCCTTCGCCGCGCAGACCGTGGAGCCTCTCCTCGGCACGCTGCTCAAGCACGACGCGGCCGCGATGACTGCTGCCGCCGCGCAGGCCCGTGCATCCGGCAAGTCCGGTCCGCGGAAGCCGGTCGGCCAGCCCGCACCGTCGGTCGACGTGGCTCCCTCCGAGGTCGCCGTCGACCAGCCCGACCCGGTGATCCCGACCGGGCCGAAGTCCGGACCCGCGAGCAACGGCAGCGACGACGGCTCGAAGAAGGGTGGCCGTCAGGACCCGATCGAGGCCATCACGGCCGGGGTCAGCAACTCCGAGGACCCGGTCGGCGACCTCATCGCCGGCACCGGCGCGGTTGCCGAGAAGGCCGTCAAGGACGTCACCAAGTCGCTGCGTCCCTGACGCCGCCGACCACCGCGCTCGACCACTGGTGGTCGCAGCGTGGAGCCACGATCACGCGCGCGTCGCTGCGGACACCGCTCCCGCTCAGCGGAAGACGGACTGGCGCTGCATGAGCAGCGAGTACAGCGTCTGCTGGATCGTCTCGCGCACCTGGTCGGTCACGTCGAAGACCAGCATCGGGTCGTCAGCGGCCCCGGGCTCGTAGTCGTCGGTGCGGATCGGCTCGCCGAACTCCAGCAGCCACTTCGACGGCAGTGGCAGCAGGCCGAGCGGGCCGAGCAGCGGGAAGAGCGGCGTGATCGGGATGTAGGGGATGCCGAGCAGCCGAGCCAGCGCCGGGATGTTGCCGACCAGCGGATAGATCTCCTCCGCCCCGACCACTGACAACGGGACGATCGGCACGCCGGTGCGAATGGCGGCCGACACGAAGCCTCCGCGACCGAAGCGCTGGAGCTTGTAGCGCTGGGAGAACGGCTTGCCGATGCCCTTGAAGCCTTCGGGCCAGACCCCGACCAGCTCGCCGTCGCGCAGCATCCGCTCGGCGTCCTCGCTGCACGCCAGCGTGGCGCCGCCCTTGCGCGCCATGCTGCTGACCACGGGCATCCGGAACACCAGGTCAGCGCCGAGCGCGCGCAGCTGGCGCTGGGTGTGGTCGTGGATCGAGACCATCGTCATCAACCCGTCCACCGGGATGGTGCCGGAGTGGTTGGAGACGACCAGGGCACCGCCCTCGGTCGGGATGTTCTCGATGCCCCGGACCTCGATGCGGAACCACTTCTGCGCGATCGGCCGCAGCGCGGACATGAAGAACCGCTGGGTCACCTCGGCGTCGAACCCGTACTCGTCGATGACGTAGTCACCGGTCACGCGTCGTCGCAGGAAGGCGAGGAACTCGGCCAGCCGTGGCTCCCACTGGTCGCCGAACACCTCGAGCGCAGCGTGCTGGAAGGCGGCCAGGAGCTCGCTGGGCGGGATCCCGCCCAGGGGGTGCCGGTCGCGGGTGACGGTGGCGCCGGCGCTTGCCGGAGCACCGACCGGCTCACGCTCGGTCGTCGACGAGCTCGTCGCGGCGTCGTCCTGGTGCGCGGCGCTCGACGTCGCAGTCGCTTCGGTCGGCGACTCGGACGGCGGTGTGGTGACGCCCTGGTCGGGTCGTGACGAGGTGCCCGACTTCGCCTTCGCGCCGGGGGCGAGGTCGCGCGAGGCAGCGGAGGGCCGCTTGCCGCTGCCGCGGCCGGGCCGGCCACGCGTACCGATGGGAATGATTTCGGCGTCACCCACGGGACTCACCTCGCGATCGGTCGGTGCCCAGGTCAGGGACGGCGTGCGGCGCGGGAACGGACAGCACGCGCGGGAGCGTCTGCCCGGTTGCTCGGCAGCCGTTCGGCGACTGCGCCCAGCACCCGGTCGGTGTGCCCGCCGGTCGGCGCCAGACCCGCGGCGAAGTCAGCGAAAGCCTCGGCAGTGGTGTAGCGGGGCTCGAAGCCCAGGACGCTGCCCATCAGGTGGGTGTCGACACCTCGCCCGTAGGTGAGGAGCGACTGCTGCTCCGGGGAGAAGTCGGCCATCCGCGCGGAGCGGAGCGCCGAGCCGAGGCGTCCCGACCGCGAAGCCGGGCATCGGGACGGCGGGCCGCTGCAGGCGTCGTACGGCCTGGGACAGCGTCAGGATCCCGGAGCCCGCCACGTTGAAGGTGCCCGGGGCGCCATCGTCGACGGCGTGCTGCAGGACCGCGATCAGGTCGCTCTCGTGGAGGAACTGCAGGCGCGCGTCGTAGCCGAGCACGGTCGGGATGACCGGGAGCCGGAAGTAGGAGGTGAGCGGGCTGTTGACGTGCGGCCCGATGACGTTGGCGCACCGCAGCAGCGTCACCCGGCAGTCAGCGCGACGGCGCGCGAAACCGCGGACGTAGCCCTCGATCTCGGCGACGTCCTTGGCATAGCCCGCGCGCGGCGCTCGGCGCGGCTCCATGTCCTCGGTGAACATGGCCGGGTCGCGGCTGCTGGCGCCGTAGACGGTCGTGGTCGACTTGACCACCAGGTCGGTCACCCGGGGCGACTTCTGACAGGCCGCCAAGAGCTGCATCGTCCCGATGACGTTGAGCTCTTTCATGGTGTTGCGACCGCCGGCGCTGCCGGGGGTCGCGATCACACTCATGTGGACGACCGTGTCGACGTCCTCCTTGGCGATGACCTTGGCGATCACCGGGGTGCGGATGTCGGCGCGCACGAACGACATCTCCCCCACGTCGCCCCGAGGCGGGACGACGTCGACGCCGATCACGCGTCCGACCGAGGGGTGCTCAGCGAGCGCGCGCGCACACCGGCGCCCGAGGTCTCGTGAGACCCCGGTGACGAGTACTACTTTGTCTCCGCCGGCCATGGTGTCCGAGAGCCCCTTCGGGAGACGGGCGTTACTTCCCGAGCTTGCGACGCTGCACGCGCGTCTTCTTGAGCAGCTTGCGGTGCTTCTTCTTGGCCATACGCTTGCGCCGCTTCTTGATGACAGAACCCACGAAAAAACCCTCTTCACACGATCAGGTGCCCGGAGAAGTCCGGGGACTGCGTCAGACTACTTGCCGCCGCCACAACATGGGCAATCGCCTCCCCCCGGCGAGACCCCGCGGCCCGCGACGGACGGCGCCGACCAGCCCCTGGGCGGCCCGGGCCATGGGAGACAGGGCCACGGGCGGACGCCCACGACCCGCTCCGGAGGTGCCCGCGGGCACGTCCGGAGCGGGTCGGGACCTGCTACCCGGCGTTGTAGAAGCTCTTGCGCAGGTACTCGTTCACGTCCTCCTCGAGGACGCGGAACGAGCGGCCCACGCGCACGGCGGGCAGATCGCCGCCGTGCACGAGGCGGTAGACAGTCATCTTGGAGACGCGCATCATGGATGCGACCTCTGCGATGGTCAAGAACTTCGGGTCGGAGAATCCTCCGGACGAGTTCGACACGCGGCACCAGCTTTCTCGAGCGCCCGCCACCAGCTTCCCCACCAGTGACACACGGGCGCAACGACGCTGACAATAGGGCCTTGTGTGACTGATGGGGAAGAGGTGACGTGCTGCGACTTGTGATTCATCGGCGTGGCGGGCCACTTCCGCCGCCCCCTCCGTGGTAGTCGAGGCACGTCCGGCGTGGCACGCGGGACGGGCTCTCCGGGCCGGTCGGCGTCCCCCGGCAGGTCCCCGATCCGCACCCGCGGGGTCCGACGCGTCTTGCTCCGTGGGCCACACTGGTGCGCGTGGCAGTGACGACCGGAGCGCGCGCGCCCGGCCCCTCCGACTCCTCCGCGGACCCGACCCGCAGGTGGTGGGCGCCCGCACGGTCCTGGGCCACCTGGCCCCTGTGGCTGCAAGCCGGCGCCGTCTACCTGGCCCTGCGGCTGGTCTCGGGCCTCCTGCTTGCCCGGGCAGCTGACCAGCAGGTCTGGTTCGCCGGCATCACCGGGCCGAGCGAGGGCGACATCGACCTGGCGCTCTCCTGGGACGCCGCCTGGTACGACCGGATCGCGAGCGACGGCTACCCCGAGACCCTGCCCGTCGGCTCCGACGGGCGGGTCCAGCAGAACCCCTGGGCGTTCTACCCGCTCTTTCCCTACGCTGTGCGCTTCGTGGGGGCCATCACCGGGCTCGACTTCGCGACGGTCGCGCCGGCCCTGGCCGTCCTGGCCGGGCTGGGGGCGGCGGTGCTCATGGCCCACCTCCTGCACGAGACCTCGCCGTACGCCGCCTCCGGCCCCGCTCTGGCCGCTGTCGCGGTGTGGGCGGCGTTCCCCGCCTCCCCCGTGCTGCAGATGGCCTACACCGAGTCCTTCAGCGTGCTGCTGCTGGTCATCTTCTTGTACCTGCTCGTGCGCAACAGGTGGTGGGCCGCCGGCGCCTGCGCCCTGCTGCTGGGCGTCACCCGCCCGATCGCCCTGCCCCTCTCGGTCGTGGTCGTGGTCGCCCTGTGGCTCCGCTGGCGCGAACGCGGCGTACGACCTCTGCCGCGGGCCGAGCGGGTCGCGATGCTCGGCGCAGCCCTGGCGACCGGGTTGTCGGGCGTGATGTGGACCGCGATCGCCTGGTGGGGCACCGGCCGCCGCGACGCCTACCCCGCCACGATGACCGCTTGGCGCGGCGAGGCCGCGATCAACCCGATCGAGCCGTGGCGCCGCACGATCTCCTGGGCCATCGACCATCCGACCCGCGAGACCGTCGTACCCGCCCTGGCCATGGTGCTGCCGCTCGCGCTGTCGCTGGTGATCCTGGTCCCTCGGGTGGCCGACGGCATCGACCTGCGCCTGCGGGTGTGGTGTGCGGCCTACTCGGTCTACCTCCTCGCCGTCGTCGACGGCAACACCAGCATCGTGCGCTACCTGGTGCCGCTCTTCCCGCTCGCGCTGGTGCTCGTCGGTGCGCACCGGGCGAGCCCGGCGCGACGGTGGAGGCTCCGCACGGCGTTCTGGGTGGCCGCCGGGATCCTGGGCCAGGTCGGGTGGATCTGGTGGCTGGTGCTCTTCACGCCGCCGTCGGACTTCCCGCCGTGACCGAGGGTGAGGCTCAGCGCCGCGCGCGGACGAGCACGTTGCCGCGCCGGGGCCCGAGGGTCACCCGGCGCACCGTGCGCCCTGAGAGCGACTTCATCGGCGAGGCGAGCTTGAGCGAGATCTTCTTCCCCGTCGGGTTCACCACCGCGAGGCCGCGAGCGAAGCGGCGCAGATAGCTGCCGTCCTTGCGCTTGAAGACGCCACCCTTGGGGGCTCCGATGCCGCGCGGCATCCGGTAGGGCGCGTTCTTGAGCATGGCGCCCGCCTTGTCGCGCGTGCGGGTGAAGTGGAAGTAGGAGCGACCCCCGGCCCCGAGCAGGAACGTGGCCATGGCGTAGGCCTGCCAGTTGCGGACCTGGCGACCCGAGGCCGGCACCCACAGCTTGGTGGAGAAGAGGCCGGTCTTGCCCTTGCGCTCCATGTCGAGGACGACCTTGAGGTTGCGCTTCCAGTCCTCGGCCCCCGGGAACCGCTTCACGTCGGTGCCGGCCCCTCGCATGAAGTCCTCCATCTGCGAGGCCGGCTGGGCTCCCACCAACGGTCGCGAGGACACCTTGTCCTGCCAGTAGCGATAGGCGTTCTCGACGCTGTTGCCGACCTCGACCAGCGCCGGTCCCCGCGAGCGGTAGTGCGCGGAGAGGCGCTTCATCTGCTCGCGGTACTCCTCCTGCGAGTACTCCTTGCCCGTGGCCGGGTTGACCGGCAACGCGGACACGAAGCCCTTGGAGAAGATCCCAAGGGTGAGCATGTCGATCAGGCAACCGTCGTAGCCGCCGGCGGCGGCTCGGTCGGTGCACTGCTGGTCGGCCCGGTCACGCCACTGGATGTTGGAGGACTCCATCAGCGTGGTGCCGAAGCCCGGCGAGGTGATCCGCCGCCCGGCGGTGTCATGGGCGAACGCTCCCTCGGGCAGACCCGCGTAGGCGGCCGAGCTGGCGAGGGTGGCGTTGGCGTAGGCCAGGAGGACCAGGTCGCGGTTCTTCGCCCGCATCGCACCCACGTGGTCCTTGAAGGAGATCGGGAGCGCTGCGACGAGGTCGAAGCGGCGCGCCATCGTCTTGGCCTCGCCGGCGGTCCACTCGTGGTCGTCGGACATGTACGCCGCGCTCCACGTGCGCGCGACCCGTCGCCCGCCGGCCCGAGCCGCAGTCGTCGTCGGTCCGCTTGCCGCGGCCGCGACCGAGCGGCTCGCCGGGGCGACCGCTGTCGCCGTCGGGCTCGGCGCGGTGAGCAGCGTGCCGACGAGGGCTGCGGTGAGCCCCGCGCCGAGCAGCAGCGGACGCGGGCGCGCGACGCGCAGTGGCAGGCGTGCAGACATGGATTCCCCCGAATCGATGCCGGAGTCGCGGTGGAGCCGTCAGGCGACCCGGCTCCGAAGACACCCGCAGGGCCCCCGGTCGATCCAGGGTAGGCGAGATGCCCTGCAGAAGGTAAAGCCTTGCGTGCAGAGCGCTCGCGGCGACCCGGTCAGCGCATCGCCTCCACCACGCTGCGCCCCAGCTCGGACCCCGCGTCCTCCTGCAGGAAGTGGCCGGCTCGTTCGATCGTGGGGTGGTCGACGCCCGCAGCCCCGGGCACCAGCGCGCGCAGGATCGGACCCATCGCTCCGGTGATCGGGTCGGAGTCGCTGAAGGCGGTCACGAACGGCTTGTCCCACCCACGCAGGACCTCCCACGCAGCCCGGTTGGCGGCACTCGCCGGATCGTCGGGACGCGTCGGCACCAGGCTCGGCATCGCTCGGGGCCCGGTCTTGGCCTCTTCGGTCGGGAACGGCGCGTCGTACGCCGCTCGCACGCTGTCGTCCAGGCCACGCACACAGCCGGACTCGACGAAGCGGCCGATGTCGAGGCTCGTCGCGCCCTCGACCGCACGCCGGAACTGCCACCAGATCTCCGGCATGTCGGTGTCGCCCGTCGGGAGCCCGGTGTTGGCCACCACCACGCGGGCGAAGCGGTCGGGGTGCTCGGCGACCAGGCGCAGGCCGATGAGACCACCCCAGTCCTGACCCACCAACGTGATGTCGCTCAGGTCGAGGTGGTCGATCACCAGGCTGCGCACCCACTCCACGTGTCGGGCGTAGGAGTGGTCGCCCGCCGCCAACGGCTTGTCGGAACGTCCGAAACCGATCAGGTCCGGGGCGATGCACCGCACGCCCGCGGCGACGAGCTCGGTGATCACGTGCCGGTAGAGGTAGGACCAGGTGGGCTCACCGTGGAGCAGCAGGGCGACCGGTCCGTCGGCCGGGCCGACGTCCACGAAGGCCATGCGCAGCGGCGCACCACCGTCCGGGTCGACCACCTCGGCGTAGGAAGGCCCCCAGAATCCCTCGATCGAGGCGAAGGCGTCGTCGGGAGTGCGATAGGTCTCCATGCCTCGATCATGGCACCTGCGCGATGGCTCCGGACGTGGGCGGCGTCGCGCACGCGTGGCCGGGCTACTTCTTCTGGCGACGGCTGCCGCCGTGCCAGTCCTCCTGCGTGCCGACGTCGCCCGGCTCGACCCCGAACGAGCGGAGCTGGGGCATCTCGCGCAGGCTGCGCTTGAGCTCGGCGAAACCCGGGAACGTCGCCAACCCCACGACGTGGTCCCAGAGCCGGACGGCGTCCTCGTCGCTGGGCTGGCGGCTGATCACCGGACCGAAGAACGCCGCACCCTCGGGGGGAGCGATGTGCAGGATCGGCGTCCCGACGTCCTTGCCCGTCAGCGCGAGCGCCTCGTCGGTCTCGGCCTGGATCAGCTCGTCGCGCGACTCGTCCTCGAGCTGCGCGACCAGCGTCGCCGGCAGCCCGACCTCCTCGAGCGCCGCCGTCAGCAAGGGGGCGAGGTCCTCGGCGTCGTAGGAGCCCGGCTCCACGTCGAAGATCCGGCTGCTGACCGCCGGGTACAGCGCGGCCACCGCCTCCGGCCCGTGGTCGTCGCGCACGTGGGCGAAGACCCGCAGCAGCTTGAGGCCGGCAGTGTGGCCGCCCTCGTACTCGGGTGGGAAGTGGCTGTCGTAGTCGATGTGGGAGTTGATCAGGCGCAACGAGATGAAGCGCCACTCCACCGTGTAGTCGCGTTGCCGCTGCACCGTGCGGACCCAGGTGCTGGTCATCCAGGCGAACGGGCACACCGGGTCGAACCAGAACCGGACGTCGGGCACGTCAGCGGTGTCATCGGCGGCCATCTCAGCGGCCATCTCAGCTGCCCTCGGCCAGCTCGCGGGAGCGGTTGCGTGCAGCCTCCATCGCCGCCAGGAACGCCGCACGCACCCGGTGGATCTCCAGCTCACGCAAGGCGCTGGCGGTGGTGCCGCCGGGCGAGGTGACCTGCTCGCGCAGCACCGCGGGGTGGGTGCCGGTCTCGCGGAGCATCTTGGCCGACCCCACGAGGGTCTGGATGACGAGCTCGCTCGCCGTCGAGCGCGGCAGTCCGAGGTGGACACCGGCCTCGATCATCGACTCGACCACGAAGAAGATGTAGGCCGGTCCGGAGCCGGAGATCGCGGTGACCGCGTCCTGCTGCCGCTCGGGGATGCGCACGACCCGGCCCACCGAGGCCAGCAACGACTCGGCCTCGGCCAGGTGCTCCTCGGAGCAGTGCGAACCTGGCGAGATCGCCGCCATGCCCTCGTCGACCAGAGCCGGGGTGTTGGGCATGACGCGCACCACCGCGACGCCCGCCGGGACCCGGGACTCGATGAAGGCCGTGGTGATGCCGGCGGCCAGGGAGACCACGAGCTGGCCGGGACGCAGGACGGGCGCGATCTCGGCGAGGACGTCGCTCATGTCCTGCGGCTTGACCACGAGCGCGACCGTGTCGGCCTTGGTCGCTGCCTCGACGTTGGAGACCACTGCCACTCCGTAGCGCTCCTCGAGCTCGCGAGCGCGCTCGGAGCGCTTCTCCCCCACGAGCAACGCATCCACGCGGCGGCCAGCACGCACGAGGCCCGAGAGCAGGGTCTCCCCCATCACGCCTGCGCCGATGACGGCGGTCTGCCTGTCCGGAGAGGTCGTCATGGCACCTACTTCTTGGAGATGAGGGACTTGAGGAAGAAGGACAGGTTCTGCGGTCGTTCGGCGAGCCGGCGCATCAGGTAGCCGTACCACTCCTGACCGTAGGGCACGTAGACGCGCACGGTCTCGCCCGACGCAGCCAGCCGACGCTGCTCCTCGGGCCGGATGCCGAACAGCATCTGGAACTCATAGCTCCCCTGCTCGCGCCCGTAGCGACTGGCCAGGGACGCGGCGATCTCGATCATCCGCGGGTCGTGGGTGGCGATCATGGGATAGCCCGAGCCGGCCAGGAGCACCTTGAGGCACCGCACGTAGGAGCGGTCGACATCGAGACGGTCCTGGAACGCCACCTCCTCCGGCTCGTGGTAGGCGCCCTTGCACAGCCGGACCCGTGACCCCTCGTGCGCCAGCTGACGGCAGTCGCGCTCGGTACGACGCAGGTAGGCCTGCAGCACCGCACCGGTCTCGGGGAAGTCCTTGCGCAGGTCGCGCAGCACCGCCAGCGTGCGGTCGGTGGTGGTGTGGTCCTCCATGTCCAGGGTCACTGTCGTGCCGGCGTTGCGGGCAGCGCGACAGATCGTGCGCGCGTTCTCCAGCGCGACCTTGTCGCCGACGTCAGGGAGCGCCTGTCCGATCGCCGACAGCTTGACCGACACCTCCGCGCTGCGCGGCAGGCCACGAGCAGCCAGCCCCTGCAGCAGCTCGACGTAGGCCGCCACGGTGGCCTCGGCCTGCTCGAGGTCCTCGGTGTCCTCGCCGAGGAAGTCCAAGGTCACCTTGAGCCCGTCGTCGACGAGGTCGGAGGCCGCCTGCACGGCAGCCTCGGTCGACTCACCGGGCACGTAGCCGGTCACGATCGCCGAGGTCACCGGGAGAGTCATCACGAGCTTCTTCACGCTGGAGCTGCGCGCGAGGAGCAGGATCGGCTGGCGGAGCAAAGACATGGGCTCAATCTACGGGTCGGCCTCCGGCGTGCGCAGCGGTGCCGTGTCGGTGCCCACATCCGCGCTGATTGATCACCCAATCGCACCCCAGGACCTGACACATGACCGACAATGGTCGGAGGATCACGACACGGATCATGACAAGGACGTCGCCCCGGCGGCGGCGAGCGCGAAATGAGGCACGCGGGGTGGTCGACTCTCGGCGACTGTCAGCGTCGTTCGCGACCCCTGCTGACCCGCGGTCGCCGCGTCCCCACGCGACCTGGTCGGACTCCTCGGCGCGCAGCGTGCTGCAGCTCATGGCCGACTCGGTCGCCGAGATGGTCGGCTTCGAGGTGGCCACCCTGTCGGTCGTGCTCGGCAGCGAGCTGGTCACCTTGGCCTACACCGGCCCGGAGCGGTTCCGCGACCGCGCCTACTCGGTCGAGCCGGTCACGATCCTGGAGCCCGTCCTCGCGCGCGCCGAGAAGTGGGGACGCTTCCACTTCCTGGCCGCCGAGGACCGTTCCCCCCACGCCGAGGGCGCCTGGATCACCACCGCTCCTGAAGCCATCGACCACCCCGATGCGTGGCAGCCCAAGGACGTCCTGATCGGCCTTCTGCGTGATGACGAGGGTCGGCTCGTCGGGGCACTCTCGGTCGACACCCCCGTCTCCCGCCTCCGCCCCGGTGCGCCGCAACGGCGCCTGCTCGAGAGGTACGCCGCCCAGGCCGAACGAGCCGTGCTGACCGCCTTCGAGCGCGAGGAGCTGGTGCAGCAGGTGGCCCACGCCGAGACGGCGCGTCGCCTGATCCGGTCGGCGTCGATGTCGGCCCCGGCGTCGACCGCCGACCTGCTCGAGCTGGTCCACGAGCCCCTGGTCGACGGCTTCCGTGCCAGCGGGTCCTGGATCCAGGTGCTGGAGCCCGATGCGGTGGGACCCGGCCTGGCCCGCGCCCGGTCCGGGACCGGAGCCGCGATCGACGACCGTGCGGTCGAGGTCGCCGCGCGCCTGGCGCCGCTGCTGTGGAAGCAGCAGCGGGTGCTGGCGATCGGGAGCACCGGAGACCTGCCGCAGCCGGCACCGTGGCCCGCGGACCTGGTGCTGGACGACGCCCAGCGCCAGCTGGCCGACATGGGCCTGGGCTCCGTGCTCGCCGTCCCGTTGGGAGCCGGGATCCAGTGCTTCGGCTTCCTCGCGCTCAGCAGGCGTCCCCAGGACCCGCCGTGGGCGCCGGTCGAGCTGGAGTCGGCACTCCAGATCGGCCACGACCTGGGCGCCGCGTTGATGACCACGCGTGCGCTGCAGCGAGAGCGCTCGGTCGTCAGCGAGCTCGAGCAGCTCGACGCCTATCGCACGCACCTGATCACCACGCTGTCGCACGAGATGCGCACCCCGCTGACGGTCATCTCGGCCAACCTGGAGATGCTCGGCGACCTGGACCTGCTGCCCTCGGCCACCCGCTACCGCGACGCGATCGTGCGCGGCACCGGGCGCCTGCAGAAGGTCGTCGACGACCTCATGCTCCTGGCCCGGGTCAGCCACCCCCAGCACCCGCTCGTACGCTCGCCGGTCGACCTGCGTGAGGTGATCCACGACCTCATCGCGCTGGTCGAGTCGACCGCGCGGGCCAAGGGGCTCTCGCTCGGGATCGATCTCGATGCCTCGGGGTTGACCGTGCTGGGTCACGCCGCCGAGATCGACCGACTGGTGGGCAACCTGGTCAGCAACGCCGTGAAGTTCACGCCGGCCGGCGGCACGGTGACCGTCTCGGCGACCCGCCGCGAGGGGGTCGTCGTCCTGACGGTCGCCGACGACGGGCTCGGGATCTCCGCGGCTGATCAGACCGGGCTCTTCCGGTCGTTCTTCCGGACCACCAACCCCGACGCGCTGCGAGCCCCCGGAGCCGGGCTGGGCCTGTCCATCGTGGCCCACATCGCCCAGCGGCACGACGCCACCGTGGAGGTGACCTCCGCGCCTGGCAAGGGCTCGACGTTCACCGTGACGCTACCGGCCGGATGAGGGCTCGGCGCCCACGCGCCGGCTGCCCCACGCGCGCCCTCAGGGGGTCGGCACCGCGAAGTGCTCGCGGGCGAAGTCGAGCGACTCACGCAGGTCGGCCTCACGCTCCTCGCGCGTGCTGCACCGGCGGGTGTTGATCTCCACCACGATCTCGCCGTCGAACCCGGTGCGAGCGAGGTGCTGGAGGAAGGCGGCCGCGCCCATGACGCCGCGCCCGGGCACGAGGTGCTCGTCCTTCGCCGAGTCGCTGCCGTCGGTGAGGTGGACGTGGCGCAGGCGGTCACCGAGCCGCTCGGCCATCTCGATCACGTCGGACTGGGCGATCGCGGCGTGCGAGAGGTCGATCGTGGTGTTGGCGTAGGGCTCCGCGGACGGGTCCCACCCCGGGAGGTACATCTCGGCACCGCGCTTCTTGGTCGCCCGCCAGGGATACATGTTCTCCACCGCGAACTTCATGCCGGTGGAGTTCTCCAGGGCTGCGATGCCGTCGACGAAGTCGCGGGCGTACTCCTTCTGCCAGCGGAACGGCGGGTGCACCACGACCACCTCGGCACCGACCTCGTGCGCCATCTCGGCCGAGCGCTCCAGCTTGCCCCAGGGCTCGGTGCCCCAGACCCGCTGCGTCAGCAGCAGCGTGGGGGCGTGGATCGCCGAGATCGCGATGCCGTGGTGCTCCGAGAGCTGACGCACCGCAGAGGTCTGCTGGCTCAGCGCATCAATTCCGACCATGACCTCGACCGCGTCGTAGCCGAGGCCGACGGCGTAGGCGAAGGCGTGCGCGGTCGACTCGGGATAGACCGAGGAGGTGGAGAGCCCGATGCGCGTCATCGCAGGACCGGCCTCACTCCGGGTCCAGCACGCTGAGCCGATCGATCCGCTCGAGGATCACGCCCTCGCGCAACGCCCACGGACAGATCTCGAGGTCCTCGAGGTCGAAGATGTCCATGCAGGCCTCCGCGACCAGCGCCCCCGGGACGATCTGGTGGGCACGGCTCGGCGACACCCCGGGCAGGTCGGCGAGGGTCTCGGCATCCATCTCGACGAGCTTGGGGATCCACTGCCGCAACGAGGCCAGCTGCAGCCTGCGCGGCACCAGCGCTCCGTCCCCCGAGGGAGCCGCTCCGCAGATCCGGGCGAGGGAGCGGAAGGTCTTCGACGTCGCGGCGGCCCGGTGGGGTGTGCCGGCGCGCAGGAGGTTGCCGGCGTCGCGGGCGATGTCGGCGCGGATCTTCTTGCGGAGACTCTTGAGGTCGGCGGCCTCGTCGTCGTCGAAGTAGGCACGGGCCAGGCGCGCAGCGCCGAGCGGGAGCGACCAGGCGACGTCGGGACGCTCGTCCCCGCCGCCGGCGATCTCCAGCGACCCACCGCCGATGTCGAAGATCACCAGGCGGCCGGCCGACCACCCGAACCAGCGCCGTACGGCGAGGAACGTCAACCGCGCCTCGTCCTCGCCGGACAGCACGCTGATCTCCACCCCGGTGCGCTCGCGCACGTGGGCCAGCACGTCGTCGGCGTTGACCGAGTCGCGCACGGCCGAGGTGGCGAAGGACAACAGGTCCTCACAGCCCTTGTCCTCGGCGACGACCAGCGCTTCGGCGGTGAACTCGGCCAGGGCGTCGATGCCGGTGCGCGACACCGAGCCGTCGGCCTCGAGGTGCTCGGCCAGGCGCAAGGGCTGCTTGTAGGAGAACGCCGGGAGTGGCGCTGCCCCGTCGTGGGCGTCGACGACCAAGAGATGACCGGTGTTGGATCCGATGTCCAGGACGCCCAAACGCATGGGCCCCACGGTACTCGGGTCCATGCGCCCGGGCCGCAGAAGCACCGGAGGCACGGCCCGTAGGCTCCCCGTCATGCCCGAAGTCGATCTCGTTTTCCCGCGCGCCTACGTGGAGTTCATCAATCCGGCCGACGCCGGCGAGATGATGCGCTGCGACCTGACCTGGCTGACCAGCAGCTACACCTGCATCTTCGGCCAGGGGTGCGCCGGGATCTATGCCGACGCCCCCGACACCGGCTGCTGCACGCTCGGGGCCCACTTCGCCGACGCCGAGGACGAGGCGCGGGTCAAGCAGTACGTCCTGCAGCTCGACGAGACCCAGTGGCAGTTCCACCCCGGTCGCGAGGTGAAGACCAAGGACTGGGTCGAGAAGGACGACGACGGTGAACGCAAGACCCGCACCATCGAGGTCGACGGCCAGAAGGCGTGCATCTTCCACAACCGGGTCGACTTCGCACCCCCGACCGGTCCCGGCGGTGCCGGCTGCGCCCTGCACGGGCTCGCCCTCGACCAGGGCCGCAACCCCCTGGAGACCAAGCCCGACGTGTGCTGGCAGCTGCCGATCCGCCGACTCTTCCGCGACGTCGAGCTGCAGGACGGCTCGACGTACACCGAGGTCACCATCACCGAGTACGACCGCAGCGGCTGGGGCGCGGGCGGGCACGACCTCGACTGGTACTGCTCGGGCAACACCGAGGCCCACGTCGCCGCAGAGCCCGTCTACGTGACCCACGAGGCCGAGCTGGTCGCGCTCATGGGCGCTGAGGCCTACGCCGCCCTCGTCGTCCACTGCGACGCCCACCTCCGCTCCCGCTCGGCCCTTGCCCTGCACCCCGCCGACCCGCCGGGTCGTCGAGGGCAGCAGGCCTGACTCACCGGTTCGGATGATGCGGCAGGCGGAGCGAGCTCTTGGCTCTGCAGTGTCTTGACGTCGAGACAACTCGACCCCGAGGTTTCACCTTCCTGAGGTCAGGCTGAGAATAGGGGCATGCGCCTCGATCATCTCTCGTTCGCAGCCGGTCCCGATGGGCTCCAAGCCACCGCCGAACGGCTCGGTGAAGCGCTGGGATGCGCGTTCGTCGACGGCGGCATCCACCCGCGTTTCGGCACCATCAACATGACGCTCGCGCTCGCGGACGACACCTACATCGAGGTCGTCGAGGCCCTGGACCACCCGGCCTCCGACAAGGCGCCGTTCGGTCAGGCCGTCAAGGCCCGCTCCGCAGCAGGCGGAGGTTGGCTCGGCTGGGTCGTCGCGGTCGACGACCTCAGCGGGGTCGAGGAGCGGCTCGGTCGCTCGGCGGTCAACGGGAACCGGCACCGTCCTGACGGCACCGAGCTGCGCTGGAAGCAGATCGGCGTCAACGGCCTGATCGCCGACCCCCAGCTGCCCTTCTTCATCCAGTGGGACTCCCCTGCCGAGCTGCGGCCCTCCTTCGGCGCCGACGACGCGTTCTCGCTGTCGACGCTGGAGATCGCCGGCGACCCGCACCGCGTCAGCGAGTGGCTCGGGGAGACCGTCGAGTCGCCGCTCGAGGACATCAAGGTCGAGTGGGTGGCCCCCAACGGCACCCCCGGCATCCTCGCAGTGCAGGTCCAGACGCCTGGCGGTCTGGTCCGACTCTGAGCGCGCCGCTCCCCGGCGCCGTCCCGAGTCCCAACATCTGGCGCCACACCGCCACCTACGAGACCGAGAACCGCGCCGCCGATCCCGACGGTCGGTTGTGGGCGGCGATGGAGGCGACGACGTCGTGGCGTAAGCGCACGGTGCTCGACCTCGGCTGCGGCAGCGGTTTCCACCTGCCGCTGTTCGCCGCCACGGCTGCCCGGGTGATCGGAGTCGAGCCGCACCCGGACCTGCTGGCGCTGGCTGCGCGTCGTACGCGCGGCCTCGACCACGTCACGCTGCTGCCGGGCACGGCCCAGCACGTGCCGCTGCCGGACGCGTCGGTCGACGTCGTGCACGTGCGCTGGGCCTACTTCTTCGGGCCGGGCTGCGAGCCCGGCCTGGCCGAGCTCGACCGTGTCGTCCGCCGCGGGGGGACCGCCCTGGTCATCGACAACGACGGGTCTCGCTCGACGTTCGGCGGCTGGTTCCGCCGCGGCTATCCCCAGCTGCCCGCGCCGTCGGAGATCGAGCGCTTCTGGTCGGGACGGGGGTGGGAGCGCACCCCGGTCGACATGGGCTGGCGCTTCTCGACCCGGGCCGACCTGGAGGCCGTGGTCCGCATCGAGTTCCGGCCCGCGATCGCCGAGGAGATCCTGAACCGGCACGAGGGCCTGGAGGTCGACTACGCGGTCAACCTGTGGTCGAAGCGCTTCTAGCCCGCCGGCGAGCCTGTCGCCGGAGTGTGGCGGTCAGCTCGAGCCGCGCACGGTGAGGGTCGGGCTCAGCAACAAGCCCTCCCGCACGATGGCCGGCGTGGCGAGCAGGTCCTCGAGGGCCCGGACCACGGCGATCGCGACCTCCTCGAGCGGCTGGCGGACCGAGGTGAGCCCGGGGTGCACCACCTGGGCCACCTGGGAGTCGTCGAACCCCACCACGGCGATGTCGCGACCCGGGTGCAGGCCACGCTCGGCCAGGGTGTGCAGCACCCCCATCGCCAACGTGTCGGACGCGCAGACGAAGGCGGTGGGCTGGGCCTCGTCGAGCAGCACCGCGCTCGCCTCACGGCCGCTCCACACGGTGTCCTCGACCCGGGAGGCCATGCCGGTCGTGGAGAGGCCTCGCTGCTTCAGGGCCCGGCTCCAGCCCGCGCGGCGGTCCTCACCGATCCTGGAGTCCTTGCGCCACCCGATCCAGGCGATGCGGGTGTGCCCGCGCTCGAGGAGGTGCTGGGTGGCCTGCTCGGTGCCCGCGGCGCCGTCCACGTCGACCCACGGGTGACGGGTGCCGGCGTCGTCCCAGGGCCGACCGAAGGCCACGAACGGCGCCCGGCGCTCCTGCAGCCAGGCGGCCTGGGGGTTGCCGAGGTAGGTGTCGGTGACGATGAAGGCGTCCACCGCGGTCGACCGCAGCAGGTCGTCGTAGCCCTCGAGCGGGTCGGGGCCCTCACCCGAGAAGAGCAGGACGTGGTAGCCGGCCTCGCGCGAGGTCCACACCAGCGAGTGCACGAAGCGGTCCATCGCGGCGTTGGCGGTGCCTTCCTGGACCGGGCTCAGTCGCAGCCCCACCAGGTGGGAGGCACGGGTGCGGAGGTTGCGGGCCGCCCGGTTGGGGAGGTAGCCGAGCTCCTCGATGGCCTCCTGGACCCGGAGCAGGGTCTCGGCCCGCAGCAGGTCGGGGTTGTTGACCGCGTTGGAGACGGTCTGGCGCGAGACGCCGGCCCGCTCGGCGACGTCGGCGAGGGTGGGCGCGGACGAGGCCAGGTGGTGGGTGCTCATCAGGTCCCTCCTCTGCTCGGTGCGGTCGTGTGGGCCGGTGGCGAGGCCGCCGGAAAGGTCGTGGTCGGACCGCTCTTGAACGATCCAATGAGCCCAGCATAAGGGTTTGCACTTCCAGCGCAGGGAGCCGTCAGGGCGATGTCGGCGCCAACGCCTACGGTCGACCTCATGGCCAAGAGCACCGTGAAGACCCCTCGCCCCTCCTACCGCTGCGCGGAGTGCGGCTGGGAGACCGGCAAGTGGGTGGGTCGCTGCGGCGAGTGCCAGGCCTGGGGCTCGGTGGCAGAGGCAGGAGCCCCGACCCTGCGCACCTCCGCCGGCCCCACCACCACCCCGGCGGTCCCCATCGGCCAGGTGTCGGTCGAGGAGTCGCGCTCGCGCCTCAGCGGCGTCGCCGAGCTCGACCGGGTCCTCGGCGGCGGGCTCGTGCCGGGCGCGGCCATCCTGCTCGCCGGCGAGCCCGGCGTCGGCAAGAGCACGCTGCTCCTCGAGGTGGCCGCTCAGTCGGCGCGCTCGAAGCAGCGCGTGCTCTACGTCTCCGGCGAGGAGTCGGCGAGCCAGGTGCGGCTGCGTGCCGACCGCACGGGCGGGGTGCACGACGAGCTCTACCTCGCCGCCGAGACCGACCTCGGCGCGGTGCTGACCCACATCGAGCAGGTGCGACCCACGCTGCTCGTCGTCGACTCGGTGCAGACGATCGGCGCCGCCGGCATCGACGGGGTCCCCGGTGGGGTGACCCAGGTCAAGGAGGTCGCGGCCGCGCTCGTGCGCGTGGCCAAGACCCGCAACATCGCCACGGTGCTCGTCGGCCACGTGACCAAGGACGGTGCGATCGCCGGGCCCCGCGTGCTCGAGCACCTCGTCGACGTCGTGCTGCACTTCGAGGGCGACCGCAACTCACGTTTCCGGATGCTGCGCGCGATCAAGAACCGCTTCGGCCCGGTCGACGAGGTCGGGTGCTTCGACCTCGGCCCCGAGGGGATCACCGCGGTGGCCGACCCGACCGGGTTGTTCGTGGAGCAGCACCACGGTCGCGTCGCCGGCACGTGCGTCGCGGTCACGATGGAGGGCCGCCGCCCGATGCTGGCCGAGGTGCAGGCCCTGGTCACCCCCTCTCCGCTGGAGCGACCACGCCGCACCGTCTCGGGTCTCGACGGGTCGCGGATGGCCATGGTGCTCGCGGTGCTCCAGCAGCACTGCGGCATCCGCCTCCACGGCCACGACGTGTTCGCCTCGACCGTCGGCGGGGCCAAGCTCTCCGAGCCCGCCAGCGACCTCGCCGTCGCGGTCGCCCTGGCCTCGGCGACCTTCGTCAGCCCGGCTCCGGCCGGGGTGGTGGCGATGGGAGAGATCGGGTTGGCCGGCGAGCTGCGCCGTGTCCGCGACATGCCGCAGCGGCTCGCCGAGGCGGCGCGGCTGGGTTTCCAGATGGCGATCGTGCCCAGTGAGCACATCGAGCCAGGAGGTCCGCGAGCTGCACCCGATCGACGCGTCGACGGGCTCCGCGTGGTCGAGGCGCCCGACGTCCACACCGCGCTGCGACTGCTGCATCTCGTTGCACGCACCAAGCACGCTCTCGGGGTCGTCGACCCCGGATAGTCTGTCGCCAGCCCCGCTCGATCCGCGGCCGGGAGCGGTGCTGAGGAAAGAGGAGCGCATGAGCGTCGACCGCAGCGAGGAGCAGCTGCGGCTGCGAGCCACCCTCGCCGCCACTGCGCCCGGCACGAGCCTGCGCGACGGCTTGGAGCGCATCCTGCGAGGGCGCACCGGCGCGCTGATCGTCATCGGTCACGACCGGACGGTCGAGTCGATCTCGACCGGTGGCTTCGCCCTCGACGTGCCGTTCACCGCGACGGGCCTTCGCGAGCTGGCCAAGATGGACGGCGGGATCATCGTCGACAAGGACATGACCCGGATCATCCGCGCCGCGGTGCACCTCATGCCCGACCACACGATCCCCTCCGAGGAGACCGGCACCCGCCACCGCACTGCCGACCGGGTGGCGCGCCAGACCGGCTTCCCGGTGATCTCGGTGTCACAGTCGATGCAGATCATCGCCGCCTACGTCGGTGGGATCCGGCACGTCCTCGAGGACTCCGGCAAGATCCTGTCGCGGGCCAACCAGGCGCTGGCCACCCTCGAGCGCTACAAGATGCGCCTCGACGAGGTCGCGAGCACTCTCTCCGCGCTGGAGATCGAGGACCTCGTGACCGTGCGTGATGTGGCCGTGGTCGCCCAGCGGCTCGAGATGGTCACCCGGATCGCCCGCGAGATCGAGGACTACGTGCTCGAGCTCGGCACCGACGGCCGGCTGCTGTCCCTGCAGCTCGAGGAGCTCATCACCGGCGTCGACGCCGAGCGTGAGCTCGTCATCCGCGACTACGTGCCGGCCGGCCGGCGGGGCAAGTCCCCCGAGGCGCTGCTCGCGCGACTCGAGGCGCTCTCCCCCACCGAGCTCGTCGACCCGGCCTCGGCTGCCCGGGTGCTCGGCCTCGGCACCGCCGAGCACCTCGACGGCGCCGTCGCCCCGCGCGGCTACCGCCTGCTGGCGAAGGTGCCCCGGCTACCGGTCTCGGTCGTCGACCGTCTCGTCGACCACTTCGGCACCCTGCAGAAGCTCCTCTCGGCCGGCATCGACGACCTCCAGGCAGTGGAGGGCGTCGGCGAGCTCCGCGCCCGCAGCGTCCGCGAGGGCCTCAGCCGACTCGCCGAGTCCACGATCCTCGAGCGGTACGTCTGATCGACGCCGTCCGTGAGGCACGAACGGACGGCGTCTCGATCAGAGGTTGAGCAAGCGACGCGGCTGAGCTCGCCAGCGCTCAGCGCCGCGCCACCGGCGCGGCCAACGTGAACGACGCGCTGGCGGGTTCACCACCCAGCGACGTCACGCTGATGTCGTACAGACCGGGCTGGGCATACTCGGTGAGCGCCGGGCAGCCGGTGTCGGAGACGCGCGAGTTCCAGGTGAGGCCGACGGTCGACGACACGGCCTGACGCACCACGACCGAGGTCGGGGTGATCTTGCGCGGGCACTCCCGGCTGGCCCAGACCTCCTCATCACCGGAGCTGATCTTCACCGCGAGGTGGTTGGCCGAGATCCGCCAGGTACAGGCTGGGGTCGAGAGCGTGCGCACCCGCAACGTGATGTTCACGTCGCGTCCCGCCACGGCTCCGCTGACCGCCGGGATCACCGAGATGTCGTCATCGGCGCACTGGCCCACCGGGTCGACCAGCACCGGGGCGGGCGGGGGCGGGGCCGGTGTGGCGGCCTTGGCCTGGGCGGACTTCTTCTTGTTCTTGTTCTTCTTCTTCGAGCCCTTGGTCTTCGTCCCCTTCGTGCCCGCAGTCCCTGCTGGGGCCGCCTCGGCCGAGGGTGAAGTGGTGGGCGCGGTGGCGTCACCGGACAGCTGCATGGCCCGGCCGGCGGCGCGATCCACCGGTGCGTCGTCCCCGCGCACGACGTTGACGGCGATGAGCACCAGCGCCAGCACGGTGCCGAGCACGAAGAGCCGGCGACGCCAGTAGACGGACGCTGGGAGCGGTCCGCGGGTCGTCGACGTCATGGGTGAAGACGCTAGTCACCGGGGACGCCTCCATGGTGGTGCCACACCGTGCACGGGCTTTGCGACAATCGTCGCGTGCCTCACCCCGCCCGTTCCCTGCACGACCCGGTGCTGGCGTGGTACGACGTCAACGCCCGCGAGCTGCCCTGGCGAGGTGCTTCCGCGTCGGCCTGGTCGGTGATGGTCTCGGAGTTCATGCTCCAGCAGACCCCCGTGGTGCGCGTCCTGCCGATGCACCAGGCCTGGATGGAGAGGTGGCCGACGCCGGCCGATCTGGCCGCCGAACCGACCGGCGAGGCGGTGCGCGCCTGGGGCCGGCTCGGCTACCCGCGGCGCGCCCTGCGCCTGCACGCAGCCGCCACCGCGATCGTCGAGCACCACGAGGGCGTCGTACCGGCCGACTACGCCGCTCTGCTGGCGCTACCGGGCGTGGGCGACTACACCGCCTCGGCGATCGCCTCCTTCGCCTACGGCCGCCGTCACGTCGTCCTGGACACCAACGTGCGGCGCGTGTTCGCCCGTGCGGTGAGTGGGGTGGAGTTCCCGCCGACGGCGGTGACCCGCGCCGAGCGCGACGTGGCGAGCGACCTGCTGCCCGACGACGCTCCCACCGCCGCCACCTGGGCGGTGGCGGTGATGGAGCTGGGCGCGCTGGTCTGCACCGCTGCCAAGCCGCGCTGCGGCGACTGCCCGGTGCAGGACGACTGCGCGTGGCAGCTGGCCGGCGCTCCGGCGTACGACGGGCCGCCGCGCAAGGCCCAGGCCTGGGCCGGCACCGATCGTCAGTGCCGGGGCCGACTGCTGGGTGTGCTCCGCGACAGCGAGGGTCCGGTCCACGTGTCGCGTCTCGAGGCCGTGTGGCCCGACGAGACCCAACGCGTGCGATGCCTGGCCGGGCTGGTCGACGACGCCCTGGTGGTCACTGCGGGGTCGTCCACCTACGCCCTGCCCTGGAAAATGCCGCTGACCCGCCGCGATCACTCGCGACGGGTCAGCAGGGTTCAGGTCAGACGGTGCCTGCGGCGCCGCCCTCGGCCTCGCCACCGGTGGCCTTCGGGACGTCGACCGGACCGTCCTCGGCCGGGGTCTCGGCGGGGCCGGTGACCTCCGCGGTCTCGAACGGAGGCAGGTCGGGCAGCTCGCCCATCTTCTGGCCCTCGAACGTGAACGTCGCCGAGGGGCCCTCGCCCTCCACGTCGACCAGCACGATCTGACCGGGACCGACCTCGCCGAAGAGCATCTTCTCGGCCAGGGTGTCCTCGATCTCGCGCTGGATCGTCCGGCGCAACGGACGCGCACCCAGCACGGGGTCGAAGCCGCGGCTGGCGAGCAGGTCCTTGGCCTTCTGGGTCAGCTCGATCTTCATGTCGCGATCACGCATGCGCAGCTCGACCGAGGCGATCATGTTGTCGACCATGTGGACGATCTGGTCCTGGGTCAGCGGCGGGAAGACGATGATCTCGTCGACACGGTTGAGGAACTCGGGCCGGAAGTGCTGCTTGAGCTCGTCGGAGACCTTGTTCTTCATCCGCTCGTAGGAGCCGGCTGCGTCGCCACCCTGGTTGAACCCGAGGTGCACGCTCTTGGCGATGTCACGGGTACCGAGGTTGGTGGTCATGATGATGACGGTGTTCTTGAAGTCGACCACCCGACCCTGCGAGTCGGTCAGACGACCCTCCTCGAGGATCTGCAGCAGGCTGTTGAAGATGTCGGGGTGCGCCTTCTCGACCTCGTCGAAGAGCACCACCGAGAACGGCTTGCGCCGCACCTTCTCGGTCAGCTGGCCACCCTCCTCGTAGCCGACGTAGCCGGGAGGCGAGCCGAAGAGCCGCGAGACGGTGTGCTTCTCGGAGAACTCCGACATGTCGAGCTGGATGAGGGAGTCCTCGTCGCCGAACAGGAAGTCGGCCAGCGTCTTGGACAGCCACGTCTTACCGACACCGGACGGGCCGGCGAAGATGAACGAGCCGCCGGGGCGCTTGGGGTCCTTCAGACCGGCCCGCGTACGACGGATCGCACGCGACAGGGCCCGGACGGCCTCTTCCTGGCCGATGACCCGCTTGTGGAGCTCGTCCTCCATCTTGAGCAGTCGCGAGGACTCCTCCTCGGAGAGCTTCACGATCGGGATGCCGGTCGCCACGGCGAGGACCTCGGCGATGAGCTCCTCGTCGACCTCGGCGACGTCGTCCATGTCACCGGCGCGCCACTGCTTCTCACGCTCGGACTTCTTCAAGATGAGCTGCTTCTCCTCGTCGCGCAGGCGGGCCGCAGCCTCGAAGTCCTGCCCGTCGATGGCGCCTTCCTTGCGCTGGCGCACGTCGGCGATCTTGTCGTCGTACTCACGCAGATCAGCCGGCTGCGTCATCCGACGGATCCGCAGGCGCGAGCCCGCCTCGTCGATGAGGTCGATCGCCTTGTCCGGCAGGAAGCGGTCGGAGATGTAGCGGTCGGCCAGGGTCGCGGCGCTGACCAGTGCCTCGTCGGTGATCGTCACCCGGTGGTGCGCCTCGTAGCGGTCACGCAGGCCCTTGAGCATCTCGATCGTGTGAGCGATCGACGGCTCGGCCACCTGGATGGGCTGGAAGCGGCGCTCGAGCGCGGCGTCCTTCTCGAGGTACTTGCGGTACTCGTCGAGCGTGGTCGCACCGATGGTCTGCAGCTCGCCGCGGGCCAGCATCGGCTTGAGGATGCTGGCGGCGTCGATCGCGCCCTCGGCTGCGCCGGCCCCGACGAGGGTGTGGATCTCGTCGATGAACAGCACGATGTCGCCGCGGGTGCGGATCTCCTTGAGCACCTTCTTCAGGCGCTCCTCGAAGTCACCGCGGTAGCGGCTGCCGGCCACGAGCGCGCCGAGGTCGAGGGTGTAGATCTGCTTGTCCTTGAGCGTCTCGGGCACGTTGCCCTTGACGATGTCCTGGGCCAGGCCCTCGACGATCGTCGTCTTGCCGACGCCGGGCTCACCGATCAGGACCGGGTTGTTCTTGGTGCGCCGCGAGAGGATCTGCATGACCCGCTCGATCTCCTTCTCGCGCCCGATGACCGGGTCGAGCTTGCCCTCGCGGGCGTCCTGGGTCAGGTTGCGACCGAACTGGTCGAGCACCAGCGAGGACGACGGCGCGTCGCCGCCGGCTCCCTGGGCCGCGGCCTGGGCCGTCGATTCCTTGCCCTGGAAGCCCGAGAGCAGCTGGATGACCTGCTGGCGGACCCGGTTGAGGTCGGCTCCGAGCTTCTGCAGCACCTGGGCAGCGACACCCTCGCCCTCGCGGATCAGGCCGAGCAGGATGTGCTCGGTGCCGATGTAGGAGTGGCCGAGCTGCAGCGCCTCGCGCAGGGACAGCTCGAGCACCTTCTTGGCACGCGGCGTGAAGGGGATGTGCCCCGACGGTGCCTGCTGCCCCTGGCCGATGATCTCCTCGACCTGCGCACGCACGGCCTCGAGGGAGATGTCGAGGCTCTCGAGCGCCTTGGCCGCGACGCCCTCGCCCTCGTGGATCAGCCCGAGCAGGATGTGCTCGGTGCCGATGTAGTTGTGGGAGAGCATGCGGGCCTCTTCTTGGGCCAGCACGACCACCCGGCGAGCTCGGTCAGTAAACCGCTCGAACATGCGCATCGCTCCTCAAGTACGTGGGGTCCCGTCCGCTCCGGGGTGGAGGGAGGGGCACGGGATTCACAACCCCGGGGCCAGCCTACGCGTTCCCGCCAACGACGGAATGCCGTCCGCTGAGAGCGAACATCACCGGGCAGCCGTGCGCGAGGCACGATCACCGGGCAGCGGTCCGCGAGGTACGAGCGGGCCGCGTGCGCCCGGGGAGGTTGAGCAAGCGATCACCGGGCAGCGGTCCGCGAGGTACGAGCGGGCCGCGTGCGCCCGGGGAGGTTGAGCAAGCGACGCGACTGAGGCACGAAGTCGCACGAGCGCGTCGAAACCCGGCGCGGACCGAAGCAGCACCCGCCCTGACACCCCCGAGCGGCACCAACCCGCCGACCGACGCTGCTTCCCAGCTCACCGGGGGTTCGCCCGGCTCGACCTTCGGCCAAAAAGCCCGCTGACCCGCCGCGACAGCTCGCGGCGGGTCAGCGGGTCGGACGAGGTCGAGCTAGTTGGCGGACTCGAAGGCCTCGCGCACGTTGGCCGGGATCCGGCCGCGGTCCGGGACGTCCATGCCGTTGGAGCGGGCCCAGTCGCGGATCTCGCTGGCGCTGGTGCCGTTGGCCGCGGTCGAGGCCGAGCTCGACGGGCTCTTGCGACCGCGCTTGGACCCGGCGACCTTGCGGGCGTGGCCGACATATCCGGCCAGGGCCGCGCGCAGCTCTTCGGCGTGAGCATCGTTCAGATCGATTTCATAAGAGGTGCCGTCGAGGCCGAAAGCCACGGTCTCGGTCGCCTCACTGCCGTCGAGATCGTCGACGAGGATGATGTTCACCTTTTGAGCCACGAGAAATCCTTTACTTGGATGTCATTAGTCGGGACGAGTTCGGAATTCCACTATGACAGGGGCCCGAACGAACGACTAATATCCGTGGCAATCTTCACAAGTTTTTACTGAACACCAGTTCCAGTCCGCGCAGCGTCAACCACGGTTCATGGTCGGTAAAGCAATCGCATTCATCGGCGACCAGGCCGGCGAGATATCCGGTGGCAATCACGCGGACATCCTCGGTCGGCACCTCGAGCGCAATGATCATTCTTTCGACGATTCCCTCCACCAACGAGGCGACGCCGAAAACCATCCCCGACTGCAGCGCCTCCACGGTGTTCTTGGCGATCACCGAGCGTGGCCGGGTCAGCTCGACCTGCCGCAACTGCGCCCCGCGCCGGCCAAGGGCCTCCAACGAGAGCTCGAGGCCGGGCGAGATCGCCCCGCCGATGTATTGGCCGCGGGCATTGACGACATCGAAGGTGGTCGCCGTCGCGCCGAAGTCCACGACGATAGCGGGACCACCAAAATCGGTTGCCGCGGCAAGCGCATTGACGATGCGGTCGGTGCCGACTTCACGCGGGTTGTCGGTCAGCACCGATATCCCGGTGCGCACGCCGGGCTCGACCACCAGGTGCGGGACATCGTCGAAATGCCGCACCAACATCTCTCGACCGGCCTGGGTCACGCCCGGTACCGTCGAGCACAACACGATTCCCTCGATGTCGGGCAATCGGCGGCCCAGCAGTCCGCGCATCAACACCGCCCATTCATCGGCGGTGCGATGGACATCGGTGGAAACGCGCCAGTGGGCGGAGACGACTCCATCGGAGATGAGCCCCAGCACGGTGTGGGCATTGCCGACATCCACTGCCAGGAGCGACATCAGGAATTCTCCGCAGGGTCCGAGCGCAGGTCCAGGCCGAGGTCGAAGACGATCACCGAATGGGTCAGGGCGCCGACGGAGATGAAGTCGACCCCGGTGGCGGCGACCTCCCGGGCGCGCTCCAGGGTCAGGCCGCCCGAGGCCTCCAGGGTCGCTCTGCCTGCGGTGATCTGCACCGCCTCGGCCATCAT
Source organism: uncultured Actinomycetota bacterium (assembly GCA_963760515.1). Taxonomy (GTDB): domain Bacteria; phylum Actinomycetota; class Actinomycetes; order Propionibacteriales; family Nocardioidaceae; genus Nocardioides. The sequence goes on from CAVXDL010000006.1 coordinate 616,773, forward strand.
CTCGTTGCTCATGTTGTCGAGCAGGATCTGCGTGCAGCCGGCATCGAGCAGCTCGCGCAGCTGGTCGAGGTCGGTCACCTCGACCTCCACCCCCAGCCCGGGGTACGCCGCACGGACCGCTTCCAGCGCCGGCACGACGCCGCCGGCGGCCACGACGTGGTTGTCCTTGACCATGGCCAGGTCACTCAGGCTGAAGCGGTGGTTGACGCCGCCGCCACAGCGCACGGCGTACTTCTGCAGCGCGCGCATGCCCGGCAACGTCTTGCGGGTGTCGAGCACACGGGCCCGGGATCCCTCCAGGGCCGCGACCCACCGCGACGTGGCGGTCGCGACGCCGGAGAGGTGAGAGGCGTAGTTGAGGGCGGTGCGTTCGGCGGTCAGCAGCCCGCGCGTGGGGCCGCTGACCCGCATCACGTGGTCGCCGGGTGCCACGACGGTGCCGTCCGGCACCCGGTCACTGACGGTCACGGTGTCGCCCATGACGCAGTGGAAGACCAGCGCCGCCACGCCGAGGCCGGCCACGACTCCGGCCTCGCGCGCACCGAAGTCGGCGATCCCGCGGGCGTCCTGCTCGATGGTGGCGACGCTCGTCGTGTCGGCGGCACCGTCGGGGAGGTCCTCCTCCAGGGCGCGGCCGATGGCGTCGTAAAGCGCGCGGGGGTCGAGCCCGGCGTCGCTGAGCTCGGCGAGCAGCGCCGCGGGCAGGGCGTCGTACGGCGTGGGGTTCATGCGGTGCCTCCGTCGGTGGCGGGTGCCGCGACGAACGACACCGTGGCGACCCCGTCGACCATCACGGTGTCGAAGTGCCCGGCCCACTGGTCGTCGTCACGCTCGGGGAAGTCGTCGCGCCAGTGCGAGCCGCGGGTCTCCTCACGTCGCTCGGCCGCCGAGGTGAGCGCTGCGGCGACCGTGAGGAGGTTGGTGGTCTCCCAGGCCGCGAGGTCGACGCCCTCAGCCGTGTGGGCGCCGAGCTTGTCGAGCATCGCGGAGGCCTCGTCCAGCCCGGTCGCGTTGCGCAGCACCCCGACCCGCGACGTCATCGCGTCCTGGATCTCGTGACGTGCCTCGGCGCTGACCAGGCCTGCCGTGCGGAGGTCGGGAGCCGGCTCGGCCCAGGGGCGGATCTCGTCGGGCAGGGTCAGGGCAATCCGGCGGGAGAAGACCAGTCCCTCGAGCAGCGAGTTCGAGGCCAGGCGGTTGGCGCCGTGCACCCCGGAGCAGGCCACCTCGCCCGTCGCGTAGAGCCCCGGCACATCGGTGCGGCCGTGGAGGTCGGTGCGCACGCCTCCGGAGGCGTAGTGGCAGGCCGGCGCGACCGGGATCAGCTCGCTCACCGGATCCACACCGTGGGAGCGGGTGGTGGCCAGGATCGTGGGGAAGCGGCGCTCCCAGAACTCCGCGCCCAGGTGTCGGGCGTCGAGCCACATGTGCGGCCGGCCGCTGTCGAGCATCCGCCGCATGATCGCCTTGGCCACCACGTCGCGCGGGGCGAGGTCGGCCAGCTCGTGGACGCCCTGCATGAACCGCTCGCCCTCGAAGTCGACCAGGAAGGCGCCTTCGCCGCGCACGGCCTCGGAGATCAGCGGCTGCTGACCCATGGAGTCGGGACCGAGGTACATCACCGTGGGGTGGAACTGCACGAACTCCAGGTCACGCAAGGTCGCACCGGCACGCAGCGCCAGCGCCATGCCGTCGCCGGTGGAGACCGAGGGGTTCGTGGTCTGGGAGAAGACCTGGCCCAGGCCGCCACTGGCCAGCACCACCGCGCGGCACAGCACCGCACCGACACCGTCGCGCTGACCCTCGCTGATCACGTGCAGCGTGACCCCGGCGACGCCGCCGGCGGCGTCGAGCAGGAGGTCGACGGCCAGGGCGTGCTGGATCACCTCGATCTCGGGAGCTGCAGCGACCGCCTCGACGAGGGCCCGCTGGATCTCGGCCCCGGTGGCATCGCCCCCGGCGTGCGCGATCCGGTCGCGGTGGTGACCGCCCTCGCGGGTCAAGGAGATGACACCGTCAGCGTCGAGGTCGAACATCGCGCCCAGGGCGATCAGCTCGTGGACGGCTTCCGGACCCTCGTCGACCAGGACCCGCACCGCCTCGGCGTCACAGACGCCTGCGCCGGCGACCAAGGTGTCCACCGCGTGCTCCTCGGGGCTGTCCCCCGGCCCGAGCGCGGCGGCGATGCCACCCTGCGCCCACTGCGTGGAGCCGGCGTTCAACACGTCCTTGGTGACCACCAGGACCTTGTCGACCCCGTTGTCGGGGTCGTTCTTCAGACGCAAGGCGGTGGTGAGACCGGCGATGCCGGAACCGATGACCACCACGTCGGCCCGGGTGGTCCAACCCGGGTCGGGTGCGGTCAGGCGGCCCGGGACGCGGCGTACGGCGCTCGGCATTCGTGCAGGCTAATGGACGCGCGGCGACGTGACGTCGCCGCGCACCAGCTCGGAGTCCCCGAAGGTCTCGGCCGGGTCGAAGCCCGTGGCCAGGATCCGGTTGTCGGCGTCGACGAACACGACGTGCGGCTGGTGCTCGCGCGCCTCGGCGGTCTCCATCTGGCCGTAGGCGATGAGGATGACCAGGTCACCGGGGTGCACCAGGCGGGCCGCTGCCCCGTTGATGCCGATGACGCCGCTCCCCCGCTCCCCGGCGATCGTGTAGGTCTCGAGCCGGGCGCCGTTGGTGATGTCGACGATGTGCACGAGCTCACCGGGCAGCAGGTCGGCGGCGTCGAGCAGGTCCTCGTCGACGGTCACCGAGCCGACGTAGTGCAGGTCGGCCTGCGTCACGGTCGCCCGGTGGATCTTGCTGGTCATCATGGTTCGCAACATCACGCGCTCACTTCGGTTGTGGGGAGGGTCCGAGACGGCGGGGTGGGGGTCCCGCCGAGGGTCAGGGGGAGGTTGTCGATGAGGCGGGTCGAGCCGAGCCGGGCCGCCACCAGGATCCGCGCCTCGGTGCCGAGCGGCACCGGGTCGGGCAGCGCCTCGAGGTCGGGGCCGGCGATCTCGAGGTAGTCCAGGTCGACGTACTCGGCCTCGCGCAGCTCGTGTCGCGCGGCGTCGAGGGCAGCGTCGAGACCGTCTGCGGCAGCCACCTGGGCGGCCAGCAACGTGCGGTGCAGCGCGGTCGCGGCGAAGCGGTGCTCGGCATCGAGGAACCTGTTGCGGCTGGAGAGCGCGAGCCCGTCGACCTCGCGCTCGGTGGGGGCGCCCACGACCTCCACGCCGAGGCACAGGTCGCGGACCATCTGTTGGATGAGGACGAGCTGCTGGTAGTCCTTCTGGCCGAACACCGCCACGTCGGGACGGACCAGGCCGAACAGCTTCGCCACGACCGTCAGCACGCCGCGGAAGTGGCCCGGACGCGTGCGACCCTCGAGGAGCTCTGCCACGGGCCCTGGCTCGACGGTGACCATGGGCTCGCCGCCGGGATAGACCTCGTCGACGGCGGGGGCGAAGACCACGTCGACGCCCTCGCGCTCGCAGACGACCAGGTCGTCCTCCAGGGTGCGGGGGTAGCGATCGAGGTCCTCCCCGGCGCCGAACTGGAGCGGGTTGACGAAGATCGAGACCACGACCGGACCGGTCCCCACGTGCTCGCGGGCCACCCGCAGCAGGCTGGCGTGGCCCTCGTGCAGCGCCCCCATGGTCGGCACGAAGCCCACCCGGTCCCCGGCGGCCCGCCGGGGCGCGAGGACGTCGGCCAGCTCGGCTCGAGTCGTGACCAGGATCGGGGTTGCGGAGCGGAAGCGGTCCGCGGTCACGAGCTCCACCGGACGCGCGGCTGCGGCGCCTCGGCAGCGACCTCGTCGAGGACCTCGTTGATCTTCATCGCCCGCAGCGGCACGAGTCGACCATCGGTCACCGCGCGGCTCAGGGTGGCGCGCGCCAGCGCCAGGTAGCTGGGCAGGGTGGTCGGCGCCTTCGCGGCGATCTCGACGAGGTGGGCACGCACGGTGTTGACGTCGCCGCGCACGATCGGGCCGGTCAGAGCGGCGTCCCCGTGCTCCAACGCGTTGTCCAGGGCGGCGGTCAGCAGCGGTCGCAGGGTGGCGGCCGGGTCGTCCGCACCGGCGGCGGCGAGCATCTCCATCGCCTCGGTCACCAAGGTGACGAGGTGGTTGGCCCCGTGGGCCAGACCGGCGTGGTAGAGCGAACGACGGGACTCCGGCACCCACATCGGGCGACCGCCGAGGTCGCTGACGAGCTGCGCTGCGATCTCGGCCTCGGCGGCCTCGGCGGTCAGGCCGAAGACACAACCTCCGAGCCGGTCGAGGTCGACGCCGGTGCCGGTGAACGTCATCGCCGGGTGCAGCGCGATGGCGCGGGCACCGACGGCGATCGCGGGGGCGAGGATCGCCAGGCCGTGGCGACCCGAGGTGTGGACGACGGCCTGCCCCGGACGCAGCGAGCCGCTGGCAGCCAGCACCGAGACGACGTTGTCGAGCATGTCGTCGGGCACGGTCAGGAGCAGCAGGTCGCAGTCGCGGGCGACCACGCTCGGCTTGTGGTTGGCCACACCGGGCAACAGGTCGGCGATGCGACGTTGCGAGGCGTCGGACTCACCGGCGGCCGCGACGATCTCGTGACCGGCAGCGCGCAGGGCGGCAGCGAGGACGCCACCGACCCGGCCGGCGCCGATCACGCCGACACGGAAGCGCGTCGGTACGGGGGCAGGGGGGTGCACAGCGGAGTGCGTCACAGGTATCGAACCTAACGTTTCAGTCCCTCCGACCACCCTGCCGCGCGTGCTGCGCGGGAGAGCCGGTGTGGGTACCAGACGGTGTGCTCGTGATGGCGTTCACTTCGAACACCTCGAATGTACGCGGACTTCTCGGCTCGTGTCATCGATCGGAAGGGTGACCTATCCGACACGCGGTGCCCCTTGTGCTCCGCGACCACTGCCCCTCGGGCAGCGTCGATCGGGCTCAGCCGGGGCGTCGGTCGTCGGAGGCCACCACGGTGCCGACCTCGAGCGGACGCGGCGCGTGCGGCAGCCACTCGTGGGTCACGTGGTCGACGATGTGGACGCCCGGCGGCGCCTCGATCTCGTGCACGCCCGGGAGCACGGTGCCCTCCTGGAGGGCGTTGAACACCGCCCACTCGCGGCGCTTGCGCTTGTTGCGATAGCTCGTGGCGAACGATGCCGGGTCGGTCCAGTGGGCGAACTCGTCACCGTCGAGGTACTTCAGCTCCACGCACAGCCCCTGCGGCAGTCCGATCGAGCGGACCGACTCGGGGGTGGTGCGGACCTCCCACTCGAAGGCCTTGGTGAAGACGAAGTCGGGCCCGATGGGATAGCCCCACTCCTCGGCGTTGCGCAGGCCGAGGTCGAGGTAGCCCCGCTCGGGGCGGGTGCTGTCGAGGTAGAGCCCGTGGCGCGGCACCCGGATGATCGACTGGACGTCGCCGATCTGCCAGGCCAGGTCACCCAGGGAGGTCTCTCCCTCGGTGGTCAGAACCATGTCGCCGTCCCACTTGAAGGAGTAGCGGGTGCCCACCTGCGCGAAGCACCAGTTGTAGAAGTACGCCAGCGAGTGCACCGACCGCTCGTGGACCGCGAGGTGCTCGGCGCCGGCACGCGCGACCGCGAACGGGTACGACGTGACCGTGAGTCGGTGGGCGAGCCCGTGCTCCTCGGCCACCGCGCGGGTCACCTCGGGCGTGCCGTCGGTCGATCCGTTGTCGACCAGCAGCACGTGGTCCATCGACCGCAGCAGCGGGGGGAGGACGAACGGCAGCGACAGTGCCTCGTCCTTGACCCGGAGCACCGCGGTGCTGCCCGCGCGCAGCCCCTCGGGGCGCGTCCAGGGCCAGACGATGTCGAAGTCGGCGTGGCCCTCGAGGTTGCTCAGCCCGGTGGTGCCGGCATGCGTGGTCATCCGCGCGGACCCCCTGCGGCGGTCACGGACGTTCCTTGCCGGCCAGCTTGCGCAGGCCACGCCGCACCGGTGCAGGTACGGCGGCACGCAAGCCGTGCGGGATCTTGTCGGCCGCGTGGGCAGGAGCGTCGCCCGCCGCGGCACCGGGCCCACCGGCACCGGGGCCCGGGCCCGGGCCCTTGCCCTGCTTCTTGAGCCGCTGCTCGGTGGCCACCACCGAGGAACGCGAGATCGCCTCGGACTCGGCGTACAGGTCGGTGTAGGCCTCGCGGAGCTGGTCGAGGGCGGTGTGCACCTCGGGGGTGTCCCCGTCGGGCTCGGCGAGCTTGTTGAGCTCCTGCCAGGTCTCGGCGGTCAGCTCGTGCAGGCGTCGCGGCAGGTGCAGGTCGTCCAGGCTCTGGGCCATCCGGCGCAGGGACGGGTCGACGAAGCGGTGCCCGTCACGGATCTGCTCGGAGTTGGCGTGCAGCACGTGCTGGAGCTGGAGCCGCTCCCCCACGTGCATCGTGGTGCGGGTCCAGTCCTCGAGCAGGTCGGCGTACCGCACGAAGACGCGGCCGCCGTCGGCCACCGACTCACGCGTGCCGCGCTCGGTGTGGAGCAGCATGTTGAGCCAGGAGGCCGCCAGGTGCGCCGAGCCCAGCTTGTTGGCGTAGTAGGTCTGCTTGCTGCCGACCACCTCGGCCGGTGGGCGCAGCATGGTGGCGAACACCGGGGTGGCACCCACGCGCACCGCGGCGACGCGCCACAGAGCGAGGAACCAGCTCAGCCGCGGGTCCTTGACGACGAGCTCGGAGCTCACCGCGAAGTGCTCCTCGAGCCAGGCTGCGGTCGCGATGCGCTCGGGCTCACGGGTGCTGACCCGTCCGGTCTCGAACCACGCGTCGGGACGCGAGTCGGAGACCTGCACCAACGCCTCCTTCAGCAGCCGGTCGTGGTGGTCGACGACCCACTGCGGCTCGCTGAAGCCCTTGGGGTTGGTGGCGTCGGCCGGGACCTCGGGGCGCGGCACGTGCAGGCCGAGGATCTGCATCAGGCCGGCCATGGTGCTGGTGCCGCTGCGTCCTGCTCCGGCCACGAAGAGGACCTTGCGGGGGTAGTCGGCGGGCTCGACGCTGCTCGGGTCACTCACGCCGATCACATTAGTGGCCGGTAGCCTCCGGCCATGAAGTGGCCGAGGCGACGCGCGCCGCGGATCAGCGTCGTGGTGCCGGTCTACGACGTCGAGGACTACCTGCCTTCGTGCCTCGACAGCCTCCTCGGCCAGGACCACCCCGACCTCGAGGTCGTCGTCGTCGACGACGGCTCCCCCGACTCCTCCGGCGCGATCGCCGATTCCTATGCCGCCCGCGACCCTCGCGTGCGCGTGGTGCACATCGCCAACCGCGGGCTCGGGGCGGCCCGCAACGAGGGGCTGCGCCACACGACCGGCGAGCTGATCACGTTCGCCGACTCCGACGACGTCGTGCCCCCTGGCTCCTACACCGCACTGCACCGCCAGCTGCACCGCACCGGCGCCGACCTGGTGACCGGGTCCATCGCGCGCTGGTATGCCGGCGACCACTACGTCGAGCCGCCCTGGATGCGGCGGCTCCACCGGACCCGGCGCGACGGGGTCATCGACGACCTGCCCGAGCTCCTCGGCGACGTGTTCGCGTGGAACAAGCTCTACCGACGCCGGTTCTGGGACGAGACCGGCCTGTCCTGGCTCGAGGACAGCCGCTACGAGGACCAGCCCACGCTGACGCGCGCGTTCCTGGAGGCCCGCAGCATCGGGGTGATCCCCGACATCGTCTATCACTGGCGCATGCGCGCCGACGGGTCCTCGATCACCCAGCAGCGCTCGTCGCTGGCCGACCTCGAGGACCGGTGGGCCACCAAGCGGATCTCGCGCGACCTCGTCACCGAGTACGGCTCACGCAAGGTCAGCGCGGTCTTCACCGACCGGGTCCTGCCCGGTGACCTGCACCAGTACTTCGTGCAGATCCCGGGCTGCGACGACGAGTGGTACCGCCTGCTCGAAGCCGGCGTGCGCGAGCTCTTCGCCGCCCGTTCGTTGGTGCACAGCATCCTGCCGCCGGTGCACCGGCTCACCGGGTGGCTGGTCGAGCACGGCCGTCGTGCGGACGCCGAGCTGGTGATGACCTACGTCGCCTCGCTGCCCGCCGGCGAGCGGCCGCCACGGGTCGAGGACGACCACGGGACCCGGCTGGACATCCCCGGTCTCGACCACACCTCGATCGACCGCGCGGCCCTCGCCGTCCGCGATTCCGAGCGCTGAGGCGCGCGTCGGCCCGGACGACCCCCCACCACAAGGGTGGTCCGGAGCACGACGCGATGGGCAACACTGATCGGTCGTGCCCCACCCTGTCCGGGCGAGTTGGCTACTGTGGTCGACCACCACGGCCGCTCCCCACCCCGCCCAGACCACCTCCCTGCGACGGATCGAGTCCTTGAGATGATCGAGTTCGAGTCGGTGACCAAGCAGTTCCCCGACGGCACCGTGGCGGTCGAGGACTTCAGCTTCGTCATCCCGTCGCGCAAGACGACCGTGTTCGTCGGCTCGTCGGGCTGCGGCAAGACCACCCTGCTGCGGATGATCAACCGCATGGTCGACCCCACCGCGGGGCGGATCACGATCGACGGCGACGACATCGCGGCCCGCAACAAGGTCGAGCTGCGGCGCAGCATCGGCTACGTGCTGCAGGCCTCCGGCCTGCTGCCGCACCGACGGGTGATCGACAACGTGGCGACCGTGCCGGTGCTCAACGGCGTGCCGAAGGCCCAGGCCCGCAAGGCCGCCCTCGAGCTGCTCGACAAGGTGGGGCTCGACCGCTCGCTCGCCCGGCGCTACCCCAGCCAGCTCTCCGGCGGGCAGCAGCAGCGGGTCGGGGTCGCCAGGGCCCTGGCCGACGACCCCAACATCCTGCTCATGGACGAGCCGTTCGGCGCGGTCGACCCGATCGTGCGCACCGACCTGCAGACCGAGCTCAACCGGCTCCAACGCGAGCTCGGCAAGACGATCGTGTTCGTGACCCACGACATCGACGAGGCGTTCCTGCTCGCCGACCAGGTGGTGATCTTCCGCAAGGGCGGCATCATCGCCCAGGCCGGCACCCCCGCCGAGATCCTCGCCCACCCGGCCGACGACTTCGTCGCGACGTTCGTCGGCGCCGACAAGGGCAAGCGCCGGCTCCGCCTCCAGCAACGTCCGGGCTCCGACGGCGCCCAGGGAGCAACGCTCGTGGTCGACGAGGACGGTCGCCCGATCGGCGTCCTGGACGAGGACGGCGTCGCGTCGTGAGGTGGACGCGCGCCAACCTGGACCTGATCTGGGAGCTCACGCTCGCTCACGTCCAGCTGGCGATCCTGCCCATCGTGCTGAGCTTCGTGCTCTCGATCCCGCTCGGTTGGCTGGCCAACCGCAACGCCGTCCTGCGTGCCGTGGTGATCACCGGGGGCAGCCTGCTCTACACGATCCCCTCGCTGCCTCTCTTCGTGATCCTGCCGCTGCTGATCGGCACCCGCGTCCTCGACGACACCAACCTCGTCGTCGCCCTCACGATCTACGGGGTCGCGATCATGGCTCGGTCAGCGGCCGATGCTCTCGCCTCGGTCGATGTCACCACCATCGACGCCTCCACCGCGGTGGGTTACTCACCTCGTGCCCGCTTCTTCCGTGTCGAGCTGCCACTCGCCGGGCCGGTGCTGCTCGCGGGCATCCGCGTCGTGTCGGTGAGCACCATCGCGCTCGTGTCGGTGGGCGTCATCATCGGCTCGCGCAACCTCGGGTACCTCTTCCAGAACGGCAAGCAGCGCGGCATCCTCGAGGAGGTCGTGGTCGGCATCGTGGTCAGCCTGTTGATCGCGCTGGTCTTCGACGTGCTCATCGTCGCGCTCGGCAAGCTGCTGATGCCGTGGAACCGGCCGACCGGGCCCACGTCGCGACGCGCTCGACGCCGAGCCCAGCAGCGCGCCTTCCCCGGCAAGGAAGCGATGCGGCTGGCCGCGAGTCCCGGCTACGGCGGGCGGAGGTAGCTGATGGAGCTCTTCCTCAGCGCCCTGCGCTGGATCTTCGACCCGACCCACTGGGAGGCCGGGAGTCGGAGTCCGCTCCCGATCCAGGACCGGCTCCTCGAGCACCTGCAGTACACCGCGGTCTCGATGGTGATCGCGACCGCATCGCGCTTCCCCTCGGGTGCTACATCGGCCACACCGGTCGCGGACGTCAGTTCGTCATCGCCTTCACCGGCTCCATGCGCGCCCTGCCCACGCTGGGGGTGCTCTACTTCCTGCTGATGGTCTTCGGCTACTGGCTGTCCTACGACACCGCACCCATCGTCGGCGCCACCATCGCGTTCGTCATCCTGGCCATCCCCTCGATCCTGGCCGGCGCCTACTCCGGGCTGGAGTCGGTCGACCGCCAGACGATCGACGCCGCTCGGGCCAACGGGATGACCGAGTGGCAGATCCTGGTGCAGGTCGAGATCCCGCTGGGCCTTCCGCTCATCGTCGGCGGCCTGCGCGCCGCGACGCTGCAGGTCATCGCCACTGTCACCATTGCGTCGTACGCCGGACTGGGCGGGCTCGGACGGGTCATCACCAGCGGCATCGGCCTCAACGACTACGACCTCATCCTCGGTGGCGCCCTGCTCGTCACCGCCCTGGCCCTCGCTGTCGACGGCCTCTTCGCACTCGCCCAGCGGCTCACCGCTAGCCGAGGAAACACCGCACCACCCGCCGCGGCACGACGTCGCACCAGTCGGTCACCACGGCCGCGCACGCCCGAGAACGCGTGAAACGAAGGGAAGCTCACATGTCCAACTCTCCGCTCCGCCGCTTCGGCGCCGCTGTCGCAGGTCTCGGCCTCGCACTGTCACTCGGTGCCTGCGCCTCCGACGACCCGACCGGACCTTCGGACGAGGCTGCCTCCGGCGACACCGTCGTGGTCGGTTCCTTCGCCTTCCCCGAGAGCGAGATCCTCGGCGAGATCTACGCGCAGGCGCTGGAGGCCGAGGGCTTCGACGTCGAGAAGAAGTTCGCCATCGGTCCGCGCCAGCAGACGATCCCGGCGCTCCAGGACGGCTCCATCAACCTGATCCCCGAGTACAACGGCAACCTGCTCGCCTACTACGACACCGAGTACACCGAGCGCACGACCGAGGAGGTCGACGGCGCCCTGGGCGATGCAGTCGCCGCCGACGAGCTGCGCGTGCTCGACTCGGCCGAGGCCGAGGACAAGGACGCCTACGTCGTCACCAAGGCCACCGCCGAGGCCAACGACCTGACCTCCATCGGCGACCTGTCGGCTCTCGAGCCGTTCAAGCTCGGTGCCAACCCTCAGTTCGGCGAGCTGGGCTACGGCATCCCCGGCCTCGACTCGGTCTACGGCGTCAAGGACGTGAAGTTCGTGCCGATCGAGGACTTCGGCGGCCCCGACACCGTCAAGGCGCTCGTCGACGACTCGGTGCAGGTGGCCGACATCTACACCACCTCGCCGGCCATCGTCACCGAGGACCTCGTCGTGCTCGAGGACCCCGAGGCGATGATCTCGGCGCAGAACGTCGTGCCGCTCCTGTCCGAGAAGGTCTACTCCGACAAGCTTGCCGAGGTGCTGAACGCGGTCTCCGCCGAGCTCACCACCGATGACCTGATCGCGCTGCGTGATCGTGTCGAGGGTGACGAGAAGGCCTCTGCTGCGACCGCTGCCGAGGACTGGCTGAAGGACAAGGGCCTGATCTGAGGCTGGCGCTGACGTCGCGGGAGTTTCACCAGTTGACTGGTGAAACTCTCGCTTCTGTCACGAAGGTTCGTAGGGGAAGCAGGAGTTTCACCACATAACTGGAGGAACTCCCGCTTCTGTCACGAAGGTTCGTAGGGAAAGCAGGAGTTCCACCACATAACTGGTGAAACTCCCGCCGCCTCGACGCCGATCAGTCGACCGGCACGTCGCGGTGCCACGACTGCGTGACGTACTTGGTCTTCCACCCCATCGACACGTAGAGCCCATCGGCTCCGGTCGAGGAGTCGGCGTCGACCTCGAGGCCGACACGGTCCCGGCCGCGCGAGGCGGCGTCGGCGATGATCGTGCGGAGCAGGCCCTTGCCCACGCCGCGGCCGCGGGCGGCCTTCACGACCCCGATGTAGGAGACGTAGGAGCCGTCGGGCCCCGAGCCTCCCTCGGAGACGGTGCCGACCAGGGCGCCTGCGGGGATCGGACGCTCGCCCTCGGGCACGTCGACGATCTCGGCGAGCCACCAGTGGTCCCAGCGGTGGCCGGGGTCCTCGCGCAGCCGGTAGACGAACTCGTCGAAGGTCTCCTCCCACGAGTTGAAGTGGTCGAGGAAGGCCTCCTCGAGGATGTCGTGGACGTCGCGCAGGTCGTCCTCGTCGGGCAGGCCGGTGCCGGCGCGGCGCACCTTGCGGTAGCGGACGCCGCGGTCCTCCCACAGGTCGGGCGACTCGACGAGGTCGGCCTCGGAGGCCTCGACCGGCCGGTTCATCTGCCACCAGGTGCGCACCAGCTCGAAACCGGCCCCGGACAACCACTCGTGCTGTCGCGGGTCGTCCTCGAACGCCCCGGTGTCGATCTGCTGGACGTCGAGCCCGCGGGCCGCACCCACGGCCTTGGCCTGGCCCACCGCCCACTCGAAGAGCACGTCGGAGCAGGCGCGCGCGACCCGGTCGGGCAGCTCCCGCTCGACGATGTGCACGAACAGCATCCGCCCGCCGGCGCGGTCGTGGACGCTGCCCCAGGCCTTGATCTCGCCCTTGTCGTCGCGCACGACGACGTTCTCGCGGGTGCGCAGGCCCTCTTCGGACACCTCCACCAGGACGTCGTCGACGCTGGCGCCGGCCCAGCCACGCCCGTGACGCTCGTGGGCGCGCAGGAGGTGGGTCAACCGAGCGAGGTCGGAGAGGTTGGCGGGGTCGGGCGTCCCGATCTCCCACCCGTCCTCGAGCTCTGGAGGCGGCTCGGCGACGAGCTCCTCGGGGTCACTCTCGAAGCGGGAATCCTCAGGCGCCGCTACCCGCCATTGCTGCTGACCGTCATTTCCCACACGGCCACCTTAGTGTCAGGCGCGCTTGCGCTGCGGCGCGACCTGCTCGGCCTGCCACTGCGAGCGCACCACGTCGAGCTCGTTCTCGAGCTCGACCACGCGCACGATGGCCAGCGCAGCGCGCTCCTCGGCCTCGTCGAGGCGCGATGCGAAGCGGTCGCGCTCCCGCTGCACGGTCTGGGCCTGGCGGCGCTCGGCGTCGATCGTGCGCTGGGCCTCGGTGAGCTCGTCGGCGGCCGCGGCCAGACGGCCCTCCAGACGCGAGATGGTGGCTTCGTGCCGCTTCATGCGACCGGATGTCTCGGCGACGTACAGGGCCTGCTCGGCAGTGCGGACCTCGGTGATCACCCGGTAGGCCCGGGCCTGCTCGGCGCGGTCGCGTGCGGCGTCGCGGCGGCTGTCGAGGAGCTCACGGTGAGTGATGCGGACGGCCGCGATGCCCAGAGCAGTCGCGACGGCAGCGGCGATCGTGGCGAGGAGCCAGGAGCCGCTGAGGGCTGCGCCGAGGACGCCGAGCGCAGCCAGAGACAGGAAGCCCACCGCGACGACCATGCGCGTGGAGCGCTGGCGACGTCGGGCAGGTCGAGCTGACGGGGAAGTCATGGCAGTCACCCTAGGAGCGCAGCAGCCCGAGCAGGCGGAGCCGCGCCGTAGTCAGATCGGCTCGACCACGCCTCGACCCAGCTCAGCGCGGCCGGTCGTCAGGCACCCGACACGCACGCTCCAGCAGCAGTGCCGTGACCACGATCACGGCACCGGCCAGCGCCGCGACCAGGGAGCGGACCAGCCGCTCGTCGGCGAGCTCGGCCGGGTCCCCGATCCAGCTCAGTCCGTACCCCAGGTAGGCACCGCCCACCGCCGCGCCGACGAGCGCGCACGCGCGCGCCAGCACCAGCCGGTTGACGGCCTGGTGGGACAGGAGCCGGCCACCGCGCACGTGCACCACCCGCCACGTCGCCCAAGCCGTGGCGCCCACGATCGCGGCGACGAGCAGGAGCAGCACCGACTGGCTCCAGCCGATGACCGGCGGGGTGCCGAACCGGTCGGTGACCGGGTGGGCCAACCAGCCGATCACGAGACCGGCGAGGGACCACAGCACCAGCACCACCGGCGACGTCGGACGCAGGTTGCCGCCCTCGGTCACGAGAAGTGGGTCCTGGCGCTCGTTACTCGACGTCCAGCGTGAGGTCCTCACGCAGGACCAGGCCATCGGTGCCGAGGCCGGCCAGCAGCTCGGCGATCGCGCCGTGTCCCGGGAGCTCGGCGTCGGGCTCCAGGTCGAACCAGGGCTTGAGCACGAAGGACCGCTCGGCAGCGCGAGGGTGCGGCAGGCGCAGCGCCTCGGTGTCGCTGCGCCGGTCGCCGACCACGATGAGGTCGACGTCGAGCGTGCGCGGGGCGTTCGCCGCGTCGCCGCGCTCGCGGTCGAAGGCGTCCTCGATGGCCTGAGCGCGTTCCATGAGCCGGTTGGCCGCCAGGGTGGTGTCGGCGAGCACGACGGCGTTCAGGAAGTTCTTGGAGCCGGGCGGGCAGTCGACCGGCTCGGTCTCGTAGACCGGCGACACGCTCGTCACCCACACGTCGGGGGTGTCGGCGATCGCGTCCACGGCTCCCTGGAGGGTCGACAGGCGCTCCCCCAGGTTGGAGCCCAGGGACAGCACGACCCTCCGGATCGGACGCATCTCCCCTGTCAGGGTGTCGGCGTCGATGATGTTGGGGTTGGGGGTCTCAGTCACGGGTGCCCTCGCGCTTTCGAGTGATCGTGAGCACGACGTCCGAGAACGTCGCGTCAATGGGGGCGTCCGGCTTGTGAACGGACACCCGGGCCCATTCAACACGAACGTCGGTCAGGCAGACGTTCGCGATCCGCTGGACGAGGGTCTCGATCAGGTCGACCGGATCTTTCTCCACGGCGGCTTTCACCGAGGTCACGAGACTCCCGTAGTCGAGAGTGTCGCGCAAGTCGTCGGAGGCAGCCGCCGCTGTGGTGTCGATCCCGATGACCAGGTCGACCATGAACCTCTGGCCCTGGCGCTTCTCGAAGTCGAACACGCCGTGGTGCCCGAAACACTCGATCCCGAGGATGGCGAGCTCGTCAGTCATGCGCCGCACTCGCAGGGCCGTGTCCGGTCGCGCCGGGTGCCGGTCGGGTCTGTTCCCACACCCGAAGCACATCACGGGTGCCTCGTACGTCGTGCACCCGGACCCCCCAGACGCCTCGCTGCGCGAGCACCAGGGTCAGGGCGTGACCGGCCACCTCCCGCTCGTCGACGGATCGTGGCGCGCCCGCCCCGTCGGCCAGCAGCGCGCCGAGGAAGGACTTGCGGCTGGCACCCACCAGCAGCGGGAAGCCCAGCGCAGCGAGCTCGTCGAGGCCGGCCAGCAGCTCCCAGTTGTGCTCGGCACGCTTCGCGAAACCCAGGCCCGGGTCCAGGACCACACGGTCGTCGGCGATGCCGGCGGCGCGGATGGCCGCCACCCGCGCGCTCAGCTCGTCGCGCACCGCGGCCACGACCCCGCCGGGCTCGTCGTAGACCGCGAGGTCGTTCATCCGGTCGCTGTGCGCGCGCCAGTGCATGGCGACGTACGTCGCGCCGTGGGCAGCGACGACGTCGAGGATGCGCGGGTCGGCAAGACCTCCGGAGACGTCGTTCACGATCCTCGCTCCGGCGCTCAGCGCCGCCTCGGCGACCTCGGCCCGCATGGTGTCGACCGAGACCAGCGCACCGTCGCCTGCAAGCGCGGTGATCACCGGCACGACCCGGTCGAGCTCCTCACCGACCAGGGGCCGGGTGGCCCCGGGACGGGTGGACTCGCCGCCGATGTCGAGCACGTCCGCCCCGTCGGCGCGCAGGGCCCGTCCGTGGTCGATCGCTCCGCTGCTGTCGGCGTGCCGCCCGCCGTCGGAGAACGAGTCCGGCGTCACGTTGACCACCCCCATCACCAGCGGTCGCCGCAGCGGCGCCGCCGCCGGGCTCCACGACGTAGGGGTGCTCACACTGCTGAACCTATCGCGGGCCGCTTCGACCCGACCGGCTAGCGCGGGGTCGCGTCGACGTAGGCCCAGCCGCTGAGCAGGTGGTGGTCGGAGGGGGTCGGGAAGATCTCCAGCGAGCGCTCAGCGCGCGGCGACATCCGGTTGGAGGAGAAGAAGATGTAGTCGATCTTGGTGCGCCCTCCGTCGAAGGTCACCTGCGAACGGCGGCAGTCCCGACGCCGGAACTTGCAGGGAGTGGCCTCACGGAAGTCGCCGCGGCCCCGGAAGTCGTAGATGTAGTCGAGCGGGTCCTTGTAGGGCTGGCTGTTGAAGTCACCACCGAGGACGACGAGCTCGTGCTTGCGCACCCAGCCGACGGTGATGCGGTGCACCTCGCGTGCCTGGCGGAGCCGGATCAGCCGGCGGCTCTCGGGCTTGTCGGCCGAGAGCAGGTGCAGGGAGCACGCGCGGTGCACCGCGCCGGCCTCCCACGAGACGCAGGCCATACCCTTGGTGCGCGTGCGGTCGAGCTGGTGCTCGAAGGTGAACCGCGAGATGACACCGCTCGCGCCGCCGGTCCAGATGGCGACGTTGCCGATGTCCTTGTACTCCTTGCCGGTGGGGATCGGGCCGAGGTCACCGGCACGTCGGGTGCACCAGTTGCTGGTCTGCTCGCGCTTCCACGCCACCGTCCACTGGGGGTGCTGCCGCCGCAGCTCCTCGGCCTGCCACCAGCAGATCTCCTGGAGCGTCACGACCTGCGCGCGCACCTTGCGGACCCGTTGGACCGCACGCTTGAGCGCTCGCTTGTTGTGCTCGATGTTGTGGTCGACCACCCGCAGCTGCACCGGCGGCATCGAGGCGTGGTCGATCGTCTGGGCAGCCTGGGCAACGTCGGCTGCGCCGAGCGAGGACGCCGGACCGAGACCGGTCAGGCCCAGGGCGAGCATGGACACGAGGGCGAGCAAGGCACGTCTCGGCATGGAGGTGGGGGCTCCTGGGGGTGGGGGACACGGCTCTCAAGGCGGCTGCCTCACAGGTACAACGTCCATCGGCGCCAGAAGGTACGACCTGAGGACGACGGGGGCGCTGCTACCGTGGCGGCCGTGCGCCGCCTCCGCCTCCGCGCCGGGGTCTCGCCCCGGTCCGCCGCTGCCTCCGAGACCTCCGTCCCCGAACGCCGGCCGGGCTCGCGCAAGGCCCGCCCACGTCCCACCTTCGTGCTGGGCACAGGCGCCCAGAAGGCCGGCACGACGTGGTTGTCGAACTACCTGAACTCCTCCCCCCACTACGACTCCGGCTACCGCAAGGAGTACCACCTCTTCGACGCCCTCGACCTGCCGTCGGAGGCGTGGATCACCCGGCGCATGGTCACCCGCGCCACCACGGCGCTGGAGGCGATCCGCAACGGCGAGCAGGCCGATCCTCGGGCCCTGCACACCGCCGCGATGTACGCCGATCCCGAGCTCTACTTCGACTACTTCGCCGGTCTAGCCCAGCGTCGTGGCCCGGTGCGCGCCACCGGGGACCTCACCCCCGACTACGCCATGCTCTCGGCAGAACGGATGCGCGACATCGCGGCGCGCTTCGACCGACGCGGTCTGCGGACCGTGGCGGTCTTCTTGATGCGCGACCCCGTCGAGCGGATCTACTCCCACATCCGGATGAAGACCCACCGCAAGCCCGAGCGGTTCCCGGAGGGCAGCGATGCCGAGCTGCTGCACCGCCACGGCGACAACCCCTACTGGCTGCGCACCCAGTACCACCAGACCCTCGACGCGCTCCAGGCTGCCTTCACCCCCGAGCAGGTGCACGTCGGCCTCTTCGAGAACCTCTTCCACGACGACTCGCAGTCACGCGCGGTCGCCTCGCTCGTCCGGCTGCCCTTCCGCGAACCGCGGCTCGACACCCCGCGCAACTCCTCACCGCGCGCCGACGACGGCCTTCCCGAGGACGTCGCGCGGCTGGTCGCCGAGCACTACGCCGACACCTACCGCGGGGTGGCCGAACGGATGCCCCAGCTCGACATCGCTCGCTGGTGGCCGCACGCACGCCACGTGCTCTGAGCCGGGACCGAGCCTCACTCCTCGAAGGTGTAGCCGAACTCCTCGATGTCGACGGCGAACATCTCGGCGACCCGGTCGCGCATCTGCGGGGTGTACTGGTCCTGGTAGGACCGGGGCTTGCCTCGGTTCTTGTGCGGGACCACCGGCTGGGGCGGCAGCCCGAGCCGGGCTGCGATCTGGGCGATGTCGGCGTCCATGTGCTCGGTGCGTCCGATGAAGTCCGCGCGGCGGTCCTGGTAGCGCAGGTAGTCCAGCTGCGGGCGGGCCAACCGGTCGAACTCCGCCGGCGCGTCCATGACGAACGACTCGAAGTCGGGGTAGCGCTCCGACACACCGCGCCAGAAGGGGTGCGTCGCCAGCCGATCGGGGTGCCGCTCGCGCCGCTTGATCATCAGGTGCCACGACAGCATCCGCGCCCAGGGGTTGCGCACGAAGCCGAAGATGAAGAAGTCGGTGTACTCCGGGTGGGCCTTGAGGATCGTGGGCAACGTCGAGTGCTTGTCGCCCCGCAACGACATGTCGCGGCGCGCTCCGTCCACGTTGTCCAGGATCAAGGACTCCAGCGAGGTCCCGCCGGTCTTCTGCACGTGCACGAAGAGCATCCGGGCCGACTCCGAAACAATCACGGGCGCAGTCTAGTGATGCGGGTCCGGCCGCCGGGGGCTCGCTCCGGGTCGCCGCCGAGGTCTCGGACCTGTTGCTCGAGATCGGCGATCCGCGCCGCCGCCTGCTTCTTGGTCCGGCGAAGGACCCGCTTGACCTGCTGCTCGGCCTTGTCGAGCAGAGCCTGGTAGGCGGAGCGCTCCTGCCGCACCCGCCAGTACTGCTCACCGGTGTCCGGCAGGTCGTCGAGCTCAGCGACGACGGCCTCCTGCTGGCTCACCTGGACGTACCAGGGCGGCGGTGTGGGGTCGAGCCACCTCGCGAGCAGGTCGTGCGGGTCGTGGACCTCGGTCTCGAGGTCAGCCGGCGGCCGCGCCAGGAGCTCCTGCTCGACGCGCGCAGCCTCCCAGCAGGTCTCGCTGAGCGCGTAGTCGGCGGCGAGCCCCTCGACGTCGCGATACGTGAACCCGTCGCCACGAAGTGCGGCGAGACGCGCTGCGCCGCCGCGGAAGGTGCCGATGCTCAGGTCTGCCTGGTTCATCCGGCGCAGCACCTCGATGTCGACCCCGAGGGAGACGTTGCGTGACAGGGCTTGCGGCTGCGAGCCGGGGTCGGGCAGGCCGAGGATGCGCGCGAGGTCGCGCGGCAGGTCCGGCTCCGGCGGGTCGGTCTCGACGATGCGGACGACCCTCCGCGACGCCGGGAACCAGCGGGCGAGCTCCTCCAGGCGCCCGGGCGTCAGCGCCGCGACCCGCTCGATCTGGCGCGCCGCCCCCCGCGGGCTCTCGCTGAGCCCGCGCCGCACCATCGTCTGCCAGTTGGCGCACCACCGGTGCACCGGGCGGGTCACGGTGAGGAGCAACGTCGTCTCGTGCGCTCCCAGCGCGGCCAGCAGGTCAGGGAGGTCTGCCTGCTGCACGCGGTCGAGGTCCTCGGAGGAGAGCAGCAGCGTCTGGACGCCCTCCTGCTCTGCTCGGGCCACGACGTCGACCAACGTCTCCGACTCCGGTCGGGCCGTCAACGAGGCCAGCACCAGGTCCGGGTCGTCACCGAGCGTGAACGCTCGCAGGAAGGGGCGGAAGAGGTATTGATGGCCCGAAGGCCCCTGGCCCTCACGCACCGGGTACCAGGTGTCGCCCGGCTCGCCGTAGACCTGCGCCCAGAAGCTCTGTGTGAACGTCGTCGCCGACTTGTGCAGGCCGGCATGCAGGACGATTCTCACGACCCACAGCATAGGGGTGGGCTCGTGGACGAGCCGCCGGGCGCGTGACCGACCGAGCGGTGTCGCCGGCCCTGGCCCTAGTGGCGCGCGGTCACTGAGTCCAGGGCACGTTCGAGGTCACCGAGGTCGACGGTGAAGTCGGAGTGGAACGCCGCCTCGCTGAACCCACGACCAGGCTCCGCACCGACGTCGGGGACGCCGCGGACCACCGTGAGCGGGTGACCGTGGAGCGCGCACAGCAGCCGCTCGTTGGCGAGCGGGTAGTTGTCCGAGGCGAGGGCGACCACGGGCGTGGGGCGGTCGTCGAGAGCAATGTGGAACAGCCCGCTGCCTCCGAAGCCGGCCACCACCTCGGCGGCGCGGACCAGCGCGACCTGCTCGGGCAGGGGGTGCTCCTCGGGCGCGACGACCGTGAAGCCGTGCTCCACGAACGCTGCCTCGACCTCGTGCTGGTTGCGGCAGGCGCGCTTGGCGCCCCGGCGAGTGAGGAACAGCCGCTGCGGTCGCGGACCCTCACCTGGTCCTGGTCCTGGTCCTGGTCCGGGTCCCGCGTCGGCGGCCAACGCGTCACCGACGCGGCGGTAGAGCGAGCGCAGCTCAGGGTGGATGTAGCGGCCGATCGCGTAGCCCGGCGTCGTCGACAGCAGCCGTTCGACCTGCACCGGCCCGGTGCTGCCGTGCACCCGGTCGCGCGGCACTCCCGCAGCCTCGAGCAGCACCAGCTCCCACTCCGCCAGTGGCTGGCGCGACACGTCGACCAGGAGCCGGAGATCCGGGTGGTCGGCGCACGCGCGCTCCCACGCCCACAGGTGCGAGAGCTGCTCGGTCATCGCGTGCCCGAAGTGCCCTCGCAGGATGTTGTCGGCGTGCAGGTAGGTGCCCGCCAACGGTTCGGGGTCCGGGTGCTCCGGGTCGCGTACCGCCCCGGGGAGCCAGTCGGCGAGCAGCGGCGTGCGTGGACGCCGGCGCACCGGGTTGCGGAAGGCCTGGGGCAGCACCACCCCCCAGCGTCGAGCGACGTTGCCGCGCACGACGAGCACGTCCGGAAAGGACCGCAGCGACAGCGGCGGGGCGCTGACCCGTCCGACAGGCTCCTCGTCGGGCCGGTTGCTCGTGCTGGGCACCGCCGGCTCCCACGATGCCGCCGGCACCGTGTGCAGCACCTGCCCGAGGTGCGGCGAGCGCTTCAGGAACGCATCGAAGCGGGACTCGTGGACCACGCTCCACGTGGCCACGTCCATGGTGAGGGTGAGCCGGTTGTCGTCGAGGTCGACCTGGCCGATCGAGGCAGCGAGAGCGTGGCGGTCCCGCTCGGGATAGGGCCGGGTGTCGCGGACCCGGGCCGGCGGCACGAGGTCGCCGTCCTCGCCGGCGCGCAGCCGTCGTACGTCGTCGAGCAGCGTCAGCACCGCACCTCGCGCGGCCTCGGCCCGGGGCAGGAGCACCAGCAGCCGTCCCCCGCGCCGTACGTGAGGGAGCAGGAGCGCGATCCGGGCGGCGGTCCCCGGGCCCTGCGCCAGGTCGAGCAGGACGTCGTGGCGCCCGCTCGCGGCAAGGTCCTCGTGGAGACGATTGTGGTCGCCGTCGAGGGTGTGGGCGCGCGCGTGGATCCCGGCCGCGCTCAACGGAGCCAGGTCGACGGGCCCGCGCGCCACGATGCCGACCGAGGTGTCCCCCGTTGCGAGCTGGGCTCGCAACCAGGCGAGGGGCACCGCCCTGGGCTCGCTCCTCGACTCGCTCACCGTCCGGGGCCCTCGGGTCCCGGCACTGCGCCGAGGTCCTGGTCGCACGCGGCGCCGGCGCAGTCGCGAAGGGCGACCAGCCGCTGGGCGAGCTCGAAGCGCGTGCGTGTGTAGCGGGGGTCGTCGGCCACGTTGGTCACCTCGAACGGGTCCAGCTCACGGTCGTAGAGCTCGACGAAGCCACCGAGCTCGTAGCGGAGATAGGTGTAGCGGGCTGTCCGCACGCCGCGGAACCACCAGCCGCTGGGATACCGGGCCAGGTTGTCGGTGCCGGCCAGCAGCAGCAGCGTCCGCTCGTCGGCCAGAGCGGCCTCGGGCCCGCGGCGCACGACCAACGGGTGGCCGTCGACCTCCACCAGCGGGGTCGCCCCGGCCAGAACCGCAAAGGTGGGAGCGAGGTCGATCATCGCCCCGGTCTGCGCGTCGGTGACTCCGCGGGGCAGCCCCAGGCCACGCATCAGCAGCGGCACACGCACCGACTCCTCGTAGCCGAGCACCTTGCCGACGTAGCGGTGCTCACCGAGGAGGTAGCCGTTGTCGCTGGTGAAGACCAGCAGCGTGGACTCGAGCTCGCCGGCCCGCTTCAGCGTGCGCACGATCCCGGCCACGGCGTCGTCGACAGCCACCAGGGCGCCGGCGCGCTTGGTCTGGAGGTAGCGCATCTCGAGCTCGGACACCGCGGGACGGTCGAGGAACTTCGGCACGTCGCTCACGTCGGTGTCGGCGAACGACGCCTTGTCCAGGCTGGCGGGGCGCTCGTCGACGTAGCGGCCACGGTCACGCGGTGCCACCAGCGGAGGTCCGTCGCAGCCACCGGTGGTCTCGGCTGCAGGTCTGCAGCGCCCGTGCGGCCCCACGAAGGAGGACCAGAGGAAGAACGGCCGCTCGTCGGCGGCGAGGTCGGTGATGAGCTCGCGGCTTCGCCGGGCGACGTAGTCGGTGTGGTACTCGCCGGGTCGCACCAGGGCACCGTCGGCGAACTGGGTGAAGCCGAGGTACTGGTAGATCCGCCGCACCGTCGGGTCCCAGTGGTCCCACCCGATCTCGGTGCCGCGCTCGGGCAGCGCCTGCAGGTCGGGACCGGTGTAGCCGTTGAGGTACTTGCCGACCATGGCGGTCGCGTAGCCCGCGTCCTGCAACCACACCGGCAGCGCCGTCTGCGGCGAGAAGGCCTGATAGCCGCCCAGCGGACCGTCGTTGTGCCGTACGCCGTTGTTCTGGGCGTACTGGCCGGTGAGGAGCTGCGCTCGCGAGGGGCAGCACAGGGGTTGGGGGGCGGTGAAGTCGCTGAACGTCACCCCCTGCTCGCCCAGCAGGCGTTGGGTCTTGGGCAGGTACTTCATCTCCTCGACGCTGAGGTCGTCGGTGAGGATGAGGACGATGTTGGGGCGTTCTGCCGCGGCGCCCGGCGCGCGGCGCCGCCGCCTGGCCGGCATCGCCGCCGAACGGGCCCCAGACGAGGACGGCCGCCACCAGCGCACCCGCCGCCGCGAACGCCGCCAGTCCTCGGGTGAAGTACCGGCTGAGCTCCAGGGATCTCACCTGTTGCGGTGGATCAGCGCCATTGCCTCGGCACGGGTGGCGGCATTGGTCCGCATCGTCCCTCGCACCGCGGACGTGATCGTGCGCGCTCCGGCCTTCTTGACCCCGCGCATGGTCATGCACAGGTGCTCGGCCTCGATCACCACGATCACCCCGCGCGACTCCAGGATGCGCATCAACGCGTCGGCCACCTGGGTGGTCAGCCGCTCCTGCACCTGGGGGCGCTTGGCGTAGACGTCGACGAGCCGGGCCAGCTTGGACAGCCCGGTGATCTTGCCCGACCGGGCCGGGATGTAGCCGACGTGGGCGACCCCGGTGAACGGCACGAGGTGGTGCTCGCACATCGACCACAGCTCGATGTCGCGCACCAGCACCATCTCGTCGTGCCCGAGGTCGAAGGTGGTGGTGAGCACCTCCTCGGGGCTCTGGCGCAGCCCGACGGTGAGCTCGGCGTAGGCGCGGGCAACTCGACCCGGGGTCTCGAGGAGCCCTTCGCGGTCAGGGTCCTCACCGATCGCGATGAGCAGCTCCCGCACCGCCGCGGCGGCCCGCGGCTCGTCGAAGGCCGGCGTCTCGAAGGCAGCGAGCTCGGTCTCGAGCGCGGCTGCGGGTCCGTCGGCGGGTTCGTCTGCGGGTTCGTCTGCGGGTTCGTCTGCGCGAGGCTCCTCGCCGGCGGCGAGGATCTGGTCGGTCATGGCTACTCCTGGGTCGGCAGGGTAGGACCACCGGAGCCGCCGAGACCGGACTCGCCGTGCACGTCGCCGCCGGGACCGGGCGGCGTCACCACGACGGCGCCCTGCGAGGCCTCGGCCAGGCGCACCCCGTTGGCCGCGGCCCGGTCGCGGATCTCCTGAGGGATCTCCACGGGAGGCACGGTCGAGGGGTTGCGGTTGGGCGAGCCGGTCCAGGCCGGACGACGCTCGCGCATGTTGAGGGCCTCGAAGATCTCGGCGATCTCGGCCTTGTCGAGGGTCTCGCGGTCGAGGAGCGCCAGCACGAGCGCGTCCAGCACCTCACGGTTGTCCTCGAGGGTGTCGAAGGCCTCCTGGTGGGCGGTCGCGAGCAGGATCTTGACCTCCTCGTCGACGATCCCGGCGACCTCTTCGGAGTAGTTGCGCTGGTGACCCATGTCGCGACCCAGGAAGGGCTCGCCACCGGAGTCACCGAGCTTGATCGCGCCGAGACGCTCGGTCATGCCGTACTGGGTGACCATGGCGCGCGCGAGGTTGGTGGCCTTGTCGATGTCGTCGCCGGCCCCGGTCGTCGGGTCGTGGAAGATCATCTCCTCGGCAGCGCGGCCGCCGAGCATGTAGGCGAGCTTGTCGAGCAGCTCCGAGCGCGTCTGGGAGTACTTGTCCTCGTCGGGCAGCACCATCGTGTAGCCCAGGGCGCGTCCGCGCGGCAGGATCGTGATCTTGTGGACCGGGTCGGTGCCCGGCATCGCCGCAGCGACGAGCGCGTGGCCGCCCTCGTGGTAGGCGGTGACGAGCTTCTCCTTCTCGCTCATCAGTCGCGTCTTGCGCTGCGGACCGGCGATGACGCGGTCGATGGCCTCGTCGAGCTCGAGGTTGCCGATCGACTTCTTGCCCTCGCGGGCCGTCAGCAGCGCGGCCTCGTTGAGCACGTTGGCCAGGTCGGCGCCGCTGAAGCCCGGCGTACGCCGCGCGACCGAGGTGAGGTCGATGTCGGAGTCGAGGGGCTTGCCCCGCGAGTGGACCTCGAGGATCTTCTTGCGGCCCGACAGGTCGGGGGCGTCGACTTGGATCTGGCGGTCGAAGCGGCCCGGACGAAGCAGGGCCGGGTCGAGCACGTCGGGACGGTTGGTGGCGGCGATGAGGATGACGCCGCCGCGCACGTCGAAGCCGTCCATCTCGACGAGGAGCTGGTTGAGGGTCTGCTCGCGCTCGTCGTGCCCGCCGCCCATGCCGGCGCCACGGTGGCGACCGACCGCGTCGATCTCGTCGATGAAGACGATCGCCGGGGCGTTCTCCTTGGCCTGCTCGAACAGGTCGCGCACGCGGCTGGCGCCGACACCGACGAACATCTCGACGAAGTCGGAGCCGGAGATCGAGTAGAACGGCACGCCGGCCTCACCGGCGACCGCGCGGGCCAGCAGCGTCTTGCCCGTGCCGGGCTGGCCGTAGAGCAGCACGCCCTTGGGGATCTTGGCGCCCACGGCCTGGAACTTGGCGGGCTCCTGGAGGAACTCCTTGATCTCGCCGAGCTCCTCGATGGCCTCGTCGCACCCGGCGACGTCGGCGAACGTCGTCTTGGGCATGTCCTTGGTGATCAGCTTGGCCTTGGACTTGCCGAACTGCATCACGCCGCGGCCGCCGCCGCCCTGCATGGAGTTCATCAGCCAGAAGAAGATGACCAGGATCAAGATGATCGGCAAGAACCCGAGCAGCAGCGAGCTCAGGAGGCTCGGCTGAGGGTTCTCGGAGTTGGACTTCTCGATCTCACCGGCCGCGACCTGGGCATCGACCTGGGCGATGATGCCCTGCTGCTGACCGAGCACGTAGTGGGTGACGACCTTGTCGCCGCTCTCGCGGGTGCCCTCGTCGAGGGTCGCCTCGATGGTCTGGTCACCGTCGATGAAGGTGATCTCCTCGACCGCCCCGTCCTGGATGTAGGACTCCATCTCGGAGGTCGGGATCTCGTCGTACCCGCCTCCCGGCGCCAGGAACTGCAACGCCAGGAGGACGCCGACGACCGCCAGGCCGATCCAGACCCAGGGACCCTTGAAAATGCGCTTCACGGACACTCTTCCTCATCACGACTGACCCCACGACACTCCACGCTCGCCGCAGCTTGCCCCCATCCTCTCAGGTCGCTGGGCAGCCCGACGCGAGGGACGAGCGTCGGGCGTCGCCCAGGGAGGTTGAGCAAGCCCCGCGACCGACGAAGGAGGTCGCGACGGGCGCGTCGATCACGCGGCAGCCGGCAGTGACGCAGGAGCTGGCGGCGTGAGCCGCGGGAGGTTGAGCAAGCCCCGCGACCGACGAAGGAGGTCGCGACGGGCGCGTCGAAACCCGGTGCGGAAGCAACAAGTCCCGCCCGAGCAACCGGCACAATCCGACGCGAAGCCCACGAGTCCTGCCCCCGCTACTCGACGAGCAGGGCCGGCTCAGCTGTAGACGTGCGGCGCCAGCGTGCCGATGTCGCGCAGGTTGCGGTAGCGCTCGCGGTAGTCGAGGCCGTAGCCGACGACGAACTCGTTGGGGATGTCCCAGCCGACGTACTTGACGTCGACGGGCATCTGCAGGGCTTCGGGCTTGCGGAGCAGCGTGCAGATCTCGACGCTCGCAGGGTTGCGCGAGGCGAGGTTGGCGGTGAGCCACGAGAGCGTGAGGCCGGTGTCGATGATCTCGTCGACGATCAGGACGTCACGACCCGAGATGTCGGTGTCGAGGTCCTTGAGGATCCGCACGACGCCACTGGACTTGGTGCCCGACCCGTAGGAGGAGACCGCCATCCAGTCCATCTCGATGTGGTGCGAGAACGCGCGGGCGAGATCGGCCATCACCATGACCGCGCCGCGCAGGATCCCGACGATCAGGAGGTCCTTGCCCGCGTAGTCGCGCTCGAGGGTCTCGGCAAGCTCCTTGAGCTTGTCCTGGATCTGCTTCTCGGTGAAGAGCACGTTGACGAGCTCGCCCTCGACGTCGGATGCGTCCATGCCGATCAGCCTAGGGGGTCGGTGCGCCGGAAGAGCAGGTGGTCCGCGTCGAGGTGAGCGGTGACGTGGCCGGGCAGCTGCACTTCTCGGCGCGTCGTGCCCCGGACCAGGTCGAGCAGGGCGGCGACGTGGACGTGGAACAGCTCGGAGGCCGGGCAGCCTGCCGCGAGCGCCGCGCGGCGCAGCACCCGCGCCTCCAGTGCGTGCGGTTGCCCTTGGAGGGCTGCGGTGTCGATGGTGGTGTCGATCCCGGCGCCACCGGCCACCTCGGCGAACAGGCGGTCGGCCAGGTCGTCGAGGGCCTCCATGTCGGGCCGCAGCTGGGCAGCGGTGCGGGCCAGGGTCACAGCGACTCCCGGACCGAGCTCGGCCTCGAGCAGCGGCAGGACGGTGTGGCGCACCCGCGAGCGGGTGAACCGGGGGTCGTCGTTGTGGGGGTCGGTCCAGAAGGCGATGCCCTCCGCGACGCAGGCCGCCTCGGTCTGGGCGCGCCGGAGCTCCAGCAACGGCCGCCGGAAGCGGTCGTAGGCCGGGCGCATGCCTGCGATCGACCTGCCGCCGGAGCCGCGGGCGAGCCCGAGCAGCACGGTCTCGGCCTGGTCATCCAGGGTGTGGCCGAGCAGGATCCGTGCCGCCCCGAAGGTCTCGGCGATCTGCTCGAGGACGGCGTACCTCGCCTCGCGGGCGGCCGCCTCGACACCGCGCCCGGTCGCGTCGACCCGGACGCGCGCCCCCACGGTCTCGGCCACGCCGAGCGCGGCCATCTGGGCGACCACCCGCTCGGTGTGCGCGGCGCTGTCGTCCTGCAGCCCGTGGTCGACGACCGCCCCGATGACGCGCACCGTCGTACGGCGCAGCTCGAAGACCGTTGCCGCCAGCAGCGCGAGCGAGTCGGCGCCGCCCGAGCAGGCCACGACGACCGCGGCGGTGTCGGGCACGACGAGCCCACCCGCGCCGTCCGGGACGACCGGCAGGCCCCGGCGTACGGCCAGCCGAACGGCTGCGACCGCCGGGTCGAGACTCACAGGACGCGTGAGACCCAGGCGTCCGGGTCGGTCAGCTCGGCCTTGCTGGGCAGGTGCTCGGGTCGCTCCCACACCGCGTTGAACTCCGCCATCCCGACCTTGTCGACCACGCTGCGCACGAAGTGCGCGCCGTCGCGGTACTGCGCCATCTTGGCGTCCAGGCCGAGCAGTCGGCGCAGGAGGCGGTCCAGCGCGCCGACGCCCTTGCGGCGCTCGGTGAACTTCGCCCGGATCGCATCGACGCTGGGGATGACGCTCGGGCCGACCCCGTCCATCACGACGTCGGCGTGACCTTCGAGCAGCGACATCATGCCGGTGACCCGGTCGAGGATCTCGCGCTGCTCGGGGGTGCTCATCAGGTCGACGATCGAGCCCTTGGCCAGGCCGCCGCGGAGTCCGTCGGTGATCCGTCGGAACGCCTCGTCGACCCCGGTGGGGCCAACTGTCGACGACAGCGCCAGCACCTCGGAGAACAGGTGGTCGCGCATCCACGGCACCGCGGTGAACTGCACGCGGTGGGTCTCCTCGTGCAAGCACACCCAGAGCCGGAAGTCGGTCGGGTCCACGCCGAGCTCCCGCTCGACGTGCACGATGTTGGGCGCCACCAGCAGGAGGCGGCCGTCGGGGGCGTGGAACGGATCGAACTGGCCGAGGACCTTGCCGGCCAGGAAGCCGAGCAGGCCGCCCACCTCGACCCCGGTCACCCGCGAGCCGATGGCGAGCGCGGCGCCGGTCGGGGGCTTCTTCTCGGTGAGCTTGTCGATCAGCGGGGCCAGGACCAGCTGGAAGGCCTGGGTGTTGGCCTCGACCCAGCCGGCGCGGTCGACGACGAGGACGGGCGCAGTGTGGTCGTCGGCGACGAGCCCGGTGAAGTCGCGCACGAGACCGGTCGAGCGGGCAGCGCCCTCGCGCAGCTCGGCCACGGCGGAGGCGGCCTCGGCTCGGGTCACCGTCGGGCCGTCGCCGGCGAGGCGGGTCCCGACGCGGACCGCGAGATCCCAGTCGACCATGGGCGAAGGCGTCGTCATGCAGCGAACCTACCGGGTCTCGAAACCCGCTCCGGTCGGCGCCTGCAGCCTGTCGACCGCCCGCAGCACGTGGGGCAAAAACACAGAAGACCCACAGTCGGCGTCCCCCCCAGGTGCGCCGCGTGGGTCTTACAGTGTCAATCCCTCCCGTTGGTCCGGCACCTTCACGACCCCCCCGGATCTGTGAAGTGCCTTGGCCTTCGGTGTCGGTGCGATCCCCCCGGAACGTCCCGACAACCAGAAGATTACGGAGTTCAAACTCACATCCGGGGCACGACGGATCCACGGATTGACCAGACTTCGGTAACACCCGGCTATACCAGTGGCCGACCGTCGGCCCGCGCTACGTCGTGGCCAGAGCTCTCGTCCGCTCGACGCTCACGAGCCGCACCGGCAGGCGCCCAGGGCCGCAGCGGCGCTGTCGAGGGCAGTCTGCGCATCGGCGCGGTCCAGCAGGTCGACCCGGTCGACCATCAGCACGAACACCAGCACCGTGCCGTCGAGGGCGGTGGTGATCCCGGCGAGGGACGAGACACCCATGAGGGTGCCGGTCTTGGCACGCACCCGGCCCAGGCCGGCGGCCGGCCCCTCGTCCATCCGGTCGCTCAGCGACCCGCTGAAGCCGGCGACCGGCAGCCCGGTCACGACCGCTCGGAGCTCGGGTCGCGCGCTGGACGCGGCCAGCTGCAGCACCTGGAGCAGGGTGCGCGGCTCGGCGCGGTTGGCGCGCGAGAGTCCACTGCCGTCGTGGAAGACGCTCGCGCCGAAGGTGACCCCCGCTCGCCGGAGGAGCTTGCGGACACCGCTGCGACCGGCGTCGATGGAGCCCGTGCCGCGCACGGCGATCCCCACGTGACGCAGCAAGACCTCGGAGGCCTCGTTGTCGCTCACGTCGAGGACGCGCTCGACGATCTCGGCCAGCGGCGCACTGTCGACCGAGGCGACGGTCGCGCTCCCCTGCGGCGCGCTCCCGCGTACCGGACCGGCCGCCACCCGCAGCCCGGCCGCACCGAGCGCCTCGGCGAACGCGGCAGCCGCGTCGGCGGCGGGGTCGTCCACGCGGCCCGAGCGGGAGAGGGGCCGGCCCTCGTCGACCCAGAGCGCCGAGGTCGGGCTCACGATCCCGTCCGGCACGTAGTCGTCCTCCCACGTCGGGTTGACCGCCACGCCGTCGAAGAGGCCGTCGTCGTAGCCGAGGCGCACGCGGCGTACGCCGTCGTCGCGGAGCGCAGTGGCGGTGGCCGTGGCGAGCGTGGCGAGGTCGGCGCGCTGCGGGTAGGGCCATGGCGCCTTGGTGCCGTCCGAGGCCGGCGGGGTGGTCGGAGCGCGCTCCAGGAACGGGTCTCCCCCGCCGACCAGGGTCACGTCCCGGACCCGCCCACGGCCGCCGGGATCGGCAAGGACCGAGGTGGTGAAGACGTGGTCGGGGCCGAGGGCAAGGAGCGCGGCGGTCGAGGTGACCAGCTTGGTCGTGGAGGCCGGGATCGCGACACCCTTGCCGCCCTTGGCGGCGGCGTACGCCGGAGCGCCACCGGCGAGCGGCGCGACGGCGGCGAGCACGTGAGGGCCGAGGTCGGGGTCGGCGAGGTAGCCGCCGAGCGCGCGGCGTACGGCGGCCACGTCGACCTCTCCACCCGAGGCGGAAGCCGACACCGGCTGCGGCGGGGCGACCACCGCCGGCAGGTCGAGGCCCGGCGGCGGCGCGACGCTCGCCGGGTCGGTGGAGGGATCAGCCGAGGGCGACGCGCCGAGGATCCCGTCGAGTCGACCGTCCAGCAGGTCGTAGCGCCACGCGGCGATCCCGCCGGCCACGAGAGCGAGCACGACGACGAGCACGATCGTGCCCGAGAGGGCGCTGCCGCGGGCGTCCCGCTCGTGCGTTCGACCACCTCTGGACATCGTTTCCCTCCTCCGAGTGCGCGTCGCGCGCCATTGTGCGCGACACTAGGTGCGGGACGGCCCCCGGCCATCCCTTGCAACACCTGATCTTGCTCGGCCATCAGCTCGGTGACCGAGATCCCCACAGACAGCGGAGGATGCACGTGCTGGAGTTCGACGTACTGGTGGAGATCCCCAAGGGGGAGCGCAACAAGTACGAGGTGGACCATGAGTCCGGTCGGATGCGTCTGGACCGGACCTTGTTCACGTCGACGCAGTATCCGGCCGATTACGGCTACATCGAGAACACCCTCGGACAGGACGGCGACCCGCTCGACGCCCTGGTGCTGCTGCCCACCAAGACCTTCCCGGGCTGCCTCATCCGCTGCCGCGCGATCGGCATGTTCCGCATGACCGACGAGGCCGGCGGCGACGACAAGGTGCTCTGCGTGCCGGCCAACGACCCGCGCCAGGAGCACCTGCGCGACATCAACCACCTGCCGAAGTTCGACCGGCTCGAGATCCAGCACTTCTTCGAGGTCTACAAGGACCTCGAGCCCGGCAAGTCCGTCGAAGGCGCCGACTGGGTCGGCCGCACCGAGGCCGAGGCCGAGGTGCACGCGTCGTTCGCGCGCGCCAAGGGCACGCCTGCGTCGCACTGATCCGCTGGCTGCGCTCGGGAGTTTCACCAGTTGACTGGTGAATCTCCTGCCTACCTGCACAAGTTTCAACGGGTAAGCACCAGTTTTGTCGCCCTGCGGTCCGTACTGGACCGCAGGGCGAGCCACTTTTTCTCCACAGGCGTCCCCGACCTGACGTAGTGCACAGCCGGGAGGTCGCAGCGACCCAGCGCCGGCCTCGGCGCGGCACCCTCACCGCATGCTGCGACCACTGACCCCGATCAGCCCGATCTGCGATCCCTACGGCCTCCTCCTGCGCCGGGATGCCGTCGCCGTCGGGATCGACGACAACGCGTTGGCCCGTCTGGTCAGAGCTCGCGTACTGGTCCGGATGAGACAGGGCGCCTACTGCCTGTACGACGTCTGGACAGCCGTCGACGACGCCGAGCGGGCGCGACTGCTGGCCCGGGCCGTCATCCGGCAGTACCCCGAGGACGTCGCGCTCTCGCATGACAGCTCGTGCCTCGCCCAGACCGGCCCGGCCTTCGGGCTCGACCTCGCCAACGCACACCTGACCCACTTCCAGGGCTCCGGCCGCAACGGCAGCCGGATCGTTCACCACCACGGGGTCTGCCGCGTCGGCGACATCCGCCGGTTTGAAGACGGCTGGATGACGATCCCGGGCCGTGGCGTCCTCGAGGTCACCAACACGCGCGGCGTCGAAGCGGGACTCGTGCAGGCCAACCACTTCCTCCACACCGGGCAGACCACGCACGCGGAGCTGCAGCAGCTCTACGCCGCCCAGGAGCGCTGGCCCGGGTCACTGGCACAGCACCCGGTCCTCCTCCTCGCTGACGCCCGGATCGAGTCTGTCGGCGAGACCAGGTCGAGCAGCCTGTTCTTCCGCCAGGGACTTCCTCGCCCCGAACCACAGTTCGAGATCTTCGACCTCAACGGCGAGCTCGCCGGCCGGGTCGACTTCGCCTGGCCGGAGTACGGCGTCATCGTCGAGTTCGACGGCGCCGAGAAGTACCACCGCTATCGCAAGGAGGGCGAGAGCATCGAGCAGATGGTGATGCGGGAGAAGGCTCGCGAGGACCGCCTGCGCGAGATCACCGGGTGGATCGTGATCCGACTGACCTGGGCCGACCTCGCTATGCCGCAGCGCACCGCGGAGCGCATCCGCCGTGCGTTCGCCCAGCGCTGAGCCGTGCCGGCGACAAAACTCGCTCTTACCCGCTGAAACTTCGTCGGGGAAGCGTGAGATTCACCAGTTAACTGGTGAAACTCACGAGGGGAATCAGGCCTTGACGCCCCGGAAGTACCCGATCGCACCGGACGTCGTCACGACGGGTTCCGAGATGCCCAGCGCACTCATCCAGCGGTGGACCTCCTCGCTCGTGCAACCCGGCCCCATCAGCCCGGAGAGGCGGCCGACCTGACGCAGCGGCTCGTGGCGCAGACCGGTGTCGTTGAGGATCGCGCTGCCGCTCAGCACTCCCCCCGGTCGCAGCACCCGCAGCATCTCGACCATTGCGCGGGCAGGGTCGGGGAAACAGTGCAGGCCGGTGAAGGAGAGCACCAGGTCGAAGGAGGCGTCCTCGAAGGGCAGCTCGGCCACGTCGGCCACCCGCGGGATCACCTGCTCGGCGACGCCGCGGTCGCGGGCGGCCTCCATGGTGCGGGCGAGCATGTCGGTGGAGATATCGGCGGCGACGTACTCGATGCCTTGCCCGGGCTCGAGCCCGCGCAGCGCCACGCCGCCGCCGCACGGCACGTCGAGGACGCACGAGCCGGCGGGCAGCGTGCCGACCTCCGCGGCCGCGTCGTACAGCAGGCGCAGGTCGCTCCCGATGCCCCACCGCCACACGGCGCCGCCCACCCGCGGGTGCTCGACGGTCCAGTCGTAGACGGGAGCCCACAAGGGGTTGGTGCTCCAGCCGCCGAAGCCGGGCGGACGCCAGATGGCCACCGTCGACCTAGGCGCTCGGGCCGACGAGCTCGGGCGCGCGCAACATCGCGGCCGGCACGCCGAGCGCGTCGACGAGGTCGCCGGCCAGGGGCCGGAGCTTGCGGCACAGGGCATTGATCTCGCGGCTGATCGACTTGCTGCGCTGCACCGTGAGCCGGCCGTGCTCCATGAACCACGCCCGGTCGGCCTCGATCACGCTCAGCGCGTGCAGGTCGCTCAACAGCGTCAGCGCGACCCGCATGTCGCCCTCGGGGAGGGTCTCGAGCTTGTCGACGAACGCCTCGAGCACCAGCCGCTCCATGTGGGCGCGGGCCGAGCCGATCACGTGGTCCTGCACCCGGGAGAAGACCGCCCCGGGGTTCATGTCGTTGTCGATGCCGCGCTTGAGGCGGCGGGCCACGCCGGCGAGCATGTGCTCCTCGCGGAAGCGCAGCATCGCCAGCTGGTACTCCGGGTCGAAGAGCCCCGCCTCCTGGTCCCACCCGGCGTCGCCCCCGGGCAGCACGTCCTTGATGCGCTCGAGCAGCTTGTGGACGCCGGTCTTCTCGATGATGGTCTCCACGCCGAGCTCGGCGACGAACCGCACCATCCCGAACTGGTCCATCTCCTCGAAACCGCTCGAGTAGTCGGTCAGCAGACCCTTGGCCACGAGCTGGAGCAGCACGTGGTTGTCACCCTCGAACGTCGTGAACACGTCGGTGTCGGCCTTGAGCGCGGCAAACCTGTTCTCCGCGAGGTAGCCCGCCCCGCCGCAGGCCTCGCGGCACTCCTGGATGGTGCGGGTGGCGTGCCAGGTGCCGAGCGCCTTGGTGCCGGCCGCGCGCGACTCCAGCTGGCGCCGGGCGATCTCGTCGTCGACGGTGCCGGAGAAGACGTCGTGGACCTGGGCGGCGACGACCTCCTGGGCGAAGTGCAGGGCGTAGGTGCGCGCGAGCAACGGGAACAGCCGCCGCTGGTGCATCCCGTAGTCGAGCAGGAGCTCCTCCTCCTCGTCGCTCGTGGCCTCGAACTGCCGCCGCCGCAGGGCGTACTTGGTGGCGATGGTGATGGCGACCTTGGCAGCGTTGATCCCGGCGCCGCCGACGCAGACGCGACCCTGCACGAGGGTGCCGAGCATGGTGAAGAACCGCTTGTTGGGGTTCTCGATCTCGCTCTCGTAGGTGCCGTCCTCGGTCACGTCGGCGAACCGGTTGAGCAGCGCCTCGCGCGGCACCCGGACACCGGTGAACCAGAGCCGGCCGTTGTCGACCCCGTTGAGGCCCATCTTGAGACCGTCGTCCTCGATCCGGACACCGGGAGCGGGCTCGCCGTCGATGCGGATCGGTACGACGAAGGCGTGCACCCCGCGCGACTCCCCCGCCACGTCGAGCTGGGCGAAGACCACCGCGAGCTCGCCGTGCGCGGCGGCGTTGCCGATGTAGTCCTTGCCGGCGTCCTCCCGGGTCGTCTCGAGGACGAACTCCTGGGTGTCGGCGTCGTAGGTGGCCACCGTGCCGAGCGCCTGCACGTTGGAGCCGTGCCCGGTCTCGGTCATCGCGAAGCAGCCCAACAGCTTGCCGGTGACGATGTCAGCCACGTAGCGCTCGTGGTGACGCTCGGTGCCGAGCTGGAGGATCGCGCCGCCGAAGAGGCCGAACTGGACCCCGACCTTGACCAGCACCGACAGGTCGCCCAGCGCCAGCGTCTCGAACGCCGCGATCGACGCACCGATGTCGCCTCCCCCGCCGTACTCGGTGGGGAAGCCCAGGCCCGTCTGCCCGGTCGTCGCCAGCTCGACGATGATGTCCTTGACCCGCTCGCGGTAGTCGGCGGTGGTCATCTCCTCCTGGTCGACCAGCACCGAGGCGTAGTCGGTCAGGTTACGCCGTACGAGGTCGCGCACGTCGGCGTAGCGACCGTCGAGCAACCGCTGCAGCCCGGGGACGTCGATGGTGGGCTGGACGTAGCCGTCAGAGCGACCCGGCTCGTCCGTGCTCGGCTCGGAAGCGGGAGTGGCGGACGGGACGGCAGTGTCGGAGGCCATGGGGCCAAACTACCGAGCACCCGGTCCTCGTGGTCAGGGACGGGCGTAGAAGTTCGGGGCCTTCCACGCGTACAGGGACTCCTCGGTGACCGGACGTCCGGTGCGCGGGGCGTGGATGATGTTGCCCCCGCCGACGTAGAGCGCCTCGTGGAAGATCGAGGACGGCGCGTCGGACGTGCCCCAGAAGACCAGGTCGCCCGGACGCAGGTCGCCGGGCGAGATCGGCGTCGACTGCTCGTACTGCGCCACGGAGTAGTGCGGCAGCGAGATCCCGCCGGCCGCCCAGGCGCCCATGGTCAGTCCCGAGCAGTCCCAGGCCGACGGGCCGGCGGCGGCCCAGACATAGGGATCGCCGAGCTGGGCGCGGGCGAACGCGACTGCGGCAGCCGCGCCGCTCGAAGGTGCCGGCGAGGGTGCGGGTGCGGGTGCGGGCACCGCCGGGGCGGGGACCGGTGCCGGAGCGGGTGCAGGTGCTGCCGGGGTGGGTGCTGCGGCCGCCTGCTGAGCTGCGTCCTGAGCTGCGTCTGCTGGGCTGCCTGCTGGGCTGCCTGCTGGGCAGCGGCGGCGCGACGCTCCAGCCCGGCCTGCCGACTGGTGGCCAGGGCCAGGCTCACGCCCTGGAGGCGCGCGAGCTCGTCGAGGAGTGCGTGCTGGCGCGCGGTGAGCTGCTCCGCCTGGCGCCGGGCACGGGTCTCGGCGGCCTGGGCACGGTCGCGCGCCGCTCGGGTGTCGCCCTGGGCCGCGAGCGCCTCGACGGCGGTGTCCGTCGCCTGCGTCCGGGCCTCGTCGGCGCGCTCCTGCGCCGCAGCCAGGGCCGTACGGCGCGCGTCCAGCGCGCCGACCGTGGCCCCGAGAGCGGCGGCGTTCACGACCAGGTCGGTCAGGCCTCGCGACTCGACGACCGAGGTGAGCCCGGCGAGGTCGGGGCGGGTGCCGGCGTGGGCGACGACCAGCGCCCCGAAGGCGTCGCGCTGCGCGGCCAGGTCGACCCGGGCACGGCGGTCCTCCAGGCGTGCGGCCTTGGCGGCGCGGCGCGCCTGCTGGGCGGCGTACCGCGCACCGTTGAACGCCTCGGCCGCCTGGGCGGCAGCGACGGACGACCGCTCCAGCGACTCCCTGGCCGCGGCCAGGTCGGCCTGGACGGCGGCGACGTCGCGCTGCCCCTCGTCGGCGGCGGCGTCGGCTGCCCGCACGTCACCACGGGTCGGTACGTCGGTCTCGTCGGCCGCGGCTGCGGTGAGGCCACCGCCGAGCAGCGCCAGCGACAGGGCGGCGCACGCCAGGGCGGACACACGGGGGGACGTGAGGGGAGGCACGACGGAGCTCCTGGAAAGCAGGGGACGGCGGGACAACTCAGGTCCCATCAGCACTCAACAGACCCAGTAGTCACACAAGGAACCAGAAGTTCCCAATTTTCACAACCCCGTCCGGCGTGTCGCCTTGACGAACTACATGGTTGTCATTCGTCCGGCCCTGCCAGACCGCGCCCCGCAGCGCCCCGCAGCGCCCCGTAGCGCTAGTCGGCCGTGACCGGGACGGCCGACGTCGTGGTCGTCGGGTGCGACTGGAGACTGTGTCGGTTGAACTTCTGCCCCGTGGCGATGCCGCCGATGTAGAACGACACGAACGCGATCATGATGCCGGCGACGTCGTCGGCGACGTAGTGCCAGCCGAAGTACAGGGTCGCCACGATCGTCAGGGCGAAGTTGACCCAGAAGACCCACTTGAGCACCTTGCTGCGCAAGGTGAACTGCACCATCAGCGCCATCAGCAACGTGATGGCGCAGTGCAGCGAGGCGAATCCCGCGACCGAGTTGACGATGCCCTCGACCGCGCTGCCGTCGGCGTCTCCGAAGAGCACCTTCGACCTGGTGCGGATGAGGCCCTCGATCAGGTCGGTGGTCGGGGTGTGTGCGATGTCGGCGAACACCGCCGGGTTGTGGAAGGCCGGGCCGAGGGTCGGCAGCGCGTAGTACGACGCCGTGCCCATCGCCCAGGCCAGGCACTGCGACGTCGCGAACCAGTAGCCGAAGGAGAGGTTGCGCGACCACACCAGCCAGGCGGTCAGCGCGATCGGCACCAGCGGCAGGAACCAGAGGTAGATCAGCGAGAGCGGGTGGGCCACGAAGTCGTAGCCGAGGAGCTCGTGGAGCCGCTGTCCGGGGTAGGAGCCGAAGAAGAGCACCTTGTCGACGGTGTTGAGCTCGCGGTCGAACATGTCCGACGGGTTGCTGTAGGACCGGACGAAGGGCAGGGCCGACTTGAGGTTCCGATAGCTGACGTAGGTGATGTAGAAGCACACGACACCCAGGGCCACGAGCGTGATGCGATCGCGGGTCCAGTGCACGCGCAGCCGTTCGCGCACGAGCGGCATCATCGCGCTGGGCCGGAGCCGGGAGTACCAGAGCGTGCGCGGCAGCAGGTCGAGCAGCAGGGCGCCCAGCAGGAGCAGCGGCAGGCGGGCCCACGACGGCCCCAAGAACTTGCCCTCGGGGTCGAGCAGCGGGCGGTCGTACTTCAGCGAGACGAAGAGCGCCAGTACGCCCATGACGGCGGCAACGCCGACCAGCAGGACATAGGCGCGGCGATACATTGCTTCATCCTAGTGAGACGCCGCCGGGCACGGGCAGGGGTATCCGCGCCAGGCGGGCCGGATCGATCCCCAGACCGACCTCGTCGCCCGGTCCGGGGTGCGCGCTGGGGGCGGCCACGGCGTCCACGTCGCCGATCCCGTCGACGCCCACCACGACCCGCACCTGGTCGGGCGTGGCGCGCGCCGAGCGCACGACACCGCTCAGCACCCCGTGCCCCGACTCGACCACCGTCAGCGCCGACCGTCGCAGGGCCACCTCGGCTCCGGGCGCCAGGCCGGCCGCTGCCAGGACCCGGTCGCCGGCCGGACCGCTGAGCACGCGGGCATAGCCCAGGAACAAGGCGGTCTCGGCGTCGACGGGCGCCGCCCAGACCTCCTCGATGGCCCCTTGCTGCACGATCCGGCCCGCGCGCATGACGACGAGCCGGTCGGCCAGGGCGAAGGCCTCCTCCTGGTCATGGGTGACGACGAGGGTCGTCGTGCCGCGTGCGTGCAGGATGTCGCGCAGGTCGGCCGCGAGCCGCTCGCGCAGGCCGGCGTCCAGGGCGGAGAGCGGCTCGTCGAGGAGCAGCAGCCGCGGTTCGGCCGCGAGCGAGCGCGCCAGGGCGACCCGCTGTCGCTCGCCTCCCGACAAGGTGGCCGGGGCGCGGTCGCCGTACCCCTCGAGCCCGACCAGCGTCAGCAGGCGCTCGACGCGCTCGGCGATGCCGGGGGCTCGGCGCAGGCGGGGCGCGTAGGCGACGTTGCGCGCCACGCTGAGGTGGGCGAAGAGCTGGCCGTCCTGGAACATCAGGGCGAAGCCCCGCTTGTGCGGCGCGACTCCGGCGAGGTCGTGGCCGTCCCACGTGATCGCCCCCTCCCGTGGACGCTCGAGGCCGGCCACCGCTCGCAGCAGGGTCGACTTGCCGCAGCCGGAGGGGCCGAGCACGGCCACCACCGCCCCGTCGGGCACCTGGAGGCTGGCGTCGATCACCGCGGGGACGCCGTCGTAGGTCACGGTGACGTGGTCGAGTCCGAGCATGCTCACCACGCTCCCAGAGCCGGGACGCGCAGCCGCTCCACGAGCAGCATCACCGCGGCGGTGGTCAGCGCGAGGATCACCGCAGCGGCCAGGGCCATGCCGTAGTTGCCGGTGCCGGGACGGCCGATGAGCCGGAAGATCACGATGGGCAGGGTCGGGTGGTCGGCACGGGAGAGGAACGACGTCGCGCCGAACTCGCCGAGCGAGATCGCGAACGCGAACCCGGCGGCGGCGAGCAGCGGGCGGGCGACCACGGGCACGTCGACCGTCAGCGCGACGCGCAGCGGCCCGGCGCCGAGCGAGGCCGCCGCCTGTCGCTGGCGGTCGTCGATGCCGGCCAGCACCGGCACCAGCGTCCGTACGACGAGCGGCAGGGCGACCAGCGCCTGCGCGACCGGCACCAGCAGCGGCCAGGTGCGCAGGTCGATCGGCTCGCGACCCAGGGTGACGAGGAACCCGAAGCCCAGCGTCACCGCCGAGACCCCGAGCGGGAGCATGAAGAACCCGTCCAGCACGCTGCGCAGCCGACGTTCGGTCCGTGAGCGCGAGCGCCGGGTGAGCACCAGCGCCACCAGCAGGCCGAGGACCAGCGCGATCCAGGTCGCGTCGGCGGCGGTCTGCAGCGAGTTGCGCAGCGCCGTCGTGACCGGCACGACGAGCAGGCTGTCGTCGCCGCGCGTGGCCAGCGCGCGGTAGTGCCCCAGGCTCCAGCGACCCTCCACCCGCAGCGACTCCGAGACCAGCGCGACGATCGGTGCGGCGACGCACGCCAGGAGCAGCGCGGTCGCCGCCAGCTGCGGCACGTCGGAACGTCGCGGACGCAGAGGGCGCGGCGCCGAGCGCTGCACCGTCGGGTCGGCGACGCGGCGCAGACGGCCGGCCACCACGAGCAGCGCGGCCACGGCCAGCAGCTGGATGACCGACAGCGCCGCGGCGCCCTGCAGGTCGTAGAGCACGGTCGTGAGCAGGTAGATCTCGGTCTCGACCGAGGCGTAGCGCACGCCGCCCAAGGTGAGCACGACCCCGAAGGCGGTGGCGCAGAAGAGGAACACGACGGTCGCCGACGACGCGATCGCCGGGCGCAGCGCGGGAAGCGTGACGGTGCGGAAGACCTGCGCGGGCGTGGCCCCGAGCGCGGCGGCCGCTTCGGCCGGGCGGCGGTCGAGCCCCTCCCACGCTGCTCCGACGGTGCGGATGACCACCGCGACGTTGAAGAAGACCAGGCCGAGCAGGATCGCCACCGGTGTCCCGTCGAGGGCGAGGAAGCCGAGCGGCCCCTGCTCGCGCAGCAGCTGCCGGAACGCCACCCCCACCACCACGGTCGGCAGCACGAACGGCACCAGCAGCGCTGCGCGGATCGCCCCGCGCAGCGGGAACGCCAGGCGGTGCAGGGCGTACGCCGCCGGCAGCCCGAGCAGGACGGCTGCCACGGTGGCCACGCTCGACGTCCAGACCGTGAACCACAGGACCCGGTGCACCCGCGGGCGGGCCAGCACCTCGAGGACGGCCCCCGGGTCGAAGCTGCCCTCGGGCCACAGGCCGCGCCCGAGCATGCCCCCCACGGGCAGCACGAAGAACACGCCCAGCACTCCCAGCGGCAGCAGTGCCAGCGCGGCGAGCGAGAGCGTGCGCCTCATGTCAGCGGCTGATGAGGTCGGTCCACTCGAGGAGCCAGTCCTCGCGGTTGGCCTCGATGGCAGCGGGGTCGACCTGGAAGGGCTCCGTGGGCCGTTCGGCGTGCTTCGCCCAGTCGGCGGGCAACGTCGCGCCGGCGGCCACCGGGAACACGTACATGCTCTCCGGCAGGGCGCCCTGCACCTCGTCGCCGACGAGGAAGTCGATCAACGCCCGGGCCCCGTCGGGGTTGCCGGCCCCGTCGAGCACGCCGGCGTACTCGACCTGCTGGTAGCAGGTGTCGAGCAGCGCGCTCGTCGTCGAGGAGCCGTCGTCGGTCACGGTGAACGCCGGCGAGGAGTCGTAGGACAGCACGATCGGCTTGCCGCCCCCGCCGCCGCCCTGGGTGAACTCGCCCTCGTAGGCCTCCGACCAGCCGGACACCACCTCGGTGTCGTTGTCGAGCAGCCGCTGCCAGTAGTCGGGCCAGTCGTCGCCGTACGCCGCGATCGTGGTGAGCAGGAAGGCCAGGCCCGGCGAGCTGCCGGTCGCGCTCGGGGTGACGAACAGGCCGCGGTAGGTCGGGGCGGCGAGGTCGTCGAGGGTCTGCGGCGGGTCGATCTTCTGCTTCGCGAACCACGTGTCGTCGACGTTGACGCACACGTTGCCGTTGTCGACCGGCACGAGCGCTCCCTCGTCGTCGCCGGGCAGCGCGTAGTCGGCCACGCCGTCGGGCAGCTCCTCGCCGTACGCCGCCACCGCGCCGGCGCCCAGCACCCGGGAGGCGAAGGTGTTGTCGACCCCGAACACCGCATCACCCGACGGCTTGCCGGCCTGGTCGGACACGAGGTTGACCAGGTCGCCGACGCCGTCGCTGGGACGCACCTCGAGCTGGTAGCCGGACTCCGCCTCGAAGTCGGCGACGACCTCGTCAGGCAGGTAGAAGTCGCTGTGGGTCAGCAGCACGACGGTCGTGGCGTCGTCCGCCCCGTTGCCGTCGTCGGCTCCGACGAGCGAGCACGAGGAGGCTGCGAGGCCGAGGGCCGACACCACGGCCAGGGTGGTGAGGGACTGGTGGAACGAGCGAGCGCGAACGAGACGTGTCGTCACGATGACTCCCTTCGCCGGTACTAACCGGGGCAGGTTCGGAGGGTCTGCGGAACCGTCCGCACTCTCAGCACGCGATGACCGTGCTCCCCTGTCTGGAGATCCCAGTCTAGGGCGAGCCGTTTCTGCTGCCCCGCCCGGGATCTCTCGTCCTCTGGTCAACCTCGTGACCCCCAGCGGAGGTTGACCAGAGGACGAGAGACCCGGAGCCGGGGGCCGCATGGCAGGCTCGGGCCGTGCCGAGCCCGATGCATGCCCTGCTGGCCTACGCCGTCCCGCGACTGCGCGGGGCGGGCGACCTCGACGACGAAGCCCTGGAGCGTGAGCGGTTGGTGGAGTGTCACGCCGGCCTCGACCGCTCGCTGCCGACCCGCCTCGTGCCGGGATTCGATCGCCGCTACGAGGTGAGCACGCGGCTCGCGCCGTTCCCGCTTCACGTGATCCGCCCGCGGGGTCGACGCCCGCGCACCACCGTCTACTACCTCCACGGCGGCGGCTTCGTGGCCCCGATCGACGCCTTCCACGTCCGCTACGCCATGCGCCTGGCGCGCCTGCTCGATGCCGAGGTCGTGCTTCCCGACTATCCCCTGGCCCCCGAGCACTCCTGGCGCGACAGCCACCGCGTGCTGGTCGACGACCTCGGCGCACGCACCGCGACCCAGGACCGGGTCGTCGTCGTGGGCGACTCCGCCGGGGGCGGCCTGGCGCTGGCGCTCACCCAGACCCTGCGCGACCTCCGTGGCCACCTGCCCGACCAGCTGGTGCTGCTCTCGCCGTGGGTCGACCTCACCACGAGCACCCCGGACACCGCGACCCTCGACGCCCACGACCCGTGGCTGTTCCTCAGCAAGCTCGCGACGTACGCCGGCTGGTGGGCGGGCCGCCCGGAGGACCTCGGCCGCCCGGAGGTCTCCCCCGCGCTCGGCAACCTCGCCGGGCTCCCGCCGACGCTGATGTTCTGCGGCACCCGCGACCTGCTCGTGCCGGGCTGTCGACTGCTCGCCGACCGCGCTGCCGGGGCCGGGTGGCCGCTGACGTACCTCGAGGCGCCCGACCTCATCCACGTGTTCCCGCTGCTGCCGATCCCCGAGGCCCGCACCGCGTGGCGCTACACCGAGGAGTTCCTCGCATGAGCACGCGCTGCGTCACCGTCGCTCTCGAGCACCTCACCGGCGCGGAGGTGTACGCCGTCGCACGCCTGCGCCAGGACGTCTTCGTGGTGGAGCAGGCGTGCCCCTACCCCGACCTCGACGGGCGCGACCTCGAGCCCACCACCCGGCACGTCCTGCTCTGGGACGGGGACGACCTCGTCGGCTACGCCCGCGTGCTCGACGATGCCGCCGCCTGGCGGATCGGCCGCGTGCTGCTCGCCCCGCACGCCCGCGGCCGCGGCCTTGCCGACGTGGTCATGCAGGCCGCGCTGGCCGCAGCCCCCGGCCGTAGGGTCGTGCTCGACGCCCAGTCACCGCTCGCGGACTTCTACGCCGGGTTCGGCTTCGAGGTCACCGGTCCGGAGTTCCTCGAGGACGGCATCCCCCACCTGCCGATGGCGCGACCCCTCGGCGGGTGATCCGGCCGGCTCAACCTCCGGTGCACCTCTGGTACGCCGCCCCGTCGGCGCTGTCGCTCACCGCGGCCTGACCGCGGGCGACCAGGAGGTCGAGGTGGGCCTTGGTCTCCATGGCCGCCATCCCCCGGCTGAACACGTCGAGGGTGTCGAGAGCGTGCAGGTGGCGGGTCCAGCCCAGCTTGCCGGCCACGTCGTAGGCCGTCGTGGTGCCCTCGGTCGAGAGGGCGGCCAGGCTCTGCTCGAGCCGGTCCTCGTGGAAGGACAGGAGCTCGTCGACGCGGGCGTGGGAGGAGACTCCGACCGGTCCGTGGGCCGGCAGCACCCGGAGGTCGGGCAGCGCGCGCACCTTGGCGAGGGAGCCCATGAAGTCGCCCAGGGGCTGGTCGGTCGGCGGCACCGTGAAGCCGATCGAGGGCGTGATCGTGGGCAGCACGTGGTCGCCGGCGAAGAGCAGACCTGCGTCGCGCTCGGCGAAGACGTAGTGACCGGGGGTGTGCCCGGGGGTGTGGACGGCGTCGAGGGTGCGCGCCCCCACGGTGATCTCCAGGTCGCCGTCGAACCAGGTGTCGGGGTGCTGCCACAGGAGCGGGTCCGGCCCCTCGTCGTCGCCCTCGAGGCGCATCCACTCCGCGGCCACCTCGTGCGCGCCGGCCGATCGGAGCACGGCGTGGAAGGGGTTCTCGGTGAGCGCTGCGGTGTTGTTGAGCAGGTCCAGGGCCGGCTGCTCGCCGCGGCCGAGCGCGACGTCGACCCCGAGCTCGTGGCCCAGCACCGTGGCCAGGGTGAAGTGGTCGCGGTGCACGTGGGTGACCAGGAAGCGCCGGATGTCGCCGAACCCGGCGCCGATGTCCTTCAGGCACCGCTCGAGCAGGTCCCGCGCCACCGGGATCGCCCAGCCACCGTCGACGAGCGTCAGGCCGGAGCCCTGCTCGTCATGGGTCTCGATGACGTAGACGTTGACGGCCTTGAGCCCGTCCATGGGCAG
The DNA here is from genome assembly GCA_963760515.1 of uncultured Actinomycetota bacterium. Lineage (GTDB taxonomy): Bacteria > Actinomycetota > Actinomycetes > Propionibacteriales > Nocardioidaceae > Nocardioides. The sequence continues at coordinate 660,988 of CAVXDL010000006.1, forward strand.
CGGCAACGGGATCCGGTGGATGCCCGGTCCGACCTCCCAGGCCCCCTCGGCGCTCCAGTGCTCGCCGGAGTCGGGCGAGACGGCGTAGGCGGTCGGGGTACCGGGATCGTGGGCCACTCCGGCGACCCTACGACCCGATGTCGGGGAAGCCGAGGTCGAGGGTCGGCTGCTGGATGCCACCGTCCACCTCGAGCATCTTGCCGGTGACGTACTGCCCGGCCTTCGAGGAGAGGTAGAGCACGGCGGCGGCGATGTCCTCGGGCTCACCGACCCGACCCAGCGGGGTCTTGGTCTCGAGCTGGTTCATCATCTCGGGCTGCCCGGCGACGTACTCGAGCGCGCTGGTCATGATCGAACCGACGTAGATGCCGTTGACGCGGATCTTCGGGGAGAGGTCCTGGGCGGCCATCTTGGTCCAGTGCGCCAGCGCGGCCTTGGCGGTGCCGTAGGCGATGAAGCCGCGATCGGCGGTGCGGCCCATCATCGAGCTGATCGTGACGATGCTCTTCTGCGCCTCCGGAGCCGTCTGCAGCATGAGCGGCACGGCGGCGACGCTGAGGGCGTGGGCCGTGGTGACGTTGAAGCTGAACGCCTCGTTGAGGAACTCGTTGGTGGTCTTGAGGAACTCGGTCGGGAAGGTCCCGCCGACGTTGTTGACCACGGTGTCGAGGCGCCCGAACTCGTCGTACGCCGCCTGGGCGAGCCCGGCGACGGCGTCGAGGTCGCTGAGGTCGGCCGGCACCACCAGGCAGCGGCGGCCGGTGCCTCGCACCGCCTCGGCCACGCGGTCGAGCTGCTTCTCGGTGCGGGCCGAGATCACGACGTCGGCTCCGGCCTCGGCCAGGGCGACGGCCGTGGCCGCACCGAGCCCACGACCGGCTCCGGTCACGATCGCGACCTGGTCGGTGATGGCGAAACGGTCCAGGATGCTCATCGCTTCGTGCCCGTCACGAGTCCGCGGCCGGTGACCAGCGGGAGGTCGATCGCGGTCACCAGTCCCGGTGGGGCCGCGACGACGGCGGGCAGGGCGTTGACGAGCCGCTGGGCGGTGGTGATCATCCCGCTGACGTTGTGGTCGCCGTGCTCGCCGTGGTGGGTGAAGTCGACCTGCATCATCGGCTCGCCGGTGATCTTGACGCGGTAGCAGCCGTCGGTGCCGGCCGGCGGGGTCTCCCACTCGGGCACGGCGGCCGCGTCGGTGCGGGTGACGTGCTCCAGCACCACCCGCGGGACGCCGTCGACGGCGCCGATCAGCTGGAAGCGGACAGCGCCCATGGTGCCGGCGGGCACGTCGCCGGAGACCGACGGCGTGTCCTTCTCGGCGGCACGACGGTCGACCTCCTCGATCAACGGCTCGTCCAGGACGACGCCGAGGCCGGCGGCGATCTGGCGCACCACGCTGCCCCAGGCCATGGTGAGGATGCCGGGGTGCCAGAGCATGCCGAGCTCGTCCATCGGCTTGCCGAAGCCGAACAGCTCGCTCATCACGACGGGCTGGTAGTAGGTGGAGTAGTCGCAGATCTCCATGACCCGCACCTCGTCGATGCGCTGGCTCAGGCTGGTCATCACCAGGGGCAGCACGTCGTTGGCGAAGCCGGGGTCGATGCCGTTGACGTGCAGGCTGGCGTTGCCCGTGGCGCAGGCCTTCTCGATGCGCTCGAGGAACTCCGGCGGCAGGATCTTGTCGGGCCACTGCAGCAGCACCGGCCCGCTCGAGACCACGTTGACGCCGGCCTCGACGAAGCCGATGAGGTCCTCGATGCACTCGAAGACCCGGTCGTCGGCCATCGCGGTGTGCACGATCGCGTCGGGCTCCAGCGCGATCAGGGCGTCACGGTCGGTGGTCGCCAGCACGCCGAGCTCGCGGCCCAGGTCGGCCAGGATGCCGGCGTCCTTGCCGTCCTTGTCGGGGTTGGAGACCCAGACCCCCACCAGCTCGAGGTCGGGGTGGGCATCGACGCCGGCGATGGCGTGACGGCCGATGGTGCCGGTGGACCAGACGACGACCCGCAGCGTGCGGTCGGGGATGACTTGAGACATGTAGAGCACACTAGAACAGGTTCTAGTTCTGCGGAAGGGGAATCTCCGGACAGCGCGTGCCCGAGTAGATCGTCGGCATGCACAGGTTGCAGTGGATGCAGACCCCCGAGGCATCGCGCCCGGCGGCCAACCGGTTGACCAGGTCCGGCTCGCGCAGCACAGCGCGAGCCATGGCGACGAACTCGAAGCCGTCGCTCATCGCCTGCTCCATGGTGTCGGTGCGATTGATGCCGCCCAGCAGCATCAGCGGCATCGAGAGGCCCTCGCGGAACCGCAGCGCCTTGTCGCGGAAGTAGGCCTCCTCGAACGGGTAGCTCTTGAAGAACGACCGCCCCACCGGCGTACGCATCCCCCACCGGACCAGCGGCGGCATGGTGGCCGCGAACTCCGCGACCGGCGCGCCGCCGCGGAAGAGGTACATCGGGTTCATCAGCGAGCTGCCCCCGGAGAGCTGGAGCGCATCGAGGTGACCGTCCGCCTCGAGGAGCTGGGCGTAGGCCAGGCCGGTCTCGGTGGTGACGCCACCGGTGAAGCCGTCGCTCAGGCTCACCTTGGCCGTCACGGCCACCGCATCACCGACCTCCTCGCGCACTGCCCGCGCCACCTGCCGTCCGAGCCGGGCACGGTTCTCCAAGGAGCCACCCCACCGGTCGCCGCGGCGGTTGAGACCGGGGGCGAGGAAGGAGGAGATGAGATAGCTGTGAGCCATGTGCAGCTCGAGCACGTCGAAGCCGGCGTCGACCAGGGTGCGCGCGGTCGCGACGTAGGCCCGGGTGATCCGCGTGAGGTCCTTCTCGGACGCCGAGCGCACCATCTGCATCGACAACGGGCTCGGCATCCGGCTCGAGGCCAGCGCGTGCACCCCGTTCGACCGCCCGTTGGCGACCGGACCGGCATGGCCCACCTGTCCGGCGATGGCCGCCCCGGTCTCGTGGACAGCCTCGGCCAGCCGGGCCAGCCCGGCCCGGGTCTCGGGCCCCACCACGACGACCTCGGCGTGCGTCCGACCCTCGGGTGCGACCGCGAGGTAGGCCACGGTGGTCAGCCCGATCCCGCCCCGAGCGACCGCGAGGTGGTAGTCGATCAGCTCGTCGGTGACCTGACCGTGCGGGGTACGCCCCTCGAAGGTCGCGGCCTTGACCGTGCGGTTGCGCAGGCGCACCGGGCCGAGCATGGCGGGCGCGAAGACGTCGGGAGGGGTCACCGCAAAACTGTAACGCGTTCTAGTTGTCCGCGCTCAGGTCACGCTCACGGGAGTCGGTACGGCGTCAGCTGCGCGGCGGTCGAGCCGTTGCCCACCGAGCCGTAGCGGCCCTCGCCCCAGCACCAGCCCGAGCCGTTGACCCGGATGCCGCACGTGGTGGTGCCGCCGTAGGTCCGGGCCGAGATGCTGCGCCAGGCACCCGGCAGCGGCGTCGGCACCCCGTCGCTGCGGGTGGTGCCGTTGCCGACCGCGCCGGAGTCGTTGATCCCCCAGCACCAGCCGGAGGCATCGGTGCGCACGCCGCACGTGACCGAGGAGGTCGCGTCGACCGCGGACCACTCACCATCGAGGCGGTACGGCGTACGGCGTGCCGTGCTCTGCCCGTCGCCGACCTGTCCGGAGTAGTTGAAGCCCCAGCACCACAACGAGTCGTCGGTCTGGATCCCGCACACGCGCGAGCCGTACTCGGAGACCTCGAGGGAGGTCCAGGCGCCCGGCAGCCGAGCCGGGGTGGACTGCCGCCCCGAGCCGCCGTTGCCCACCTGCCCCTGGTCGTTGTCGCCCCAGCACCAGGCGGAGTCGTCGGTGCGTACCCCGCAGGTGAGGCCTCCCCTCGAGGTCAGCGTGCGCCAGGTGCCGTCGAGCCGGTAGGGGTACCACCGGTCGGTGGGCTGGCCCCATCCGACCGAGCCGCTGCTGTTGTTGCCCCAGCAGTAGCCGATCCCGCCGGGCCGCAGACCGCACGTCGCCGCCCCGTCGAGGCTCAGCGCGGTCCACGCACCGGGCTCCTCGTTGTCGGTGCGCAGGGCAGTCGGGGTGAGCCGGGGGAGGTTGTCGCGCGTGCCGAGGGAGCCGCGCAGGTTGTCGCCCCAGCACCAGGCGGTGCGGTCGACCTGCAAGCCGCACGTGCGACTTCCCTGGGGCTCGACCCAGGTCCAGCGACCGTCGAGGTCGACCGGTTGCGCTCGGTCGAGCGTGGTCCCGTCGCCGAGCTGGCCCTGGTCGTTGGTGCCCCAGCAGGCCAGGACGTCGGAGGTCCGGATGCCGCACACCTGGTCGGAGGTCAGCGCGAGCCGGTCCCAGGTGCCGGACACCTGCGTCGGACTGGCCTGGGCTCCTGCCGGGGTGCTGCCCCAGCACCAGGCGGTGTCGTCGGTGCGCAGCCCGCAGGTGAGGGTGTCGGCGTTCTCGACCCAGCGCCAGGCGCCCGGGAGCCGGTACGGCGTGGTGCGGTCGCTCGTCGTGCCGTCGCCCACCTGACCACGGTCGTTGCGCCCCCAGCACCACGCGCTGTCGTCGGACTTCAACCCGCACACGGTGGCGCCGACGTCGATGCGCTTCCACGTGACCGGCGGGGGCGGGATCGGCTCCGGGGCAGGCGTCGGACTCGCGGCGCGCTTGACCCGGACCGCCACCGAGCGGGTCCGCACCTTCGAGAGGCGCGAGCGCTTCGCACCGGGTGCGACGACCCGGTAGCGCAACAGGCCGGTCCGATGGGGCAACCGGAGGCTGAACCGGAAGGTGCCGCGGGCGGTGCTGCGCCGCTGAGCCTTGGTCACCCAGCCGTGCCCGCGACTGGCCTGGAGCCGGACCACGCGACGGGTGTTGCCGGGGACCCGGCCGCGGAGCACGACGCGCTGACCTGCCTCGCCCGCCGACCGCGAGATGCGGATCCGACCGTGGCCGCCGCCGGCCGCGGCGTCGGTCGAGGGGATGACCAGCAGCCCGATGACGAGGGCGGCCACCGCCAGCACCGGGAGCAGCGACGTCGCAGCGCCGCGCGGCATGCCTGATGTCTGTCCCATGTGCGACCCCCCCGAGTCACCACGCCCACCTCATCGATCTCCTCGGCGAGATCGTCCAGCGGACCCGTTGACGGTAACAGCGCCCCGGGTCGCTGTCTCCCGAACCTCACGCGACACTCTGGCCCCAGGCCCGCTCTCCCTCGGCCCGGGAGGTCGAGCCGGCTTCGTCCGGACTCGCCGCCCGGCCGGCCGCGTCGCTATCCTGACGCCTCACCTCGGGCGTCGTCGCGCCCGCGTCGTCGGGAGAGGAAGACGCTCGTGCAGCAGCGGTTCCGCTCGACCTCCTTGCGACGTCTCGTCGCCGCCGGCGCCGGCACGCTCCTCCTCGCTCCGTCGCTGGTGTCGTGCGGCAGCCCCGGCGCCGACCGCGCCTCGGCCGAGGAGTCCGCGGGCGCCCCGGCGCCGACCGCGCGCTGGGTCGACTCCGACGCCATGACCCCGGCTGTCGCCTCGCTGACTCTGGTCCGCGGCCAGGTCGATCTCGACCGGCCCGCCGACCGGGTGCTCGTCGATCTCGAGCACGCCCGACTGGTCTCGATCCCCGCGACCTGTCGCCCGAGCACGGTGGTGCGCGAGCGCTCCTACCTCGACGGCACCCACCTGGAGTGCCGACTGGTCGCCGGGGCCACCAGCGTGGTCTTCACCGCGATCACCGTCGGCGAGACGGGCGATCGCGTCACCGGCACCGTCACCGCCCGGCGCTCCGGCCGAGCCGGTCGGACCTCGCTGCCCGAGCGCGTCATCGCCGGCGGCGAGAAGCGGCTGCAACCCGACCTCCGACTGCTCTCCAGCCCCGACTTCCTCAACGCCGACGTCGGCGACCTGCGCCGCGGCCCCGGCGCCTGGGCGCGCAAGAGCGGTGCGCGCCGCAGCGCCAACTCCATCAACGCCGACTACCGCCGCACCCTCGACCGCGTGCTCGCCGACTGGGAGGCCCTCGACCCGGCTGCCGTCCTCGTGGCCGGCGACCTGGTCGACGGCCGCTGGGGCTACGACGACGCCGGCAGCGGCAACTTCGGACCGGTCGGCACCCGCGAGCAGCAGCGCAGCGCCCTGCGGCGTGCCGCCCGGACCTACTACCCGCAGTGGAAGCAGCGCTTCACCGAGCGCGGCCTCACCACCCTGCCGGCGATGGGTGACCACGAGTACGGCGACAACCCCTTCCCCCGGCGCAAGCGCGAGCTCGCGGCCGACTTCCGCGCGGAGTTCGCCCGCGAGTTCACCACCGACCGTGCGGGCCGGCCTCTGTTCGCCAACCACCCCGACGGCCCGGCGGCGACCACGGCGTACGCCGTCCGCCCCAGCCCCGACGTCCAGCTGGTCACGATCGACGTCTTCGACATCACGCCCGCGCGGGCACGGATCGGCGTCGATCCCCAGCAGCTCGACTGGCTGCGCGAGGTCCTGGCCCGCGCCGCGTCCGACGGCGTCACGTGGGTGATCGTGCAGGGCCACACCCCGATCCTCGGTCCGGTGCGCGCCCGGGGCTCCAGCCTGCTCCGCTACCCCGGCGGCGCCTCGTCGCGGCTGTGGAAGCTGCTGAGCCGCTACGGCGTCGACCTCTACCTCGCCGGAGAGGTGCACGACACCACCGCCCTGCAGCAGGACGGGGTCGTGCAGATCTCGCACGGCGGCGCCTTCCAGTTCGGGCTGACGACCGCCCTGCTCATGGACTTCTACGGTGACCGGCTCTACGTGACCCTGCGCGACTACGACGTGCGCCACAGCGACGCCGCCGACGGCTCGCGGCTCTGGGAGACCCGACGCGCGGGCCTGCCGAAGAACATCTCGCTCTCCGGGCGGCCGGTGACCGTCGGTACTGCGACGATCGCCGACGGACGGTTGGTGAGCCCGAGCGGGATCCTGGTGCCCCCGCGCTGAGCACGCCCCGAGGTGAGGAGACCACGATGCGCAAGACCCACTGGCGCGACCACCATGCCGGCCTGGACCCCGAGGTCGACTTCCTCGAGATCACCCGCAACCTCGCGCTGCACGAGTTCCCGTGGGACATCAACCAGGCCCTGAGCTTCGCGCTCTTCCGCACCTACGCCGTGCCGAGCATCGGCCGGCTCCTCGACGAGACCGGTCAGTTCACCGGGGACTGCCAGCGTCGCTACGACGACACCGCGCTGTTGCTCGAAGCGCCTCTGGTGCACGGGTTCGACAGTGTCGAAGGCCGCACCGGCGTGCGGCGGGTCAACCAGATGCACGCGATGTACGACATCAGCAACGACGACCTGCGCTACGTGCTCTCGACGTTCGTGGTGGTGCCCAAGCGGTGGCTCGACGACTACGGCTGGCGCCCGCTGACCGAGGTCGAGCTGCGGGCCTCGGTGGTCTACTACCGCGAGCTGGGCCGGCGGATGGCGATCCGGGACCTGCCCGAGACCTACGCGGCGTTCGCGGACCTCATGGACGACTACGAGCGCGAGCACTTCGCCTACGACGCCGGCGCCCGCCGGGTGGCGGACTCGACCCTCGACCTGCTCGCGTCGTTCTATCCGCGGTTCGCGGCGCCGATGGTGCGCCTGTTCAGCCGCGCGCTGATGGACGAGCCCCTGCTCGAGGCCTTCGACTATGCGGTGCCGTCCCCGCGCGTACGACGCGTCTCGCAGCGCGCGCTGCGCGGGCGGGGCCGTCTCGTGGCCGCGCTGCCGCCGCGACGTCGACCGGTCCACGCCGTGGACAGCGGCCGTATCCGCAGCTACGCCGAGATCCCCGACCTGGCCTCGCTCGGCACCTTCGCTCCCGGCTGTCCGGTCCCACGCTCGACCAACCACGACGGGGCCTCGAACAGCCAGCCCAGCCCGGCCCACACCAGTGCGGAGTGGACGCCGAACGTCGCGAGCACCACCACGCCCGAGAGCAGCACGGGATAGGTGAGCGTCAGCAGCAGCCCGAGGAGTCCCCCGTCCGGGAGCCCGATCGGGATCTGCACCAGCACCACCAGCACCGCGAGGTGCAGCACGTAGATGCGCAGCGTGCGCCGTCCGATCCACGCCAGCCCGGCGCCGAGCGCGGTGCCGGCGACCATCACGGCGAGCACGATGCCGAGGGTGACGCCGATGACACTGGCGCCGAAGGAGGTCAGGCTGCGGGGCAGCTCGGAGACGAACACGGCGGTGACCGCCAGGCCGTACGTCGCCAGGAGCGCGACGACCACGGGGACCGTCGCCCGCACCGCGGCGACCTGACGCATCAGGTGGGGGTAGTAGGCGCCGGCCAGGAAGTAGACGAGGTGCGCGAGCACCGAGTAGCGGTTGTTCTCCTCGATGCCCAGCCACGACACCGACATCGCCAGCACGGCGGCTGCGCCCACCACGAGCTGCGGGGGCAGGGCCCGCAGCGCCCGGGCGATCACGACGTAGACGGCCAGGGCGTAGAGGAACCAGAGGCTGGACGCCGCCCAGAACAGCTCGCCGATGAAGTCGGCGACCCCCTGGACGCGGTTGGCCGGGATGTCACGCTCGAGCGAGTAGATGACGATGAACACCGACAGCCACACCACGTAGAGGTAGTACGACGACGTGACCCGGCGTCGCAGCGCCGACCATGGCCGGGTGACCGCCGAGGCCGCGAAGAAGCCGCTCACCGCGAAGAAGAGCGGCATCCGGATGGGCTTGAGGGCGTAGGTCAGGCCTCGCCACGCGTCCTCGACGGGCTCGAACGCCGGCTCCACGAGGTCGACGTAGTGCTTGAGCACCACGTGGTGGAGCACGACCAGCAGGATGCTGGCGCCCTTGGCGACGTCGGGCCAGCGCAGCCGGACCCCTGGGGCGGGGGGTGCGGGCGCCGCGGAAAACCTGGCGTCGGGGGTCGTCATGGTGCTGTAAACGGTAGTTACGCCCGGGCCCGACCGGCGAATTCCTTTACTTTGTCAGCTGCTCGCGGCAGACCTCACCGCAGGCGACGCAGGGCGAGCAGCGTTGTGTCGTCGTCGGTCGTGTCGAGCACGGTGAGGAGCCGGTCCGCCCACGCCTCGACGTCCTCGTCGCGCTGCTTGGTGGCGAGGTGGAGCAGGCGTGCCGTCTGTGCCTCGGGATCGGTGCCGCGCCGCTCGATCAGACCGTCGGTGTAGAGCAGCAGCAGGGCGCCGACCGGCAGGTCGAGGTGACACACCGGCGCGCGGCCGACCCCGACGCCGAGCAGCGGCCGACGCGGCAGCGCGACCTCGGTGGCAGTCCCGTCAGGACTCACCAGGACCGGGTCGGGGTGCCCGGCGCTGGCGATCTCCACCGTGCCGGTCGCGCGGTCGAAGACACCCACGAGGGCGGTGGCCACACCGACGTCGAGCAGCCCGTCGATGAGCAGGTCGAGCCGGTCGAGGCACGTCGCCGGGGAGTGCCCCTCGAAGAGGTAGGCCTGCAACGCGGTCCGCACCTGGATCATCGCCGAGGCCGCTGCCACTCCGTGCCCGGCGACGTCCCCGACGACGAAGGCCAGCCGTCGACCGCCGTCGAGGTCGAAGGCGTCCCACCAGTCCCCGCCGAGCTGATAGGTGGTCGCGGGGCGGTAGCGGGCGACGAGCTCGACGCCGGCGACGACCGGTGCCTGGTCGAGCATCACCGAGCGCTGCACCGACTCGGCCATCGCGACCTGCTCGCGCGAACGCAGCAGGAGCAGCGAGTTGAGCTTGCGACCCAGCTCCTCGGCGGCCTCCAGCTTCCAGGGCTCCCACGGCAGGCTGTGACCGCGCATCTGCTCGTGCCACTTCGCGATCGAGCGGCGTGGGCTCGGGGCGTCGGGGACGACGTCCTCGGGTCGAGCCGCCGCCTCGCTGTGCTCGGGCCGGAACCACATGCCCCAGCGGTCGGACATGGTGCCGACCCGCAGCACGCCGGCCGCCACGTCCGCGACCTCGGCCAGCGCCGGGTCGAGCGCGGCGAGATGGTCGCTCTGGCTGAGGTAGGTGCCGGGCACGTCGAGGAGCTCGTTGATCCGGTCCAGCACCGCTCGCTCCGGGACCACCCCCTGGGTGCGGAGCCGTCCTTCGAACAGCTGGGCGGCGCCGGTGGCCGCAAAGACCTCGAGCAGGGCCGGGTCGTCGAAGAGGGCATCGAGCACGTCGCCCTCGGAGGCCGTGAGACGCGTGGTCAGACCCGCCAGCAGCACCTGTGTGTCCACCGCGGCCTCGCGCGCCTCGGCTCGTTCGCGATGGGCGATCAGGTGACAGGCCACCTGGGTGACGAACTCCGCCGCCGACCTCGCCTCGGGAGCGGGTCGGTGGGGCCCGGCGTAGTGGTAGCCGGTGACCGTGCCCCAGAGCCGGTCGTCGACGAGCACCGAGTAGGACAGGTAGGCCGTCACCCCGGAGTAGGAGAGGTAGTCGACCTGGACCTGCGGCACGCTGCGCAGCACGGCGTGGGAGAGGTCGACCGGCTCCTCGGCCTCGGTGCCGTCGGCCGACAGCAGCGGCACGGGGTCAGCACTCAGGTCGACGACCTGCTGCACGCGGTTGAGCTGGTGGAGACGGCGGACCTGCCACGGGATGTCGGTCGCGGCGTAGTGGCGGCCGAGGAAGGCAGCGAGCCCGTCCTGCTTGTCCTCCGCGACCACCTCAGCGTGGCCGTGGCCGTCGAAGCGGAACACCATCACCCGGTCGAACCCGGTGAGGGCGCGGACCTCCAGTGCGAGGAGGCGGGCGAGGTCGGTCGAGGTCGGGGCTGCGCCGAGGCGCGCGATCGCCTGCCGGGCCGCTGCGTCCCCCGTGCGCTCCATGCCGACTGCGGGCAACGGCTCGAGCTCGAGCACGATGCGCTCGCCGGAGCGGTGCACCCGTACGTCGACCTCGCGACCGGCGAGGTCTCCTGCGACGGGTCGACCCAGGACCGCCACCATCGGGTCGCCCACGAAGCCTTCGTCCACCCGCTCCCTGATCCGGGCGCCGAGGTCGGCCCCGACGATGGCGGCGAGATGACGCCCGGCCAGGTCCTGCACCGACCCCCCCAGCAGGTCCTCGACGTTGGCCGAGGCCAGCACCACCCGCAGGTCGCCGTCGAGGCACAGCAGCACGCCGTGCGGCTGGATCGGCGTCGTCACCCGTGGCTCACCTTCTGTGACGCGAAAGTCCCGCACCGGACGTGTCGCGACCCCTCCAAACTACCGCGAGCGCCGAGCCACGGAGGCGAACATCTCGAACCGAGCGCGGTCAGTGCCCCTCTGCCACCGCGGTGTCCCAGGCGTCGTTGAAGGCCGTCAGGTGTTCGATCAGCTGGTGTGCCCGCTCCGCGCCGAGCTCGTCGAAGATGCGCTGGTAGCGAGCCGCCCGGATCACCCCGTCGTGCTCGAAGGCGGCGCGGCCCGCGGCGGTCGGCCGGATCCGCTTGCTCGCACTGCCCGCCACGTCGAAGCGTTCGAGGTAGCCCGCATCGATCGCGGCATGGACCTGCCGGTTGATCGTCGACTGCTCGAGGTCGAGGAGGTCGGCCAGCTCGCGCAGCGTGCGCGGCTCGCCGTTGACGAGCACCCACAGCAGGCGGAAGGCCGAGTTCTCGAGCACCACGCCGGCATAGACCGTCGTGCGATGGCGCTGGAGGCGGAGCAGCTCTGCGCCCAGGGCGGTCACCTCGACCCACAGGTCGTCGGCTCCCTCGGCTCCCTCGGGGTCAACGGGCGTGGCGGACGGCATGGGTCTCCCAGGAGTCAGGGTGGTCCGGCGATCCTCCCAGACGCGGGGCGGTCCCGGCCTCAGCGCAGCACCGCGACCCGGCGGACATCCACTTGCGACCGCAGGGGCAGCGAGCGCGACGACGTCCCGGCGAAGAGCCGGTAGGTCCCCGGGGCGACCGTCCAGGCCTCCCGCTTCACCGACCAGTGGGCGAACGCGCGGGCATCGAGGCGGATCCGCACCGTGCGAGCGGCCCCGGGCGCGAGTCGCACCTTGGTGTAGCCCTTGAGCTGGCGCGGCGGTTCTCCCACCCGCGCCGGGAACCCGACGTACACCTGGGGGACGACCGATCCGCTCCGCTCCCCGGTGTTCCTCACCCGCAGGCTGACCACGGCGGTGTGCCCGGTCCGGCGAACCTTCATCTTCGACAACGAGAAGGTGGTGTAGCCGAGCCCGTAGCCGAAGGGGAACAGCGGCCGACGGCGCGTCTCGTCGAACCAGCGGTAGCCCACGAGGAGCCGCTCGGTGTAGCGCACGACACCGTCGAGGCCGGGATACTGCCGTTGCGGCATCTCGATCTGAGCCTCCGAGACCGGGAAGGTCTGCGGCAGTCGACCGCCCGGCTCGGCGTTGCCGTAGAGCACGTCGGCCAGGGCGTTGCCGTGCTGGAGACCCGCGTACCACGGCACTAACACGGCCTGCGCCTGGTCGAGCCACGGCATCGAGACCGGGGCGCCGATGTCGAGGACGACGATCGAGCGGGGGTTGACCGCGGTCACCGCCTCGATCATCGCGGTCTGGTCGACCGGGAGATTGGTGCAGAAGATCGTCGCGCACACGCCGGGGTGCAACCCCAGGTCCGGGCGGTCGCCACTCTCGGAGTTGGCGTCGTTGGCCACCACGACCACGAGATCGGCGGCTGCTGCTGCCGCCACGGCGTCTGCGGTGCTGGTGCCGTCGGCGTACACGACCCGGTCGCCGTACGTCGTGGCCTGTCGCGTGACCCCCTCCAGGGGGCTCACCACCCGACCGGGCAGGCCGGTGCGCGACGATCCCCCGCCGCCGACGGAGTTGGCCGCACCTACCGGTCCGGCGGCCCAGCCGATGAGGGCGATGGTGCGGCCGCCCTCGTGGCTCAACGGCAGGATGGAGTCCTGGTTCTTGAGCAGCACCGTCCCCTCGACAGCCGTCCGTCGTGCCAATCGGCGATGCGGAGCACTGACGTCGCGCGCGTAGGCCGGCAGCCCCGGCGCGATCGGGTGCTCGAAGAGACCCTCACGGAACATCGGTCGCACGATGTTGCGGACCATCGCATCGAGGCGTGACTGCTTGATCGCGCCCCGGTCGATCGCGGCCTGGAAGTCCTCCGCCCCGAACCACCGGCCCTTCGAGGCCCCCGAGACCGGCGTCTGGGGCGCGCCGGTGTCGGTCACGTACATCTCCAGGTCCAGGCCCGCGTTGGCGGAGGGCGCCAGCGAGTGCACGGCCCCCCAGTCAGAGACGACAAACCCGTCGAAACCCCACTCCGTGCGCAGCACGCGGGTCAGGTAGTCCTTGTTCTCGCAGGCGTGCTGGGCGTCGATGAGGTTGTAGGCGCACATCACCGACCCCACGTTGCCCCGCTTCACCGACGCCTCGAACGGCGGCAGGTAGATCTCCCGGCGGGTCCGTTCGTCGACGCGGACGTCGACGGTGTTGCGATCGATCTCCTGGTCGTTGAGCGCGTAGTGCTTGGCGTCCGCGAGCACCGGGTTGTCCTGGATGCCCTTGATGAAGGCGACGGCGGTGCGCGAGGACAGGAGCGGGTCCTCGCCGAAGTACTCGAAGTTGCGCCCGTTGTAAGGGGTGCGGGCGATGTTCATGCCGGGGCCGAGCATCGCGTTGATCCCCTTGGCATGGGCCTCGGCTCCGATCGCGCGGCCGATCGCGCGCTGGGTCCGGGTGTCCCAGGTCGAGGCTTGCGTGACCCCCGACGGGAATGTCGTGGTCCCCCGCTGCAGCCCGGCCACACCCGATCCGGCGTCGCTGAGCACGAGATCCGGCACGCAGAGCTCGGGCAGCCCGGTGACGTGCCCGGCGCTCCCGTAATACAGGAACCAGGCGGGGTTGGAGAACGTGATCATGTGCAGCTTCTGGGCCTGCGTCATCGCGGCGACCAGCCGTCGCGCGCGCAGCGCCGGCGACGTCCGGGCGTTCATCCACGGCGCGCAGGCAGCGGGCCGTTCCGCGGGACCGGCTGCGGGACCGGCTGCGGGACCGGCTGCGGGCCGGGCGGCGACGGAGCCGGCGGCCGACCCCCCGGATGGCAGCGCCGCAAGAAGTGGCAGGGCGATCGCCGCCGCAAGGATGCGGACGCGGACGATGGAGTGCCGTCGGATCATGACTGTTCGCCTCTGCTGGGGTGACCCACCCCGGGCCGGGGCAGTGCTTGTCCTGCGAACGACCGGTCAGGGGACCGGGTTACGCGTGACGAGTGACAGTCGTCACGAGCGCTGTCCGTCGGAAACGAACATGTGTAGCGTACACATCCGTGAGCACCTCCACCCCGACTGCGCGCGCGCTGCCGACCGTGATCGCGCTGTGCTTCGGCGGAATGACCGTGTCGCTCACCCAGACCCTCGTGGTGCCGATCCAGGGCGACCTGCCCGGCCTGCTCGACACCTCGGTCGCCAACGCCGGGTGGGTGGTCACGGTGACCCTGCTCGCCGGCGCCGTCTCGATGGTGCTGAGCGGTCGGCTCGGCGACATCCTCGGCAAGCAGCGGGTCCTCGTCGCCACTGCGGCGCTGCTCATCCTCGGCTCGGTCATCAGCGCCCTCTCCGACACCCTGGCTCCCCTGCTGGTGGGACGCGCGCTCCAGGGCCTGGCCATGGGCTTCATCCCGGTCGGGATCGCGCTGATGCGCGAGGTCACCCCGGCGCACCTCACCGGCAGCGCGATCGCCGCGATGAGCGCCACCCTCGGCGTCGGCGGGGCCATCGGCCTGCCGCTCTCGGCCTGGGTCAGCGACAGCTTCGGCTTCCACGCGCTCTTCTGGATGGCAGCGATCCTGGCCACCGCGATGACGCTCGCCGCCGTGCTGGTCGTCCCCCACGTGCGCGACGCGGTCGGCGGCTCGATCGACCTCGTCGGCGCCGTCGGGCTGACCATCGGCCTGGTCGCCACCCTGGTCGGCGTCTCGAAGGGCGCCGAGTGGGGCTGGGCAAGCGGCCGCACGATCGGCGCGATCGTCGGCGGCGTGCTCGTGCTGCTGGTGTGGGCGCGCTTCGAGCTCGGCCGGAGCGAGCCTCTGGTCAACCTGCGCGCGACCGCCTACCGCCCCGTGCTGCTCACCAACATCGCCGCCATCGCTGTGGGCTTCGGCATGATGGCGCAGGCCATCGTCGTGCCCCAGCTGCTCCAGCTGCCGACCTCGACCGGCTTCGGACTCGGGCAGACCACGCTGCAGGCCGGGCTGTGGATGGCTCCCGGCGGCCTGGTGATGATGGCCTTCGCCCCCGTCTCCAGCCGGATGCTGGCGCGCATCGGCCCGAAGCGCACCCTGATGATCGGCGCCGCCGTGCTGGGCGCGGGCTACCTGGTGGCCTTCTTCCTGATGAACGCGCCGTGGCAGCTCCTCATCGCCTCGGCCGTCGCCTCGGCCGGCGTGGGGATCGGGTACGCCGCGATGCCGACGCTGATCATGGGCGCCGTCCCGCTGCGCGAGGCCGGAGCCGCGGTCGGGATCAACGCGTTGATGCGCGCGATCGGCACCACCACCGCTGCTGCCGTGATGACCACCGTCCTGGCGAGCTCGATCGGGCCGCTCGGCGTACCGACGCGCGGGGCCTACGAGCTCTGCTTCCTCATCGGTGCGATCGCGGCGTTCGTCGGGGTCGCGATCACGGCCCTGGTGCCGCACGTGCACACGCGTGCCGTGGCACCTGTCGCGCCGGCGCAGCTCGCCGACGCCACCGCCTGACCCGGCGGCAGCTAGCGCCGGTCCAGCAGCTGGGCCAGGTGCACCGAGGGACGGTCGCGCAGGTCGGCCACCTGGGTGCGGCAGGAGAACCCGTCGGCCAGGACGACGGCGTCCGGCGCGGCGTCGAGCGCCGGCAGGAGCTGCTGCTCGGCGACGGCGACCGAGACGTCGTAGTGACCGATCTCGACCCCGAAGTTGCCGGCCAGGCCGCAGCAGCCCGAGAGCCGCTGCAGCTGCACGCCGGTGCTCGCGAGGAGCGCGGCGTCGGCCTGCCACCCCATCACCGCGTGGTGGTGGCAGTGCGGCTGGGCGATGACGGTGACGTCGGAGAGGTCCGGGGGCGTCCAGCCAGGCGTCTCGGCGAGCAGCTCGGCCAGGGTCCTGGTGGCAGCGGCGACCACGCGCGCATCGGCGTCGTGCTCGCCGCCGGCGAGCAGCTCGAGGGCGTCGCTGCGCAGCACCCCCGTGCAGGACGGCTCGATCCCCACGATCGGCACCCCCGCCCTCGCGGCGTCGGCCAGGGAGGCGACCGTGCGACCCAGGATCGTGCGCGCGGCGTCGAGCTGACCGGTCGTGATCCACGTGAGCCCGCAGCACAACGAGCTCTCCGGCAGGCGCGGGGCGTAGCCGGCCGACTCGAGCACGCGCACGGTGGCCGCAGCCACCTCGGGGTCGAAGGCGTCGGAGAAGGAGTCGGCGAACAGGATCACCGGCGTGCCCCCGCCCTCCGGGCCGGCGTACGACGCCCGGAACGGCCGGCGCGCGAAGGCCGGCACCGAGCGGCGGCCGTCGACGCCGGCCAGCCACTTGCCGACCCCGCCGAGCACCGGCAGTCGCAGCAGCACGTTGGCCACCATCGCCAGACCGGGCACGCGCCCCACGAGGCGGGCCCAGCGCGGCAACCAGCCCAGGGAGTAGTGGGAGCGCGGGCGCAGCCGGCGCCGGTAGGTCTGGTGGAGCGCCTCGGACTTGTAGGTCGCCATGTCGATCCCGGTCGGGCAGTCCGACGCACAGCCCTTGCACGACAGGCACAGGTCGAGGGCGTCGTGCACCTCCGGCGCCGTCCAGGGCAGCTCCCCGCGCACGACGTCCTGCAGCACCCGGGCGCGACCGCGGGTGGAGTCCTTCTCCTCGCGGGTGGCCAGGTACGACGGACACATCACCCCGCCGGCCGCCGAGTTGTCGGCGCGACACTTGCCGACCCCGGTGCAGCGGTGCACGGCCTGCGCGAGGTCGCCGTCGTCGTGGGGGTAGGCGAAGGCGAGCTTCTTGGTGCGGCTCAGCGACAGCGGGAAGGACCCGGCGAACCGCACGTCGGCGTCGACCGGGTCGGGGTCGACGAGCACGCCGGGGTTGAGCAGGTCGGTCGGGTCGAAGGCGTGCTTGATCCCGGCGAACATCGCGATCGCCTCGGCGGAGTACATGTGCGGCAGCAGCTCGCTGCGGGCCCGGCCGTCGCCGTGCTCGCCCGAGAGCGATCCGCCGTACTCCCCCACGAGCCTGGCTGCGTCGGTGAGGAACGCGCGCAGCACCGCAGTGCCGTCGGGTCGGTCGAGCGGGTAGTCGAGGCGCACGTGCATGCAGCCGTCGCCGAAGTGGCCGAACGGCGCCGAGGTCATGCCGTACGACGTCACCAGCTCGTCGAAGCGCGCGAGGTAGGAGCCGAGCTTCTCCGGGGGGACCGCGGCATCCTCCCAGCCGGGCCAGGCCGGCCGGTCAGCCGGCGAACGACCGGCCATGCCGGCGCCGTCCTCGCGGATCCGCCACAGCCGGGCCTGGGTGGCGGGGTCCTCCACGACCAGGGCGTCGAGCGCGATCCCGGCACCGGCCAGCTGCTGGGCACGGTCCAGCAGGTCGGTGCGGTCGTCGCCGGCGAGCTCGACGAACAACCAGGCATCACCGCGCGGCAGCGGCGGGACGGCGCCCTCTCCGCGGCGAGCGCGCAGCACGGTCAGCAGCCGCGAGTCGAGCCCCTCGCACGAGGTCGGTCCGTGGGCGACCACCGACGGAGCGGCCTCGCCGGCCTCGACGATGGAGGCGAAGCCGAGCACGACGACCACGCGGATCGGTGCGTCGACGACGAGCTTGACGGTGGCCTCGGTGATCACGCCGAGCGTGCCCTCGGAGCCCACCAGGGCCTGGGTCAGGTCGAAACGCTCGGGGAGCAGGTGC
This sequence comes from uncultured Actinomycetota bacterium, assembly GCA_963760515.1. GTDB lineage: Bacteria > Actinomycetota > Actinomycetes > Propionibacteriales > Nocardioidaceae > Nocardioides. The sequence continues at coordinate 678,777 of CAVXDL010000006.1, forward strand.
TGGGCGGCGTAGCCGGAGACCTGCCGGCCGAACCGGTCGAACTCGGTGCGCGCGGTGGCGAGGTGAGCGCTCATCGACGTCGCGCAGCCCGTCGAGGATCGCCTCGCCGCCGGTGACCAGCGGCGCGCCGCCGGCGTCGTACGACGTCACCAGGGTGCCGCCGCCGGCGGTGAGCAGGCGCAGGCCCGCCACGTTGTCCGACGTACGCCCGTAGGCGAGGCTGCGCGAGCCGCACGCGTTGTTGCCGATCATCCCGCCGATGGTGCAGCGGGGGTGGGTCGACGGGTCGGGGCCGAAGCGGATCCCGTGGGGCGCGGCCTGACGTTGGAGCACCGCGTGGACCGTGCCCGGCTCGACGACGGCGGTGCGGGCCTCGGGGTCGATCGAGAGCACCCGGTTGAGATGACGGGAGAAGTCGAGCACGATCCCGCGCCCGACCGCGTTGCCGGCCACCGACGTCCCGGCCCCGCGAGAGGTCAGCGGGACACCCATCTCGCGGGCCACCGCGAGGGCGGCAGCCACCTCGTCAACGTGTCGCGGGCGCACCACGGCGAGCGGCGGGATGCGGTAGAGCGAGGCGTCGGTGGAGTACATCGCCACCGTGCCCGCGTCGGCGCGCACCTCGAGTCCGGCACGGCGCAGGGCGTCGACCACGTCGGTGCGTCGGTCGGTGGTGAGCTCGCTCATGAGTAACATGTTACTCATGCCCGCCCTGACCCTGCCCACCAGCGAGGCGCCGACGCTCGGCGACGCAGTGGCCACCGCGGTCCGCGACGGCATCGCGGCCGGAGAGCTCGTCGAGGGCGTGACCTACTCGGTCTACCAGCTGGCCGAGCTCCTGGGCGTGTCGCGCAGCCCCGTCCGCGAGGCCCTGCTGCGCCTGGCCGAGGCCGGTCTCGTCGAGATCGCCCGCAACCGTGGCTTCCGCGTGCTCCTCCCCCGCGCCCACGACGTCGAGGAGATCTTCGAGATCCGGCTCGCCCTCGAGCCGGCCGCCGTACGCCGCGTGGCCGAGCACGCCGACGCGGAGGCGCACCGCGCGATCGCAGCCCACCTCGACGCGATGCGCACCGCCGCCGACCGTGACGACCACGCGTCGTTCTGGCCGGCCGATCGCGCCCTGCACGACGCGATCCTCCACAGCGCCGGCAACAGTCGCGCCGCACGCATCGTGGCCGACCTGCGGGCCACGACCGCACTGCTCGGCCCGCCCACGACCGCCACCGGCCGCACCCTCGCCCAGATCCACGACGAGCACGCGCCCATCGTCACCGCCGTCCTCGACCGCGACCCCGGGGCCGCCGAGGCGGCCATGCGCACCCACCTGGAGACGACCGGGCGCCTCGTGCGTGCCGGCTTCGTCTGACCACGCGCACCGACGCTGCGATAGTCGCCAGATGAGCGAGACCCGATCAGCGACTCCCCCGGGCGACCTCGCCCGCCGCCGGACCCAGATGGGCGAGGCCGTCCGCGGCTGGGGCGTACTGCCGGGCGCAGTGGTCGAGATCCAGGACGGCTACTGGACGTCGCTCACCGGCGCACCGCGGCCGGACGTCAACATCGTCCTCGTCCAGAGCCCTGACCCGGAGGTCATGGCTCAGGCCCTGGCCAGGGTGGAGCAGATCGGCGTGCCGGCCATCGTGGCCCTGACCGACGGCGTGCCCCAGGAGCTGCTGCCCGACGGGTGGCAACCGGTCGGCATCCTGCCGTTCATGGCAGCCGACCTGTCCGCCGTCCCCACCGCCGAGGACAGTCGGGTGCGCGTCGCCGGGCCGGACGACCTCGACGTGACGGTCGCGCTGTTCGCCGACGCCTTCGAGCTCGACCCGGAGGTCGCCCGCGTGCTGGTCGAGCCCGTCCTCAGCGGGGCGACCGACGGGGTCTCCGACATGCGATTCTGGCTGCTGCTGGACGACGGCATCGCGGTCTCCACCGTGCTCGACGCGCGCGCAGGCGATGCGGTCACCGTCTGGAGCATGAGCACGCCCGAGAAGCATCAGCGACGCGGACACGGACGGGCACTGCTCGCCCACGTCCTGCTGGCCGCCCGGCGGGACGGCTGCACGACCGGGCTGCTCGCGGCCTCACCGGCCGGCAAGCGCCTGTACGACGCCACCGGGTGGCACACGCTGGAGGACTGGCGGCTCTTCACCGATCTGGGGAGATAGTGCGGCACCAGGTGCACCATTTTCTCCCCGGTCCGGCGGGGCGCCGGGCAGTCACTCCTCCAGGCTGCTGAGGTCGGACGGCACGTCCACGGCGTGCTCACGCAGCACCTCGAGCGGCACGAGCTTCAGCACCGCCTCGTTGGTCGAGGCCAGGACCACCGGCGCGGCGACGCCGTCGCGGTGGGCGCGCGCCCAGTTCAGCGCCGTGACGCACCAGCGGTCACCCGGCTCGAGGCCGGGGAACCCGTAGAGCGGCATCGGGGTGCTGAGATCGTTGCCGATGACGCGCTGGTGCTCGAGGAACTCCTGCGTCGCCACCGCGCAGATCGTGTGGCTGCCGCGATCCTCCTCGCCGGTGTTGCAGCAACCGTCCCGGAAGAACCCGGTCATCGGTTCGGTGCTGCACGGCTCCAGCTCGCCACCCAGGACGTTGCGTTCGCTCACCCACCCCACCCTGCCACTGTGACGCGGCAACCGGGAGGCGTATCAGCGATGAGTTCTCTGCGTCAGGCCTCGGCGGTGAGTGGCAGCCGCCGGGCGCTCACGAATCGCCGGTCGGTGCCGTCGACCGGGTCGGTGAAGGCGAGCTCGGCGGCCAGCAGCTGCAGGGGGCGGGTGAAGTCGTCGATCGCCACCTCCTCGCCCTCCGGATAGAGGGGGTCGTCGAGGATCGGGATGCCGAGGTCGTGCAGGTGCAGCCGCAGCTGGTGGGTACGCCCGGTGCGCGGCGTCAGCCGGTAGCAGGCAAGGGCATCGTCCCCGGGGAGGCGCGACTCGAGCTCGATCAGGGTCTCGGCGTTGACCGGGGCGCCCTCCACGACCTCGCCCCGCAGGACCCCGCGCTCCTTGCGGAGGTGGTTGCGGACCGTCAGCGGGAGCTCCAGGTCAGCGCGCCACGGGGCCACGGCTCGATAGGTCTTGCGGATCGCACCCCGCTCGAACATCACCTGGTAGGGACCCCGCCACCGCTTCTCGGTGGCGAGCAGGAGCAGCCCTGACGTCACCCGGTCGAGACGGTGCAGCGGGGACAGCTCGGGGAGCCCGAGCTCGTCGCGCATCCGGACCACCACGCTCTGCGCCACGTGCCGCCCACGCGGGATCGTGGAGAGGAACGCCGGCTTGTCGACCACCACCAGGCGTTCGTCGCGGTGCACCACGACCAGCTCGCCGGGCACCTCCGCCTCCTCGCGCAGGTCGCGGTGGAACCACACGAACGTGTGGGGCGTGTAGGGGTCTGCGGCCCGCACGGCTCGCAGGTCGTCGTAGACGAAGCGCCCGTCGTCCAGCATCTGCTGGACGTCGACGTGATGACCGACCCGCTCGACCAGCCAGGCACCCATGGTGGGCCAGGGGTCGGGATGCGGACGATGCCGGTCCGGCGTGCGAAGCCAGGCCGCCCCCAGACCGTTGCGCGGTGGCAGCGGCGACCGAGGCGGCACTAAGAGCCCGCGCCGGTCAGCTCGGTCGGCGCGACCGGCTCTGGGCACCGCGAGGCGCGTACCAGCAGTACCAGGAACCAGATGAACACCCCGAGCTCGACCAGCCCGACGACCAGGACCAGCACTCCTGTCGCCGGCTCGATGCTGGCGAAGCCGAGCAGCACCAGGAGCGCCAGGCTCAGTCCGAGCTCCCAGGCACGGATGAGGCGCGCGGTGGCTGCCTGCTCCGGCACCGTCGCCATGATGCCGGTGCAGGTGCCGAGCACCACCACGGTCGTCACGATCGCCACCAGCACCTCCCCGATGGTGCCGGCCGGCCGGAACCAGTCGGGCAGCGAGACGACGACCCCGATGCTGCTCGCGCCGGCGGCAACGCCGTACGCCGGGTGCAGGCGCGCCAGGGACCCCAGGGCGGCCACCGCCAACGCCCAACCGAGCGGGTCGGGCAGCACGTCGATGTCGTCGAAACGGATGTCGGCGACCACCAGGGCCAGACCCCAGACCACGGTCGCGAGTGCTCTCATGGCAGCAACCTACGTCCCGAAGCCCGTCGCTCGCTCACGCGGCCGACCGACGACCCCGGGGGTACGTTCGAGAAGTCACGTCACCGACGAGAGGGGCCTGCGTGATCACGCTGGACAAGGGCGAGGAGCTGCGGCTCGTCGGCGAGGACGGAACGCCGTTGACCCACCTGACGATGGGGATCGGCTGGGACAAGGAGCGCACGGCCGGCTTCATCGGCAGCGGGGCACCGGAGATCGACCTGGACGCCTCGGCCGTGCAGTTCGCCGACAAGCAGCTCTTCGACCTCGCCTTCTACAACAACCTCGCCACCCGCGACGGGTCCGTGGTCCATCAGGGCGACAACCAGAGCGGGCAGGGCGGGGGCGACGACGAGTCGCTCACCGTCGACCTGGCCAAGGTCTACGGCAAGGTCGACACCATCGCGTTCCTCGTCAGCAGCTATCAGGGCCACGCCCTGGAGTGGGTCAGCAACGCCTACTGCCGCCTCGTCGACGATCGGGGCACCGAGCTGGCGCGCCTCACCCTCACCCTCGGCGTCCCGCAGACCGGCGTGGTGATGGCGCTGTTGCTGCGCGAGGGTGACGGCTGGAAGCTGCGCGCCATCGGCGAAGGCATCGCGGTCACCATCCCCACGAAGTCGGTGGCCGCGCTCCAGCGCTTCCTCTGACCGACCGCTGCGGCCGGACCTGTCGGTGGCGCCCACTAAGGTCGTCATCGTGAGTCGACGATGAGCAAGATGGACGCCCTGCGCGCAATGCGCGAAGCCCGCTACGAAGCGGCCCGTGCCGCGAAGCCGGTCACCGCCAAGACCCCTGGCACCAGCCCGACGAAGCCGGCGGCCAAGGCGCCCGCCAAGACCCCCGCCAAGACCCCCGTCAAGGCGGCGACCAGCACGCCTGCCGACGACGCGGCGCCGGTCGCCGAGGAACGCCTGTGCGGCCACAAGAACATGGGTGGTCGCACCTGCACCCGCGAGCATGGTCACACCGCCAAGAGCCACCGCTACTCCTGACCCGCCCGTCGCCCGGCCCGCATGAGGGGCAGATCACAGCCGTTTTCTTTGCACTCCTGAGCGCGGAGTGCAAAACTGCACTTTGTGATTGATAGTGCAACGCGCCGCAAGGGGGCGACCGCCGATCGGATCACCCTGCACGCCCAGCGGCTGACCGACGAGCGCGGTCTCGACGGATTCACGATGGACGACCTCGCCGCTGCCGCGGAGGTGTCGCGCCGCACCCTGTTCAACTACTTCCCGGGCAAGGTCGACGCCGTCCTCGGCGTGTGGCCGGTCCTGGCTGACGACGACATCGCCGTCTTCTGCGCCGGCGGTCCTCACGGGGACCTCGTCTCGGACCTCCGCACCCTGGTGCTGCCGCTACTCGAGACCGAGATGATGGGTCGCGAGATCGTCGCCAGGGGACGCCGCGTCCTGCTGGCCCATCCGCGGCTGCTCGCCCACGTGCACGAGCGCTACACCACGATCAGTGCCCGGATCGTCGAGCACATCGCCGTCCGCGAGGGGCCGACGTTCGCCAGCCTCCGCGCCCGGGTCGCGGTGAGCGTGCTGTCAGCCCTGTTCGACTCCGCCCTCGAGGAATACCTCGTCGACCCGGCCGAACGCCCGCTCGCCGACCACTTCGACGAGAGCCTGCGCACCGCACGCTCGCTGCTCGGCAGCTGACCCACCACCCACCTTCTCGGCGCCCAGCACCCCCGTCGCCCCGCCCCCGTTCCTCAGGAGTTCTCATGGCCACCCTGCTCTACCGCCTCGGCAAGACCGCCTTCCGGCGCTGGCCGCTCTTCATCGCCGGCTGGCTGGTGCTGATGGTCGCCGCCGGGACCGCCGCCGCGGTGATGTCGCAGCCCACCAACGACAGCTTCTCCATCCCGGGGATCCCCTCGGAGGAGGCCGCCACGATCCAGGCCGAGCTCTTCCCCGAGAGCCAGGACGCCTTCGACACCGCCACGGTCAACGTCGTGGTCGCCGCTCCGGAAGGCTCACGCCTCGACGAGCAGCCCTACGCCGACGCCGTGACCGAGCTGGTCACCGACCTCGCTGCGGGCCCGAGCATGCCGGAGGCCTTGGCCGACCAAGCCGGCCAGGACGCCGTCAACCCGGTCGTCGCCCTGCAGTCGCAGGACGCCCCGAGCGGTGGCAAGGGCGCGAACGCGCCTCCCGCAGACGAGGCTGGAGAGGCTGACGACAACCTCGCCGCTGCAGCCGCGGCCTTCGCGCCCGTCTCCGAGGACGGCCGCGTCGGCGTCATCACCTTCGCCTTCGATGTCGCCACCGTCACCGACGTCACCCCCGCGACCCAGGACGCGGTCCTGGCCGCGATGGACGTCGCGCGCGACTCCGGACTCACCGTCGAGGCCAACGGCCAGGGCATGACCGACGTCGGCGGGATCGGCGGCTCGGCCGAGCTCATCGGCATCGGGCTGGCCCTGCTGATCCTCGTGCTGACGTTCGGCTCCCTCGTCGCCGCCGGCCTGCCGATCATCGCCGCGATCTGGGGAGTGGCGTTGGGCCTGTCCGGCGTGAGCGCCATGTCGGCCTTCGTCGACCTGTCCTCCTCGGCCCCCCTGCTCGCCACGATGATCGGGCTCGCCGTCGGCATCGACTACTCCCTGTTCATCCTCTCGCGCTACCGCAGCGAGCTCGAGCACACCGACGACCGCGCCGAGGCCGTCGGTCGCGCCGTCGGCACGGCCGGCTCCGCGGTCGTCTTCGCGGGCCTCACGGTGCTGATCGCGCTCTCGGCCCTGGCCGTGGTGCGCATCCCGTTCCTCACCGTCATGGGCCTCGCCGCAGCCACCACGGTCTTCCTCGCCGTCCTGGTCGCCCTGACCCTGCTGCCCGCGATCCTCGGCATGGTGAAGTCCAAGGCCTTTGCCGGTCGGGTCCGCAAGGCGCACCCCGCGCGCGATGCCGACGGCCGTCTGCTCAACAACGGCGTGCGCTGGGCCCGCCTGGTCGGGCGCCGCCCGCTCGCCGCTGTGCTGCTGGTGGTCGTCGCGCTCGGCGCCCTGGCGCTCCCCCTCCGGGACCTCTACCTCGCCTTCCCCACCGACAGCACCGCGTCACCCGACACCACCCAGCGCAAGGCCAGCGACCTGCTTGGCGACGCGTTCGGCCCGGGCCGCGAGGCGCCGTTCCAGGTGGTCGTCGACGGACGCGCCCTGGCCCCGGACATGCGGAAGCAGGCCTACCAGGACGTCGTCGACTGGGCGGTCGGGCAGGACGGCGTCGCCGCTGCCGTCGATGCCAGCACGTTCCAGGGCCCCGACGCCGCAGCGGAGGCCGCGAAGGCACCGGGCACCCAGGTCATCCTGCTGCCGTCCTACGGCCCCGACGACCAGCGCACCAAGGACCTCCTCGAGCAGCTCCGCGACGGCGAGGACGCCATCGAGACCGCCACCGGCACCGACATCGGGATCACCGGCCTGACCGCGATCACCACCGACGTGTCCGACCGCCTGACCGGAGCGCTGCCGCTCTACCTCGCCGTCGTGGTGGGGCTCGCGTTCCTGCTGCTCATGCTGGTGTTCCGCTCGCTGCTGGTGCCGCTCACCGCCACGCTCGGCTTCCTGCTGACCGTGCTGGCCACGCTCGGCGCCACGGTCGCGGTCTTCCAGAACGGCGCATTCGGCATCTTCGAGGGTCAGCCGATCGTCAGCTTCGTGCCGATCTTCCTCGTCGGGGTCGTCTTCGGCCTGGCGATGGACTACCAGGTCTTCCTCGTCACCCGGATCCGCGAGGCCCACGTCCACGGCGCGAGCACGCGTGAGTCGGTCATCGACGGGTTCCGCAACTCCGCCCGCGTGGTCGCCGCCGCAGCCGTGATCATGACGTTCGTGTTCGCGGCGTTCATCCTCGAGCCCAACCCGGTCATCAAGTCCTTCGGCTTCGCGCTCGCCGTGGCGGTGCTGATCGATGCCTTCGTCGTCCGGATGGTGCTCATCCCGGGCTTGATGTACCTCATGGGCGAGAAGGCGTGGTACCTCCCCGGCTGGCTCGACCGCATCCTGCCGAACGTCGACGTCGAGGGGGAACGCCTCCTGCGCCACGACCTCGACGCCGCCTCGACGGGCAACCTCGGCACCGAGGACGACGACGCCGTGCGGGAGCCGCAGACCGTCAGCTGAGCCCGCGATCGGGTGCCGATGGAGAGGCGCGGCGGTAAAGGCACAATGGCCACGTGACTGCGACCGAGCACCTGGCTGAGTCCGAGCTGTTGCAGGCCGCGGAGGTCCTGCGTTCGATCTCCGACGCCTTCGACGCGCAGATCGTCGGGCAGGAACGGCTCCGCACCGCCATGTTGGTGACGCTCCTGGCCGAGGGCCACCTTCTTGTCGAGTCGGTCCCCGGCCTGGCCAAGACGCTGGCCTCCTCGACGCTGGCACACGCGGTCGGCGCAGACTTCGCACGGGTCCAGTGCACCCCTGACCTGTTGCCGAGCGACATCATCGGCACACAGGTCTACGACCCGCGACACCACCTCTTCTCGACCCAGCTGGGGCCGGTGCACGCCAACATCGTCCTGCTCGACGAGATCAACCGCGCCAGCGCGAAGACCCAGTCGGCGATGCTCGAGGCGATGCAGGAGCGTCAGACGTCCATCGCCGGACAGGTCCATCCCCTGCCGCGGCCCTTCATGGTCCTCGCCACCCAGAACCCCATCGAGCAAGAAGGGACCTACGTCCTCCCAGAGGCCCAGATGGACCGCTTCCTGCTCAAGGAGGTCCTGGAGTACCCCTCCGCCGCCGAGGAGCTCTCGGTGCTCGACCGGGTCGGCGACGGGACCTTCACCCAGGTGCCGTCGCCCGGCGGTGTCGTCAGCTCGGCCGAGGTCCAGCAGCTGCAGTCGCTGGTCGCCCGGGTCTACGTCGACCCCGCGGTCAAGCGCTACATCGTCGCCCTCGTCCATGCGACCCGAGACGCACCCACCGCCATCGGTCACGACCTCGGACGCTACGTCGAGACCGGGGCGAGCCCCCGAGGGTCGATCGCGTTCTTCTCGGTCGCTCGAGCACTCGCGGTGCTGCGGGGCCGGTCCTACGTCGTCCCCGAGGACGTGCAGGAGCTGCGCCACAGCGTGCTGCGTCATCGCCTGCACCTGAGCTTCGAGGCACTCGCCGACCGCGTCCGACCCGAGGTCCTCATCGACGCCGTCTTCGACGCCGTCCCGACCCCCTGACGCCGGAGCGATCCGACTCATGGCCACCCACGTCCCCCGGATCCGGGCGCGGCTGACCCTGCACGCCCACCGCAAGGTGCGCGGGATGCTCGAGGGCCAGTACGCCTCGATGCAGACCGGGCGCGGGATGGACTTCAACGACCTCCGTGAGTACGTGCGCGGTGACGACGTGAAGGACCTGGACTGGAAGGCCTCGGCCCGCACCGGGGAGATGCTCGTCAAGAGGTTCGTCACCGAGCGCAAGCACACGGTGCTGCTGGTGGTCTCGACCGGCCGCAGCATGGCCGCCGCGCACTCCCCCGAGACCAGCAAGCGGGACCTCGCGATCGAGGTCGCCGGCCTGCTGGGATGGCTGGCGGTGCGACAAGGCGACTTCGTGGCGGCCGCGTGGGGAGACGCGGCTGCGCAGCACGGACTACCAGCCCGCACCGGCGAGCTGCACCTGGAGCGCTGCCTGGCCTCGGTCCACGACGCAGTCCACCCCGACGCCGCCGGCACCGATCTCGTCGCACTGCTCCGCTACGTCGCGCGCACGGTACGCCGCCGCACGATCCTGCTGGTCGTCTGCGACGAGGAGGACGTCACTCCCGAGCTGACCTCTGCCCTGAGACTTCTCGTCGTCCAGCACGAGGTGCACCTCGTGACGGTCGGGGACGTCGACCCGGCGGCGGTGCCCGGTCGGACCGTCCCCGCCCACGACCTCGACACCGACCGTTCGCTGCCCGACTGGGTGCGCGGCGACACCTTGCTCATGGAGGAGCTGCGGCTCGCGCGGCTCGACGCACGCACGTCCTTCCACTCCCGCATCGCGGCCCTGGGCGTCACCCACGAGCACGTGACCGAGACGACGACGGCGCTCACCGCCGTGCTGCGACTGCTGACGAGGAGCCGACATGCGCAGCGTCGGTGAGCTGCAGGGCCCGGTCGGCTACGACGACCGCTGGCTCGTGCTGGCGGTCCTGGCCCTGGTGCTTGTCGCGGCGTACTACGCGGTCGTCCTCTGGTGGACCCGACCCCGGCCGACCGTTGCGCCGGCGCCCCTGGCTCGCGAGGTGTGGCTGGCCCGGCTCGACGAGGTCGAGTCCGAGGTCGCTTCCGGACGGAGCTCCGCCCGAGAAGGGCACCAGGCGATCAGCCGGGTCGTGCGCGGTTTCGTCGCCGACACCGCCGGTGTCCCGGCGCACACGATGACCTTGTCCGACTTCGAACGGGAGGGTCCCGAGCAGCTCGCTGACGTCGTTGCGCTGGTCTACGCGCCGGCGTTCGCTCCGGGCGACGACCTGTCCCGGGCCGAGCTCGGTACTGCGTTGAGCCGAGCCCGACAGCTGGTCGCGACATGGATCTGAAGTGGCCCTGGGCCCTGCCTCTGGTGGTGGCGGCGGTCCTGCTCCTCCTGATGTGGTGGGCACGACGTCCGCACCGGCGCCGCCCGGACGATGCTCTGCTCGTCGCTCACACCGACCGGCTCAAGAGCCTCCCCCGCTACGCCGACCTGCTGCGCAGTCGGCGCATCTCCGCCCAGCTGCTCGTGCTGGCGGCGCTGGTGGTGGTGGTCGGGACGACGCTCGTGCTCGTTCGTCCGCAGCAGAGCGAGCTGCAGCAACGAGACGCTCGCAACCGGGACCTGATGCTCTGCCTGGATGCCTCGGGCTCGATGGACGACGACAACCTCGCTGTCGTGCGCGAGGTACGACGCATCGTCGACGACCTCCGAGGTGACCGCGTCGGCATGGTGATCTGGAGCAGTGCGGCCGTGCTCGTCTTCCCGCTCACCGATGACAGCGACTTCGTGCTGGCCCAGCTCGACATCGCCGAGCGCGCCCTGTCCGGCACTCCGGGCGGGTTCTTCGCGGGCGTCGACACCCTCGGCGGCGGCTCGCTGATCGGCGATGGCCTCGTGTCCTGCGTCCAGCGCTTCGACGACCCCACCGCGGACCGGACCCGGGCCGTCCTCCTCTCCTCCGACAACGCCCCGCTCGGCAAGCGCGTCTACCCGTTGCCGGAAGCGGCGCGGTACGCCGCTGAGCAGGAGGTGCGGGTGTACGGCTTGGGCGCTCCCGAGCTCGGCAGCCCCAGGCGCGCCAGAGCACGAGCCGAGTTCGCAGCTGCCGTCGAGGACACCGGCGGCATCCTGTCCCTCCTCGGTGAGGACGGCGCCACGGACCGCATCGTCGAGCGCATCGACGACCTGGAGAAGACCCGCACCAAGGAGCCTCCTCGCTCGGTCTCCTTCGACGCCCCGCGCACCGGCCTGCTGATCAGCAGTCTCGGCGTGGCCATGCTGGTGGTCGTCTGGGCCGGCCCGATGGCGGGCCGACGTCGTGGGAGACGCAGATGATCCGGCATCCGGCAGGTGGCGACAGGCTCCTCGTCGCCCGGCGGGTGGCCATCCTCCTGGCGCTCGTCGCGCTGCTCCTCGGTCTGGGCAACCGGGAGACGCCCGCGCCGCAGCGCGTCCCCGAGCTGGACGTGATCGTCGCCGTGGACACGACGACCTCCATGTCTGCCCTGGACGACCCGACCGGCTCCCGGATCACCGGAGCGCGGCGCGACCTCGTCGAGCTCGTCGGCAACCTCGACCGGGTGCGCGTCTCGGTCCTCACCTTCGGGACCACGTCCGCGGTCCGACTTCCGATCACGCCCGACCGGGACGCCTTCGAGGAGGCTGTCGCCGCGCTCCAGGTCGAACGGCCGGAGACCGGCAGCGGATCGTCGATCGGCCGCGCCGTGGATGGACTGGGGACCGCTTTGGACCGTGCGGCCCGGACGCCCGGCGAGCGGATCCCCGTCGTCGTGCTGGTCACCGACGGCGAGAACACCGTGCCGGGACAGCAGCGCTCCTTCGAGACGGTGGGCGAACAGGTCGAAGCCGCGGTGGTGATCGGCTACGGCACCGACGAGGGCGGCATGATGCCGCTCGAGCAGGTCGCGGTCGACGAGCAGCCACCGAGCGAGGCAGACGCCGGTCCGCTGGTGATCGACGCCAACACCGGGCAGCCGGCCCTCTCCCGGCGGGACTCCGACAACCTCCTGACGATCTCCCGCGAGCTCGGCGCGGCCTACGTCGAGGCCGACGGCACCCAGGACATGGCCCAGGTCGCGGCGACTCTCCAGAGCGCGGCGTACGCCGACCTCGAGCCCGGCGAGCCCGAACGCGAGCTCCGCTGGCTGTGGGCGCTGCTGCTCCTGCTGCTGGTCCTGCCCGAGCTGCGACTCGGGTGGCGGCGCTACCTCGAGGTACGACGGGAGGCGCGCGGATGACCGACCCGATCAAGCAGCGCCGACGGCGGCGTCTGCTGCTGGCAGGGCTGCTCCCCCTGCTCCTGGCACTGGCCTTCACGGCCAAGGTCGCCGTGATGCTTGCCCACGACAGCGCGGGGCGAGGGGCCTACGCGGCTCAGCGCTACGCCGATGCCCGAGACTCCTTCGCGGCCAACGGGACGCTCAACCACCTCGAGTCGTGGGTCTCGCCCTACGACGAGGGGACTGCCCGCTATCGGGTGGCGGACTTCTCCGGAGCGGTCCGCTCCTTGGTCGACGCGCTGGCGAGCGCGCCACCCGAGGAGGAGTGCCGGGTGCGGATCAACCTCGGCCTGGCCCACGAGGCGGTCGGCGATGCTGCCGCCGCAGGAGGCGACCGGGAAGCAGCGCGGGAGTCGTGGGTCGCAGGTGTCCGCGCGCTGGCGGACGGCGGATGTCTGGAGCTCACCTCGAGCGACCTTCAGCGCGTCGACGAGGAAGCGTCCTTGCGCAGCCGGGTGCGCGCCGCAGTCGCCGTCGATCGACGCCTGGACGACAAGCTGCGGCAGCAGGCCGACGACCCCTCGTCCACGGCCGAGGAGTCCGAGGCCGAGCGCGCCGCCGACCGACTCGAGCAGCGCAACCAGCAGGCCGAGAAGGACCGCCGCGAGCGACGGCAGCTCCGCGAGGAGCGGGAGGCCGAGAAGCAGCGCGAGGCGGAGCAGCAACGGGAAGACCGAGCAGCCGACCCCTGACGACGACGGCAGCGGTGACGGCAGCAGTGACGGCAGTGGTGACGGCAGCGGCGAACCACTGACCTATGAGTGGTGAGGTGTCGGCGCAGACCCGGGCTCGGTCCGGTCAGGCGGACAAGCCGAGCCGGCCGAGCCGAGGCAGCAGCATGGCCTGGTAGGCGTGATAGACGTCGGGCCGCCCGGACCAGATCGACGTCGCCGCGGCGAGCTCCGGATCGAGCTCATGGCGCCAGGACCCGTCGAGGTCGATGAAGTGCTCGCGGGCATGCGTCCACCAACGGCTGCGCCAGGCCGCGTAGTCGGTCGCGACGCCGACCCCGGTGAGCGCCTGGGCTGCGTTGATCGCCTCGGCCACCACCCAGTGCAGGCGTTGACGCACCACGGGCACGCCGTCGAAGTCGACGGTGTAGACGAAGCCCTCGGTGCCATCGACCTCCCACCCGTCGGCGACGGCACGTGCGAACAGCGCCTCGGCATCGGGCAGCAACCAGCGCGGCGCTCGCGGCCCCAGGGCGTGGTGGAGGTGGACCAGCAGCCGCGCCCACTCCAGCTGGTGGCCGATCGTCACGCCGTACGGACGGAACGGGTGGGCGGGTTCGTCGCGGTTGAAGTCGAGCAGCACCGCGCCGCTCGCGTCGTAGTGCTCCGGGAGCCGGAAGCCCGATGCTGCTGCGGTCTCGTGCACCACCTGCCCGGCGATCGCCAGGGCGCGATCGAGGGCCCACACCCCCACTCCCGCCGCGTGAGCGGCGAGCAGGGCCTCGACGAGGTGCATGTTGGCGTTGGCCCCCAGGTAGGGCTCCGCGGTCTGCCAGGTCCGGTCGTAGACGTCTCGGTAGAGGCCGGCTCCCCGATCGAAGAAGTGCTCCTCCAGCACGCTCAGCGCCTCGTCGAGGAGCGGGCGCGCGAGGTCGTGGCCGGCCGCGACGGCTGACGTCGAGGCGAGCAGCACGAAGGCGTGCTCGTAGGCCCGCTTGGTGTCGCGGTGCGGCCCGCCGAGGTCGGCGCCGGCGAACCAGCCGCCGTGCTCGTCGTCGTGGAGCAGGCCGCCGAGCGCACGCAGTCCGTGCTCGACGAGCCCCGAGGTGGGGGCGTCGTCGTACCGCTCGGCGAGAGCGAGCACGTGGGTCATCCGGCAGGTGATCCACGTCTCGACCGGACGGGCGGGCTGCAACCGACCGGTCTCGTCCAGCCAACCGAAGCCGCCGAGTGCTGCGACGCGAGGCACGGGCGAGGTCGACGAGCAGGTGTCGCTGGTGGGCGAGCCAGCGAGGGGTCGGTAGACCCAGGGGGGTATCGGGACGGACCACGGCTGAACCCTAGGACGCCCCCGCGACCTCCGGACCAGCGCCCGTGCTCAGCGCTCCGTCAGCCGCCGAAGAGCGGTGACATGGCCCGGCTCGAGCTCGTCGAGCGACGTGACGCCGAGCAGTCGCATGGTGCGCTCGACCTGACCCTGGAGGATCTCGATCGCGCGGTCGACGCCCTCGCGCCCGCCGGCCATGAGTCCGTAGAGGTAGGCGCGACCGATCAGCGTGAAGTGCGCGCCGTGCGCGATCGCAGCGACGATGTCCTGGCCGGACATGATGCCGGTGTCGAGGTGCACCTCGACGTCCGATCCGATCTCCTCGACCACCTGCGGCAGCAGGTGGAACGGCACCGGAGCCCGGTCGAGCTGGCGGCCGCCATGGTTGGACAGGAGCACCGCGTCCACCCCGAGCTCGGCCAGCCGGGTCGCGTCCCCGAGCGTCTGCACCCCCTTCACCACGAGCTTGCCCGGCCACTGCTCCTTGATCCAGGCCAGGTCCTCGTAGGTCACGGTCGGGTCGAACATCGTGTCCAGGAGGTCGGCGACCGTGCCCGACCAGGAGTCGAGCGAGGCGAAGGCGAGGGGCTCGGTGGTGAGGAAGTTGATCCACCACGCGGGCCGCGGCACCGCGTTGACGACGGTGCCCGGGGTCAGCCGGGGCGGGATCGTCATGCCGTTGCGGACGTCGCGCAGGCGGGCTCCGGCCACCGGCACGTCGACGGTGACCAGCAGGGTGTCGTAGCCGGCCCGCGACGCGCGGTCGACCAGCGCCATCGACCGGTCGCGGTCCTTCCACATGTAGAGCTGGAACCAGTGCCGACCCCCGGGGTCGGCGGCCGCGACGTCCTCGATGCTCGTCGTGCCCATCGTGGACAGGGAGAACGGGATCCCGGCCGCGGTCGCGGCAGTGGCCCCGGCGATCTCGCCCTCGGTCTGCATCATCCGCGTGAAGCCGGTCGGTGCGATGCCGAAGGGCAGGGCGACGCGCTGCCCGAGCACCTCCCGGGACGTGTCGACCACCGAGACGTCGCGCAGCACGGCCGGGTGGAACTCGATGTCGGCGAACGCCTGCCGCGCCCGGGCGAGCGACACCTCGCCGTCGGCGGCGCCGTCGGTGTAGTCGAAGGCCGCCTTCGGCGTACGCCGTCTGGCCACCCGCCGCAGGTCCTCGATCGTGAGGGCCTTCTCGAGCCGGCGCGCCTTGGGCGACAGCTCCGGCTTCTTGAACTGCAGGAGGGGCGCAAGGTCGCGCGGCTTCGGCACCTGCCGCTTCATCGCAGCTCCATCGACTAGGGGACGGGTCCGCGAAGAGTACGCCGCCACCGGGCCGAGGGCAGCCGCTCACGACGGCCCGGTCCGCCTGGACTCACCTGGACTGTCAATTAGTAGGACTTCCTAGTAATTTAGTAGGGCGCCCTACTAGTTGCTCCCAGGAGTGTCTCCATGCCCGATCTCCACGTCCCCTCCCACCCGGTCCGGCTGGTCACTGCGTCCAGCCTGTTCGACGGTCACGACGCCTCGATCAACATCATGCGGCGGATCTTCCAGAGCCAGGGCTGCGAGGTCATCCACCTCGGACACAACCGCTCCGTCGCCGAGGTCGTCGCCGCCGCGCTCGAGGAGGACGTCCAGGGCGTGGCCGTCTCGTCCTACCAGGGCGGACACATCGAGTACTTCGAGTACCTCGTCGAGTCGTTGCGCGCCCAGGGCGCCGGACACATCAAGGTCGTCGGCGGCGGGGGCGGCGTCATCGTCCACGACGAGATCGAGCGGCTGCGCGCCTCGGGCGTCACGATCTTCTCGCCCGAGGACGGGCAGCGCATGGGCCTGGTGGGGATGATCAACTCCGTCGTCGCCGACTGCGACGTCGACCTCCTCTCCCCCGACCACGGCGGCAGCGCCGCGAGCGACCGGGTGCTGGCCGGCGAGCGGTTCGCGATCGCCCGGGCCATCACCGCCGCCGAGCAGGGGCGCCTCGAGGCGAGCACGCTCAGCGAGCTGCAGGCCGCCGCGACCAGCCGCGCCATCCCGGTCCTCGGCATCACCGGCACCGGCGGCTCGGGCAAGTCCTCCCTCACCGACGAGCTCGTACGCCGCATCCGCCTCGACCAGCACGACAAGCTGCGCGTCGCGGTCCTGGCCGTCGACCCGACCCGGCGCAAGGGCGGTGGGGCGTTGCTCGGCGACCGCATCCGGATGAACTCCCTCGACGGCGACCGCATCTACTTCCGCTCCCTGGCCACCCGGGGCGCCCATGAGCTGCCCGAGCACCTCGACGACGTGCTGACCGTGCTCAAGGCGGCCGGCTTCGACCTCGTGATCGTCGAGACCCCCGGCATCGGGCAGGGCGACGCCGCGATCGTGCCGTTCGTCGACACCTCCCTCTACGTCATGACGCCGGAGTTCGGCGCCGCCTCGCAGCTCGAGAAGATCGACATGCTCGACTTCGCCGATGCCGTGGCGATCAACAAGTTCGAGCGCCGCGGCGCCCAGGACGCCCTGCGCGACGTCGGCCGCCAGCTCGTGCGCAACCGCGAGGCGTTCGGCAGCCAGCCCGCCGACATGCCTGTCTTCGGCACGTCGGCTGCCCGCTTCAACGACGACGGCGTGACCGCGCTCTACCAGCACCTGCGAGGGCTCCTCGCCGAGCAGGGACTCCCGGTCGACGAGGGCGCCCTGGCGCCGGTCTCGACCAAGACGTCCTCCCACCTGCGCGCCGCGATCCCCGGCGACCGCGTCCGCTACCTCGCCGAGATCGCCGAGAGCGTGCGCGGCTACCACGCCGACACCGTGGCAATGGCCGACGCCGCCCGCCGCCTCCAGCGGCTCGAGGCCGTGGCCACCGAGCTGCAGGACCGCGCCGAGATCGACGCGCTCCTCCAGGAGGCCCGCGAGAGCCTTCCCCGCGAGGTCCGCGACCAGATCGACGAGTGGCCCTCGGTCGTCGAGGCCTACTCCGGCGACGAGCAGGTCGTGGTCGTGCGCGACAAGGAGATCCACACGCCGCTGGTGCGCGAGTCGCTCAGCGGCAACAAGATCCGCCGCGTCGCGTTGCCGACGTACGCCGACCACGGCGAGCTGGTGAGCTTCTGGCGCCGCGAGAACCTGCCCGGCTTCTTCCCCTACACCGCAGGCGTCTTCCAGTTCAAGCGTGACGGCGAGGACCCGGCCCGGATGTTCGCCGGCGAGGGCGATCCCGCGCGCACCAACCGCCGCTTCAAGATGCTCTCGCACGACGGCGAGGCCACCCGCCTCTCCACCGCGTTCGACTCCGTCACCCTCTACGGCCGCGACCCCGACGAGCGCCCCGACATCTACGGCAAGGTCGGCACGTCCGGCGTCAGCGTCGCCACGCTCGACGACATGGCGGTGCTCTACGACGGCTTCGACCTGCTCTCCCCCACCACGTCGGTCTCGATGACCATCAACGGCCCCGCGCCCACGGTGCTGGCGTTCTTCCTCAACACCGTGCTCGACCAGGCCCGCGCCAACGGCATCGACGAGGCGACCGCTCTGGCCACCGTGCGCGGCACCGTGCAGGCCGACATCCTCAAGGAGGACCAGGGCCAGAACACCTGCCTGTTCTCCACCGAGTTCTCGCTGCGGATGATGGCCGACATCCAGGAGTGGTTCATCCAGAAGTCGGTGCGCAACTTCTACTCCGTCTCCATCTCCGGCTACCACATCGCCGAGGCCGGGGCGAACCCCATCAGCCAGCTCGCCTTCACGTTGGCCAACGGCTTCACCTACGTCGAGTCCTACCTCGCGCGCGGTCTCGACATCGACGACTTCGCGCCCAACCTGTCGTTCTTCTTCTCCAACGGCATGGACCCCGAGTACTCCGTGATCGGGCGCGTCGCCCGCCGCATCTGGGCCGTCGCGATGCGCGATCGCTACGGCGCGAGCGAGCGGTCGCAGAAGCTGAAGTACCACGTGCAGACCTCGGGTCGCTCGCTGCACGCCCAGGAGATGGACTTCAACGACATCCGCACCACCCTGCAGGCGTTGATCGCGATCTACGACAACGCCAACTCGCTGCACACCAACGCCTACGACGAGGCCGTCACCACGCCCTCGGAGGACTCCGTGCGCCGCGCCCTGGCGATCCAGCTGATCATCAACCGCGAGTGGGGCCTGGCGATGAACGAGAACCCGCTCCAGGGCTCCTTCATCATCGACGAGCTCACCGACCTCGTCGAGGCGCAGGTGCTCGCGGAGTTCGACCGCATCAACGAGCGCGGCGGCGTGCTCGGCGCCATGGAGACCGGCTACCAGCGCGGCCGGATCCAGGACGAGTCGATGCTCTACGAGCACCGCAAGCACGACGGCTCGCTGCCGATCGTCGGCGTCAACACCTTCCGCAAGCCCGACAGCGGGGACGGCACCCCCGACCACGTCGAGCTCGCCCGTGCCACCTCGGCGGAGAAGGAGTCCCAGCTCAACCGGGTCCACGCCTTCCAGCGCGAGCACGCCGACGAGGCGGAAGCCGCGCTGGCTCGCCTCAAGGAGGCGGCCGTCAGCGACGAGAACGTCTTCGCCGTCCTGATGGACGCCGCCCGCGTCTGCTCCCTCGGCCAGATCACCGAGGCCTTCTTCGAGGTCGGCGGCCAGTACCGGCGCAACGTCTGAGACGACCGGCCGATCGGCCGGATGTTACTGACTGTTGTGCCTACTGCCCTGCGGTTGTGAGCGCTGGGTAGTAGGCACAACGGTCAGTAACATGCCCGGCGGGTGCGCGCGGTGTGGTCCATCCCGACCGCGATACTGCACCCGTGGTGACTCCTCTCGACGACCTGGGCCAGGCCCTCGACCTGGCGACGCCGGCTCTGCGCGTGGTCTCGCTCGTCCCGTCGCTGACCGAGGCGCTGGTGTCGGCCGAGCCCGGGGCCGAGGGCGCCGTGGTCGGCGCCACCGACTGGTGCACCCATCCCCCGTCGCTGGACGTCTCCCGCGTGCGAGGCACCAAGAACCCCGACCTCGCCGCGATCCGAGCGCTGCGCCCGGACGTCGTGATCGCCAACAAGGAGGAGAACCGCGAGCTCGACGTACGCCGGCTGCGCGAGTCGGGTGTCGCGGTCTGGGTGACCGACATCGAGACGGTCCCGAGCGCGGTGGGCTCGATGGAGCGGATGTTCGATGCGCTCGGCTGGCCCGCTCCGCCCTGGCTCGCCGAGTGCCGCGACCAGTGGTGCGGGCCGCTGCCCGAGGTCAGTCGCAGCGTCGCGATCCCGATCTGGCGCGACCCGTGGATGGTCGTCGGGTCACGCACCTTCACCTCCGACCTCGTACGTCGACTGGGCTGGGCCAACGTCTACGACACCCACCCCGAGCGCTACCCGAGCGTGGCACTCGCCGACCTCGACGCGTGCGGCGCCGACGTCGTGCTGCTGCCCGACGAGCCCTACGTGTTCACCGCCGACGACGGCCCGGAGGCGTTCACGGTGCCGACCGAGCTCATCAGTGGGCGGCTGCTCACCTGGTACGGCCCCTCGTTGCTCGAGGCAGCCGCGCTGCGTTGAGCGCTCGTGTCGAGCGCTGGGGTGGAGCGCTTGTGTGGAGCGCTGGGCTACAGCGACATGAAGAGGATCATCTCGCGGTCGTACTCGCGCCCGGGGTGCTCGGCGGCGAGGTGCGCCTGGGCCTTCTCGACGAGGTCGTCCTCGTCGACACCCTTGATCTCTTCGCCGCAAGGGCATCGCAGGTAGGTCTTCATCGTTCAGCTCTCCTTCACCAGGTCGGGTCGCGCTTCGGACATGAGTGCTTCGCGGTCCTCGGTGAGGACGAAGCCGCGCGTGATCGCCGCGTCCAGTGCCGCCTCGTAGGCGGCGAGGTAGGCGTCAGGGGTGGCATAGAGCCCGGCCACACCCGGCAGCGGCGTGGTGCTGCCGAACAGCCCGGCCGCCACGCCGGCTCCGGGCCAGGACCGCCCGGACACCACCTCGGCGGGAGCGTCGACCACCGGGGTGCGGACCCCACCGATCGCCAGGCCGTGCTCGTCGCGCGCGACGTCGTCGCCGGCCACGTCGAGGCGCGCAGCCGTGGGGGGCGCCGCGCCGCCGCGTGCCCACCGGTCGAGGTGACGCAGGGCCGCCCGGAGCACCGCCCACTGCTGCCCACGGTTGACCGGCACCGGCGAGCCGAGGAACGCCTCGAACTCCCCGATGACGTAGGAGTCGGCGTGGGCCGTCCCCGCGATCTCCCACAACCGCAGCCGCTCGGCGTCCGGCTGACGCGCCGGCAGGTAGTTGATCCGGTCGAAGAGGTCGCCTTCGTTCTGGAGGATCAGGACCGGCACGTCGAGGTCGTCGCGCACCAGGACCGGACCGCCGGCCAGCACGTCCTCCATGCGCAGGCCCGTGCCGGGAGTGCCGAGCGGGGCCGCGACCGAGCCACGCGAGTGGATCAGGAACCCGTCGGCCAGACCGGTGAGCGGCTGGACACCGTTGGCGTACGTCGTGAGGCACATCGCCGACTGCGACTCGCCCACGGCCAGGACCACCTCGGCCGACACCAGCTCAGTGGCGGCTCGCGCTGCCTGGGTGAAGATGTCGAAGGCGTAGGCATCGCCGGGGTGGTGCAGCTCGCCGTAGCGCTCGGGGTCGCTGCCGCGCAGCCCGGGCGGGGCCTCCATGCCGGCGATGGCCACCGAGCCGGCGCCACCCTCGACCCCGACGTACTGCGCGGAGATGCCTGCCCAGGCGTGACCCGAGCGCAGGATCTCGTCGACGCCGAAGGTCCAGTCGGGCGCGGTGTCGGTCCCGCTGCTCACGTTGCACCACTCGACGACCACGGTGCCGCTGAAGGACGCGGTGACCGGCCGCCGCACCACCATGCGGGTGGCGAACCCGGCAGTGTCGGCCTCCCGCAGGTCGAGCCGGCCGTCGGCGGGCCAGTCGTCGGTCGCATAGGACGTCGCAGTGCCGCTGACGACGTACTCCTGCTCCTCGTACCCGGCGGCAGGCAGATCCGGCTCCGGGCGCGCCGAAGCGAGCCCCGAAGGTCCTGGGGGCAGGAGTCGCAGCGCGTCGGTCACCCCTCGAGACTAGAACCTGTTCTACTCCGCGGCAACGGCGCCGGGCCCTGCCTCGCGAAGTCACCCTTGACGGTGACCCGATCGCCGGGAGCGCTCAGTACGTTGGAAGACATGTCTACCAACTCCGGAAAGCTCCGTTACACGACTCCCGGCATCGAGCAGGCCGACGCCGAGCGCGTCGTGGACCTCCTCCAGGACCGCCTGCACGCGGCCAACGACCTCCACCTCACGCTCAAGCACGTGCACTGGAACGTCGTGGGCCCCCACTTCATCTCCGTGCACGAGATGATCGACCCGCAGGTCGAGGTGGTCCGCGGCTTCGCCGACGACCTCGCCGAGCGCATCGCCACCCTCGGCGGTTCGCCCCAGGGCACGCCCGGCTCGATCGTGGAGAACCGCACCTGGGCCGAGTACTCCATCGGCCGCGCCACGACGCAGGAGCACCTCGGCGCTCTCGACGTCGTCTACCAGGGCGTCATCACCAGCTACCGCGAGGCGATCAAGGAGCTCGGCGAGCTCGACCCGGTCACCGAGGACATGTTCATCGGCCAGACCGACAAGCTCGAGCTCTTCCACTGGTTCGTGCGGGCGCACCTCGAGGACAAGTCCGGCGCGCTGAGCACCGAGGGCGCGACCACCGAGAAGCAGGCGGCTGCTGCCGCCGGCGAGTGACGGCCTCCCCCGCCCCCCAGCCCTGATCGGGCAGCACCCGGCCGCGACCACGTCTGTGGTCGCGGCCGGGTGTCGTTCTCAGCGCAGTCGGCCCAGGTAGGCGCCGACCGCCTGCAGGTCGCGCACGCGCTTCTCCCAGGTCACGCCGACCACGATCAGGGCGGCGCCGGCCAGGCCGATCACGATCCACTGCGGGGTCTGGCTCGCGTACGGCGCCAGCTCGCGCAGCACGAGCAGCCCACCGACCGCGGCGCCGACCAGCACCGGTGACCCCCAGCGCAGCTGAGCACCGCCGAGCACGAGCACCAGGCAGGCCACCCCCAGGAGCGCCGCCCGCAGCGAGATCGGGTCGGCCAACGCCCACAGCAGGGAGGGCACGGTGGCCAGCGCGAGACCGGGCAGCAGTGCAGCGCGCGTGCTCCTCGACGGGTCGCGCCGCAGCGCCTGGAGCCCGAGCAGCACCAGGACCGTCGCGCTCGGCAACGTGTAGGCCTCGGGCGCCGACACGCCCAGGTCGTACAGGCGCACCCACGTCGCCGCGGCGAGCAGCAGGCCGCCGGGGATCGCGAGGAACCGACGAGCGGCGTGCACCACCGAGCTCGCGGTGACGAGCGCGCCGGCCAGCGTCAGGTGGATCGCGAGCGCGACCGAGACGTCTGTCGCCGACCCGATCGCGGTCGGGGCGACGGCCACGACCGCCACGACGGCGGCGACCTCGATCTCGGGCCGTGGCAGGACCAGTGCGAGCAGTCCGACCACGACCAGCACGGGGTAGGCCCGCAGGGCGACGTCCAGCTCCACCCCCTCGGCCAGCGACCAGGCGAAGGCCGCCCAGGCGAGCGGCAGCAACGCGCCCGCCGACCGTACGACGAACCGCTCGGGACGCACCCGCGGGACGACGGCCGCCGCCGCCACGACCAGGCCGAAGGCAGCGGCCGCCAGGGCCGCGCTGGGCAGCGCGACTGCCCCCGCAGCCAGCAGGACCGCAGCCCCGGCGGCCACCTCGACCGTCCCGACCCGCTCCGGTCGACGCGCTGCGTCGGCAAGGAGCGCCACCGCGACGACGGCCAGGAGGGCGACCACCGTCCACAGCGGCACCGGGTAGAGAGCGAGGGTGGCCACGCCTGCGATCCCGAGCGCGGCCATCCCGGCAACGGCGAAGGGAGCCCGACCACGGAGATGCGGCACTGCGACGTGGGCGGCGAGCAGGAGACCGACCACCGTCGAGACCAGCAGCGCCGGATGGATCACCGGGTCGCCCGCCGCGAGCCGTACGCCGGCCCCGGCGACGTAGGCGTCGGCCGGTCCGACCAGGTTGTCGAGCGCCTGCCCCAGCATCGTGACGACCATGCCGACCGTCACCAGCACCGACAGCGCCAGGGGGACCAGCACCGCCACGCGCAGCCGTGCCACCTTCTCGGAGGTCGCGGTCACCGCGACGAGCACCGCACTCCAGCCGAGCAGCGCCACCAGCCAGACCCCGGCTGCTCGGGTGCCGCCGTCGTCGAGGGCCGGCAGCACGAGCGTGAGGGTCAGCAGCACGCCGGCGAGGGCGCCGCCGCTGTCACGCGCGACGGAAGTACCTGCGGCCAGGAGCGGCAGCAGCAGAGCCAGCAGGATCGCCGCCACCAGGGGCCAGACGTCCCCGTCACGCCACAAGCTGCCGAGGGTGATGCTGGGGTAGGCGTCCAGCGCCGTGACCAAGCCGTCCAGCGCGAGGACCAGCCACCACAGGGCTGCGACGATCGCGGCGCCCACCAGCACCCACGGCATCCGACGCCCGCTCGCGAGACGGGCGATCGCAGCCGCGAGCAGGACCGCCCCGGTCAACACCAGGGAGCGATGATCGGTGCGGCCGTGCAGCGCGGCGGTGGCCACGAACAAGCCGAGGACCACCGCGAGCTGAGGCATCACCAGACGGGACTGATCAGGCCTGAGTGCGCCGAGCAGCCCCGCACCGGCGACGGCGAGGACGCAGCCGGACAGCAGCGCCAGCCCCGACTCGTCGAGATCGCCCCACCATCCCGCCGAGTCGGCGCCCGCCACGTCGAGCAGGAGCATGCCGAGCGCCACGGTGGTCAACGCCTCGGCCGCCACCCGCAGGTCGCGCCGACCGAGCCACCCGCCGAGAGCGCCGGTCAGCACCGTGAGCGCGACCAGGACCACGGTCCGACCGCCGATGCCCAACCAGGACCAGGCCACCGCCAAGAAGATGACGGCGGCGACCAGCAGGCACCCGGCTCCCAGGGTCAGCAGGATGCGCGGCACCGAGACCGCCCGGGGGCCGCGTCGCGGTGCGACCTGCGACGCGGCCGGGAACGGCTCGGCCGGGAACGGCACGATCGGCGGCAGCTCGGCATCGACCGGCACTCCCGGGGCCGTCGCCGCCGGCACCGGGACAGGAGCCCGCAGCTGCGTGAGCAGCACGTCGGCATGACGCAGGGTGCTGAACAGCTCCACGGCGAGCGGGCCCGCCAGCGGCAGGCCACAGGCCGGGCACTGCGAGGGCGCCGTTCCGAGTGCGGCGGAGCAGTCCGGGCACCGGGACGGGTCGGCGTAGCGAGTCATAGGTCATTGGACCGCGAACCGCGGCTCGCCGACAGCCCGGCCGACGCTCAGGGGTACTGAGCCCGCCTACTCAACCCGGAGGTGGGCCATGGGCACTCAGGTGAGCTTGAGCCAGACCAGCAGCGGGCGGTGGTCGCTGTGGAGACCGTTGAGGGTGCCGTGGCCGAGGATCTTGACCCGCTCCTTGCGCAGGTTCGACTGGGCCACGTGCACGTAGTCGACGTACCGGCCGCTGTAGGGGTGCGTCGGGCGGACGTCGCCGAACCCGAGCACGGCGTAGGAGGAGCGGGCGATCCCGGCGAAGGTGCGCGCGACCCCGCCCGGGGTGCGCACCCGGGCATCGGCTCGGGCATCGACGTTGTAGTCCCCGGTCCCGACCACCCATCGTCCCGGCGCGCGGTCCCAGATCCGGGCCAGTCGGTCCAGCTGCCGGTGGGCACGAGCCGAGTTCTTGGTGGGACGCCACTGCCCGGGACGGGCGAGGTCCTCCACCGCTTGGGGGAGGTGGGTGTTGATCACCGAGATCAGCTCACCGCTGGATCGCTCGCGCAGGGTGACGCGCAGGGCGTGCCGGTCGCCGAAGGGATAGCGCCCCTCGCCCTCGCCGACGCCCCGCACGAGCCGGTGCAGTGAGGAGCTGACCAGGGCGAAGCGGTCACGACGCCACGACACCGCGAGCTCGCGGGCGCTCTTGGAGATCGTCGAGCGCTTGGTGGCCCAGCCCTTGCGGGCCAGCAGCTGGTAGACGGGGCCGTCGTCGTAGCCCTCCTGCCACCCGACGATGGAGATGCCGGGCCGCGAGGTGATCGCCATCGCGTCCTCACGCGCCTGAGCCGTGGTGAGCGGCCGGTACTGGTTGAACGTCGCGACCCCGATCTGCTGCGGAGCCGGCGCGCTCACCCGCGCCCGTGCCTGGGGGGCCTTGGCCTGGGAGTCCTTGGCCTGCGGAGCCTTTGCGCGAGGAGCAGCAGAGGCGGTCGGCGCTGCCGGGCCGCGCGCCTCGTCGAGGCGGCTGGCGGACGGCTGCACCGGCGGCGAGGTCTCGTCCAGGGGCTGCGCGACGACCTGACGGGCTGACGGCGCACGCCCCTCGTCGGCCTGGCTGACCGCGGGCGCGATCAGAAGACCGAGAAGCGTCGCCGCAAGGAGCAGCGGGGGCGGGCCGGCCCAGCGCGGCACAGTCGGCTCCTCGTGTCGGCGTGCGGTCGGTCAGGGGCGCAACCACGACTCGGCTGCGCCGCCAACGCTAGCCGCGGACGGGCGTCCAACGGGGCATTTGCTCGGCGGGTCGACACCGCTGTGTGCGGCCCCGGGCCGGAGCATTCGCGTCGGGGCTCCCGGTCAGTAGGGTCGGAGGCACCACCGTCATCAAGGAGCCCTTCATGCCTGCCCGCCGTGTCCTGGCCACCGACGAGGCCGCCGACCTGCTGCGTCTGGTGCGCCGTATCGCGACCGACGAACTCCTGCCCCTGGTCGACCGCGCCGAGGCCGAGGAGGAGTTCCCGCGTGAGGTGTTCCGCATGCTCGGCAGGACCGGGCTCCTGGGTCTGCCCTACCCCGAGGAACTGGGCGGTGCGGGCCTCCCCTACGAGGTCTACCTCCAGGTGCTCGAGGAGATCGCGTCCGTGTGGGCCTCGGTCGGGGTCGGCGTCTCGGTCCACGCGCTGTCCTGCTTCGGGCTCGCCACGGTCGGCACGCCCGAGCAGCAGCAGCAGTGGCTCCCCGACATGCTCGCCGGCGACCTGCTCGGTGCCTACTGCCTGTCCGAGGCGCACGCCGGGTCCGACCCCGCAGCCATGCGCACCACGGCCAAGCGCGACGGCGACGACTACGTGCTCGACGGCGCGAAGGCATGGACCACCCACGGCGGTCACGCCGACTTCTACAAGGTGATGGCCCGCACCTCCGACGACGGGGCGCGCGGCATCTCCTGCTTCCTCGTCCCGGCCGACACCCCCGGACTGGTCTCCGACCCGCCCGAGCAGAAGATGGGCCTGACCGGCTCCTCGACCACGACGATGCGCTTCGACGGGGTCCGGATCCCGGTCGAACGACGCCTCGGCGCCGAGGGCGAAGGCCTCAAGATCGCCCTCGCCGGTCTCGACTCCGGTCGCCTCGGGATCGCCGCGGTCGCCACCGGCCTGGCCCAGGGGGCCCTCGACCGCGCCGTGGCCTACGCCCAGGAGCGCGAGGCGTTCGGCAAGCGCATCATCGACCACCAGGGCCTGGCGTTCGTGCTGGCCGACATGGAAGCAGCCGTCCAGACCGCGCGGCAGGTCACCCTGCACGCCGCTCGACTCAAGGACGCCGGGCACCCCTTCGGGCGCGAGGCCTCCATCGCCAAGCTGGTCGCCACCGACAACGCCATGAAGGTCACCACCGACGCCGTCCAGGTCCTCGGCGGCTACGGCTACACCCGCGACTTCCCCCTCGAGCGCTACATGCGCGAGGCCAAGGTCATGCAGATCTTCGAGGGCACCAACCAGATCCAGCGCATGGTGATCGCCCGCCACCTCGACAAGACCCCGCCCGCCGAGGCCGGGCTGATCAGCCACGGCTGACCGACCGACGCCGCCGATCCGACCTCACGGTCTAGACCGGACGACAACCGACGACATAGTCCTGGCATCGACGGGGCACAGGACCCGTAGGAGTCGGCCACGTCCCCCCGCAGGGCCGACTTCCTTCGGGCGGCCCGTCGCGGGGAGCGACGGGCCGCACGAGCACGCCCGCATGGTCTAGACCACCGCCCTCCCGGCCGGTCAAACGGCCACCGTCGACCCCCGTGCGCCCCTACCGTGGAGCTTCGTTGCACATGGTCTGGGAGGGCAGTGTGGGGAGGGAATCGAGACGGTGACCATTTTGTCCACCGTGGGGGGCGCGAGCCTTCTCGCACACGGACTGCACGTGGCAATCGTCCTGGTCGGCCTGTGGGGTCTCGGGGCGTTGTTGCTTCCGCACGTCCTGCACCGCTACGGCGGCACCGCGGGCTCCTCCCTGGCGCTCACCGAGCACGATCGCCGGGTGGCAGCCCTGCGCACTGCAGCGGCGTCGGGGACCCTCTCGGTCTCCCCCGTCGCACTCCTCGAACCAGCACCGCCGAGCCCCGCGCGTCCTCGCGAGCACGCGCTCGGACTGCCCCTGGCCGTGGTGGGCAGCGTGGCGGCAGCCGGCATCCATGCCGCGGTGACGCCGCCTCACCTGGGCGAGTCGGCCCTCGTCGGGGTCTTCTTCCTGGCCGCGACCACAGCCCAGCTCGCGTGGGCAGGGCACGTGCTGCGCCGCCCGACGCCGGGTCTCCTGCACCTCGGGCTCCTCCTCAACGGCGGACTGCTCGTGCTGTGGTCGGTCACGCGCACGCTCGGCCTCCCGTTCGGCCTCCTGCCTGCACCCCACGCGATCGGCGCGTGGGGCCTCGCCGCCGTGGCCTTCGAGCTCGCGGTCGTCGCGTCGTGCATCCACGCCCTGCGCCACCCCGGACCCGCCGGCGTACGCCGCGTGCCCGGCTGGTTCGACTTCCACCCCACGACACGCGCTGCAGTCGGGGCGGCCGCGGTCGCCCTGGTGCTGCTGACCCTGTCAGGAGCACACTCATGACCTACGAATCGAGGCGCCCATGACCTGGCAGATCGCCATGGTGTGCAACGCCGTGATCGCTGTTGCCTACCTCTTCATCGCCGCAGCGATCCTCGTCCCGTTGGCGCGGAGCAACCAGCTGCGCACCAACCCCCTCGGCGCTGCCACGGCCGCCATCTTCCTGACCTGCGCGGTGCACCACGGCGGGCACGCCGTGCACATGCTGCTCCCGGCCTTCGTCGACGACGAGAAGGGCCTCGCCATGCGCCAGGCCTGGGGCTGGCCGCTGACCGCGTGGGACATCGTCGGAGCGGCTGTCGCGGTCTACTACTGGACGCTGCGCCGCAGCTACGGGTCCCTGATGCAGGGGGCGTCGCTCTTCGCCGACCTGCGGGCCCGGGAGCAGCAGGCCCTCGAGCTCAACGACTCGGTGCTCCAGGGTCTCGTGGTCGCCAAGCTCGCCCTCGACCTCGGCGACACCCAGAAGGCCGATGCCGCACTCGCGTCGTCGATCGACTCGGCGAGCCACATGATCACCAACCTTCTCGGCAACGAACACTTCAACATCCAGCTGCTGCGCAGCGCTCCAGCTGTCGTCGACCTCAGCAACCGCCAGCACGCTCCCGAGGAGAACCAGTGAACGCGACTGCCCAGGAACCCATCCCGCCACGGGTGGTCATCATCGATGACACCGAGGACCTGCGCGACCTGCTCCGTATCGCGCTCACGCGCGGCGGCTTCGACGTCGTGGGCGAGGCGGGCGACGGCGGCCGCGGCATCACAGCAGTGCGCAACCATCGCCCCGACATCGTGCTGCTCGACCTGGCCATGCCGGTGATGGACGGCATCGAGGCGCTTCCCTCGATCCGTCGACTCGTGCCGAACGCCAAGATCATCGTGCTCTCGGGCTTCGGCGCCCAGCAGATGTCGGCCCGAGCAGTGGCGGCCGGCGCCGACGGGTACGTGCAGAAGGGCGCGCCGCTGACGACGATCCTCGACTACGTGCGCGACGTCTGCACCGGTGAACGCCGTCAGGGATCGCGCTCGCTGTCGGTGGTCCCGACCGCGACCACGTCCTCGGCCTCGCCGCGCTCGGACCGTCTCGGCAAGGCAGCCGTCGCCGCCGCTCCCCCGGTCCCCCCGATCCGATCGGCGCCGTCGCCGGGCTCGTCCCCGGTCCGCACGGGCGGCGCGATCCCCCGGCCGGAGTCGGTCGGCAACGTGTCGGCGTGGGAGGCCCTGCGCATGGCGCCGTACGGCGTGATCGAGCTCGCCGACGAGCCGCTCTTCCGGGTCGTGCACGCCAACCCCATCGGAGCCCGACTCCTGGGCACCAGCAAGGTGGGCACCCCGCTCGGGATGGTCGCCCCCGAGCTGGCCACGTTGGTCTCCTTCCACCGTCTCGACACCGACGCGTCGTTCGACACCGAGCTCCCTGGCGGGCGGGTGCGGGCCATGCTGCGCCGTACCGGGTGGTCGATCCTGGTCTTCTTCGACTCCGGAGCCGACGACGTGGGGCTCCTGCGCCGAGCGATCGCCACCACCGCCCACGAGGTGCGCGGGCCTGTCGCCGTGTTGTGCGGCATCGCCGAGACCCTCGCCTGGGACGGCAGCGAGATGGAGGAGGCCCAGAGCCAGCGGCTGCTGGCCTCGGTCGCCCGACAGGCGCGCATCCTCGACCGGATCACCGCCGACCTGCTCACCGCTGCCCAGATCCAGCGCGGCACCCTGCGCGTCGACCTCGGCGTGGTCAGCCCGCGCACCATCATCGAGGGCGTCGTGGACGGACGCTGGGAGGTCGACGTCGTCATCGACGATGCTCGCGACGTCCAGGCCGACCCGCTGCGGTTGGAGCAGATGCTGACCAACCTGCTGAGCAATGCCAACAAGTACGGCCAGGCACCCTTCTCCGTGCGCGTCCGCGCTGACGAGGAGAACGCCGACCGGGTGTCGATCGACGTGATCGACCACGGCGAGGGAGTGCCGAGCGAGTTCCGCGAGCACCTGTTCCGCGAGTTCGCGCGCGCTCACGGAGCGGTGGCCACCGGCACCGGGCTCGGCCTCTACGTCGTGCGCACGCTCGCCGAGGCCCAGCAGGGCAGCGTGTCCTACGCCGACGGCGAGGACGGCGGATCCGTGTTCACCATCACACTCCCGGCGCACTGAGCGCCGGGGTGGGCTCGACGATCGAACGACAGCAACATCTGCCTACTACTGTGCCGGGCATGGCAGTGGACTGGAACGAATACGACGCAGTGCTCTTCGACCTCGACGGGGTGATCACGCCGACCGCCGAGGTCCACATGCGCGCGTGGGCGTCGATGTTCAACGACTTCCTCGCCGGGCGTGAGGGGCAGGCGCCCTACACCGACGCCGACTACTTCGACCACGTCGACGGCAAGCCGCGCTACGACGGTGTGCGGGACTTCCTGGCCTCGCGGGGCATCACGTTGCCCGAGGGCACGCCGTCCGACCCGCCGCAGGCCGAGACGGTCTGCGGCCTGGGCAACCGCAAGAACGACGCGTTCGCCGAGGTGCTAGCCGCCGAGGGCGTCGTGGCCTACCCCGGATCGGTGGCCCTGGTCGAGCAGCTCAGCGCGACCGACATGGCCCTGGCCATCGTGTCCTCCTCGAAGAACGCCCCTGACGTGCTGAAGACCGCCGAGATGGCGTCGTACTTCAGCGTCGTCATGCACGGCGGTGTCGCGGCCGAGCGCGGCCTGGCCGGCAAGCCGGCACCCGACACCTACGAGGCCGCCGCCGACGAGCTCGGTGTGGCACACAACAAGTCCGTGGTGATCGAGGACGCCGTCAGCGGCGTCGCCGCCGGCGCCGCAGGCGACTTCGGGCTGGTGATCGGGGTCGACCGCGGGGTGGGCCACGAGGCCCTGCTCGCCGCCGGAGCCGACATCGTCGTCGACGACCTCGCCGAGCTGGTGCAGCAGGAGGACGCCCGATGAGCACGACCGATCCCCTGGTCACCGACAAGCACGGCGCCAGCCACGTCGCCCCGCCCGCCGTCGACCCGCTCGACCGCAGCCGCTTCCCGATCGACCCGTGGTGCCTGGTCGAGTCCCGCTTCGATGCCTCCGACCTCGGTGTCACCGAGTCGCTGTTCAGCGTCGCCAACGGCTACCTCGGCCTGCGCGGCAACTACGAGGAGAGCCGCGACTTCGAGGCCAACGGCACCTTCGTCAACGGCTTCCACGAGACCTGGCCGATCCAGCACGCCGAAGAGGCGTTCGGGTTCGCCAAGGTGGGCCAGACGATCGTCAACGCCCCGGACGCCAAGGTGATCCGGCTCTACGTCGACGACGAGCCCCTCGAGCTCTCCACCGCCGACCTGGTCGACTACGAACGCCGCCTCGACATGCGCACCGGCGTGCTCTCCCGCCACGTGATCTGGCGGACGCCGAGCGGCAAGCGGGTGCGCGTCGAGAGCACCCGGATGGTCTCCTTCACCCAGCGACACCTGGCGATCATGACCTTCGAGGTCACGATGCTCGACTCCGCGGCTCCGATCGCGATCAGCTCGCAGATGCTCAACCGGCAGGACGCCGACCGCGGCGCGTCGGTCGAGCTGGCCGAGGCCGAGGAGACCTTCGATCCCCGCAAGGCCGAGGGCTTCCAGGGTCGGGTCCTCATGCCCGACAGCTCGGGCGACGACCTGCCTGACGGCCGGCTCTCGCTGCGCTACACCTGCGCGCAGAGCGGGATGACGATCGCGGTCGCCGTCGACCACGACCTCCAGACCGCCAACGACCACAGCAGCGCCCTCGAGCAGGGCCCGGACATGGTCAAGGCGACCTATCGGGTCAACGCCCGCCCGGGCGTGCCGATCCGGCTCACCAAGACCGTCAGCTACCACACCGCCAAGGTGGTGCCGTCCCGCGAGCTGCTCGACCGTTGCGCCCGCACCCTCGACCGGGTCCGCGAGGAGGGCGTCGACAAGCAGCTCAGCGACCAGCACAGCTGGCTCGCGGCCTTCTGGCGACGCTCCGACGTCGAGGTCGAGGGCCAGCCCGCCATCCAGCAGGCCGTGCGTTGGAACCTCTTCTCGGTGATCCAGGCCGCGGCCCGCGCCGACGGCCTCGGCATCCCGGCCAAGGGCGTCACCGGGTCGGGCTACAGCGGGCACTACTTCTGGGACACCGAGATCTACGTGATGCCCTTCTTGACCTACACGACGCCCGTCGCTGCCCGCAACGCGCTGCGCTTCCGGCACTCGTTGCTGGAGTCGGCGCGCGTCCGCGCCCGCCAGCTGGCCCAGAAGGGGGCGCTGTACGCCTGGCGCACCATCAACGGCGAGGAGGCCTCGGCCTACTACGCCGCCGGCACCGCGCAGTACCACATCGACGCCGACATCTCGTATGCGCTGAGTCAGTACGTCGGGGCGACCGGTGACTACGAGTTCCTCGACCACCAGGCGATCGACATCTTCGTCGAGACCGCGCGACTGTGGGCCGACCTGGGCTTCTGGCGCGAGGAGTCCGGCGGCGCCTTCCACATCCACGGGGTGACCGGGCCCGACGAGTACACCACCGTCGTCAACGACAACCTCTACACGAACGTGATGGCGCGCTTCAACCTGCGCCGGGCGGCGGAGGCCGTGCAGTTCCTCCACGACAACCGGCCCGAGGCCTACCGCGCCATGGCGGTGCGCGTGGGGCTCAAGGACGGCGAGCCCGAGGAGTGGGCGCGTTGCTCGGCGGCCATGTCGATCCCGTTCGACGAGTACCTCGGCGTCCACCCGCAGGACGCCCACTTCCTCGAGCGCGAGCTCTGGGACCTCGAGAACACCCCGGTGGAGAAGCGTCCGCTGCTGCTCAACTACCACCCGCTGGTGATCTACCGCTTCCAGGTGCTCAAGCAGGCCGACGTCGTGCTGGCGCTCTTCTTGCAGGGCGAGGACTTCTCGCTGGAGCAGAAGAAGGCGGACTTCGACTACTACGACCCGATCACGACCGGCGACTCGACGCTGTCGGCCGTGGTGCAGGCGATCATCGCCGCCGAGGTGGGCTACCACGACCTGGCCCTGCGCTACTTCCACGCGGCCCTCTACGTCGACCTCGCCGATCGTCACGCCAACACCGCCGACGGCGTGCACGTCGCCTCCACCGGCGGCCTGTGGAGCGTGCTGGCCTCCGGCTTCGGCGGCTTCCGCGACCTGGGCAACGGCCGCTGGTCGCTCGACCCCCGACTGCCCGACGGGTGGGACGCCCTGACGTTCCGCCTCACCCTGCGTGGCACGCGGGTGCGGGTGCGGGTGTGCGCCGACGAGATGGTGCTGAGCATCGAGGACGGTGACCGGCCGACGACCTTCGACGTGCGCGGCAGCACCGTCACCGTCACTCCCGAGGTCGAGGTCACCGTCCCCCTCGACGGACACGGCGCGCGCATCGACGGCACACCGCCCAACCCGGTCGGCGCCCACCGTGCGGACGGCACGGTCATCACCGCCACCGTCCCGTCCGGCGACTGACCCGGCACTCGACACTCAGGCGGGGTCGACCGCCTCGCCCTCGGGCGGAGCCGTGTGCTCGGGGAACGACTCGTCGACCGTGTCCTCCTCGATCAGGCAGGTCCGGCAGAAGTCCTCGCCGAACGGCGTGAGGTGGATGCTGCGCCGCACGACCTTGGCGAACTTCACCGAGTGCATCGCATCGAGCACGTCGGGCTGGGCCTCGAGCACCTGGTAGGGCATGGGGTCGCGCAGCGCCTCGCGGGAGAACCACACCAGCCCGAGCCGGTAGAGGTTGTTGAGGTACGACGGCACCGAGTCGACGCGGCGACACCCGGCGCGCGCGCCGATCATGTTCAGGCCGGGCGCGATCAACGTGGAGTTGACCATCCCGATCGGCCCACCGGTGCGGACGTCGACGCTGGCCTGCGGGCCGTGCTGCAGGAGCAGGAGCAGGATGCGTCCCTCGTCGGGCGCGAGCTCGCTGAGGATCCGTTCGTACGCCGGGTGACCCACCTCGGTGCTCCACACGTCGCGCGAACGCTGGAGCAGCTCCTGGCCCCGCTCGCGCAACGTCGCCGGCGCGACCCGCGACTCGCTGCTCTGGCCGTTGACGGCCTCGCCGTGGTGCTCGACGATCCCGCCGAGGCTCTCCCCCGCTGCCAGCAGCGCCTTGGCCACCGACGTGCCTGACGACACCGAGCGCGCCAGCTCCCCCACCACGGCCGCAGCCTGCCCGGCGTCATGGACCAGCGCCGAGGCCTCCTCCTGGCTGGTCAGCGCCCGGCCGACGCGCAGCCAGCTGCGGGCCGAGGTCCTCACCCCCCACTCGGTGGTGTGCCATGCGGCGGAGGCGGCCACCCGGGCGAGCCCGGGCAGTGACTCGACGGCCGGGTTGACAAGGTCGGCCCGGGGCCGCGGCGCGGGGGCCTGCTCCGGCGTACCGGACTCGGGGGGTGTGGTCGGTTCGGTCATCCTCAGCCTCCTTGGGTACCGAAGATAGCCAGGTGCAAGAAGCCGCCCGCTGCGCCCATGATCGCGCCATGGGCGTAGAGCATCCACTCGTCCTCGCGGATCGCTGACCGCATCATCTCCACGAAGTCGCGCGGCGGCAGCTCCTTGGTGCGGGTGGCGACCAGGGTGCGGATCTTGTCGGCCTGGCGCGCACTGAAGTCCGGGTCCTTCAACGGGATCAGGGTGCGACCGACCGCTTCCTGCGCCATCGACTCCCGGATGGTGTCGAAGCGTGCCGGACCCATCGCCACCCGGAGGGCGCCGCGGGCAGGTCCGGCCGCCTGGTCGATGGCCGGGCGCAGGGCTGTCGCCAGCATCTGGCGGGTGCGGTCACCTCGCGGGCCGTCGAGCAGGAAGTCGCCGATGCGCTCGAGGGTGATGACGTCCTCGGCGATGATCTCGGCGTAGACCTCAGCAGCCTCGCTCTGGCGACGCAGGAACAGGCCGTGCACGGGGATGCCGAGGATCCGGCGGGGCTCGGGCGGCTCGAAGATCAGCCACATGCCCAGGGCGTTGGTCATCCAGCCGACCACGACGCCGAGCAACGGCAGCAACCACCACTGGTGGAAGATGCTGTCGATCACGGCGACCGGGACGCCGAGCAGGAAGCCGAAGATGAACCCGAACCGGACCATGAGGTCGAGCTCGCGTTGACCGAAGTCGCGGAAGATCCGCACCACGAGCTCGGGGTTGTCCTGGAAGTGGTCGATCACCATGATCTTGGGATCGAGCAGCTGGTCGATGTGGATCCCGATCTCGGTCGTCACCGTGCCGACCACGCTCGGCAGCTGGGCCTGCACCCGCTGGTAGACGGTCTCCTTCACCGACTGCGG
The DNA here is from genome assembly GCA_963760515.1 of uncultured Actinomycetota bacterium. Classification (GTDB taxonomy): domain Bacteria; phylum Actinomycetota; class Actinomycetes; order Propionibacteriales; family Nocardioidaceae; genus Nocardioides. The sequence goes on from CAVXDL010000006.1 coordinate 714,568, forward strand.
CAGGTCGCGCCACAGCCGCGGGTACTCCGCCAGCATCACGCGATCGACCAGGTCGGGCACCTCGGGACGGAAGACGGTGACGATGTGCTCGGCGATCCGGTCGGGCTCGAGCTGCTGGTAGAACTCCGCCGGGGTGCCGAGCTTGGAGATCGCCTTGTCCACCGCGATGCTGCCCATCTTCGCTGCACGCGCCGGGACGATCCCCTGCCAACCGATCCCGCCCTGCAGGAGCCCAGGCACCTCCTGGAGCTTGTGCGGCAGCACCGATGCGAGCTCGCGCATGCCCGGCACCTTGACGCCGTGGAAGCGCAGCGGGCTGAACAGCATGATCAACCCGGACCAGTTGATCGCCCAGCCGACGACCCCGGTGAAGACCGGGATGCTCACGAAGGCCAGCCAGTGGATGCCGCTCAGGTAGTCGGTGAACCAGTCCACGCCCGTCCCTCTCACCCGAAGCAGGCGACGCCCTCGTCACCTGAGGTGGCCAACCGTAATGCGTGGTGAGCCGGTCGCGCTGTTTCCTGCGACACACTGTCGCACTCAACTTCGACAGAGGCGTCAGGGAGCGAACGATGCCAACGACACGACGCTGATCGCGACGAGCACCACCGCCGCACCGAGGGCCGCCTGGAGCCGGCTCAGCCACCGCTCCCGCAGGTCCTCGCCGGCACCAGCGGCCCGCGTGCGGCTGCGCCGGTCCTCGAGCAGGACCGCCGTCGCCAGACCCAGCAGGGGACCGAGCGTGGTCCAGTAGCGCGAACCCCCGATGTGGACGAAGGGCTGCACGAAGAGCGCGACGATGGCCACCTTCAGCAGCAGCGCCGGCACCTGGCGGTCCGCGTCGCGCCGTACGACGACCAGGAGCAGCAGCACCCCGAGCGCCAGGGCCGGGAAGAAGAGCAGGTAGGTGAGGCCGGCGATCGCACCGGTCACGGCGGTGGGAGTGGAGTCGGCCGTGAGCAGGTAGGTGAACCCGGCAGGATTGCGCACGTAGCGGTGGAGGTTGTCCAGCACGTCGCGGGCATAGCTGCCGGGAGTGACGTCCTGGCGGGCGTAGGCCGACATCTCGGCCGCAGCCTCCATCTCGCTGATGCCGGCCGCCCGAGCGACCTCGCGGGAGTAGCGGAGCGGGGAGAACCAGATGCTGCTGCCCGGGTCGCACTCGCCGTAGCAGACCAGGTCGCGATCGCCGAAGGTGTTGGCCAGCACCGTGGGCACCGAGGTGGTGGTGACGACGCGTCCCCCGAGCTCGTGCGAGGCGTAGACCGACCACGGCGCCAGCACCACGCAGAACGTGACCCCGGCCGCGACCATTGCCAGCACCGGGCGGACGAGGTCGCGACGAGGGGCCAGCAGGAGAGCTGCGACCAGCGCCAGCCCGCACACCCCGACGACCAGGACCGAGACGCTCGAGCGGAAGTAGACCGCCGCGATCGCGAGCAACCCGAGCCCGACGCCGTGGCGCCAGGTCACCGGCGCGCCGCCGCGCACGCGTCGTACGAGCGCCACTGCCCAGCACAGCAGCAGCACGACCAGCAGCCCGGCGACGAGGTCGCCGTAGGCGCTGAAGCCGAAGATCGCATACATCGGCACGAGGCCGGGGAAGACCAGCATCGCCCCGGCCGGCACCCGTCCGAGGTGGCGTCGCACGACGAGCACGCTGACCAGGAGCAGGCCGGTCGAGGCGAGTCCGAGGTAGCCCCGGACCACCCACAGCGGCGCATCGGGGACGACGACGAACAGCGGCGTCAGCAGCAGCGACATGCCGGGCATGAACCACCCGCTGCCCACGACGTTCTGGGACAGCTCGGCGGTGTCGGGCCCGCTGAACGACACCAGGTCGCGCACCAGGTTGGACAGCGCACGGCCGCCGTCGACGTAGAACTGCTCGTCACCCATGATCGCGGCTCCGGCCACCGCGGGATAGAGCACGACGCGCAGGCCGATCACGGCGAGCACCAGGGCGAGGAGCACCCGGTCGGCGGGCGCCTGCGCCCCCCAGCGCTGGCTCAGGAACGATCTTCCATGTCCGGGGTGAAGCGCTTGGTCGAGAACGGCTGATGACACAGGTCACCTCCCGCCGGTCGGCTCGGCGGCAGGTCCAGACGCATCTCGCCACGGACCACCGCATCAGGCAGGGCGTCGTCGAAGTCGGAGGCCGTCACGTAGGCGTCGTCGACCCCCGCGGCGGCGAACGCCTGCCGGGCGCTGTGCTCGGCCTCGTCGGCGTCGAGCCGGTCGAAGTGCAGCACCACGATGCGACGCCGGCCGGCAGCGGTCGTCACCAGGTCGTCGGTGCGCACCTGGTAGCCGAAACCCAGACGTACGCCGCCGGGCAGCGGCCAGCAGCCGTTGGTCAGCGCGTCGGGCGGCAGCGCGGGCCGGTAGTTGCCGCTCGGGTCGGCTCGGCCGAGGGCCGGGCTCACGAGCAGCGCCACCAGGGTCGCCACGACCCCGAGGAGGAGCGTGCGACGCCGCCGAGAACGATGAGGGCTCACACCCACTACGACGCTGGGCGCACGCGTTGCGTTGCGCAGTCCTCCCGAGACGGCCACGACCAGAGCCTAAGGTAAAGAACCCCCGAGCAGAGAACCCTCCGGGCCGGCGGGTCGGACCCGGTGGGTCAGCGCCCGCGGCGCCACACCACGACCGACTGCCCAGGGGCAGGTCGGTGGAGCACCGGCAGCTTGTTGGGCGCGGCGTCCCCGCGCCGGGCGACCAGCGCCTCGCGCAGGGCCGCTCGGGTGGCCTCGAGCTCGGCCTGGAGCTCGGTGTTGCGCACGGCCAACGCAGCCGCGCGGTTCTCGAGGTCGAGGATGCGGCGCACTCCCTCGATCCCGATGCCGGACGCCGTGAGGTCGGCGATCGAGCGCAGCCGCTCGATGTCGTCGAGGGAGTAGCGCCGGCCGCCACCGGTCGTGCGCCCGGGCGTGATGAGGCCGAGGCGCTCGTAGGTGCGCAGGGTCTGCGGGTGCAGGCCGGTGAGCTCGGCAGCCACCGAGATGACGTAGACGGCGGCGTCGGACGCAGGCGTGTGACCGAACGGCGTGCTCATCATCGTCTCCTCTACTCCCCGCTGCTGACGGCCTCGAACAGGTTGGCTCGCAGGGGCTTGGCCGCCGTGGCCTCGCGGTAGGCGGTCACCGCGGCGCGCGCAGCCTCGTCGAGGACGGCGGGCACGTGGACCTCGACGGTGGCCAGCAGGTCGCCCCGGCTGCCGTCGGCCTTCGTCGCACCCTTGCCACGCACCCGGAAGGTGCGCCCGTTGGGTGTGCCGGCCGGGACACGCAGCGTCACCGGCGCCCCACCCAGGGTCGGGATCTTGATCTCGGCCCCGAGCGCGAGCTCGTCGAAGGAGACCGGCACGTCGATGGTCAGGTTGTCGTCCTTGCGGCCGAACACCCGGTGGGGGCTGACCTTCACGGTGACGTAGAGGTCGCCGGCCGGGCCGCCCTCCTCGCCGGCGCCGCCCTTGCCGCGCAGGCGGATCCGCTGACCGTCCTTGACCCCGGCCGGGATGCGGGCCTGGATGGTGCGCGAGGACGTGCCGCGCCCACTGCCGTGGCAGGTGGGGCAGACCTCGTCGTAGACCAGCTGACGACCGCCGCAGGCCGGGCACGTCTCGTTCATCGAGAACGCGCCACCCACGCCGGCGGTGACGTAGCCGGCGCCCTCACAGACCGCACAGATGCGCGGCTTGGTGCCGGGCTTGCCACCGGTGCCGGAGCAGGTCCCGCACGCCGCGTCCGAGGTCAGCCGCAGGGAGATGGTGACCCCGTCGATGGCGTCGGTGAAGCCGATGGTGGCCGTGCTCTCGACGTCGGGCCCCTTGCGAGGACGTCGGGTCTGCGTACGCCGACCGCCGCCGCCGAAGAGGTCACCGAAGAGGTCACCGATCCCGCCACTACCGCCACCGAAGACGTCTTCGTAGCTGCCACCTCCACGGCCGGGGTGACCCCCGCCGCGGCCGGGGAAGCCCCCACCGCCGCTGCCGTAGAGGTGGCGCATCTCGTCGTACTTCTTGCGGCGCTCGGGATCGCCGACGACGTCGTAGGCCTCGGCGATCTTCTTGAACTTCTCGTGCCGCGCGGTGTCGCCCGGATGGGAATCGGGGTGGTTGTCCTTGGCCAGCTTGCGGTAGGCCTTCTTGATGGTCGTCGCGTCAGCGGCCTTCTCGACGCCGAGCACGGCGTAGAAGTCCTTCTGCGCCCAGTCGGCGCGGAAGCCGTCGTTGTCAGCCATGGGTCACCCTCCTTCCTCTCAGCACGGGGTCAGCTCGGGGGATCGACGACGAGGACCTGCGCAGCGCGCACGACCCGGTCGCCGAACTTGTAGCCCGACTTCGCGATCACCTTGCAGGTCGGCTCGCTCACCTCGGCATCCTCGCCCAGGTGGGACAGCGCCTCGTGGATCGTCGGGTCGAAGATGTCGCCCGGCTGGCCGAACTTCACCAGGCCCAGCGTCGTCATCGTCCGCTCGAGCTGGTCGGCCACCGCCTTGAGCCCGCCGTCGAGCTCGCCGTGCTCGCGGGCCCGGTCGATGGTGTCGAGCACCTCGGTGATCGGGGCGAGCGCTGCATAGGTGGCGTTCTGCTTGACGAGCTCGCGGTCACGATCGACACGCCGCTTGTAGTTGAGGTACTCGGCCTGCAGGCGCTGGAGGTCGAGCGTGCGCTCCTCCAGGGCGATCCGGGTGACCGTCAGCTCGTCGTGATCGGGGGCCTCGTCCGACGGCTCCAACGGGCCGCCTTCCTCGAGCCAGTTGGTCACGCCGCTGATGTCGTCGGCTGCGCCTTCGATGCCGGCATTCGCCGCAGGCTGGTCCCCGGCCGGGGCCGAGGCGCCCTCCTCCTGGAGGGGCACCTCGACCTCGGTCTCGTTGGCCATCTCGGCTGCCTCGTCACCGAAGCTGTCGTGAGGACCCTGGGTCACTTGGACTCGCCCTCGGTGCCCTCGTCGTCGACGACCTCGGCATCCACGACGTCGGCGTCGACGATGTCCTCGTCGGCCTCGCCCGTGGCGCCGGAGGCGCCGCCGGCAGCGGCCTGGTCGGCCTCGGCCGCGGCGTACATCGCGGCACCCATCTTCTGGCTGGACTCACCGAGCTTGGTGACGCCGGCGGTGATCTCGTCGGAGTCGGCCTCGGCGTTCTCCAGGGTCGCCTTCAGCGCCTCGAGGTCAGCGGTGACCTCGGTCTTGACGTCCTCGGGGAGCTTCTCGTCGTTGTCGGCGAGGAACTTCTCGGTCGTGTAGACGAGCTGGTCGGCCTGGTTGCGGGCCTCGACCGCGGCGCGACGCTGGGCGTCCTCCTCGGCGTACTGCTCGGCCTCCTTGACCATCCGGTCGATGTCGTCCTTCGACAGCGCGGAGCCGCCGGAGATCGTCATCGACTGCTCGCGGCCCGAGGCGGTGTCCTTGGCCGAGACGTGGACGATGCCGTTGGCGTCGATGTCGAAGGTGACCTCGATCTTCGGCACCCCACGCGGGGCGGGCGGCAGACCGGTGAGCTCGAAGTTGCCGAGCGGCTGGTTCTGCGACCACATCTGGCGCTCACCCTGGGCGACCTTGATCTCCACCGAGGGCTGGTTGTCGTCGGCGGTCGTGAAGACCTCCGAGCGCTTGGTCGGGATCGTGGTGTTGCGCTCGATGAGGTTGGTCATCACGCCACCCTTGGTCTCGATGCCCAGCGACAGCGGGGTCACGTCGAGCAGGAGCACGTCCTTGACCTCGCCCTTGAGGACACCGGCCTGGAGCGCGGCGCCGACGGCGACGACCTCGTCGGGGTTGACGCCCTTGTTGGGCTCCTTGCCACCGAGCAGCTCCTTGACCAGGTCGCTCACGGCGGGCATGCGGGTGGAGCCACCCACGAGGACCACGTGGTCGATGTTGGCGACCGCGACGCCGCCGTCCTTGAGCACGCTCTGGAACGGCGCCTTGGTGCGGTCGAGCAGGTCGGCGGTGAGCTTCTGGAACTCGCTGCGCGTCAGGCGCTCCTCGAAGTGGAGGGGGCCGGACTCGCCGTGGGTGATGTAGGGCAGGTGGATCGTGGTCTCGCTCGAGCTCGACAGCTCGATCTTGGCCTTCTCCGCAGCCTCCTGCAGGCGCTGCTTGGCGATCTTGTCGGCAGCGAGGTCCACGCCGTTGTTGTTCTTGAACGTCTTGACCATCCACTCCACGACGCGGTCGTCCCAGTCGTCGCCGCCGAGCTCGTTGTCGCCGGAGGTCGCCTTGACCTCGACGACGCCCTCACCGATCTCGAGCAGCGACACGTCGAACGTGCCACCACCGAGGTCGAAGACGAGGATGGTCTGGTCGTCGCCCTTGTCGAGGCCGTAGGCCAGCGCAGCGGCGGTCGGCTCGTTGACGATCCGGCTCACGTTGAGGCCCGCGATCTCGCCGGCCTCCTTGGTGGCCTGGCGCTGGGCGTCGGAGAAGTAGGCCGGCACCGTGATCACGGCGTCGGTGACGGTCTCACCGAGGTAGGCCTCGGCGTCGCGCTTGAGCTTCTGGAGCACGAACGCGCTGATCTGCTGCGGCGTGAACTCCTTGTCGTCGATCTTCTGCTTCCAGTCGGTGCCCATGTGACGCTTGACCGAACGGATGGTGCGGTCGACGTTGGTCACCGCCTGGCGCTTGGCCACCTCACCGACGAGGACCTCGCCGGACTTGGCGAACGCCACGACGGACGGGGTGGTGCGGGCGCCCTCGGCGTTGGCGATGACAGTGGGCTCGCCACCTTCGAGGACCGAGACGACGCTGTTGGTGGTTCCGAGGTCGATGCCGACGGCACGTGCCATGTGAATTACCTCCGTGATCAGCCCGGGTCACGGGCTCTGATGAAGAATGTATGAGCGAGTCTGGCAAACAAGTTGAGTGGATTCAACTCAACTTCTATGAGGCTCAACCTGTGGACCCCTGGAGTTGTTCCCGCTGCCGGGTCCAGAGCCGCTTCAGGACCCCGGGTACAGGCGGAACCCGCGCATCGCCCGGTGCTCGAACTCCTCGTAGAAGCCGGCCGCGTCCTCGTCGGTGATCAGGTCGAGGCGCTTGGCTCCGGTCGACTGGAACGTCGCCACCAGCAGCAGCCGCGCGATCCCGCAGCGGCGGTGGTCGGGGTGCACGGCCAGGAAGCTCAGGTGCGCCTCGAGCACCCCGTCGCTCAACGCCTGCGCCCAGCCGACGACCCGGTCGGTGCCGGTGTCGATCGCGACGAACGCCGTGGACCCCGGCGCCTCGCACACCTGTCGTACGACGTCGGGATCGGCCAGCGACGGCCACTGCACCGTCGTGGCCAGGCGCGCGACGTCGAGCGAGTGCTCGGCCTCGAAGGGCCGGATGTCGATCGTGGCCATCACTCGACACTACGGTTGCGATCATGACCCCCATGGAGCAGCAGGCGCCGCAGTCGACCGAGGCGAAGGTCATCACGCTGTGCGGCTCGACGAGGTTCGAGGCCGACTTCGCGGAGGTCAACCGACGACTCACGCTCGAAGGGTGCGTCGTGCTCAGCCTCGGGATGTTCAGCCTCCCCGACGTGCCGGACCACGACTGGACCACCGACAGCGCGGACCTGAAGGGCCGGCTCGCCGGCGTGCACCGCCAGAAGATCCGCATGGCCGACGAGGTGTACATCGTGGATCCGGGCGGCTACGTGGGCGAGTCGACCCGGCGGGAGATCGACTATGCGGAGTCGCTCGGCAAGCCGGTGCGGTACTTGAGCCGCGAGCGGCCGGCTCGCACGGGAGACGGCCTGCGGGAGTGATCCGACCGGACCGGCCCCGCCGAGTCGGCGCACATGTGCGCCGACTCGGCAGGCCGTCCACACGACGAATCGCGAGCCTTGACGATTCGAACTTGTGTTCGATATCATGCTCGCATGACTTCTCCCCTGGACGCAGCAGAGGTACGCCGCTGGCGTGACCGCCTGCTGGCCCACCAGGGAGCAACCGCCGAAACCGGCATGGTCGAGCTGATCGCCGAGCTCGAACGGCTGAAGTCGACCGCCTGCGCCGTCCAAGCCGACCAAGCCGTCGCCCTCGACCACGCCGTACGAGCCCGCGAAGCAGCCCAAGGGGTCGCACCCGCCCGGCAAGGACGCGCGGTCGCCGCCCAGGTCGCCCTGGCCCGCCAGGAATCACCCCACCGCGCCCAGATGCTGCTCGGGCTCGCCAAGGACCTCGCCACCGACCTGCCCCACACCCGCGAAGCACTACGCCAAGGACGCCTCAACGAGCACCGCGCGATGATCATCAACGCCGAGACCGGCTGCCTCGACACCCTCGGCCGCGCCCGCATCGACGAAGACCTCTGCGCCACCACCACCATCGACGGCCTCGGCACCAAGAAGCTCACCGCCGAGATCCGCCGACGCACCAACGCAGCCGACCCCGCCTCGGTCGCCCGACGCCGCCGCAAGGCCGAGACCGAACGACGCCTCAGCATCCGCCCCGCCCCCGACACCATGGCCTACGTCACCGCCCTGCTCCCCGTCGCCCAAGGAGTCGCCGCGTTCGCCGCCCTGACCCGCGACGCCGACACCCTGCGCGCCACCGGCGACCCCCGCAGCAAGGGCCAGCTCATGGCCGACCTGTTCGTCGAACGCCTCACCGGCCAGACCACCGCCACCGCAGTCCCGATCACCATCGACGTGATCATCTCCGACACCGCCCTGCTCGCCGGCGCCCACGAGCCCGCCCACATCCCCGGCTGGGGCCCCGTGCCCGCCGAGATCGCCCGCACCATGATCGCCGCCACCATCACCGAAGACCTCGGAGCCTGGGTCCGACGCCTCTACGCCAACCCCGAGGGCCACCTCGTCGCCATGAGCACCCGCCAACGCCTCGCCACCGACGCCATCGCCGACTACCTGTCGATCCGCGACCAAGGGATCTGCCGCACCCCCTGGTGCGACGCCCCCGCCCGCCACACCGACCACATCCACCCCGCCGACGAGGGCGGCCCCACCACCACCGACAACACCCAAAGCCTCTGCGAAGCCTGCAACCACACCAAACAAGCCCCCGGCTGGCACCAACAGACCACCCCCGACGACACCGGCCGACACACCGTCACCACCACCACCCCCACCGGGCACCACCACCACTCCCGAGCACCCGCACCACCCACACCAGCCCGACCCGACTGGTACTTCCCCGTCGCCGTGCCTACCGCGGCGGCGTGAGAGCAGCGAGATCGCGCCGGATGTAGCGCAGGTGCGCCCACTCCTCCTCCAGGATCACGCGGATGCAGTCACCGACGCTGGGGCGCCAGTCAAAACCCCACGGGTCCTCGCGATCCTCGGCAAGCTGCTCCGCCGTGGTCCTGGCCAGGAAGTCGGTCACCAGTTGCTGTCGCTCGGCCCGCACTAAGAGGATCTCTTCGTAGGCCGGCGGATCCACGCGGAAGATCGACATGTCGAAGCCCATGCCTTCAGCGCCGGTGAAGATCTGGCCGATCTCGTGGAACGGTTGCTCGATCCGCAGGACCCCGCCGCGAAGCCACGCGTCGGTCGCCAGGATGAGGTGCCGCAGGGTCTGCGCCAAGGACCACTCGTCGGCGACGTGGGCGTCCACCAGGTCCGGCGGAGTGTCCGCAACCGTCGCCTGCCATGCGGCCTGCGCCGCGACCCAGCCCTCGCGCAGGCCCTCGGGCGACTGCGCCTTCTGCAGCTCCCGGCCCGGGAACTGACGATTGAGCTCGGCGTCGACGAGCGGCACCACGTCGACCCCGTTGACGACAAGGCTGCCCATGAACAGGTCGTGGCTGTCGATGTCGAGCCCATCGACGTCGACGCTGCGCATCGTCACGCCGCTGACATCGGAGAACCGCAGGGTGGCGCCCTTGAAGCTCACCTTGACGAAGGTCGCGCCCTCGAAATCGTTCGTGCCTGATCGAGTCGTCACCGTCCCATCATCACGGGAGTCGGAGGCAGTGGAAAGAGGTCGTGTGCCTCGCACCGGTGCATGGGTCGTGCTGAGGCCCACGTCTATCGCCGTTACCCAGGCGTGAGGGCAGCACGCTCCAGCTCGGCGATCAACGCCGCGGTGGCCGGGACGGCGTCGGCCCCGGCGCGGTGGGCGAGCCCGACGTGGCGACGCCCGAGCTCGGCCAGCTCGACGACGCGCACACCCTCGTGCCGGTAGGCGGCCAACGCCGAGGCAGGGAGCACGGTGACCCCGAGGCCGCGGGCGACGAGGTTCTGCACGACCACGTAGTCGTCGGTCGTGTGGCGCAGCCGAGGACTGAACCCGGCGCGCTCGCAGCAGTCGACCAGGTGCCCGCGGCAGCGCACGCAGCCGCCGATCCAGTCCGCGTCGGCCAGTGCGGCGAGCCCCACGACGTCACTCGCGTCGTCCGCAGGCAGCACCAGGTGGACCGCCTCGTCGAGGAGCGGGCTCCAGACCAGGCCGTCCAGCCCTTCGGGCGCTCCGTCGTAGCCGAAGACGACCGCGAGGTCGGCGTCGCCGGCGAGCACCCCGGCCATCGCCTCCGGCGGCTCGGCCTCGTCCAGGCCCACCACCACGTCGGGGCGGTCAGCCGCCAGCGCGGCGATGGCTCCGGGCACCAGGGTCGCCGCCGCCGATGGGAAGGCGATGAGGCGCACCCGACCGCCGCGCAGCTGAGCAAGCGCGGCCAGCTCCTCGTCGGCGGCATGGAGCTCGGCGGCGATCGCGTCGGCGCGCACGAGCAACACGCGGCCGGCCTCGGTCAGGGTCGTCCCGGCCGGACCCCGGAGCAGCAGCGGCCCGCCGGCCTCCCGCTCGAGGTGGGAGAGGTGCTGGCTCACCGCCGGCTGGGTCCAGCCCAGCGCCCGGGCAGCTGCGCTGATCGAGCCGGACCTGGCGACCGAACGGAAGATCAGCACGCGGCGCGGGTCGAGGGCCATGACCCAAGTATCACTTATGGGGTGCCCTAGGAGGTCGGGGATTCCTTTCATCGACGATCCGGACGAGAGTGAGTGCATGAAGACGATCGGACTCATCGGCGGCATGTCGTGGCACTCCACCGAGGCCTACTACCGTCGGATCAACGAGCAGGTCGCGGCGCGGCTGGGCGGCCACTCCTCGGCCCGCATCTCCCTGCAGTCCCTCGACTTCGCCGAGGTGCGGGCGTGCCAGGTGCGCGGGGACTGGGACGGCTCCGCACAGATCCTGGCCGACGCGGCGCGGCGGTGCGAGGCCGGTGGCGCCGACCTGGTCGCGCTCTGCACCAACCTGATGCACAAGAACTTCGCTGCCCTCGAGGCTGCGGTGTCCGTGCCGGCCTTCCACATCGCCGATGCCGTCGCCGCCGTGGCGCAGCGCGAGGGCTGGACCACCCTGGGCCTGCTCGGCGCCCGGTGGGTGATGGAGGAGACCTTCTACGCCGAGCGGCTCGCCGAGCACGGCATCTCGGTCGTGGTGCCCGACGCGGCCGGACGCGACCTGGTCGACCGGGTGGTGTTCGACGAGATCACCCAGGGCCGCTTCCTCGACACCTCGCGGGCGGCGTACGTCGAGGTGATGCGCGACCTGGCCGCGTCCGGCGCCCAGGCCGTCGTGCTCGCGTGCACCGAGATCGGCCTGCTCGTCAGCGCCGAGGATGCGCCACTGCCGGTGATCGACTCCGCGACCGCGCACGCCGACCTGCTCGTCGACCTCGCGCTCGCCACCGATCTCGAGCAGGACGAGCCCGAGCGTGAGACCGCCCACACTCCCCCGCACGGGGGTTGGGTGAGCGCGGACAGCGTGGTTGTGTCGAGGGCATGAGCGTTCCCTCCATTGCCCTGAACAACCAGACGACGATCCCCCAGCTCGGCTTCGGCACCTACCAGGTCCCGCCCGAGCAGGCCGCCGACACGGTGACCAAGGCGCTCGAGGTGGGCTACCGCCACATCGACACCGCGCAGATGTACCAGAACGAGCAGGAGGTCGGCGAGGCGATCAAGGCCTCCGCGATCCCGCGCAGCGAGCTCTACCTGACCAGCAAGCTCAACAACGGCTACCACTCCCCCGACGACGCCCGCCGCGCGTTCGACGAGACCCTGCAGAAGCTCGGCGTGGAGCAGATCGACCTGTTCCTCATCCACTGGCCGCTGCCGACCGTCTCGGCCGACGGCTACGTCGAGACCTGGCGCACGCTGACCGAGTTCGTCACCGACGGGCGCGCCCGCTCGATCGGTGTGTCCAACTTCCAGCCCGCCCACCTCGACCGGATCGTCCAGGAGACCGGCGTCGTACCGGCGGTCAACCAGATCGAGGTGCACCCCTACTTCACCAACGAGGTCGCCCGAGGCGCCTCGCTGCGCCACGGCATCGAGATCGAGGCGTGGTCGCCGATCGCCCAGGGCCAGGTGCTCGACGACGAGGTGATCGGCAAGATCGCCGCCTCGCACGGCAAGACCCCGTCGCAGGTGACGTTGCGCTGGCACATCGAGCGCGGCGACGTCGTCTTCCCCAAGTCGATGCACGTCGAGCGGATGCAGGAGAACTTCGACATCTTCGACTTCGAGCTCACCGCCGAGGAGGTCGCCGAGATCGCCGCCCTCGACCGCGGCGCGGCCGGGCGCCTCGGGCCCAACCCGGACACGTTCGACTACGTGCCCGGCTGACAGCTCCGCACTCCTCGCCGACCCGTCGCTCCTCGGAGCGGCGGGTCGGCGTCGTTCTCAGCCGTCCAGCGACCGGCCCCACCGCTCGAGCAGCTCGGCGAGCCGGGCGCGCTCGAGGTCGTCGAGCCCACCGAGCAGGCGGTGCTCGTTGGCCACGTGCTGGGTCACGAGGTCATCGACCAGGGCGCGTCCACGCTCCGTGAGCCGGATGCGTCGCGAACGGGCGTCGTCCTCGCAGACCTCGCGGGAGACGAGCCCGGCATCGACCAACCGGTCGACCCGCTTGGTCACCGCGCCCGACGTGACCATCGTGCTGGTGGCCAGCTGCCCCGGTGTGAGCTCGTACGGCGCCCCCGAACGCCGCAGCGAGGCCAGCACGTCGAAGTCGCCGTCGCTCAGGCCGGCCTCGGCGAAGACCGGACGCAGCTCGGCATCAAGACGTGCGGCCAGCCGGTGCAGCCGACCGATGACTCCCATCGGCGAGGGGTCGAGGTCGGGTCGCTCCCGGCGCCACTGCTCGAGGATGCGACCGACGTGATCGGGTTCTGAGCTCATCCCTTGACTTTATCTTACTCGGAAGAGATTCTATCTTCCATGGAAACTAGTCTGCTGCGGATCGCCCTGATCACCGCCGTGGCGCCCCTCGCGTGGGGCACGACCTACCTCACGACCGAGACCTTCCTGCCTCCCGACCGTCCGCTCTTCGCCGCCCTGGTGCGCGCCCTGCCGGCCGGCCTCCTGCTGCTCGCCCTGCGGCGCGAGCTGCCGCAGGGCAGCTGGTGGTGGAAGTCGCTGGTCCTGGGGATCTGCAACATCGGGCTCTTCTTCCCGCTGATCTTCCTCTCCGCCTACCACCTGCCCGGCGGCCTCGCCGCGACGGTGCAGGCGATCTCCCCGCTGGCCGTGATGGCGCTCGCCTGGCCCCTGATCCGCGAGCGTCCCGCTGCGATCAGGGTGGTCGCAGCCCTGGTCGGACTGGCCGGCGTCGCGCTGCTCGTGCTCCGCTCCCCCGACGGGGTCGATGCGATCGGCCTGGCCGCTGCGCTCGGCTCGGTGCTGGTCTCCGCCCTCGGCTTCGTGCTCGTGAAGAAGTGGCGCGCCCCGACGTCGATGCTGACGCTGGTGTCGTGGCAGCTGGTGGTCGGCGGACTGTTCCTGCTCCCGCTCGCCCTGCTCGTCGAGGGCGCACCACCCCCGATCGACGCCCGCGCTCTCGGCGGCTTCCTCTGGATCGGCGGGGTCGGCACCGTGCTCGCCTACTCCTGCTGGTTCTACGGACTGAGGAACCTCCCGGCCGGCGCAGTCGCCCTGGTCGGCCTGCTCAATCCCGTGATGGGTACGGCGCTGGGCGCCCTCGTGGCCGGCGAGGTCTTCGGCCGGACGCAGGCGCTCGGCATGGTGCTCGTGCTCGGCGGGGTGCTGGCCGGCCAGGCCCGTCGTACGCCGTCAGTGCGGAGCGTCCGGCCCGGAGTCCACCCGGAGCCCGTCGCCGGCGAGGTAGCCGGCCACGGCCTCGGCCACCAGGTCGTCGCAGGACCGGCCGGTGGCGTGCGCACGCTCCTCGAGGGCTCCCACCAGGGAGGCCGGGAGGTCCACGGCGCGTGAGCCGGCAACCGGCGAGGGACGCCGCGCGCCTCCGAACACCGCCAGCGCCATGGTGACCACCGTGCCGAGCACGTCGAGGATCGCCACGATGCCGACGACACGCCACAGCCCGTCGGACCCGTCGGCGCCGAGGATCATGGTGGAGACCAGCACCGCCAGGATCGTGGCCAGGACGAGGGTGCCGCCGAGGAGCGGCCGCAGCCCGGCCCGCGATCCGGCCAGGACGAGGAGCAGCGACACCTGGGCCAGCGTCGCGGCGACCACGACGCCGACCCCGAACGCCTTCCAGGTCACGTCCGAGTCGTTCATGCCGGTGTCGACCCAGATCAACCACAACGCGGTGCTCAACGGCAGGAGCACCGCGACACCGCCGGCGACCCCGACCGGCGCATAGCGGGTCTCGGAGGTGGCCAGGTAGCACAGGACGGCCACGCTGGTGATCCCCACGGTCAACGTGGTCAGCAGCACGCGGGCCTCGGTGTCACCGAAGTCGCCCGTGCCCAGCAGAGCCAGTACCCCCATCAGGGCCGCGAGGGAGAAGGAGCCGATCGTGAGCCCGACGACGATGCGTCGAGTGGAGCCGGAGGTCGTCATGGGGCCAGTCTGATCCCCGCTCGAGCCGCGGCGCCTGAGTCGTCGTACCCAGATCTCAGGGTCCTCGTGCTCACCGCCGGCTAGCCGATCTTGACGCGCACCTCGTTGGAGACCGTGCCGTTGTCGGTGTCGATCATCCGGAAGCGGTTCTGACCACCCTGACCGGTCTGGATGTAGGTCGAGAAGCTGCCCCCGCTCACGGACGCGGTCACCGGGAAGTCGCTCCACGAGCCGTTCTCGAAGCGCTGCACCCGCAGGATCGCACCCTCGCCCTGGGGATAGACGCCGGTGAGGTCGATGCGCTCCATCGGGGCCACCTCGGTCTGGGTGACCGAGAGCGCGATGTCGGGCTGCGGCTCGGGCTCGCGGCTCTTGTTGGGCTTCTTGGGCTTGGCGTTGGGCCGACCGGACAGCGTGATCAGCGCATCGGGCGTGGTCTCGGTGTCGGTCGGGTCGGGCAGGTAGAGCGTCGCCTGCTCGCTCGCACCGGAGTCCACGGCCGTGGAACCGTCGAGGCCGAGGGAGCGGGTCACGACGAGCGCGCCCGTGCCGACGATGCCGCCGATCACCAACGCCACCGCGACCAGGGCGACCAGGCCGGCCACGATCGGGTGGTCACGGCGTGGTCGCTCGCGCGGTTCGAGCTCGTCGTCGGTCACCCGCCCATTGTCACCCGGCGCCGGAGCAGACCCCAAGCCGGGCGCTCAGCGCGGAGAGAGCACGACGACCGGGATGATCCGGTCGGTCGTCTCCTGGTAGGTCGCGAAGTCGGCGTACAGCTCGACCAGGCGCGGCCACAGTCGCGCCCGCTCCTCGGGGTCGGCGATCCGGGCGCGCACGTCGCGACGCTCCTTGCGCAGGTGCACGGTGGTGTCGGGGTGTGCGGCGAGGTTGGCCACCCACTGGGGGTTCTTCGGCAGACCGCCCTGCGAGCCCACGACGACGAGGTCGTCGCCGTCGGCGAGGTAGAGCAACGGGGTCGTGTAGGGAGTCAGGGACTTGCGGCCCACGTGGTCGAGCAGCAGCGTGGGGACGGGCTTCTTCCACCCGGCGCCGATGCGCCACTTGCTGCCGATCCGGCCGTTGGTGAGCTTGAAGACCTTGACCTGCGCCTTGGCGCCGTACTTGATGACCTTCGCGGTGATCGGGCTGGCCAACGCCTTCTGGCGCTGGGCGATCTCCTCGGGGGTGAGCTCCTTGACCATCAGAGTCCTCGCTTCCAGACGACCTGCTCGTGAAGCCGGCGACTGCGCCAGCCGTCGGTCGTGCGCACCATCTCGTGGTGGTACATCCCGCCGATCTCGACGATCTTCTCGCCACCGGCACCGTCTGCCATCGGCATGGGGTTGTCGAAGTACGCCGTGACCGTAGCCAGGTCGGCCCCGTCGAACACGATCTCCACCTGGCCGATGGTGTGCATCCGCTTGGGGAAGAAGGCCGGCAGCATCTCGGCCAGCCACGGCTTCACCTCGGCGTAGCCGGCGCTGATCCCGCCGGACTCGGTGTAGTCGATGGTCGCGTCGGGGGTGAAGACGGTGTCGAGCCGGTCCCACTCCCCGGTGTCGATGCCCCGCGTGTAGCGCGTGACGACGTCGGCGATCTCGAGCCGGTCACTGATCTCCTGAAGGTCCACGCCGCCAACTCTGGCACAAAACTGAAACACGTTCTATATTTCGAGGACTGCTTTCAAAGGAGCCCCATGCGATTCACCTACGCCGAGGCGATGACCCAGGCGACGTACTACGCGCCTCTCGCCCAGGCCGCCGAGGCGGCCGGCTACACGTCCATGACCGTGGCCGACAGCTTGATCTACCCCAAGGAATCCGACTCCACCTACCCCTACACCGACACCGGCGACCGGGCGTTCCTCGACGGCAAGGAGTTCATCGAGACGATGGTGCTCTGCGCGCACCTGTTCGCGGTGACCACCACGCTGCGCCTGACGCCGTTCGTGCTCAAGCTGCCGGTGCGCCCGCCCGTGCTCGTGGCCAAGCAGGCCTCCTCGCTGGCGTTCCTCTCCGGCAACCGCCTCGGTCTCGGCGTCGGGCTCTCGCCGTGGCCCGAGGACTTCACCGCCCTCGGGGTCGAGTGGGCGCGACGCGGCAAGCGCATGGACGAGTGCCTCGACATCCTCAAGGGCCTGACCACCGGCGAGTACTTCAAGTACTCCGGGGAGTTCTTCCAGATCGACGAGCTCAAGCAGTGCCCCGGCGCGAGCGAGCCCATCCCGCTCCTGGTCGGCGGGCACGCCGACGCCGCGCTGCGTCGCGCCGTGCTCAAGGGCAACGGCTGGATGCACGCCGGCGGCGACGGCGAGGAGCTCGACCGGCTCCTCAAGCGGCTCGCCGAGATCCGCAAGGAGGAGGGCGACACCCGCGACGACTTCGAGGTGCACGTGATCTCCTACGACGCCTACGACGTCGACGGGATCAAGCGCCTCGAGGACAAGGGCGTCACCGACTGCATCGTGGGCTTCCGCGTGCCCTACATCATGGGCCCGGACACCGAGCCGCTCCAGGACAAGATCGACGCCCTCGAGAAGTACGCCGGCGCCATCATCAGCAAGGTCAACGGATGAGTGGGTCGCTCGACCTGACGAAGCCGCTGCAGGACGCGATCGCCGAGGCCGAGGAGCTGATCGCCAACGCGCCGTTCATCCGCACCGAGGCCGACCGGCTCGAGGGCTACGACTACCTGGCCGGACGGATCCGGATGGCCATGCAGATGGCCTTCGACCACGACCTCGACCGGCCGCTCTTCATCAACCCCACCCACCAGTTCTCCCGCCAGGGTCTCGACAACCCCGACGCGATCTACTTCAACGCCTACCTGCGCGAAGGCGTCACCTACGTCATCCGGGGCAAGCGGGGCACCAGCGCCGACCTGTCCTTCCAGGTGATGGGTGGGAGCTACTCGGCCGACTCCGCCGCCACGTCCCTGCTGGCCTTCGACGACCGTGAGCTCGACCTCGACGAGGAGGGCCGCTTCGAGTTCACCTACGTCGCCGAGCCGGGCGCGAAGACGATGATCGTGCGCGAGGTCTTCTGCGACTGGGACACCGAGGAACGCGGCACGATCACGATCGAGCGGCCCGACACCATCGACCAGCCCGCCAAGGCGTTGAGCGAGAAGACGCTGGCCAAGAAGTACGAGGTGGCGGCACGCACGCTGGTCGGCTCGATCCAGACGTGGTTCGCCTTTCCCCAGTGGTTCCAGTACAAGGAGCCGGTCAACACCCTCACCGCCCCGCAGTCGACGCCCGGGGGCCTGGCCTCGCAACGCTCCTCGATCGGGCACTACGAGCTCGGCCCCGACGAGGCGATGATCATCACCGTCCCGCGCTGCGACGACTGCACCTACCAAGCCGCGCAGATCGGCTCGGACTGGTATGCCTCCACCGACTACGAGACGCACCAGACCTCGCTGACCAAGGCCCAGGCCGAGACCGACCCCGACGGGCTGATCCGCTTCGTGGTCGCCGAGCAGCCGCCGTACGACGGCGCGCCGATCGCCAACTGGCTCGAGACCACCGGGCACCGCACCGGCTCGATGATGCTGCGCTGGCAGCAGCTCTCGCGCGACCTCACCCAGGACGCCGACGGCCCGCGCATCGAGGTCGTCCCGCTCGCCGACGTACCGAAGCACCTCCCCCACACGACACCCCTCACCACCGAGGAGTACGGCGCGCGCATCGCCGCCCGCCAACGCTCCGTAGCCCGAAGGATGATCAGTTGAGCAACACACTCGGCCTCGCCGACGCCCACGACACCTCGATCGAGGAGCGCTACGCAGCGGTCCCGCTGCTCAAGGACAAGGTGATCGTGCTCTCGGGTGTCGGCCCCGGCCTCGGGCGCTCGCTGGGTGAGGAGGCCGCCAAGATGGGCGCCGACCTCGTGCTGGTGAGCCGGACCGCCTCCCGCCTGGAGAAGATGGCCGACGTCGTGCGCTCTCACGGGCGCCGTGCGCTCGTCGTACCGACCGACATCACCGACGAGGCGTCACGCGCCGCGCTGGTGGAGAAGACCCTGGAGGAGTTCGGCCGCGTCGACTGCGTCATCAACAACGCCTTCGCGATCCCGCCGATGGACCCGATCACCCAGATCAAGGTCGAGGACCTCGCTGCCGTCAACGAGACCAACGTCTTCGCGCCGCTGCGCCTCTCGGCGCTCTTCGCCGACGCCCTGGCCGCGTCCAAGGGCTCGATCATCATGCTCAACTCCGCGGTGCAGTTCAGCTCGCAGCCCGAGTTCGCCGGCTACAAGCTCTCCAAGGGCACGCTGGTCCACCTCGCCTCGTCGCTGGCCACCGAGCTGGGCCCGCGCGGCATCCGCGTCAACAGCGTGGCGCCGTCCTACATCTACGAGGACGTCAACCGCGGCTACTTCGACTACCTCGCCGCCGTCGAGGGCAAGACCCACGAGGAGGTCTACGCCGACAAGGCCGCCCCCACCGACCTCAAGCGGCTCGCCTCCTCCGAGGAGGTCGCCCGCGCGACGCTCTTCCTCGCCAGCGACCTGGCCTCCGCGGTCACCGGGCAGATGCTGACCGTCGACTGCGGCGAGTTCCACGACTGATGTCGAGCGCCCTGTGAGCGACAACATCATGGCCCGCACGCGCCCCGACGTCGGCTCCTACGACGACATCGCGGCGGCCGCGCAGCGCACGACCGGGCTCAGCGACTTCGGGTGGGAGCCGGGCACCGGTCAGGAGGACGGGCTCCGGCTCCTCGCCGAGGACCTCGCCTCCCCCGAGGCCGGCCTGACCCCGCTCGGCAACTACTTCCAGCGCTCGGAGGTCAAGGGCGCCCTGGTGGGACGGCTGCTCACGCAGGCCCGCTTCGACGAGTACCCCCAGCACGCCGACGTCGCCATCGAGCGACCGATCTTCGTGATGGGGCTGCCGCGCACCGGCACCACCGCCCTGCACCGCCTCCTGCACGCCGACCCGATGGCGCAGGGCCTGGAGATGTGGATCACCCAGTTCCCCCAGCCGCGGCCCCCGCGCGAGACCTGGGAGGACGACCCGATCTTCCAGGCGATGCAGTCGGCGTTCTCGGCCCACCACGTGGAGAGCCCTGACTTCATGGGCATCCACTACATGGATGCCACCACCGTGGAGGAGTGCTGGCGGCTGCTGCGCCAGACCGGCAAGTCGAACTCCTACGAGTCGCTGGCCAACGTGCCGCGCTACACCGAGTGGCTGGCCGGGCAGGACTGGACCGACGCCTACGCCCGTCACAAGCAGAACCTCCAGCTCGTCGGGCTCAACGACACCGACAAGCGGTGGGTGCTCAAGAACCCCTCGCACATGACCGCCCTCGACGCCTTGATGACGGTCTACCCCGACGCCCTGGTCGTCTACACCCACCGCGACCCGGTGGTCTGCATCGCCTCGTCGTGCTCGTTGTCGGCCGAGACGACCGTGGGCCACTCCACGACGTACACGCCCGACGTGGTCGGCCGCACCCAGCTCGACCTGTGGTCGCGCGCCTTCCACGCCTACCACGACGCCCGGCCGGCGTACGACGACGCACAGTTCGCCGATGTCGCCTTCGCCGACCTGGTCCGCGACCCGCTCGGCGTCGTACGCGGGGTCTACGAGCAGTTCGGCCTCGACTTCACTCCCGAGGCCCAGGCCGCCGTGGAGGAGATCGACCGTGAGAGCAAGCAGGGCGGCAAGGCGCCGTCGCACCGCTACTCCCTCGACGACTACGGCCTCACCGAGACCCAGGTCCGCACCGCCTTCGACCGATAGCTCGTCCTCTGGTCAACCTCCCAGCCCCATCGCGAGGTCGACCAGAGGACGAGAGACCCCGCCAGCGCACCAGTGAGGAACACCATGACCGAGAAGAAGCGCATCGTCGTCTGGGGCACCGGCGTCGTCGGCTCCATGGTGATCGCCGAGATCGCACCGCAGGCCGGCCACCCGGCCTTCGAGCTGGTCGGGGTCGGGGTGAGCAACCCCGCCAAGGTCGGCAAGGACGTCGCCGAGGTCTGCGGGCTCAGCGAGCCGACCGGCATCGTGTGCACCGACTCGGTCGATGACCTCATCGCGCTGGCTCCCGACGCGTTGGTGCACTACGGCCCGACCGCGAAGTCAGCCGATGACAACATCCGGGTCATGGGCGCGTTCCTGCGCGCCGGGATCGACGTCTGCTCGACCGCGATGACCCCGTGGGTGTGGCCGGGGATGAAGCAGAACCCGGCGAGCTGGATCGACCCGATCACCGAGGCCTGCGCCGAGGGCGGGGCGTCGTGCTTCACCACCGGGATCGACCCCGGGTTCGCCAACGACCTCTTCCCGCTGACCCTGATGGGCCTGTGCGGACGCGTCGACTCGGTGCGGGCCAGCGAGCTGCTCGACTACACCGACTACGAGGGTGACTACGAGGACGAGATGGGCATCGGCCGCTCGCCCGACTTCACCCCGCTGCTCGAGATCCCCGACCTGCTGATCATGGCGTGGGGCGCGACGGTGCCGATGATGGCGGCAGCGGTCGGCATCGAGCTCGACGACATCACCACGACCTGGGAGAAGTGGGTCACCCCCACCGACCGCACGACCGCCAAGGGCGTCATCGAGGCCGGCAACGTCGCGGCCATCCGCTTCACCATCAACGGAGTCCACCGGGGCCGCGAGGTCATCACCCTCGAGCACGTCAACCGGATCGGTCTCGACGCCGCCCCCGACTGGCCCACCGGCTCGGGCGACGACGTCTACCGCGTCGACATCGTCGGCTCGCCGTCGATCACCCAGGAGACGTCGTTCCGCTTCACCGACGGCTCGGGTCGTGCGCCGGCGGTCGCCGGCTGCCTGGCCACCGGCCTGCGCGCCCTGAACGCCGTGCCGGCCGTCAACGACCTGCCGGCCGGCTGGGTCACCGCCCTCGACCTCCCGCTCGTCCCCGGAGTCGGCACGATCCGCTGACGGCGCACCTGGACCAGGCGTCGCGTCCACAGGCACGCGACGGCGTGGTTTGCGCGAGGCGGGCCCGGAGCACCGTGCGGTCCATGACCCACACCGATGACACCCATGTCTCCCGCCGCACCTCGTCACCCTCGGGTCAGCGGCCCGGGCCGGCTGGGCATCGTGCTCCCGCCCGGGTGGCGCCGTCGTGCCGACCCCGACCACGGGGTGCTGGTCGCCGCCCGCTGCGCCGCGCTGCCGGCCAGCGGCGTGCGCCCCGAGCTCGTCGTGCGCTGGACTCGGGTCGACGACGACCTGGTCGCCTGGCGAGCACGCGCCATGACCGAGTTGGGCGGGCTGCTCGCCGACTTCGACCTCGACGACGCCGAGGAGTACGACCTGCTCGGCCGGCGCGTGGCCTACCGACGCTTCGCCCATCGGGTCGGCACCGCCGACGTGCTGAGCGAGCAGTGGGCCTGGCTGGGCGGGGGCGTCGGGGTGACGCTCACCTGCTCCTGTGCCCGCGAGGACTACCCGCACTACGGCGACGTCTTCGAGGAGGTCGCCGGCACCGTCGACCTGCTGCCGGATGCGGCCTGAGGCTCACGCACCCGCGGCGAGAGCGTCCATGAACGGGCGCGGGTCGGCCTTGTCGAAGTCGCGGACCCCTGCCGTCCACAGGGCGCCCACCGCCAGGGTGCGGCGGACCGCGCCGAACGTGATGACGTGCGCGATGGTGCCGCCCACGGAATGGGCGACCGGCGGCTCGCAGGTGGTGTCGAGGAAGGTGTCGGCCATCGTGTCCTGGTCGATCGCCGAGGCTACGAAGGCGCGGTAGTCGCGGCCGGCCACCGCGTGCCGCGAGGCGAGCCCCGCCATCGTCAGGTCGCTCTCGTCGGGCCAGTCCTCACCGCGCAGGGCGTTGAGCCAGTGCTCCTCCTGGGTGACCATCAGGTTGAGCAGCCCCCGCAGGGTGGGGTCGTCGTCGACACCCTCCACGGACTGGGTGATGGGCTGGTCGAGCGTCTCGTCCGGCAGCCCGGTGGCGGCCTCGATGAGGGCCATGAGCGAGTCGACGTGGTGGTCGACGAGCTGTAGCAGGATGTCCATGCTGGTCTCCTTTATAGGGGCCGGCAGCCGGAGGCCGCCGGGTGGTTGGAAATGAACCCCGCTGGCCGCGGGGAGCTCAAGCTCGCTGAAGGTCACCGGGGGGTTGTCCCGGAGCGAGGTGGGGGTGCGCTCGTAGGCGCGCGCGAACGCTCGGGTGAACGCCTCGTGTGAGCCGTAGCCGGCCTCGACGGCGACGTCGAGGACGGTGCGATCACGGTGCCGGAGCAGCCGGTAGGCCGCCCGCTCGAGGAGCAGCCGACGGCGCAACGCTCCCGGGGGCTCGCCACCGGCGGCGCTCACCACCCGGTCGAAGTGGAACCGCGACAGGTGGGCGCGGGCAGCGAGGTCGGCGGCGCTCAGGCTCGGATCCTCGAGGCCGGCGTGCGCCAGGTCGAGGATCCGGGCGAGGCCGTCGGTGGTGCTCATGGCCTAAGCGTGCACCGAGCCGGCACCGTCGGTCTTGATCGACGTTGCGGAGCTTTGTCGCGACAGCCGACTACGCGCCGCCGTCGAGGACCCGATAGCGCGGCGAGGCCTTGAGCTTGTCGGCTCCGCAGGACTGCCGAGCGGGCGGACCCGCCTCGGCGACGACCTGCACCGTTCGGATCCCGGAGGGAGTGCGGAGGGTGACGTGCTCGCCGTCGTGCGCGACCGGCGCCACGTCGTCGAGACGGGTCCAGCCGTGCTGGGCGCGCAGGTGCAGCGCGGCGGCCTGGGCGATCGCCGGCCGTCCAGCGACGCCGCGCACCACGTCGAGCTCCATCGTGCCCTCGAGCAGGGCGGCGCACGCGGCGACGGCGGAGTCCGGGTCGAGGCGACCGAGGGTGACCGCGGACGGCAGTGCCATCAGGGTGGCCGCGAAACGGTGCCCGCCGAGGTGGGTCGTCTCCCAGGTGGCCTCGGGCCAGCGCCGCGCCAGCGCCGCGGCGACCGGGCGACCTCGCTCGGCGCAGCACACGTCGCGCCGGCCGTTGGTGCACACCAGCCACAGCGGCCCGTCGTACGGCGCGAGGTCGTCGTCGGCGAGGTCGGTCAGCTCGGACAGGTCGTCGATGACCGTGGTGCGCAGGCTGCTCGGTTCTCCGAGCCGGGCGCGGAAGACCCGGATCCCGGGGCCGGAGCGGCCGCCGTGACGACGGATGAGCTGGGCCCGCCCGTCAGGGCCGACGAATCGGCGAGGTGACCGGTGGCCTTGGCCGCCCACGGGCCGGGGTCCTCGACGAGCAGCCAGTCGCTCTCGGTGGGAGCGGTGCCCGCCAGGGGCTCGTCGTCGGCCTCGCTGGCGAGCGAGCAGCGGAAGTCGTCGGGCACAGGGCTCAGTCCAGCAGACCACGGCGACGGGCGATCGCAGCGGCCTCCGTGCGACCGCTCGCGTCGAGCTTGCCGAGGATGTTGGAGACGTGGACGCTGACGGTCTTGGCGCTGATGAACAGCAGCTTGGCGATCTCACCGTTGCTGCGCCCCTCGGCGACATGGGCGAGGATCTCGCGCTCGCGCGCGGTGAGGTCGACCCGGACGGTGGCACTGCGCGGAGCCGGGGCCGAGCCGAGCGAGACCAGCTCGATGAGCAGCGGTTTCGCTCCGAGTCGCTGGGCGCTGGCGCGGGCCAGGTCTCCCACCGCGCGGGCGCCGACGTTGTCGCCGGCTGCACGCAGGATCGCGGCGAGCTTGGTGCGGACCGTGGCCAGCTCGTGCACGTGACCGAACTCCTCGAAGAGCCGCTCGGTCTCCCGCCAGGTGTCGAGCAGGACGTCGAGCTCGGGCGCATCGACGCCGGAGAGCCAGCGCGCCCGCAGCGTCTCGGCATCGAGCCGCTTGACCCACGCGCGCCCTTCGGGGCCCCAGTGACCTGAGGGATCGGTGTAGCGGTCGAGCACGGCGAGGCCGTCGGAGTGGAGACGCTCGACGTCGGCCATCTGCGCCTCGCGCTCGGCCCCGCTCTGTCGCGGCATCACGTCGGCGATCACCCCGACGGCGATCGCAGCCAGGCGGATGCGAGCGCTGAACCACTCGTGCCAGATCCGGCCGAGGACCGCGACAGCGGCGTCGTAGGAGGCGACCGCCGCTGCGGGGTCGTCGCGACGTCCGGCCGCGATCATCTCGATCGCTGCGGCGTGGATCGCCACGGCACCCTCGCGGCGCCAGAACGGCCGCAGGCCGTTGACGCGCGCGCCTACGTCCTCGCCGCGGTGCTGGAGGATCTGCAACCGCATCGAGGTGAGCATCGCCCGCGGGATCGGCGGCGGGAACGGTCCGTCGACGACGAAGAGCTCCAGCGCCCGCTCCCACTCGCCGCGCACCAGGTGGATCCAGGAGAGCTCGCAGCGTGACTCGAACCCGTACGGCGCCCACGGCAGGCCGGCGTCGACCGCACGGTCGATGGCGCTGGTGAACCACCGCGCCGCTTCGTCGAACTCCCCCCAGTCCTCGAAGGAGCGCCCCAGCAGGAAGCGGCCGCGCAGCTCGGCGTGGATCGCGCCGGACTCCTCGGCCCGGGTCACCGCCTCGGTGAGCGCGGCGCGCAGCCCCTCCTTGGGGCCGGACTTCTTCAGTCCGCCCAGCGTGGTGATCGCGTCGGAGGCGAGCTCGTGCAGGTCGAGCCGCTCGGCGAGCTCGAGGGCGTCCATCCCGACGGTCTTGGCCTGCTCGAGGTCGCCGTACGCCGCGAGGATGCGCGCGTGCGTGGCCAGCACGCGAGCCCGCAGCCCGCTCTCGCCGATCGGCGCGAGCTCGACGGCCTTGGCCGAGAGCGCGCGCACGTCGTCGTCGGACTCGGTGATGTAGAGCGCCGCAGCCTGGGCGCTGATCATCCGCGCCCGCCAGGTGTCCGAGGCGTCGGGCGGCAGCAGGTCGAGCTGCTCCCCGATCACCGCGACGGCGCGCTCGG
This sequence comes from uncultured Actinomycetota bacterium, assembly GCA_963760515.1. Classification (GTDB taxonomy): domain Bacteria; phylum Actinomycetota; class Actinomycetes; order Propionibacteriales; family Nocardioidaceae; genus Nocardioides. Next base: position 740,258 of record CAVXDL010000006.1, read on the forward strand.
GGTCGCCGCTGGCGGTGAGCGCATCGGCGGCACGCACGACCAGGCGCGACAGGTCGATGCCGGCATCGTCGGCTCCCGCTCCGCTGCTGAGCAGCTCGAGGGCCTGTTGGTAGTGGTAGGCCGCCTCGTCGGGGCCACCCACGGCGATGGCCTCGTTGCCGGCGCGCACGCTGGCGGTGAGCGCGGTCGCCTTGTCCATCGCCAGGCGGGCGTGGCGGGCCAGCTCCGCAGCGGTGCCACGCGCGGTGCCCTCGCGCAGGGCATCGACGTAGCGGGCGTGCAGCCGCGCGCGCTCCCCGGGCAGCAGGTCGTCGTAGACGGCCTCCCCGAGCAGTGCGTGCCGGAAGGCGTAGCCGCCGCGCTCGGCGAGGAGCACGTTCATCTCCACCGCACTGCGCAGGCCGGCATCGAGCGCCTCGGGGCTCAGCTCGGACGTCGCCTCGAGCATCTCGTGGGTCACCCGCCGGCCGCTCGCGCTGGCCGTGCGCACCACCTGGCGGCCGTGGTCGTCGAGCCGGTCGAGCCGGATCAGCAACAGGTCGGCCAGGTCGCCGGGCACCGTGCTCTCCGGGTCGGCAGCGGCGCTGGTGAGCTCCTCGACGAAGAACGCGTTGCCCTCGGCGCGGGCGACCACGTCGTTGATCTCGGCCTCCGGGAGACCTTCGGGGATCAGCGCGGCCACGAGCTCGCGCACGGCCTCGTCGGTGAGCGGCGACAGCGAGATGCGGTCGACCCCGCGCAGGCGCGACCACTCCGCGACCTGACGCCGTAGGGGGTGACGCCGGTGCAGGTCGTCGGAGCGGTAGGACGCCACGACCGCGAACCCGGCGGGGTCCACGCGCGAAAGCAGGAAGCTGAGCATGTCGCGGGTCGACCGGTCGGCCCAGTGGGCGTCCTCGATGACCAGGAGCAGGGGCGCGCGCGACGCGGCGGCCTCGAGGACGGCGAGCACCGCTCGGAAGAGGTCGGCACGGTCGAGGGCGTGGGACTCGGAGTCGACGTGGTCGGACTCCCCCATCACCCGGCGTACGGGCTGGAGCCGCGCCAGGGCGGGGTGCCGGCTCGCGACCTCGGTCACGATGTCGGGCTGGGAGCGGGCGAGGCGGCCGAGGACCTCGGAGAAGGGGAGGTAGGGCAGGGCGCTCTCGCCGAAGTCGAGGCAGTGGCCTGCGTAGACCTGCCAGCCGTCGTCGACGGCGAGGTCACGCAGGGCGCGCAGCAAGCGGGTCTTCCCGACGCCGGCGTCGCCGGAGAGCAGCACGTCGCTGAGGTCGTCAGCGGCGCGGGCCGGACGGACCCCGAGCGAGGCTGCGATCTCCGTCAGCTCGGCGTCCCGACCGACCATCGTCGTACTGGTCTGGATGGCCACGGGCCCCATTGTGTTGCCTGGATGCTCCGAGGGTCAGTCGGCGCGCCCGGCAGGCTGCTTCGCGGGGCCGAAGAACGGCGCCTCGTCCAGACGACGGCGACGGGCGCCGGCGAAACCGCGGCGGGCGCGGTCAGCGCGGTAGGCGACCTCCGCCTGGGTGATCGGGCTGATCGAGTGGGTGCTGGTGAACATGTCGGTCGCTCTCCTGTCAGGATCGAGGTGGGCTACTACCTCACGGCCGACTACCTGTCGACCTGATGACACGACTCTCGCCGTCTGAGGTAGATCGGCGCATGAGGCGCCCGCCTTAGTCACTGCCGCCGGCTACCTCAGACGGCCGTGGGCCTCGTCACATGAGCGGTCGACCGGCCTGCCAGACCCCCGTGACGAGGGGCACACCGGGGCGGTAGGCGAGGTGACGGTGGTCGGGGGCGTCGAGCAGCACCAGGTCGGCGCTGCGGCCGACGACGACTCGTCCGACGTCGTCGCGGTCCAGCGCCGCGGCACCGCCGGCGGTCGCGGCGTGGACGGCCTCGGCAGGCGTCATCCCCATCTCGCGCACCGCCAGGGCGATGCAGAAGGCCAGGCTGCTGGTGAAGCAGGAGCCCGGGTTGCAGTCACTGGCCAACGCCACGCGGACACCGGCATCCAGCAGGCGCCGCGCGTCGGGATAGGGCTGGCGGGTGGAGAACTCCACCCCGGGCAGCAACGTCGCGACCGTGCCGCTGTCGGCGAGCGCCGTCACGTCCGCGTCGTCGAGGTAGGTGCAGTGGTCGACCGCGACCAGGCCCAGCTCGGCCGCCAGCTGTACGCCGGGTCCCGGGCCGAGCTGGTTGGCGTGCAACCGCCCGCGCAGCCCGGCCGCCGCGCCCGCGGCCAGCACCGTGCGCGCCTGGTCGGCGTCGAAGGCGCCCCGCTCGCAGAAGGCGTCGATCCAGCGGGCGTACGGCGCGGCTGCTGCGAGCATCGGCCCGGTCACCAGCTCGACATACGCCGCGGGGTCACCGGGGGTGCCGTCAGCAGCGTCGGGCACGACGTGCGCGCCGAGGAACGTCGTCTCCTCGGTGAACTGCTGTGCGACCGCCAGGCTGCGCGCCTCGTCGCGGGTGGTCAGGCCGTAGCCGCTCTTGATCTCGACCGTGGTGGTGCCCTGGCGCCGCATCTCCCCCACCAGGTGGGCGACGCGGGCGGAGAGCTGCTCGTCGGTCGCGGCGCGGGTGGCGGCCACCGTGGCGCGGATCCCGCCGGCGGCGTACGGCGTCCCGGCCATCCGGGACTCGAACTCCGCGGCCCGGTCACCGGCGAAGACCAGGTGGGAGTGGGAGTCGACGAACCCCGGGATCACTGCCCGACCCCCGACGTCGACCTCGGCGTCGGCCGCCGGGGCCTCGGCCGCCGGTCCGACCCACGCGATCGTGCGGCCCTCGATGACCAGCGCCGCCCGCTCGATCGCGCCCAGCACCCCGGGTCGGGCGTGCGGGTGCGTCGGGTCGTTGGTGGTGAGCTCACCGATGTTGGTCAGCAGGGTGCTCGTCATGGGTGGCGTCCTCCGGTCGCGGCGCGGGACCCATACTCTCGGGCATGGACTTCCAGGACGTCGTACGCCGTCGCCGGATGGTCCGCAGCTACAGCGACGAGCCGGTGGACCCCGCCGTCGTCGATCGCGCGCTGGAGAACGCGACGCGCGCCCCGAGCGCCGGCTTCAGCCAGGGATGGGCGTTCGTCGTGCTCGACACCCCCGCCGACACCGAGCGGTTCTGGCGCGCCAGCAGCGACGACGTCGATGCCCCCAACCCGTGGCTGGCCGGGATGATGCGTGCCCCGGTCGTGATCCTGCCGTGCAGCACGAAGGCGGCCTACCTCGACCGCTACGCCGAGCCCGACAAGGGCTGGAGCGATCGCGACGAGGCCCGGTGGCCGATGCCGTTCTGGCACATGGACGCCGCGATGGCGAGCCTGCTGATCCTGCAGACGGCCACCGATGCCGGCCTCGGCGCCTGCTTCTTCGGGGTCGTGCCCGAACGCCGTGAGGCGGTGTGTGCGACGTTCGCGATCCCGGCCGACCACGAACCGATCGGCGTCATCACGATCGGGCACCCCGCGCCGGGCGGCGCTGCCGGGAGCCCGACCCGTCGGGCCCGCACACCGTGGACCGAGGTCGTGCATCGCGGCGGTTGGTCCCATCCGCCCAGCGTTCCCTGAGCGGACGGGCGCGGCAACCCGTGACCGGCCCGGGCCGTGGGCGCCCTCGGTAAAGTGAGGGCGAGGTGATGACGATGTCGCAGCAACATCCCCCTGAGGACCACGACGACCTGACGGCCGCGCCGATCGAGTCCACGCACGCGCGTCCGCGCGAGGTCGACCAGCGCACCGGCAAGGCTGCCGCAGCGGCGCGGATCCAGGACCAGCAGAACTGGGTCGAGCAGCAGGTGCGCGTGGCGATGGAGCGCGGCGACTTCGACGACCTGCCCGGCGCCGGCAAGCCGATCACCGGTCTCGGGGGCGAGCACGATCCCGACTGGTGGCTCAAGCAGCTCATCGAGCGCGAGCAGATCGCGGTCCTGCCACCCAGCCTCCAGCTGCGCAAGGACGACGCCGAGCTCGATGCCGCCCTCGACAAGCTGTTCCGCGAGGCCGAGGTGCGTCGCGAGGTCGAGGACTTCAACGCCCGCGTGATCCGGGCCCGCTACTCCCCCCAGGACGGCCAACCACCCCTCATCACGATGCCGCGCGACGTGGACGCCGAGGTGGAGGCCTGGACCGAACGCCGGGCCGCGCGCCGAGCAGCTGCGCCCCTGCCCGCGCCCGAGCCGACCTCGGTGCGACGTCGCTGGTGGCGGCGCCGCGCCTGACCGGTCGCCCGGAAGACCGGGTCAGCGTCGAGCAGTCACCTTCGCCGAGATCGCGTCGCGCGCGGACCCCTGGTGAGTCGAGCGCACCGGCACCCGGACCACCACCCGGTCACCGGGTCGGGCCGAGGCGCGCCGGGTCACCCGCAGCGAGAAGGTCCAGGACTGGCCCGGTTGCAGCACCGGCGTGCGGCCTCCGCCGAGGTGGGCCGAGGTCACGCGGAAGCCGGCGGCGCGGCCCTTGACGGCGTACGAGAGCCGATCGGGGCGGGTCCCGTCGTTCTGCAGCCGCACCACGAACCGGGCTCGCCCACCTGCCCGGCGCAGCACTGCGGTGGCCCGCTGCGAGCGCGAGGCGCCATAGACGTTGCCGCCGACGTAGCGCGACTGCGCGGCGGCGCGGACCAGGGCGTCGGGCCGGTAGGCCGGGCGCACGACGTAGGCGCGCGTGACGGTGGTGGTGTTGCCGGCCGCGTCGGTGGCGGTGATGCGCGCGGTGTGCCGCCCGATCGTGCTCGTGTCGAGCGACCCTCCGGGTGCGGCCGGGCCCGAGCAGGTCTGCAGCGACGATCCGCCCCGGTCGGTGCAGCGGTAGTCGAGCACGACCGCCTCCCCCTCGGTGTAGACGGCACCGGTCGCCGGCGCGGTGACGACGACCGTGGGTGCGGTCACGTCCGGCACGTCGGCCACCTGGGCACGGTAGGAGAAGTAGCGCTGTCTGGGGTCCGCTGCGGCGTCGCGGAGCTCCCAGACCGGCTCACCGGCGTCGTCCAGCTCGGTGGCGATCGCGTCGGTGGAGGAGGCCCAGCCGATCAGCAGGTGCTCTGCCGGCAGCGGCTGGGTGGAGCCGGCGAACAGCGCGAAGCGGCCCTCAGGGGCGTGCTCGGCGATGATCTCGGCGGTGCCTGCCACGGCGTCGAGGTCGAGGGTGATCACCCGCGACTGCGGACGCTGCACAGCAGGTCCGTGCGGGTCGTCGGCGCGCAGGCACAGCCGCTCGAAGACGTCGCTGGAGCCGTTGTCGAAGAGCACGATGTCGCCGTCGGGCAGCTCGTGGGCGCTGTGCTGGGCGCACGGTCCGCCGTCGGGCTCGCCGTCGAGGCCGGTGATCGCGAAGTCGCTGTCGCGCCCCCCGAGCTTCCACACCACCGAGCCGCCCGGCGTGGAGGTGTCGATCTTGAAGACCGCGCTGAGGTTGCGCAGCGACGCCAGCAGGCTGCCGTCGGCCATCAGCTCGAAGGAGTTGAGGTGGGCGTAGTCAGGGCCGTGCACGACGGTCTCGTCGGCGAAGGGCTCGCTGTTCCACTCGAACCCGACCGAGCCGTCCGGGTCGATCCGCTGGATCACCGAGTCCAGGGCGGTGCCGTCGCCGTTCCACTCGTAGGCCATCAACCAGACGGTGCCGTCGGGCAGCAGCAGCGAGTCGTGGCCGTCGGTGTTGACGAGCCCGACTGTCTCGTGGCGCGCGACCTCCCGGAACTGCTCGTCGAGCTCCACGACCGCCTCACCCGTGCGACCGGGCGTCGTGGTCGTGCGCGCCGAGGTGTAGTGCCCGTTGGGCTGTCGCTTGAGGTCGAGGGAGCGCGGCAGGGCCAGGAGCGACTCGACGTGCAACGGCACACCGTGGCGGTCGACCGCGGTCTCGACGTAGTCGGGCACTCCCGGGTCCTGGCCCGGATAGCCCCGCAACCAGGAGTTGCTCAGCCCGAGGAGCACCGCACCGGGAGCGGTGGCTCCGGGGTCGGCGACCACCTGCTCCAGGGTCGGGAACCCGGCCGGGAGGTAGACGTAGGAGAAGCGCGCGCGACCGGCGGCATCGTCGATCCACACCGCGATCTCGTCGCCCTCGACCAGCCCGGTCACGGTCGCCTCGCCGTCAGTCTCGGGGCGGCCGTCGACGTAGACGACACCTGCCGGGTCGTCGGTGGTGGCGCTGATCGTGACCGTGCCGTCGGTGGCGGCGGTCGTGGTCACGCCGTAGCGCGTGATCGCCGGGTCGAAGGCGGGGTACGACGCCACGCCGGCGCCGCTGACCACCACGGCGTGCGCAGGCGGCGGCACGGCCGCCGCGGCGCCCCTCAGCACCATGGTCGGCATCAGCACGGGCAGCATCAGCGCGGCGACGAGCGCCGCTCCACTCCGGGTCATGGGGGTGACGGTAAGCCCCGGCACCCCCGGCCACCCGCGATCCGCAGAGTCTTGCTGAAACCCCCGGATGTCCGCGCGAGACCTGCGTCATAGGGGCCAGGGTTCACTCGCTGGTAACTTCCGCTCCATGCCGTCTGCATCCCAGAGTGCCAAGGACTTCTTCCGCCCCCTCGCCGTCGGTGCGCCGACGCCGCTGACGGAGGTGCCGTTCCGCCCCAGCCGGGCGATCCACTTCTTCGATCCCAGCAACGCCAAGATGGCGGCGAAGATCCCCGCCATGGTCGGCACGGTCGACGTGCTGCTCGGCAACCTCGAGGACGCCGTCAAGGCCGACAACAAGGAAGCCGCCCGCGAGGGCCTGGTCGAGATCGCGCAGAGCACCGACTTCGGTCCGACCCAGCTGTGGACCCGGATCAACTCCCTCGACAGCCCCTGGGCCCTGGACGACCTGACCCGCCTGGTCACCGCGATCGGCGACAAGCTCGACGTGATCATGGTGCCCAAGGTGCAGGGCGCCGAGGACATCCACTACGTCGACCGGTTGCTCGCCCAGCTCGAGGCCAAGGCCGGACTGACCCGCCCGATCCTGGTGCACGCGATCCTCGAGACCGCGCGCGGCGTGGCCAACATCGAGGAGATCTGCGGCGCCTCCCCGCGCATGCAGGGCCTCTCGCTCGGCCCGGCCGACCTCGCTGCCGACCGCCGGATGAAGACGACCCGCGTCGGCGGCGGCCACCCCGGCTACCTCGTGCGCGAGGACCCCACCGACGGCTCGCCCGAGGCGATCGCCGCCCCGCGCACGACGTACCAGCAGGACCTGTGGCACTACACGATCGCGCGCATGGTCGACGCGTGCGCGATGCACGGGATCTACCCCTACTACGGCCCGTTCGGCGACATCGCCGACACCGTCGCCTGCGAGGACCAGTTCCGCAACGCCTTCCTGCTCGGCTGCGTCGGCACCTGGAGCCTGCACCCCAAGCAGATCGCGATCGCCAACAAGGTCTTCAGCCCCTCGGTCGAGGACATCGCCCACGCCCGCCGCGTGGTCGCCGCCATGGGCGACGGCACCGGCGCGGTGATGCTCAACGGCAAGATGGAGGACGACGCCTCCCTCAAGCAGTGCCTGGTGATGGTCGAGCTCGCTGAGCAGCTCGCTGCGATCGACCCCGAGCTCAAGGCCGCCTACGACGCGATCGAGGTCGACGCATGAGCACCGCCGCGTTCCGCCCCCGCCGCTCGGTCCTCTACATGCCGAGCTCCAACGCCAAGGCGCTGGAGAAGGCCAAGACCCTCCCCATCGACGGCGTCATCTTCGACCTCGAGGACGCCGTTGCGCCCGACGCGAAGCCGTCGGCCCGCGACGCCGCCTGCGCGGCCGTCACGAGTGGCGCCTACGGCAAGCGTGAGCTGACGATCCGGGTCAACGGACTCGGCACCGAGTGGCACGACGCCGACCTGGCCGCCGCCGCGGCTGCCGGCCCCGACGGGATCGTCGTACCCAAGGTCAGCTCGGCCGACGAGGTCCGCGCGCTGGTCGCAGCGATGGAGAAGGCCGGCGCCCCGGAGCACACCAAGCTCTGGGCGATGGTCGAGACGCCCGAGGCGATCTTCAACGTGCGCGAGCTCGCCGCTGCCTCCGACCGCCTCGCCGTGCTCGTGATGGGCACCAACGACCTGGTCAAGGAGCTGTACGCCGAGCACGTGCCCGGCCGCGCTCCCCTGCTGACCTCGCTGTCGCTCTCGCTCCTCGCCGCCCGCGCGGCCGGCATCGCGATCCTCGACGGCGTCTACAACGACGTGAAGAACGCCGAGGGCTTCCTCGCCGAGTGCGAGCAGGGTCGCCAGATGGGCTTCGACGGCAAGACGCTGATCCACCCCGGTCAGGTCGAGCCGGCCAACGAGCAGTTCGCCCCGTCCGAGGCTGCGATCGAGGACGCCCGCGGCCTCATCCAGGCCTGGGAGGACGGCAAGGGCTCCGGCGTGGTGACCTACAACAACAAGATGGTCGAGAACCTCCACGTGGAGTCGGCGCAGCGCACGCTCTCGATCGCCGAGGCCATCGCCGCGCTCCAGGACTGAGCCTGCTCGTGGAGGGCCTCAGACGTCTTCGGGCGAGCTGAGGCAGCCTGGTCGGCGTGCTGTTGTCGACCGCACCCTTCGCTGTCGGCCTGGGAGGCGATACCGAGGTGCAGCCAGACCTCCGTCGTACTGGGTGGTCGACCCGGTCGAGCTCCGGCTGACCGCGTGGGAGCTGGAGGGCGCGGCGTACGTCGAGGTCGCCGACCTCGGGCCGGGCGACACGTGGACCGCTGAACAGCCGTTTCCGGTCACGATCAGCCTGGCATCGCTGGCCGACTGAAGCTGCGAAAATCTATCCACCGATACTCGAACACATGTTTGGTTGTCGGTGGTCGTGGGTAGAGTCACAACATGGCCCCGACCCCCACTGCGACCGCGATCAGCGTGGTCCGCGACGCCTGGGCCACCCGGGATGCAGCCGAGGTCTCGCTGCTGCACGCCGTGGTCGACTGGACCGTCGAGCACCGCATCGACGACACCGTCGTCGACGAGAGGACGTTCGGTGACGGTGGGGTCCTGCTCGGGGGCGTCGGTTGTCCGCTGGTCGCGGAGTCCCACGTCCACGACCTCGCGGTGTCGCTGCGGCTGAGCAGCGAGGCCGGGTGCGCCTACGTCGGCAAGGTCCTCGAGCTGCGCTACCGCCTGCCCCGCACCTGGGAACGCGTCATCGCCCACGAGATCCCCGTCTGGAAAGCGCTACGCCTCACCGAGCACACGATGTGCCTGACCTACGAGGCCGCCCGCCACATCGACCGGATGCTCGCCCCCGTCCTGCACTCCTGCACCTTCGCCCAGATCGATCGCACCGTGGCCGAAGCCATCGACCTCCACGACCCCGACGAGGCCGAACGTCGACGCCGCAAGGCCGCCGACAACCGCTCCTTCGACATCCACCTCGCAGGCCTCGGTGCCTCCACCACCGGCACCGTCGAGATCACCGGCACCCTCGAGGTCACCGACGCCCTCGACCTCGAGCAGGCCGTCAAGGACGGCGCCCAGACCCTGGGCGACCTCGGCTGCGAAGAACCACTGGACGTCCGCCGCTCGATGGCCGTCGGAGAGATGGCCCGCCACCAGCTCGCCCTCGACCTCACCAGCGGTGGTGGCGGTGCGGGGCGGGGGGTCACGATCTACGCCCACCTCGACGCCCACAGCGCCCACGCCACCCTCGACAACCCCGGCGCCCCCGACATCCTCATCACCCAGCTCAAGGACTGGTGCCAGAGCGCCGGCACGACCGTGACCATCCGACCCGTGATCGACCTCAACACCGACCTCTCCACCGACGCCTACACCCCCACCACCAGACTCGCCGAACAAGTCCGACTACGCGACCAGTGCTGCGTGTTCCCCTACTGCACCCGCCGCGCCCGCCACTGCGACCTCGACCACCTCATCCCCCACGCCCGCGGCGGACCGACGTCGACACGCAACCTCGCACTCCTGTGCCGCAAGCACCACCGCGCCAAGACCTTCTCCACCTGGACCTACACCTCACCCCGACCCGGGGCCTATGAGTGGACCAGCCCCTCCGGACTACGACTACGCGTCACCCGCGGACGCCGACACGGCCGAACGCCGATCACCACCGAGATCCCCACCAACGCCGAACCCTGAACACCCCGCCCCCACACCCCGCCCCCACCGGCGGGGCCACCGGCACGTCCAGGGGCTACCAACGCGTCTGGTTTCCCTGAAGTCGACCGACGCGAGCCGAGGCAAAGTGCTCGAACCCTGCGGTCGGTCGCGGGTGTGAGACGTTCACGTCGTGAAGATCTACGTGGCGGGGCCGCTCGCCGACGTCGAGACCGTCCAAGCGGTGCAGTCCGCCGTTGTTGCAGCGGGACACGAGCTCTCGCTCGACTGAACTCGGAGCCAGGACGTCACCTTTGTCGCGGACTACGCATCACGTCCCGCCGACTCCGCCAGGTTGGCTTCCGACGACCTCGACGCCGTCCTCGCGGCGGATGCCGTGCTCGTGGTGGCGTCGGAACACGACGGTCGCGGCATGTTCGTGGAGCTCGGAGCAGCCCTTGCGCGCGCGTGCCGCGGGGAGCTCGACCACCTCGTCGTCATCGGCGAGATCCGGCACGAGAGCGTCTTCTTCCATCACCCCGCCGTCAAGCAAACGCCGACCGTGGACGAGTGGTTGTCGAGCCTCGCCTGACTCGTCGGCCGATCGTCAAAGAATGTCGTCGAAGCAGCGACGCCTCAGACGTTGGCCTCGTAGGCCTCGTCGACCAGGGCGAGCAGCGGGGTGAGGTCATCGACCGTGCGCACGTTCCAGACGTGGTGGTGAGCGCCGGCCTGCTGCTGGACCTTGCGATCGGGCGCCGGGTCGGTCACCACCCGCGGCAGCATGATGTTGAGCGAGACCCAGCGGGTCATGGTGCGCGCCATGACGAAGGTGGAGCGGCGCTTGAGGATCAGGCCGACGCTCACGGGCTCCACCACGGCGTGCTCGAGGGTGCGCGCGAAGTCGATGAGTGCGGTGGCCACCGGGCGTTCGTGGTCCGGGGCGGTGGCGAGGTAGTCGTCGATCGACATCGCTGGACTGCAGGTGTGGCCCTGGCGCGCGCGGCCGAAGGTGCGCCCGCAGTCGGGGCACAGCCAGCGACCGGTCACGCTCCGTCCTCTGCCCGGGCGTCGAGCTCGGCGACGAGCCTGCGCAGCGCCGTACGCCGGTAGGACGCGTCGATCAGCTCGCCCACCTCGTCCCATCCGGTGTCGCGACCGGGGTCGGGCAGGTCGAGCCCCAGCCAGCCGGCCCCTCCGATGTAGGCCGGCACGAACACGCGAGCGTCGCCTAGGAGCGCCTCGCGCTCGTCGGGCTCGAGCAGCACCATCACGCACTGGTCGTGCCGCACCCAGAGGCCGTCGACCTTGTGCGAGCCGCCGTAGTAGACGAAGACCTTGCCGCGCGGCGCGGTGTAGAAGGCCGGGAGCCCGTGGGACACCTTCATCTCGGCGCTCGGCAGCGCCAGTGCGATCGCGCGTACCCGACCCAGTGACGGGTCGTCGTCCTCGAACCTCTGCGGGTGCGCCATCGCTCGATGGTAGGCCTGCCCGAGCCACTGTTGTCCGACCAGATCGCGAGGCACCATGGAACCCATGAGCATGTTGTCCCGGCCACCACGGCGCCCCGGCCTGACCCGGGCCGACCTGGAGTCGGCTCCGGATGACGGCTACCGCTACGAGCTCATCGACGGCGGGCTCTTCGTGACGCCGGCACCCGGCTATCGCCACCAGCGCATCGTGCCGAAGCTGTGGAAGGTCCTCGACGAGGCCTGCCCCGCCGGGCTCGTGGCGGTGCCTGCGCCCTTTGCGGTCGGCCTGTCCGAGGACACCGAGGTCCAGCCCGACGTGCTCGTCGCTCCTCGCGCCGCCTTCACCGAGAAGGACCTGCCCAACGCTCCCCTGCTCGCGGTGGAGGTGCTGTCACCCAGCACCCGGCGTACGGACCGTGATCTCAAGTGGGAGCGCTACCAACGCGCCGGCATCGCCTCCTACTGGGTCATCGACCCGGCCGGGCCCGCGCTCACTGCCTGGGAGCTCGTCGACGGTGCCTACGTCGAGGTCGCTGAGGTGGGCCCGGAGCAGACCTGGGAGGCGACCAAGCCGTTCGCGGTGCGGATCGCGCCCGGCGAGCTCGTCGATTGAGTCGATCTGGCAGGCTCGCAGCATGAGCTCGACCCTCGGCTGCCTCGGCCTGTACGTCGACGACCTCGACACCCTCGACGCCCTCGTCGGACGACTCCTGCCCGAGGCCACGGTCATCGCCGAGAGCGGCGAGCTGCAGGCCCGGCGGTGGATCGACCCGACCGGCGCCTCGCTCACCATGACCATCCAGAAGTCGGGCGACGACAGCGGCGTGCTCATCGACCTGGTGCCGTCGTACGTCGACGCGACCGGCGCCGCGGGAGTGCGGGTCGGTGCGCTGGTCGGGCACGGCTCGACCCTCGCCGCCGATCTCGTCGACGAGGACGGCGAGACCCTCACCCGTCTCGCGTGCGACCTGGCGCAGAGCCTCACCGCCGAGCTCGACGAGCCGCGCGAGGCCACGATCACCGCGCTCGCGCTGGACGTCAGGGTGCATGCCGATGCCGCCGCGTTCGAGGCCTCCGACGACAGCATCCTCGGTGATTCGGCGCCCGGGGAGACCGAGCTCCGCTTCGCCACCGACTCCCTCATGTCCTACGGGCTCTTCGGCGACCCCGAGACCGCCGAGCCGACCGCGTTCCTCGCCGGCACGGTCCTCTCCGTGGTGACCCACCCCCGCACCGAGCTCGACCAGGGCTTCCACGCGGCGCAGGTCCGCACGGTCGGCGGCACCCTCACCGTCTGCCTCGCCGCCGACGAGCACCCGCAGGCGCCGCAACCGGGCAACGTGCTGGCCGGCATCCACTACCTCGTCCTCGACGTACCGACCCTCTGGTGAGGAGCACCCCCATGACCGACTCCCCCGACCGGGCCGACGCCCTTCGCCGCAGCCGCGCGGAGCACGCCGCCGCCACCGGCGCCTTCCAGCGCCGTCGCAGCCTCTGGATCGCCGGCACGATCGCGGTGATCGGCGCGTTCATGACCTTGTCGTCGCTGTTGTACTTCTCCGGCTGGGGACTGGCCGGCGGCCTCTGTGTGCTGGGCGGCGCGGCGCTGATCGGCCTCGCCGACCGGCACCGGGTCGAGACCGTCGAGGCTCACGACCGGCCGGCCCACCGCGCCGAGCTCGCCCGCTTCGTGGCCGGCGTCGCGCTGGTCGCCCTCGGGCTGGTGCTCACCATCCGCCCCTGGTGAGTCAGGACCGGCCGGGCTCGGTGCCGTCCCCGGTGTCGGGGTCGGTGCGGGCCGGGCCGAAGTCGCCGACCTCGGCCGGGTCGACCTCACCCGGCAGCCCGATCTCGCGACTCATCGCCTCCGTCTGCTGCTTGCCCTGCTCGGCCAGCGCCACGCGCTCCTCGGGCGACAGCGCTGCCCACTGACGGGCGAACTGGTCCATGCCGGCGCCGAGGGCCGCCAGGAAGCCGGGTTCGCGGGTCACCTCGCGCAGCGAGCGGCGGCCGTCGAGCACCTGTCGGGCGCTGCGCGCCACCGACGGGTCCTCGACGTGGTCGCGGATCGCCTCCAGCGCCTTCGCGAGCTGCTGGGCAGCGACCCGGTCGCCGTGCGTGAACGCCGTCAGCGAGGCCGGCAGCTCTTCCGGGGACGCCATCACAGCGCCGGGTGCTCGTAGGCGGCGGCCGGCAGCGCCAGGCCCTCGGCCCCGCGCAGGGCACCGAGGTAGCCCGCACAGAGCCCGATCATCGCGTTGGCCAGGGTGACCGCACGCCCGTGCCACTCCAGGGCCTGCGTCCAGAGCTTGGTGGCCCGGTAGGCGTCGTAGGCGGCCCAGCCACCGAAGAACAACCCGCCGACCACGGTCTCGGCCGTCGCGGTGGCGGCGAGGGCCTTGATCCCCATCTCGATGAGCTTGTCGAGCAGCGCCTCGAGGATGCTCGCGACCGCGGCCGCCATCTCGAGCATGCCCGCCGAGACGGTGCGGTACTGCGACGCCAAGCCGCGCAGCGGGGTCTGCAGCGCATCGACAGCGCGGGCGAGCTGGTTGAAGTAGGCGTTGGCCGCGGAGGCGGCGTGCCCGTCCCAGTCGTCGAGGAGGTCGGCCCGCGCGGTGTCGATGTCACGGCCCAGGACTGCGGCGTACTCCGCGAGCTGACCCAGGGCGCTCGAACCCACCGCCAGACCACGCCAGTCGCCGGCCACCCACGTGGCGACCTCCTCGCCCGGGTTGAACCCGAAGACGAGGTCGATGCCCTTGAGCAGCACGTGGGAGGGCGAGAGCCAGTCGCCGATCTGAAGGACCTCGTTGAGCGCTGCGGGAATCGGCTCGGCGGGATAGGGATAGTGCAGGACGTCGCTCGGCGCGCTCACCACGACCCCGACCGCCCCTCCGCGCTGTCAGATGGAAATCCGCTCGGCGCGACGTAGTCGTCGGGCCGTTCGGGCACGGTGTCCTGCGGGGTGGCCGCTCCCCGCGTGTAGGTCTCCTGGGGCTCGATCTCCACCTCGGCATAGATCCGGTCGAGGTCACCGGCCACGGCGGCGTCGGTGGCGTCGTACCAGCGCGCTGCCTCGGTCAGCTCCAGGCCCGAGGCGTGGGTGACCTCCTTGAGGCGGGTGAAGACCTCGTGCAGTGCGCTGCGCACGTCGTCGTTGACCTGCACGACGTTCTGGAAGATGCCCGCGCCGGCCCGGTCGACCCGGACGTAGGGATCGGCATAGGCGCGGGCGCGATCGACATCAGCGGAATAGGCCTCGAGCGTGTCGCGACACGCGCGCAACGCCTCGGTCCGGACGTGGAAGCTCATGACGCGGGTCTACCCCGTGTCGGCGGTGCTGAATCGTCAGCTGCCCCAGAGCGATCCGACCCGGTCGACCCAGTCGGCTGCCTGGGCATAACCGGCGCGCGCCGAGGGCGGTCGAGCGGCCGGGTCGAGCACGTTCTTGCCGATCGCGGCCAGTGACTCCTTGTCCGGCGAGATCACCAGGTGGGCGACCCCTGCATCGGCCAGCTGGTCGGTGGCGCTGCGGAGCGGCCCGAAGCCACGGTCGGCCGGGGTCAGCGCCACGACCGGGTCGCAGTCGGGCACCAGGTCGGCGTTCGCCCCCGACCGGACCCCGCCGTCGATGTAGGTGCGATCGGCGATCGGGACCGGTGGGTAGATGCACGGCACCGCGCAGCTGGCGTTGACCGCGTCCTCGAGCGAGACCTCCGGCCATTGCCCCTGGGGGCCGAACGTCGTGAGCTCGCCGGTGGCGACGTCGATCGCGGTGACGACCAGGTCGCGATCGGGCCAGGTCAGACCGTCGATGCGCAGCCCGACCTGCGCGTAGCGCTCGGCCAGGGACGGCGTACGACCGCGCTCGAAGGCGGTGACCGCGCGCGCACCGAGCACCCGTCCGAAGCGGGTGATGTCGCCGCGTGACTGCAGCAGCGAGAGCGCGAACGCAGCGACGGTGGTGAGGCCGATCTCGGCGAGCGGGACGCCGCCGTCACCGAGCTCGGCGGGCGGGAGGAGCTGGCGCTCGTAGAGCTCGCGCAGCGTGTGGTGGCTGGTGACCTGGGCGCCCACGATCGAGCCGGCTGACGTGCCCACCACGCGGTCGGCGGTCGTCAGGTCGACGCCGGCATCGGCGAGACCGGCCAGCAGACCGGTCTCCCACGCGATGCCGGTGATGCCGCCACCGCCGAGCACGAGGCCCCGGCGCCGCTCGGCGGAAGGTTCACTCATCGCCGCGCCGCAGCTTCTCGTCCAACCACAGCTTGACGCTACCGGCCACGCCGGCCACGTCGTGCAGCATCTTGCCCAGGGCGTCCTGGGTCTGCTCGAACGTCGTGCCATAGCTCGACGCTGCCTCCCTGGCGGCGTCGCTGACCCGGGCCTCGGCATCGCTCTCCCGGCGCGGGTAGGCGCCGCCCACATAGGAGGCGTACTCCCCCGAGTCGACCCAGCGGCGCAGCTCGGCCGCCCGGACGACCGCGAAGGGATGGGTCTGGTTCTCGATGAGGAGCAGCTTGAGCACCGAGTCGCGCAGGTCGGCGGCGTCGAGGTACTCCTGGCCCTGGGCGAAGAACGCCGTCGTGTCGAGGTCGTCGAGGTGCCCCCCGCTGGCCAGCTGCATGTGCACCCGGAACGCCGTCGCGGGGTCCTGGGTGGCGAGCAGCCCGGCGCGGTCGGCCGACAGCTCGGCCTTGCGCGACCACTCGTGCAGCGCGGCCACGATGGCGCGGATGCCCAGACCGCCCAGCGGGACAGCCGACAGCACCCCGCTCATGCTGATCAGCCGGCGCAGCAGCGTCTGGTAGACGGCGTGCCCACTGACGGCGTGCCCGAGCTCATGACCCACGACGAAGCGGAGCTCCTCCTCGTCGAGCAGGTCCACCAGCGCGGAGTTGAGCACGATGATCGGCTTGTTCATGCCGATCGTGACCGCGTTGAGCACCGGACTGGCCGTGACGTAGAGCTCGGGCACGTCCTCGACGTCGAGGACCCGCGCGGCGTCGAGGAGGAGGTAGTGCAGCGTGGGGAACTGGCGTTCGTCGACGCGCACGGCCGAGCCGAGGAAGACCAGGCGCACCGCGCGCTCGTTGACCAGGCCCGACATCGCCTTGAGCACGGTGTCGAAGCCCTTGAGCTTGCGCAGCGCCACGAGGGCGCCCCGGTCGGCCGGGTGCTCCCAGGCGTGGGAGCTGATGTCGGTGAGGGTGGCCCGCGACCGGGCCGGCTGGGACGTCACCTGGTCACTGTGGCACGCACCACGTGAGGACCGGGGTCCGTCTCGACGTTCACAGGGCTGGGTGTGGCTCGGCGGCGTAGTCCTCGACGGCGGTGACCTTCACCGCCAGCCAGACCCGCTGCCCCGGCGCGAGCTCGAGCTCGACCGCGGCCGCAGGAGTGACATCGGCCAGCAGGCGTACGTCGTCCTCGGTGACGACCTGCACCCGGACCGCGTCGCCGTGGCGGGTCACGCCGACGACCTCGCCGGCCCACCGCAGCCGCGCCGAGCCGTCCGGCGCATGCAACGACACCCCGACCGCGGAGGGGCGGAAGGCGGTGAGCTTGTCGCCGTCCCGCAGCACGTTGAGCCCGACCAGCCGCGCGACGTGCTCGGTCAGCGGGCGCGCTGCGACGTCGGCGGGCGCACCCTGCTGGGCCACCTCGCCGTCGTCGAGCACCAGCACCCGGTCGGCCAGGGCGAAGGCGTCGAGCGCGTCATGGGTCACGAGCAGCGCCACGCCCTCGAACGCCGCGAGGTGGGCGATCAGCTCGAGCCGCAGCTCGGTGGCAACGCCGACGTCGAGGCCGGCGAAGGGCTCGTCGAGGAGCAGCACCGCCGGGTCACCGGCCAACGCCCGGGCCAGGGCCACCCGCTGCGCCTGGCCACCGGAGAGGGTGGCGGGGCGCCGGCGCGCGAGGTGGCCGACACCGAAGCGGTCGAGCCAGTCCTCGGCGCCACGGCGCGCCTGGCCGCGCGGGACGCCGCGGCTCCGGGGACCGAAGGCGACGTTCTCCAGGGCGCTGAGGTGGGGAAATAGCTGCTGGCCCTGGAAGGCCAGCCCGACGCGGCGCTCGCGCACGAGCTGCGCCGCGTGGTCGGGCCCGGACCACACCGAGTCCCCGACCTGGACCGATCCCACGTCACCGAGGAGCCCTGCGACGGCGTGCAGCAGCGTCGACTTGCCGGCACCGTTGGGCCCGAGCACCGCCACGACCTCGCCGGCCTCGGCCGTGAACGCAGCCCGGAGGCGCCCGGGCACGTCGACGTCGACGTCTAGCCGTCCGGGAGCACCGGCCTGCGAAGCAGGAGCGCGACTCATGGGAGCCGCAGCCATCGCTCGCGCAGCGCGGCGAGGATCAGGACCGAGACCAGCAGCAGGATCAGGCTGAGGGTGCGGGCCACCTCCGCATCACCCTGGAGCTCGCTGTAGATCAGCGACGGCATCGTCTGGGTGGTGCCCGGGTAGTTGCCGGCGAAGGTGATCGTGGCGCCGAACTCGCCCAGCGACCGCGCCCAGGCCAGCGCGCACCCGGCGAGCAGCCCGGGGAGCGCGAGAGGCAGCGTGACCCGCCGGAACGTCGTCCAACGGCCCGCGCCCAACGTCGCAGCCACCGCGTCGTACCCGGCTCCGGTGGTGCGGAACGCGCCCTCCACCGCGAGCACGAAGAAGGGCATCGCCACGAACGCATGGGCGATCACCACCGCTGCGGTCGTGAAGGGCACGGTGATGCCGGTCAGGTCGTCCAGCACCCGGCCGAGGAGTCCGCGGCGGCCGAGGGCGGCGGTCAGCGCGACGCCGGCGACCACCGGCGGCAGGACCAGCGGCACCACCACCAGGGCGCGGAGCAGGGCCCGGCCGCGGAAGTCGACCCGGGCCAGGACCCAGGCCAGCGGCGTGCCGAACACCAGGCACAGCGCCACGGTCCACAACGACGTCAGGGCGCTCAACCGCAGCGCGTCCTGGACCTGGCTCGTGCCGAGCTGGGTGACCAGGTCGGCCCAGGGAGCGTCGAGGACCAGCGCGACCAGGGGCACGATGAGGAACGTCGCGGCCAGGACCGCCGGCGCGACCAGCAGCAGCGGCGGCCGACCCAGCACGGCGCCACCGGCTGCCGGACGCACCGCCGTCATGGCTTCCCGAACCCGGCCTCGGCGAGGATCGCCTGCCCCTTGGCGGAGAGCACGAGATCGATGAAGCGCTGCGCGAGGTCACCCTCGCGCGCTTGGGCCAGGACGGCGATCGGGTAGGACAGCACCTCCGACTCCGCCTCCGGCACGGGGATCGCGAGGACGGCGTCGCCGGCTGCCTCGGCGTCGGTGACGTAGACCAGGCCCGCGTCGGCCTCACCCGAGACGACCTTCTGCAGCACCGCCTTGACGTCGGTCTCGAGGCTTGCAGGCGCGTGGTCGACGCCACCGTCGGCGAGGACGGCGGCAGCCGCGCGCCCGCACGGGGCGGTGTCGACGCACACGACGTAGTCGACAGCGTCCCGCTCGAGGTCGGTCAGCGAGGTGATGCCCTGGGGATTGTCGGGCGGCACGACCAGGACCAGGGTGTTGGTGGCGAACGTCGAGGGTGCGCCGTCGACGGCGCCGCCGTCGACGGCCTGCTGCATCGTGGTGGCATCAGCGGTGGCCAGCAGGTCCGCCGGCGCTCCTTCGACGGCCTGGCTCGCCAGGGCGGCCGAGGAGTCGAACGCGAGCCGGACCGTGATGGTGTCGTTCGCTGCTTCGAACTCGTCGGCGAGCGCGGTGAACGTCTCGGTCAGCGATGCCGCCGCGAGCACCGTCAGCGTGGTCTCGGAGGGGTCGTCGTCGTTGCTGCAGGACACCAGCGACGAGGCGAGCAGTGCGATGAGCGGGACCGCCACGAGGCGGACCCGGGCACGGGAACGGGAACGGGAACGGGACACAGGCATGGCTCCTAGGGAGTCTCGACGACGACGTTGGTGGACTTCACCGAGGCGACGATGCGCGAGCCGGGCTCCAGGCCCAGCTCGTCCGCCGCCTCGCTGCTCATCAGCGAGACCAGGCGGTAGGGACCGCAGATCATGTCGACCTGCGCCATCACGGTGTCCTGCTTGACCGCCACCACGATGCCCGCGAGGCGGTTGCGCGCACTCACCGACGAGGCGCGCGTGCCCTCCCGGTCCGGCTGCTCGGCCAGCGAGCGCGCCAGCTCTGCCAGGTCGGTCCCGGCGATCTCAGCGCGACCCGCCCCGGTGGTCGCGGCGACCCGCCCGGCGTCGATCCAGCGCCGCAGGGTGTCGTCGCTCACCCCCAGCACCGTCGCCGCCTCCGCAACTCCGTAGCTCGTCACGCTCGAAGTATGCCGCACCTGCGGTTGCTTCCTCCGGTCTCACCCGAAGCTGCGGGGCGACGCCCGTCAGCTCGCTCGACACACCTCGGGTTTCGTAGGGCGAGACGACGCCGCCTGCGGCGGACATACCGTGGCGGTTCACCAGCGGGCATGAGAACGTAGGAGGGAGTCAACCTCCGGACTGGTCCAATCGGCCTGGGCTGGAGACATTGCATGAGGCGCTCTCGGGTGGCCCTCAGGCGAGCTCCAGTCTGTTCCAACCGGTACAGGCATTCCCCCCTATCTCGAGGAGACATCATGCGTCGCGCACTGCCCGCCGTCGTCGCTGTTATCGCCGCGTCAGTAGCCCTCAGCCCCCTGGCTTCGCCGACATCTGCAGCAGCAGCGCCGGTCGCCAAGCAGGCCGCCGCGAAGAAGCTGGTCAAGACCCCCTACGTCATGGGCGCCACCGCTCACGGCACCAAGGTGCGCGGAAGCGCCATCCCCGCCGGGTCGTCCGAGACCGGCTACGAGGTGATGGGCTGCAACCGCTACGCCAACAAGGCGAAGTCCAACTACATCGCCGAGATCGCCGTGCCCGGGCTCGGCACCATCGACGGGGTACAGACCAAGGTCTGGACGGTCAAGAAGGGCAACAAGGTCTCCTCGATCTCGCGCCACACCATCGCCGCGATCACCCTGGCCGAGTCGAACTTCGGTGCGCTGGAGATCACCGGCATCGAGTCGCGCAGCGAGGCCTTCCACGACGCCAAGGGCTTCGACGCCACGGTGGAGAACAACATCGCTCGCCTGCAGTACACCCCCTCCGGCGGCGGCGAGCCTCAGGTGCTGGCGATCCCGGCGCCCGGCGCCCCGATCGTGATCCCGGGTCTGCTCAAGATCGCGGTCGGCAAGTCCGCCACCAAGAAGGGCAGCGACTTCGCCGAGGCCAAGGGCACCGTCCTGCGGATCAAGGTGCTCCCGACCGGCACCACCGTGGTGATCGGGTCGACGAAGGCCAGCATGGCGCTGGCCAGCACCCGCGGGCTGTTCAACGGCTTCGGCGCCGGTCTGCAGGCGCGCGCCCTGCGCGGCGCCGCCCAGGTCGGCCGGACCGGCTACCAGCCGATCCCCTGCACCGGCACCGACAACAAGGACGTCGTCAAGGACGTCGCCGACGCCGACCTGAGCCCCCTCGCCGTTGCCGGCGTCGTCGCCGGTGGCGTGAACGCCGGGCGCACCAAGCGTGGGGCCAAGGCGAAGGCCGCCGGCGTCGTCACCGACATCTCCCTCGGCGACGACTCGCTCCAGGTCGCGGTCGTGCGTGGCGTCGCCAACGTCCGTCGCAGCAAGAACGGGAAGCTGTTCGCCAACACCTTGGGCACCCACATCGGTGAGATCACCGCTGGCGGCGAGTCCTACGACCTCGACGAGCTCGGTCAGCTCACGATCCCCGGTGTCGCCGAGCTGCAGAGCAACGTCGTCACCAAGAGCCGCAACGGCCTCAAGGTGATCGGGCTGCGCGTCGTGCTCCTCGGCGAGGACAACGACGTCGTCATCGTCGACCTCGGCGTCGCCGAGGCGAAGATCCGCCCCACCAAGAAGGCCTCCTGACCTTCCAGCACCACCCGCACCTCCCGACGCCCGTCGGCTCCGACCTCGAGTCGGAGCGGCGGGCGTCGGTCATGTGCGCTCTTTGCCGGGCCATTCGGTGGACCCGATGACGCAGGAGCCGCTCGCGACCTAAGGTGCTGAGAGCGCGCAGCGGGTCGGCCGGCTGCGGCATGGGGAAGGAAACACATGAGCACGAGCGAGAAGCGCGCTGCGCACCTGCACCGCTGGGTCCGCGCAGGAGCGTCGGGCGCGGTCGCACTTGCCGTGGTGACGGTCGCGCTGTCCCTCCCGGCCTCCGAGAGCCACCGCACCGAGACCCTGCGACAGGCCAACGAGCAGCTCAAGGCCGACCGCGGCGAGCCCCACGTCGATCCGCCCGGCTCTCCCCTCCACGTGCACGACGCCGCGTTCAAGAACGCCATCTCCCGCGGCGGCGAGACGACCGATGAGGCGAGCGACCCCACCACTGCCGCGCAGGCGCGCGAAGCAGCCGACTACGTCGCCTCCGAACGCACCGCTCCCGACCCGCAGCTGACCCCGGCGCCCAAGGCGCCGGCCCGCAAGCGCTTCCCCCAGGACCGCTACGCGATGGCGGGCGGCTGCTACACCATCGCGACCGACAAGGGCGTCTACGCCCGTACGGTCGCCGGTGGCGTGAAGGTCGCCCGGATGTCGCGCAAGAACGCCTCACGCTTCACCTTCAAGGCGACCCGTCTGACGCACTACCTCCTCTACGGCGCCGGTGGGGTCTACCTCGCCGGCAGCGACGGGGTCGCGGTCGACCAGAAGCCCAGCGGCGCAGCCGACTGGATCGTGGTCAAGCGGCGGACCGGCGGTTTTGCCTTCCGTCTGCGCAACGGCAGCAAGCTCCTCGTCCGCGACGGCCGCATGGCCCTCGGCGCCGAGCCCACCTTGTTCACCCTCCAGAAGGCCACCGGGTGCGAGAAGTTCCCCGAGTCGCAGATCAGCATCGACGGACAGCCCTACGCCGGCGTCACGCCGTACCAGGAGGTCCGTGGGTTCGTCGATGCCCACACCCACGGGATGGCGTTCGAGTTCCTCGGCGGCGACGTGCACTGCGGTCGCCCCTGGCACAAGTGGGGTGTCGCCTACGCCCTGCGCGACTGCGTCGACCACACCAAGACCGACGGCAAGGGCGCCGTGCTCGAGGCGTTCCTGTCCGGCGAGCCGTCCCACGACCCGATCGGCTGGCCGACCTTCCGGGACTGGCCCGCGCCGCACTCCCTCACCCACGAGGGCACCTACTACCGCTGGATGGAGCGGGCGTGGCGCGGCGGGCAGCGACTGTTCGTCAACCTCCTCGTCGAGAACAACAAGCTCTGCGAGATCTACCCGCTCAACCGCAACAGCTGCGACGACATGGACTCGGTCCGGCTCCAGGCCAAGGGCATGTACCGGATGCAGGACTACATCGACGCCCAGGCCGGCGGCCCCGGCAAGGGCTTCTACCGCATCGTGAAGTCGCCGTCCGAGGCGCGCGAGGTGATCAACGCCGGCAAGCTCGCGGTGATCATGGGCATCGAGACCAGCGTGCCGTTCGGGTGCACGTTCAAGGCGGTGGGCGGCCAGGACATCCCGGCCTGCACCGCGGAGGACATCACCACCCAGATCGAGGAGATGCACCGCATGGGCGTGCGTCAGATGGAGCTGGTCAACAAGTTCGACAACGCCCTCGCCGGGGTCGCCGGTGATGCCGGGTCGACCGGCGTGATCGTCAACGGCGCCAACTTCCTCGAGACCGGCACGTTCTGGGACATGAAGCACTGCGAGCCGGAGGACGGCGAGAGCGCCGACAACCCCCAGTACGCCTTCCCCGACAGCGAGTCGCCGCCGCAGGACGCGATCTTCGGCGCCATCGGCGCGATCTTCGGCCAGGGCAACCCGCTGCCCGCCGTGCCGCTCTACCCGCCGCCGGCGCACTGCAACAGCCGCGGCCTGACCGACCTCGGCACGCACACGATCGAGGAGCTGGCCAAGCGCCACATGATCTTCGACCCCGACCACCTCAGCGTGAAGGCCCGTGCCGCGTCGATGGACGTGATCGAGGACCTCGAGTACCCCGGGGTGATCTCCAGCCACTCGTGGTCGACGCCCGACACCTACCCCCGCATCTACCGCGCCGGCGGCTTCATCGCGCCGTACGCCGGTGACTCGACCGGCTTCGTCGACAAGTGGCGCCGGCACGTCGGCTGGGCCGACCCGCGCTACTACTGGGGCCTCGGCTTCGGCGCCGACATCAACGGCCTCGGCGCCCAGGGCGACCCCCGCGGCGCCGACGTCGCCAACCCCGTCACCTATCCCTTCAAGGGCCTCGGCGGCGTCACGGTCAAGCAGCAGCACGCCGGCAAGCGCGTCTACGACATCAACACCGACGGCGTGGCCCAGTACGGCCTCTACCCCGACTGGGTCGAGGACCTGACCAAGGTCGCCGGCGGCGACGACGGCGACGCGATCTTCGACGACATGAGCCGTGGCGCAGAGGCCTACCTGCAGATGTGGGAGCGAGCCGAAGGCATCGCTGCTGACTCGTGCCGCAACCCCGAGCTGCGCAAGAGCGTCAGCGAGGTCAAGCGGCTGGTCAAGCGCGGCATGACGCCCGACGAGGTCATGAGCGCCGTGGGGCAGCCCTTCCGCCGGCTCAGCAACCAGTTCGGCATCTGCGCCACCGCGCCGGGCAAGGACCGCGCCAACGTGCGGATCGTGTTCTCGCCGGCCGGGAAGGTGTCCAGGGTCCGGCGCTGAACGGGCGCACCGACCCACTTCAAGTTACCTGCGGGTAGGATCATTCTCACCCCCAGAGTGGCCTGACGGGACCTCCACGAGGCCCCTAGGCTCATCCCGTCCACGGAGCTTGTCCGCGGACGCCGAACGACCCGGGAGTCCAACCGCATGCTGCAGATCATCGCCATCGTCATCTCCTTGGCCCTCACGGCCTGGGCGGTGGTCGCCGTCACCCTGACCGTGCGCCGCATGACGGCGGTGATGCGGGTGGGGCAGCCCGCCGTCGGTCGTACCGACGAGCCGCTACGCCGCACGCTCACCATGTTCAAGGAGACGTTCGGGCACACCCGGATGCTCCAGTGGACCTGGGTCGGGATCATGCACTGGTTCGTCTACCTGGCCTTCATCGTGCTCAGCACGGCCGTGGCCACCGCCTACGTGCAGCTGTTCGACCCGGAGTTCGTGATCCCGATCGTGGGCCACTGGTACCCGGTGGAGTGGCTGCTGGAGATCATCGGCCTGCTGAGCACCATCGGCATCGTCTTCTTGGTCATCTACCGCCAGAAGCACCACCCGCGCAGCCTCGGCCGCAAGAGCCGCTTCTTCGGCTCCACGATGTGGCAGGCCTACTTCGTCGAGGCCTTCGCGCTGCTCGAGGGCGGCGCGATCCTCTTCATCCGCGGCGCCGAGTACAAGCTGATCTCGGCCGAGGGCGGCGAGCACGGCAGCCGCGCGCACTTCCCGATCAGCTCCCACATCGGTGACGCGCTCTTCTCCAGCGACCCCGACACCCTCAAGAACGTCATCTACAGCATCGCGCTGTTCAAGATCGTGCTCGCGATGATCTGGCTGCTGGTCATCGCCCGCAACATCACCATGGGTGTCGCCTGGCACCGTTTCAGCGCCTGGCCCAACATCTGGTTCAAGCGCGAGTCGTCGGGTCGCACCGCGCTCGGTGCCGTCAAGCCGCTCACCTCCGAGGGCAAGGCCATCACCCTCGACGACATCGACGACCTCGACGAGGACTCCAAGCTCGGGGTCGGCGCGGTCGAGGACTTCTCCTGGAAGGGCATCCTCGACTTCACGACCTGCACCGAGTGCGGTCGCTGCCAGTCGCAGTGCCCGGCCTGGAACACCGACAAGCCGCTGTCGCCGAAGCTCCTCATCACCGCGCTGCGCGACGCGACGTACGCCAAGGCTCCCTACCTGACCGCCCCCGAGGGCGAGCGCGAGGCGTTGCTCGAGGGCAACGCCGCGCTCAAGCTGGAGGTCGAGCGCCCCCTCGTGGGCGACACCGGTGGCCGCATGGACGGCCTCGAGGACGGCGAGTGGTTCTACAACCCCAGCAACGGCGCAGCCGTGATCGACCCCGAGGTGCTGTGGAACTGCACGTCCTGCGGCGCCTGCGTGCAGCAGTGCCCCGTCGACATCGAGCACGTCGACCACATCATCGACATGCGCCGTCACGCCGTGCTGGTCGAGTCCAACTTCCCCAGCGAGCTCAACGGTCTCTTCAAGGGCCTGGAGAACAAGGGCAACCCGTGGAACATGTCGCCGAACGCGCGCATGGACTGGGCCAAGGGCCTCGACTTCGAGGTGAAGGTCGTCGGTGAGGACCTCGACTCCCTCGACTCGGTCGACTGGCTTTTCTGGGTCGGCTGCGCCGGCGCCTACGAGGACCGTGCGAAGAAGACCACCCGTGCGGTGGCCGAGCTGCTCGACATGGCCGGCGTCACCTTCGGGGTCCTCGGCAACGGCGAGACCTGCACCGGAGACCCCGCACGACGGGCCGGCAACGAGTTCGTCTTCCAGGGCCTCGCCCAGCAGAACGTCGAGACGCTGAAGGAGTTCCGCGTCAAGAAGGTCGTCTCGACCTGCGCGCACTGCTTCAACACGCTCAAGAACGAGTACTCCGCGTTCGGCATCGAGCTCGAGGTCGTGCACCACACGCAGCTGCTCAACCGGCTCGTGCGCGAGGGAAAGCTGACCCCGGTCAAGGACGGCGCCGGCGCCCAGAAGCGCTCGATCACCTACCACGACCCGTGCTACATCGGTCGTCACAACGGCGTCTACACGCCTCCTCGCGAGCTGCTCGAGATCCTGCCGGGCGCCGAGTTCGTCGAGATGGAGCGCAACTCCGAGCGCTCCTTCTGCTGCGGCGCCGGCGGCGCGCGGATGTGGATGGAAGAGAAGATCGGCGAGCGGATCAACGTCAACCGCACCAAGGAGGCCGTCGAGACCGGCGCCGACCAGATCGCGGTGGGCTGCCCCTTCTGTCGCGTGATGCTCTCCGACGGCCTGACCGCCCAGCAGGCCAAGGGCGAGGCTCGCGAGGAGGTCGAGGTGCTCGACGTCGCGCAGATGCTCCTGGCCTCGGTCAAGGGCGAGCAGGCCACCAAGCTCGCGCCCGGCGCTTCTGCTGCCGCGGCGGCTCCGGCTGCGAAGAAGGCGGCTGGCGACGAGAAGGCGGCGGAGCCGGTCGAGACGAAGGCAGAGCCTGAGCCCGGCGACGTCACCGACACCGACGACACCGTGACCGAGACGGCCGACGCCGGCCCGGCCGCCAAGGCCTCCGGTGGCTCGTCGCTCTTCGACGACGCCGCCGACGAGCCCGGCGAGACCGCTGCCGAGGACAAGGCGCCCGTCGAGGAGGCGAAGGCTGCCAAGCCGGCCTCGTCCGGTGGGTCGCTGTTCGACCTCGGCGGCGACGACGCTGCCGCTGACGACAAGCCGGCGGCACCGGCCCAGGACGACGCTGCGGACGAGGCGACGGCGAAGCCGGACACCAAGCCTGCCGCCGAGGCCGAGGCCGAGGGCGACGGACTGGGCAGCGGATCGCTGTTCGACCTCGGCGGCGACGACGCCGCTGAGAAGCCTGCACCCAAGGCAGAGCCCGCAGCCAAGACCGAGCCGAAGGCCGAGGCTGCGCCGAAGGCCGAGGCCGAGCCCGAGCCCGAGGAAGCGCCCCGGGCCGATGAGAAGGCTGCGCCCGTGGCAGACCTCGGTGCCGGTGGGTCGCTCTTCGACATCGCCGACCCCGAGCCGAAGGCCAAGGCCGCCCCGGCGCCCCAGGCAGAGCCTGCCGCCGAGCCGAAGGCCGAGACCAAGGCCGATCCCGAGCCCGAGGTCGACCTCGGATCGTCGGGCGGCTCGCTCTTCGACATCGCGGCTCCCGAGCCTGCGGCAGCGGCGCCGAAGGCTGCGGCGCCCGCCGCCGAGCCCGAGGCTGCTCCCGAGCCGGAGGCCGCTGAGGCCGAGCCGAGCCCGAGCCGGAGGCCGCAGCCGAGCCGAGCCCGAGCCCGAGGCTGTCGAACCTGAGCCCGAGGCCAAGCAGGAGCCGCAGACCGCTGCTGCTGCGGCGACTCCGGTGGCCGAGATCCCCGAGGGCGGTTCGCTCTTCGACATCGAGGCTCCTGCTCCGGCCGCGCCCGCCGCCACGGCAGCACCCGAGTCGAAGCCCGAACCCGAGCCGGAGCCGGAGCCTCGGAGCCCGCCGAGCCGAGGCCGAGCCCGAGCCGGAGCCTGCCGCTGCCGAGCCTGACGAGCCTGAGCCTGCCGCTGAGCCCGAGCCCGAGCCCGAGCCCGTGCCGCCGAGGCCGAGCCCGAGCCTGACCCGAGCCTGAGCCCGAGCCGAGCGAGAAGCCGTCAGCCGGTGCGGCCCTCAGCGCCGCCGCCACCGCCACTGCTGCCACCGCCGCAGGATCGGGGGCCGACGTCGAGCCCGAGGCAGCAGCAGAGCCCGAGCCCGAGGCAGCAGCCGAGCCCGAGGCCACCGAGGTCGAGGCCACCGAGGTCGAGGCCGACGAGGCCGAGGCCGACGAGGCCGAGCCCGCAACGGAGACGGAGACGGAGCCGGCTGCTGAGCCGGCTGCTGAGCCGGCGCCCAAGCCGACCAGCAACGGAGAGGCCCACCAGCCGAAGACCGACGTCGACCTCGACGACGTCAGCTCGCTGTTCGACCTCTAGGTCCTCGCGCGTCCCCCACGGGTCGTGTGCCTCAGGACGGTCTCCGGACCGTGCTCAGGCACACGACCCGTTGTCGTTGGACCGGGGTGCGTCAGGATGCGTCGTCGGTCTCCTCGACCACAGCGACGACGACGGGACGCACCCGCGCCCACACGAGGAAGGCCAACCCGGCAACCAGCAGACCCAGGCCCGCCCAGAGGTTGGCGTTGAGACCGTCGGTCGCCGCCCCGCCCTCGTCTCCGGCCACCAGGCGGGTGAGGAGCAGGATCACGCCGTACGACGTGAGCAGGGCTCCGATGACGTTGCGGATGTCGAAGGCTCCAGCGGTTTTCTTCTCGGCCATGACTGGCTCCTTTTCAGAACGCGAAGTTCAAGACGATGACGAGGCCCAGCGCGACGCCGGCGAGCGGCAGGGTGCGCTGGTACCAGGGCAGTGCAGCCTCGTCGGCGTCGACGAGGTCTTCCTTGGGCGTCTCGGAGTAGACCAGCCCGCGCAGCTCGGAGGCCGGCTTGGGCTCGGTCACCAGCGAGATCGCGACGCTGAGGACGATGTCGACCGCGAACGCCACGCCGGCAGCCACGAAGGAGGCGCCCTGACCGGAGATGGGGATGACCCCGAGGCTGGCCGAGCCGAACGCGTCCTCGCTGAGGAACGCCACCGTCACGGCTGACAACGTGCCGGCCACGAGGCCGACCCACCCGGCGGTGGGGGTCATCCGCTTCCAGAACATGCCGAGGATGAAGGTGGCGAAGAGCGGTGCGTTGAAGAACCCGAACAGGGTCTGGAGGTAGTCCATGATGTTGGAGAAGTTGGTGGCCAGCTGCGCGGTGCCGATCGCGATCACGCTGGCGGCCACCGTCGCGACGCGACCGACCATCAGGTAGTACTGGTCGTCGCGGTCACGCACGACGTAGTCCTGCCACAGGTCGTAGGAGAACACGGTGTTGAACGCCGAGATGTTGGCCGCCATGCCGGCCATGAACGCCGCGAGCAGTCCCGCGATCGCGATGCCGAGCAGACCGTTGGGCAGCAGGTCACGCATCAGGTAGATGAGGGAGTCGTTGTAGGCGACCGTGCCGCCGGCTCCGCCGCTGACGCTCTCCCCCGCCTTCGTGCTGGCGATCTCGGTGACGAGCACGGCGGCGATCATGCCGGGGATGATGGTGATGAAGGGGATGAAGATCTTGGG
The DNA here is from genome assembly GCA_963760515.1 of uncultured Actinomycetota bacterium. Lineage (GTDB taxonomy): Bacteria > Actinomycetota > Actinomycetes > Propionibacteriales > Nocardioidaceae > Nocardioides. The sequence continues at coordinate 769,571 of CAVXDL010000006.1, forward strand.
GAACGCCCCGATGATCGGGGTCTTGCGCGCTGCTGAGATCGAGCTCGTCGCCATCGCGCGCTGCACCTCGACGAAGTTGGTCGTCCAGTAGCCGAAGGACAGCACGAAGCCGAGGCCGAGCACGATCCCGACCACCGACCAGAAGTCGGAGTCGAAACCGGTCAGCGCGGTGCCCGGCCAGGAGTTCAGCTGCTCGCCGGCCGAGGCCGTGCCCGCCGTCCCGGCGTTGGCGGTGATCTTGTCCTTCAGCCCGCCGTAGCCGCCGACCTGGTGCAGACCGAGCAGCGTCAGTGGCAGCAGCGCCGCCACGATGATGAAGAACTGCAGCACCTCGTTGTAGATCGCAGCGCTGAGCCCGCCGAGGGTGATGTAGGACAGCACGATCGCGGCCGCGACCACGAGGGCGAGCGTGAGGTTCCAGCCGAGCAGCGCTCGGATGATCGTGCCGAGCAGGAAGAGGTTGATGCCGGCGATGAGCAGCTGGGCGACCGCGAAGGAGATCGCGTTGACCAGGTGCGCCGGCTTCCCGAACCGGCGGAGCATGAACTCCGGCACCGAGCGCACCTTCGAGCCGTAGTAGAAGGGCATCATCACCACGCCGAGGAAGAGCATGGCGGGGATCGCGCCGACCCAGAAGTAGTGCACGGCCGGCAGCCCGAACTCGGCGCCGTTGGCGGACATCCCCATGATCTCGACCGCGCCGAGGTTGGCGGAGATGAAAGCGAGGCCGGTCACCCAGGCCGGCAGCGAGCGGCCGGAGAGGAAGAAGTCCACCGAGTCCGAGACCTGGCGCCGGGCCAGGATCCCGATGCCGAGCACGAACGCGAAGTAGAGCCCGATGATCAGGTAGTCGACGGCGTTGGCGTCGATGATCGTGGAGGCCAGTGGCTGGAGCGGGAGGTTCATGAGCTGTTCTTTCCCGAGGGGTGACTAAACCAAGGAAAACTAGTGCTGCCCGCCGCCCGCCCACTCCACCCCTACAGGGGGTCGGCCGGCGATCGGCGTGGTGCGAACAAGAAGTGACGCCACCATCCCTTGACATGACGTCATAGTGACGTCATATTGATGTCTATGGACATCACGCCGTACGTCGAACACCTCCGCCGGGACCTCCTCGCAGCGGCAACGGGTGCGGGCGAGGAGATGGCGCAGGCTGCCGAACGGCTCGGCTTCGCCCTCGACCCGGTCGCCCGGCTCGCTCTCATGGAGGCCATCAGCCAGGCCTGCGCAGAGATCACCGCCGAGATGCCGGCCGGCGGGGTCGACGTCCGCCTCGACGGCCGCGACCTGGCCTTCGTCGTGGCGGCCGCGCCACCGGCACCCCAGCTCCCGCCCACCCCGCCCGCAGCCCCGGCGGCCCCCGAGGACGCCGACGAGGGCGGCCTGGCCCGGATCACCCTGCGCCTGCCGGAGTCGGTCAAGGCCAAGGCCGAGGAGGCGGCCGCCGATGCGGGCGCCTCCCTCAACACCTGGCTGGTCAACGTCATCCGCGCCGCGACCAGACCGGGCGCGATCAACATCGACCTCGACCTCTCGAGCCTGCCGCAGATGTTCGGCAACAACTTCCCCTTCGGTGCCGGCGGGCCCGGTCGGCGCGGCGACGGCCCGCGGCGGATGAAGGGCTGGGTCTGACCTGACCACCCCTGTCCGGGACCGGCACCAGGCCGGTCCCGTGGACGAGCACACCCTCACTCACCTCACGTCGGGAGCCACCAGATGAGCAGCACCAGCAGCAGCACCCAGATCGACGACCTCGACGGGCCGATCACCCTGCACGTCGAGAACGGCAGGGGCACCGTCGAGGTGTCGGCCACCGACACGACCGGCGCGAGCATCGAGCTCAACGGCCCGGACATCGACGACGTCCGCATCGACCTGGTGGGCGACGACCTCTTCGTCATCGTGCCGCAGCGCCGCGGCGGCTTCCTCGCCGGAGAACGCCGGGTCGACATCGTCGCCACCGTCCCGACCCGCAGCAGCCTGACGGCCAAGCTCGGCAGCGCCGACCTCACGGCCCAGGGCAGCTATGACCACGTCGCGGTCCGGAGCGGCTCGGGAGACATCTCGCTCGACGTGCTCGCCGGACCCGCCCTGGTCGAGACCGGGACGGGCGGCGTGCGGATCGAGCTGGCCGAGCAGGCGCTGCGCGTCAAGAGCGGCTCCGGTGACGTCACCGTGGGCCGCACGGCCCACGATGTGTCGATCTCCACCGGCTCCGGTGACGTGCAGATCGACACCTGCACCGGGTCCACGCAGGTGAAGACCGGGTCCGGGGACCTCAGCGTGGCCCACGCCGAGGCGTCGGTGAGCCTCACCACCGGCAGCGGCGACCTCGTCGTCGACGAGATGCGCGGCGGCCGGCTGCAGCTCAAGGGAGCCTCCGGCGACCTACGCCTCGGCGTGCCTGCCGGACTGCCCGTGTGGACAGATGTCTCCACGGTCTCCGGGCAGATCACCTCCACCCTCGAGGGCGCCGGTCAGCCCGAGCCGGGCGCCGACCACCTCGAGATCCATGCCACCACCGTCAGCGGCGACATCATCCTCCAGCAGCTCTGACCCGCACCAGCCACCGACCACGAAGCCCAGGAGCCCGCCATGCCCGACAACCTGTCCCCCCTCGCCGACCAGGCCCGCCAGACGATCGACGAGCGCGTGCGCCGCGCCTCCGACGCGCGACTGGCCCGCCGGGCTCGCACCACAGGGCGCCACCGGCTCGCCGGTCAGCTGCGCTCGGTCGCCGACAGGCTCGACGCCTGACCGGTTCGACGTCTGACCGACTCGACGTCCGACCGGTTCCGACGCGCTCGGCTCAGATCGGGGTGCGGTGGAAGTTCTGGAACGACCGGGACGGCGTCGGGCCGCGCTGGCCCTGGTAGCGAGAGCCGTACTTCGCCGATCCGTAGGGGTGCTGCGATGGCGAGGAGAGCCGGAAGAAGCAGAACTGCCCGATCTTCATGCCCGGGTAGAGCTTGATCGGCAGCGTCGCGACGTTCGCCAGCTCGAGGGTCACGTGCCCGGAGAAACCGGGGTCGACGAAGCCGGCCGTGGCGTGGGTCAGGAGCCCGAGCCGCCCCAGCGACGACTTGCCCTCCACTCGCGCAGCGACGTCGTCGGGCAGGGTCACGACCTCGTAGGTCGAGCCCAGCACGAACTCGCCCGGGTGCAGGATGAACGGCTCGTCACCCTCCGGCTCGACCACGCGGGTCAGGTCGGACTGGTCGGCCGCCGGATCGATGTGGGGATAGCGGTGGTTCTCGAAGACACGGAAGAACCGGTCGAGACGCACGTCGATCGACGACGGCTGGAGCATGCCCGGGTCCCAGGGCTCCAGGGCCACCCGGCCCGCGTCGATCTCGGCCAGGATGTCGCGATCTGACAGCAGCACACGCGCACCCTACCGGGCCGCAGCCCCCGGTCTCCCGCAGCGGTAGTCCCTGACGTTTGGGCCCCTATCCGGCGCCGGGAGGGGCCCAAACGTCAGGGACTATCGCGACCGGCCACAATTGGGGGTGTGACCAGCGCTGCTCCCTACCGCCGCTACGTCGCTCTCGGCGACTCCTTCACCGAGGGCGTCGGCGATCCTGACCCCGCCCGCCCCAACGGTGTGCGCGGGTGGGCCGACCGGGTGGCCGAGGTGCTGGCCACCGCGTCTCCCGACTTCGGCTACGCCAACCTGGCGATCCGGGGCCGCAAGCTGCTCCAGGTCGCCGAGGAGCAGGTCGGCGCAGCCGCCGCGCTGCACCCCGACCTGGTGACGATCTACGCCGGGGCCAACGACATCCTGCGACCCTCCGTGGACCTCGACTCCCTCGTCGAGGCCTACGACGCCGCGCTGGCCACGTTGGCCGGCAACGGCGCCCGCGTGCTGGTGTGGACCGCGTTCGACCCGGGCGGCAGCGCGACCTACCGGCTGCTGCGCGGTCGGTTCGCGCTCTACAACGAGCTGGTGCGCGAGAGCGCTGACCGCCACGGCGCCACCGTGGTCGACTACTGGCGGCTGCGCGAGTACCGCGACTGGCGCCTGTGGGACGAGGACCGCATGCACATGGGCCCAGCCGGTCACCAGCGGATGGCGATCGAGGTGCTCGACGTGCTCGGCATCGATCACGACCTCGAGCCGCTCCCCCTCGCCGACGTGCCGGTCGTACGCCGCATCGAGGCCATGCGCACCCATGCCGAGTGGGTGCGCAGCTCGGCTGCCCCGTGGGTGCACCGCCGGCTGACCGGCCGCTCGTCGGGCGACGGCCTCAGCCCGCGCTACCCGAGCCTGACCCGGCCGACGACGCGACCCGGCTACTCCTCGACGGTGTAGCGCAGGTCGGTCCCGCTGAGCGCCACGTGCAGCCCGTCACGGCGCACGCGGACGTCGTCGAGGTCGATGTCGAAGGGGATGCCCTGGAGCGACACGGTGGTCGCGAAGATCGCGCCGATCGCCTCGCCCAGCGCACCGGAGCTGTCGCCGACCCCGTCGACGACCGGCTCGCCGAAGGCGAGCGCGCCGTCCACGATCCGGGGCGTGACGGTGATGCTCGGCTTCACGTCCTGGCCCAGCACGGTGAAGGTGCGGCTCGCCTCGATGGCCCCCGAACCGCCGAAGGACAGCTCGATGCCGAGCAGCCTGCCGAGCTCGTCGAAGCCGATGACCGCATCGGCCCGCGCGCGCTCGACCTCGAAGCGGGAGTAGCTCCGGTCGGTCACCACCCCGGTCAGGGTCACGTCGAGCCGCTTGATCCGCAGCGCCCCGTCCCCGGCGGGCACGCCGCGAGCGACCACGTCGATCTCGTCATAGCGGTTGGCCGCGACCTGGGTCAGGAACGGGAACCCTCCGATGGACACCTCGGGTCGTGTCTCCAGACCCTGCGACTCCTGCAACGTCGTGCCGGCCGCCTGCTCGGCGAGGAAGAGGCCGCCCCGGTCGAGGCCCACGGCGACGACGAGCAGCACGAGCACGGTGGCGACCAACCTCTTCATCGCTCGATCCTGTCAGCCCCACCCCACCTCGCCCCGACTCCCCCGACCTCCCTACGGACTATCCGGCGCCGACCGGGTAGCATCCAAGCGTCCCGGCAACGGGGCCTGCGGACGTAGCTCAGTTGGTAGAGCGCGACCTTCCCAAGGTCGATGTCGCGAGTTCGAATCTCGTCGTCCGCTCCATTCCCTCCACCACGCCCCTGGTCGTCACGGGGCCGACCCGTAGGGTCGAGCCGTGCAGTTCACCGGTTTCCCCGTCGCCGCTCTCGACTTCTACGACGATCTCGAGGTCGACAACACCAAGTCCTTCTGGGAGTCCCACAAGCACGTCTACGACGAGTCGGTGAAGGCCCCGATGGTGGCCCTGACCGCTGCCCTCGAGCCGGAGTTCGGCAAGGCGAAGATCTTCCGCCCCTACCGCGATGTCCGCTTCGCCAAGGACAAGACGCCGTACAAGACCCACCAGGGGGCCTTCGTCGCCGCCGGCCCCGCGCTGGGCTGGTACGTCGAGATCTCCCCGCGCGGGGTCCGCGTGGGCGCCGGCTTCTACGAGGCGAGCGGCGAACGGCTCGCCGCCATCCGAGACGCGATCGTGGAGGACAAGAGCGGCGGCGCGCTGCAACGCCTGCTGACCCGCCTCGAGAAGGCCGGCTTCGAGGTGGGCGGCGAGAGGCTCAAGACCGCCCCGCGCGGCTACGACCGCGACCACCCGCGCATCGACCTGCTGCGCCACAAGCAGATCGTCCTCGGCAAGCCCTACGGGTTCGAGAAGGTCATCCACACCCCCGCGGTGCTCGACCTGGTCCGGAGCGACTGGCAGGCCCTCAAGCCCCTGGTCACCTGGCTCGAGCGAGCGGTGGCGGGAGTCCCCGGCCCCGCGGCCTCGGCCTGACGTCCCCGCCGACGCCACCCCGCCCCACCCGCCACAGGGGTTCCACCGCGCCACGCGGCCCTTCCGGCGCCGATTTGCAGGGGCGCCGAGGGCTTGGCATGGTGACCCGATGCCCCCGCGGATGTCACGATTCAGTCACGCTCTCACCCTGCTCCCCGTCGCGCTCGTCGCCTCGACGCTCGTCGCCCTCGGCGGCAGTGCCGCGCAGCCGGCCCTGACCTCGGCGAGCAGCACCCTGGTGGCGGCCAAGCAGTCCTCCGGCGCCTGGCCCCGCAAGCAGCGGTCCGACACCGTCAAGCCGGCGGGCCGGGCCACGGTGCACGTCGCCACGCTGAACCTGAAGAACACGATGTCGCAGTCGGGGGTCACCCACGACATCCGCCAGGTGATCAACAAGGGCGGCCCGTCGGTCATCGGCTTCCAGGAGCGTGGCGGCAGCAAGGGCCAGATGCTCCGGGCCCTCCCGAAGCACTGGTCGCTGGTCATGCCGACCGGCCGCTCCGGCACCGACCTCAACCCGATCGCGTTCGACCGGCGTGTGTGGAAGCTGAAGAACTCCTTCTCCAGCCTGCTCACCAACAACACGTGGCGCCGCAACCGCGGCAACATCGCGATCGACCAGTACGCCGTGGTCGCCAACCTCAAGCACCGGATCACCGGTCAGGTCGTCCGGGCGGCCAGCTTCCACATGCCTCCCGAGATCCACAGCCGCTCGGGCGCGCCGCGCTACGGCCCCCGCGTGGAGGCGTTCTGGCGGATGGCCGGCAGCGTCGACCGGCTCGGCCGCCGTACGCCCCAGGGCGTGCAGTTCCTGGCGATGTGCGACTGCAACGTCGCTGCGAGCCGTGACAACACCGACAAGCTGCTGCGCGGCAAGATCATCCGCCCGCTCGACCTCGTGACCAACTACGACGTGCGTGCGCCCACGCGTGGCAAGACGATCGACTACGTCATGACCCCGCGCGACGACAACTTCGACATCGTCGACGCGATCAAGCTCGACGGCGGCCTCGTCACCGACCACCCCGCGATCGTGACCAAGCTCAAGGAGAGCAAGGCCGCCTACCGCGAGCGCACCACCTACGAGGTGGCCAGCCTGTTCCTCACCCGTGAGCAGCAGGACCAGGCCGCACAGTCCGAGCCGGTCGAGGCCGAGCCCGCGCAGCCCTGATCGCTACTCCCCGAACCACACCTCGTCGGTGACGAGCCTGGCCAGGGAGTCCATCGAGATCGGCGGCTCCGCGGTCACGACCGGGGCATCCTTGCCCTCGGCGGCGTTGTAGGACATCGCGGTCACGGCGTAGCCGTGCACCCAGGCGGTCACGGACTGGGCCGAGACCCCGTCGCCCTCGGCCGGGCCGTAGCGGAGCAGGTCCACCCCGTCCTCGGTCACGCACTCCACCGCGTCGTTCGACCGGGCCTGCGCGCGACAGCCGGCGAGGGAGTCGGCCCGCTCGATGATGAACGTCGTCAGGGTGCCGTCCCACATGAAGTGGACGATCTTCTTCTGCCGTTCGTCGACGACGCCGTAGGACGCATCCCGGCGGATCTCGCCCAGGGTGCCCTCTGCCAGCAAGTCCTCGACCGTGGCCGGGATGTCCTCGGCCGAGACCACCACGAGCGAGTCGATCCCGGGGTCCGCGGTCTCGGTGCCGGAGGGCGCCCTCTCGGAGGACTCCGTACGCCGTCCGGACCCCGCCGCCTCCGGCGGCGGCAGGCGATCGGCAGTGGAGGTCCCGGTGTCGTTGTCGGCGAAACCGACCGACGGCGCCGCGCCGTTGCCCGGCAGCAGCCCCGAGCCCGCGCTCGCCGCGACGCCGACGATGGCGACGACGGCGGCCGCGGCGAGCGAGGTCCCCGCGCGACGACGCCGGCGGAGCGTGCGCCCTCGGGCAACGCCGCCCTGCACGAGCCGGTCGACGTCGGGCACGAGATCGGAGGTGGCGACCTGGAACAGCCGTGCGGCACGCCCCTGGTCCGGGTCGCGGGACAAGTCGGGGGGCAGGTGGTCAGTCATGGGTGGCGCCTTTCGAGTCGATCGCGACGAGTGAGTCGTCGAGCAGCGGACGCACGCGGGCCAGGGCCCGCAGGCTCCGGTTGCGCACGGCACCCGCCGAGGTCCCCATCCGCTGCGCCGTCTCCTCGACCGAGAGGTCCTCGAGGTAGCGCAGCACGAGCACGGTCCGGTCGGCCGCCTTGAGGCTGTCCAACGCCGCGACGAGAGCGAGCCGGAGCCCGGTCACGTCGGCGAGGTCGGGTGCACCCGCTGCGGGCTGGTCCGGGAGCTCTCCGTGGGGGATCTCGCCGCTGCTGCGGCGCCGGCGAGCGCTCAGGAACGTGCGCGTGAGCGCCGTCTGGGCGTATGCCGCGGGGTTGTCGATCCGGCCGCCGAACGGCTTGCGCCACCGGGCGAAGACCTTGGCCAGGGTTTCCTGGACGAGGTCCTCGGCCTGATGGTGGTTGCCGCACAGCAACCAGGCAGACCGGTAGAGCTGGGGTGCCCGCGCTCGCGCGAACTCCTCGAACTCAAGCTCCGACATGTCTCACTCCTGGGTGGTGGCGTCACCCCATTCGACGCCTCCCGACCCTGCGATGTCACACAACGTGCCCGGACAGCTCCGGGCACGCCCTCGCACCGAGGATCAGCCCGGGGTCGTGAAGGTGGCCATCGTGCGCTCCGGCTCCCAGAAGGCCTTCATCGACGCGACCCGCCCGTCCTCGTTGATCACGTAGACCATGACCAGGTCGGTGACGGTGTAGCTGCCATCGGCGAAGGCGGTCTTGATGCGCCCGACGTTGGCGCACGTGAGGTGGTGCGCGAACGACTCGTAGATCTCGAACTCGAAGGTCGCGATGGGCGCGATCGCCTTCTCCCAGAAGGCTGCGATGCCGTCGTGCCCGTGGTGGCCCAGCCCCTCGGGGTCGAACATCGAGGGCCCCACCGGGTCCTCCAGCACGGCGTCCTCGGCGTAGACCGTCAGCCACTCGGCGAGGTCGCCCTTGGCGACGGCGGAGTACGAACGCTGCGAGGCGGCCCGGGCCGGGTGCGGGTCGTTGGGAGCGGTCCAGGTGATGGCGTCGGACGTGATCATGGTCCGCATCGTACGGCCAAAGATAGAACGTGTTCTAGTGCTGCGGCCACCTCCCGTTCACCCGCTGCTCACCCGGACCCGTCAGGCTGGACCCATGGCGTCCAAGCGCAAGGCCTTCGTCCACCTCGGTCTCGATGACGGCTCGGGCGACTTCGTGGACGCGGCGCTGCGTCAGCACGCCGTCGCGCTGGCCGAGCTCGGGGTGCAGGCGCCCGCGGAATCGGCCGAGCAGCTGTTCCGTGCCGCGGTCGAGATCCTGCGCGCCCACCGCGAGTGGGGCTACAAGCGCAGCGAGGTCGAGGGCGCCTGGAGCGCCGCCGTACGCGTCGGGCTCAAGGGGCGCGACACCTTGGTCTTCAGCCAGCCACTGCTGGCCTCGGCCCCTCCGGAGCAGGCCGCGCTGCTCGTCGACGAGCTGCGCGGATTCGAGGTGCACCTGATCGTGACGGTGCAGGCCCCTGATGCCCGCTCGGTCGCGGCCGAGCCCGCGCGCAGCCTCGACGCCGTGCTGGCGACCTGGCGCGGGCTGGTGAGCACGCCGCAGCGCCTGCACGTGATCATCGCCCCCGACCGCCTGACGACCTGGCAGGCGATCGGTCGCACCGTCGGGTTCGGTACGGCGTCCCTCCGGCTCGACGAGGTGCCCGACTCCGACCGCCCGCAGATCCCCGTCCTGGCCACGCGGTCGGCGGCGCTCGAGGCCCTCGGCCGATCGTGGGTCGAGCTGCTGACAGCCGGCGCCCACGACGTGGTCGGGAGACCCCGAGCTCCTCGTGCCGGCCCCGGTCACCGACGAGTCCGCGGAGCTGGTGGCCACCTCCGCCGAGCGCGCCCTGAGCGAGGCCCTGCGCGAGGTCGAGCGGCTGACGCGCCGCACCCACTCCCTCGAACGCCGCCTCGAGGTGACGGAGAAGAAGCGCAAGAAGCTCAAGCGTCGGTTGTCCTCGACACAGTGAGGCGCCCGACACCTCCGATCAGTGCGGCTGCCAGGCGTCCTCGTCAGCCGTGCGCGAGGTGACCGCGCGCGGCAGCTTGCCGTCGGCCAGCTGCTGGATCGAGACCTGCTCGAAGACGTCGCGCAGCGAGCGGCGGGCCGCGATCCAGACGTGCTGGAGCACGTCGGCGGACTCGTTGTAGCTGACCGCCTCCGGCCGCAGCCCGTAGACCGAGACCAGCGGCCCGTCGACGGCGCGGATCACGTCGGCCACCGAGACCTCGGGCGCCGGGCGACCCATGCGCCAGCCACCGGACTGCCCGCGCTGGGAGATGACGATGCCCGATCGGCGCAGGTCGGCCAGGATCGCCTGCAGGAAGCCGTGCGGGATCTCCTGGAGCCGGCCGAGCTCCTCGGCGCTCACTGCCTTGCCGTCCGCCCGCCCGGCCATCTCGATCAGAGCGCGCAGCGCGTAGTCGGACTTGGCGGAGACTCGCATGCGCAGAGTGTGTCAGATATGTCGACTCGATCAATGGACCTAGTTGTGGTAGGGCCCCGGCCTTGCATCTGTTGGATACCCCTCCTATCATTATGTTACTGGCCGGTAGCCCTTGCCGTTGAGAGTGATCGCTCCAACGCCCCCCGGGGCGGCCGGACCCCCGCCCCGACACACGAGAGAACGGTGGATCAGTGAGCCACTACAAGACCAACCTCCGCGACATCGAGTTCAACCTCTTCGAGGTCCTCGGTCGTGACGAGATCCTTGGCACCGGACCGTTCGCAGAGATCGACAGCGAGACCGCCCGCGCAATCCTCGGCGAGGTCGAGCGGCTCTCCCGTGAGGACCTCGCAGCCTCCTACGAGGACAGCGACCGCAACCCGCCGGTGTTCGACCCCGCCACGCACACCGCGCCGGTCCCCGCCTCGTTCAAGAAGAGCTACCAGGCCTGGATGGACTCCGAGTACTGGCGCCTGCAGATCAACGAGGACCTCGGCGGCACCCCTGCCCCGAGCAGCCTGGTCTGGGCGATCGGCGAGATGGTGCTCGGCGCCAACGCCCCCATCTGGATGTACGCCGCCGGCCCTGCGTTCGCCGGGGTCGTGCACCGCAACGGCAACGAGCGTGACAAGCGCATCGCCCAGATCATGGTCGAGCGCCAGTGGGGCGCCACGATGGTCCTCACCGAGCCCGACGCCGGCTCCGACGTGGGCGCGGGTCGCGCCAAGGCCACCGCCAACGACGACGGCTCCTGGAACATCGAGGGCGTCAAGCGCTTCATCACCTCGGCCGAGCACGACATGAGCGAGAACATCATGCACCTCGTGCTCGCGCGCCCCGTGGGCGTCGAGGGCGTCGGCGGACCGGGCACCAAGGGCCTGAGCCTCTTCCTGGTCCCCAAGATCCACTTCGACCACGAGACCGGCGAGCTGACCGGCGAGCGCAACGGCGTCTACGTCACCAACGTCGAGCACAAGATGGGCATCAAGGTGTCCAACACGTGCGAGGTCACCTTCGGCGACGCAGCCGTCGGCGGCGGCGAGCCTGCCAAGGGCTGGCTGCTCGGCGAGGTCCACGAGGGCATCGCCCAGATGTTCCAGGTCATCGAGAACGCCCGCATGATGGTGGGCTCCAAGGCCATCGCGACGCTGTCGGCCGGCTACCTCAACGCGCTGGAGTTCGCCAAGGAGCGCCTGCAGGGCGCCGACCTGACCCAGTCCGGCGACAAGACCGCCCCGCGCGTCCCGATCACCCACCACCCCGACGTCCGTCGCTCGCTGATGGTGCAGAAGTCCTTCGCCGAGGCGATGCGCTCGCTGGTGCTCTACACCGCGTCGTGGCAGGACAAGATCCAGATCGCCGAGCACGAGGGCGAGAGCCGCTCCGAGGACGTCAAGCTCTACAACGCCGTCAACGACCTGCTCCTGCCCATCGTCAAGGGCTACGGCTCGGAGCGCTCCTGGGTGCTGCTCGGCACCGAGTCGCTCCAGACCTTCGGTGGCTCCGGCTTCCTCCAGGAGTACCCGGTCGAGCAGTACGTGCGCGACGCGAAGATCGACACCCTCTACGAAGGCACCACCGCCATCCAGGGCCAGGACTTCTTCTTCCGCAAGATCGTCAAGGACCAGGGCAAGGCCCTCGGCGTCATCGCCGGCGAGATCCAGTCGTTCATCGACGCGGAGGCCGGCAACGGTCGCCTGAAGAACGAGCGCGAGCTGCTCGCCACGGCCCTCGACGACGCCAACGCCATGGTCGGCCACATGATCAACGACCTCATGTCGGCCCAGGACGAGATCCGCAACATCTACAAGGTCGGCCTCAACACCACCCGCCTGCTGATGGCGCTGGGCGACGTGGTGTGCGCGTGGCTGCTGCTGCGTCAGGCCGAGGTCGCCCTGGAGAAGCTCGGCGGCGACGCCGTGAGCGCCCAGGACAAGGCGTTCTACGAGGGCAAGGTCGCCGCGGCGCAGTTCTTCGCCCAGTACAACCTGCCCAAGATCAGTGCCGAGCGGGCGATCGCCGAGGCGACCGACCTCTCGCTGATGGACCTCGACGAGGCGTCCTTCTGATCCCAGCATGACCTGAGCACCACCCTCACTGACCCGTCGCGGATCCTCGCGGCGGGTCAGTGGTCTGTCCGGACCACTACTGTCCGGACCACCACCGTCAGCCACTACCGTCGGGCCGTGCTCGTCTCCGCAGCGACCGGTCTGGTCACCGGTCTCACCCTGATCATCGCCATCGGAGCGCAGAACGCCTTCGTGCTGCGTCAAGGCCTGGCCCGCCGTCACGTCGGCGCGGTGGTGGCGATCTGCGCGGTGTCGGACCTGGCGCTGATCCTGGCCGGGGTCGCGGGGATCGGCGCGGTGGTCGAGCGCGCGGGGTGGGTCATCGAGGTCGTCCGGTGGGCCGGCGTCGCGTTCCTGCTCTGGTACGGCGTCAGCTCGCTGCTGCGTGCTCGCCGACCTGCGGCCCTCGAGGCGGCCCGTGGGGACAGCGCCACCCTGCGTGCCACCGCACTCAAGGCGATCGCCCTCACCTGGCTCAACCCGCACGTCTACCTCGACACCGTGCTCCTGCTCGGCTCGATCGCCAACACCCAGCCGGCCGGCGGACGGTGGTGGTTCGCGGCAGGAGCCGGTGCTGCCAGCCTCCTGTGGTTCACCGGTCTCGGCTACGGATCGCGGCTGGCCCACGGCCTGCTCGCCACGCCCCGGGCCTGGCAGGTCCTCGACGTACTGATCGGGTGCACGATGCTGGTCATCGCCGCGAGCCTCGCCCTGGGCTGACTATCCTCACGACCATGAGCGACCAGGAACGACTGTCCGGCTACGTCGAGGTGTGGTGGAGCGCGGTGCAGGACTTCGTGTCCGTGCTCGAGCAGGTGCCCGCCGAGCAGTGGTCGACGCCCACCGACCTGCCCGGGTGGGACATCCAGGCCGTGGCCTCCCACACCGCGCACCTCGAGAGCATCCTGGCCGGCAACCCCGAGGAGACCGCCGACGTCGGGGAACCGCCGCACGTGAAGGGCTTCCTCGGCCTCTACACCGAGATCGGGGTGGTGAACCGGCGCGGGCACTCCCCCGCGCAGATCATCGCCGAGCTGCGGGAGGTCACCGCACGTCGCCACGAGTGGCTGCTCGCCCACCCGCCCACGGACGGGTCGGCCAAGCCCGAGGTCGTCTTCGGCGGCGTCCCGTGGACGTGGGAGGTGCTGCTGAGCAACCGGCCGGTGGACGTGTGGATGCACGAGCAGGACGTGCGGCGGGCCGCCGGGATCGAGGGCGGGCTCGACACCCCTGCCGCGCAGCACACCACCGACCAGCTCGCGCAGAGCTTCGGCTACGTCGTGGCCAAGCGCGCCGGCGCCCCGGCCGGCACCACCGCGGTCCTCGAGGTCACCGGAGAGCCCCCGCTCGCCTTCGTGGTCGACGAGTCCGGTCGCGGCAAGCGACTCCCCGACGTGCCGGACGACGCGACGGTCGGGCTCCGCACCGACCGGGCGTCGTTCATCGTCCTGGCTGGAGGCCGCCGACGCCCCGCCCCGGAGTGCGTCACGATCGAGGGCGACCAGGCCCTGGGCCGGCAGGTCCTCGACGCGATGGCCACGACGCCGTGAGCGCCCCGGTCGACACCTGGACGCCGGCCGACATCCCCGACCAGGCCGGGCGCACGATCATCGTCACCGGCCCCAGCGTCGGTGGGCTGGGCCACTACACCAGCCTGGAGCTGGCTCGCCGGGGCGCACGCGTGGTCCTCGCCGGTCGCACCGAGGCCAAGCTCGACGAGACCTCGGCCGCGATCACCGCCGAGGTCCCCGCGGCCCAGCTGGAGACACTGGTCGTCGACTTGTCCTCCCTGGAGTCCGTACGCCGCGCGGGCGCTGCCGCCGTCCGCCTCGGCGTCGTCGACGTGCTGATCAACAACGCCGGCGTGATGGGGGTGCCGAAGCAGCGGCGTACCACCGACGGTCTCGACCTGCAGCTCGCCACCAACCACTTCGGGCCGTTCCTGCTCACCGGGCTGCTGCTCCCCCAGCTCACGCTGAGCGGAGAAGGCCGCGTGGTCACGGTGGCCTCACAGCTGCACCGGCTCGCCCGGTCGGCGCCCCTCGGCGACCCTCGGGAGCTGCCGCGGCGCTATCGCCCCTGGTCGACCTACGGTCAGTCCAAGCTGGCCAACCTCCTCTTCACCGCCGAGCTCGACCGCCGCTGCCGCGAGGCGGGCGTGCCGGTGAAGGCGCTCGCCGCGCACCCCGGCTTCGCCGGGACCCACCTGGCCGTCAACGGTCAGTACGGGCGCACGACCGGTGGCGTCGCCTCGGTCCTGGACGCCGCCATCCGCGCGGTCTCGCAGTCGGCCCCGGCCGGCGCGATGCCGAGCCTCATGGCCGCGACCGCCGACCTGCCCGGAGGCACCTACGTCGGGCCCCGCGGTCCGGCCGAGTTCGCCGGACCGCCGCGGGTCACCGTGGGCAACAAGCACGCGCGCGACGCCGGCGCGGCCCGCGCGTTGTGGGAGCTGAGCCAGCGCACGACCGGGATCAGCTACCCCTGACCCGCGGGCGAGCCGGCGGTCGAGTCCGGCGAGCGTGCGCGCGGACGAGGACGCAGGCGGGCGAGCGGGCGTGTGCGAGGTCGAGGGCGGGTGCCGGGGTCCGCGAGTGCCGGAGTGGCCTCGGCAGCCACACCCGTCCCAGGAGTCACGACCGCGCGACGAAACTCCTGCTTGTGTCGTCATCCTTTGTCGGGGAAGCAGGAGTTTCTCCAGTTAACTGGTGAAACTCCCGGAGCCCGCGCCCTCAGGACAACGCCCGCTGGGCGACCCGCCCCGCCTGCTGCTCCTGCGCCTCGAGCGCCTCGGTGAGGAGTCCGACGAGGGCCTCGAGCTGCACGTCGACCGACGAGTTCACGTCGGCGTCGGAGCCGTCGAGAGCCACGGCGGCGAGCCCGGCCTTGGAGTCGATGAGCTCGGCGACCTTGGTGTCGATGGTCTGCGAGGCGATGATCCGCCAGGCCGTCACCGGCTCCTCCTGACCGATCCGGTGGATCCGGTCGATGGCCTGGGTCTGCTCGGCGTCGGTCCACGAGAGCTCGGCGAGCACCATGTTGGAGGCCACCTGGAGGTTGAGCCCGACACCGGCAGCGCTGAGGGAGCAGACCACGATGGCGACGTCGGGGTCGTTGACGAAGGCGTCGATCGCGGCTTGGCGTGCCTTGGGGGTCTGGTCGCCACGGATCGAGGAGTAGCGGATGCCGCGCCGGGCGAAGGTCTCCTCGGCGGTGTCCATCACGTCGATGTGCTTGGCGAAGAAGACGACCTTGCCCACGCTGCGCGCGAGCTGGGCGGCGTAGTCGGCTGCCAGGCCGGCCTTGGCCTGGCCGATGCGCCGCATCATGGTGAAGACGTTCTCGCCGGTCTTCGTGGTGGTGGTGTCCTCGCGCTCCCACGTGGCCACCCGACGCACCAGCTCGTGGTCGATGCCGTCCACGACGACGCCCGACGTCCGGGCGGCGAGGGCGCTCTCGTAGCGCTTGACCATCCGCTTGGCGAGCACCCGCTCGGCGTCGCGGATCGAGCGACCGACCTCGTCGTCGAGCTCGACGGGCAGGTCGGCGATCCGACGGGCGGGGATGTCGGCGGCGACGTCGACCTTGCGGCGACGCACGATCCCGCGCTCGATGACCGCGGCCCGGGCATTGGGGTAGAAGGCCGGGTCGATGGGCGTGAGACCACGCTCCTCCAGGGCTTCCATCAGGTCGGCGTTGGGCGTGTGCTCCCCGATCCAGCCGAGGAACTGCCAGATCGCCCGGAAGTCCTCGATGTCGTTGATCAAGGGCGTGCCGGTCAGTGCCATCATCAGCGGCCGTGCGGTGCGGGAGCGGATCTTGTTGGCGACCTGCATGACGTGCTGCGAGCGCTGCGACGACTTGTTCTTGATGAAGTGCGCCTCGTCGACCACCATGCCGCGGAAGCCGAGGTCGCCCAGCCAGCCGACGTGACGGTCGAGGACCTCGTAGTTGACCACGACGATGTCGGCGAAGCCGTCGATGTCGTGGCCGTTGCCGTGGATCACCGTGCTGGCGTGCTGGGGGGTCCACAGGGCCGCCTCGCGTGCCCAGTTGGTCTTGACGACGTTGGGCACGACCACGAGGAGCGGGTAGGCGTCGGCAGCCTGAGCGGCCAGCAGTGCCTGCGCGGTCTTGCCGAGACCCGGCTCGTCGGCGAGCAGGAAGGTGCGGTGGCCCTGGGCCGCGGCCTCGACGACCTGTGCCTGGTGCTTCATGAGCACGTGGCCACCCGGGACGTTGAGCGCGCTCGGCTCCGGGAGCTCCATGCACGAGGACGAGCCGCCGCGCTCGAAGGACTCCAGCAGCGGACCGATCAGCTCCCAGGTCGCCAGCCGGCGGGCCTGGGGCTTGGGCTTGGCTGCGGAGAAGTCGGGGACGAGGAAGGGGTTGGCGAGCTGACGCGCGATGACCGACTGGGGCACGACCTGGCGCTCGCTGGCCGGGGAGGACGGCGCCGCCTCGGCGGGCACTTCCTCCGGCTCGGGTGCATCGAGGCCGGCGGCGAGCATCATCTCGCGCTTGAGGTCGAGCGCGGCGTCGGATACTTCGGCATCCTCGGCCAGCAACGACAGCAGCGAGGTGTCGCGCGCCGCGGTCTTGGCCAGGATGGTCCCGATGCCGTCGAGCCGCTTGAGCTGCTCGGCACGCTGGCCCTCGGTGACCTCGGTGTCGGCCTTGACCCGGGTGCGCTCCTCGCGGGCCAGCAGGGCCACGACCTGGAACTTCGTACGGCCGCCGGGGCGCACGGCACCGCGCTGGGCACCGGCCTCCACCTCGCGCACGGCGCGGGCGAGGACCGGGATGATCCCCTCGTTGTCGATGTCGCGGGTCCGCCGTGGGCGCGTCGCGGTTCGAGTCGAACCGGACTGGCGCTGGCCTCGTCGAGCCAAAGGCTCATCCTCCTCTGGGACGCCCGGCTCACGAGCCGCGGCGATGTGGCACCACCCGGCGGTCACGCGGGACCGACGCGGTGGAACGTCCTGCGGGCCTGGACCTGGGTGGGTCGTCTCCCGCTCGGGCGGACCGGGTCACATCGACCCGGGCGCCGGTGCACCGAGAACAGTCGCTCATGCCACCCGAGATGAACGGCACTGCGACGAACGGTGTGGGAGACATCCTAGCGCGGGTGGACCCCCAGCGCGTGGTCGCCTCAGCGATGCCTCAGCGATAGAGGTTCTGGATGCGCACCTGGCCGCGGGCGACGACCTTGCCGTCGGCGTCGCTGACCGTCTCGACCACCCACAGCTGCTGCGACCGGCCGCGGTGCAGCGGCGTCGCGGTCGAGGTCAGCGTGCCCTCGCTGATGGCGCGGAAGAAGTCGGTGTTGTTGTTGACCCCGACGCACTGGCCCTTGTCGCCGAGCCAGACCGAGGCCGCATAGCTGGCCAGTGCCTCGGTGACGGCGCAGTAGGCGCCCCCGTGCACGATGCCGAAGGGCTGGTGGACCTTCGGGGTCGCCTCCCAGACCGCCACGACCCGGTCGCCGGTGATCTCGGTGTAGCGCAGTCCCAGCGCCTCGGTGAAGGGGTCGACGAGTTCGTCGAGACCCGCGGGCAGGGCGGCGTCGGTCGTGGGCTCCATGACCCCAGTCTCACCCGAGCCGGTGGGGCCGACCCTGAGGGGTCAGCCTGCGAGCTCCCGCAGGGTGGTGAGCTGCTCGGTCTGCTCCGCCACGATCGTCGCGGCCAGGTCGACGGCCGGCTCGAACTGCCCCGCGCCCTCCTCGGCGCTCGCCAGCTGCACGGCGCCCTCGTGGTGGGCGATCATCAGCTCCAGCCAGCTCTCGGCGAACGCCTCGTCGTCGGCAGCGGCCAGCTCAGCCAGCGCCTCTGCGTTCGCCATGCCCGGCAGCTCCGCGCCCACGTCGTCCGCGTGTGCATCCCCGGGCCCGTCGCCGTGCTCGGCGTTCACGTGGTCACGCATGGTCGCCGGCACCTCCTCGTCCCAGTCGCGCAGCCACCCGACCATGGTCTCGATCTCGGGCGCCTGGACCTCCCGGACGGTCTCGACGACCGCCAGCACCTCCGGCTCGAGGTCGCGGCCGACCGCGAGGTCCACCATCACCAGCGCCTGGGCATGGTGCTGGATCATGTCGGAGGCGAAGTCGACGTCGCTCTGGTTGTGCTCCGTGGCGCTGCGCACGACCGGCTCGGCGACCGGTGTCGGATCCTCGCCGCATGCACTGAGGAGCAGCCCCGAGGACAGGACCAGGACGAGAGCGGCGGCGGCAGGGCGGCGAGGCTTCTTCATGGTGCCCCCAGCGTAGTGAGCCCCGCCGCACGACCGGGGTGGCCGCGAGCCGTGGTCGTCGCCCCGGACACACTGGAGGCATGGACGACGTGGCGCGCATCATCGCCGACATCTGGGGTCGCGCAGGCGCCGTGCAGCCCCTGCCCGGCATCGAGGTCGTGCTCGGGACGGGCCTGGCCGCCCTGGCGCTGGTGCTCGCGCCGGGCTCCTGGCCGCGGGTCCGGCTCGGGGTCACGGTCGTGCACGAGGCAGGTCACGCCGTCGTCGCGTTGCTGGTGGGCCGCCGGCTGTCCGGCATCCGGCTGCACGCCGACACCTCGGGGCTGACCATCTCGCGCGGACGTCGCACGGGTCCGGGGGTGGTCGCGATGCTGGCCGCCGGCTACCTCGCCCCGGCCGCGGTCGGGCTGGGGGCAGCGGCACTGCTGGCCGCGGGGCGCGGGATGGCGATGCTCTGGCTCCTGCTGCTGACCACTGCCGTGCTCCTCGTCTGGGTGCGCAACCTCTACGGGTTCGCCATCCTGGTCGTCGTGGGCGTCGGCGTCGGGCTGCTCACCTGGTACGGCGACCCGCAGGTGCAGGCCGGCGCCGCCTACCTGATCGCCTGGCTGCTCCTGCTGGCCGCGCCCCGCCCGGTCGTCGAGCTGCTCGCTGCGGGCCGCTCCCGCGGCCGGACCTCCGACGTCGACCAGCTCGCGGCGCTGACCAGGATCCCTGCACTGGTGTGGATGCTGGCGATGCTGGTGGCCAACCTCGCCGGGCTCTTCGTCGGGGTCGGCACGCTCGCGCCCGACCTGCTGGCCCGCGCCTGACTCGTCAGGCGCGCGGGAGCTCGACCACGAAGCGGGTGCCGGCCGCCTGGTCGACGAAGCGCACGTCGCCGCCCGCGCTGCGAGCGATCCGCCGGGCCAACGACAGCCCGAGACCGGAGCCCGCGCCGGTCGTCCGGCCCGGCTCGAAGATCTGCTCCCTCAGGTCCTCGGCGACGCCGGCGCCGTTGTCGTCGACGGCGATCGTGAGGCAGTCGGCCCGACCGGGGACGACGCTGATCCGCACCTCGTCGGCGAGGCGGGCGGCGTTGTCGACCAGCGGGCTGATCGCCCTCCGGGCCAGCGCCGGGGGGAGGGCGACCCGCAGGTCGTCGGGCACGTCGACCTGTACGACGGCGCCGGCGTCGCCGAGGTCCGCGACGACGTCGCCGAGCACGGCGCGCAGGTCGCAGGCGCCGACGTCACCGGTCCCGGCAGAGGACCGGGCCAGCTGCAGCAGGGCGCTGATCGTCTCCGCCATCCGTCGCGCCCCGGCCCCGACTGCTTCGACGTCCTCGCGCAGCTCGGCGTCGAGGTCGGTGCGCAGCGCCATCAGCTCCGCGGTCGCCTGCACCGAGGTCAACGGGGTGCGCAGCTCGTGGGCGAGCTCGGAGGTCAGGCGCTGTTCGGAGCGGATGGCAGCGGCGACCTTGTCGAGCAGCGCGTCGAGGGTGTGGGCCAGGGAGCTGATCTCGTTGTCGGGGGCGCCGAGGCCGAACCGACGGGTCAGGTCGTGCTCGCTCCAGTCGTCGGCGGTCTGGGCCATCCGCACCACCGGCGACAGGGCCCGCCGGCTCACCCAGGCCGCCAGCCCGGCCGAGGCGGCCACGGCCAGCAGGCCGGTGAGGATGCTCACCAGCAGGGCGAGGTGCTCGGCCTCCTCGTAGGGCGCCAGCCGCTCGGTGACCACGACGACGCCGGAAGCGCCCGAGGCGAGGGTGAAGGGCTCTGCCCGCACGAGACTGGTGTCGCCGACCGTGACGGTGCTGGTCGTGGTGGCGGTGCTGAGCTCGGCGTACTGCTCGGCGACCGCGACCGGGGCGCTCCCGGCCACGATCCGGGCGCGATCGTCGTAGACCGCGACCCCGGCGTCGAGGGTGACGTCGGGCACGACCAGGGCGTCGGAGGTGGAGGTCGCCTCCGCTGCGGCGATGACCGCCTGGGCGCGGTCGTCGAGCACCTGGGTCACCGTGTCGGACGTCGTCCGGGCCAGCAGCAGCTGGACGAGCAGGGTGAGCAGGACGACCGCCGCAGCGGTGACTCCGGCGCTCAGCACGATCAGCTGCCGCCGCAGCGATGCCCCCGGGCGGACGAGAGAGCTCATCGCAGTCGGAAGCCGACGCCGCGCACGGTCTCGATCGCCACCGGCGAGCCGATCGAGTCGAGCTTGGTGCGCAGGCGGCGTACGAACGAGTCGATCGTGTTCTCACTGACGATCGATCCGTCCGGCCACGCGGCCGCCACGACGCTCCGGCGGCGTACGACCTCTCCGGGCCGCGACGTGATGGCCGCCAACATCCGGAACTCGGTGGGGGTCAGCGACACCTCACCCCCCGGAGCCCGCACGGCGTGCGAGAGCGGGTCGAGGACGAGGCCTCCCGCCGCCGAGATCGACGCCGGCCCGCGCCGACCGAGCACGGCGAGCCGAGCGAGGAGCTCCTTGACGTCGAACGGCTTGGCGACGTAGTCCTCGCCGCCGGCGCTGAAGCCCGAGAGCCGGTCGGACACGTCGCCCAGCGCCGTCAGGAAGAGCACCGGAGCATGTTGGCCGGCCGACTTGAGGGCCTGGCAGACGTCGCGACCGTCGGCGTCGGGAAGGCCGATGTCCATCACTATGACGTCGAGAGCGCTGTCGGCGCCGAAGCGGACCAGGGCCTCGCGCCCGTCGTGGGCGAGCACCGCCTCGTGGCCGCCCAGGCGCAGGGCCTGCACCAGCACACGTCGGATCGCCGGATCGTCCTCGCACACCCCGACGGTCAGCACGTCGCCACTCTGCCTGATCGCGCTGCTATCCGCTGGTTCATCTCCGGCTGCTTCAGGGAGTGGTGGTCGGCGCGCCCGAGGTGGCCGGGGTGACGGCGTCCTCCCACGCAGCGCGGGCCCCGGAGTCCCCCACCCGGTAGACCTGCACGGCGCACGCGAGCGCGGCCACGACGCTCAGCGCCGCGACAACGCGGACAGCCTTCTCGGGTGCCACGTGGCGAGGGGTGCGGCCGACCTCGGACGCGGCTCGGGCGCGCGCGGCGAGCACCAGGGCGAGGGAGAGCACCAGCAGGGGGATGGCGAACCAGATCAGCTGGTCACCCAGGGCGGCGTGGTTGCCCGGGTCGCCCACTCGCCGCTCGAGCTCCTCGCCGCTCGAGGTCGCGACGGGCATCAGCGCCACGGCGACCGCCGCGGCGCCCACCACCAGCGGACCGTAGGTGATCCGCCAGCCAGGCCGCACGGCGATCGCCAGGGTGCCCAGCGTCGCCAGGGGCAGCAGCACGACGATGGCGTGCACCACCAGGGGATGCAGCGGGATGCCGTTGATCAGGTCGAACATGGGGGCTCCTGGTCGAGCTGGAGGCGGAAGTGGTGCAGGTCGTGCTCAGCGTGGCACCGCCAACCTGCAGACAACCTGGACAAGCGGCGGGGTCACACAGGCGCGTCGAGCACGGCCCTCGCCGCCCGCCGGCCGCTGACCAGCGCTCCCTGGATCGATGCGGTGTCGCGGTGGTCTCCGCAGACGACCAGCCCGCCGTCGAGCCGGACCGGACGAGTAAGGAGCAACGGCGGCAGCTGGGCGGGCAGGGCGTCGACGATCTCGTGACGGGCCAGCACCTCCCAGCCGCTCGGGTCGGCTCCGAGCAGGTCGCCGGCGTGCCGGCGGAGCTCCGACTCCGCGGGCGGCGTCCGGTCGGGGCGCAGCAGCGCGGACGCTGCGACCAGGTGGCGGCCGGGCGGCGCGTAGGACGGGGCGGCGTTGGACACCACCGCGGCGTTGACCAGGGGCCCGGCGGGCACCGGTCGGGCGTCGACGTGCAGCAGCGCGCTGGCACTCGGCGCCTCGGCAGCGGCGTACCACTGCGTGACGACCCCGTGGGTCGCTGCGCGGGTCACGCCGGCGATCCGGTGCGCGGCGTGGGTGCCACCGGCGACCACGACGTGCCGCGCCACGAGCGGGCCGTCGGCCGTGTCGACGACGTGCCCAGAGCCGGTGGCACGGAGGGCTTCCACCGGCGTCTGCAGGCGAAGGCGGTCCGCGAGCCCGGCAGCCAGCTGCCGCGGCAGCGCCTGCATCCCGGCCCGTGGCAACCCCGGGGTGGCCTGCACGAACATCGCCGTGAGCAGCCGTGCGTACGCCGCCGAGGACGCGCCGGTGTCGTCGAGGAGCACTCCGGCGAAGAACCGGTCGAGGACACGGCGCAGGAAGCCGTCGAGGCCGGCGACGTCGAGCGAGTCGCGCAGCGAGCGGTCCGGTCCGCGGAGGACCGCCTGCGCCGTGGTGCGACGCGGTCCGTGCACCAGGGGGCGCAACCAGCGCGCCAGCGCAAGCAGGTCCGGCAGGTCACGAACCACCCCGGCGAGGGTGGTGGCCAGCAGTCGCGGCTCGCGCACCGGATGCCCGAGGAGCTGCAAGCGCGTCTCGGTGCGGGCCGCGACCCCGGCGCCGAAGGTCTGCAGGTCCAACGCCTCGACGTCGATCCCCTGTCGCACGGCCGGATAGGCGGGGTTGAGGAGCTGGAAGCCGCGATCGACCAGGAATCCGTCGACTCGGTCGGTCCGGATGCGACCCCCGACGTCGTCGGAGGCCTCCAGGACCAGCACGTCACGGCCGGCGGTGTGCAGGTCGGTCGCGGCGCGCAGGCCGGCGAGGCCGGCGCCGATCACGACGACGTCGGCGTCGAGGTGGGCCACGGCGTGCCGCTCAGCCGGCGTGCGCGCGGTCGACGTAGGCGACCGAGCGGTTGAAGAGGGAGGTCAGAGCTGCGACGTCGGTGGAGCTCGACACCGGACCGGCGAGGTCGGCGGCCACCTCCGTAGCGCGCTCGGAGCCCGCGGCGACCGCCAGTCCGGCGCACACCCGAGCGGCATCGCGCACCGGGGCGGGGTCAGCGGTCCACAGGGACTCGAACACCCGCTCGCTGTCGGCGACCGCGCCCTGGCCGGGCAGCTCCCACGCGGTGAGGGCGACCGCCAGGTCCGGGGAGTCGCAGACCACCGACCACTCCCGGCTCATGGGGGCGTCGGGGGCAAGCGGGACCTGGATCACCGGATCACCGCCGAGCTGCTCGAAGTCGGCGAAGACGAAGGTGGACGACGACTGACGACCCAGGTCGACCCAGCGGTTGCGCGCCGAGCGGTAGTGCTGGACCTTCTGGAAGGCACCGAAGAGGTGCGCGCGGCGGGCCTGGGCGTAGAACTCGTCCTCGATCGCCCAGGACATCGCCAGCAGCGTGCGCTTGCTCAGTCGCGTCGGCAGCAGCGCGGGGTGCTCCCGGCGGAGCCGGGCGAAGACCGAGTCGGAGCCGCGCACCTCTGCGGACGACGCGGCGGCCTGTCGGGCCGAGGCCTCGTGCAGCACTCGCGCGATCGCGGCATCGAGGCGTACTCCGGAGTCGCGCAGCTGCACGACCTGCTGCACCGCCGCGACGTCGACATCGCCGTAGCGCCGATGACCGCTGGCGAGACGGGTGGGGACCGGGAAGCCGTGTCGGGTCTCCCAGATGCGCAGGGTGCCGGCCGAGACTCCCGTGCGTTCAGCGAGGTCGCCGATGCTGAACACGGCTTCGCCGGGGTCGAGCGGCGACATCAGGGTGCTCATGCACGGGACCTCGACTTCAACAGGCTGTGGAAGAAACTGGGGAAAACCTCGGCGCTAATGGTAGGGCCGTCAGCCGACGAGCGTGTCGGGCCGTGCCGCGTCCGTGCCGTCGTCGAGGGTGATCCCGTGGTCCAGGGCCCAGCGCATGGCCTGGGTGCGGCGCGCGACACCCATCTTGCGGTAGGCCGTGCGGATGTAGGTCTTGACCGAGTTGACGCTCAGCACCAGCTCGTCGCTGATCTCCCGGTTGCTCAGCCCGGCCACGATCAGGGCGATGATGTCGATCTCACGAGGAGTCAGCACCGCAGCCGCGGCCGCGCGACCGGCGCCGGCCTCCGGCGCGACCTCGCGGAGCGGCACGGCGGACGGGGCCTCGGGCGTCGCCTCCGAGGGTGTGCTGCGCTCGGCGAAGCGGCCGCTGGCGAGGTCCTCGACCCGGACGACGAGACCCGAGGCGCTGAGGTTCTTGCTCAGGTACGGACGGGCGATCGGGGTCGGGAGCTCGTCGACCGGCGCCCAGCTGAAGACCGCGGTCGGGGCGTCGACGCGGCCGATGAGGTCGCGCAGCAACGCCTCGGCTGTGCCGGACAGGTTCAACGGCTCGTACAGCACCACGTCGAGGTCCTCGGGGTGGGCGAGCGCCTCTCGGTTCTCGACGAACGAGACCCGGTCGGCGAACGGCGCCAGCAGCACCTTGATGCCGGCTGCGGCGAGGTCGGAGTCGTCGACCAGGGTGATGCGAAGGGGGCGATCGCTGACGGTGTGGGACATGGTTCTCTCCTCGAAGCGAAGTGTTGCTGAGGTTGTGTTGAAGTTACTTCAGCATAACTTCAACACCTTGTCCACATACTTCACCCCTGAGGACTACTTCCCGGCCGCACCACGACACCGCGCCTCGACGTTTCGCGGGCAGGACCGTGGGCGCGCTACAGTGGTCGCATGAGGAGGGTTCATCCCCTCTCGGTGGCGCTGGCAGCAGCACCGCCGATGCATCGCAGTGGTTCTTGGTTGTCGGTTCGCTGGACATCAGGTGCAGGACCGATGTCTTCAGCAGACACCCGGACACTTCCGTCGGGGCTGTCACACGTACTGACAACCGAAAGAGAATGACATGACTCAGGGCACCGTGAAGTGGTTCAACGACGACAAGGGCTTCGGCTTCATCGCCCAGGATGGCGGCGGCCCGGACGTGTTCGTCCACCACACCGCGATCTCCGGCACCGGCTTCAAGTCCCTCAAGGACGAGCAGCGCGTCGAGTTCGACCTCGCCCAGGGCCCCAAGGGTCCCCAGGCCGAGAACGTCCGCGGCCTGTAGGTCGCCTCGCTGAGCCTCGCGCTCAGCACCCGCACGTCTGACGGCGGCTCCGGACCTGGTCCGGGGCCGCTGTTGCTTTTCTCGCACCCGCTCAGCCGAGTCGTTCGGCGACTGCTCGCCCCAGCGCTCGCCCGGAGAGCCATGCCGTCTCCACCTTGGGCCGCGGACCCCAGCCGTCCCCGCAGACACCGAGCAGCTCGTCGGTCAGCAGGTACGGCGTCGGGCGGTCCTCGATCGGCCGCGCCAACGACCAGCGGTGCACGTGGGTGCCCACCGGCTCCTCGAGGTCGAGCAGGCGCCGTAGTGCGTCGAGGAGCACCGGCCCGGCCTGCGCCGGCTCCTCGAGGTGACGCGCGGCCAGCGTCGTGGTCGAGTGGGCCACCAGCGCTGGGGCGTCGTCCCCGCGACGACGGCCGTCGTCGGCGATCCAGGAGATCGCGTCGTCGCCGTTGACGAACGCGCCCTCGAAGCGACCGTCCGGGCTCGCGTCGTCCCAGGTCCGTTCGTGCCACCACGCCACGAGGGCGATCACCGCCTCCGAGGGCCGGTCGAGGCGCCGCGCGGCCTGCCGCAGGCCCGGCCCCAGCAACCGATCGGCCTGGGGGTCGGGCATCGCCAGCACGACGGCAGACGCGGGCCGGGAGTCGATGCTCAGCCCGTGGCGGTCGTGGTCGACCTGCTCGACCTCCATCCGGTCCACGTCCAACCCCTCGGCCAGGTCCTCCACCAACGAGCGCAACGCACCCGGGGCGGCCCACCGCAACGGTCCTCGCGTGCTGCTCGCGTGCTCACCCTGGGTGAGCACCGTGAAGCGGTCGGTCCACGGTCGGGCCAGACCTCGCTGCCGCCAGCCCTCGACGACCTCGATGAACGCCGGGTCCTGCGCGGTGAAGTACGACGCCCCGAGGTCGACGGCGCGACCAGCCAGGCGCTTCGAGGCCATCCGGCCACCGATCCGGCGCCCCCGATCGAGGAGCCGCACGGGGATCCGGGCCTTGTCGAGCTCGCGAGCGCACGCGACTCCGGAGATGCCTGCGCCGACCACCACCACTGGATCCATGCTCCGATCCTGACAGTGCGCCGACCGAGCGCTGCTCACCCATCGGGTTTCGAGCACGGACCGAGCCGTCGAGCCGGTCCCGGTCAGCCGTGCAGGTCGCCGAGGTCCTCGTGGTCGCCGTGGGAGACCGGTTCGACCTGGAACGTCGCGTGGCGCACCTCGAAGTGCTCGGCCACGCAGGCGCACAGGTCGTCCAGGATCTGCCCGACCCCGCGCTCGGCCAGGGCCTCGTCGGTGACCGTGACGTGGGCCGACAGGCTCGGCAACCCGCTGGTGATCGTCCAGGCGTGCAGGTCGTGCACGTCGACCACCCCGGGCACGTGACGCACGTGGTGCTCCACCGCATCGAGGTCGAGGCCGAGGGGGGCGATCTCCAGCAGCACGACGCCGGCGTCGCGGAGGAGCGACCAGGCCCGCGGCACGATGAGGACCGCGATCGCCAGGGTGGCGATCGGGTCGGCGATCGTGGCGCCGGTGGTCAGGATCACGACACCGGCGATGATCGCGAAGACCGAGCCGAGGAGGTCGGCGAAGACTTCGTTGGCAGCGCCGCGCAGGTTGAGCGAGTCGGAGTCGCCGCGACTCAGCAGGTACATGCCGATCGCGTTGGCGACCAGCCCGACCGCTGCGAATCCCAGCATCTCGGCTGCCGCGATGTCGGGCGGGTCGCTGAGCCGGGTGAGCCCGGCGTAGCCGAGGAAGCCGCAGACCACCAGCAGCACCACCGCGTTGAGCAGCGCCGCCAGCACCTCGGCGCGGTGGTAGCCGAAGGTCGAGCGCCGCGAGCCCGGCATGGCCGCCACGTAGGAGGCCCCCAGGGCCAGCACCACCGCGCCGGCATCGGTCGCCATGTGGCCGGCGTCGGCCAGCAGGGCGAGCGAACCGGTCAGCAGCCCACCGATCACCTCGAGGACGAGCACGCTCAGGGTGAGCGCCAGCACCCACCGCAGTCGTGAGCGGTCGGCTCGGCGGCTGCCGGCGTGCCCGGCGTCGTGTCCGTGCCCGTGTCCCACGGCTCCACCCTAGGGGCGGCCCCGGTGCGGCCGCGGTGCGGCCTCGGGCCCCTCAGGTGGTCGGCGAGGCGAGGCCGGCGACGAAGTCGAGCTTGTCGAGCACCGGGTCCGGGATCACGAAGGGGTAGAGGTCGTCCTTGCCCATGCTGCGGTTGATCTGGTTGAGCGCGACCGTGAGCGGCACCCACACGCCGGTGACCAGGTCGCGGAAGCTCGAGAACGACGTGAGCCCACCGATGGGGATCAGGCCGTACTCGCGGGAGGTCTCGATCGTGTCGCAGATGTGGAGGTAGTGCGCCCAGGTCTCGGCGAAGTCCTCGAAGGGGTGCATCGTGGCGTACGTCGAGATGTAGGACTGCTCCCAGCCCTCCGGCGGGCCCTCGGCGTAGTGCCGCTTCAGCTCGGCCTGGTAGTCGATCGACTCGTCGCCGAAGAGCTCCCGGCAGCGCGCCATCCGCTCGTCGCCGCGGACGTGCTGCCACTCGGCGTAGTGCCCGAACTCGTGACGGAAGTGGCCCAGCATCGTGCGGTAGGGCTCGTCGAGACGGGCGCGCACCTTCTCGCGGTGCGCGGCATCGCTCTCGGCGAGGTCGATGGTGATCACGCCGTTCTCGTGGCCGATCACGACGTTCTCCTCGACGCTGGAGAGCAGGTCGAAGGCGAGCCCGTCGTCGGGGTCGACCTCCTTGCTCACCACGTCGAAGCCCAGGACGTCGAGCTCGGCGAGCAGGTGGCGCTTGGCCTGCTCAGCTGCCGGGTAGTGCTCCAAGCCGATGGCGTCGTCGTCGTGGGGACGGGTGCGGGTGAGCTCGCAGCTCGAGCACTGACCGCCCTCGAGGGCAGCCAGCCAGGTGCAGCCCGAGAGGTTGAGGTTGACGCACACGTGCCAGACCAGCCCGGTGGCATCGACGTAACGTCCGTCGGCGTCCAGCGGCACGATGGCGCGCTCGGCCCGGGAGTAGCCGAGGGCGCTGCCGCAGGAGACGCAGACCGAGTTCTCGAAGTGCAGCTGGTTGTCGCAGACGCGACAGCGGAAGGCCTTCATCGGCGCCGTACGCCGTCGTGGGTGTTGTCCATCATGAGGTCCTACCCTCCGTGGGCTCGGCGAAACCCGCCGCGGGCTCGGCCAGTCGGGTCAACGCATCGGCGAAGGCCCGGGTCTCGTCGACCTCTTGACCCGGCGCGTAGTAGCCGACGAGTCGACCGGCGACGTAGCCCTGACGGGCCTCGTCCGCCTCGCGGTCGTCGAAGACGGCCGGAGCACTGCGGGCGAAGAGGATGGCCGACGCCGGATCGTCGAAGACGAGCACGACGTAGCGCTGGCCGGAGGACCGAGCACCCGCCTGGTTGCCGACGGTCGCGATCAGGCCGGCCACCTCGGCCGGATCGAGCGCCAGCCCGTCGCCGTCGGCGCGGCTGCCCGTCGTGGTGGCGAGGTCGACGCCGCTCAGGGCAGCGGCCACGACGGCCGCATCGACCCCGCCGGGAAGGTCGGTGGCCAGCAGCTTCACGCCGACCTCGGCCAGCGCCGCGTCGGCGCCGGCCTGCACCGAGGAGTAGGAGCCGTCGTCGACTGGGCCCTCCTCACCGCTGCACCCGCTCGCGAGCGAGGCGAGGAGGAGCACGGACACCAGGGTGCGGACCGCGGCCCGCGGCTGGGGACGAACGAGCGCAGGCATGCCGCCATGATCGCAGGCCCCCAGAAGTCAGGACGGTGCGACGTCGACCGAGACCTTCATCGTCGATCTCTTGGCCTCGGTGAAGATCACGCCCTTCAGCGGCGGGACGTCTCCGTAGTCGCGCCCCCAGGCGACGGTGACGTAGCGCTCCCCGGCCCACTGGTCGTTGGTCGGGTCGAGGGCGAGCCAGTGGTCGTCGCCCATCCACACCTCGACCCAGGCGTGCGAGGCGTCAGCGCCGACGACCCGTTCCTTGCCCGGCGGCGGCGTGGTCGCGAGGTAGCCGCTGACGTAGCGAGCCGCGAGACCGTGGGCGCGCAGGCAGGCCAGCATGAGGTGGGCGAAGTCCTGGCAGACGCCTGCCCTGCGCTCGAGGATCTCGGTGACCGTGGAGGTGACGGTGGTGGCGGTCTTGTCGTACTCGAAGTCGGCGTGCACCCGCCGCATCAGCTCGGTCGCTGCCTCCCCGATCCCTCGTCCTGCGGTCAGCGAGGACGCCGCATAGGCGTAGGCCTCAGGGACCTGCTCGACGAGGTCCGAGGCCAGCGCGTAGTCGGCGGCGCTCCAGGCGCCGGGGGCGCGATGGATCATCAGCGGCCGCAGTCCTTCCCAGCGTCGGTGGAGCACCTCCTCGGCATGCACCGGGTCGACCACCTCGACCTCGCTGCGGCCGTCGACGACCAGCTCGTCGTGCGGCTCGGTGACCTGGAAGTAGGTGACGTGGTTGCCGTAGTAGTCGGTGTCGGTGGTCAGGTCGACCGGCGTCGGCGTCACCTCGACGACCGCGCTCGCGACCTGCTGCCACGGCAGTGCCCGAGGCTCGAGGTGAGCCACCCCGAGGGAGTCGCTGACCGCGTCGTCGTAGGTGTAGGTCGTGGTGTGCCGCACGGTGTACCTCACGACGACACCCCCGTCTCGGCGGTGAAGGAGTCGACCAGACGCAGCGCGGCGAGCGGCTGCGGCGCCGGGCCGGTGGTCAGGTGGAGCTCGGCGATCGCCTCACCGAGCCGTACGAGCTGCAGCGTGACGGCATCGAGGAACTGCACGAGATTGGGACGCTCGACCCCGCCGATCGCGACCAGGGTGGCGACGTCCATCGCGGCGAGGTGGTCCTGGAGGTCGGTCACCAGTCGCTCGGGCCTCGTCGACCCGGTCGAGGCCGGCAGGGCTGCCAGGTGCGTGGCCAGCTCGCCGAGACAGAAGGCCAAGGAGCGTGGGTTGTCCTCGTCGGCGAGCAGCAGCTCCAGCACGCCACCGGTGCGGACGTACCCGCGATAACGCCGACGGTGGGTCACCGAGCTCTCGGCGGTGAGGAGCACGGCGTTCAGCACCTCGCGGTCGACGTCGAGGCCCCTGCGGACGGTGGTCGTCCCCGAGAGCAGGTAGCACAGCTGCAAGGAGCGTTCGAGCGACTGTCCGACGCCGATCATGTGCCACCCGGCGTCGCGGACCATGCTGGCGGTGACGCCCTGGAGGGCGAGAACGCCGGTGAGCATCCGGCCCGCCGACTCCGCCACCTGGTTGCTGTGCGAGCTCTGCTCGAGCACGGCCGCTGCTCTGTCCGTCGTGCCGAACGTGCGCCAGACGTCCAGCGACAGCTGGTCGCGCACGCTCGACACGGCGTCTCGCAAGCCCTCGATGGCGTGAGCCGCGGAGCCGATCCTCGTGCCGTCGAGCAGGACCGAGCGGAACTCGGCGTCGAGGTCGTCGTGGGTGTGGCCGGCCAGACCCGCCAGGGCACCGAGCATGACCTCCAGACCCGCTCCGCCGGTCGAGCGCGGACGACTGCGGAAGTCCTCGGCGAGCGTGTGCGCGGCCAGCACCAGGCGCAGCAGGTCCTCGGCTCGCTCGGCGTAGCGGCCGAGCCAGAACATGTCCTCGAGGATGCGGGGCACAGCGCCGGTGGACGACCGGGCGTTGGTCATCGGCAGGACGTCGGGCAGGCCCTGGTCGGGCTGGGACGGGTCCTCCTTGAGCACCCACAGGTCCTTGCTGCCGACGGACCGCTCGCCCTCGAAGACGCTGACGAGGCCGCCGACCAGCGGCCGGTAGGTCGAGCCGTAGCGCAAGGTGAACGTGCGCACGGTCACCGCGCGGGCCTCGGTCGATCCCGGGTGGAAGGAGGTGGGCTGCTGCCAGGTGGGCGCCTGCGACAGCGGGAGCCGCTCCTGCCCGACGTAGCGGTGCGGGGCGGCGAGGACCCGCGAGATCAGCTCGTCGCGGCCGAGCCCGGTGAGCGAGGTCGTCTCGCCGTCGACCTCCCGGAGCGCGAGGGTGTCGACCCGGTCGAGCACCTGCTCGAGGCCCTCGGGGTCACCGCCCCACCACGTCGGCACCGACGCCAGCCGGAGCGGCTCGCCGAGCAGACGCTCGCACAGCTGGGGCATGTAGGCCAGCAGCGCGGAGTTCTCCAGGATCCCCGCGCCCAGACCGTTGACGACCCGGACGCGGCCGCGGCGTACGGCCTCGACCAGTCCAGCGACACCGAGCCGGGAGTCCCCGCGCAGCTCCAAGGGGTCGCTGTAGGCGGTGTCGACCCGGCGCAGGATGACGTCCACCCGCTCCAGGCGCCCGAAGACGCGCATCTGCACCCACCCCTCGCGCACGACGAGGTCACTTCCCTGGACGAGCGGAAAACCGAGGGCCGAGGCGATGAAGGACTGGTCGTAGGCGGTCTCGGAGTGGGTGCCCGGGGACAGCACGACCACGCGCGGGTCGGCGATCTCGTCGCCGACCGACTGCAGCAGCGCCGAGCGCAGCGCACTGAGGAACGGCTCCATGCGGTGCAGGTCGGCAGCGCGGTAGAGCTCGGGCTGGACCCGGGAGAGCACCCGCCGGTTCTCCATGGCGTAGCCGAGGCCGGACGGGGCCTGGGTCCGGTCGGCCAGGACGCGCCACTCGCCGGCCGCGTCGCGCCCCAGGTCGGTCGCCGCGAGCACGAGTGGCCGGGGGTCGACGGCACTGGGTCGGGCGACGACCCGCACGAAGCCGGGGTGGCCCAGCACGAGCGCCGGGGGCAGCACCCCTTCGCGCAACAGGCGCTGGGGGCCGTAGAGGTCGGCCAGGATGGCGTTCAGCAGCTCGGCGCGCTGAGCCAGGCCCACCTCCAGCGGGGTCCATGCAGCGGCGTCGATCACGACCGGCACGGGGTCCAGGCGCCACGGCCTCGAGCGTTCACCGGGTCGGCTGTAGGCGACGCCGTCGTCGGCCAGGGCGCGCTTGATGTCGTCGTCGATGCGATGCAGGTCCTGCGCGGTCACCCGCACGGCCAGCTCGGCCAACCCCTTCCAGGGCAGGCGGAGCGAGCCGTTGGTGCTCACCACCTCGTCATAGCGGACCACCCCACCGCCGAGCGTGGGCTGGGCGATGCTTGCTGCGTAGTCGCGCAGCACGCTCACGTCCGGTGCGCTCCCGGAGAGGCGCCCGAGACCGCGCCGGCGACGCGCCGCAGGTCGAGGGTGTGCGGGTACTCCTCGCTAGCCGCGCGGCGTCCTGCCTCGCGCAGGGCACCGACGTCGATCGCCCCGGCGGTGTGGCCGTGCTGCTCGAACCGGCTGGCCCGTCGGGCCTCGGCCTCGTTGGCGTTGATCGGCGGGGCGTTGTAGGACCGGCCGCCGGGGTGCACCACGTGGTAGGTCGCACCGCCCAGGCTCACGCCCGCCACGGTGTCGATGACCTCGAAGCGCAGCGGCGCCTGCACCTCGATGGAGGGGTGCAGCGCCGACCACGGCTGCCACGCCCGGTAGCGCACGCCGGCGTAGTGCTCCGTGGGAGCAACCGGGCCCGACGTGGTGGCAGTGAGCGGCACAGGGACACCTTGGCACGTCACGAGGTGGCGGTGCGGGTCGAATCCACGAACCTTCACCTGGACGCGCTCGACCGAGCTGTCGACGTAGCGGGCCGTGCCGGTGCCGGTGGCCTCCTCGCCGAGCACGTGCCAGGGCTCGATCGCCTGGCGCAGCTCGAGCTCGACCGCCTCCACGCCCGACCCGATGCGAGCCTGACCGATCCGCGGGAAGCGGAACTCGGTGAACGGCGCCAGCCACTCGTCCTCGAACGGGATCCCGGCCGCCCGCAGGTCGGCGAGCACCGCGCCGATGTCGGCGATCGCACCGTGCGGCAGCAGCGGGTCCTCGTGCAGTCGGGTGCCCCACCGCACCAGCGGGGCGCGCAGCGGGCGCTCCCAGAACATCGCGACCAGGCTGCGCACGAGCAGCGCCTGCACCAGCGCCATCTGGGCGTGGGGTGGCATCTCGAAGCCGCGCAGCTCGAGCAGCCCGAGCCGGCCCCGCGCGGAGTCGGGGCTGTAGAGCTTGTCGATGCAGAACTCCGAGCGGTGGGTGTTGCCCGTGAGGTCGGTGAGGAGGTGGCGCAGGGCGCGGTCGACCAGCCACGGACGTGGCTCACCCGCTCCCTCGTCGTCAGCGCCCGCCGCCTGTGCGGTCAGCCGCTCGATCTCGGCGAAGGCGATCTCCATCTCGTAGGGCGCCTCGGGGCGACCTTCGTCGAAGCGGGGAGCCTGGCTCGTCGGGCCGATGAAGCGGCCGGAGAACAGGTAGCTCAGGCTCGGGTGCCGCTGCCAGTAGGTGATCAGGCTGATCAGCAGGTCCGGCCGACGCAGCAGGGGTGAGTCGACCGGCTGCCGGCCGCCGAGCGTGATGTGGTTGCCGCCACCGGTGCCGGTGTGCAGCCCGTCGACGTCGAACTTCTCCGTCGTCAGACGCGCCTGGCGGGCCTCCTCGTAGAGCGTGGTCGTGAGGTCACGCTGCTCGGCCCACGTCGTCGTCGGCTGCACGTTGACCTCGATGACACCCGGGTCCGGGGTCACGACCAGCTGGGTCAGTCGCGGGTCGGGCGGCGGGCCGTACCCCTCCAGGACCACCGGACAGCCGACCTTGCGGGCCGCGACCTCGATGAGGCGGAGCAGGTCGGCGTAGTCGTCGAGGCGGTCGGTGGGCGGCAGGAACACATGGACGTGACCGTCGCGGGCCTCGAACGCCAACGCGGTGGTGCCCTCCCCCTCGGGGTCCACGACCCGCACCACCGGCACCTTCGGCTCCAGCGGGGTGCCGGCCTCGAGGTAGGACGGCTCGCCGGCGTACGCCGGGTCCTTCCAGGCCACCGAGTCCAGCGGCAGGCGCAGCCCCAAGGCGCTGGTCCCCGGCAGCAGCACCAGGCGACCACGGCGGAACGCCCACGCCGGGCTGATCCACTCCTCGCCGGTCACGATCGGCAGCACCCACCCGGTGGGCACCTCGACCGCTGCATCGAGCACGCCGAGGCCGTGGGCATCGAGCTTGTCGACTGACTCGTCAGGCTTCTCGCCCAGCGGTTGGCGGGTCTCCGAGGCCAGCGCGGCCAGCGGGTCCTCGTAGGCGGCGAGCAGCTGTCCTTCGGGCAGGGCCAGGACGCGGGTGATGCGGCGGGCCAGCGCCTCGGCCAGCTCGACGGCGACCGCGGGGTCGGAGCCGGGGCCCCAGGGATCGGCGAAGAGCGAGGCGTCCTTCCACAGGGGCACTCCGTCGGTGCGCCACTGCAGGGCGATGTTCCAGCGGGGCAGCGGTTCACCGGGGTACCACTTGCCCTGACCGCGGTGGACGATCCCGCCGCGGGCGTAGGTCTCCTGGAGCCGCTCGGCGAGCGTGTTGGCCAGGGCGCGCTTCTCGGGGCCGTCGGCCTCGCTGTTCCACTGCGCGGTGGTCGCATCGTCGAGGGAGACGAACGTCGGCTCGCCGCCCATCGTCAGCCGCACGTCGCCGCGCTCGAGCCGCTCGTCGACGGCCGCCCCCAGCGCGTCGATGCGCGCCCACTGCTGATCGGTGTAGGGCTTGGTGACGCGCGGGTCCTCGTGCACGCGGGTGACCTCGTTGAGGAACGAGAACGTCACCTCCACCGGGTCGGTCGCGCCCTCGATGGGGGCGGCACTGCTCGGGTGCGGCGTGGCGCTGAGGGGGATGTGTCCCTCGCCGGCGAACAGGCTGGAGGTGGGGTCCATGCCCACCCACCCCGCTCCCGGGAGGTAGACCTCGGCCCAGGCGTGGAGGTCGGTGAAGTCCTGCTGGGGCCCGCTGGGGCCGTCGAGGGCCTTCTGGTCGGCGGCCAGCTGGACGAGGTAGCCGGAGACGAAGCGCGCCGCGAGCCCGTACTGACGCAGCAGCGCCACGAGCAGCCACGCCGAGTCCCGGCAGGATCCGATCTTGCGCGCCAGGGTCTCGTCGGGGCTCTGCACCCCGGCCTCCATCCGCACCGAGTAGGCGACCCCGTGGTGCACGGCGGCGTTGAGCGCGGCCAGGAAGTCGACGGTGACCATCCCGCCGGGCTGGTCACCGGGATCGGGAAGGGTCGCCCGGAAGGCCTCGACGGACTCGGCGTCCTCGACGGGGCGCAGGTAGGGGAAGAGGTCGGCGTGCAGGCTGTTGTCGTAGACGAACGGGAAGCGCGCGGCGTACTCCTCGACGAAGAAGTCGAAGGGGTTGATCACCATCAGGTCGGCCACCAGCCCGACCCGGATGTCGAGGGTCGTGACCTTCTCGGGGAACACCAGCCGAGCCATCCAGTTGCCGAACGGGTCCTGCTGCCAGTTGAGGAAGTGGTTCTTCGGACTGACCTCGAGGGAGTAGGCCTCGATCGGCGTGCGCGTGTGCGGAGCGGGACGCAGCCGCACCACGTGCGGGGCCACCGACACCGGCTCGGCGAAGTCATAGGTGGTGCGGTGCTCGAGCGCGACCTTGATGGACATGCCCCTACCCTGCCCCGCTTCGGTGGCCGGACGGTAACGCAGGGCGACGAACGGACCGTGTCGCGCTGCCACAGGCGAGGGGCGGACCGGTGCTGGACCGGCGCTGGACACCGTTCGGCCGCGTCCGCGAAGATCGTTCCCGGGAGGGATCACCCACACCGAAAGGCCCGCCATGCCCGGCTCGTTCCTGGACTCGTTCGACTCCAAGCAGCAGAAGAAGATCCTCGCCGCCGGTCGGCAGGTGCATCTTCCCCAGGGTTGGTCACCGATCTCGGAGAGCACCAGCGCCGACAAGCTCTACATCATCGTCGCGGGCGAGGTGTCGGTCCGCAAGCACGGCGAGGAGATCGCGCGCGTGGGCGCCGGGGAGGTCATCGGCGAGAAGGCCATCGTGGGCCACTCCTTGCGCACCGCCTCGATCGTCGCGCTGACCGACCTCGAGCTCATCCATCTCACCGACGAGTCCGTGCGTGAGCTGGGCGAGACGATCCCGGAGTTCACCGCAGCGCTCACCGAAGTGGCCACCTCCCGGGAGGGCTGACTCCAGGGAGCGGGGCCCCGAGCAGCCCGCGACCAGCACCCGACCCGAGCGGACACATGATCCGTTCGGGCCATTGTCGTGCCCGCTCAACGGGTGTTATGTGCAAGGGAACCATTGAGTAAAGGGACTCGGTAACCCGCTCGAGAGGTCCGTCTCGGTGAACAACATTGCTCCCACCAGGCCAGGCGCCCGCCACCGGCGCACCGTGATCCCGAGCGCCCTCGCACTTGTGGTGGTGATCGCCGGCCTCCTCCTCGCTCCACTCCCTGCGGCGGCCTCCGACCCCGGCCGCTGGCACGCCGTCGGGCCCGGCGCCTCGGTGACCTCCGACGGCAGCACGTCACCGGCGTCGTTCTCCTACGCGGTCGGTGACCTCAAGCAGAAGTCCGCCGGCTGGCTGTTCATCAGCAAGGCGCCGGCCACCGCTGACCTGACGATCCCGTGGCACTGGACCGGGGACCACGGCCGCACCAAGGTCCGCAGCACCCTGACCACCGGCGTCTATCGCGACGGAGACTTCCACCAGATCGCCACGCTGGTCGACGACGGCCCGCGCGACTGCTGCGCCGACGGCTCCACGGGGTTCAGCTACTCCGGCACGACCCGCCTGAGCGTGCACGCCGGTGACTGGTTCGGCTTCCTGCTCACCGGCTCCCACGACGAGAAGAGCGGGCCCCTGCGCGGCTCCTTCGCCCTGGCCCCGGATCCGACCGCTCCGCGGCCGGTGGTCACCGTCCCCGACCAGCCGGTCACCGCCCTGCTCGACGACGAGGAGAGCAGCACCGCGGTCACCTACGCGGTCACGGCGAGCGATCCCGTCGACGGCGCCCTCGTCCCGGACTGCACGCCGGCTTCCGGGGCGCAGTTCGGGGCCGGCGACACGACCGTCACCTGCACGGCCACCAGCTCCCGCGGCCTGTCCACGACGGCCACCTTCATCGTCCGGGTGTTCGTCGACGAGCCCAACCTGACGTGGCCCACCGCGAAGACACTCTCGCCCACCGACGAGGTGCGCGGCACTCTCCGGCTCGCCGGCATGGGGCTCTGGTACCGCGTCCCGGTGCAGCCCGACAGCACCCTGCAGGTCGACCTGACCCAGCTCGCGGCGAACTTCGACGTGACCGTCTTCGGCGACATCGGCACTGCGTTCGTCGACGCGCTGACGCCCCAGGACCTCAACCGACTCACTGCCGAGTTCGCCGCCGACGCCTTCAGCCCGTCGGCGTTCTCGCCCTCGGCGTTCAGCCCGTCCGCGTTCAGTCCCTCGGCCTTCTCGCCCTCGGCGTTCAGCCCGTCCGCGTTCAGCCCCTCCGCGTTCTCGCCCTCGGCGTTCAGCCCGTCCGCGTTCAGCCCCTCGGCGTTCTCGCCCTCCGCGTTCAGCCCGTCCGCCTTCTCGCCCTCGGCCTTCTCGCCCTCCGCGTTCAGCCCCTCGGCGTTCAGCCCCTCGGCCTTCTCACCCTCCGCGTTCAGCGACGACCAGATCCGCGACGCCTACTCGAGCGCGCAGACCCGCAGCCTCATCGCGGTGTCGGCGCGCGACGGGCTGGCCGACGAGAGCGTGCAGGTCTCGACGTGGGACACCACCGGGTACTTCTACATCCGGGTCCAGGGGCGCAACGGTGCCTTTGCGCCCGGCAAGCCCTTCCGGCTGTCGGTCGGCACCACCGGCGGCGCGTGCGACGAGCCGCTGCACACCTACACCGACCTCGAGACCTTCACCGGCAGCCCGGGCGGCGCACGGACGATCGTCCTCACCGACTCCGACCGGCTCCCCGGTGCTCCGCTCGCCCGGCTCCGGGCGTTCGCGGACCGTCCCGAGATCGGTGGCGTGGTGGTGGATGCCGCTGCCATCCCCCGGCTGCGGGCACTGAACGCCCAGGCCGACGAGCAGACGGCCTGTCCCTATGCCAAGAACCTCGTGGCCAGAGCCCTGCGTGACATCGTCAACAGCTATCGCGACGGCACCGGGACGCTGTCCTACGTCGTGCTCGCCGGCGATGACAGCGTGATCCCGTTCTTCCGCAACGCCGACGCCGCCGGCCTCGGGCCGGAGCAGGGCTACGTGCCTCCCGTGGCCGACCGGACGTCGTCGCAGGCTGCCCTGCGCCGCAACCAGGTCCTGAGCCAGGACGCCTACGGCGCCGTGGTCGACGTCCGGCTCAAGGGCGCCACCGTGGCGGTGCCGGACGTCGCGGTCGGCCGCCTCGTGGAGACCCGCGACGAGATCATCGACGCCCTCGACCGCTATGTCGCCCTCGACGGCCGGCTCCCGACGCCCCGCACCGCCCTGGTCACCGGCTACGACTTCCTCACCGACGGAGCCGACGAGGTGTCGGCCACCCTCAGCGCCGGACTCGGCAGCGGCGCCGTGACCGACCTGATCACCGACGCCGACGTGCCGCCCACGACCCGCACCCAGCCCGGTGGGCCCGACCGTCGCCACTCCTGGACGTCGGCGGACCTGCGACGAGCGTGGCTGGGCAACCCGACCGGGGCCGAGCCCGACATCGTCTACCTGGCGGGCCACTTCAGCGCCAACAGCGCCCTGGCCGCCGACTACGAGTCCTCGCTGCTCACCACCGACGTCCGCGACGCAGCGGCCGATCTCACCGACACCCTGATCCTCAGCGCCGGGTGCCACTCGGGCTACAACATCGTCGACCCCCACGGCGTGCCCGGCCTCACCGAGCGACTCGACTGGCCCCAGGTCATGGCCGACAAGGGCGCGATCCTCGTCGCCGGCACCGGCTACCAGTACGGCGACACCGACTTCGTCGAGTACAGCGAACGCCTCTACGCCGGTCTCGCCCACCAGCTCCGGGTCGGTACCGACCCCGTGCCGCTGGGGGCAGCGCTCGTCCGCGCCAAGCAGGACTACCTCGCCACGACGCCGGTGCTCTCGGGGATCCACCAGAAGGCACTGGCCGAGGCCACCCTCTACGGGTTGCCGATGCTCACGCTCGACCTGCCGAGCGGCCGGATCCCCGCGCCCGACCCGTCCGGGATCGCCCCGGACCCTGTCACCACCGGCCCGGGAGCGGTGCTCGGGCTGCGCTCGGCGCTGGTGACGGCCCAGGGCGCGACCACGATGGTCACCAAGGACTTCACCGATCCCGACGGCACCGGGCTGGAGCGGTTCACCTACCTCCGCGGCCCCGACGGCACCACCACGTCGCCGGGCCAGCCGGCGCTGCCGGTGCAGTCGCTCCCGGTGGGCGTGGACGGCTACGCCCTGCGCGGCGTGGGATTCCGCGGTGGCGCCTACTCCGACGTCCCCGGCATCGTGCCGCTCACCGGCGCCCCGGCCACCGAGACCCACGAGGTGCACACGGCGTTCTCGTCCCCGGTCTTCTTCCCTCGGCGTCTCGCCCTCGCCAACACCTACGGCGCGATCGCCGGTGACGGGGGCACCCGCCTCCTCGTCACGCCTGCCCAGCACCGGTCGGACTCGCCGTTCACCAGCACGCTGCGGCGCTACTCCTCGACCGACTACCAGCTGCTCTACAGCAACAACACGCAGCGCTACGGCGCCAACCTGCCCGCCCTGGCCGGCCCACCCGAGATCGTGGGAGTGGCCTCGACCGTCACCGGGTCGCGCGTCGACGTCACGGTCGACGTCGTGGGCGACCCGTCGGCCGGCATCCAGCAGGCGTGGATCACCAGGACCGCCGACGCCGGCCCCTGGTACGGCGCGTGGCGCTCGCTCGACCTGACCCAGAGCCCGTCGGTCTCCACGCGGTGGACCGGGTCGCTGGACCTGCCCGCCGGGCAGCGCGCCGACGACGTGCGCTTCATCGTGCAGGCCGCCAACGGCGTGGGGCAGGTGAGCCTCGACGACAACCAGGGGCACGAGTACGTGCCGGGCACCTCGCCGGGCCACGATCCCGTCCCGGTCGCCACCGCAGCATCCAGCATCGACGTGGGCGCGGCAGCGAGCGGCACCTTCGGCTCCACCCTTCCGGTGACCGCCACCCTGAGCTCGGACGGGCAGGGGCTGCCGGGAGCGCGCGTGCGCCTCTCGCTCGGCACCACCAGCAAGACCGTGGTCACCGACGAGGAAGGCGTGGCTCGCGCGTCCTTCGCGTTGGTCCAGCAGGTGGGTCAGCACACGCTGTCGGCCGCGTTCGACGGCGACGAGCGTGCCCTGCCGAGCTCGAGCCAGCGAGGCGTGGAGATCACCAAGCGGCCCACGACCCTGACCCTCCTCGGGCCTGATGCTCCCGTGCTCGCCGGCGAGGACACGGGGGTGGTGGCGGAGCTGTCGGCCGGCACCTCCCCCGTGACCGAGCGCTCGGTCCTCTTCGTGGTGCGGCAGGGGGAGCAGGTCGTCGCGGCTGCCGCGCGCACCACCCACCCCGACGGCAGAGCCTCCCTCGGCACGCTCGCGCTCCCGTCCGGACACTTCAGCGTCACCGCCTACTTCGGCAGCGACCAGGTGGATGTCGGGGGCGGGAGCACCGCCGGCGCCGAGGACCCGCAGAACCTCGCCAGCACCTCCGAGCCGGTGCCGCTGCGGATCGTCACCCCACCGCGGATCCTCACCGAGTCGCTGCCCCAGGCCCGGGCAGGAGAGGCCTTCGACGCGGCGCTCGAGGTCTCGGGCGACCCGACTCCCGAGGTCACGGTGACCGGCCTGCCCCCGGGGTTGGACTTCACCGACGGCCGGATCCGAGGCACGACCACGAGGGCCGGCAACCACGACCTGACGGTGCGCGCGACCAGCAGCGCCGGCACCGACCGACGCGATCTGGTCCTGGTCGTGCGGCCCGGTCCGGCGGCGCACGTCGCGATCAGCTCCGGCAACCGCCAGTCGACGGAGTTCGGCACCACCTTCGCGCCCATCGCCGCCCTGGTCACCGACGAGTTCGCCAACCCGGTCCCCGGGGCGGAGGTCACCTTCACCTCCCCCGGCAGCAGCACCGCCGCGGGGACCGACCCGGCCGTCCTCGTCGCCACCAGCGGCCCCGAGGGCCTGGCACGCATCACCCCGCGCGCCAACTCGGTGGTG
Organism: uncultured Actinomycetota bacterium; assembly: GCA_963760515.1. Lineage (GTDB taxonomy): Bacteria > Actinomycetota > Actinomycetes > Propionibacteriales > Nocardioidaceae > Nocardioides. The sequence goes on from CAVXDL010000006.1 coordinate 811,251, forward strand.
GGCGCCTACGACGTCGTCGCCTCGACCGGCGCCGCCGCCCCGGCGACGTTCCGTCTGGCCAACGCCTACCGGGTGAGCGCGTTCGGAGCACCCCTCGACCAGCCCGAACCCGTGGTGGTGGGACCCCACGACGTCGTCCGGGTGACCTTCGGGCTCAGTGACGCCTCCGGGCCGATCAGCGACACCGCCGCCCTGCGTCTGGTGACCGCCTGCCGGGTGACGTTCTCGAGCACGGCCGAGGGTGGCACCGCCGAAACGGGCAAGGCGCCGCCCTGCGTGCAGTACGGCATGTCGCCGCGCCGCTTCCACTACACGGCCTCCGGCACCCTGCTGGGCTGGACCTCCGGACGCACCTACGTCCTCGCGGTGCAGGTGGCCGGCGAGCAGGCCGGCGACCTGCTCGGGAGCCGGACCGTCCGCGTCAGGATCAGATGACCGACGGTGCCGCGACCCGCGACCGGACCGGGGACGACCCGGAGGCCTACGTCGCCGAGGATCGCCGCTGGGCCCTGGACGGTGGGGCCCCCGTCGACGGACGACGCCACGGTTGCACCCTCTTCGCCGATGTCTCCGGCTTCACCGCGCTCACCGAGGCCCTCGCCGAGGAGCTCGGGCCGCAGCGGGGGGCCGAGGTCCTCACCGGGGTGCTCGAGCGGGTCTTCCACGAGCTGATCGGCACCCTGCACGACGTCGGCGGGTCGGTCGTCTACTTCAGCGGCGACGCGATCACCGCCTGGCTCGACGGCGACGACGACGGGCTGCGAGCGGTGAGCTGTGCCTTCGCCATGCAGGAGGCGATGGCGCGCGTCGGCACCGTCGTCTCCCCCGGGGGTCGCCGCGTCGTGCTCGGCGTCAAGGTCGCCGTCGCGCTCGGCACGGCTCGACGCTTCGTGGTGGGCGATCCGGCGGTGCAGCTGATCGACGTGCTGGCCGGCGCGCTGATGGACGAGGTGGCCGCCGCAGAGGGCCAGGCGTCGCCGGGCGAGGTCGTCGTCACCGAGCCCGTCCTGCGCGCTCTCGGGGACCATGCGCTGGGCGTGGAGCTGCGCAGCGGCGACCTCGGACCCGTCGCCGCGATCACGGGCATCGACCGCGTCCCCGAGCCGTGGGTCGACTTCGCCGACTCCGCGCCGCTGGAGCTCGACGAGGTGCGCCAGTGGCTCCTGCCGGCGATCTTCGAGCGGATGCGCGCCGGCCGCGGCGAGTTTCTCGCCGAGCTGCGACCGGCGGTGCCGGTGTTCTTCAAGTTCTCCGGCATCGACTTCGACACCGACGACGACAGCCCGCGCCTGCTCGACGAGTTCATCGTCAGCGCGCAGCGCATCATCGACAGCTACGGCGGCTCGCTGCTCCAGCTCACCGTCGGCGACAAGGGCGCCTACCTCTACGCCGTCTTCGGCACCCCCGAAGCCCACTCCGACGACGCGGCCCGGGCCTGTGCCGCCGCCCTCGACCTGCTCACGCTGCAGGACGACACCATCAGCGACATCCGGATCGGCATCGCCGCGGGGAGGCTGCGCAGCGGGACCTACGGGCACCGGCGCCGGCGCACGTTCTGCTGCCTGGGCGACGCGGTCAACCTGGCCGCGCGACTGATGAGCAAGGCACCGGCCGGCGCGATCCTGGTCTCCGACGAGGTCCGGCGGGCCGCCGCCGAGTCCGACGAGTTCTCCGAGGTCGAGCTGCTCACGCTCAAGGGCAAGGCGCGGTCGATCGCGGCTGCCCGGCTCCTGCGCCTGCGCGACCCGCGAGCCCGCGACGGCGGGCCCGAGCTGGTGGGGCGACAAGCCGAGCTGGCCGAGCTCCTCGAGGCGGTCCAAGCCACGAGCCGCACCGGCGCCGGCGGGGTGCTCGGCGTCTGCGGCGAGCCCGGGATCGGCAAGTCCCGGCTGTTGCACGAGGTCGCCCTTCGAGCCCGCGGCGAGGACACGCCGGTCGTCGACGGCACCGCCCGCGCCTACGGCACGGTGTCGGCCTACTCCGCGTGGTGGGGCATCTGGCGCCGCCTGCTCGACGTCGACGACGACTGGAGTGCCGCAGAGCTCGCCGCCCACCTGGAGCTGGTACTGCCGGTCGACCTGCGGCCGCGCGCGCCGTTGCTCGGCGGACTGCTCGGCATGCCCCTGCCCGACAACGAGCTCACCGCTCCCCTGGACGCCAAGCTGCGCAAGACCAGCCGCGAGCAGCTGGCCGAGCGGCTCCTGCAGCTGCACGCCTCGAGCCCCCTCATTCTGCTGCTCGACGACGCCCATCTCCTCGAGCCGCTCGGTCGCGACCTGCTGGTCTCGATCGCCCGGTCGTTGGGCTCCCTGCCGGTGACTCTCCTCATGGGTTACCGGCCCGCCGACGAGCCGCTGCTCGGGCTGGGGCTCGACGCCGGCGTCCGGCAGGCCGAGATCGAGCTGGGGGCACTGCCCGCCGACGAGGCGACCGAGCTGGCCGCGTGCGAGCTGCGCCAGCTCTTCGGTCACGACGAGGCCCCGGCATCGCTGCTACGGCTCGTGGTGGAGCGCTCCGACGGCAACCCCCTGTGGCTGCGTGAGCTCTGCCGCTACGCGCACGACCGTGCCGCCGCGGCCGAGGTCGGGGCCGCCGACGCGGCGCCGGACGCGCTCGACCTGCCCGGCACCCTGCACGGGCTGGTGCTCAACCGGCTCGACCAGCTGCCCGAGTCACCGCGGCGTACGGCGAAGGTCGCCAGCGTCGTCGGGCAGTCCTTCGTCGGCAGCCTGGTGGGCCAGGGCTACCCCGAGCTCGGCGCCGCCGGCGACCTGCGCCGCGCGCTGCAGGAGCTCGAGCGTCAGGAGGTGACCCGGGCGCAGGACGCCGGCGCGGACCAGTGGGCCTTCACCCACGCCATCCTGCACGACGTGGCCTACGAGAGCCTGCCGTTCGCGATGCGCTCGATGCTGCACCTGCGCATCGCCGACGCCATCGCCGCCGGCGCGCTCGGCGACCCCGAGCGGCGTCTCGACGACCTCGCCCACCACTACTGGCACACCGACGACGACGCGAAGAAAGCCATCCACCTGCGCCGTGCCGGGGACGCGGCGAAGGCGGCCTACGCCAACGATGCCGCGCTCCTGCACTACCGGCGCCTGCTGACGGTGCTGCCCCCCGAGCAGCACGGTGACGTGCTGGTCAACGTCGGCAAGGTCCTCGAGCTGCAGGCGGACTGGGCCGCGGCCGCCGACTCGTTCGCCGGGGCGCTCCGCCTCGCCCTCGAGCTCGAGGACGACATCGCAGCCGCGTGGGCGCAGACCTGGGCCGCGGAGGTGGCCCGCAAGCAGGGGCACTTCGACGAAGCGGCCAGTGGCCTGGAAGCCGCTGGTGCGCGCTTCGCCGCACTCCGCGACGACGTGGGCACCGGGCAGGTGCTGCACCTGCGCGGCACCCTCGCCGCACAGCAGGGCGACCTCGCTCTCGCCCGGCGTCACTACGAGGACAGCCTCACCCGCCGTCGTGCTCTCGGCGACCGCCCGGGGATGGCCGCGCTCTACAGCAACCTGGCCATCGTGGCGGAGTACGAGGGCGACTACGACCTCGCCGAGGAGCTCGCCGAGGAGGGGCTACGGCTGCGCCGCGAGCTCGGCGACCGGTGGGGCATCGGCATCTCGCAGAACAACCTCGGGATGCTGGCGACCCTGCGCGGTGACCCGGCGGGCGCCAAGGAGCGCTTCGCCGAGTCGATGGCGCTGCACACCGAGGTCGGCGACACCTGGATGGTGGCGCTGGGCCATCACAACCTCGGCAACGCCTCGCGCGACCTCGGTCGGCCGGAGGAGGCACGGGCGTCGTACCGCACCGCGTTGGAGGCCTACCGCCGCTACGACGACGCCTGGGTGCTGGCCCAGCTCTACGAGGACGCCGCGCTGCTCGCTGCGAGCGACGGCCGCCTCGACGATGCCTGGCGGCTCGTCGGGAGCAGCGACGTCCTGCACGAACAGCTCGGCTCCCCGCGCACCCCCGACGCCTGGGCCCGGCTGCAGAGCGCCCTGGAGTCGGCCTCCGTCGCCGACGAGATCGGCCTCGACCCGCAGCGGCTGCGCACCGACGGTGCGCGGCTGGACGCCGCGAGCATCGATGCCCTGCTTGCCACGTGACCACCCGCCGACCCATCATCCGGCCCTAGTCACATCGGACCAGATGCTGTCCCGGTCGGACACTTTGCCGCCGCACCCCTTACGGATCGGCCATCGATCGGCGCACTATGAGAGTCCCCCGTCCGGCTACCCACCGGTCACCCCCCGAAGGAAGGCACCCCCGTGAACGACTTCACGCCTCTCCAGCGCCCCACCATCCGCGTCCGCCTCGACCCCGAGAGCAAGGCCATCCTCGCGGTGGTCGACAACACCGCGGGCGACACCGGCATCCCGAAGAAGAACGCGCCGTTCGACGACACCCTCGACCTCGCGACCCCGGACTGGTACCCCACCGCGTCCTGAGCCCCCCGCTGTCCCTGACCTGGCGTTCCGACCCCGGTTCGACCCAGGGCGTCAGGTCAGCGGAGAGCGGCAGCGACCTCGATCAGACGGTCGTTGCCCTCGGTCTCACCGATGGAGACCCGCACGCCTTCTCCTGCGAACGGACGCACGGTGATGCCGGCCTCGTCCGCGGCCGCCGCGAAGGCGGTCGTGCGCGCTCCGGTCTCGTCGGGCAGCGCGAACCACACGAAGTTGCCCTGCGGCTCGGGGATGTCCCAGCCCTGCGACCGGAGGGCCGCGAGCACCCGGGTCCGTTCGACCACGAGGGACTCCACGCGCTCGAGCAGGGCGTCCTCGGCCTCGAGGGAGGCGATCGCTGCCGCCTGGGCGATCGCCGACACCCCGAACGGCAACGACACCGCCCGCAGCGCGGCCGCGACGTCGGCCTGCGCGACGGCGTACCCGACCCGGAAGCCGGCCAGCCCGTAGGCCTTGGAGAAGGTGCGGAAGAGCACCACATTGGGGTGCGCGCGATAGGTGGCCAGCCCGTCGACCGCATCGTCCATGCGCACGAACTCGACGTAGGCCTCGTCGACGACGACCACCACGTGCGAGGGCACTGCTGCGATGAACGCGTCGAGCTCGGCCTGGGTCACCGAGGGACCGGTCGGGTTGTTGGGGGTGCAGACCATCACGATCTTGGTGCGCTCGGTGATCGCGTCGAGCATCGCGTCGAGGTCGTGGCGACCGTCGGCGAGCAGCGGCACCTGGACCGACACCGCACCCGCGGCGGTCACCGCGATCGGGTAGGCCTCGAAGGAGCGCCACGGGTAGACGACCTCGTCGCCGGGGTCGCAGAAGGCGGTGGGGAGCTGGTAGACCAGCGCGACCGAGCCGGTGGCCAGCGCGAGGTTGCTCGTCGGCACGCCGAGTCGTTGCGAGAGCGCCCCGTAGAGCGCGGTGCTGCCCATGTCGGGGTAGCGGTTCATCACCCCTGCGGCGGCGGTCGCGGCCTCGAGCACCCCGGGCAGCGGCGGGTAGGGGTTCTCGTTGCTCGAGAGCTTGTAGGCCGTGAGGCCCGGTCGAGCCGCCGGGGGCTTTCCGGGCACGTAGGCGGGGATGAGGGCGACGTGGGGACGCGGCTGCGGGTGGGCCATGGGCTCAGGCTAGCGACCGTGGCCCGCGGGGCCGACGACGCCGCCACGGCCGCAGCAGCACAGCCAGCACCAGCCCGATGCCGACGCCCAGCGCGGCGCCGGTGACGTTGTCGATGATGTCGGTGACGTCGCACGCGCGATCGAGGCGGGCCAGGGTCAGCTGGGTGTACTCGATGCCCACCGAGTACGCCGCCAGCAGCGCCAGGCCGAGCGGCACCGTCACCCAGGCCGAGCGCCACCGGGCGGCCGCGATCACCAGCAGGGCACCCGACGGCACGAAGATCGCGGCATTGAGGAGCCGCTGGCCCCCGGAGAAGATCCAGAACGAGTCAGGGGCCGGGCCGCCGATGTCCCACGAGCAGACCTCCATCCGACCGTCTGCGTAGACGATGCCCGGCGCACCGTTGGCCGGCAGCAGGGTGACCAGGCCGATCACCACCAGCGACCAGAGCAGTCCCGCCATCGCCAGCGCGCTCACCCAGCCCAGGCGCCGCTTCAGCGCCAGGGCGAGCGCGCCACAGACCACGCCCGACGCAGCAGCGCCGAGCAGCATCACACCTACGCCGCCGATCGGAAACACCGTCCCGAGCCTAGTGGCCCACCGACCGCCCGCAGCGCGCGGCATGATGACCCCATGTCCGGCGAGGAGCTCAGCGCAGCGACCCTGACGGTGGAGCACGCCTCCACCGTCGACCGGGCCGTCGCGGAGCTGCGTCGCGCGATCTTCGACGGCGACCTCGAGGGCGGTACGCCGCTGCGCGAGGTCGCTCTCGCCGAGTCGTTGCGGGTCTCGCGCCCCACGGTGCGTGAGGCGCTCGGGATGCTCGTGGCCGAGGGGCTGGCCACCCGCGAACCGCACCGCGGGGTGAGCGTGGCCGCTCCGGAGGCCGCATCGGTGCGCGACGTCTGCCTGGCCCGCTTCGTGCTCGAGGGTGCCGGCGTCCTGCGCTGGCCGGGGGCCACCGAGGCCCAGCGCGACCACGTGCGCGCCCGGCTGGCCGCCTACACCGACGCAGTGCGCGCGGGCGCCTCCTACCAGGAGCTCAACGAGCGCCACCTCGCCTTCCACGTGTCTCTCGTGGGCCTCACGGGCAGCCCGCGCCTGGTGCACATGGCCGAGAACCTCGTCGTCGAGCTCAAGCTCGCCCTCGCCCAGGTCGATCGGCTGCGCCGCAACGCCCACGACCAGGCCGACTCGCACGCCGCGCTGCTCCGGCTGCTCAACGAGGGGGCGATCGCGGAGGCGCACGAGTTCCTGCGCGACCACCTCGACCACGCCGCCGACACCATCCTCGAGGCCCTGCAGGTCACCTGAGGCCACCTGGGTCGATCCGGGAGCCGACCCGACGCGGCCCTGTCATGCTGAGGGCATGCGCATCATCCTGCGACTCCTCACCACCGCCCTCGGCGTCGCCGCGGCCGCCTGGCTGCTCGACGGCATCTCCTTCGCCGGACCCAACAAGGGGATGGCCGAGGTCGAGCACAACCTCGTGCCGCTGCTGATCGTCTCGGCGATCCTCGGGCTGGTCACGTCGTTCGTGAAGCCGGTGCTGAAGGTGTTGTCGATCCCCTTGATCATCTTGACTCTCGGGCTCTTCCTGCTCGTGATCAACGCGCTGATGCTGATGCTGACCAGCTCGCTGGCCGATGCCCTCGACATCGGGTTCCACGTCGACGGGTTCTGGCCCGCGGTCGGCGGCTCCATCGTCATCACGATCGTCACCTGGGTGGTCGACGGGCTCGTCGGCCGGGACAAGTGACACCGCTCCCCCCGCCACGCACCCCCGGCCGGTACGCCATCGGGCTGGTCTGCCTGGGCAACATCTGTCGCTCCCCCGTCGCCGACGTCGTCCTCACCGACCGCGTGGCCGCGGCCGGGCTGGCCGGACCGGTCGAGGTGGCCAGCTGCGGCACCGCGGCGTGGCACGTCGGCAAGCCGATGGACCCGCGCTCGGCCGCCACCCTCACCGCCGCCGGGTACGACGCCGAGCAGCACCGCGCCCAGCAGGTCAGCGCGGCCTGGCACGACCGGTTCGACGTGCTGCTCGCCATGGACGAGCAGAACCTCGCCGACCTCGGCGGTCGCAGCGAGCGGGTCGGGCTCTTCCGCGACCACGATCCGCTCGACCCCGGCGCCGAGGTGCCTGACCCGTACTACGGTGGGGCGAGCGGTTTCGAGGAGGTCCTGACCATGGTGGAGCGCACGAGCGACGCGATCGTCGCCGGCCTGACCGAGGTCCTGACCCGCGCATGACCCGCCAACCCGCCCTGGCCCGCCGGGCCGAGACCTTGCTGGGCATGGCGGTCTCCGCGACCGCCCCCGTTGCCGGTGGCGATGTCGCCACCGCCACCAAGCTGCGCCTGAGCAACGGCACGACGGCGCTGATGAAGACCATGACCGGCACGCCCGAGGGGTTCTTCGAGACCGAGGCCGCGGGGCTGCGGTGGCTGGGTGAGGTCGACGGCGGCGTCGGCGTGCCCGAGGTGCTGGCCGTCGCCCCCGACTGCCTGGTGCTCGCGTGGGTCGAGACCGGACGCGGCGGTGGGCCCGACGCTGCCGTCGACCTCGGCCGTCGACTGGCGGTGACCCACGCCGCCGGCGCTGCGTCGTACGGCGCAGCGCGCGACGGCTTCATCGGTCGGCTGCCCCTGCCCAACCGCACCGCCGACACGTGGGCGGAGTTCTACGCCACCCGGCGGTTGCTGCCCTACGCCAAGCTCGCTCGCGATCGTGGCGCCCTGAGCGACACCGCCTCGGCCCACGTCGACGCGCTCGTCGGTCGCCTCTCCGCGCTGCTGCCCGAGGAGCCGCCCGCACGCCTGCACGGCGACCTGTGGAACGGCAACGTCCTGTGGGGCAACGACGGCGTCGCGGTGATCGACCCGGCCCCCTACGGCGGGCACCGCGAGGTCGACCTGGCCATGCTCGCGCTGTTCGGGCTGCCGCACGTGCAGCGGGTCCTCGATGCCTACGACGAGGCGACCCCGCTCGCCGACGGCTGGCTCGACCGGGTCTCGCTCTACCAGCTCTTCCCGCTGCTGGTGCACGCCTGCCTGTTCGGCGGCGGGTACGGCGCGCGCGCCGGCGCGATCGCTGCTCGCTACGCCTGAGGCTCTCAGCGCGACCTCAGGGCGAGGTGGGAGAGTTGGGCCGTGAGTGCAGCAGCCAAGCCCCGTGTGCTCGTCGTCGACGACGACCGCGCCGTACGTGAGTCCCTGCGCCGCTCCCTCGAGTTCAACGGCTACGAGGTGCACCTCGCCGGCGACGGGGCCGAGGCCCTGGCCGGGATCGGCGCGGTCAACCCCGACGTCGTCGTGATGGACGTGATGATGCCGCGACTCGACGGGCTCGAGACCACGCGGGCGCTGCGCAGCGCCGGCAACGACGTGCCGATCATCGTGCTCACCGCTCGCGACGCCGTGGGCGACCGGGTCGAAGGACTCGACGCCGGCGCCGACGACTACCTCGCCAAGCCGTTCGCGCTGCCCGAGCTCCTCGCCCGCCTGCGCGCGCTGCTGCGTCGTGTGGTGCCCGCCGACGAGGCCAGCGAGGAGGTCTTGTCGTTCTCCGACCTGACGATGAACACGATGACGCGTGAGGTGCTGCGCGGAGCCCGTTCCATCGAGCTCACCCGCACCGAGTTCGCGTTGCTCGAGATGTTCCTGCGCCGCCCCCGCCGCGTGCTCGACCGCGCGTTCATCCTCGAGGAGGTCTGGGGCTACGACTTCCCCACCACCGCCAACTCCCTCGAGGTCTACGTCGGCTACCTGCGGCGCAAGACCGAGGCCGACGACGAGGCGCGGCTGATCCACACCGTGCGCGGGGTGGGCTACGTGCTCAGGGAGTCATGACCGGCCCCGCGCAGCCCTCCGACGAAGTGGCACGGCCGCCTGGACGCTGGCACTACCGCCGGTCCCTGGCGAGCCGGGTCACGCTGCTGACCACCATCGCCGTCGGTCTCTCGGTCGCCTTCTTGTCGGCCGGGGTCTACGTGACCGCCCGGATGCAGCTGCAGTCCCAGCTCGACGACTCCCTCCTGCAACGCGCCCGCTCCACGGCCGGCGCCGGCCTGCTCGACCGCGACCTCAACTACCCGCCATGGGCCGTCGGGGCCTCCGACATCCAGATCTACGTCCTCACCGCCGGCAACGTGCCCCAGGTGCAGGCCGGCGCCGCCCTGCCGATCGGCGTCCCCGAGCTCCGCGTCGCGACCGGCAAGCAGCCGCAGAGCGTGCGCACGCTGATCGACGACGGCATCGAGTACCGCGTCGTCGCCGTGCCGATGCAGACCGACGGGCGAGCGCTGATCATCGCCCAGTCGCTGGAGCAGCAGGACCAGGTGCTGGCCCGCCTGGGTGGGGTGAGCCTCGTGTTCGGCCTGCTCGGGGTGCTCGGCGCCGGCATCGCCGGCTGGGCGGTGGCGCGCAGCGGGCTGCGCCCGGTGCGCCGGCTCACCTCGGCGGTCGAGCAGATCGCGATGACCGAGGACCTCACCCCGCTGCCCATCGAGGGCGACGACGAGATCGCCCGCCTCGCGTCGGCCTTCAACCAGATGCTGACCTCGCTCGACGCCTCCCGCACCCGCCAGCGCCGGCTGGTGACCGACGCCGGGCACGAGCTGCGCACCCCGCTCACCTCGCTGCGCACCAACGTGGACCTGCTGACCCAGGCGGCTCACGACGACCGCAACCTCGACCCGACAGCCCGCGACGAGCTCCTCACCGACATCCGCGCCCAGATCGACGAGCTCACCACCCTCATCGGCGACCTCACCGAGCTCGCCCGCGACGAGCCGCTCGCCCCGGTGGTGGGGCCGCTCGACCTGAGCGAGATCGTCGACCGCTCGGTGACCCGCGTGCGCCGCCGGGCCGCCGGCACGACTTTCGACGTACTGCTGCACGGGTGGGAGGTTGTCGGGGAGGCTGGATCACTGGAGCGCGCGGTGACCAATCTCCTCGACAACGCCGCCAAGTGGAGCCCCCCAGGAGGCACCGTGACCGTACGACTGCTCGACGGGACCCTCACCGTCGACGACCAGGGCCCCGGGATCGCACCGGCCGACCGCCAACAGGTCTTCGACCGCTTCTGGCGCGCCGCGGAGTCGCGCACCATGCCCGGGTCGGGGCTCGGCCTGTCGATCGTGCGCCAGGTGGCCGAGCGGCACTCGGGCAGCGTCGTCGCCACCGAGGCTCCCGGGGGCGGCGCACGCCTCGTCCTGACCCTTCCCGGACGGGCGACCGCCGATGCCTAGGCGGCGTACGGCCGCTCTGCTCGGCCTCCTGCTCGCGGCACTGCTCCTGGCCGGCTGCTCCGGCGACGACGAGACCGAGGCCGTCGCGCCTCGCACCGAGCTGCCCTCCACCCCGGCCGAAGCGCTGTGGAACCCCTGCTCGGCGTTGGACCGGGCCGAGGTCAACGAGCTCTTCGACGTCGACTTCAGCCAGCAGACCGGCACCCCGGCGGCGCCGGTGTGCACCTTCACCCCGACCCGCGAGGGCCGCGTCGTCATCGACGTCAACTACAACCTCTTCCAGGGCACGCTGCGCGACATCGTGCGCCAGCTCGGCACCCCCAACGCGGAGGGCGCGACCCTCACCGCACCCCGGCTGCGCCACGCCGACGGCGCCCGGATCATCTCCACGATCGATGAGGACGACACCCTCGCGGTCACCGGCTTCGTGCGCAACGGCCGGCTGATCCAGGTGGTCAACGCGATCGACCCGGCGCCCTACGACAAGCCCGCGATCGTGCGCGGCGTGCGCGCCCTGATGAACCGGCTCGCCGAGCGCGCCCACGAGTCTGGGCTCAGCGGTCCGAAGAGCCGCTGACGTCCAGTGCCGCGCTCAGCCGCTCGGCCTTGAGCCGCGCCTCGGCCCACTCCTCGACGACGTCGGAGAGCACGGTGATGCCGCCGCCGGTGCCGAGGCGGTAGCGACCGTCGCCGGTGCTCAGCAGGCTGCGGATGACCACGCCGAGGTCGGCACGGCCATCACCGCTGATCCAGCCGAACGCGCCGGCGTAGGCCCCGCGCGGGGTGTCCTCGACCGCCTCGATGATCTGCATCGTGCGCAGCTTGGGCGCCCCGGTCATCGACCCGGCGGGGAACAGCGACCGCAGGGCGCCGACCGTGCTCACGTCGTCGCGGAGCTGCCCGCGCACGGTCGAGACCAGCTGGTGCACGGTGGCGTAGGACTCGACCTCCATCAGGCTCGGCACCTCCACGCTGCCCACCTCGCAGACCTGCGCGAGGTCGTTGCGCAGGAGGTCGACGATCATCAGGTTCTCGGCGCGAAAGCGCGGGTCGGTCGCGAGCTCGTCGTGGCGGGCGCGGTCGTCGTCCGCCGTGGCGCCGCGCGGGGTCGTGCCCTTGATGGGCTTGGTCTCCAGCACCTTCTCTGCGGTCACCAGGGCATAGCGCTCCGGGCTGCTGCTCAGCAGCCAGGCGCGGGCGCCCTCGACGTCGTGCTGGAGGAAGCCGGCGTACGGCGCGGGGTTGAGCTCGCGCAGTCGCAGGTAGACCGCTGCCGGGTCGAGGTCGGCGAGCTCCTCGACGCGGTAGGTCAGGTTGACCTCGTAGGAGTTGCCCGCGTGCAGGTGCTCCTGGACCTGCTCGAAGGCCTCGCGGTAGCCCGCGGTGGGGGTCGTGTGCCTGAGGTCGGCCCCTGGACCGGTCTCGGGCACACGACCCTGCGCCCCGGCAGGGCCCGCGGTCGCCGGGTGGTCGAAGAGCCGCACGTGGCTCGGTCGCATCCACACCGCGTCGGGCAGGTCGGGATCGGGACGGGCCGGCAGGTCGGGGCGGCTCGCATAGCCGAGGTAGCCGAACCACTGGTCGTTCGGCGACCCGGCGGCGAGCTCGGCCTCGAGCACCGCGAACACGTCGTCGCCCACCACCGTGGCCCGGCCCCCGACGTGCCGGGTGACCTCGCGGGTGGTGGCCGAGTAGGACAGCGACACGTCGTCCGGCTCGAGCCAGCCCACGAGCGAACGGCGTCCCGACCACTCCCGGGCCCCGCCCCCGTCGAGCCAGAAGCAGCGTCGGTGCTCGGCGGCGATGCCGGCGAAGAAGACGGCGGGGTCGCCCGGAGAGCTCATCGCACACCGGCCAGGAAGTTGGCGACCAGCGCGGCCCCGTGCTCGGAGAGGATCGACTCGGGGTGGAACTGCACGCCCTCGAGCGGGAGCTCGCGGTGACGCACCCCCATGACCACCCACGGCGCATCCGGGGCCGGCCCCTCGCAGGCGGCGCTCGCCTCGAGGCAGTCGGGCAGCGTCACGGCTGCCAGCGAGTGGTAGCGGACGGCGGCGAAGCGCTGCGGCACCGCGGTGAAGACCCCGCGGCCGTCGTGGTTGATCGCAGCGACGACGCCGTGGGCCGGCACGTCGCGCTCCACCGTCCCGCCGTACGTCGTGACGAGGCCCTGCATGCCCAGGCACACCCCGAGCACCGGACGACTCGCAGCCAGCAGCACCTCGCGCCCCACGGCGAAGTCGGCCTGCTCGACCGGGGTGCCCGGACCGGGCGAGAGCACCACGTGCGAGTGACGCAGCACGTCGTCGGGCTCGACCTCGTCGTGCTGCACCACCGTGGGCAGCACCCCGGTCACCGAGGCGAGGAGGTGGACGAGGTTCCAGGTGTAGGAGTCGTGGTGGTCGACCACGACGACGTCGGGCAGCGCCCGGGTCACGACACCGTCATCGCAGCGGCTCCAGCAGCAGGTCGCTCACCAGGTCGTGCAGCAGGTCGTAGCCGCGCTCGGTGAGGATCGACTCGGCGTGGAACTGGATGCCGCGGTAGTGAGGACCGCGCAGGTGGTGGATGTCGCCGGTCGGCGGGGTCGACGTCCACGCTCACGCCTGAGGGCAACGCGACGTCGTCGCCGACCCGGCCCACGAAGGTGTTGTAGAAGCCGACGCGCTCGGTGCGTCCGTCGTAGGAGACCGCCGACTGCGTGCCCTGGAAGACGATGTCCTTGTAGGCCAGCGGCACGCCGAGCTGGTGGCACAGCGCCTGGTGGCCCAGGCAGACGGCCAGGAAGGGCTGCTCGGCCTCGAGCAGGCCGGCGACTGCTTGCCGCAGCGCGCCCATCTTGGGGTCGGCGTCGTCGCGGGGGTCACCGGGTCCGGGCCCCACGATCACCAGGTCGAAGCCGTCGAGGCAGCCGGGCACGAAGTCCTCGTGGCGCACGACCTCGCTCGTCAGCCCGAGCACGCCGAGCACGTGACGCAGCATGTTCACGAAGTCGTCCTCGCCGTCGAGGATGACCGCGCTGCGGCCCTGCAGGCGCGGGTCGGGCGGCGAGCCTGCCTGGTCGGTGAGCCAGAACGAGCTGAGCCGACGGTTGCGGGCGTTGAGCGACAGCAGCACGTCCTCGTCGTTGACCAGCTCGGCCAGGTCGAGGTCGGGGGTCGGCGCCTGCGGCACGAGGCCGAACGCGCTGAGGATGCCGCCTGCCTTGGCGTGGGTCTCGGCGACCTCGTAGGCGGCGTCGGAGTCGCGCACGAGGGTGGCTCCGGCGGTCACCTTGAGGCGACCCTCGAGGTCGACGTCGGCGGAGCGGATCACGATCGGGCTGTCGACGACCGCGCCACCCGACTCGTCGCGACCCAGGATCGCCAGCGCGGCGCCGTAGTAGCCCCGGCCCTCGGTCTCGTACTGCCTTGATCAGGCGGCAGGCGTTCTCGACCGGCGAGCCGGTGACGGTGGCGGCGTACATCGTGTCGCGCAGCACCTCGCGCGGGTCGCGGTCGGTGCGCCCGGCCAGGAGGTACTCGGTGTGCACCAGGTGGCTCATCGGCTTGAGGAACGGCCCGAGCACCTGCCCGCCCTCGCTGCACAGGTCGCACATCATCTTGAGCTCTTCGTCGACGACCATGAAGAGCTCGTAGATCTCCTTCTCGTCGCGCAGGAAGTCGAGCAGCGGCCCGCGCACGTCCCCCTCGCGCGGGATCCGGAACGTGCCGCTGATCGGGTTCATCCGCACGTCGCCGTCGTGCACGGTGACGTGCCGCTCCGGACTGGCGCCGATGAGGTAGCGGTCGCCGGTGAAGAAGACGTAGGTCCAGTAGGCGCCGCGCTCGCGCTCGAGCAGCCGCCGGAACACCGCGAGCGCCTGCTCGCGACCCCAGTCGGCCAGCTGGGCCCGGTAGTGGCGTCCGATGACCAGGTTGGCGCCTTCGCCCTGCCCGATCTCGTCGCGGATGATCGTCTCGACGAGCTTGCCGTACTCCTCGTCGTCGGTCTCGAACCCGCCGCGGTCGGCGAACTCGACAGGCACCGGCTCGATCGCCTCGATCACCTCGGCGACCGAGAACTCCTGCTCGGTGTCGATGTCGACCACCACCAGCGGCGTGCCGTCGTCGTGCGCCTCGAACCCGCGCTCGGCCACCTGGCGGAACGGGATCGCGAGTAACCGGTCGGCGATGTGGCCGTCGACCGGGATGCCCTCGGACAGCGGCACGTCGAGCAGCGACTCCACGACACTGCGGCGACCACCGACGAGACCGACCGTGTCGCGTCCGCCCACCCGCGTCGAGCGCCGGATGATCGCCCAGGCCTCGTGCTCCGCGAGCGCATCGATGGCGTCGCGGACGGAGGAGGCTTCGGTCATGGCCCGAACTCTAGTAGCCGGGCTCGGCCACCCCTCCGCCCCGCCGGAGGGTGACGGGACCGGCCGCGCTCAGCTGACGGTCGTGAGCAGCTGGGTCGCGCGGGTCAGCACGACGTAGAGGGTGGCGCGGCCGGTGGCCGACTCCTCCTCGATCTCCTGGGGGCGCACGACGACGATGCCGTCGAACTCCAGTCCCTTGGTGTCGAGGCCGGTGAGCACGACGATCCGGTCCTCGCCCGAGGGCGTGGCCGAGGAGTCCACCGCGGCGCGGGCGCCGGCGGCGTCTTCGGCGTGCTCGGGCCACGAGGCGAGCCAGGCGTTGACCTCGGAGCGACGGGCAGCGGGGACGACGATGCCGACCGTGCCGCCGACCCGAGCGGCGGTCTCGGTGACCGCAGCACGGGTGGCTGCCTCGAGGTCGGCCACCGGACCGATGATCTGGGGCTCGTCGCCGGTCGAGCGCACCGCCGTGGGGAGATCGGCGCGCAGGCCGACGCGCTCGGCGTAGGCGGCTGCGAAGGCGTAGATCTCGGAGGAGTTGCGGTAGTTGGTCGACAGGTGGAACTCGTGGAGCTGCTTGCCCGAGAGCGCCTCGGCCCGCGCTGCAGCCGACTCCTCGGGCACCGGCCACGAGGACTGGGCCGGGTCGCCGACGATCGTCCACGACGCCGTACGTCCGCGGCGGCCGACCATGCGCCACTGCATCGGGGTCAGGTCCTGGGCCTCGTCGATGAGCACGTGGGCGAAAGGGTCGTCGTCGATGCTGTGGGTCGGGGCCTTCCAGGCGCGCCCCGAGGGCGCGTACTCGCGGTCCGCGGCGGTGAAGAGCTCCTGCATGTCGACGCCACCCTCGACCAGGGCGATCGGGTCGTCCCGCTCGTCGTCGGCCGAGCGGGAGGGCACGTCGCCGAGGAGGTAGCGCAGCTCGTCGACGAGCGGCACGTCCTGGATGGACAGGCGGCTGTCGTCGCCCCACGACTTCGAGAGCAGGCGCTGCTCCTCGGCCGTGAGCAGACCGTCGGCCACTCGCGCCAACAGCTCGGGGTCGCTGAGCCAGCCCAGCACCTCGGGGGCGCTCAGCGGCGGCCACCACGAGACGACGAAGTCGAGGAAGTCGTCGTTGCCGAGCAGGTCGTCGTCGAAGGTCTCCCGACCTCGGTCGCGACCGCGCTCGCTGCGCACCTGGCGCCACATCGCGTCCAGCAGTGCCGGCGTCACCCGCGGCAGCTGCCGGTTGCGGCGGCCCTGTGACATCAGCGAACGCCGCACGCGACCCAGCAGGCCTCGGTCGAGCAGGATCTTGTTGTCGTACCAGAAGAGCGAGAACTCCCCGGGGCTGCCGGGTGCCTGGGCCCGGGCGGTGCGACGCATGAGCTCGGCCATGCGGGCCGAGCCCTTCACGTCGGCGACCGCCGGCTCGTCGTGGTGGGTCGCGCGCAGACCGTCGACGACCTCGCCGAGGGAGCGCAGAGCGACAGCGGTCTCACCGAGGCTCGGCAGCACCCGCTCGATGTAGCGCATGAAGACACCGCTGGGGCCGACCACGAGCACGCCACCGTGCTCATAGCGGCGTCGCTCGGTGTAGAGCAGGTACGCCGCGCGGTGGAGCGCGACGACGGTCTTGCCGACCCCGGGACCGCCGGTGATCAGCACGACGCCCTTGCCGGGTGCGCGGATCGCCTTGTCCTGCTCGGCCTGGATCGTGGCCACGATCGAGTGCATCGTGCGGTCGCGGGCGCGCGAGAGCTGCGCCATGAGTGCGCCCTCGCCCATGATCGGCAGGTCGGCGGTGTTGGCCTCGGCGTCGAGGAGCTCGTCCTCCACGCTGAGCACCTGGGTGCCCGACGAGCGCAGCACCCGGCGCCGGACGACGTCCTGCGGGGTGGCGGCGGTGGCTTGGTAGAAGACCGCGGCCGCGGGGGCGCGCCAGTCGATGAGCAGGGTGTCGCGGTGCTCGTCGCGCAGGCCGATCCGCCCGATGTAGCGGGGCTCGGGGTCGAGCTCGGGCTTCAGGTCCAGGCGACCGAACACCAGGCCCTCGTGGGCCGCGTCGAGCTGCGCCATCCGCTTCGCGGCCTGGAAGACCATCGCGTCGCGCTCGACGAGGCCTCCCTCGTGGCCGAGCTTGCCGCGGTCGTGTCCTTCGCGCGCCAGCTGCTGGGCGGCCTTGCCGGACGCCATGAGCTGGCGGTGGACACGGTCGACAAAGGCTTGTTCGCGAGCAATCTCCTGCTCGACCAGCTCATCTGTCACTGCTGTGTGCCCTCTCTCGTGCTGGGCCATCCGGCGACCGCAAGCCCTCTACTCTACAAAGCCCGGTCCCCGATCCCACGCGGCCGGGTGGGTGCCCGGCCCCGCGGCCCGCTCCCAGGTCACCGCGGACGCGACAAGAACGCCGTCATCGCCTCGCGGGCCTCCTCCGAACCGAAGAGCCGCGCCGAGAGCTCGGCCATGTCGTCGGCGTCGCGGTCGATGCGGTCGAGCAGGTCGCGGGCGAGCAGGGCCTTGGTCTCGCGCAGGCCCTGGGGGGCTCCCGTGGCGAGCTCGGCACACACCCGGTCGACCTCGTCGGCCAGCGCGTCACCCGCCACCGCCCGGGTGACCAGGCCGATCCGAGCCGCTTCGGCCCCGTCGAAGGCCGCACCGGTCAAGAACGTGTACGCCGCCGCGCGGGAGGTGAGTCGCGGCAGCACGCTCAGCGAGATCACGGCGGGGGCCAGGCCCAGCTTGACCTCGGTCAGCGCGAACGACGCCTCCTCGGCAGCGATCACGATGTCGGAGGCGGCCACGAGACCGATCCCGCCGGCTCGCACGGGCCCGGCGATCACCGTCACGACCGGCTTCGACAGCCCGATCAGCGAGCGCTGGAGCCCGACGATGCGCCGCGTGCCCTCCTCCATGCCTCCGGAGGAGGCCTCGGACAGGTCGGCGCCGGAGCAGAAGACCCGCCCGCTGGAGACGAGACGCACCACCCGCACGGCCGGGTCGGCGTCGGCCCGCTCGAGCCGCTCGGCGAGCTCGGTGACGAGCTGGCGCGACAGCGCGTTGCGGTTGTGGGGCGAGTCCAGGGTGATCGTGGCGATGCCGGCTCCGGAGTCGCCGCCGTCGACGTCGTAGTGGACGAGCTCGGCCGGGGCATCAGGGGGCGTGGGAGACATGGGTCTCATCCTGCCCGACCCGGCCCAGACCCATCCGGGACGGCGTCCGCACCGAACGCCTCCCATGACTTCTCGCCGCACCTATGCCCTCTTCGGCCTGCTGGCGACCCTGTTCGGCATGGCCGTCGGCCACATCGTCGCTGCCGTCCTGCGTCCCGACTCCTCCCCCGTCCTCGCTGTCGGCTCCGCGGTCATCGACCGCACGCCGGCCAGCATGAAGGAGTGGGCGATCAAGCAGTTCGACACCGACGGCTTCAGCGTCGGCCCCTTCGACTTCGCCGCCGGCAACTACGACAAGGTCGTCCTCGTCGGCTCGGTGATGCTCGGCGTGCTCGTGCTCGCCGCGGTCGCCGGGGTCCTGACCCGTCGCCGCTTCGCCGCCGGGGCCACCATGCTGGTCGTCCTGGTCGTGGTGGCCGGGCTCGCCGCGGTGACCCGCTCGGGCGCCAACGCCCTCGACGTGGTGCCCAGCGTCCTGACCGCCATCGCCGGCGTCAGCGCCCTGTGGGTGCTGCACCGGGTGGCCACCGGAGCCGGCCTCGACCCGCGCACCCCGGCACCGGCTTCCGCCGCTCACCTGAGCCCCGAGGAAGACCTCGTCACCGAGTCCGGCCCGAAGACCCACCGCCGCGACGACACCGCCGCCAACCCCGTCGCCAGCCCCGCCGGCACCACGGCCAGCCGTCGCGGAGTCCTCGTGGCCATGGGCGTGATCGCCGGTGCTGCCACCGTCCTGGGCGGAGCCGGCAAGTGGATCATCGGCCTGCGCGCCCGCCCCGAGGACATCGTGCTGCCCGCCCCCGCGGTCGGCGAGGCCGCTCCGGCGTTCCCCGCCGGGCTCGACAAGCAGGTGCCCGGCATCACGCCGCTGCGCATCAGCAACGCCGACTTCTACCGCGTCGACACCCGCCTCGACACCCCGGTGGTCTCCTCGTCGGACTGGACCCTGACCGTCGACGGCGACGTCGACAACAAGCTGGTCATCACCTACGACGAGCTGCTCGCCATGCCCATGGTCGAGCGCGACATCACCCTGACCTGCGTCTCCAACGCCGTCGGTGGCAAGTACGTCGGCGCCGCCCGCTGGCTCGGGGTGCCGTTGAAGGACATCCTCGACCGGGCCGGGATCGGCTCGAAGGCCGACCAGCTGCTCCAGACCGACTTCGACGGCATGACCATCAGCACGCCCCTCGACCTGGTCACCGACGGGCGCGAGGCCCTGCTGGCGGTCGGCATGAACGGCGAGCAGCTCCCCCGCGAGCACGGCTTCCCGGTCCGCACCATCGTGCCCGGCCTCTACGGCTTCATCAGCGCCACGAAGTGGCTCTCCCGGCTGACCCTGACCACCTACGCCGAGCGCGAGTCCTACTGGACCGAGCGCGGGTGGGACACCCGGGCGCCGATCAAGCCGTCGGCCCGGATCGACACCCCCAAGTCGCTCTCCACGCAGAAGGCCGGCCAGGACGTCATCATCGGCGGCGTCGCCTGGGCCCAGAACGACGGCGGCGTCAAGACCGTGCAGGTCCAGCTCGATGGCGGCCCCTGGCAGGACGCCATGATGGGTCCCGACGTCAACAACGTCTACTGGCGCCAGTGGTTCTACGTCTGGAGCGGCGCCGGCAAGGGCCGGCACAACGTGAAGGCCCGCGTCATCGACGGCAGCGGGACACCCCAGACCGACGTCCGCGCCGAGCCGTTCCCCGGCGGCTCGAGCGGCCTGCACACGTTGCTCTTCAGCGTCGCCTGAGCCTGCCCGACACCTGCACGACACGTGCCTGCCACCCCCGAGCCCCGACCGGGCTCGGGGGTGCTGCATCTCCGGCACCCCGCCGCGTGACGACGGACACATCCACAAATAGCGCCCCATCAGCCAATCCGCCCGCCCCTGGGCACCGAATCACTCCTGTAAGTCACCTACCCCGGAAGGCTCCATCCCATGAAGCTCAACACCCTCCGCCGCGGCACCGCTGCTGCCGCCGTCCTGACCCTCTCCTTCGGCCTGGCCGCCTGCGGTAGCGACGACGACACCGAGGCCACCGGCGCCGACACCAACGCCAGCTCGTCCGCCCCGGCCGAGTCCGAGTCCGCCACCACCTCCGACGCTGCTGCGCAGACGTTCGGCGAGGGCTGCGCCGCGGTCCCGACCGAGGGCGCCGGCTCGTTCGACGGCATGGTCCAGGACACCGTGGGCACCGCTGCCAGCAACAACCCGATCCTCACCACGCTGGTCGCGGCCGTCACCTCGGTCGACGGTCTCGTCGACGTGCTGAACGACCCGTCGGCCAGCTACACGGTCTTCGCGCCGTACGACCCGGCCTTCGAGGCCATCCCGGCCGACGCGCTGCAGGGCCTCCTCGACGGCGCTGCCGCCGACGGCCTGGACTCGCCCCTGGCCGCGATCCTGACCCACCACGTGCTGCCCGAGAACCTCGACCCGGCCGCCGTGGCCGGCGAGCAGGCCACCGTCGCCGGTGACACCCTGACCGTCGAGGGCGACGAGAACGGCATGACCGTCAGCGACGGCACCGTGACCGCCAACGTCATCTGCGGCAACGTCCCCACCGCCAACGCGACGGTCTACGTGATCGACCAGGTCCTCACCGGCGTCAAGTGACGTTGGACTGAGACAGTCCGACACAGGAAGATCAGGTCATGGACCAGGTCAGCCGCGAGCCCGCCGGCGCTCTTCACGGAGTGCCGGCGGCGCCCGCCGACCGCTTGAGCGAGCTGCTCCGCCTCTCCGCGAGGGGCGACCAGCAGGCATTCGCCGAGCTGTACGACGCCACGTCGTCGCGGGTCTTCGGACTCGCCGTCCGCGTGGTGCGCGACCCGGCCCAGGCCGAGGAAGTGATGCAGGAAGCCTTCCTGGAGGTGTGGCGGACCGCTTCGCGGTTCGACTCGAACCGGGGCAGTGCCCTCTCGTGGCTGATGACGATCTGTCACCGCAAGGCCGTCGACCGCGTGCGGTCGGCCGAGGCCTCCACACGACGCGACACGACCTACGAGCACCAGAACCAGACGATCGACCACGACGCCACTGCCGATGCAGCGCAGGCCTCCATGGAGGCCAAGCGGGTCCGCAGTGCGTTGGAGGGCCTCACTCCCGTGCAACGTGAGGCCATCGAGCTCGCCTTCTTCGGCGGCTACACGCACACGGAGGTGGCGGGGATCCTTGATCTCCCCGTCGGAACAGCAAAGACCCGCATCCGCGATGGACTCATCCGGATGCGCGACAAGATGGGAGTGGGCTCGTGAGTGGTGACATCCACGCTCTCTCGGGAGCTTATGCCGTCGACGCCGTCGACGACATCGAGCGGGCCATGTTCGAGCGGCACCTGGCCGACTGCGAGTCCTGCCGGGCCGAGGTCGAGTCCCTGCGAGAGGCCGGCGCCCTCCTGGCCGAGACCTCCGCACTGACGCCCCCTGACGCCCTGCGTCAGCGCGTCCTGGCCGGCATCGAGTCGATCCGACCGCTGCCGCCCCTCACCGTCGACGCGGGCGAGCGTGCCCGCTCCAACCGTCGCCGGTTCCCGGCCCTCGTAGCGGCTGCCGCCGCCCTGATCGCCCTCGGTGGCGTCGGAGCCACGGTGTGGCACCCCTGGTCTGCCGACCAGGGCATCGAGTCCGCCGACCCGGCTGCTCGCATCGTCGATGCCCCTGACGCCCAGACCAAGACCGAAGCGTTTCGGTCGCGCCGGCGAGCTGACCATCGTGCGCTCCAAGTCGCTCAACCAGGCGCTGGTCAGCACTGAGGGCCTTCCCGCTCTCCCCGACGACCAGACCTACGAGCTCTGGCTCATCCACGACAAGGTGATGGTCCCCGCCGGGCTCATCGACGGCGACGCCCGCTCGGTCCTGCTCGAGGGCGACCCGGCCACGGCCACTGGCTTCGGCATCACCGTCGAGCCGGCCGGCGGCTCGGACAAGCCGAGCGGCAATGTCATCACCGTCGTCACGTTCAAGCAGGCGTGAGTGACATGTCCCGACGACGCATCGCCGTCGTGGGCTCCGGCGTCGCCGGGCTCACTGCTGCCTACATAGCCTCCCGCACCGCCGACGTCACCCTCTTCGAGGCCGACGATCGCCTGGGCGGGCACGCCGACACCCACCGGGTGACCGGAGACCGGCCGCCGACGGCACCGTGCGCGAGCTGCGCATCGACACCGGCTTCATCGTGCACAACCCGCGCACCTACCCGGTGCTGCTCCGGATCTTCGCCGAGCTCGGTGTGGCCACCCAGCCCTCGGAGATGTCGATGTCGATCATCGACGACGACTCCGACCTGGAGTGGGCCGGCGCCCTGGGCCGCGAGGGGTTGTTCCCCACCAAGGCCAACCTGCGCAAGCCTCGCTACCTCGCGATGCTCGCCGAGATCCCGCGCTTCCACCGCAAGGCCAAGGCGCTCCTGGCCGTCGAGTCCGACGATCGCACCCTGCGTGAGTTCCTCGCCGAGGGCCGCTTCAGCGCCTACTTCATCCGCCACTTCATGGAGCCGGTCGTGGCGTGCGTCTGGTCCTGCGAGCCCGAGGTGTCGCTCGACTACCCGCGCGCTACCTCTTCACGTTCCTCGACCACCACGGCATGCTCGGCATCTTCGGCTCGCCGCAGTGGCGCACCGTCACCGACGGGTCGCACTCCTACGTCGAGAAGATCGCCGCCACGCTGCCCGACATCCGGCTCGGGTCCAAGGTGACCTCGGTCCTCGAGACCGCCGACGGTGTCGAGATCACCGACGGCAGCGGCCAGGTCACGACTTACGACGCCGTCGTCATCGCCGCGCACCCGGGCCAGGCGCTCTCGATGCTGGCCGAGCCGACTCCCCTGCAGCACGAGCTGCTCGGCGCCATGCCGTACTCCCCCAACGTCGCGCTGCTCCACACCGACATCTCCCTGCTGCCCGCGGCCACAAAGCCTGGGCGTCGTGGAACTTTCGACGCCCCGGCGTCGACGTGCCGCGCCCGATCGACGACGGCGTGGTGGTCACCTACGACCTCACCCGCCTCCAGCGCCTCGACACCGACACCCACTACCTGGTGACCCTGGGTGGTGAGGACCTCGTCGACCCGAGCACCGTGATCGACCGGATGGAGTACGAGCACCCGCTCTACAACCCCGTCTCGGTCGCTGCCCAGCGCCGCCTGCCGGAGATCAACTCCGAGCGCGTCGCCTTCGCCGGCGCCTACCACGGCTGGGGCTTCCACGAGGACGGCGCACGCTCGGGACTGGCTGCGGTCACCCATCTCGGCCTCGAGTGGCCCACCTCGGTGGCGCCCGGGCGCGACGCCGCCCCGGCCGTCGCCACCGGTGTCTTCGACACCGTCATCAGCCACACCCGCCGCGCTCCGTTCAAGCGTCGCTTCACGCTGCGCTCGCACATGTGGCTCGTCGACCTCGACGACCTGCCCGACCACGGGTTCCTCGGCCGGTTCGAGGCCCGCGACCACCTCGGCGACCCCGACACCTCGATCCGTGCCAACGTCGTGGCGTTCCTCCGCGACACCGAGGGCATCGAGCTCGGCACCGGCCGGATCCTGATGGCCGCCAACGCCCGCGCCTTCGGCTACTGCTTCAACCCGATCAGCGTCTACTGGTGCTGGGACGAGTCCGGCCACCTCGCCGCCACCCTCGTCGAGGTCCACAACACCTACGGCGACCGGCACGCCTACCTGGTCCACCCGGACCAGGACGGCAGGGCGAGCACGCCCAAGGCCATGTACGTCTCGCCGTTCCACGGCACCGACGGCACCTACGACCTCACCGTCCCGGTGCCCGACGACCGGCTCACCATCGTCGTCGACCTCACCACCGACGACGGCGACCGCTTCACCGCCTCGCTCTCCGGCACCCGGTCGACCAGCGACGGCAACCCCGCCCGACGCGCGGCACCTGCTGCGCTGCGCGGCTCGATCCTCATCCGTGTCCACGGCATCTGGCTGTGGCTCCGCAAGCTGTCGGTGCGTCCCCGCCCGCAGCACCACCAGGAAGGGGTGTGACATGACCGTCGCTCCTGAGCGCGTCAGCGCCAACCACTGGCCCGGCCTCGACATCATCCCCTCCGGCCCCCGCACCGCGGTGTCGACACCGATCGCTCGCCGGCTCTTCCACTCAGCGGTCAACCGGCTCGACGTCAGCGTCGTCGTCGGCGACGAGACATGGGGCAAGGGCGGCCCGGTCGCCGTCATCCACCGCCCCGACGAGTTCTTCGCCCGCGTCGGTCGGCACGCCCTGATCGGCTTCGGCGAGGCCTACCAGACCGGCGCCTGGGACGCCGAGGACCTCGGCGGCTTCCTCGAGGTGCTGGCCTCCGAGCTGCCCGAGCTGGTCCCCCAGAGCCTGCAGAAGCTGCGCGCGCTGGTCGTCAAACGCCCCCCGCGCACCCAGCGGAGCAGCAAGAAGTACTCCCAGGACAACATCGCGCACCACTACGACCTGTCCAACGACCTGTTCGAGCTGTTCCTCGACCCCACGCTGACCTACTCCAGCGCGCTCTTCGAGGGCCCGATCTCCTCGGCCACCGAGGCCGACCTCGCCGAGGCCCAGGGGCGCAAGATCGAGCGCCTGCTCGACGAGGCCGGCGTGACCGCCGGCTCCCGCGTGCTCGAGATCGGGTCCGGCTGGGGTGAGCTGTGCATCCGCGCCGCTCGCCGCGGCGCCACGATCACCTCGCTGACGCTCTCGACCGAGCAGAAGGCCCTTGGCGACCTGCGCGTCGCGGCGGCCGCCCGCGAGGGTGACTTCAGCAGCGACCAGGTCTCCATCGAGATCTGCGACTACCGCGACGTCTCCGGCCAGTACGACGCGATCGTGTCGGTCGAGATGATCGAGGCCGTGGGCTGGCAGTACTGGCAGACCTACTTCGAGACGATCGACCGGGTGCTCGCCCCGGGCGGCAAGGTCGCCATCCAGGCCATCACCATGCCGCACGACCGGATGCTGGCCACCCGCAACACCTACACCTGGATCAACAAGTACATCTTCCCCGGTGGCTTCCTGCCCTCGGTGCAGGTCATCGACGAGATCACCTCGGCGCACACCTCGCTGCGCATGCAGACGCCTTTCTCGATGGGTGAGCACTACGCCCGCACCTTGACGCTCTGGGACGAGGCGTTCCTGCGCCACGCCGAGCGGGTGCTCGAGCTCGGCTTCGACGAGACGTTCCTCCGGATGTGGCACTTCTACCTGGAGTACTCCCGCGCAGGATTCGCCTCCGGCTACATCGACGTCAACCAGCTCACCTTCACCCGTGAGGCCTCGGCATGAGCTCCACCCACCTGACCCCCGAGGTCGGCGGCCGCCCCGCGCCGACCGAGGTCGGCATCGCCCACCGGCTCGCTGCCGCCGTCGCCCCGTTCATCGGCGGCGACCTCCCGGTGCGCCTGCGCGCGTGGGACGGCTCCGAGACCGGCTCCCCCGACGGGCCGCTGGTCGTGCTCAACTCTGTCGACGCCGTACGCCGGCTCCTGTGGCACCCCGGTGAGCTCGGAGCAGCCCAGGCCTACGTCACCGGCGAGCTCGACGTGCCCGAGCAGGACGGCTGGACCCTCGACAAGGCGCTCACCTACACGTTCGCGATCGCCAAGGAGCGCGGCCTCAGCGGCGCTCGGTTCACGCCCGGCGCACTCGTGAAGGCCGTGCGCACCGCGGTGGACCTCGGCGCCCTCGGCAAGCCGCCGGTGGCGCCGGCCTCGCAGGCCCGGATCCGCGGGCGGCTGCACAGCGCGCTGCGCGATCGCCGAGCGATCTCCCACCACTACGACCTGTCCAACGAGTTCTACTCGCTCATCCTCGAGCCGAACATGGCCTACTCCAGCGGCTACCACTCCTCGGCCGACCAGCCGCTCGAGGAGGCCCAGGCCGCCAAGCTGTCGCTGGTGTGCACCAAGCTCGGCCTCGAGCCAGGAATGACCCTGCTCGACATCGGGTGCGGCTGGGGCTCCATGTCGCTGCACGCCGCCGAGCACTTCGGCGCCAAGGTCGTCGGCGTGACGATCGCTGCAGAGCAGAAGAAGTTCATCGACGCCCGGATCAAGGAGCGCGGCCTGGAGGACCGGGTCGAGATCCGGCTCCAGGACTACCGCGAGGTGCCCGAGCGAGGCACCTTCGACGCGGTGTCGTCGATCGAGATGGGCGAGCACGTCGGACAGAAGAACTACCCCACCTACGCCGAGGTCCTGCGCCGTTCGGTCAAGCCGGGCGGCCGCGTGCTGATCCAGCAGATGTCACGCGCGGGCCGCTGGCCCGGCGGCGGACCGTTCATCGAGTCCTTCATCGCCCCCGACATGTACATGCGCCCGGTCGGCGAGACTGTGGGCTTCCTGGAGGAGGCAGGCCTCGAGGTCCGCGACGTCCACGGCCTGCGCGAGCACTACGTCCTGACCGTCGACGGCTGGCTCGAGCGCTTCGAGACCAACATCGAGCGGCTCACCGAGCTCGTGGGCGAGGAGGTCGTGCGCGTGTGGCGGCTCTACCTCGTCGGTGGCGCCATGGCCTTCCGTGACGGTCGGATGGGCGTCGACCAGATCCTGATGGTCCGCCCGGGTGGAGCGCACACGCTGCCGTTGCAGCGACACTGGTGACGTGACCGTCCTCCCAGCACTCCTGCTCGTCCTCGGCTGCACCCTGGCCGCCGTCGTCCTGACCATGGGGGCGGCGGCGTTCCGCGCCCACCAGCTCGGCAAGGTCGCCGTCGTCGATGTCGCCTGGGGCCTGGGCTTCGTGGTCGTCGCCACCGTCGCCGCCCTGGTCGGGTTCGCCGCCGACGACGCCGACAACCGCCGCTGGCTGGTGCTGGCGATGGTCGCGGTGTGGGGCGGTCGACTGGCCTGGCACGTGCGCTCGCGGGCGATCGGCGAGCACGGCGGCAAGGAGGACCCCCGCTACACCGAGATGCTCGGCGGCACGCTGCCCGAGGTCGGGATCGGCACCGCCGTACGTCGGGTCTTCACCGTCCAGGGCGGCGCACAGTGGTTCATCGCGCTGCCGGTCGCGGTGGGCGCGGTGCTCGCCACCGACTATCCGGTCGTCGTGGTGCTCGGCGTGCTCGTGTGGGCCACCGGGCTGACCTTCGAGACCGTCGGCGACCGTCAGCTCGCGGCCTACAAGGAGAAGCCGAAGGACCAGCGGCCGATCGTCATGGAGACCGGGCTGTGGGCCTGGACACGTCACCCCAACTACTTCGGCGACGCCTGCGTCTGGTGGGGTCTCTGGCTGACCGCCGGCCTCGCTGCCGGCTGGGTCGTCGGCCTCGCCACCGTGGCCTGCCCGGTGGCGATGACGATCTTCATCCGCAACGTCACCGGGGCCAAGCTGTTGGAGAAGACGATGATGCAGCGCCCCGGCTACCCCGAGTACGCCGAGCGCGTGCCGATGTTCTTCCCCCGCCCGCCGCGTCGCTGACGCCGCGGGCTCAGCGAGCGGTCAGGCGCAGTCGCCGCAGAGGTCGACACCCGGGGCGTCGCGCCGGGACTCGTGCTGGACCAGGAAGCAGGACGTGCAGGTGAACTCGTTGGCCTGCTTGGGCGTGACCTCGATGGAGAGCGTCTCGTGGGAGAGGTCGGCACCGGGCAGCTCGTAGGACTCGGCCAGCTCGGTCTCGTCCTCGTCGACCTTGCCGGAGGTCTTGTCCTGCTCACCCGAGGTCAGACGGCGAGCCTCCAGGCTCTCTTCCTTCTGTTCGTCCTCGGTCTTGCGTGATGCGTCGTAATCGGTGGCCATCTATGAATCCTCTCGGGGCGGAGCGCGAATGCTAGCGCCGAACGACGCCACGGCCTACAATCCCGGCGCGGTGATTCGTCTCACGGCGTCGAGGCGCTGTACTCCAGAGCGTACGGAGCACTCCCTCATGCGCCGTCCGGAGACCACGACGCCTGAGGGATAGAGACGTCTCCTACTCTTGGCGTCGTGAGTGCTGACAAGACCCAGACCGGCGACGAGCTGGTGCGCCTTGCCTCCGCCGACAACTTCCGTGACGTGGCCGGAGACGGCTACCTCACCGCCGATGGCCGACCGCTGCGCCGGGGGGTCTTCTACCGCTCCAACGAGCTCCAGCTGATCGACGAGGATGCCGGCCACCTGAGCGCGCTCGGCATCGCCGCGCTCTACGACCTGCGCGAGGACCACGAGGTCGAGGCCCACCCCGACGTCGCCGTGCCGGGGGCGACCTGGACCCATGTCGAGGTGAAGGGCATCGCGCCGGGGGCGGGCGCCGAGCTCGCCGACGCAGCGACTGCTGTCGCGGAGATGCTGGCGATCTACCGGCGCTTCGTGACCGACCCGGCGGCGCGAGCGTCCTTCGCCGTGCTGCTGCGCGGGCTCGCCACCTCGAGCGCACCCCAGCTCTTCCACTGCACCGCCGGCAAGGACCGCACCGGTTGGGCAGCGGCCCTGGTCCTGCACGTGGCCGGGGTGCCCACCGAGGTCATCGCGGAGGACTACCTGATCACCAACCAGCGTTCGGCCGGCACCCGCACGAAGTACCTCGGCCTGGTCGCCGAGCACCTCGGGGCCGACCGGGTGCCGGCGTTCGAGCCGATGATGGTCGCCGACCTGCGCTACCTCGACGCAGCTCTTGAGGCCGCCGCGACGACGTACGGCGGCCTGGACGGCTACCTGCGCGACGGTCTGGGGCTGACCGACGCCGAGATCACGGCGCTGCACGGCCGCCTGGTGGACTGACGGCCGGCTGAGCAGCTTCAGGACGGCGGAGCGGTCCGGATCGGCCTGGTCGGCGCGTCGGGGTCCTCCACGGCTCGCAGCACCGGCGGCTTGTCGGGCTCCGGCTCCGGCTCGGCGGGCGCGAGCTGCGCTTGTGCACCTCGCCCTGGGGTTCGAGCATGATCTCGTGGGTGTCGCCGTCGCGGCCGTCGAAGCGCACCACGACGGTCTCGAAGCCCTTGTGCCGCTGCATGCCGGCATACATGGCGTAGGCGCGGCGATCGGCCTCGGTCAGGTCGACGGAGTCGGTGAACGGCGTCAGCAGGGCCCGCGGCCACAGCCGTCGGGCGAGCACCACGTTGACCTCGATGCCGAGCATCGCCATCACCGAGGCGATGTAGATGATGCCGATCAGCCCGAGCACGAGCCCGAAGGTCTTGTTGAGCGTGCTGGGGCCGGTCAGGACGTTGGTGGCATAGATCGTGCCGAGCCACTGCAGGCCCTGCCACAGCACCGCGACCGTGAACGCGCCGGGCGCGGCCCGTCGGGCGTGACCGGTCCGCGCCGAGGCCAGGCGGAACAACCCGGTGAGGACCAGGCCGACGATCACCACGGTGGTCAGCTGGATCGCCCAGCGGATGCTCGCGCTGTCCATGCGCATCTGGTCGCTGAAGAGGGTGGTGTTGCTGACGATGGCCGAGAACACCGAGAGCCCCAGCACCCCGAGGCCGGCGAAGAACAGCAGCGCCAGGCTCTTGAGCCGCAGCAGGATCGGGTTCGGCCGGCTGTTGCGCGGGATCGCCCAGGCGGTGGCCGCGACGTTCTGGATCGACTGGCCCAGGCCGAGCGCGCCGTAGGTCGCGGCCAGGGCACCGACGATGACCGCCCCGGTCGACCCCTGGAGGCCCTCCGGGCGTCCGAGCTGGTCGCCGATGATCGGGAACGTCGCTAGCGCCGAGTTGAGCACCTCGTCCTGGAGCGTCGGGTTGCCCTGCAGGAAGAAGCCGAAGATCGAGGAGGCGAGCAGCAGCAGCGGGAAGATCGCGATGAAGGCGTAGTAGGTCATCGCGGCCGAGAGGTAGTTGCCCTGGTCGTCGAAGAACTTGTAGATGACCGCCAGCGGGAAGCCGAACGGCGTGAACCGCCGCTGCGTGCGGTCGACCCCGCCCACGACTCCCATGGCTCGAATCTACTCGGGCCCCCGCTCCGGATCGATGCGCGACCGGCCTACTGGAAGCTGAGTCTGCCGCCGGCGTCGATCTCGAACAGCTGCACGTCGCCGTTCTCGGGGGCGTCGGCGCCGAGGGCGACAGCGATCTTGTTGGCCGCGTTCCGCATGACGTCCAGCACGACCTCGAGGGCCTGCGCAGGCTGGAGCTGCTCGCGGACCAGGTCCAGGTCGGCGGCTCCCGGGTCGGCCGGCGTCCAGATGATCGTGTCGGTGAGGGCCAGGGCCGCCTGCTGCTCGAGATCGAGGCCGCTCCCGCGGTGCCGGTCGATCCGGGCGAACATCGCGGAGTCGGCGCCCTCGCGGACGGCGGCGAGGCTGCGCCGGGCCATGCAGACCCGGCAGCCGTGCTGGCGGGCACCTCGCAGCCGGATCAGCTCGGTGGTCACCGGGTCGAGGGTGTCGAGGAGCGCGACCTCCTGGGTGAAGGAGTCGAGCACGTCGCGCGACTGCCGGGTGCTGACGAGCTCGGGGTCGACCCACGGCCCGGCGCCGAAGAGCTCATCGAGGATCCGCCGCACCCGGGGCACGTAGTCGGCGACGTAGACGGCCAGGGCGCCGTCGAAGGAGGCCGCGCCCAGGCTCGCCGACCAGGCGCTGCGCATCGAGGCGTCGATGCGCGTCACGTCGACGGCGAACTGCTCGGCGAACGCCATCACCGCGATCTCCGGCACGTCGTCGGGTCCACGCGGCGCCAACGGCGGCATCGGCAGGGGCGCCAGGCCGACGCCCTCGGCCGTCACCGCTCGCAGGGTGCCGAGCTGTTGCGCGGTGAGCAGCTCGGGCCACAGCGCCACCAGGCCACGCAGGGCAGCCGCCGCCGTCGGGGCGTACTTCTGCAGGGCGGCGGCGCCGCCGATCGCCCACAGGTCCGCCATGGTCGCAAGGATAGGGCGGAGCCGGGGTCGCCCTCACGCATTCTGACAATCCCGGCTTCCCGACCTGCTCAGTAGGACTTCGGCAGCCCCAGGGAGTGCATCGAGATGAAGTTGAGGATCATCTCGCGGCTGACCGGGGCGATCCGACCGACCCGGGTGGCCACCAGGAGCCCGGCCATCCCGTACTCCTGGCTCGCACCGTTGCCTCCGTGGGTCTGCACCGCACGGTCGACCACGTCGCAGGCAGCCTCCGCGGCGGCGTACTTGGCCATGTTGGCCGCCTCGCCGGCCGCCATCTCGTCGCCCGCGTCCAGCAGCGCCGCGGCCTTCTGGTTCATCAGCCGCGCGAGCTCGATCTCGATGTGGCTCTGGGCCAGCGGGTGCGCGATGGCCTGGTGGGCGCCGATCGGCACCTTGAACACGACGCGCTCCTTGGCGTACTGCGTGGCCTTCTCGAGCGCGAAGCGTGCCAGGCCGAGCGAGAACGCCGCCGCCATGATCCGCTCGGGGTTGAGCCCGGCGAAGAGCTGCACGAGCCCGCCGTCCTCGTCGCCGACCAGCGCGTCGGCAGGCAGCCGGATGTCGTCCATGAACACCTGGAACTGGTTCTCCGGGGAGACGATCTCCATCGGGATCGCGTTCGCCTCGAAGCCCTCGGCGTCGGTGGGCACCACGAACAGGCAGGGCTTGAGCTTGCCGGTCTTGGCATCCTCCGTCCGAGCGACCACCAGCACGTTGTCGGACTCGTCGACGCCGGAGATCCAGATCTTGCGGCCGTTCAGGATCCAGCCGTCGCCGTCTCGACGCGCCGTGGTGGTGATGTTGTGGGTGTTGGTGCCGGCGTCGGGCTCGGTGATGGCAAAGCACATCGTGGAGGTGCCGTCGCACAGGCCGGGCAGCCACTTCTGCTTCTGGGCCTCGGTGCCGTAGCGGGTGATGATCGTGCCGCAGATCGCCGGGCTGACGACCATGAGCAGCATCGGGCAGCCCTGGGCGGCGAGCTCCTCGCAGACCGCGGCGATGTCGCCGATGCCGCCACCACCGCCGCCGTACTCCTCGGGGATGTTGATGCCGAGGTAGCCGTTCTTCCCCAGCTCCAGCCACAGGTCGGTGGTCTTGCCCCCGGAGCGGGCCTTCTCGGTGAAGTACTCGCGGCCGTACTTGGAGGCCAGCTTGGCGACCTGCTTGCGGAGCTCCTGGCGCTCCTCGGTCTCGCTGAACATGGTGGTGGTCACTGCTCTTCTCCCTCTGCTACGGACTCGACGACGGCAAGGACTTCGCCCGCAGCGACCTGCGCACCGGGCTGGACGTTGATCTCGGCGACCGTGCCCGCAGTGGGCGCGGTCACGGTGTGCTGCATCTTCATGGCCTCGAGCACCAGCACGACGTCGCCGGCGGCGACCTCCTGGCCGGCCTCGACCGCCACCTTGACGACGGTGCCGGGCATGGGGGCCAGCAGGCTGCCGCTGGCGACGGCGTCGGCCGGGTCGACGAAGCGAGGCACCCGGACCAGGCGTCGGTGGCCTCCGGGGTGGTCGACGTCGATGCTCGAGGCGCTGGTCGTGACGTCGTACGTCGTGTGCACCCCGTCGGTCTCCAGGGTGACCTGCGTCGGACTCGCCGCGACCACGGTGTGGCCCTCGACGGTGTAACCGTCGCGACCACCCCACCAGGCCACGCTGACCGGGTCGGGGTCGCCCTCGAACTCGGTGACCTGCGGCTGGCTGACGACGTTGCGCCAGGCGGTCGGCGCGCCGCGCTGCACCGTGCGAGCCAGCCGCGCCTGCTCGGCGAGCGCAAGAGCGGCGGCGACCGGCGCACCGGCGTCGTCGGCCGAGGCCGCGGGCGCCCAGCCGTCGAGGAACGCCGTGCTGACCTCCTCGTCGAGGAAGGCGCGCGAGGTGAGCACGTCGACGAGCTGGTCGCGGTTGGTGGTGAGCCCGTGGATCCGGCTGCGCCGCAGGACTCCGGCCAACCGGCGCGCCGCAGTCCGGCGGTCGGGTCCGTGGGCGATCACCTTGGCGAGCATCGCGTCGTAGTGGGTGCTCACGGTCGAGCCCGACGCAAAGCCGGTGTCGACCCGGATGCCGGGCTCGTCCGGGATCTCGAAGGTGGTCAGCACACCGCTCTGCGGCTGGTAGTCGGCGGCGGGGTCCTCGGCGTAGAGGCGCACCTCGATGGCGTGCCCGCGTGGCGGGTCGGACCACCCCATGGTCCAGTCGTGCTCCGCTGCGGCGATCTGCAGCTCGACGAGGTCGATGCCGTGGACGGCCTCGGTGACGGGGTGCTCGACCTGGAGGCGGGTGTTCATCTCGAGGAAGAAGAACCGTTCGGTGTCGGGGTCCAGCAGGAACTCGACGGTGCCGGCGCCGCGGTAGTCGATCGCCTCGGCCGCCTTGCGAGCCGCCTCGTGCAGAGCGCTCCGGGTCGCCTCGGTCAGGCCCGGGGCCGGGCTCTCCTCGACGACCTTCTGGTGCCGGCGCTGCAGGGAGCAGTCGCGCTCGCCGTAGACGCTGCTGCCCACGACCTGCACCTCGACGTGACGGCCGCGCTCGACGTAGGTCTCGACGAAGACCGTGCCGTCACCGAACGCCGACTCGGCCTCGGCGCGCGCCTTCTCGATCTCGCCGGGGAGGTCACCGAGGTTGCGCACGATCCGCATGCCCCGCCCACCGCCTCCGGCGCTGGCCTTGACCAGCAGCGGCAGGTCGGACTCGGTCGCGGACTCCACGGTGTGGTTGGTCAGCACCGGGACGCCGGCGGCCTCCATGAGCTTCTTGGACTCGATCTTCGAGCCCATCGACTCGATCGACTCCGGAGCCGGTCCGACCCAGGTGAGCCCGGCCTCGATCACGGCCCGGGCGAAGCCGGCGTTCTCGGACAGGAACCCGTAGCCGGGGTGGATCGCATCGGCGCCGCTGCGGCGCGCGGCGTCGAGGATCAGGTCGGTGCGCAGGTAGGTGTCGGCCGGGCTGTTGCCCGGCAGGTGCACGGCGTGGTCGGCCTCGGCCACGTAGGGCAGGTCGGCGTCGGCGTCGGAGTGCACGGCGACGGTCGCGATGCCGAGCCCGCGGCAGGTGCGGAAGACCCGGCTGGCGATCTCGGCCCGGTTGGCGACGAGCAGTCTGGTGATCATCTGGTCACATCCTGAAGACGCCGAAGCGGTCGGTGCCGCTGAACGGCAGGTTGTCGATGACGGACAGGCAGATGCCCAGGATCGTGCGGGTGTCGCGGGGGTCGATGACCCCGTCGTCGTAGAGCATCCCGGAGAGGAAGTGGGGCAGGGACTGCTCCTCGATCTGGGCCTCGACGATCTCCTTGATGCCCTTGAACCCCTCGGCGTCGAAGACCTCGCCCTTGGACTCCGCCGACTGCTGGGCCACGATCTCCAGCACGCCGGCGAGCTGGGCGGGACCCATCACCGACGACTTCGCGCTGGGCCAGGTGAAGAGGAAGCGCGGGTCGAAGGCGCGCCCGTTCATGCCGTAGTTGCCGGCGCCGTACGACGCCCCGAGGATCACCGTCAGGTGGGGCACGGTGGAGTTGCTGATCGCGTTGATCATCATCGCGCCGTGCTTGATGATGCCGCCCTGCTCGTACTCCTTGCCGACCATGTAGCCGGTGGTGTTGTGCAGGAAGAGCAGCGGGGTGTCGGTCTGGTTGGCCAGCTGCACGAACTGGGTGGCCTTCTGGGCCTCCTCGCTGAACAGCACACCCTGGGCGTTGGCCAGGATGCCGACGGGGCGGCCGTGGATCTTGGCCCAGCCGGTGACCAGCGAGGTGCCGTAGAGCGGCTTGAACTCGTCGAAGACCGCGCCGTTGGTCGCGCTGACGCCGTCGCAGAGGTGAGCGATCACCTCGCGCGGGTCGAAGGGCTCCTTGAGGTCGCCGGGGACCAGGTCGAGGAGGTCGTCGGGATCGAGGGCGGGCTCGGCGTACGGGCCGGGCTCGGGGCGAGCCTTGCGCCAGTTGAGGCGAGCCACGATCCGGCGACCCAGCCGGATCGCGTCGCGCTCGTCCTCGGCCAGGTAGTCGGCCAGGCCGGAGGTGCGCGCATGCATCTCGGCGCCACCCAGCGACTCGTCGTCGGACTCCTCGCCGGTGGCCATCTTCACCAGCGGCGGACCACCGAGGAAGACCTTGGCCTGCCCCCGCACCATGACGGTGTAGTCGCTCATGCCGGGCACGTAGGCGCCGCCGGCGGTGGAGTTGCCGAAGACCAGCGCGATCGTCGGCTGCTTGCGGGCGCTGGCCCGGGTCAGGTCGCGGAAGAGCTTGCCGCCCGGGATGAAGATCTCCTTCTGCGTGGGCAGGTCAGCACCACCGGACTCGACCAGGGAGATCGTGGGCAGCCCGTTCTCCTCAGCGATCTGGGCGGCCCGGAAGATCTTCTTGACCGTCCACGGGTTGCTCGCGCCGCCCTTCACCGAGGGGTCGTTGGCGGTGATCATGCACTCGACGCCCTCCACGACGCCGATGCCGGTGACCACGGCGGCACCCACGGCGAAGTCGGAGCCCCACCCGGCCAGCGGGCTGAGCTCGAGGAACGCCGAGCCCTCGTCGATGAGCAGCTCGATCCGCTCGCGCGGCATCAGCTTGCCGCGGTCGTGGTGGCGCTTGACGCTGCGCTCGCCGCCACCGGCGACGGCCTTGGCCTGCTCGGCGTCGAGGGCGTCGAGCTTGGCCAGCATGGCTTCGCGGTTGCTGCTCATGAGGCGTACCCGAGCAGCTTGGCGGCCAGGTCGGTGAGCACTTCGGTGGCCCCACCGCCGATCGGCAGGATCCGGGCGTCGCGGTAGTGCCGCTCGACCTCGGTGCCGTGCATGTAGCCGGCGCCGCCGTGCAGCTGCACGGCCTGGTCGCAGACGTAGGTCGCGGTGTTGCAGGCGGTCTCCTTGGCCAGGCAGGCCTCGGCGATGACGTTCTCGCCGGCCACGTGGCGGCGGGCGACCTCGCGGGCGTAGACGCGGGCCACCTCGACCTGACGTCGCATCTCGACGAGCTTGTGGCGCACGACCTGGTTGGCCACCAGGGGCTTGCCGAAGGTCTCGCGGTCGCGGCAGTACTGCACGGTCAGGTCGAGCGCGCGCCCGGCGATGCCGTAGGCGTGCACGGCCAGGCCGATCCGCTCGACGACGAACTGCTCGGCGATCTGGTAGAAACCCGAGTTCTCGGCCCCGACCAGGTTGGTCGCCGGCACGCGGACGTCGACGTAGGACAGCTCGGCGGTGTCGGAGCAGTGCCAGCCCATCTTGGTCAGCGCGCGGTCGACGGTGAAGCCCGGCATGCCCTTCTCGACCACCAGCAGGGACACACCGGCGTGCCCGGGCCCGCCGGTGCGCACGGCGGTGGTCACGAAGTCGGCGCGGGTGCCGGAGGTGATGAAGGTCTTCGACCCGTTGACGACGTACTCGTCGCCCTCGCGGACCGCGGTCGTGCGGATGCCGGCGACGTCGGAGCCGCCGCCGGGCTCGGTGACGGCGAGCGAGCCGATCAGCTCACCGGCCAGCGTCGGGCGGACGAAGCGGTCGATCAGGTCGGCGTTGCCCGAGGCCACGATGTGGGGCAGCGCGATGCCGTGGGTGAACAACCCCGCCATCAGGCCGCTGGACGCGCCGGCCCCGAACATGCCCTCCTGGAGCTCGGTGGTGTCGAGGAGGTCACCGCCCTGGCCGCCGACCTCCTCGGGGAAGCCGACGCCGAGCACGCCCTGCTTGGCGGCGGCTGCGTGGAGCTCGCGGGGCAGGGTCAGGTCGTCCTCCCACTGCTGGAGGTGAGGCAGGACCTCGCGACGGGTGAACTCCGCGCCGAGGTCGTGGATCGGTCGGGAACCCATCAGAAAAGCCCTTCCTGGATCTGCACGGAGCGGGAGCGGACCCACTCGCCGAGGCCCTTGGCCTGCGGGTCGAATCGGGTGGAGGCGGCCACGCCCTCGCCGAGCAGGCCGCGCAGGACGACGTTGACCCCGCCGAGGTTGGGCAGCACGTAGACGTCGATCGCATCGTCGGGCAACGCTGCCGCCTCGGGCACGAGCTCGCGGACCTTGCGCGGGGTGATGAGCTTGGTCAGCCAGGTCACCCGCTCCTCGTAGGAGGGCGAGTCGTCGTGCACGACCCACAGCCCGAGGTTGGCGTCGCCGCCCTTGTCACCGGACCGGGCGTGGACGAAGGAGCCCAGGGGCATGCGCCTGGTGATCGAGTCGACCGGTGCCGGGTACGGCGAGGGACGCAGCCCCTCGTCGTCGGCCACGTCGCTGAAGGTCGTCGGGTCGACGATCGTCTCTCGGGTGCCGTCGGCGTGCACCACGGTGTGGGTGACCGTGTCCCGGGCGACGTACGCCGCGCGATAGACGCCGTAGGGCGTGGGTGCGCCGGGAGGGGCGGTCATCGTGAAGCCGGGGTAGGAGCCCAGCGCCAGCTCGACGAGCGGACCGGTGAAGTCCTTGCCCACCGGGCCCGGCTCGGCGTCCATCACCGTGATCCGCAGCAGCGAGGAGGCCCCCTCCTCGGTGTCGGCGTCGACCTGCGGCAGCGCGGTGCGGGTCCAGCTCACGGTCTCGGCGCTCAGGGCGCCCTCGACCTGCGAGCGGACCCAGTCGGCCTTGGCATCGATGTCGAGCCCGGTGAGCACCAGCTCGAGGGTGTTGCGCCAGCCGCCGAGAGTGTTGATGCAGACCTTGAGCAGCGAAGGCGGGGCCTGGCCGCGGATGCCGCTGAGCGCCACCCGGTCCGGGCCCTGCTGGGTGACCTGCACCGAGTCGAGGTGGGTGATGACGTCGGGGTTGACGTAGCGCGTGCTCTGGATCTCGTAGACCAGCTGCGCGGTGACGGTGTCGACGGTGACGGCTCCCCCGGTGCCGTCGTGCTTGCTGATCACCGAGGACCCGTCGGCGGCGATCTCGGCGAGCGGGAAGCCGAGCGGCCGCCCGTCGAGCGGGAGGGTCTTGAAGCCGGAGAAGTTGCCGCCGGTGGCCTGGGTGCCGCACTCGAGCACGTGTCCGGCGACGACGGCGCCGGCCAGCTCGTCGTAGGACGTCTCGGTCCAGCCGAAGTGGGCCACGGCCGGTCCGACCACCAGCGCTGCGTCGGTGACGCGGCCGGTGACCACGATGTCGGCTCCGTGGCGCAGCGCGGCAGCGATGCCGAAGCCGCCGAGGTAGGCGTTGGCGGTGAGCGCTCCCTCCATGCCGAGCTCGGCAGCCCGCGAGCGCAGGTCGTCGCCCTCGACGTGGGCGATCGCGGGGTCGAGGCCGAGGCCTCGGGCCACCTCGCGCAGCCTCTCGGCGAGCCCGGCGGGATTGAGCCCGCCGGCGTTGCTGACGATGCGTGACGCCGCGCTCCAGGGCCGTGCCGAGGCAGTCCTCGACCTGGCGCACGAACGTGCGTGCGTAGCCGAGTGAGGCGTCCTTCATCGTGTCCTTGCCGAGGATCAGCATGGTCAGCTCGGCGAGGTAGTCGCCGGTGAGGACGTCGAGGTGACGGCCCTCGGCGGTGCCCTCGACCATCTGGCGCATCGCGGCGAAGCGGTCGCCGTAGAAGCCGGAGCAGTTGCCGATGCGCAGGACCTCGGGGCTGCCGGTGTGGTCGTTCACTTCTTCTCCCGTCCGCCGCCGGTCGGACCGGCGAAGCACTGCGCGATCCGCAGCCACTGCTCGGCGCCGTCGCCGTCGGCGACGAGGTCGGTGTCGTCGCGGTGCACCCGCTGGGTGACGAGCAGGCAGAAGTCGTACGCCGACCCGCGGACCGACTCGGGGGCCGACTCCTCGCCCCAGGTCCAGACCTCGCCGCTGGGCGCGGTCAGCTCGACCCGCACGTCGGCAGCCGGTGCCTCGAGACCGTTGACCGCGAACGAGAAGCCTCGGGTGCGCACGCCGATGTGCGCCACGTGCCGGATCCGGTCGCTGGGCTCGACGCGCATCCCCAGGGCGTCGTAGACGTCGAGCGAGTGCGCCCAGGTCTCCATGAAGCGGGCCGTGACCATCGACGGCGGCGCCATCGGCGGGCCGAACCACGGCATCTTCTGACCGGCCGGCACCGCCTTCAGCGCCGCAGCCAGCGCGGGCCGGGCGGCGTCCCAGCGGGTCAGCAGCTCGCCGGGAGGCAGCTGCGCGATCTCCAGCGCGGCGGCGTCGACGAAGCCGGCCGGGTCGGCCATGCCGGCCAGCACCAGCTCGTCCCACGGGCCGGGGTCCTCGTGGGCGCGGGCGGCCAGCGTGGCGGCCTCGTCGGTCCAGAGGAGGTGGGCGACCTGCGTGGCGATGGTCCACCCGGCAGCCGGGGTGTCGGTGGCCCACGCCTCGGCGTCGAGGTCGGCCACCACCGAGCGGAGCCGGTCGCCCTCGGCGGTGAGGTCGGCGAGCAGGTCGTCGAGCAGTGCGGTCTGGCTCATCAGGCTGTTCCTGTCAGGTCGCGGTCGAGCACGGACGCCCACTCGTCGAGGATCCGGGAGCGGCGCAAGGTGTCATCGGTGATGGTGCTGGCCAGGCCCAGGCCACGCACCAGGTCGAGGGTGGCCTGGATCAGCTCGCGGACCCCGGGCCGTGTCTCGTCAGCGCCGAGCAGCTCGACGGTGAGGCGGTGGGTCTCGCGCCCCACCCGTTGCTCCAAGGGGGCCACCGCGGCCAGCAGCTGCTCGTCGGTACGGGCGGCGACCCACAGCTCGAGCGCGGCGGTGAAGACCGGGGACGTGAAGTGGTCGCCGAGCATCTCGAGCACCGCGCGGGTGCGCCGCGGGCCGGTCGGGAGCCGGGCCGCGGCGGCGGCGAGGTCGGCACCACGGGCCACCGTGAGGTGCT
Source organism: uncultured Actinomycetota bacterium (assembly GCA_963760515.1). GTDB lineage: Bacteria > Actinomycetota > Actinomycetes > Propionibacteriales > Nocardioidaceae > Nocardioides. The sequence goes on from CAVXDL010000006.1 coordinate 851,155, forward strand.
CCACAGCCGCGACGACGAGGTCGTTCTTGGTCGGGAAGTGGTGCAGCTGAGCGCCGCGGCTCACCCCGGCGCGCTCGGAGACCAGCGTCGTCGACGTGCCGGCGAAGCCTCGCTCGACCAGCAGCTCGACGGTGGCCTCCAGCAGTCGCGACCGCATCGCGCGGGTGCGCTCCTCCTGGGGCACCCGCGCGGGAGTCGTGCTGGGCGCCGTCACGCGCCCACTGTGGCCCGACCGCAACAAACAGTCAAGCCTGTCTTTAAATTTCGTCTCAGCGGCCGGTCGGACTTGAACCCTTCGAGCGAGAGGCCGCGCTCCGGGCGAGCGCGGGGGTCTCGGTGGAGGTCGCATCGAGGCGGGTGAAGCTGACTTCGGACAGCCCGCCGGCGGTGGAGGAGAAGATCGCGAAGTTCCCTCCGCTGGAGCTGCACAGGAGCCGGTCCTCCGCGTCGCGGGTGTCGAGCACCGCAGAGCCACTGGTCACCGAGAACCCACTGAACCCTGGGGTCGAGTAGCCGAGTGCTTGATCGCGGTTCTGGGCGAAGCAGATGACCTGGCCCCCTGAGGAGATGACGGTGTAGTTCATCAGGTAGAGCCCGGGCGGCAGACCTGGAAAGCTGATCTCTCGCGAGGGGGCCGCGGTCGCGGACGGCAGGTCGTAGACGTAGGCGCGTGACTCGAGGTCGGCGGCGTCGACTCCGTCGAGCAGGTCGGCGTTGAGCTTCTTCACCTTGGTGGTGCGGTTGACCGCCAGCGGCGGCTGGCCGGCCTTGGTCTGGAGGTGCAGGGCCGGGCCCGACCCCTTGTTCTTGATGATGGATCTCTTCGACTCGACGTTGGACTTGCCGAGCAGCAGCGGCTTGCCGTTGGCGGCGTACGCCGCGAGGTTGGCGCCGCCGATCAGCACGACGGCGGCGAGTAGCACCGCCATGACCCGAGCACGTGACGTGGTGAGCATGATCGTCTCCCTTACATCGGTTCCCTCCCTCGTACTCCCGTTGGTGAGTGCGGTCAAGGGCAGGGCGACCGCTCAGCCTCCGACGACCTCCGCTGCTCCGTCGACGGTGACGACCACACCTGCGTGTCCCCGCGCTCGCAGCCAATCCGCAGCGCCCGCCCCGTGCAGGTAGGCACAGGTCGCCTCGACGTCGGCGGTGGTGAGCGAGTGGTGGACGACGGTCACCGACCCCACACCGGTCGGAGCGAGCCCGGTCACCGCGTGGCGCACGTGGTCGCCGCGATGGGCCGCCCCGCTCGTGGCCACGGCGCCGTCGCGCACCGGCACCACCGCGACCACGCGCGTGGGGTCGGTCGGGTCCTCGATGCCGATGCGCCACTCCGGGCGGCTGACTGCCGAGCGAGCGACCAGGTCGCCGCCGGCGGACAGGCAGAAGTCGGTGTCGTCGAGGTCTCGCAGGGCCGCGGCAGCCCGGTCGACCGCCCAGCCCTTCACCACCCCGGAGGGGTCGAGCACGAGGCGGCCGTCCACGAACCGGCGTACGTCGAAGGCCCCGCCGGTCGCGTGTCGCGCGCGCTCCCCGATCGCCAGGACCTCGGCCACCTCGGACGGGCACTCCTCGAGGGCGACCTCGCCGCGCCCGAGCCGCGAGATCCAGGTGTCGTCGCGCCAGGTGCTGAACACGTCGTCGGTCCACCGCAGGGAGGCCTGGGCCGCCTCCCAGGCGGCGTCGCCGGTCGGCGACGAGGCGTGACGCCCGCGGAGAGCGAGGCTGATCGGCATCCCCATGAGGTGCACGACCCGTCGGACGACGTCGGTCGCCGGGTCCGACGACGCCCTGGCCGGGGCGGGGGCGCTCATGCCTGGGCCTGGTCCAGCGCGGCCTGCAAGGAGGTGCGGTAGCCCTCGCTCGTGTAGGTCGCTCCACTGACCATGTCGACACCGGCGCTCTGCTGGTCGAGGGTCGCCTGGATCAGGCGCGGCAGGGCGTAGCCGTTGATCTCGACGTCGCGACCGCTGCTGTGGGGGTACTGGATCACCGCGACGTCGGCGATCGAGACCGCGGCCCCGGTCCCCGACACCGTGAGCTCGACCTGGACCGGTCCGTAGCGGGTCTGGGCAGCCGGGCCGGTCACCGTGCGGGTCGCGGTGTCGGACACAGCGCCGGTCGCGGGGTCAGCGGAGGTGGTTGTCGGGTCCGTCGTGCTGACGGCGCCGACGACGGGCGTCGGCGTCCCTGCGGCGAGCAGGTCGGGCCCGCTGAGCGAGGTGCGGTAGCCGAAGAGCAGCACCAGCACGGTGATCGTGCTGAGGGCGGCGAAGAGGATGCGCTGCAGAGGGTTCATGAGGTCACCACCGGAAGGTCTCGACGTGGAGCTGATCTGCGGGCAGACCGGCCCGCTCGGTCGTGCGGCGTACCGCCTCGGTCCAGGCCTCGGGCCCGCAGACGTAGACGTCGCGCTCCCGCAGGTCGGGCACCCAGGCCAGCAGTGCTCGTTCGTCGCTCACGGCGCCGGCGTGGTCGCTCAACCACGAGTCGGGCCGGCGGCGGCTCCCCGGCAGGGCGAAGACCTCGAGGCCGCGGGCGTCCCGGAGCTCCCTGAACTCGTCGAGGAACAGCGGCGTCCCGGAGTAGCGGTAGAGCACGGTCGCCTCGCCGGGTGCGTAGTCGAGCCCTTCGGCGAGCGCTCGGAGCGGGGTGATGCCGACACCGGAGCCGATGAGGAGGACCTTGCGTCGGGTCCGCGGGCGTTCGGTGAGCCGACCGAAGGGTCCCTCGACGACTGCTCGGGTGCCCGGCGTCAGGTGGCGCAGCAGGCGGCTTCCGTCACCCAGCTCCTTGACCGTGATCCGCAGGTGGCGCCCGTCGGGCGCAGCCGACAGCGAGTAGGGGTTGGCCCGGCTCCAGCCGGGTCGTCCCGGGAAGCGCCAGGTCAGGAACTGCCCGGCCTGCACCGGCATCCGGTGCAGCGCCCGCCCGCTCAGGTGGACCGAGAACACGTCGTGGCTCTCGGCGACCACCTGGGTGACCCGCAGGTCGTGGCGCAGCGTGCGCCAGACGGGCAGGGCGACCCGCCACACCAGCACGGACCCGGCTGCGGCGATCCAGAGCCCCCACCAGAAGACGGTCGAGGCGCGGGAGCTCAGGAACTCCTGGCCCGTCCACAGCTGGTGGGGCAGCGCGAGGCCGGCGCCGAGGTAGGCGTAGAGGTGCAGCAGGTGCCACGACTCGTAGCGCAGCCGACGTCGCGCCGCACGGATGCTGGTCACCACGACCATCACCAGGCACAGCGTGCCCGCGACGGCCAGGAGCATCCCGGGGTAGTCCCAGGTGAGGTTCCACAGGGTGCCGGGCGTCGCAGCCAGGCTCCCCGCGGCGTAGCCCCAGGTGATCAGGCCGACGTGGGCGACCATCAGGTTGAACGACGTGAAGCCGACCAGGCGGTGCAGCACCGCCAGCCGGTCCTGGCCCCAGGCGCGCTCGAGGAGCGGGATCCGGGCCATCATCAGCACCTGCACGAGCAACAGGTCGGCGGCCACCAGGCCGGTCAGCCGACCCGAGGAGAGCAGCGCGCCCTGCGCGCCGCCGTGGGCCAAGTCCTGCAGGCCGCCCCCGTGCACCCACAGGAAGACCAGCCAGAGCAGGCTGAGCCCACAGCGCCACGACGCTCGCGGAGCGGACGATCGCATCGCGTCGCGCGAGGGACCCCACCGGTCGCCGACGGGCGCGCGGCGGCCGGATCTGCGGCTCAAGCGTCCGCGGCGACGGGCGGGTCTCGTCATCGTCCATGGAGCCAGGTTGCGCCGCCTCACTGATGGCGCGCCGTGCCCTGCCTGTGGATCGGCTGTCAGCGCTGCGGCGACGCGCGGCTCGCGCGCCACGTCGCCCACGCGCCCGTGCACCACAGCGCCCAGATGATCAGCAGCGGCTGGAAGGCCAACCGCAGCAGCCGCGCCTGGTCGGTCTCGAGACCGAACGAGGTGGAGTCGTTGTAGGCCTGCCACAGGTTGCCGGGGAAGACGGCCACGAAGAACGCTGCGACCACCCAGCCCAGGATCACCAGGTGTCGGCCGCGCAGGACGAGCAGCGCGATCCCCATGGCGAGCTCCATCACCCCGGAGACGATCACGATGGCCTCGCGGGCCGGCAAGAACGTCGGCACCTGGCCGAGGAAGGCGTCGACGTCACCGAAGTGGCCCGCCCCCGCGACCAGGAGCGCAGCGGCCAGGAGCACCCGGGCGACGAGCTTCATGCAGACGACCTCTCAGCGTGGGATTCCGACGACGCTACAAGCACATGGAGCTGCACCGCTCGTCACCTGGTTGTCATCTCGAGCGTCAGTCGACGCAACAGGCGGCTTCTAGACTGATCGCAGCACCCACACCCCCCAGATCCCACCCGCCGAGGAGAAGCGATGAGGCAACTTCGCTCCGCGCAGAGCGGCGCCAGAGTCGTGGTCGATGTCGACGGACGCCTCGACGCGGTCAACGGGCACGACTTGCAGCGCACCGTCGACGCCCTCTGCGCCGACGGTCCTGTCCACGTCCACCTCGACCTCACCCGGGTCACCGACGCCGACACCGACGGCCTGGCAGCGCTCGCCGGGTGCTCCCAGCGCGCCGTCGACCGCCGTCACGTCCTGACGTGGTCGCGGTGCAGCCGGCCTCTGCTCCTGGCCCTCCACGAGCATCCCCGCATCCGTCCCCGAGCCCGACCCCCAGCCCACCGCTGACGGGACCCGGCCACGTCCTGCCGAGTCGGCGCACATATGCGCCGACTCGGCGGGACGAGGCCGCCCAAGATCCGTACGGTGACGGCATGGACCCGGACGACGAGCACGAAGTAGTCCTGACCGGTGGCAACACCTCGGGCCAGGTCGTCCGAGTGGGAAGCACGGTGCGCAAGCCCTGGTTGGCGACGTCACCGCGCTCGGTGGCCTTCTTGCGCGCCCTCCGGCAACGCGGTCTCGACGTCCCCGAGCCCCGTGGCCGCGACGCCCGCGGGCGCCTGGTCCTCGACTACGTCCCCGGGACGCTCGCGATGGACGTGGCGCCGCTGGCTGCCGACACCGTCCGCGCCGTGGGTGCACTCGTACGGTCGATCCACGAGGCCAGCGCCGACCTCGAGATCCCCGCGGGCTGGGACGTGCTCATCCCGGCCGACGATCCCGACCTGGTGTGTCACAACGACCTCGCGCCCTGGAACCTCGTGATCGACGACGATCGACTCGTCTTCATCGACTGGGACGGTGCGGGACCCTCCACCCGCCTGTGGGACACGGCCTACGCAGCGATCTCTTTCGGCCACCTGTTTCCCGGCGCCGACGTCCGCGCATCCGCAGCTCGGCTGGCGGCCTTCGCGGACGGGTACGACGCCGACGGCGGCCTGCGGGCAGCGCTTCCGACCGCCATGGCCGCCCGCGCACTGGCCATGCACGAGCTGCTGCTGGAGTCTCACCGGACGGGCCGCGAGCCCTGGGGACAGATGTATGCCGCCGGCCATGGCGACCTCTGGCGCACGACCGCCGACTTCGTCTCCGCCCATCACGCCGACTGGCAAGAAGCCCTCGCCGCCCGCACTCGTGGTCACTGACAAACACCCGGTGGCCCGTCCACAACGACGGGTCGCGAACCTTGACTATTCGAACGCATGTTCGATATCATGCTCGCATGACTTCTCCCCTGGACGCAGCAGAGGTACGCCGCTGGCGTGACCGCCTGCTGGCCCACCAGGGAGCAACCGACGAAACCGGCATGGTCGAGCTGATCGCCGAGCTCGAACGGCTGAAGTCGACCGCCTGCGCCGTCCAAGCCGACCAAGCCGTCGCCCTCGACCACGCCGTACGAGCCCGCGAAGCAGCCCAAGGGGTCGCACCCGCCCGGCAAGGACGCGCGGTCGCCGCCCAGGTCGCCCTGGCCCGCCAGGAATCACCCCACCGCGCCCAGATGCTGCTCGGGCTCGCCAAGGACCTCGCCACCGACCTGCCCCACACCCGCGAAGCACTACGCCAAGGACGCCTCAACGAGCACCGCGCGATGATCATCAACGCCGAGACCGGCTGCCTCGACACCCTCGGCCGAGCCCGCATCGACGAAGACCTCTGCGCCACCACCACCATCGACGGCCTCGGCACCAAAAAGCTCACCGCCGAGATCCGCCGACGCACCAACGCAGCCGACCCCGCCTCGGTCGCCCGACGCCGCCGCAAGGCCGAGACCGAACGACGCCTCAGCATCCGCCCCGCCCCCGACACCATGGCCTACGTCACCGCCCTGCTCCCCGTCGCCCAAGGAGTCGCCGCGTTCGCCGCCCTGACCCGCGACGCCGACACCCTGCGCGCCACCGGCGACCCCCGCAGCAAGGGCCAGCTCATGGCCGACCTGTTCGTCGAACGCCTCACCGGCCAGACCACCGCCACCGCAGTCCCGATCACCATCGACGTGATCATCTCCGACACCGCCCTGCTCGCCGGCGCCCACGAGCCCGCCCACATCCCCGGCTGGGGCCCCGTGCCCGCCGAGATCGCCCGCACCATGATCGCCGCCACCATCACCGAAGACCTCGGAGCCTGGGTCCGACGCCTCTACGCCAACCCCGAGGGCCACCTCGTCGCCATGAGCACCCGCCAACGCCTCGCCACCGACGCCATCGCCGACTACCTGTCGATCCGCGACCAAGGGATCTGCCGCACCCCCTGGTGCGACGCCCCCGCCCGCCACACCGACCACATCCACCCCGCCGACGAGGGCGGCCCCACCACCACCGACAACACCCAAAGCCTCTGCGAAGCCTGCAACCACACCAAACAAGCCCCCGGCTGGCACCAACAAACCACCCCCGACCCCACCGGCCGACACACCGTCACCACCACCACCCCCACCGGGCACCACCACCACTCCCGCGCACCCGCACCACCCACACCAGCCCGACCCGACTGGTACTTCCCCGTGGTGGTGCCGGCACGCGCTGCCTGATCTGAGCACCACTACCTTGTCCGCATGACGAGAAAACGGGTGATGATCGCAGCGAGCGTCACGGCGCTCTGCTTGATCGCGGTGCTCGGCGTGCGTTGGTGGACCCACCCAACCGTCTTCGACCAGTCAGGGGTCGGCGGAAGCGCGGATCCGCGGCCAGTGGCGCGTGCGGCTCTGACGACGACGGTGATCTATCCTCGCGTCAGTGGAGAGCCGGAGACCATCACGATCGACCGGCTGCGGGCGGTGTTCGCGGAGAACACCGCGGAGGCCACGGCCACCTTCATGATCTGCCGACTTCAGGCAGGTCAGGGCCCGATCGGCACAGCCCACCACCCCGAGGACTACTGCACCGACCTCGAACCCGTCGAGCCCGGCGATCTGTTTCTTCACGGGGTTGCCCCCGACAGCGACTACCTGATCGTCACGATCGCACCCACCCGGCCCGGGGTCGCCCATCTCACCGACGTCGAGATCGACTATCGACGCGGAGCCAGGCATCGCTTCCAACAAGGCACCCAGTCGCTCGCCCCCGATCTCACGGTCATCGCCGAGTGACGGCCCACCGCGAACGTGCGCTGCCTAACGGCCGAGGATGAGCTCCGCGCAGCGCTCACCGATCATGATTGACGGCGCGTTGGTGTTGCCACCCGTGATCGTCGGCATGATCGAGGCGTCGGCGACACGCAGTCCATCGATCCCGCGGACCCGGAGCTGGGGGTCGACGACTGCCCTCTCGTCAGAACCCATCCGGCAGGTGCCGACCGGGTGGTAGACGCTGTGCGCGATGGTGGGCAGGATCTTGCGAAGCGCTGCCGGGTCGGCGTAGTCCGGACCCGGGACGACCTCGCCCTGGTTGTCGCCGACGCCGACCATCAGCTCGCGGACCATCGAGATCCCCTCGAGGAGGACCTCGGTGTCGCGTCCGGCGCTGAGGTAGGCCGGGTCGATCAACGGGGCCAACGCAGGATCGGACCCGGCAAGGCGGACCGTCCCGCGGCTCTCCGGGTAGATCAGCGTCGGAAAGATGCTTGCCCCCGGCTTGTTGGTCGGCGGACGGATCGGCTTGCTGCCGTCCTGGTTGGGAAAGGGATAGATCCAGAACAGCCCCATCAGCTGCAGGTCCGGGACCCCGTTGGCGTGGGAGGTGCGCACGAACCCGGTGCTCTCGAACTGTCCCCCGCTGGCCCAGCCGGTACGACGCAGGCGGGCCTGGGCGAGGCCTCGCACGAAGTAGGCAGCAGACGGTCGGCGTTCGGCTGAGTCCATGCGGAACGACAAGGGGACGAACAGGTGGTCGTGAAGGTTCTCCCCCACCGGCAGGTCGGCGACCACCTCGATGCCGTGCTCGCGAAGGTGCCCCGCAGGCCCGACCCCCGAGAGCATCAGCAGCTTGGGTGAGTCGAACGACCCGGCCGCGAGGATCACCTCACGGTCGGCATGCACCTGCTGGACCGCGCCGTCGGCCCCCACCGCCTCGATCCCGGCGGCACGCCCGCCCGCGATGAGCACGCGGGTGACGCGCGCGCGGGTGAGCACCAGGAGGTTGTCCAAGGGATCGGTCCGCAGGTAGCCCACGGCTGCCGAGGAACGACGCCCGTCCGCCACGGTGAGCTGGACCGGTCCGATCCCCTCCTGCTCCTCGCCGTTGTAGTCGTCGAGGTACGGCACGCCGAGCCGACGCGGGAGCGCGTCCATGAGCGACTCACCGGCCTCGGTGAGGTTGCGCTGGCGACGGACCTTCACCGGCCCCCCCGCTCCCCGCACGGCGGAGTCGCCATCCTCCCAGTCCTCGAGTCGCTTGAACGCCGGCAGCACGTCGTCGTAGGACCACCCGGGAGCACCGTCGGCTGCCCAGTCGTCGTAGTTGCGCCGATTGCCGCGGACGAAGAGCATCCCGTTGATCGAGCTCGAGCCACCCACGACCTTGCCGCGGGTCATCGGGATGGTGCGTCCGAGCGCGCTCGTCTGGGGCACCGACTTGTAGCCCCAGTCGACGAGCTTCTTGAGCTGGGGGGTCGCGAGGAGCACCGCGACCGCACCGGGGATCTCGATGAGGTTGCGCACCGAGGCCTTGGTCTCCGGGCCGCCGGCTTCGAGCACGACGACACTGGCGCCGCTCTCGGCCAGCCGTCGAGCCACGGCGCAGCCGGCACTGCCGGCGCCCACGATGACGTAGTCCGCCCGCACCTCAGCCACCGCTGTCGTCGAAGCACACGACCGCGCGGGCGATCTCGCCTCCGCGCATCTGGTCGAACCCCTCGTTCACGCGCTCCAGCGGTAGCCGCAGCGACACCAGCTCATCGAGCAGGAGACGACCCTGGAGGTAGAGGTCTGCCAGGACCGGAATGTCCTCGGTGAACCTGTTCGCTCCCATGAGCAGACCCTGCACGCCCTTGGCAGACGTGACCAGCGCAGTGCCCGGCAGGCTCAGCTCGTGGCCGACCGGCGGGATCCCCACCACCCAGGCCGTCCGACCGGGCTTCAGCATCTCGAGACCCTGCCGCAACGTCTCGTTGCGCCCCACGACGTCGAAGACATGATCGGCAGCACCCAGAGCCTCGCGGACGGCGGACACCGGATCGTCGGACGCGTCGACCGCGTCGGTCGCTCCGAAGCTCATGGCCATCTTGAGCTTCTCCGCGTTCATGTCGACTGCGACGATCCTGCGGGCGCCGGCCAGCCGAGCGCCCTGGATGACGTTGAGACCCACGCCGCCGGCTCCGATCACCACCACGGTCTCGCCCACCCGCACGCCGGCTCCGCGCACAGCCGACCCGACTCCTGTGATCACCGCGCACCCCAGGAGTGCAGCAGAGTCGAAGGGCAGCCCGTCGGGGATCTCGACGAGGGCATTGCGGTGCACGATCACGGTCCCGGCCAGCCCGCCCAGGTTGGCGACCTGACCGACCGGTTCACCGTCGGCCCGCACCCAGCGCGGCCGGGGTCGGCCGTCCCGACCGAGACCCATGCGGTTCTCGCACAGCCATGTGTCCCCGGCACGACAGGCCGGGCACGCGCCGCAGAACATCGACAGGCAGGCGACGACCCGGGCACCCACGAGAAGCCCACGGACATTGGTTCCGACTGCCTCGACCACCCCGGCGATCTCGTGACCAGGGACGGTCGGAAGTGCGGTCGGCAGGGTGCCGTCGAGCATGTGGAGATCGCTGTGGCACAAGCCGCAGGCCTTGACCGCGACCCGCACCTCGTCAGGCTCCAGCTCTCCATCGAGCAGCAGGTCCTCGACCTCGAGGCGACCGGGCGCAGCCTTCAGGACTGCCGCCGCCACGGGGATCCGCTCGGGGGTGCTCATCAGCCTGCCTGACTCATGGCCGGCTCCCGGGAGTCGTCTCGCTCATCCGCGACGACGCCTTCGAGAGGAGCTCTCACGAACCCGGTGTAGCCGTCGGCGACCACCTTCTCGCAGATCTGGCGGTAGACGCCCAGACCGCCGACGAAGGGGATGAACCCTCTCGGCTTGCCGGGGATGTTGGCACCCATGTACCAGGATCCTGCGCGGGGGTAGAGCGTCATGGCGGCAGCGGCGGCGACGGTGCCGACCCATTCCTCCTGAGCACCGGTCGTGGCTTCGGTGATCGCAACCCCATCAGTCCGGTTGCGCTGGATCAGGTCGGCGATGAAGTCCACGTGCTGCTCGATGGCGGGCACCATGTTGACCAGCACCGACGGACTCCCCGGGCCGGTGACCATGAACAGGTTGGGGAACCCGGCCACGGCCAGACCGAGGTAGGAGCGCGGCCCCTCGGCCCACGTCTCGCGCAGGGTCGCGCCTTCCCGACCACGGATGTCGATGCGGTTCAGCGGCCCGGTGATGGCATCGAAGCCGGTGGCGAACACGATCACGTCGACCGCGTGCTCGACGCCGTCCACGACCAGACCGCGGGGGGTGATCTCCTGGATCGGAGCCTCCCTGGTGCTCACCAGGGTGACGTTGTCGCGGTTGTAGGTCTCGAAGTAGTCGGTGTCGACGCAGATGCGCTTGGTGCCGACGGGATAGCCGTACGGCGCGAGCAACGCGGCGACGGACTCGTCCTTGACGGTCTCCCGGATCCGCGCGCGGAAGAAGTCGGCGACGACGTCGTTGGCGGCCTCGTCCAGCATCACGTCCGCGAAGGTCGCGATGATCCCGGGACCGCCTCGCTCCCACTTCTCGCGCAGCATCTGCTCGCGCTCCTCCGGGCTCAAGGAGGCTGCCGGCGTCTGGGACCTGGTCAGCTCGGTCCCCGCCGGGTTGACCCGACACCGGGCCCGGACGTCGGGGTACTCACGCTTCACCCGCTCCTGCTCCTCCGCGGAGAGCGGGCGGTTGCCGGCAGGCGCGGAGAAGTGCGGTGTCCTCTGGAACACGGTGAGGTGCGCGGCCTGCTTGGCCAGCTGCGGGATCACCTGGATGCCCGTGGACCCGGTCCCGACCACGGCCACCCGCCGGCCCGAGACGTCGAGACCCTCCTGCGGCCACCGGGAGGTGTGCACGGTCGCCCCGTGGAAGGTGTCCATCCCGGGGACCTGCGGGATCTGGGCGGCCGAGAGGCACCCCGCCGCCGACACCAGGTAGCGGCAGCTGACCTGTTCGCCGGCATCGGTGGTCACCGTCCACACGCAGACTTCATCATCCCACGTCGCCGAGACGATGGTGGTGGAGAACTGGATCGACTCGCGAAGTCCGAAGCGCTCGGTGACGTGGTGCAGGTAGGAGAGGATCTCGGGCTGCGCGGCGTAGCGATCGGTCCACTCCCACTCCTGGTCGAGCTCCTCGTCGAAGCTGTAGGAGTAGTAGACGCTCTCCACGTCGCAGCGTGCCCCGGGATAGCGGTTCCAGTGCCAGGTGCCGCCGACGTCGTTCGCCGTCTCGAAGACGCGGACCTGCATCCCGAGATCGCGCAGTCGCTTCAGCATGCAGAGCCCGCCGAACCCGGCGCCGATCACGACGGCGTCGACGTCGGCGGCACTGTCGGTCGGGGTCTCGGTCGGCGCCTCGTCCGCGGGAGTGACGGCTGACGCCAGCCTTTCCACGACGTGGTCCATCCCTGCAGCGGCTCCGGGGAGGAGGTTGACCATCCCGAAGAAGCCGTGCATCTGGTCCTCGAACGTCGCCACCTCCACCGGCACGCCGGCCTCGGCCAGCGCGGCTGCATAGGCGGCACCCTCGTCGTGGAGCGGGTCGTGACCGGCCAGCATGATGGTGGCCGGGGGGAGCCCGCCGAGGTCGGAAGCCCGCAGTGGACTGATCTCAGGGTCCGAGCGGACGTCGGGGTCGGGGGCGTAGTGGTCGAAGAACCACATCATGGCCTGGCGGTCGACCATCAGCTGGTTGTCGGGGTCGACGTAGCTGGGGCGGTCGAAGTCCGCGTCGGTCGTCGGGTATATCAGGACCTGTTGGTCGATCTGCGGTGTCCCCGCCGCTCGGGCGCGATGTGTCATGACCGCAGCGAGGTTGCCCCCTGCACTGTCACCCATGACGACGAGCGGAGCTCCCGGGCAGGCGAGCTCCCCGCGGTGTGCATCGGCCCAGCCCAGCGCAGCCCAGGAGTCCTCCACGGGGACGGGGAAGGGGTGTTCGGGGGCGAGGCGATAGTCGACGAGCACGACCGTGCAGCCCGTGCGCGAGGCGAGCTGACGAGCCATGGTGTCGGAGCCCGCGAGGTCGCCCACCACCCACCCGCCTCCGTGGTAGTAGACGATGACGCCGCCCGGCGCAGCATCAGGGCGCAGGACCCGCAGGGTGATCGAGCCGGCCTCCACCGGCAGCGCGATCTCGTGCACGTCCGTCATCTCGGGCCCGGGCCCGAGGAGCGTCGCCAACCCGGCACCGCGTTCGCGGGCTTGCTGCGGTGTCGACTCGTGCAGCGGCACGCGACCGGCGGCCTCGAGCTGGGCAAGGAATGCCGCTGTTCCGGCATCAAGGGTCATCGATCTCCACCGTTCCTGTCGTTGTCTCGTTGCGTCAGCGTGCGCTGCGACAGCTGCACCCGCAGCGCGCTCGGGATGGTCGTCCCAGCGTCTTCCCATCGGCGGCAAGCGTCGGTCATCTGGGCACTCACGAGCGCCCGCTCGCCGCAGTGGTCGTCCCGTCGCAGTGATAGCCCGTGCCGTCCGCGGACCGCCACTGCGACCCGGACCACTGCACGAAGCGCCAGCACTCAGGCGGACGTTTCTCTCCGACCCGCATCGGGGCATGCATGCCGTTGGCCGTCCAGCCCTTGAGGCTCCTCAGCGAGGCGACCAGGGACGCTCGGGTCAGGTCGCCGCCGAGCTCGGCGGCCTTGTCGACGAACAACCGCGCGGCTGACCAGGCGAAGACCCCGAAGAAGTCCGGCTCGGTGCCAGGCTTCACCTGCTGGATGTAGCGCAGGTAGAGGTTCATCTCGGCGTTGCTGCCGGCCTCCTCGAAGGGGGTGAAGTTGAGGTAGGAGACAGTGCCCACTGCGGCCTCCCCCGCGGGCTCGGTGTACTCCCGGCTGTAGGCGGTGGGGTCGAGGAGGAAGAGCTTCGGCTTGAACCCCTGCTGCTGCATCGTCTGGGCCATGCGGACGAAGTGGGGGTTCGCGCCGATGAACTGCACCGACTCCACGTCCTTCTCCTTCATGGCCTGCACGAACGGCACGTAGTTGAACTCCCCGGCGTCGATCCCGGCCTCGTAGACGTAGTTCACTCCCCGTCTGGCCCCGAACGCCGCCTGGCTGGGGCCACTCTCGGCTGCGGCGCCCGCCTTGAGGTAGAGCATGGCCGCCCGCTGACCACCGGTGACGCGCTTGATGTAGTCCGGCACGGCGTTCTGGTACTCCTGCGAGCCCGCGACCTGCACCGCGAAGCACGTCGCGCACGTGGCGCGCGTGCTGGTGGTCGAGATCGCCCGCAGGTCCGGGATGCCACACTTCTCCGCCGTCGCCGCCCCGCCGGAGTCGAAGCCGGACATCGAGCCGACCATGGCGAACACCTCGACGCAGCCGGCGGCGTAGGCCTGCTGGTCGGCGGAGGCGTCGGTGCGAGTGTCGTAGGGCCGCATCTCCAGTCGTCGCCCGCAGATCGTGGACCCCGAAGCGTTGTAGTAGTCGACAAAGGCCTTGACGGCGATCTGGGCCGACTCGAAGAGGCCCGGGACCGGTCCGCTGATGTCGGAGGCGTTCCCGATCGTGATCGTGGAGTCGGTGATGCCCGTGCCGTTCTCGAGCCCTTCGCAATCGGCAGCCTCGGCGGCCTTGTCGGGCCGACCCGTGTCGCCTCTCGTCGGTCCTTTCACCTCCGGCGTCGTCGGTGCCGACCCCCCGGAGGACGTTGACGACCCCGAGGCACCGGAGTCGCTCGGAGAGCCCGCCCCACCCGTCTTGCCAGACATGTCCGGCACAGCGCTTGGCACGCCCTCGGAGCCAGACGGCGCGCCGGACCCCTCGACGCCGGGGACGCCGGGGACCACGGCGCCCGGTTGCTGAACGGCGTACGCCGGAGCCGCAGCAGCGGCTCGAGTGACCTGTCCGGGGTCGAGATTGCTGCCGCAGGAAGCAAGCGAGAGCGCGACGATCACGCCGATCGGGATCCGCAATGCCACGGTGTCGAGGTTCATGCGTCGGCACTGTCCCTTCCGTCTCACCCACCACCACGTTGGCGCAGGGACACTGCACCAGACCAGCGGCCTGCCGAGTCAGCTGCGTAGGTGCCAATCGGCGCCGTCCATGGGACGTCTGGACAACCGACTTCAGGTCACGAGCGGAGCGCTCTCGCGGAGGCGCCGCAGGACGATCGCGACGTAGAGCCGGCAACGCCCATAGCTGTCACCCACGGAGAACCCGAGCAGCTGCTCGGCCGAGGCGACGCGGTGCGCGATCGTGTTGTGGTGGGCGTCCAACGATCGCGCGGCCTGTCGGATCGAGGTCGCAGCGACCACCACGTCCAGGGTGCGCAGCAGCTCCGGGCCACCGGAGGCGAGTGCGCGGTCCAAGGCTGCCACGTCCTGGACCCGAGCAATCATCTCCGGCGACAACGCCTCGGCCAGCACCTCGTAGCCGCGAAGACGCCAGTGCTCGAAAGCGACCCCTTCCTCGATCAAGTACGGCCCGTGGTCGCGAGGACTCGGTTGACTGAACCGCAGGGCGGCCAACGCCTCGGTGAGCCCCGCCGGCGCCTCGATCGCCGGGAGCTCGGCACTCAGTCCGACCTGCAGACCCGCCGGCACGCCCTCCTGCACCAGGGCGGAGAGCCGGCCTCCGGTGGTCAGCAAGATCGTCAGCTTGGAGCGGACCGTCCGGAGCACCCGCACACCACCGGCCTCCAGCACCTCGATCCAGCGTGCGACTGCGCCTCGGGCGCCGTGCACAGCGACGACCCGCACCGGAGCACTCGACCGCAGGCCCAGCTGCTCGAGAGCGGCGCGGCGCGTTGCGTCCGACTCGGAACCCGAGATGAGCGCGTGCACGGCGCGCCCCATCTCCCACTTCGACCCTCGGATGCGGTCACCCCCCAGTGCCGTCGTCACACAGACCGCGAGACGGTCCAGCACGGCTTGGTCGTCGATGCTCGCCGAGCCGCCGAGGGCGACCACCACACCGTCCTGGGTCGTCGACATCGACACCACGTCGCCGGGCCAGGCCTCCCGCAGCTGCCCCCCGGCAGCAACCGCCACGACGTTGTCGCACCGCACCGCGACTGTCCTGCCGAGCCACGCGCTCGTCGAGAGCACGATCTGCTTGACCGGCACGCGCTCACGGGTGAGCGCATCGAAGAAGCGCAGGATCCGCACCTCCACCACTTCCGGCGCTCGAGGCTGCCCGTCCATGCCACTCCCCTTCGTCTCTGCAGTGTCCGTCACACCCTCGCCGGCCTCGGCACGGCACCAGCCCCCCGCGCCGGACGAACACTAGGACAATCGGCCGACAGACGTATCCATCTGGCTAGACCGCGTCACCGCGGGTCGGGGCGCGACGTGTCAGATTGCACTACCGCGACCCGGAGGTAGGAATGGACTCGTACGAACGCATCACCATCGGTGGCTCCTGGCTGCGCCCGTCGGGGACCGAGCAGCTCACGCTGACCGACCCGCGCAACGGCAAGGCCACGGCGACGGTGACGTTGGCCGACGCTGCCGACGTCAGCCGGGCGGTCAGCGTCGCTCGACACACCTTCGACGAGGGCGCTCCCTGGCCCCTCGAACAACGCCTGGCCTGCCTCGACGGGTTGGCCGACGTGATCGAGGCGCAGTCGGAGACGTTCGCCGAGCAGATCTCCGCCGAGATCGGAGCCCCCGATCAGTTCGCGCGTCTGGCCCAGGTCGGGGTCGCGGTCAGCACGCTGCAGAGGCATCGTCCAGGCCGCCCGGGAGTTCCGGTTCGAGGAGCGCGTGGGCGACTCGGTGGTGGTGGCCGAGCCGGCCGGCGTCGTGGCAGCGATCGCCCCGTGGAACTACCCCCTGCACCAGGCCTTGGGCAAGGTCGGAGCAGCTCTGGCCTGCGGCTGCCCTGTCATCCTCAAGCCCTCGGAGCTCACTCCGCTGTCGTCCTACCTGCTGGCGGACGCCGCTCGGGACGCGGGCGTCCCCGACGGGTGGTTCAGCGTGCTCGCCGGCCGCGGCGACGTGGTCGGCGCCGCGCTGGTGGAGAGCGCCGGGGTGGATGTCGTGTCGTTCACCGGGTCGACCGACGTCGGACGCTGGATCGCAGCCCGCGCAGGAGCCACGCTGAAGCGGGTCGCGCTGGAGCTCGGCGGCAAGTCCCCCAGCATCCTGCTCGACGACCTCGACGACGACGCCTTCGCAACCGCAGTACGCACCACGATGGCGTTCTGCATGATGAACTCCGGGCAGACCTGCGCCGCGTGGACCCGGCTCATCGTCCCCGAAGAGCGCTATCAGCAAGCCGCAGATCTCGCGCGGGAGTGCGCTGCCACCTACATCCCCGGCGACAACCTGGGCCCGGTCGCCTCCCACGCCCAGTGGCAACGCGTCGAGTCCTACCTCCACAGCGGGGTCGAGGAGGGCGCCGAGGTGGTCTTCGGCGAGGCCCACCCCGAGCCCCCTCAGGGTGGGTACTATCTCGCCCCGGTCGTCTTCGGTCGCGTGACCCCGGAGATGCGCATCGCCCAGGAGGAGATCTTCGGACCCGTGCTCGCGATCCAGACACACACCGGCGACGACCACGCCGTGCTGCTGGCCAACAGCACCGACTACGGACTCGGCGGTGCCGTGTTCGGCGATGACCCGCAACGCGTCGACGCCTTGGCCCGCCGGGTGCGCTCGGGCAGCATCCACGTCAACGGCCTCAACGGCAACCGCCTCGCGCCGTTCGGTGGGTACAAGCAGTCGGGCATCGGCCGCGAGTTCGGACGCTGGGGACTGCAGGAGTTCCTGGAGATCAAGTCCATCCAGCCCCCGCCCGGCTACCACCTCCCCAGCACCCACAGCACCAACGCCACGGTGGGGAGCCTGCGTTGATGGGGACGGCGGACCTGCTTGCCGAGGTCGAACGCATCGGAGGCTACGAACCCGGGACGCCGCGGCCGGCGCGCGACCCGGTCAACCAGCCGATGATCAACAACTGGGTCGAGGCCATCGGGGACCGCAACCCGATCTACGTCGACGAGGCGGCCGCCCGCGCCGTCGGGTTCGACGGCGTCGTCGCACCCCCGGCGATGACCCAGTCGTGGACCATGCCCGGGCCCGGCGCCGACCGCGCTGACGACCACCCCACGGTGAGGTTGTTCGACCTCCTCGACAGCGCCGGCTACACCTCGATCGTCGCCACCAACTGCGACACCGTCTATCACCGGTACGCGGGACTGGGCGAGCGACTCACGTTGTCGACGGTGCTCTCCGACCTCGTCGGGCCGAAGCAGACCGCGCTGGGTGAAGGGTGGTTCTGCACGCTGCACAACACCTGGACGGTCGGCGACGAGCCGGTCGCGGAGATGGACTTCCGGATGATGAAGTTCCGGCCCGGGGCCAACCTCACCGCAGCAGGCACAAGGGCCGCCACCGGGTCGAGCACCGCTCGGCCGGGTGCGGAGCGTCCGCTGCCGACGGTTCACGGCTCGAGCGGGACCGCGAGCAGGGTGACGGTGGCTCCCGCGTCGCTCGCCGTGGGCGCCGCCTTCCCCGAGCTCCAGGTGCACGCGAGCCCGACGTTCATCGTCGCCGCGGCCCTGGCCACCCGCGACTTCCAGGAGGTCCACCATGATCGTGACATCGCCGTCGCCCGCGGCTCGCAGGACATCTTCGCCAACATCCTGACCGACGCCGGACTCGTGCAACGCTTCGTCAGCGACTCGGTCGGGTACGGCGCTCGCTTCCTCTCCACGAAGCTCCGCCTCGGGGTCCCGTGGTACGCCTATGACACGTTGACACTGACCGGACACGTCTTGGACGTGCGGGGTCGGCAGGTCACGGTGAACGTCACCGGCACCGGCGCGATGGGCAAGCACATCGTCGCCACGACCGAGCTGCTCCTCCTCGAAGATCCGACGGCGTGAGCATTGCCTCCCTCCTGCTGGCCCGGGAAGGTGACGCCCACCTCGGGCTGCGCACCCGCGACCAGGACTGGACCTGGGACCAGGTCGTCCGGGAGTCCGCACGGCGCGGAAACCTGGCCGACGCCCTGCGCGAGGCCGGCCCGTTCCACGTCGGCGTCCTGCTCGACAACGTCCCGGAGTTCATCTTCTGGCTCGGCGGAGCTGCGTTGTCCGGCGCCACGATCGTCGGCATCAACCCCACCCGGGACGACGACACCCTCGCCGGGGAGATCCGACTCACCGACTGCCAGCTCATCATCACCGACACGGCCGGCTCGGCCCGGCTGAGCGGTCTCGACCTCGGCCTGGACCCCGGTCGCATCCTCGACGTCACGTCGTCGCCGTACGCCGACCGCCTCCGAGCCACCCCGGACGAGATCACGCAGCAGGTCGTGCCACCACCGGAGACGTTGCTGCTCCTGCTCTTCACCTCCGGCACCACCGGGGCCTCGAAGGCTGTCCGGTGCAGCCAGGGACGGCTCGTCTCCGTGGCCGAGCGGGCCGTGGCCAAGTTCGGGCACACCCGGGGCGACGTCGACTACTGCTGCATGCCGCTCTTCCACGGCAACGCCCTGATGGCGCTGTGGGCCCCGGCACTGGTGGTCGGGGCGACGATCTGCCTGGTGCCGAGGTTCTCGGCCACCACGTTCGTCGACGACGTCCGACACTTCGGGTGCACCTACTTCACCTATGTCGGCAAGGCCGTCGCCTACATCCTGGCGACCCCGGCCGCGGACGCCGACCGGGAGAACTGCCTGACGCGCGGCTTCGGCACCGAGGCATCACCGCACGACCGTGAGCGCTTCGAGCAACGCTTCGGCGCGCCGCTCCTCGAGGGCTACGGCTCGAGCGAGGGCGGCGCCGTCGTGACTCCTGACCCGGCTGCGCCGCCGGCTGCGTTGGGCCGCCCGGCCCACGACGACGTGGTGGTCGTCGATCCAGAGACCCTGCTCGAGTGCGCTCGCGCGGTGCTCGACGAGCGCGGGCTCCTGCAGAACCCCGACCAAGCCGTCGGGGAGATCGTCGACAAGACCGGCAGCCCCGGCTTCGAGGGCTACTACGCCAACGACCTCGCCGACGCCGAGCGCCTCAAGAACGGCTGGTACTGGTCGGGCGACCTCGGGTACGTCGACCGCAACGGGTTCGTCTACTTCGCCGGACGCCGCGGTGACTGGGTGCGGGTCGACGGTGAGAACACCTCCACCCTCGTGACCGAGCGGTCCCTCCGCCAGTTCCCCGGGGTCCTCGCCGCAGCCGCCTACGCCGTCCCGGACCCGGTCTCCGGAGACCAGCTGATGGCGGCGATCGAGACGGACCGTCCCGACCGTCTCGACCTCGATGACCTCGCGACCTTCCTCGCCACCCGTCCGGACCTGGGCAGCAAGGGAGTCCCCCGCCTGATTCGGGTGTCCACGAGCCTTCCCGCCACCGGCTCCAACAAGATCTTGAAACGTGAGCTGCAGCGCCAGCGCTGGGACGTCGATGAGCCCATCTACCACTGGCCCGGTCGACCGCCGGCGCGCTACGTGCCACTGACGGACGATGACAAGCACGAGCTGGCCCGGAGGTTCGCGGTCTCGGGGCGCGAGCACCTCTTGAACACCGGCTCGTCGATCAGCGGTAGGTGAGCAACGGCCCGACCGCGTGCGGGTGCTCGTTGAACGTCAGCAGCCGGGCGCCGGTGGAGCCCACGACGATGCGTGACATCGCGCTGTTGACCGCGACGGTGTTGAAGCGCTGCCACAGGCGGGCGGTGACTGCTTGGCTTCCCTCAGCGTCCGGGGCGGTGCCGTCGGGATCGACCAGGCCGGCGCAGACCGCGGCCACCGGGCCGCCCGAGGTCACCACGACGACGGTCTCGCCGCTTCCGCAGCGTTCGACCGCCCGGGCCAGCGAGGCGCGGACGCGAGCGAGGAAGTCGGCGTACGACTCGAAGTCGCCCACGTGCTCACCAGAGGTCCAGGACGCGGTGGCCCGCTCGAACAGCGCCTGGAAGCTGCGTCGGTCGAGGTCGGCCACCGAGTGCCCCTCGAACCCACTCACCAGGCCGACGTGGTCGAACTCGTCCCAGCCGGCGTCGACCTGCGGGGCGAGGTCGCCCCAGCCGGCGGACTCCGCCATCGCCGACAAGGTCTCGCGGTGTCGTCGCAGGCTGCCCTGCACGAGCGCGGTCGGCGCGATGCCTGCCTCGCGCAGCCACGCACCGAGCGCTCGGCCCTGCTCCCAACCGGTGGGTGAGAGCACGTCGTAGTCGTCGGCGCCGAAGGACGCCTGGCCGTGGCGCACGAGGATCAGCTGACCCACGGCTCAGCGCTCCCCGGCAGTCGGGAGCAGGCCCCGACAGCGCGTCTCGAGGTAGGCGACCGCCGGACCCATCACGGCGTAGGCCTCGTTGGTGGTCTGCTTGTTGGCGTAGCGGTACCAGATCTGCTGAGCGATCACGGCCAGCCGGAACAGCCCGAAGATCTCGTAGAAGCGCCACCGCTCGGGCGTCATCTCGATGCCGGTCCGCTCGCAGTAGTAGTCGACGACCTGCTCGCGCGTCCACATGCCCGGCGTCGTGGTCGGCTGACGCCTGAAGTGCTGGAAGAACTCGTCGTCGTCCACCTCCACCCAGTAGGCCAGCGCGCCCCCGAGGTCCATCAGCGGGTCGCCGACGGTAGCCATCTCCCAGTCGAGGACGCCGATGATCCGGCTCGGGTCGTCGGCGGCGAGCACGAGGTTGTCGAAGCGGAAGTCGTTGTGGATCAGCCGCTGCCCCACGTCGGCCGGCTGGTGCTCGGCGAGCCACCCGGTGATGTCGGACCAGTCGCCGGTGTCATCGGTGCGGGCGTCGGCGAAACGCTTCGTCCACCCGCCGACCTGCCGGGCGACGTACCCGTCACCCCGACCGAGCGCAGCCAGCTCCGGCACCGCGGTCACGTCCACCGAGTGCAGCGCCACGAGCACGTCGAGGGCGCTGCCGCACATCGTGGCGACTGCCGCCGGCTCGAGCTCGAAACCGAAGTCGCGGCGCGGGATGATGCCGTCGAGCTTCTCCATGACGTAGAACTCCGAGCCGATCACCGACTCGTCGGTGCAGTGCCCGACCATCGTCGGCACCAGCGGGAAGACCGGCGCCAGCGCCTGCTGGACGACGTACTCGCGGCCCATGTCGTGCGCGCCCTTGGCCTTGGCCCCCACCGGGGGTCGACGCAGGATCAGGTCCGGCTGGCCGGAGGCCTCGTCGTAGCGCAGCAGGTAGGTCAGGTTGGAGGCTCCGCCAGCGTACTGACGCACCTCGACGATCGGGCCGCGCCCCAGCCAGGCCGCGACGGCCTCGACGTCGAAGGCGTCCTCGTCGCGGACCGCCTTGGCGGGGTTGCCGGAGTCGGTCGCGGCGCTCACCGGCTCGCGCCGTACTTGCCGAGCTCGAGGCGCGCGATCACGCCGCGGTGCACCTCGTCGGGACCGTCGGCCAGTCGCAGCGCCCGGGCGTTGACCCAGGCACCGGCCAGCGGGTGGTCGTCGGAGAGCCCGCCGCCGCCGTGCAGCTGCATTGCCATGTCGACGACCTTCTGGGCCATGTTGGGTGCCGCGACCTTGATCTGGGCGACCTCGCTGAGCGCGTTCATCGGACCACCGACGTCGAGCTTCCAGGCGGCGTTGAGCACCAGCAGCCGGGTGGAGTCGATGGCGATGCGGGCATCGGCGATGCGCTCGCGGTTGCCGCCGAGGTTGGCCAGCGGCTTGCCGAAGGCGCTGCGCTCCAGGCCGCGCTCACAGGCCAGCTTGAGCGCCATCTCGGCCAGGCCGATGAGCCGCATGCAGTGGTGCACCCGCCCCGGACCGAGTCGGCCCTGCGCGATCGCGAAGGCCTCACCCGGGCCGCCGATGGCGTTGCTCAGCGGCACGCGGACGTCGGTGAACGACACCTCGCCGTGGCCGAACGGCTCGTCGTAGTAGCCCATCGTGTTGAGCATCCGCTCGATCTTGACCCCGGGGGCGTCGGCCGGCACGAGCACCATCGAGTGGCGGCGGTGACGGTCGGCGTCAGGATCGGTCAGGCCCATGAAGACGAAGACCTTGCAGTCGGGGTGACCCACGCCGGTCGACCACCACTTGCTGCCGTTGATGACCATCTCGTCGCCGTCGACCACCGCGGTCGCGGCCATGTTGGTGGCATCCGAGGACGCGACATCGGGCTCGGTCATCGTGAAGGCGCTGCGGATGCGGCCGTCGAGCAACGGCTCGAGCCACTCCGCGCGCTGCGCCTCGGTGCCGTAGCGCAGCAGCACCTCCATGTTGCCGGTGTCGGGGGCGTTGCAGTTGAAGACGACCGGCGCCAGGGCCGAGCCGCCGGTGAGCTCGGCGATGGGGGCGTAGTCGACGTTGGTCAGACCCTCACCACCGTCGGTGCCGAACCGGGCGGCGTACTCGCCTGCATGCTCGTGGGGCAGGAAGAGGTTCCACAACCCGAGCGCCCGGGCCTTGGCCTTCAGCTCCTCGATGATCGGCAACGGCTGCCACGGGTCGCTTCCGCCGGATCCCGCCGTACGCCGCAGCTCGGCCAGGTCACGGTGGTAGTCGGGCTCCACCGGGGCGATCTCGTCGGCGATGAACGCGCGCACGCGTTCGGTCAGGTCAGCGGCCCGGGGCGAAGGTGAGAAGTCCACGGACCGACCCTAGGCGGTCGTGCCAGGATCGGCTGCGTGCCCCGCGCCCTGTTGTCCCTGGTCATCACGACCGCCGTGCTGGCCTTGCTGGTCGGGTGCTCGAACAACGACCCCGCGACGCCGGACCCCACGACGACCGCCTCGACCGACCCCCGACCAGGGCTCGCGGCGTTGTATGCCGGCGACGACGCCGAGCCGGCCGACCTCCGCGACGGACGATGCTTCGCCGAGGCACTGGTCGGGAGCGGGTTCGACCTCGAAGCGGCGGGCCTGGTCGACGAAGGGGGCGAGGTGCCGACGACGGCGCCGCCCTTCGACGAGGCCACCGCGCAGGCCTGGGTCGATGCCCAGCTCGGTTGCGTCAGCTATCTCGATGCAGCCACCCGCGCCGTGCTCGTGCAGAGCAAGGGTGCCGTCGATGCAGCAGCGTTCCGGGCGTGCCTGGCCGACGGCCTCACCGAGGAGCAGGCCCGCACCGCTCTGGTCGACGCACTCCTGGGCGACTTCTCCAGCGTGGCCGTCAACCGGTTCAGCACCACCCAGGCCGACTGCGCCACAGCCTCGCGCTGATCAGGCGGCGGCGACCGCGGTGATGACGCGCGCCCGCTCCACCGGGTCGGACCAGGCCCGGCGGGTGCGGAGCAGGCGCAGCGCCGACCAGGAGCCCAGGGCCACCGCGACCAGGATCGAGATCCCCCACTGCGGGGTCTGCGACAGCCCGGAGAAGATCAGGCCGGTCACCGTCGTGGTGAGCGCGAGCCGCGCGGAGTAGCCGACCATCGTCATCGGTGGCGCGGGGGTGGCCCGGGACGAGCGCAGGTCGACCGCGAACGGACGCTGGAGCGACCAACGCATCGACGCCGCGACGACCTGGAGGGTGACGACCGTGAGGGTGGCGACCAGGGCGACGAGCTGCTCGATGCTCGGCAAGCCCGCGCGCAGACCGGCCACCGCCACGGTGAGCAACGAGGCAGCGAGGAGGAACTCGGCGAGCACCAGCGCCCGAGCGTCGAAGACCAGGGTGGGTCGCACCGGCAGGCTCTCGCGCCACAGGGCTCCGCGACTGTCGAGGCACCAGACGTTGACGCCGTAGAGCAGCGCGCCGCCGGAGGCCACCAGGCCGGGCAGGATCGTCATCGACGACCACGACAGGTCGCCGAGCAGCGCCACGATCCCGGGCCCGATCGCGAGCACCGCGACGCCGCGGCGCATCGGCACCGCGCGCCAGACCGAGCCGCGGTCGGTGCGCACGAGCGCCGCGAGCTCGGAGCGGGCGGGGGGCCGGGCGGCGTAGCGACCGGCCTCGACGCGCAGCTCGTCGCGTGGCACGCGGTAGGCCGCGATGCGAGCCGGCAGGGCGCCCAGCGCGATCAGGAGGACGAGGCTCACCATCAGCCCCAGCACCCCCAGCCCCCACCGCAGCGTGAAGCCGTCGATCATCCAGAGCACGAAGACCCGCGTCGGCACCTGGTCGAAGACCGCGAGCATCTGGTTGGACAGCTGGAGCCCGAGCGCCACACCGAAGACCACGACGTTGAGCATGCGGATGCCCGCGATGCCGTGCGGCACTCTTCGGACGCCCTCCAGGATCCACGCCAGCACCTGGGCGAACGCGGTCGCGCAGAAGATGTAGAGCACCAGGACGACCTGGGCACGCCCCACGTCGTCGGGCCCGACGGCGTACGCCGTGGCGCCCAGCAGCATCCAGACCTGGAGCAGCCAGGCGATGTTGAGCGGCACCAGCAGCAGGGAGCCGAGATGGTCCGTGGTGGCGCTGAGCGGGTGGATGGAGGCCGCGTCGCGGGCCAGCAGCTCGCGACCACCACCCGAGGCCGCCGCCGACACCACGGCCAGCAACAAGAAGCCGGCGAGCGCCGTGGGCAGCACGATCAACACGTCCAGGGCGCGGCCGTCGCCACCGGCATCGGCCACGTGTGCCGGCACCACCGCGATGGCGGCGGTCAGTGCGAGGAACCCGACCCCACCCAGCACTGCCAGCCAGGGATGACGCACGGTGGCGGCCCGGAAGCGGAGCAGGTGGCCGACGTCGACGACGGCCCGGTGGGCGTTGCGCACCCCGGTGACGAGCACGCCGGAGCGTGGGTCAGTCGAGGAGACCGCGGTAGGCACGAGCACCCTCCTCGCCGAGCATCTCGCTCGCGGCGAGGGTCGCGACGCGCGAGCCGCCCCGCAGGACGCTGACGGTGCTGCAGGCCTCGACGGCGAGCTCGCGCAGGTGGGTGGAGACGAGCACGCAGGCGCCGCGGGCCCGGGCGTCGCTGATGACCTCCATCGTCGCTTCCACCCCGATCGGGTCGACCCCGTCGAAGGGCTCGTCGAGCAGCAGCACCTCGGGGTCGTGCAACGCCGCCAGCACGACGCTGAGCCGACGTCCCATGCCGTGGGAGAACCCGGCCGTCACGCGGTGCGCGACGTCGCCGAGCTCGAAGCGCTCGAGCAGGTCGCGGCCACGGTCCTCCCACCCCGTGAGCCGGCGCAGGCGCGCCGCGAGCTGGACGTGCTCCCAGGGGGTCGCGCGCGGCACCAGGCCACCCACGTCGGGGCAGTAGCCCACGGCCTGCTTGGCGAGCAGGGGCTCGTGCCGTACGTCGTGGCCGGCCACCAGCACCGTGCCGGCCGTGGCCGGCACGACGCCCGCGAGCACGCGCATCGTCGTCGACTTGCCGGCGCCGTTGCGGCCGAGCAGCGCGGTCGACTGGCCGGCGTACGCCTCGAGGTCGACGCCGCTCACGGCCTCCACCTCGCCGAAGCGCACGTGCAGCCCGCGGACGTCGACGACGGGGGTGCTGGCGCTCATGGGTCCATCTTTGCCCTGCCTGACCCGTTCGGGCCATGGGTGGTCACCGAACCACCCGATCGGGCCAGAGCCCTGCCCGATCGGATGATGCGGTCCCGCGCTCGGGGATGGCGCTCAGGTGTTCTGCGGGAAGCCCAGGTTGATGCCGCCGTGGCTCGGGTCGGGCCACCGGCTCGTGATGGCCTTCTCCCGCGTGAAGAAGTCGACGCCGTGCGGACCGTAGGCCTTGGCGTCCCCGAAGAGCGAGGCCTTCCAGCCGCCGAAGGAGTGGTAGGCGACGGGCACCGGGATCGGCACGTTGATGCCGACCATCCCGACCTCGACCTCGCGCTGGAAGCGCCGCGCGGCGCCTCCGTCGTTGGTGAAGATCGCCGTGCCGTTGCCGTAGGGGCTGCCGTTGATCAACGCCAGCCCTTCGTCGTACGACGCCACCCGCACGACCGAGAGCACCGGTCCGAAGATCTCGTCGCTGTAGACCGTCGAGGTGGTCGGCACCTTGTCGATCAACGTCGGCCCGAGCCAGAACCCGTCGGCCGCGCCGTCGGGCTTCACGTCGCGCCCGTCGACGACCAGGTCAGCACCGTCGGTGGTGGCCACGTCGAGGTAGCCGGCGACCTTGTCGCGGTGCTCCCGGGTGATCAACGGCCCCATGTCGGCCGAGCCACGGCCGTCGCCGGTGACGAGCTTGCCCATCCGGTCACGCACCCGGGAGACGACCTCGTCGGCGATCGTGTCGATCGCGAGCACGACCGAGACCGCCATGCAGCGCTCCCCGGCCGAGCCGAAGCCGGCGTTGACGGCCGCGTCCGCGACGAGGTCGAGGTCGGCGTCGGGCAGCACGAGCATGTGGTTCTTCGCGCCGCCGAGGGCCTGCACGCGCTTGCCGTGGGCGGTGCCGGTCTCGTAGACGTAGCGGGCGATCGGCGTCGAGCCGACGAACGAGATCGAGGCGACGTCGGGGTGCACCAGCAGGGCGTCGACGGCCTCCTTGTCGCCGTGCACGACGTTGAAGACCCCGTCGGGCAGGCCGGCCTCGGCGAACAGCTCAGCCATCCAGTTGGCCACGCTCGGGTCCTTCTCGCTCGGCTTCAGCACCACGGTGTTGCCGGTGGCGATCGCGATCGGGAAGAACCACATCGGCACCATCGCGGGGAAGTTGAAGGGGCTGATGATCCCCACGACGCCCAGCGGCTGCTTGATCGAGTAGACGTCGACGTCGGTGGAGACGTTCTCCGAGTAGGACCCCTTCGACAGGTGCGGCATGCCGCAGGCGAACTCCACGACCTCGAGGCCGCGCGCGACCTCGCCGGCGGCATCGGAGAGCACCTTGCCGTGCTCGGAGGTGAGGATCGCGGCCAGCTCGCCCTTGCGCGCGTTGACCAGCTCGCGGAAGGCGAACATCACCTGCTGCCGCTTGGCGGTCGAGGAGCTGCCCCAGCCCTGCGCGCCCACGAAGGCCGCCCGCGCGACCTCCACGGCCGCATCGACGTCGGCGGTCGAGGCGAGGCGCACGTGCTTGGTCACCTCGCCCAGGGCCGGGTCGTAGACCGGGCTCGTGCGAGTGGAGGTGCCGGCCGCGCCGGCCCCACCGATCCAGTGGTCGAGCACGGGCAGGTCGGCGCCGTCGGTGGTGGTGGCGGTGGTCGTCATGGCTTACAGCTCCTCGTCGAGAATGGTGAACACGTCGTCATAGATCGCCAACGCCTCGGCGACCTCGTCATCGGTGACCACGCACGGTGGCACCGCGTGGATGCGGTTGTCGGCGGCGAACGGCAGCAGGCCGCGAGCGAGCATCTCGGTCTTGGCGCGGCCGATGAGCGCCGGCGCGACCGGCGCACGCGTGGCCCGGTCGGCCACGAGCTCGATCGCCCAGAACACCCCACGACCGCGGACCTCGCCGATCACCGGGTGCTTCTCGGCGAGGGCGTGCAGTCCCGGGCCGAGCACGTCGGTGCCGATCCGCTTGGCGTTGTCGACGATGCCCTCCTCCTGCATGGCGTCGAGGGCGGCGACGATGGAGGCCGCGGCCAGCGGGTGGCCGGAGTAGGTGAGGCCCCCGGGGAACACGGTCTCGTCGAAGTCGGCGGCGATCTCGTCGGAGATCACGACCCCGCCCACCGGCACGTAGCCGGAGTTGACGCCCTTGGCGAAGGCGATGAGGTCGGGACGACCGCCGCCGAGGTCGAAGCCGTCGAAGGCGAACCACTCCCCCGTGCGGCCGAACCCGGCCATCACCTCGTCGAGGATCAGCATGATCCCGTGCTGGTCGCACAGTGCACGGACACCGGCGAGGTAGCCCTCCGGCGGCACCAGGACGCCGGCCGTGCCGGGGATCGTCTCCAGCAGCACGGCCGCGATCCCGGTCGGTCCCTCGCACTCGATCACGCGGCGCAGGTGGGTCAGCGACCGCTCGCACTCCTCCTCGGGCGTCGTCGCCCAGAAGTCCGAGCGGTAGAGGTAGGGCCCGAAGACGTGCACGTGGCCCCGGGAGAACTCGTTGGGGATCCGGCGCCAGTCACCGGTCGCGACGATCGCCGAACCGGTGTTGCCGTGATAGCTGCGGTAGCGCGAGAGCACCTTGTCGCGACCGGTGTGCAGCCGCGCCATCCGGATGGCGTTCTCGATCGCGTCGGCACCGCCGTTGGTGAAGAACACCTTGTTCATGCCGTCAGGCGCCCGGTCGGTGATGCGCCGGGCGGCCTCCCCGCGAGCGAGGTTGGCCGTGGGCGGCGAGATGGTGGTCAGCAGCGCGGCCTGCTCCTGGATCGCGGCGACGACTGCTGGGTGCTGGTGGCCGATGTTGACGTTGACCAGCTGGCTGGAGAAGTCGAGGTAGCGCCGACCGGAGTGGTCCCAGACGTGGGAGCCGAGACCGCTCTCGATGACCATCGGGTCGAGCGTCGCCTGGGCGGACCAGGAGTGGAAGACGTGGGCGCGGTCGAGTGCGTAGGCCCGGGCGTCGAGGTCGTGCTGGGTCGCCGTCGTCATCGTCGGCCTCCTCTGGGTTGTCGGTGGTGGTGCGGAGGCCACGGGTCCCGAGACCCGTGGCGTCTGGTGCTAGTTGCCGCCCTCGACGAGCTCGACGTCGATCGGCGTGTAGTCGGCACCCGTGGTGTCGACCTCGTCGCCGAGCTCGTCGATCGCCTGCTCGATGTAGGTGTTGTCGTACGCCGTCGCCGGCGGCTCGGTGGTGATGAGGTTCTGGCCCTGCTCGTTCACCGCGGCGAGGGCTCCCTGCACGGTCTGGTCCCAGGCAGCCGGGTCGATCACGCCGATGCCGTTGTCGGCCGGCCAGATGAGCTTGTTGGTCTCGTTGGCCATCCACAGCTCGTGGCTCG
This sequence comes from uncultured Actinomycetota bacterium, assembly GCA_963760515.1. GTDB lineage: Bacteria > Actinomycetota > Actinomycetes > Propionibacteriales > Nocardioidaceae > Nocardioides. Next base: position 880,415 of record CAVXDL010000006.1, read on the forward strand.
GGCCCCAGCTCGAGCCGGCAGCGACGGTGATGTCCGCGGCCTGCTCGACGTTGTCACGCGCGAAGGCCCAGCCCTTGATGACCGCCTTGAGGAAGGCGACCGTCGTCTGGGCGTAGTCGTCGTCGGTCTGCAGGCGCTCGGTGTCGGCCCAGAGCGCGTCCTGGAGCATGCCGCCCTCGGTGTCGGCGTAGGAGATCACGTTGAAGTCCTCGGGCTGGTAGAGCTCGCCGGTGTCGGGGTTCGGCGTCTCGAGGACCTGCGCGTACTCGTTGTAGGTCATCGCCTGGGCCGCGTCGATGTCGCCCTGCAGGAAGGCGTTCATGTTGAAGTCCTGGGTGACGATCGAGACCGACGAGGCGTCGAGGCCCTCAGCGGCCATCGCGGCGAAGATCTCCCACTCGTTGCCGAAACCCCACGACCCGATCCGCTGGCCCTCGAAGTCGGCCACCGAGGTGATCCCGGAGTCGGCCATCGAGACCTGGAGGGTGCCCGAGCGCTGGAAGATCTGCGCGATGTTGGTCAGGTTGGCGCCCTGCTCGATGGAGCCGAGCACCTTCGGGACCCACGCGACCGCATAGTCGGCGTCGCCGTTGGCGAGCGCGTCCTGGGGCACGATGTCGCCGCCCGAGGGGACGATCTCCACCTCGAGGCCCTCCTCCTCGAAGAAGCCCTGGTCGACGGCTGCGTAGTAGCCGGCGAACTGGGCCTGTGGCAGCCACTGCAGCTGCAGGGTCACCTCGGTGAGGCCGTCGGCGTTGGTGCCGCCGCTGTCGTCGCTCCCGCAGGCGGCGAGCGTGGTGGCCGCCAGCGCGATGGTGGCGCCGACCGCGAGGCGGCGGCGCAGGGTGTTCAACATGGGGGTTCCTTTCGGCAGTCCTGAGCAGAAACGCTCGCCTCTCGGACGTGCAGGGGCGGACGGTGTGGAGCGGGGACGAACCCGCTGACGCCTGGTGGGGACGTCATGCGGAGGCGCCCGTCGGAAGTCGCCACTGCACCAGGCGTTCGAGCAGCACGGTGACGACGTAGGCAAGCAACCCGAGCAGGATGGCTGCCGCGACATAGGCCCAGGCTCGGGCGTAGGCGCTGGTGGCAGCACTGGTGGCGATGAAGCTCCCGAGCCCTCCGCGAGGTCCGCCGAAGTACTCGGCGATCAGGGCGGAGATGACCGCCAAGGAGCTCGCGACGCGGATGCCGGTGAGGACGAACGGGGCCGAGGACGGCAGCGTCAGCGAGCCGAACGTCTGCCAGCCGGAGGCGGCGTAGGAGTGCATCAGGTCGCGGTGCTGCGGCGTGGTCTGGCGCAGGCCGCGCACGGTGTTGATGTAGATCGGGACGAACGCGGCGATCGCGGCGATCGCGCGCCGGCCGTACTCGCTGTCGGCGCCGTACATCGAGTTCAGCACCGGCGCCAGGGCCACGATCGGTACGACGGCCAGCGAGGCGACGACGAAGGCGAGCATGCCGTCGACGACCCGTGCCCACGCGGCCAGACCGGCCAGCACGATCCCGACCACGGCTCCGAAGACCAGGCCGATCGCGGCGTTGCCGCCGGTGATCCAGAACGCCTCACGGATGGCGGCTGCGTTGTCGCGCAGCTCCTCGCCGATCTCGGCCGGGCCGGGCAGCAGGTAGGGCGAGACCTCGACCACCGAGACCAGGAACTGCCACACAGCCAGACCGATGACGCCCACCACGAGGGGGGCGACGATGCGGCCGATGCGCTCCGGGTTGGATCCGGTCACCGCTCCTCCGCACCGCTCGCGGCGACCGGGGCACCGTGCAGGGCCTCGCGCACCTCGGTGACCTTGGTGAAGAAGGCCGGGTCCTCGCGCAGCTTCTGGTCGCGCACGACGTCGCGTCCGATGCCGGTGACGATCTCCTCGGTGATCCGACCCGGACGCGCCGACATCACCACGACCCGGTCGGCGAGGAAGACCGCCTCCGGGATGGAGTGGGTCACGAAGACCACTGCAGCGCCGGTCTCGTAGGAGATCCGGGCCAGCTCGGCCTGCATCCGCTCGCGGGTCATCTCGTCGAGGGCACCGAACGGCTCGTCCATCAGCAGGAGCCGCGGGCGCTCGGCCAGGGACCTCGCGATCGCGACCCGTTGCTGCATGCCGCCCGAGAGCTGGTCGGGGCGGGACTTGGCGAAGTCGGCGAGCCCCACCATCTCCACGAGCTCGGCGACGCGCTGCTTGCGCTCGGACCGCGAGGCACCGTGCAGCTCGAGGGGCAGCGCGATGTTGCCTGCCACCGTGCGCCAGGGCAGCAGCCCGGCCTGCTGGAAGGCGATGCCGTAGTCCTGGTCGACGCGCGCCTGGGCTGCGGACTTCCCGAACACCTCCAGCGCACCGGAGGTCGGCTGCTCGAGATCGGCGATGAGACGCATCAGCGTCGACTTGCCGCAGCCCGACGGACCGATGAGCGCCACGAACTCGCCGGCCGCGACCGTCAGCTCGACCTCGGAGAGCGCGACGACCTGGTCCTTGCGCGAGCCGAACGTCTTGGTCACGGCAGCCACGCGCACGGCGTCCTGGGTGGGCACTGGGCTGTCCAGGGTGGGCACAGGGCTGTCCTGGGTGGGCACTGGATTCGGGTTGCTCATGGAGCCTCTCCACGTCGGTATCCGCGTAACAACAGTCCGAGCAGCGCCACGAACCCGGCGGCGACCAGGCCGAGGACGACGGCGCCGAAGATCGGCGCCCACGCCTTCTCGGGGTCGCCGGAGGCCTGCCCGGCGTAGGTGATCAGCATCCGGCCGATGCCGTCGGGGTAGACGATCGAGACCTCGGCGACGACGGTGCCGACGACGGCTCCCGCCGCACCCAGGCGCAGCGCGGGCAGGAGGTAGGGGACCGCGGACGGCAGCCGCACCCGGCGCAGCGTCGCCCACCAGCCGGCGTCGTAGGTGTGCATCAGCTCGGTGTGGATCGGCGAGGACGACTGGAGCCCGCGCAGCGCACCGACCGCCACGGGGAAGAACGCCAGGTAGCTGGCGATCAGGGCCACCGACATCCAGGGCGGCCACTGCCAGGTGCCGATCTCGATCCGTGACCCCCAGCTGCGGACCATCGGGGCGAAGGCGATCAGCGGGACGGTCTGGCTGAGCACGATCCAGGGCAGCAGGCCCCACTCGGCGACCCGCGACCGCGCCATCAGCAGGGCGAGCAGCAGCCCGATCGTCGTGCCGGCGACCCAGCCCGCCGCTGCGACGCGGAGCGAGACGAGCACGGCGTCAGCCACCACCCGCCACAGGGCCTCGGCGCCGGCCAGGCTGGAGACCGGTTCGCCGAGTCGCTGGACCATGTCCCAGACGTGGGGCATGGCGAGGTCGGTGGTGCGGGGCAGCACGCGGTTGTCGCCGATGACGACGCCGTTCGCCGGGACCAGGGCCTTGTAGCCCTCCCACAGCCCGGCCACCGCGAACAACCCGAGGACGCCGTACAGCGCAGAGCGCAGCGCCGGCCAGGCGCCGGTGACGAGCCGCGCTCGGGCGCTCGCCAGCCCGGGAGCGGCGGTCGTCAGGACGGTTGCGGACACCGGCAGTCAGGCCTTCGCCGTCACGTGCTCGCGCAGCTGCGGCATGATGGACTCGCCGTACATGCGCAGCGTCTCCTCCTTGTTGTCGTGCTGGAGGTAGACCGCGAACTGATCGACGCCGACCGCCTTGAGCTCCTCGAGCTTGGCGACGTGCTCGGCCGGGGTGCCGAGGATGCAGAAGCGCTCGACGATCTCGTCGGGCACGAAGTCGGCGTGGGTGTTGCCCGCCTGACCGTGCTCGTTGTAGTCGTAGCCCTCGCGGCCCTTGATGTAGTCGGTCAGGGCCTGCGGCACGCCCGCGTCCGGGTCGCTGCCGTACTTGGCCACGATGTCGGCCACGTGGTTGCCGACCATGCCGCCGAACCAGCGGCACTGCTCCCGCATGTGGGCCCGCGCCTCGGGGCTGTCCTCGCCGACGTAGGCCGGGGCAGCCACGCAGAACGTGAGGGAGTCGGGATCGCGGCCGGCCTCCTCGGCGGCCTTGCGCACCGCACCGATCATCCAGCGCGCGATGTCGACGTCGGCGAGCTGGAGGATGAAGCCGTCGCCGACCTCGCCGGCCGCCTTGAGCGCCATCGGTCCGTACGCCGCCACCCACACCTCGAGCGAGGACGACCGCGCCCAGGGGAACTGCAGGGTGGTGCCGTTGAGCTCGACCGGGCGGCAGTTGGCCAGCTCACGGATGACGTGGGTGGCCTCGCGGACGTCCTTGAGGGTCGTCGGCTTGCCGTTGAGCACGCGCACCGCGGAGTCGCCACGACCGATGCCGCACACCGTGCGGTTGCCGTACATCTCGTTGAGCGTGGCGAAGACCGAGGCGGTGACCGTCCAGTCACGGGTGGCCGGGTTGGTGACCATCGGCCCGACGATCACCCGCTTGGTCTCGGCGAGGATCGCTGAGTAGATGACGTAGGGCTCCTGCCAGAGCAGGTGGGAGTCGAAGGTCCACACGTAGTCGAACCCGTGCTCCTCGGCGAGCTTGGCCAGGGCGACGGTGCGCCAGGCCGGCGGGTTGGTCTGCAGCACGACGCCGAAGTCCATGGAGTGCTCCTCTGGGTGGTGGGATCAGACGAGTTGCTGCGTCAGACGAGGTACTGGGTCAGGCCGCGCTTGAGGTACTGCCCGTGCCCGGCGCGGCCGTGGAAGGCCCCGTCGGAGACGAGGACCGAGCCGCGCGAGATCACGACGTCGACGTGACCGTCGATCTCGTAGCCCTCCCAGGCGGAGTGGTCCATGTTCATGTGGTGCGTCTTCCCCACGCCGATCGAGGTGTGCCCCGCCGGGTCGTAGACGACGATGTCGGCGTCGGCGCCCGGGGCGATGACGCCCTTGGTGCCGTAGAGGCCGAACATCCGTGCCGGCGTCGTCGAGGTGAGCTCGACCCAGCGCTCCAGGCTGATCTCGCCGGTGACGACGCCCTGGTACATCAGGTCGAGGCGGTGCTCGATCGAGCCGATGCCGTTGGGGATCGCGCGGAAGTCGCCGCGACCGAGCTCCTTCTGGTCCTTCATGCAGAACGGGCAGTGGTCGGTGGAGACCATCTGGAGGTCGTTGGTGCGCAGGCCCTGCCACATGGCGTCCTGGTGGCCGTCCGCGCGCGAGCGCAGCGGGGTCGAGCAGACCCACTTGGCTCCCTCGAAGTCGCCCCACGTCGGGTCGCCCTGGGCGCCGAGCTGCTCCTCGAGCGAGAGGTAGAGGTACTGCGGACAGGTCTCCCCGAAGACGTTCTTGCCGCGGTCGCGGGCAGCGGCGAGCTGGGCCACGGCCTGCTTCGCGCTCACGTGCACGACGTAGAGCGGAGCCTCGGTGAGGTCGGCCAGCATGATCGCGCGGTGCGTGGCCTCCTCCTCCATCTGCCAGGCGCGGGCGACGCCGTGGAAGTACGGCGTGGTCTTGCCGGCGTCGTAGAGCTGCTGGGCGAGGACGTCGATCGCCGGGCCGTTCTCGGCGTGCATCATCGTGAGCAGACCGAGGTCGGCGGCCTTCTGCATGGCCCGCAGGATCTGGGCGTCGTCGGAGTAGAAGACGCCGGGGTAGGCCATGAAGAGCTTGTAGCTGGTGATGCCCTCGTCGACGAGGGTCTCCATCGCCTTGAGCGACTGCTCGTCGACGCCGCCGATGATCTGGTGGAAGCCGTAGTCGACCGCGCAGTTGCCGCGGGCCTTCTCGTGCCAGGCCTCGAGCCCGGTCTCCACGGCCTCACCGGTCTTCTGCACCGCGAAGTCGATGATCGACGTCGTGCCGCCCCAGGCTGCCGCGGTCGTGCCGGTCTCGAAGGTGTCGCTGGCCTCGGTGCCGCCGAACGGCAGCTGCATGTGGGTGTGGGCGTCGATGCCGCCGGGGATGACGTACTTGCCAGCGGCCTCGATCACCTGGTCGACCCCCGCAGCGAGGTCGGTGCCGAGCAGCGTGGAGCCGGGAGCGAGGACGGCGACGATCTTCTCGCCGTCCACCAGCACGTCGGCGGCCGTGCGGCCGGTGGAGCTGACGACGGTGCCGCCGCGGATCAGGATCGTGGACATGGCGTGCTCCTCAGGGCTTGGCGATCGCGGTGTAGGAGTCGGGACGACGGTCGCGGTAGAACTGCCAGTCGTCGCGCATCTGCTGCACCAGGTCGAGGTCGAGGTCGCGCACGAGGATCTCCTCGTGCTCGCTCGAGCCGAGCTCACCGACGTAGTTGCCGCGCGGGTCGACGACCTGGCTGGTGCCGTAGAAGTTGACCGCCTCGTCGCCGTACTCGTTGTCCTCGAGGCCGACCCGGTTGGGGGCCAGCACGAAGTAGCCGTTGGCGACCGCGGCGCACGGCTGCTCGACCTCCCACAGCCGGTTGGAGAGCCCCGGCTTGGTGGCGTTGGGGTTGAAGACCATGTGGGCGCCGTTCAGCCCGAGCTCGCGCCAGCCCTCGGGGAAGTGGCGGTCGTAGCAGATGTAGACGCCGATCTTGCCGACCGCGGTGTCGAAGACGGGGTAGCCGAGGTTGCCGGGGCGGAAGTAGAACTTCTCCCAGAACTTCTCCACGTGGGGGATGTGGTGCTTGCGGTACTTGCCGAGGATCGTGCCGTCGGCATCCACCACCACCGCGGTGTTGTAGTAGACGCCGGTCTGCTCCTCCTCGTAGATCGGGAGCACCATCACCATGCTCAGCTCGGCGGCCAGGGCCGCGAAGCGCTGCACGATGGGGCCGTCGGCGGGCTCGGCGTAGCGGTAGTACTTCTGGTCCTGGGTGATCCCGAAGTACGGACCGTAGAAGAGCTCCTGGAAGCAGATGACCTGCGCTCCCTGCTCCTTGGCATCACGGGCGAACTGCTCGTGCTTGTCGAGCATGGACTCCTTGTCGCCGGTCCACGTGGTCTGCGTGATGGCGGCTCTTACGATCGTCAACGGGTCCTCCGAAGCTCAGTCAACCGGGTTCCGCATTTCTGTTATCTTGCGAGTTGAACATTTCGCTTTGATTACTCTCCTGTCAAGGGTTGGAGCCGCAAGACTTCGCCGACGGCAGTCGTCGTGGAGGTGGGCATGGTCGCGGGCTCACCCACGAGCACCCCTGCCTGGGGCCCGGTCGAGGACCGCACCCCACGCGGGATCGCCGGCGCGTTCAGCCGCGCGATCCGGGCCGGCGAGCTGGGCCCCGGAGAGCGGCTGCCCACGGTCCGCGACGTCGCTACCGAGCTCGGGGTCTCCCCCGCCACCGTGAGCGCGGCCTGGCAGGCGCTGCGTCGTACCGGACTCGTGATCTCGCGCGGGCGGGCCGGCACGTTCGTGCGCGAGGACCGCCCGGAGTGGCTCAGCCCGCGCCAGCGCGGCCTGCTCGGCACCACCGGACCGGGGCCCGAGGACCTGCGTCTCGACCTCTCCCGCGGCACCCCCGACGCGACCCTCCTGCCCTCGCTCGGTCCTGCCCTCGGTCGGGTCTCCTCGCGCGCCGACACCTGGGTCTACCAGGAGGTGCCGGTGCTGCCGATGCTCGGCGAGACGCTGCTGGCCACCTGGCCCTATCCCCCTGAGTCCGTCACCGTCGTCGACGGCGCCACCGACGCGGTGACCCGCACCCTCGAGCAGCTGGTCTCCTACGGCGACCGGGTCGTGCTCGAGTCACCCGGCTTCCCGCCGTTCTACGACCTCGTCGATGCTCTCGGCGCCGAGGTCGTGCCGGTGACGCTGGACGGCGAAGGCGTGCGCCCGGAGGCGCTGCGGGTGGCGCTGAGCACCCGACCGGTGGCGGTCGTGCTGCAGCCCCGCGCCCACAACCCGACCGGGGGCTCGATGACGCCGGCGCGCGCGAAGGCGCTGGCCGGCGTGCTGCGCAGGGCCGGCAGCGGCGCGCCGATCGTGATCGAGGACGACCACTCCGGCGCGATCAGCACCTCCCCCGACGTCTCGATCGGCGCGCACCTGCCCGGCCAGGTCGTCCACGTGCGGAGCTTCTCGAAGTCGCACGGCCCCGACCTGCGCATCGCCGCCCTCGGCGGTCCCGCCGCGCTGGTCGACCAGCTGGTCGCGCGCCGCATGCTCGGCCCCGGCTGGACCTCACGGATGCTCCAGTCGATCTTGCTCGACCTGCTCACCTCCGCCCAGTCGATGGACGAGGTGGCCGAGGCCCGGCGCCAGTACTTCGGCCGACAACGACAGGTGGTCGAGCGGTTGGCGGCGTACGGCGTCGACGTGGCCCAGCCCGACGGCATCAACCTCTGGCTCCCGGTCCGCGACGAGCGCGCCGCCCAGCTGCACCTGGCCGCCCTCGGCATCCGCGTCGCCTCCGGCGCGCCCTTCGTCGCCGCCGACACCGAGGCCTCCCCCCACCTGCGCGTGACCACCGGGCTGGTCACCACCGACCACGTCGACGAGGTGGCTGCGGCGCTCGCGGCCGCGACCGTGGCCGACTGACAGCTCGGACTGCCCGCGCCGACTGACAGCTCAGGGCAGGACTGGGTCCGGGTGCTCGGCCAGGTACTGCTGTGCGGCGGCATCGTCGACGAGCTGGACGTCGACAAGCCACCCAACGGCACGACGCCGGGCACGCGCCCGGTGGAACGAGAGCCACACCGAGACCAGGTCCGGCCGGCAGCGGTAGAGCTCGTCCCTGAAGTGTCGGAATGCGCCGCGCCCGCGCAGGCTCCGCTCGAGCCTGGCGCCGGCAACCTCGTCGCTGATCCCCTCCGCGAAGTCGGCCATGTCGCCGAACCACACCCTCGAGGGAACCGGATCGATGGCGATCAGGTCGAGCTCGTCGACATCGACCGGATTCGTCCCGTCGATGCCGCAGTCAGCGGTCCAGAACACGATCTCGCCGGTCTTGGGATCGATGAGCCACTGATGCTCGTAGTCGGTCTGATCCTGAAGAGCGGTCGCGATCTCCTCGAGGTCCAGTGCGCTCAGCTCCAACATCCCGTCAGCGTAGGTCCACAGGCGTAGTGTCTGAGGACGAAGCCGTTCAGGCTTCCTCTCAGAGAGATCCCGCATGAGCGACAAGTCGCCGCGACAGGGCATGACCAAGAAGACCAGCAAGTCCATCAAGGAGAAGCGCGCGGACAAGCGCGACAAGGGCTCGCAGGAGACGTTCACCGAGAAGGCAACGGCGAACAAGAAGAAGTAGCAGGCGCAGCGACCCGCCGGCTCGGCGACGGCGCGGTTCGCACCGCTGGTGCGGGTTGTGCGCACCCCGTCGGTCCCGCACAGCTTTCTGTACAGGAGGCGCCATGAAGACGCTCAGCTACACAGAGTCCCGGGCCCGCTACGCCGAGGTCCTCGACAGCGTGGTCAACGACCGCGAGGAGGTCGTGATCACCCGAGCCGGCCACGAGCCGGTGGTGATCATGTCCCTGTCCGACTTCGAGTCCCTTCGCGAGGCGGCATATCTCATGCGATCGCCGACCAACGCTCGTCGCCTGCTCGACGCCATGGATCGCCTCGAGGCCGGCGACGGCGAGCAGCACGATCTGGTCGACGCCGACTGAACACGGTGTTGCTCGTCTGGGACCCCAACGCCTGGGAGGACTACCTGTGGTGGCAGGCCCAGGACCGCAAGGTGCTCAAGCGCGTCAACCTGCTGATCCAGGAGATCCAGCGCAACGGCAACACCGGAATCGGAAAGCCTGAACCGCTCAAGCATGACTTCGCCGACTATTGGTCACGGCGGATCACCGATGAGCAGCGTCTGGTCTACAAGCTGACCGAGGCCGAGATCCGTATCGCTGCATGCCGGTATCACTACGGCCGCTGACAGCTACTCGACGCGCGGCCGATGCCGCACCACCCTCCGGCGCAGGGTCGGTGAGTCCACCACCTCGTAGCCGGCGTCGAGGAAGGCTTGCAGCAGCCCGACCGAGGCCTCGTCCCAGATCACGGTCTTGCCGGCCGGCGGCTCGGTGGGATAGCCCTCCAGGACTCGGGCTCCGACCTGCCGTCCGTACTCGACCGTGGCCGCAGCCAGCTCGTACATCAGCCCCTGCTTGCGGAAGCCCTTGCGCACGACGAAGCAGGTGACCGACCAGACGCCCACGAGCTCGGGGTCCTGCCGCATCCACGCCTTCTTCCGGCTCCACACCCTGGGATAGTTCTCCCGCGGCTCGACGGCGACCCAGCCCGCCGGCTCGCCGTCGACGTACCCGATCAGGCCGGAGGTGGGCCCGTCGGTGCCGCAACCGGTCTGCTCCAGCAGGGCTGCGTCCCGCTGCTCCTGGGTGGTGTCGCGCCAGATCCAGCCGGCGCACTTCAGCGCCTGGCAGCGACACTTGCGAGCGCCGCCGGTGTCGAACACCGCCTCGACGTCCTCGGGCGTTGCCTCGTTGGCCGGTCGCCAGGTGAACTCGGGCATTCCGCAGGATAACCAGATCGAACGCGCCCATCGCCGGCGAGAGCGTGCGTCGTAGGCGGCGGCAAGACGCAAGTTCGACAGTTTCGAATGAGGATCCCGCACTGGCACGCTCCGCGAGCCGATCTTGTGTGGGACTGCGGGGGATCAGAGGGCCAGCTTAAGACCCTCGTGCGAGGCAACGAATCCGAGCCGCTCATAGAACCGGTGCGCATCTGGTCTCGCCTTGTCGGTGGTCAGCTGCACAAGCGCGCAGCGGCGGCGGCGCGACTCGTCGATCGCCCAGGCGAACATCACCGCTCCCAGTCCGCGGCCGCGATGAGCACGACTGACCCGTACCGCCTCAATCTGAGCGCGAAGCGCACCGCGACGGGCGAGCCCGGGGATGAAACTCAGCTGCATGGTGGCCACCACTCGGCCCTCGTCTGTGGCCACGAGAAGCAGATGGGCTGGGTCCGCATCGATGACCTTGAAGGCGTCGAGATATGGCCGCAGCCCGTTGTCACCCATGGCGCCGTCGCGACTGGCACCGAGCTGATCGTCGACCAGCAGTTCGACGATCGCCGGGACGTCGTTACTCGCTGCCTCACGCAGCAATACCGTGGAGCCCTGCAGGGGTAGTTGATCAGAGATCGTCATCCCTCAAGACTGCCGCACGCCCTGTCCAGTGCAGCGATCCTCAACCGGCAGTCCGACCCTGGGCCATGATTTCACTTTTGTTCGCCCACCGTCGGTGGCTAGAGTGCCCCGCGCCGCCAGCCCAGCCAGGGAACTGATGCCGGCGTACAGCACCCCTTTCTGGCCATATCTCGTAGATCGGAACACCCATGCGCAAGCTCATCTACTACGTTGCCACCACCCTGGACGGCTTTATCGCCGGGCCCGAAGGCGGCGACCCAAGCGCCCAGAGCTTCTTTCCGGTCACACCAGACCTCGTCGAGTTCATTGCGTCGAAGTTCCCGGAGACGCTGCCGGCGCCAGCACGTGAAGCCCTGGGCATTGCCGGGCCGGGCCACGTGTTCGACACCGTGCTCGAGGGTCGGGCCTCCTATGAGGTCGGGGTGGCGGCCGGGCTCGATGATGCCTACCCGCACCTTCGTCACTTGGTGTTCTCAACGACGTTGGCGACCGCAGCCGGGTCAGACATCGAGGTCGTCAGCGGTGATGCGCTGGATCGGGTGAGGACCCTAAAGACCGAGGAGGGCAAAGACATCTGGCTGGCCGGTGGGGGCAAGTTGGCGCACAGCCTCCTGCCCGAGGTCGACCGACTGGTGATCAAGCAGAACCCGGCGGCAATCGGTTCTGGGGTCCCGATGTTCGATGGTCCGTTCGAGCCGACGATGTTCACGCCTGTCGACGCCCTGCTGCTCGATTCCGGAGTGCGGGTGGTGACGCTCGACCGGATCTGACGCATCCTGACTCACCTTCGCCAGCCGACACTGCCGGCTGGCGCCTTCCCACAAGCCGAACCCTGAGCGGCGACGGCGCTCGTGAGACGACGGACGAGATGCGCCGTGTCCCGCAACACCCGTCCGGTGATGTTCCCGGGACGGGGGCCTGGTCCGGGTGCGTCATTCTGGGTGGTAAGACGCACGCCTTGTGCCGAATCAATGAGCGAAGTCGAAGCCACGAACAAGTTCTGAGCGTGAGCGCCCAGACCACGGCGGGACTTCGCGCATACTTTCGACCGCACGACAGCGCAGCGGTGCGCGCACTGTGGGTGCAAAGCCGCACCCGATCACTGGCTGATCCGGTCGAGCGTGGCGTCATGAGAGTTCTCGAGCAACTCAGCTAGGTGCGGAGGGGGTAGCTCTCTCCGGTGGCGTGGGCCTGGTGGTGGTGGAACGGGCAGAGGAGCGAGGCGTCCTGGGTGTTGGTGCCGCCGCCCTGGCTCCAGGGGGTGTTGTGGTGGGTGTGGCAGAAGGCCCCAGGGGTGTCGCAGGTGGGGTGCTGGCAGGTCTGCTGCTCGATCGACAGCGCCAGTCGCTGGGCTGTGGTGTGGAACCTTTTGGAGCGTCCGAGGTCGAGGACGTGGGACGTGCCGTCCATGACGGCGGGGAGGAGCTTGGCCTCGCAGGCCCAGCGGCGTAGCTGCCCGGGTGAGATCGCGTGGCCGGTGTCGAGGTGCGCTGCCTGGTGCGCACCGCGGAGGGTCTCGACGTCGACCGTGACGATCACGGTGGCGTTGATCCCGCCCATGGCGGGGAGCAGGTCTGCGGGGTAGCCGCTCGACGTACTCGCAGAACGCCTTGCCGAGCTTCTCCGGGGTCGGCTTCTCGTAGTCGTACGAGCCGGCACCCTCGGTCGCGCGGACGTGCTTCGGGGCGGCGAGGGCTTGCAGGGCCTTGCGCAGCATCTCGGCCTGCGCGGTCGGCATCGTGAACCGGCCATGCGACAGGCCTTCGCCGTCGTCGTAGATCCGGAACTGGGTGTTCTTCCGTGCTTTGGCTTCCTGCTTCTCCAGCAGCTTCGCCTCATGCTCATCGGCCTTGTCGGGGTCGACGGTCTCCAGGATCCGGCGGCCGAGCTCGGCGAGCTTGTGGGCGTCGAAGTGTCCGGCTTCCTTGATCAGGTGCGCCTCGGCTGCATCACGGTGTCCGGTGTTGTCCAACGCATCGACGGCTTTCGTGATCACCACCGCCTGCTGCGGCAGGACTGCACCGGCGCCCATGGCTTCGCGGGTCTGGTCGTGGGTGACCAGCTGCTTGGCCAGGCGGGTCCGGCGGTCGGCTTCGGTGCGGGTCAGTCGGGTGGTCATCGCCAACCAGACCGCGACCGATTTCGCGCCGGCGGCGCCGTGGAGGTCGAGCGTCTCGGCCTGGGTCAGAGCACGCGCTTCGACCTCGGCCAACCTGGCCAGGTCTGCTTCCAACCTCGACACCACCTGCGTGGTCTCGGTGGTGGTGAGGGACCAGGCAGGTGTCTCGGCGATCTCGTCCAGGCCGCGCTCGAGGACGTCGAGGAACCGCAGGATCGGGTGATCCTGGGTGTCGTCGAGGTGCTTGGCCATGGGTCTACTCAAGCACTGACCACCGACAGTCCGGGGCCATGATTTCCGCTCAACCATGGGGGTTGTGGACAACATCCTGCGACCACTGGTTGTGGATGATTGGTGGGTAGCGAACGGGGCTGCGTCTTGGCTCGCCGCGTCTCGATACGTCGGGTTCTCGCTCCTTCGTCGCTCGTCCCCGACTACTCGACGAACCTCGAAGTTGGGGTAGCGAACGGGCTGCTTCTCGGCCTGCGGCGGTTTCTCGGGTCAGGAGACGTGGGGAAGCACGGCGACGGCGGGGAGCGGGTGTTCGACGACCGCGACGAAGGGGGAGGTCATGGCGCGGAGGAGGCCGCCGTAGCCGACGCCGAAGGTGAGCTCGTCGCCGACGACGGCGCCGTGGTCGCCGAGGTCGACCACGAGGTGGTCGCTGCTCATGCCGAGCACGGTGACGCCGTCGGGTGGGTCGAGGTCGTCGAGGTCGACGTCCTGGCGGCCGATCGCCAGGATGCCCTGGCGCACCACTCCCCCGGCACGTCTCAGCGCTGAGGTGCCGAAGGCCGACTGGGCGAGCTCGCCCCACGGCACGGCCGGCTTGGTGCGCACCTCGATCAGTTCAGCCACCAGCGCCATCGCGTCACCGCGCAGGCCCGGCACCGACCGTCGGGTCAGCGGATCCACGCCGAGCAGGATCGCCTCGCCCAGGCGGAGGTCGTCGATGCGTCCGGTGTCGGTGGCGCTCAGCGCCCACCCCAGGTTGGCCGAGTTGCCGCCCGACACCACCGAGAGCCCGAAGCCGACGGCCTCCTCGACGTCGCCGGCGAGCTCCGACAAGGCGCGCATCGTGGCCTCGTTGGGCACGACGCCGCACTGGCAGCCGAGGTTGGTGCCGATGCCGGTGAGCTGCAGGCCGGCCAACGACCCCACGTCGAGGGCGAGCGGGACGAGGTCGGCGGGCAACACCCCCTCCCGGAGATCGCCGAGCTCCACCATCAGCACGACAGCGTGTGTCGTGCCGCGACGGACGGCGGCCCGGGAGAGGGCCTCGAGCACCGATTTCTCGGTGTTCAAGCTGGTGGTGGCGTGCCGTACGACGGCGTCCGCCTGGCTGGTCATCGGGGAGCGGATCAGCGTGCGGGGAGCGACCACACCCGACACCTCGAGACGCGCGAGGTTCTCGACGCGCGAGTCCCCCAGCCCACTCGCGCCGCCGCGCAGCATTGCCGCGGCGATCCCGGGCGAGCCGAGCGCCGCCTTGGTCACGCCGGTGACCCGGATGCCGGTCCGTGCGAGCCGATCGACCAGCGAGCGGGTGTTGGCCTCGATCACCTCGAGGTCGACCTCGAGGCGTGGGGCGCTCATCGGGCGGTGAGCGCGCGTGACTCCCTGAGGGCCGGGAAGGCGTCGAGGACCATCTCGGCGAGCTGCTCGAGCGGGCGCGTGAGCGGGTCGGTGGCGGGCAGGCCGAGGTCGAGCTCGATCTCGTCGATCGCCCGACCGATCGCGGCGTCGTCGGCCATGCCCTCGTGGTTGACGGTGATCCCGATGACGCGGGTGTCGGCGAAGCTCTCGATGAGCGCGACCTCACTGGCCACCGTCGGCACGGCCACCATCGGGAAGTCGCCGAGCACGCGACGCTCCGGGGCGTGCTGCACGATCACGCCCTGCGGGCGGCTGCCGCGCAGGATGTGCGCCGAGGTCAGGTACGCCGGGTGGCTCAGTGCGCCCTGGCCCTCGACGATGATGACGTCGGGGTCCTCACCCTCGAACGCCGCGACCACCTGGGCCTCGACCTCCCCCGAGCAGAACTGCGGCACGAGCGCGTCCAGCGCGACGCCGTACTTGCCGCCCTGCATGATCGTCGTCTGCCCGGTGCCGACGAGCACGGCCCGGACCCCGCGCTCCTCGAGCGCGCGGACGAGCAGGGTCGCGGTGGTGCGCTTGCCGACCGCGCCGTCGGTGCCGAGCACCGCGATGCGTGGGCAGGTCACGTCGAAGATGCGCCCGGAGAACAGGTGCAGGTCCTTCTTGTCCTTGGGGCGGCGTACGTCGGTGATGGTCACGCGGTGCAGCAGCGCGGCGGCGACGAACTCCGCGTCGTCGTTGAGGAAGTCGTGCAGGCCGTTGATGATGTGCATGCCGTGGGCGATGCCGTCGAGCAGCACGACCCGCTGGGCGGGCGAGAGCAGCCCGTCGGCCGGCGCGAGGCCGCAGATCAGGTAGTCGGGCACGTGGCCGGCGTGGGCCAGGGCGTCAGCCAGGCTGGCCAGGACCGGGATGCCGTTGGGCGTGCCGTCGAGGAAGTCACCGGCGTCGGCGCCGGCGCAGCGACTGTCGATGACGCTGAGCACGTCGTACTTCTCGGAGTGGCGCACCAGACCGTTGGCGGTCTTGCCGTCCTGCTCACCGAACTGGCCCTCGCAGTAGACGACGGCCGAGCTGCCGACAGGCAGCGAGATGGACATGACGGGGTCAGGGAATGACACGGGCACTACAGCTCCTCTGAAAGCTCAGAGGAGGCGACGAGGCCGTCAGCGGCTCCGCGAGGAGTCCGACAAAGAACGAGGCGTCCGCCCTGAGGGTCCGGCCAGCTGCCGGAGAATCAGCACGGTAACAGCCGGTGACCCCGGCGCCACGATCCTGGCGTCAGCGCAGGAGCACCAGCTGGTCGAGATCGTCGCCGGGCAGTCCGTGGTCGGCGACGGCCGTCACCATCGACCAGTCGAGGTCGGTGCCGCCCGAGAGCGTGGTCATGAATGCCGTGTCGGTGGCATCGCGCCCGGTCGCGATCCGCACCAGTGACGAGCGCGGCGCCAGCGCGGTGGCGTCCACGACGTGCCAGCCCCCGCACACGAACGCCTCGACGACGGCGTGGAAGTCCATCGGGTCGCAGCCCGGGGCGTAGACGGCCGCCATCCGCGCAGGCACCCGCAGCGCACGCAGGAGGGCGATCACGAGGTGGGTGTAGTCGCGGCAGACCCCGGCCCCGGTGAGCAGGGTGTCCACGGCCCCGTCGGTGGGTCCGCTGCTGCCGGGCACGTAGACCAGGCGGGTGCCGACCCACGACGACACGGCCTCCAGCAGCTCGGCGTCCTTGAGTCCTTCGAACTCGGAGACCGCGAACCCGCCGAAGGTGTCGGACTCGATGTAGCGGCTCGGGCGCCGGTAGAGGGACAGGTCGGCCAGCGACGGCTCGGGGACCTCGGCGTCGCCCGACACCCGTGCCTCGTAGTAGACCTGGCAGGGGCCTGACGGCAGCGTGAGCAGGTGCAGACGGCCTCCGTGCGGAGTCGCCACCTCGACGGGGCTCAGCTCGACCCCCTCGTGCAGGATCGTCAGCTTCTCCTCGACGTGGAGGCCGGGCGTGCGCGCCACGGCGATCTGCAGCTCTACCTCGGACTCGCCGTAGGCGGTGATCCCGAGCTCTGCGGCGACGCTTCGATCCATGGTCGGATCGTCACACGCCCCGACCGGCACCGCCACACCCGGGCGGACCCATCCCCGCTCAGGCGCCCGGACGATGTCAGCCTGCGTCGGACAGGTCCAGCCGGTGGGCCTGGGTGACGACCCAGGCCATCGCGCTGGTCTCGGCCTTCGCGAACTGGCCCGCCTCGAGCAGCACGGCCTGGTAGGTGCGCGCGACCAGGTGCTCGGCGGCCGCTGCCGCGCCGCCGCACCGGAGCAGCGCCAGCCGGTGGACCTGACCGATCGTGAGGTCGTAGACGTCGCACAGGGCGGCGCGGTCGCCGCCGGCGAGACGGCGGAGCGCTGCGGCGACGGGGTCACTGGCGCTCACGGCGACCAGCCCCCGGTGCTTGGTCTTGGTCATGACCTGATCATGACCCTGTGCAGAGCAGAGGACATCACCCCGATGACGACCCCCCTTTGCACAGCGAACGGCGCCCGCCCCGCAGGGGACGGACGCCGTTCGGTGTCACAGGTCAGGCAGGTGGGCTCAGGCCGGGAAGGATCCGCCCGACGCCGCGAGCTCACGCAGCCAGGCGGTCGGCTGGAACCGCTCGCCGTACGCCGCAGCCAGCTCGTCGGCGCGCTTCACGAACGCAGCCAGGCCGATTTCGCCGTCCGCACCCTCGTAGCCGGTCATGAACTGGGCCGCGCCACCGGTCATCGGCGGGAAGCCGATGCCCATGATGGAGCCGATGTTGGCAGCCGCGGCCGAGGTGACCACGCCCTCCTCGAAGCATTTGGCGGTCTCGAGCGCCTCGGCGAAGAGCATCCGGTCCTTCATGTCCTCGAACGGGATCTGCTCCTCGGCGATGGGGAACTCGTCCTTCAGGCCACTCCACAGCGAGCCGCGCTTGCCGTCCTCGTAGTCGAAGAAGCCCTTGCCGACCAGGCGCGAGGAGCGGCCGAGGCCGATCATCTTCTCGACCACCGGCACGCCGGGGTGCTGGGTGTAGGTCGAGCCGTCGCGCTCGGCGGCGTCCTTGGAGGCCTTCTCGATCTTGGCCATGAGCTCCATGTTGAGCTCGTCGGTCAGCTGGAGCACGCCGACGGGGTAGCCGGCCTGCGTGGTGGCCCGCTCGATCGACATCGGGTAGCAGCCCTCGGCCAGCATGGCCAGGCCCTCCATGACCTGGGTGCCGATCACGCGCGAGGTGTAAAAGCCGCGACTGTCGTTGACCACGATCGGGGTCTTGCGGATCTGCTGCACGACGTCGTAGGCCTTGGCCAGCGTCTCGTCGGTCGTCTCCTTGCCGCGGATGATCTCCACCAGCGGCATCTTGTCGACCGGGCTGAAGAAGTGCAGCCCGATGAAGTCGGCCGGACGGTCGACGCCCTCGGCGAGCTCGGTGATCGGCAGCGTCGAGGTGTTGGAGCACAGCAGCGCGTCGGGGTTGATGAACGGCGCGATCTCGGCGAACACCTTCGCCTTGAGCGAGGGGTCCTCGAAGACGGCCTCGATCACCAGGTCGCAGCCGGCCAGGTCGGCCGGGTCGGCGGTGGCGGTGATCCGACCGAGCAGCTCGGCGGACTTCTCCTCGGTGAGCTTGCCGCGGCTGACAGCCTTGGCGTTGAGCTTCTCGGAGTAGGCCTTGCCCTTGTCGGCGTTCTCCTGGGCGACGTCCTTCAGGACGACCTCCATGCCGGCGCGGGCGCAGGTGTAGGCGATGCCGGCACCCATCATCCCGGCACCCAGCACACCGACCTTCGTGGCCTTGAACGGCGCGATGCCCTGCGGGCGCTCGGCGCCGGCGTTGATCGCCTGCAGGTCGAAGAAGAAGGCCTGGATCATGTTCTTCGAGCCCTGGTTGACGACCAGGTTGGTGAGGTAGCGCGACTCGATGCGCGAAGCGGTGTCGAAGTCGCGGTTGGCGCCCTCGACCGCGGCGCTCAGGATGGCGCGGGCGGCCGGGTAGACCGCACCCTTGGTCTGCTGGCGCAGCAGCGCCGGGAAGGCCGGCAGGAACGCCGCCAGCGCGGGCGACTTCGGGTTGCCGCCGGGCATCTTGTAGCCCGGGGCGTCCCAGGGGTTGAGGGCCGCATCGGGGTTGGCCTTGATCCACGCCTTCGCGGCCGGGACCAGCTCCTCACGCGTGGCGACGAGCTCGTCGACCAGGCCCTTCTCCTTGGCCGCGGCCGCCTTGAACTGCGCCCCGGTCAGGAGGAACTCCATGAGCCCGGCCTGCAGGCCGAACTTGCGCACGATGCGGGTCACGCCGCCACCGCCGGGCAGCAGTCCCAGGCTCGACTCGGGCAGGCCGACGCTGACCTTGGGGTCGTCGACGGCGATGCGGTGGTTGGTGGCCAGGCAGATCTCGAAGCCACCGCCGAGCGCGGCGCCGTTGATGGCAGCCACCACGGGACGGGGGAAGAGCTCGAGGCGACGCAGGGACGCCTTGACGCCCTCGGCCATGGTGAAGACCGACTCGGCGTCGTCCTTGCCGGCCTTGATCATGCCCTTGAGGTCGCCGCCGGCGAAGAAGGTCTTCTTCGCGCTGGCCACGACCACGCCGGTGACGCTGTCGGCGTCAGCGGCGATCTCGTCGTAGAGCTTGGCGACGGCGTCGCGCATCGAGGAGATGTAGAGCGGGTTCATCGTGTTGGCCGACTGGTTGGGGTCGTCCAACGTGAGGGTGACGATGCCGTCGGCGTCCTTGTCGTAGCGGACGGCGGTCTGCTGATCGGTGGTGGTGCTCATGTCGTGTGTGAGTCCTGTTCGAAGCTGTGGGAGAAGACGGAGGGCTGGTCTGACGGCGAAGCCGTCAGACCAGCTCGACGATCGTCGCGATGCCCATGCCGCCGCCGACGCAGAGCGTGGCGAGGCCGCGCTTGAGGTCGCGGCGGGCGAGCTCGTCGATGAGCGTGCCGAGGATCATCGCGCCGGTGGCACCGAGCGGGTGGCCCATGGCGATCGCGCCGCCGTTGACGTTGGTGATCTCGTCGGAGATGCCCATGTCGCGCATGAAGCGCATCGCGACTGCGGCGAACGCCTCGTTGATCTCGAACAGGTCGATGTCCTTGGTCTCCAGGCCGGCCTTGGCGAGCGCCTTGCGCGCGGCCGGCGCCGGACCGGTGAGCATGATCGTGGAGTCGGCGCCGGACACCGCCATGGAGACGATGCGGGCCCGCGGGGTCAGCCCGAGGTCGATGCCGACCTGCTCGGTGCCGATCGCCATCAGCGCAGCCCCGTCGACGATGCCCGAGGAGTTGCCGGCGTGGTGGACGTGGTTGATCTTCTCGATCCAGTGGTACTTCTCCAGCGCGACGTCGTCGAAGCCGGCGTCCTTGCCGATCTGGGCGAACGACGGCTTGAGGCCGGCCAGGCCCTCGACGCTGGTGTCGGGGCGGATCGTCTCGTCCTGGTCCAGGATCGTGAGCCCGTTGAGGTCGCGCACCGGGATGACGGAGTCGGCGTTGTAGCCGTTGGCCCAGGCCTTGGCGGCGCGGTGGTGGGACTCGGCGGCGAACGCGTCGACGTCCTCGCGGCTCCAGCCCTCGATCGTGGCGATCAGGTCGGCACCGATGCCCTGAGGCACGAAGCCGGTGGTCAGCGCGGTCGCCGGGTCGGAGGCCCAGGCGCCACCGTCGGAGCCCATGGCGACGTTCGACATCGACTCGACGCCACCGGCGAGGATCAGGTCCTCCATGCCACCGCGGATGCGGGCAGCGGCCTGGTTGACGGCCTCGAGGCCCGAGGCGCAGAAGCGGTTGAGCTGGACACCGGCGACGGTGTCGGGGAAGCCGGCCTTGAGGGCGGCGGTCTTGGCGATGTCGCCACCCTGCTCACCGACGGGCGAGACCACGCCGAGCACGACGTCGTCGACGCGGGCCGGGTCGAGGTTGGGGTTGCGCTTGCGGACCTCGTCGAGGAGCCCGACCATCAGGTCGACGGCCTTGACCTCGTGGAGCGAGCCGGCGGCCTTGCCCTTGCCGCGCGGAGTGCGCAGGTGGTCGTACACGAATGCTTCTGCCATGACCTCGTCCTTGAGCTTGGTGGTGGGTTGCGTCGAACCGATTGTGACACTAATACTGTCACTGTCGTCAAGAAGGTCTACGTAGTGAGAGAGGTCACGTCATGGGTGAGGCTCTCGGGGCGGGTGAGGCGCCGTCGGACGCGACGACCCCGGCCGTGTCCAGCCTGCTCACCCTCGACGAGCTGACCGCGCGCGTGGGCATGAGCGTGCGCAACGTGCGCTTCTACACCTCGCGCGGGCTGGTGCCGCCGCCGATCCGGCGCGGCCGCTCGGGCTACTACTCCCCCGACCACGTGGCTCGCCTCGAGCTGGTGCAGGAGCTGCAGGCCCACGGCTTCACCCTGGCCGCCATCGAGCAGTACGTCGCCGGCATCCCGGCGGATGCCTCGGCGGCCGACATCGCGCTTCGGCGCACGATGCTCGCACCGTGGCACTCCGACCGTCCAGTGCGCCTGACCCGTGACGAGCTGGCCTCGCGCCGCGAGCAGGAGGTCTCCGACACCGACCTCGACACCTTGGTCGCGCTCGGCATCGTGCACCCGCGTGAGGACGGCGCCTACGACGTGGCGCTGGCGCAGCTGTCGGTGGGTTTCGGGATCATCGAGGTCGGCTTCCCGCTCGAGGCGGCCAAGGCCGCCCACGCGGTCTATGCCGCGCACGGCCGCCAGATCGCGCACGAGATCTACGAGGTCTTCCGCACCCACGCCTGGCCCGCCTACAAGGAGGCCGGCGCCACCCCGGAGTCGATCCAGGGCGTGGTCGAACGGCTCAAGCCGCTCTCGATCGCCAGCGTGGTCGCAGCCTATGAGCAGGGCATGGACGAGACCCAGCGGATCAACATCGCCGAGCGCGCAGCGTCGACGTAAGCGCCGGGCTCGGGGTGGCTCGATGACCCCACATGCAGAACGGCCCGGCACCGACCCGCGTGAGCGGGACGGCACCGGGCCGGACGTGGTCTGGCTCAGGTCACTTGCGACCGGAGGAGAACGACGCGGCGCTGTGGCTGCCGGCGGCACCCGTGGAGGGGCCGGCCGGACGACGACGACCGCCGCCGCCCTGCTTGGCGCCCGGTGCGGAGCCGGAGCCGGCACCCTGCGAGCGGGTGCGCTGTCCGCCACCGGCATTGCCGGCGCCGCCGCCACTGCGACGACGGCCACCGCCACCGCCACCGACGCCCGCGGGCTTCGACGAGCGCTGACGCTGCGGCTGCTGCTGGGGCATGTCGACCTCGAGGCCGCCGGGGACCAGCACGCGCTCGCCGGGGGCGAGCTGGGCGAGCATCGGGTGACGGGCTCCGTCGACGCGCGTGGTGGTCGGCTTGATGCCGGCCGCGCGGGTCAGGGCGCGCACGTCGCGCACCTGCTCGTCGGTCATCAGCGTGATGACCGTGCCGGAGGCGCCGGCGCGAGCGGTACGGCCCGAGCGGTGCAGGTAGGCCTTGTGCTCGGTGGGCGGGTCGGCGTGCACGACGAGGGCCACGTCGTCGACGTGGATGCCGCGCGCGGCGATGTCGGTGGCGACCAACGTGGTGGCCTTGCCGGAGTGGAAGGCCTCCATGTTGCGGGTACGCGCGTTCTGGCTCAGGTTGCCGTGCAGGTCCACCGAGGGGACGCCCGACTTGTTGAGCTGACGCGCCAACGCCTTGGCGCCGTGCTTGGTCCGGGTGAAGACCACCGTGCGGCCGGGGGCCGACGTCAGGTCGACCAGCACCGAGACGCGGTGCTCACGGGCCACGTGGAGCACGTGGTGGTCCATCGTGGAGACCGGCGACTGCGCCGAGTCGGCCTCGTGGACGACCGGGCTGTGCAGGAACTTCTTGACCAGGGTGTCGATCGCGTTGTCGAGCGTGGCCGAGAACAGCAGGCGCTGGCCCGTGCTCGGGGTCGCACCGAGGATGCGGCGTACGGCGGGCAGGAAGCCGAGGTCGGCCATGTGGTCGGCCTCGTCGAGGACGGTGACCTCGATCGCGCCGAGGTGGCAGTGGCCCTGGGCCATCAGGTCCTCGAGCCGGCCGGGGCAGGCCAGGACGATGTCGGCGCCGCGGCGCAGGTTCTGCACCTGCGGGTTCTGGCCGACGCCACCGAAGATGGTCATGGTCGAGAGGCCGGCGGCCTTGGCGAGGGGCTTGAGCGCCTCGTGGATCTGGCCGACGAGCTCACGCGTCGGGGCCATGATGAGCGCCCGCGGCTTGCCCGGCATGGCCGGCATCTGCGACTCGACGAGGCGAGCCACGACCGGCAGCAGGAACGCGTAGGTCTTGCCGGAGCCCGTGCGGCCGCGGCCGAGCACGTCGCGCCCGGCCAGGGAGTCGGGGAGGGTCGCGGCCTGGATGGGGGTGGGGGTGGTGATGCCTTGGGCCTCGAGGACCGACACGAGGTCGGCCGGCAGGCGCAGGGCAGCAAAGGACAGAGGTGCTGAAGAAGTCACGGCGACATCACTAACGTTGTGTGTCTCGCCAAGCTGTCCCGCCGGCGGCGGGAACGAGTTAGCAGGTGCCTCACGAAGAGGGGCGCCGGTGCAACGAGTGACCAGCGCGGGAGCCCGCGGCAAGACTGACCGGGCTGCTGCGCTCGACGTTACTGCAACTGAGGGTGAACCCGCGCATCAACGACGCCCCCTAGGGTGTGAGCATGCCCACCGTCCTCCTCACCGGCGCCACCGGCTTCGTGGGAGCCCGCCTGGCTCCTGTCCTCGTCGAGCACGGTCATGACCTGCGCGCGATGACGCGTCGTCCCGACGGCTACGACGGCCCCGGCACGGCCGTCCACGGCGACGTCCACGACCCGAGCACCCTGCCTGACGCGCTGGCCGGCGTCGACGTGGCGATCTACCTCGTCCACTCCCTCGACGACGACGACTTCGAGCGCAAGGACGCCGAGGCGGCCTCGGCCTTCGGCGCCGCGGCTGCCGCGGCCGGCGTCGGCCAGATCGTCTACCTCGGCGGTCTCGGCGCCGAGGACGACGACCTGTCGGCCCACCTGCGCTCGCGCCGCGAGGTCGAGGCCAAGCTCGGCGAGGCCGGCGTGCCGGTCACCGTGCTGCGCGCCGCGATCGTCGTCGGCGCCGGCGGCATCTCGTGGGAGATCACCCGCCAGCTGGTCAAGAACCTGCCGGCCATGGTCGTGCCCAAGTGGGTCAACACCCGCACCCAGCCGATCGGCATCGACGACGTGGTCCGCTACCTCGACGGCGTCGTCGGCAACGAGGCGGCCATCGGGAAGGTCTTCGAGATCGGCGGTCCCGAGCAGCTCACCTACCTGCAGATGATGCAGGAGGCCGCCCTGGTGATGCTCGGGCGCAGGCTGCCCATCGTGACGGTGCCGGTGCTCACGCCGTCGTTGTCGTCGCACTGGATCGCGTTCGTGACCGACGTCGACACCACCACCGCCAAGAACCTCATCGACTCGATGGCGACCGAGGTGATCGTGCGTGACTCCTCGATCCTCGACGTGGTGCCGGGCACGCCGCAGTCCTATGCCGACGCGGTGAAGCAGGCGCTCGAGGAGTCCCCCGCCGCCAAGTAGCCTGCCGCGAAGTAGGCCCGCCTCGACATAGACCGCTCAGGCGAAGACGAGCGGGAGGGCGAGGAGCATGGCGAGCGACCACGTGACGTGCGTGAGGATCGGCGCCAGGATGCCGCCGGAGGCGCGCCGCTGCAGGCCGACGAGCACGCCGAGCGAAGATGGCGGCGAAGCTCAGCATGATGTTGCCCGTGGCCGCGTCGCCACGGTGTAGGCGAGCGTGGTCCACAGCACCGGATTGCCGCGTGATGGCGGCGTAGGCCGCTCCGCGGAAGAACAGCTCCTCGGCGATGCCGTTGATCGCGGTGACCACCGCCAGGATCGCCAGCGAGCCCTGGTCGGCGAAGTCGAGGATGCTGCTGACCTGGCGCGCCAGCGGGTCGATCTGCCGCACGATCAGGGCACCGAGCACGAAGACGAGCGCCAGGGCGAGGCCGAGCGCGATCGGTTGGAGCGATCGGGCGCACGTGCATGTCGCGGCGCTCGATGCTCCCGAGGTGCAGCGGACCGGAGGCGAAGGCGCCGATGGTCCACACCGCGGCCAGCCCGAGGGCCGGCAGGGTAGAAGCAGCGGGTTGCCGGGCTCGATCCGCAAGGAGAGCGCGAGCACCACTGCGCCGAGCAGGAGGAAGCCGACGGTGACGCCACTGCCGCCGCCGCAGGCCCTGGGGGCTCTCGTGGTGGTCGCGCGGGACGACGTCCCACAACGACCGCTCCAACCACTGCCTCAACACGCGCATCACCCCTCGCCCGGGAACGCTACTGGGCAAGGGGTGATGAGCGACGAAGGTGTGATGAGGACTACTTGGTCAGGCCGTCCTTCAGGTCCTTGGCGGCGTCCTTGACCTTCTCGACGCCGTCCTTGATCGAAGCCGAGGCCTGGTCGCCCTTGCCCTCGGCCTCGAGGTCTTCATTGCCCGTGGCAGATCCGGTGTGCTCCTTGACCTTGCCCTTGGCGTCTTCGGTCTTGTTGCCGATCTTGTCGTCGAGTCCCATGAATGCCTCCTTGAGAGTGGAAAGGGCGGGTACGCCCGTCTACCTCTCCAACTAATCACGGGCGGCCAGACGGGCGCATCCCACGTGAGGGTGAAGGTCTAGGTGAACTGGAGCACACCGTCGTCGAGCTCGCCGCGACGGATCGTGCGCAGGTCGACGAGGTAGTTCTGCTTGAGCTGCCACGGGGCACGATCGCCCTGCCGAGGCAGGTCGTCGAGCGCGCGCTGGATGTAGCCGGAGGCCAGGTCCATGAACGGGCGCTCCCCCACCTCGGGGTCGCGCACCGGCATGGCGGAGCGCTGACCGGTCCGGTCGAGGTGCTCGAGCAGGCGCACGACGTAGTCGCCCACGAGGTCGGCCTTGAGCGTCCACGACGCGTTGGTGTAGCCCATCGTGAACGCGAAGTTGGGCAGGCCGCTGACCATGAGGCCCTTGTAGGTCATCTGGTGCTCTGCTGCTGCACGACCCGCCGTCGACGGTGATGTCCATCCCGCCGAACAGCTTGATCTTCAGCCCGGTCGCGCTGACGACGATGTCGGCCTCGAGCTCGCGACCCGAGGTGAGCTCTGATGCCGGTCCGGGGTGAAGGTCTCGATCGTGTCGGTGACGACCTCGGCCTTGCCCGATCGCAGCGCCGCGAAGAAGTCACCGTCGGGGACCACGCAGAGGCGCTGGTCCCAGGGGTTGTACGGCGGCAGGAAGTGCTCGTCGTACGACGTCCCGGCCGGCAGCTGGGGCTCGGTGAGCTTGCGCAGGAGCGCCTGGGCACGGACGGGGAACTTCCGGGCGAACTGATAGCTGGCGACCATGCGCAGGGCGTTCTTCCAGCGCACGATCGGGTACGACACCGCGACGGGCAGGGGGGCGAGCCACTTGGCCCAGGCGTCGGTGCCCGGCTGGGGAAGGATGTAGGTCGGCGTGCGCTGCAGCATCGTGACGTGGCCGGCATCGGGCGCCATCGACGGCACCAGCGTGACGGCGGTGGCGCCGGAACCGATCACGACGACCTACTTGCCGGTGTAGTCGAGGTCCTCGGGCCAGAACTGCGGGTAGACGACCTGCCCGGTGAAGGCCTCGACACCCGGGGAAGACCGGCGCGTGCGCCTCTTCGTAGTCGTAGTAGCCGGCGCAGCTCCACAGGAAGCTGCACGTCATCGTGAGCGGCGGCGCCGTCGTGGTCGATGCTGCACGGTCCAGCGGGCAGTCGCGGAGTCCCAGGTCGGCGCCGGTGACGCGGTAGCGGTAGCGGATGAGCTTGTCGACGTCGTACTCCTGGGCGACGGTGCGCACGTAGTCGAGGATGCGGTCGCCGCCGGCCAGGGCGACGTCGCCGGGCCAGGGCGCGCCAGCGGTAGCCGAAGGTGAACATGTCGGAGTCCGAGCGGACCCCCGGATAGCGGAAGAGGTCCCAGGTGCCGCCGCTCGACTCGCGGCTCTCCAGGATCGCGACCGTGCGACCGGGGTGGGAGGTCTTGAGCTGGCAGGCGGCGCCGATGCCGCTCAGGCCGGCTCCGACGATCAGGACGTCGACGTGCTCGGGCGCGGACTCGACGTGCTCGGGGGTGGTGGTGGAGGCCATGGCCCGATGCTACCGAGTTGTTGACACATGTTCAGCAAGAGTGACGGAGGTCTCAGCGCTGGACGGCGACCCCGCGCTCGATGAGCCCCTCGACGTCGTCGATGCCCCAGGCGGTCAACGCGGCACGCGTGTGCTCGCCGGCCGCCGGGGGCGGGAGCGTCAACGTCGCCTCGGTGCGTGAGAACCGCGGCGCCGGGGCGGGCTGGGTCAGCCCGTCCTTCTCCACGAACGTGCCGCGGGCGACGAGGTGGGGGTGCTCGAAGGCCTCGCTGATCGGGATGATGCCCGCCACGCACGCATCGGTGCCCTCGAAGATCTCGATCCACTCCGCCTGGGTCTTGCTCGCGAAGGTCTCGGTGAACAGCGCGCGCATCTCGTCGTACCGCCCGAGGTCGGCCTGGCCGGGGCACGTGTCCTTGATGCCGAGGATCGTCACCAGCGCGTCGAAGAACTGCGGCTCCAGGGAGCCCACCGACATGTGCAGCCCGTCGGAGGTCTCGTAGATGTCGTAGAAGGGGATGCCGCCGTCGAGCATGTTGGCCGCGCGCTCCTCGCGGTAGCCGCCACTGGCCAGGAAGGCAGCGGTCATGGCGTTGAGGTGGGCGGTGCCGTCGACGATCGCGGCATCGACGACCTGGCCCTTGCCGGAGATCTTCGACTCCAGGAGGGCGGCGAGGATGCCGATCACGAGGTAGGTCGAGCCGCCCCCGAAGTCACCGACGAGGTTGGCCGGGAAGTGCGGTCGCGCCGGGTCCTGGCCCAGCCCGAAGAGGGTGCCGGTGATGGCGATGTAGTTCATGTCGTGGCCGGCCGCCTGCGCCAGCGGACCGTCCTGCCCCCAGCCGGTCATCCGGCCGTAGACCAGTCGCGGGTTGACCGCGTGGCAGTCCTCGGGTCCGAGGCCGAGCCGCTCGGTGACGCCGGGGCGCATGCCCTCGATCACGACGTCGGCGTCGGCGACCAGGTCGAGCACGACCTGGCGCGCCTCGGCGTTCTTCAGGTCGAGCGCGACGCTGGGCCGCCCACGGTTGAGCAGCATCGTCGTACCGCCGGCCAGCGCCTGACCGCCCGGACGCTCCACGCGGATCACGTCGGCGCCGAGGTCGGCCAGGATCATGCAGGCGTGCGGCCCCGGGCCGATCCCCGCGATCTCGACGACCTTGACGCCCTGGAGGGGGCCGGTGCCCTGGCCCAGCTCGAGGGTCTGCTGGCTGCTCTGCTCGCTCATGGCGGCGATCCTGCCAGTTGCACTGTCAGGGTCGTGGGATGTCTCGCGGCGTGACCCACGCCACCTCGGGTTGCAACTCGTTGCATAGGGGTCCATGCTCGTGCCATGGCCCTCGAGCACGCGCTGCTGATCGCCCTGCGCGAGCAGCCGGCGTCCGGGCTCGAGCTGACCCGCCGCTTCGAGCGCTCGATCGGCTACTTCTGGAGCGCCACCCACCAGCAGATCTACCGCGTGCTCGCCCGGATGAGCAGCGACGGCTGGGTCGAGGCCGCCGAGGTCGCCCAGCCCGACCGCCCCACCAGCAAGGTCTACGCCGTGACGGCCCTGGGCGAGAAGACGCTGGCCACCTGGCTGGCCGAGCCCACCGAGACCCACCGGCTGCGCGACGAGCTGGCGCTGAAGATGCGCGGGGCGTCGTTCGGTGATCGCAGCGCCGTGCTCGACGTCGTCCGGGCCACGCTCGCCGACCACCACCTCCGGCTCGACGTCTTCGAGCAGTTCCGACGTCGTGACTACCCCGACCCGCAGGCCCTCACCGGCCTCGACCTGGATCACTACCTCGTGCTCCGCGGCGGCATCCTCATGGAGCAGACGTGGATCACCTGGCTCACCGAGTACCTGACCGCCCACGGAGAGGCCCCCGCATGACCGACCCGACCAGCTATCCCCACCTGCTGAGCCCGATCACCCTCGGCTCGCTCACGCTGCGCAACCGCGTCGTCATGGGCTCCATGCACACCGGCCTGGAGGACAGCCGCCGGCACCTGCCCGAGCTCGCGGCGTACTTCGCCGAGCGCGCCGCCGGCGGCGTCGGCCTCATCGTGACCGGCGGCTACGCCCCCAACAAGCGCGGGTGGCTCAAGCCGCTCGCCTCGGAGATGACCACCCGGCTGCAGGCCATGCGTCACCGCGAGGTCACCGACGCGGTGCACGCCGAGGGTGGCGCGATCGCCCTCCAGGTCCTGCACGCCGGTCGCTACGCCTACCACCCGTTCTCGGTCTCGGCGAGCAACCGCAAGAGCCCGATCACGCCGTTCCGTCCGCGCGCGCTGTCGAGCAAGGGCGTGGACCAGACCGTCTCCGACTTCGCCCGCGCCGTCGGGCTGGCGCAGAAGGCCGGCTACGACGCGGTCGAGATCATGGGCTCCGAGGGCTACCTCATCAACCAGTTCCTCGCCGAGCGCACCAACGACCGCACCGACGCCTGGGGCGGCACGGCCGAGAAGCGCCGCCGCTTCCCGCTCGAGATCGTCCGCCGCGCCCGCGAGGTCGTCGGCCCCGACTTCCCGCTGGTCTACCGGATCTCGCTGCTCGACCTCGTCGAGGGCGGCCAGCCCTGGGAGGACGTCGTCGACCTGGCCCACGCCCTCGAGGCCGAGGGCGTCACGGTGTTCAACACCGGGATCGGCTGGCACGAGGCGCGGGTGCCCACGATCATCACCCAGGTGCCGCGGGGTGCCTGGCGCGACGCCACCGCACGTCTGAAGGCCGAGGTGTCGGTGCCGGTCTGCGCGTCCAACCGGATCAACACCCCCGAGCTCGGCGAGGACATCCTCGCCGGCGGCGGTGCCGACCTCATCTCGATGGCCCGCCCCCTGCTGGCCGACCCCGACTTCGTCGTCAAGGCCGCTGCCGGCCGCGCCGACGAGATCAACACCTGCATCGCCTGCAACCAGGCCTGCCTCGACCACACCTTCGCCAACAAGCGCGCGTCGTGCCTGGTCAACCCCCGCGCCTGCCGCGAGACGACGCTGGTCCTGGGCCGCACGCGTCGCAGCGCCTCGGTGGCCGTCGTCGGCGCCGGTCCTGCCGGGCTCGCCGCCGCGGTCTCCGCCGCCGAGCGCGGCTTCGCGGTCACGCTCTTCGAGCAGGACGCCGAGCTGGGCGGGCAGTTCCGCCTGGCGATGGCCGTGCCCGGCAAGGAGGACTTCGCCGACACGCTGCGCTACTACCGCCGGCGCCTCGACGTGCTCGGTGTCGACGTCCGGCTCTCGACCCGCGCCACCGAGAGCGACCTCGCTGCCTTCGACGAGGTCGTGCTCGCGACCGGCGTCGAGCCGCGCATGCCCCCCATCGACGGCATCGACCACCCCTCGGTGGTCTCCTACGCCGACGTGCTGAGCGGGCGCGTCGTACCGGGTCGACGGGTGGCGGTCATCGGCGCCGGCGGCATCGGCGTCGACGTGAGCGCATGGCTGACCCACGACCCGGCCGACACCCTGGAGGACTGGATGGCCCACTGGGGAGTCGGTGACCCCTCGGTGCACGCCGGTGGCCTGACCGAGCAGAAGCCCCGCTCCCCGATGCGCGAGGTCACGCTGGTGCAGCGCAAGACCACCCCCATCGGCATCGGCCTCGGCAAGACCTCCGGCTGGGCGCACCGCGCGGTGCTCAAGCAGTCGGGCGTCGTGCAGGTGCGCGGGGCGACGTACGACCGGATCGACGACGCCGGGCTGCACATCACCGTCGACGGCGAGCAGCGGGTGCTCGATGTCGACCACGTCGTGGTGTGCGCGGGCCAGGAGTCGGTGCGCGATCTGGTCTCCGACGACTCCCCCGGCTGGTACGTGATCGGTGGCGCCGACGTGGCCGCCGAGCTCGACGCCAAGCGCGCGATCAAGCAGGGCACCGAGGTCGTCGCCTCCCTCTGAGCAACCTCCCTGCCGAGTCGGCGCACACGTGCGCCGACTCGGCAGGGAGGTGCGGCTACGGTCGGGCGCATGAGCCTGATCCGCGACCTGAGCGACGACGAGGCGCGCGCCTCCCTGGTGTGCAAGTGGGGTGAGGTCGAGCCCGACGTGCTGCCGGCCTGGGTGGCCGAGATGGACTACGCGATCGCCGAGCCGATCACCGCCGCCCTCCACGAGGCGGTGGCCCGGGGGCTCACCGGCTACCCGCGCCTCGGCGAGCCGGCGGTCCGCTGGGCGCGGCGTACGCAGGGTTCGCGGCCCGTCAGTTCGGCCACGAGGTCGATCCCGAGCGGGTGATCCCGACCGTGGACGTGACCGCCGGCGTGCGGCTGGCCCTCGACGTGGTGGCACGGCCCGGCGGCCTGGTGATGCCGGTGCCCGGCTACAGCCCGCAGCTCGACATGGCCTCCATCACCGGGCGCGAGCGGCTCGACCTCGTCGTCGATCCCGGATGCAGCGCGCGCCGAGCTCGACCTCGACCAGCTCGAGCACCACTTCGCCCAGGGCGCGGCAGCGCTGCTGCTCACCCAGCCGCACAACCCGTGGGGTCGGGCCTTCACGCGCGAGGAGCTGGAGGGGGTGCGCGACGTGGTGACCCGGCACGGCGGGCTGGTGATCTCCGACGAGATCCACGCGCCCCTCGTGCTCGACGGAGCCGAGCACGTGCCCTACCTGGCGATCGAGGGCACCCCCGAGCACACCGTCGCAGTGGTCTCGGCGTCCAAGGCGTTCAACATCGCGGGCCTGAAGTGCGCCCAGCTGGTGACCTCCTCAGCGCGGCTGCACGCCGCGCTCGCCGACACCCCGACGGCGCGCAACGACTCCTGGTCGGTGCTGGGGGTCGAGGGCTCGATCGCGGCCTACACCCACGGCGACGCCTGGCTCGCCGACCTGCGCGACCGCCTCGCCGCGCAGCGCGACCTGCTCGCCACCCTCCTCGCCGAGCACCTCCCGCTGGCGCGGATGCGGCCGCTGGAGGCGACGTACCTGGCCTGGATCGACCTGCGGGCCTACGGCCACGACGACCCGGCAGCGGTGGCGCTGGAGCGCAGCCGGGTGCAGGTGGCAGCGGGGCACGACTACCACCCGGGGCTCCCGGGCCACGTCCGGCTCAACATCGCCACCAGCGCGGACCGGCTGACCGAGATCGTCCGCAGGTTGGCTGTCGCGCTCACTGGCTGACCGAAGTGCTGACCGAAGTGGGCTGAGCGGACGCTGACCAGGCGGAGGCGACCTCCGGCTCGGCGACTTCCCCCAGCCTTTCGGCAGGCCCATCGAACGCCCCGCGGGCCTGTGGAGGAGCAGGTGCGCTTCGCGCTGCGCCACGGCAGGGTTCCCGGCATGTCCTGGACCGTCGCGGAGTGGCTCGCCGACCTCGGCGGGATCGCCCGCTACGGCACGCTGGTCCGCCTCGTCGGCCGCACCGAGCTGCGCCACGCAGTCGAGGCAGGACTCGTGGTGCGCGTCGCCCGTGGCCTCTACACCCTCCCCGGCGTCGACGAGGCAGCCCGAGTCGCAGCGCGCCTGGGCGGCGTGCTGTCACTGACGAGCGCTGCGCTCCACCACGGGTGGGCGGTCAAGACCGTGCCGGACCGACCTCACGTCGCCGTCAGTCGTGGTCGACGGACTGGTGACCGAGCGCGGTTGGCTCACGTGCACCGGGCCGAGCTCGGACCCGACGAGGTGCTCGACGGCGCGACCTCTCACGCCGTGACGTTGCGAGACTGCTTGCGCCTGCTGCCCTTCGACGAGGCCCTCGCGGTCGCGGACTCAGCGCTACGGGAGAGCGGCTGTCACCAGCTGCTGGCGACGGTGGCCGAACAGGCCCGCGGTCCCGGGTCGCCCCAGATCCGGCGGGTTGCCGCAGAAGCCACCGCCCTGGCAGCGAATCCCTTCGAGAGCGCAGCCCGGGCCATCTGCCTGTCGGTGCCCGGACTCAGGGTGCGGCCGCAGGTGGTCATCACCGACCGGGGATTCACCGCACGAGCGGACCTGGTCGACGAGCGGTTGCGTCTGGTGATCGAGGCCGACTCCTTCGAGTGGCACGGCTCCCGGGCGGCCCTTGCTTCGGACTGTCGCCGCTACAACCGCCTTGTCGTCGGGGGCTGGATCGTGCTGCGTCTCTCCTACGAGGACGTGATGCACCACCCTGCGGAGGTGCACGCGATGTTGGTCGAGGCCGTGGCGCTGGCGGAACTGCTGAACGAAGTGCGTGCCTCCTGACCACCCGCAGCGCTGGGACCACCCGGTGTCGTGACTTCGTTCAGCCTTTCGGCACGTGGCGCGGGTCGGCCTCGAGGATGCGCGACGGGGCGAAGCCCGGGGTGGTGTCGGCCACGCGCTTGGGGTCGAGCAGGTAGGCCTCGTCGACCTCCCAGGTGTGGCCGGTGGGGTTGCGGCGCAGGACGTAGCCGAGGCCGTGGGTGCGGTAGACCGCGCCGCCGGCGCCGAGGACCGCCTCGATCAGCTGCGCATCGACGAACTTGCGCACCTGGCGGAAGCCACCGATCTCGCGCAGGAGGGAACGGGCCAGCATCGTGGTGCCGCCGGCCACGAAGCGCACGTAGCGCTCGCTGGGGTGACCGCGCTTGACGGTCAGGTCGGGCCCGGAGAGGTAGTGCAGCTCAGCGGACATGCCGACGAGGTCGGCGCCGGAGTAGGCGCGGGCGCGGAGCAGGTCGGCGACGACGTCGGGGCCGTACCAGTCGTCGTCGTCCATCTTGAGCACGAGCTCGCCGTGGGCGGCACGGGAGGCGTTGTCGAGCACGTCGCCGAAGAGCACGTCGTCGGCGTGGGGCAGCACCTGCAGCGCGACGACGGGGCCGAGGTGGGCGCGCACGTCGGCCTCGCTGACCTCGAACCCGTGAGGAGCAAGGACCAGCTCGAGGGAGGTCACGCCACGCTGCCGACCCACCTGGGCCAGCGCGAACTCGAGCATGTCGGCGCGCTTGGTCGCCAGCAGCACGCTCACCGAGGGGTGCTGGTCGGCCAGGCCGGAGTAGGCGTCGAAGGCCGCTCGGCGCAGCACGATGCTGTGCTCCTCGCGGGCCTGCGGGTCACCCAGGTCGACCGGCGCGGTCAGGGCCGCCTGGAGCGGGCCGTCGGGAGCGGACTCCGCCACGACCGGCACACCGGCCAGCGCGAGACCGGCGACGACGTGCTCGGTCGTCGCCTCCCACGTGCTCACCCGCACGCCCAGCGCGGAGCGCAGGGAAGCGACCAGGGCGGCGGTCACCCCGGAGCCCCGGTCGAGGTCGGCGAGGTCGACCACCGGGTCGGTGGCCTCGGCGAGGAAGCCGGTCGGGTTGATCACGCGAACGTCGTACGGCGCCGCCACGGGCACGCCCGATCGCCACACGCCCTGCCGGCCGATCTCGGCGGCGACGGCGGCGACGTCGAGAGGTGCGGCGAAGCGGAGCACGGTCCACCAGCCACCCTGCGCCCGACGGGAGCGGTACGACGTGAGCGGCGGCCACTCCGGGCGCGGGACCAGCGTGGTGGCGCCGACGCCCTCGTCGAGGTAGACCCCGACGATCGGGGCCAGGACGCCCGCGGGGAGCGCGGCAGCGCGCAGGTCGGCGAGGTCGCGGCACCGCACGGCCACCCGCGGGTACGCGCCGGGTGCTGTGGTCTCGGCGAGCAGGACGGCGTCGTCGTCCTGCTTCAAGAACCTGGTGACGGCCTTGGCCACCTCGGGCGCAGCGGGGTCAGACATCGACGCGCCCTCCTCGGCGTACGAGCGGACGGGGCGCCTGCGGCAACCAGGTGCGGACGACGTGGTCGACGATGTGCACGCCTGGCGGGGCCTCGATGCGCACGAGTCCGTCGACGGTCTCTCCTCGCCCCTCGGCGAGCGCCCGGTAGACCTCCCACTCGCGACGCTTGCGCGGCACGCGGGAGTTGGCGAAGTCGTCGACCGAGGTCCAGTGGCCGAACTCGTCGGCATCGAGCCACTTGAGCTCGACGCACAGCCCCTCGGGCGCGACGATGCGCTCGGAGGTGGCGGGGAACTCGCGCACCTCCCACTCGAAGGCCTTGACGAAGGTGAAGTCGGGGCCCATGGGGTAGACCCACGGCTCGAGGAAGCGGAAGCCCAGGTCGAGCCACGCCTCGGACTCGCTCACGATCGACAGCGGGTGGCGCGGGATCGCGACGACCGACCCGCTGCCCTCGAGCTGCCAGGCGAGGTCGCGCAGCACGCCGATGCCCTCGGGCGTCAGCACCATGTCGCCGTCCCACTTCATCGAGTAGTCGGTGGCGACGTGGGAGAAGGACCAGTTGTAGAAGTGGGTGAGCGAGTGCACCGAGTCGGGCGGGGTCGCGAGGTGCTCGGTGCCGGCGCGGCTCACGCGGAAGGGGTACGTCGTACCGGTGAAGCGGTCGGTGGCCCCGACGCGCTCGGCCACCTCCCGGGCGACGTCGAGCGTGCCGTCGTCGGAGCCGTTGTCGACGAGCACGACGTGCTGCACGGCCTCGAACATGGGCGGCAGCACCCAGGGCAGGTTGCGCGCCTCGTTCTTGACGCGGAAGACACAGGTGAGACCGGTGCGCGTGGGGGCGCCGTCCTGGTTCCAGGGCCAGCGCACGTCGTAGGTCGGGTCCCCCTCCACGCAGGGGATGTCGGCACCGCGGGTCGGCACGGGCCTACTCCGACCGCTCGCGGCCCAGGGCCTTGCGCAGTCCGCGGCGGGCACCGGCCGGCACCATCGCGCGTACGCCGTGCGGGAGCCGCTCGGCGCCGCGGCGCTCGGGGTCGCCCTGCTGCCCGGCCGCAGGCGCGGTCTGGGCGAGCCCGTCGCGGTGGGCAGCCAGGGCGGTCGAGGAGGCGATCGCCTCGGCCTCGGCGTAGAGCGAGGCATAGGCGGTGCGCAGCTCGTCGAGGGTGTCGTGCACGGCGGCGACGTCGCCCTCGGGCTCGGCGAGGGAGTTGAGGTGCTGCCAGCTCTCCTCGGCGATCTCGCGCAGCCGGGGCGGCACCTCGATGTCGTCCCAGGTGAGCTGGACGCGGCGCAGGCCGGGGTCGATGAAGGAGTGCACGGCGCGGATGTCGTTGGCCTGGGCGGTCTGCACCGCCGCGAGGTCGAAGTCGCGCCCGATCCCGAAGACCGGCACGGTCCAGTCCTGGAGCAGGTCGCCGTAGCGAACGAAGGCCCGCGTCGAGCCGCGGGTGGCGCGCTCGGTGTGGAGC
Source organism: uncultured Actinomycetota bacterium (assembly GCA_963760515.1). Classification (GTDB taxonomy): domain Bacteria; phylum Actinomycetota; class Actinomycetes; order Propionibacteriales; family Nocardioidaceae; genus Nocardioides. The sequence goes on from CAVXDL010000006.1 coordinate 916,399, forward strand.
ATCATGTTGACCCAGGCGGCGGTGCGCTGGACCTCGCCGAACTTGGCGGCGTAGTAGCGCTGCTTGCTGCCGACGACCTCGGTGACCGGGCGCAGCATCGTGACGTAGGCGGGCGCGGCGTCGCAGCGCAGCGCGGCCGAGCGCCACAGGCCGATGAACCAGGCCAGGCGCGGGTCCTTGATGACGAGCTCGGGGTGGCCGGCGCCCTCGGCGAACTGCGACTCCAGCCAGGTGTGCAGGCGCGCCCGCAGCGGCTCGAGGTGCGCGAGCTTGCCCGCGTCGTACCAGGCGCCGGGGCGGGAGTCGGAGACCTGCACGTTGCAGCGCTTGAGCAGCTCGTCATGCAGGTCGACGACCCACTGCGGCTCCCCGAACCCCTTGGGGTTGGTCTCGTCGGCGTCGACCTCGGGCTGGGGCACGTGCATCCCCAGGGTCCGCAGGGCTCCGGCCATGGTGCTGGTGCCGCTGCGGCCCGAGCCCACGACGAACACCACCCGGCGCTTGATCGGCAGCTCGTCCACGGGCACAAACGTAGTCGCACGCGCTCGGCGGTGGGGGGAGGGCTCGGGTGGAGCTGTGGGTTTACCCGGTCGACCGGGTAAACCCACACTTGTCGGCCAGAACCCTCGCCGAGACGGAGGGGTCCGGGTCAGGTCCGGATCGAGAGCGCCTTGTCGATGCGTGCCCACGCCTCGTCGGAGGAGACCGGGGTGCCGCCCGTGCGCGGATAGATGCGGGGGCGCACCTTCGCGCTCTTGCCGAAACCGGCCGCCGGTCCGCTCAGCTCCTCGACGCCGGCGATCTCGGCGACGACCGCATCGAGGTCCTCCCCCGGCGCCGCCACCCGCCTCGCCCGCTCGTACGCCGCGGTGCGCTCGACGCGCGCCACCGAGCCGTCCTTGAGGCGCAGCAGACGTAGGCCGTCGTGGGTGTGCTCGAGGTGGAGCAGCACCCGCTCGAGCGTCGCCCGCCGCGGTGCGTACGCCGCCCCCGGCAGCGTCAGGCGGAACGGCGCCCGCGGCCGCTCCCTCACCTCCGACCCACCCGGCAGCTCCTCGAGCAGCCGCACCCGCGGCTCGCGGGCGTAGGTCGTGTGCACGATCCGCGTGGGCAGCGAGCCGTCGTCGAGCACGGCGTGCCGCTCCTCGGTCAGGCTCGACCAGTCGCCGAGCAGCAGCACCTCGACGTCGTGCAGCGTGCCGGCGAGCACCGAGTCGACGGTCGCGGTGACGTCAGCGGCCTCGTGGCCGCGGCTGTCGAGCACGACCTCGAGGTAGGGCACCTCGTAGGTGTGGCCGGGGAAACGCTGGGCGCGCAGCACCGGCGACCGCTCCGCCAGGTAAGGCCCGTTGTACTCGTTGACGGTCTCGTGGCGCCGCATCACGTTGGAGAGCCCGAGGTGCCAGCTCATCGACTCCCGGTCGGGCACGAAGACCGCGCCCACCTCGCCGAGGCGCACGCCCAGCGCGGTGTCCTCGCCCAGCCGCAGGCCGCGGTCCATGCCGCCGGACTCGAGGTAGAGGTCGCGCCGCACCGAGCCGCTCATCCCCACGTGCGCCCGCACGGCGAACCAGCCGAGCTGCGCGAGGTCGTCGGTGCGGGCGTAGAGGTCCTCGGTCCAGGTGTGCGGCTGCCGCCCCTCCTCGGGGAAGTACGCCGCAACCCGGTCGGCCGCCACGGCATCGCGCACCGCGGCCGGGCCGGCAGCGAGGACCGGCGCGGGGTCGACGAAGAGCCGGTTGCCCAGCGGCACGGCGTGGTCGACGAGGTGGTGCCAGCGCAGCTGCGCCTCGACCTCGAAGCGCTCGGCGAGCATGTCGGCGTCGTACCAGTGCAGGACGTCGCCCTCGGCGGCCAGCGCCCCGAGGTGGCAGGCGTTGGCGCGCCCCCAGCCCTCCTCGACCCCGAGCAACCGGGTGCGCTCGGGGCGCACCTCCGGCAGCGTCAGCGGCTCGGGGCCGTCGTCGACCACGAGCACCTCGAGCAGGTGTGCGGGATAGGACTGCGCCGCGAGCCCGGCGAGCACCGTCGGCAGCAGCGTGCCGGCGTTCCACGCGGGCACGATCACCGAGACGCTCAGCGTCGGCGCCCACGAGCCGAGGGCCGGGGGCGTCAGGGCCTTCCACTCGTTGCGGCGCACCCGCGGCTGGCCGGGCCCCGTCGCGGCGGCGGTCACGAGACCCCCAGCGGGCGCGCCACGTAGACGAGTCCGCCGGCCGCGACGATGTCGGCCGGCGAGCGGTCTCGGGCGTGCAGCACCGCACCCGCGGGCGGCTCGGTCACGAAGCACTCGGTCGGGCCGGTGGCGTCGTCGGGCAGCACGACGAGGTCGGCCCCGGAGTAGCGGCGCGCCAGCCGCAGGTCGGTCACCGCGTCGGGGTCGTCGGTCGAGGCGATCGTGTCGTCCGACCACAGTCGGTGCCGTACGCCGGCGGACTCGCCGAGCCGGGAGCGCCAGGCGAACGTCGCGTGCTCGAGCAGCGCCGCGCGCCGGGTGCGCACCGAGTGCCGCTCGCGCTCGACCGGGTCGTCGAACCGTTCCAGCGGGACGCCGCTCATCGCCAGCCCGGCGACGAGCGCGGCGTCGGCGTCCGGAGCCGGCGTCACTCCCTGGGCGTCACGCAGCGAGGCCACCAGGGAGGGGGTCAGCACCGCGCCGCTGGGGAGCGTGACCATGCCGCGCGTCCAGTCACGGCGGAAACCGTGCGGGTTGAAGACCCCCTCGTCGAGGGGCTCGCCCGGCTCGGGCACGCCCAGCGGCGGTCGTCCGGTCACCGGGTTGTCGTCGTAGGGGCCGCTGCCGCCGGTGACCACGTCGGGCGGACACTCCGCTGCCGGGTCGTAGGCGCGGGCGAAGAGGGGGTCGACGGGCGGCGCGACGTCGCCGGCCAGCCACACCCCGGCGGGGCCGCTGACGACCGGGAGGGCTGCGCCGCGGGCCAGCGCGGTGAGCACCGGCACGACGTCGAGGCGCGTCTCGAACATCGCGGTCGTCACCGCGGCAGCGCCCGGCGTGGTGCCCGGAGCCTCGTCCGGGGCGTCCTCGACCAGCCGCGCGTCGACGTCGGTCACCTGGGGCCAGGACGGGTGGACGCGCAGCAGCACCGGCGCGGACGCGGTGGCGAGCACGAGCCCCACCAGGCGTGCGCGACCCAGGCCGCCCGGTCCGCCCAGCAGCGAGACGGTACGACGCAGCGCGACCACGTCGTCCACCACGAGCACCACGGTGGCGAAGCGCTGCGCGGCGGCCGACGCCCGAGCAGCGTCGCGTCCGCTGACCTGGACGTCGTCACCGAGGTCGCCCAGCTCGCGGGCCGGATCGAGGATGACCAGGGCCGGTCGGTTGGCGCCGTCGAGCGCCGTCGTGACCGCGCGGTGGAGTGCTCCCTCGACGCGTCGCATGGGCCCTAAGATAGTGCCGATGCTGAGCGACGAGGACGCCACCGCCCTCGTGGCGGGCAGCCGTCTCTTCGACGAGCGCTGGTATGCCACCCAGGTGGCCGAGGACTTCCCCAACCGCACGGTCGCGGCCGAGCACTGGGTGACCCGGGCGCCGCGCAACTCCTCGCCCCACCCGCTCTTCGAACCCCTCTGGCTCTATCCCGGTGCCCGCTGGCGCCACCAGGCTCCCGACCCGCTCTCGTTCTACCTCTCGCGTCCGAGCAACCGCGGCCGCAGCCCCCACCCGCTCTACGACGAGAGCGAGCACGGCCACCTCGAGGACTGGCTCGAGCACCACGACCCGGCCGAGATCCTGCCCGCGAGCCAGGCACCGTCGGCCGAGATCGAGGGCGACGTCTGGGTCGACGTCCCCACCGACGACCTCGCCCTGGCCGTGCGCTGGCTGCGCCACCTCGATGCCCGCTCGCCCGAGGTGATCGCCGCCGTACGACCGCGCTCGATCGCGGCCCGGCGCGTGCTCGGGAGCGTCTGCGCCACCCTGACCCGCGCGCGGGTTGTCGACTGGGTGCTGGCCGACATCGTGGTGACGATCGACCCCGGCGTGACGCCGCCACGCTGGTCCTGGCTGCCGCCGCTCCTCGCCGCCCTCGAGCGCCCGGGCGTCGTGGCGGCGCAGTCCCTGCTGCTCGCCGACGACTTCACCGTGGCGGCCCCGGTGCTGGTGGGCCACCCGGTCTCGGCCGTGGAGCGGCTCGACGGCCGCGCCATCCCCACACGCTTCCCGGGCGTCGAGGCCGTGCGGTCCCGGGCCAAGGGCGACCGGGTGCTCGTGACCAGCTCCTGGGTACGCCGGCCGAAGGGCACGGTCGCGCGCGGCGGCCCGGCGTGGGACGCGCTCGAGGCCGAGGCGAGCCGCGTCAGCGTGGTCGAGGGCGTGCCGTGCCTGCGCTGGTCGATCGACATCGCCGCCGGTGCGGCCCCGATCGGACGCGGCTGGGGCGACTGGCACTTCGCCCGCTCGCTCGCCGACGCGCTCGAGCGCCGCGGGCAGCGGGTCGAGATCGACCACCCCGAGACCCGCGGTCGCGCCACCCGTGCCGAGACCGACGTCGTCCTGACCCTGCGTGGGCTGCAGCGGGTCGTGCCGCCGGAGCTGACCGTCAACCTGCTCTGGGTGATCAGCCACCCCGACGAGGTCAGCGACGAGGAGCTCGCCGACTACGACGTGGCCTATGCCGCCTCCGACCCGTGGGCGGCCGAGCGTGGCATCGAGACGCTCCTCCAGTGCACCGACACCACCCGCTTCCGACCGCTGTCGGTCACCGCCGCCACCTCAGGTCGCCCGCTCTTCGTCGGCAACGCCCGCGGCGGGATGCGCCCGGTCGTCGCCGCAGCGCAGGAGGCCGGCGTCGACGTGCGCGTCATCGGGCGCGACTGGGCGGCCCTCGGCGTGGTCGCCGACGCCGAGTCGATCGGCAACGCCGACCTGCCCGCCGCCTACGCGGCCGCGCCCGTCGTGCTCAACGACCATCACCACGACATGCGGATCGCCGGCTTCGTCTCCAACCGCGTCTTCGACGTCCTGGCGGTCGGCGGGCGGCTCCTCAGCGACGACGTGGCCGGGTTGCGCGAGGTGCTCGGCGTCGACCTGCCCGTCTGGCGCACTCCGGACGACGTGGCCAGGCTGACCCGCGCGCCGTACGACGCCTTCCCCGACGACGAGGCCCGCCGGACCCTGGCCGAGCACGTCGTGGCCCACCACTCCTTCGACGCCCGCGCCGCGACGCTGCTCGAGGCCGCGCTGCAGCGACTCGATCGCGCGGTGGCCCCGTGAACGTCGACCACTAGACTCACCGCCCGTGACCGACGCCCCGCCGCTCGACCCCAGCATCGCGCTGCCGCCGTACTCCTTGCGGATGGGCGGCAAGCACTTCAAGAAGGACGAGGACTTCGTCGCCGCGGCGATCCGTGACGCCAAGCTCCTGCGTCAGCGCGCCGGCCTCGGTCGCCGCAAGCGCGTGCTCGACTGGGGCTGCGGCGCCGGGCGCCTGGCCATCGGCATCAAGTACCTGATGGGCAACGTCGCCGACTACCACGGCGTCGACATCCAGCCGGAGCTGCTCAACTGGGCCCGCGAGCACCTCACCGACGAGCACACCCGCTTCACCCTCGTCGATGCCCACAACGCGCGCTACAACCCCGACGGGCAGCCGTCGTACGACATCCCGGCGGAGCCGGGCAGCGTCGACGTCTTCCACGCCTACTCGGTCTTCTCCCACATGCTCACCGAGGACGTCGCCGGCTACAGCGCCTCGATCGCTGCGCTGCTGGCCCCCGAGGGCCGTGCCTGGCTGACCGCGTTCGTCGAGGACGACGTGGCCGACTGCGTCGAGAACCCCGACGACTACCGGCCCCTGGAGTGGAAGGGCGCTCTGCACTGCGTGCGCTTCGACCGTCGCTTCTTCGAGCAGACCCTGCTCGAGGCCGGCCTGGCGGTCGAGGAGTTCGTCCACGGCCGCGAGACCGACGGGCAGTCGATGTACGTCCTGAGCCGTCGATGACCGGGCGGTGAGCGAGCGATGAGCGAGCTCGAGGACCTGCGCGCCGAGGTCGAGCGCCTGCGCGGTCGCGTGCAGCAGCTGCGCAAGCGCGGCGGCGACGCCGAGCTCGACTACCTGTTCGTGATGACCTACGGCCGCTCGGGCTCCACGCTCGTCAGCGGCCTGCTCAACGCGCTGCCCGGCTACCTCATCCGCGGCGAGAACCGCAACGCGCTGCTCCACCTCTTCCGCTACCACCAGACCCTGGCCACCGAGAAGGCCAAGGGCCCGGCGAAGGCCTTCCGCACCCCGACCCACCCGTGGTTCGGCATCGGCGACGTGCCGCTGGACCGCTCGCTGGCCGGGATCCGCCGGCTCGTGCTCGAGACCCTGCTGCGCCCCAAGAGCCACACCCGCGTGATCGGGTTCAAGGAGATCCGCTGGTACCACGACGACATGGAGGACTACGTCGTCTGGCTGCGCGAGGTCTTCCCCGGCGCCCGCTTCCTGGTCAACACCCGCGCCCACGCCGACGTCCTGGCCAGCAAGTGGTGGGCCGAGGGCGACGCCGAGCACAATGCCGCCTTCCTCGCCGAGACCGAGCGCCGGCTGCTGGCCGTGGCCGCCGACCTCGGCGATGCCGCCTACCACCTGCACTACGACGACTACGTCGCCGACCCGACGGTCCTGCGGGGCCTCTACGAGTGGCTCGGCGAGCCCTGGGACGAGGAGTCCGTGCGCGCCACCATGGCCGTGCGCCACTCCGTCTGACTCGGGGCCGGTAGGGGCCGTCCGGCACGATGACCGCGTGACCACCACTTCGTTCACCCTCGACCGTCTCCACCACGTGCAGCTCGCCATCCCTGCCGGCGGCGAGGACCGGTGCCGCGCCTTCTGGGGCGACATCCTCGGCATGACCGAGCTCGAGAAGCCGCCGGTGCTCGCGGCGCGCGGCGGCTGCTGGTTCCGCGGTGGAGGCCTCGAGGTGCACCTCGGCGTGGAGCAGGACTTCGTGCCGGCGCGCAAGGCGCACCCGGGAGTGCTCGTGAGTGGTCTCGAAGTGCTGGCCGAGTCCTTCGCGGCAGCCGGGGTCGAGGTGACCTGGGACGAGGAGTTCCCCGGCCACGACCGTTTCTATGCCGCCGACCCGTTCGGCAACCGGCTGGAGTTCCTGGAGGCGCGCGCCTGAGGGGACAGACCCGCCCGCGGTCAGCCCAGCGACGTGGTCTGCGCCGCGATCAGCCCGGCGTACCACTCGAAGGAGCTCTTCGGCGTCCGCTCCTGCGTCTCGTGGTCGACGTGCACCAGCCCGTAGCGCAGCTGGAGGCCGGCGGACCACTCGAAGCTGTCGAGCAGCGACCAGGTGTAGTAGCCGCGGATGTCGACGCCCCGCTGGCTCGCCTCGAGCACGGCGCGCAGGTGGGAGCTGAGGTAGTCGATGCGGGCCTGGTCGTCGACCTGTCCGCTCTCGTCGGGGCCGAGCCGGTCGGCGAAGCCGGACTCGGTGATCACCACCGGCGGCAGCGCGGCTCGGAAGCGCGCCCGCAGCATGATCAGCCACTCCCGCAGCGCATCGGGTACGACGGCGCGCCCGGCGTCGGTGATCGGGTAGCCGAGCACCTCGCGCAGCACGAACGGCAGCTCGGCCTCGTCGGGGGCGGCCTCGACCCGCATCGGGCTGAAGTAGTTGACGCCGTAGAAGTCGAGCGGCTGGCGGATCGTGGCCATGTCGCCCGGCTGGATCAGGCCTTCGAGGAGCGGCTGCAGGTCGCGCGGGTAGCGCCCCAGCAGCATCGACTCGAGGTAGAAGCCGTTCCACACCGCATCGACGAGCTTGGTGGCCCCGACGTCGGCGGGGTCCTCGCTGTTGGGCCACATCGGGGCGTGGTTGTTGGCGCACCCCACGCTGGAGGCGCCTGCCTCGCGCAGCGCGACCACGGCCCGGCCGTGCCCGAGCAGCAGGTGGTGAGCGGCCATCAGCGCGTCGAGGTAGAGCCGGCGTCCCGGGGCGTGGGTGCCGATGCCGTAGCCGCCGAGGCTGACCACGCTGGGCTCGCTGACCGGGATCCAGTGCGCCACGCGGTCGGCGAGACGCTCGCCCACCACCGCGGCGTACTCGGCGAAGCGGTCGATCGTGGTGCGGTTGAGCCAGCCGCCGTCGTCCTCGAGCCCCTGGGGCAGGTCACCGTGGTAGAGCGTCACCATCGGCTCGATGCCGCGGGCGAGGAGCCCGTCGACGAGGCGGTCGTAGAAGTCGAGGCCGGCCGGGTTCACCGCGCCGGAGCCGGTCGGCTGGATCCGGGACCAGGAGATCGAGAACCGGTAGCCGTCGACGCCGAGACGCTTGAGCAGGTCGAGGTCCTCCTCGACGCGGTGGTAGTGGTCGGCAGCGACCTGCCCGGACGAGCCGTCGTCCACCGCCCCTTCGCGCTGGGTGAAGGTGTCCCAGATGCTGGGTCCGCGGCCGTCGGCGGTCACCGCGCCCTCGACCTGGTAGGCAGCCGTGGTGGCCCCGAGCACGAATCCAGGCGGCAGCTGGGGGTAGTCGGGGGACGGCACGGCACAATCATGCACGTGACAACAGAGATCCGCCGGGGTTCCGAGCGCTTCGTCGAACGAGAGGCCGGCCGCCTGAGCCGCCACTCCTTCGCTTTCGGGGCTTCCTACGACGCCGCCAACCTCCGCTTCGGCCCGATGGTGTGCCACGACGACCACCTCCTCGGCTCCGGCCAGGGCTTCGCTGCCCACCGGCACAGCGACCTGTCGATCGTGACGTGGGTGCTCTCCGGGGCGCTCGCCCACACCGACAACTCAGGCGCCTCGGCCACCCTGCTGCCCGGTCAGGCTGCGGTGCACCACACCGGCGAGGGCATCGAGCACACCGAGATCGCCGCGGCTCCCGCCACCCGCTTCGTGCAGGTCTGGCTCGCCTCCGAGACGCCGGTGCCGACCTCGTCGTACGACGTGACCTCGGTCGACCCGGCCCCCGGCGAGCTGACCCCCGTGGTCGAGCCGATCGCCGGGGCGTCGTTCGCGGTCGCCCGCCTCGAGGCAGGCCAGCACCTCGACGTGCCCGCCGCTCCCCTCGCCCACGTCTACGTCGCCCGCGGCGCCCTGCTCCGCTCCTCGCTCGCCGAGCCGCTCCACGAGGGCGACGCCTTCCGCTTCACCGACGAGCCAGGGGCCCGCGTCACCGCCGCCGTCGCGACCGAGCTCCTCGTCTGGACCTTCGCCTGACCCAGCCGCCAGAGAGCGCAGGCGAGCCACCTCAGGCTGCCCCCACCCCCACGTTCGTCGAGTAGTCGGGGACGAGCGACGAAGGAGCGAGAACCCGGCGTATCGAGACGCGGTGAGCCAAGAAGCAGCCCCGTTCGCTACCCACCAATCATCCACAACTGACGCCATCACGAGGTTGTCCACAACCCCATGGTTGAGCGGAAATCATGGCCCCGGACTGTCGGTGGTCAGTGCTTGAGTAGACCCATGGCCAAGCACCTCGACGACACCCAGGGATCACCCGATCCTGCGGTTCCTCGACGTCCTCGAGCGCGGCCTGGACGAGATCGCCGAGACCCCCGCCTGGTCACTCACCACCACGGAGACCACGCAGGTCGTGACGAGGTTGGAAGCAGACCTGGCCCGCCTGGCGGAGGTCGAAGCAAGGGCATTGACGCAGGCCGAGACCCTCGACCTCCACGGCGCAGCCGGTGCGAAGTCCATCGCGGTCTGGCTCGCGATGACCACCCGCCTGACCCGCACCGAAGCCGAACGCCGCACCCGCCTGGCCAAGCAGCTGGCCACCCACGACCAGACCCGCGAAGCCATGACCGCGCGGTGCGGTGCTGCCGCAGCAAGCGATGGTCATCACGAAAGCCGTCGACGCCCTCGAGGACACAGGGCACCGTGACGCAGCTGAGGCCCACCTGATCAAGGAAGCCGGACACTTCGACGCCCACAAGCTCGCCGAGCTCGGCCGCCGGATCCTGGAGACCGTCGACCCCGACAAAGCCGACGCCCACGAGGCGAAGCTGCTGGAGAAGCAGGAAGCGCGGGCGGCGAAGAAGACCCAGTTCCGGATCTACGACGACGGCGAAGGCCTCTCCCACGGCAGGTTCACGATGCCGACCGCGCAGGCCGAGATGCTCCGCAAAGCCCTCCAAGCGTTCGCCGCCCCCAAGCACGTCCGCGCGACCGAGGGTGCCGGGTCCTACGACTACGAGAAGCCCACCCCGGAGAAGCTCGGCAAGGCGTTCTGCGAGTACGTCGAGCGGTACCCCGCAGACTTGCTCCCCGTCCATGGGTGGCATCAACGCCACCATCATCGTGACCGTCGACGTCGAGACCCTGCGCGGTGCGCACACAGGCAGCGCACCTCGACACCGGCCACGCGATCTCACCCGGGCAGCTACGCCGCTGGGCGTGCGAGGCGAAGATCCTCCCCGCCGTCATGGACGGCGCCTCCCACGTCCTCGACCTCGGCCGCTCCAAGCGCTTCCACACGGCGGCGCAGCGGACAGCGCTGGCGATCGAGCAGCAGACCTGTCAGCACCCCACCTGCGACACCCCCGGCGCGTTCTGCCACACCCACCACAACCAGCCCTGGTCCGAGGGCGGGGTCACCAACACCCAGGACGCCTCACTCCTGTGCCCCTTCCACCACCACCAGGCCCACGCCACCGGCGCGAGCTATCCGCTCCGCACCTAGACCGACCCCTGCGGAGGCGCGGCTCTCTCGGTACGCCGGAGCAGGTGCCGGAAGATGACGTACGTCAGCACGGAAGCGGCAGCGGCCACGAGCATCCCCCAGGTGTCAGCGCTCTCGCCCCAGGGCAAGGGCAGGAAGACAGCGCTCTGACAACTGGTCGGACCATCTTCGGAGGACATGCAGACGGCCGGCCACAGTGCAAGGAGGACCAACAAACCTGCCAACCACGGCCCGAGTACGCGCATGACCACATGTCCTTTCTGATGCGTCTTCACTCGGACGGTCGCGGCTCGACTCCGGTTCCAGCGTCCTCTCCTGCCCCCACTCAGTCGGAGATGCCTCAGCGGTGAAGTCCGGCGAGCGAGGACCAGGGCCCCGCATGTCTGTCCCCACGGACGCTCGCCGCTAGTTGCAGGGAGCGCCCTCGCAGCACGGACGGATGTAGCCACACCCTCCGCACCGTTCGTGCGACGTCTCCCAGCGCATCATGGTGTCGCAGTTGGGGCACGGCTCAGTCAGTTCTGCCATGCGCACGAGCCTAGATCGGCCGGATGCGGTGGTCTCGTCGACACGGCGCAGACCAGGAGCACATCAACACTCATCTCACCAGCCCGAGCGTGTGGGACGCTCACGCCATGACCGAACCCGCACCAATGCGGCCCTCCGCCGACGCGCGACCTGGCCGATCCATCACTCCTCCGAGCGCAGCACTGCTCCCCGGAGCCGCGCTGCTGTTCCTGGGCCTCTGGATCGTCAGCGATGGCGGGCCCCCGGCGCTCGGCTGGGCGTTGTTCGCCGTGGGTCTGCCTTTCCTGCTCGTCGGCGCGGTTGCGCTGGGCGTCGCGTGGGGCCTCGACATCCATCGCGCGACCGAGCGCTGAGAGCCGACGACCGAGTCGGCCACCCGGACCGGTGGCCCGCCCGGCCGGCGACGTACCTCAGCTGATCACCGAGAGCGCCCCGGGCAGCACCTCGACCACGGCCGGCTCCTCGGAGGTCCCCGGGAGCTGTCCGAGCACCTCGCCGTCGCCACCGACCGGCACACCGGACTGACCCTGGGAGTCAGCCACGAGCTCCACGCGGCGACCGCGCAGCACGGTGACCTCGTCGAGCTCGACGTGGGCGCCGTCGTAGACCTTGGGGAGCGAACGCATGAGGGCGAGCTTGGAGGCTGCCTCGATCACCACGACGTCGAACAGCCCGTCGTCGACCCTGGCGTCGGGGGCGATCTTCATGCCCTTGCCGTAGTAGGCGGAGTTGGCCACGACGACGTTGGAGGCCTCGAAGGTGTGCTCCGCGCCGTCGACCGTCACCCGGTAGGACGCCGGCCGGTACGCCGCCAGCGCGCGCAGCGCCGCGAGCGGGTACTGCAGCTTCTTCGGCACCCGGTGCGCGCGGTCCACGATCTCCGCGGCGTGGGCGTCGACCCCGCAGTAGACCGAGCCGACGACCCGTCGGGGTTCGTTGCCCGGGAGGCTCCAGGCAAGGAGGTCGGCCTGCTGCACGTCTCCGTCGAGCAGGAGCTGGGCCTGGCCGGCGGGATCGCCGGGGATGCCGAGCATGCGGGCGAAGTCGTTGCCGCGTCCGGCAGGCACGATGCCGAGGGTGCCACCGACGTGCGAGACGGCGCCGGCGATAGAGGACAGCATGCCGTCGCCACCGACCGAGACGACCACGTCGCCGCGCGCCACTGCCTCCTCCACGAGCCCGACCATGGCCGAGATCCCGGGCGAGTAGGTGACGTCGACGCGGGCGCCGGCATCGCGCAGCAGCCGGGAGACCGGCAGCACGGCACTCGGCGCCGCACCGCCACCGGAGGCCGGGTTGACCAGGAAGGTGAACGACCGATCGCTCACGGGATCAGCACTCCCGGGTTGAGGATGCCGGTCGGGTCGAGGTCGGCCTTGACCGCGCGCAGGATCGAGACGCCGAGCTCACCGATCTCGGCAGTCATCCACGGCCGGTGGTCGGTGCCGACGGCGTGGTGGTGGGTGATGGAGGAGCCGGTGGCCGCGATCGCGTCGCAGGCCGCCTTCTTGGCGGCCAGCCACTGCGGCAGCGCGTCCGCCTCGGCCTTGGCGGCCACGGTGAAGTAGAGCGAGCAGCCGGTCTCGTAGACGTGGGAGATGTGGCACAGCACGATGGCGCCGTCACCCAGCGAACCCTGCAGCGCTTCCTTGACCGCGGCGTAGAGGCGCTCACGGTTGGACCAGAAGGTCACCGTCTCCAGGGTCTCGACCAGGACACCGACATCGAGCATCGCGTCACGCAGGTACGGCGCCGCGAAGCGACCGTGCTCCCAGGCAGCGCCCGCCTCCTCGCCGACCGCCACGCCGCCGAGCTCGGTGAGCACCGCGGTGACGGCCACGCGCTTGGCGCTCACAGCAGCCGAGCGACCCTCGTAGCCGGTGATCATCAGGCAGCCCGCACCGGCGTCAGCCGGGGCATCGTCGTCGGAGCCGATGTCGTCGGGACGAGCCAGGTTGATGCCGGTCTCGTTCTCGTCGGAGAGCCGGATGACGCTGGGCAGCATCCCGCTCTGCGCCAGCGTGCGCATCGCCTCGGCGCCGGCGGCGAACGACGGCCAGCGCCACCCCTCGTAGACCTTGCGCTCGGGCAGCTCGCGCACCCGCACGGTGACGGCCGTGATGACGCCGAAGGCGCCCTCGGAGCCGAGCACGAGCTGACGCAGGTCGGGGCCGGCGGCGTTGGCCGGGGAGTTGCCGAGCGTGAGCTCACCGCGCGGCGTCGCGACCCGCAGGCCGACGACCATCGCGTCGAACCGGCCGTAGCCGGCGCTCGACTGCCCGCTGGAGCGGGTCGCAGCGAAGCCACCGATCGTGGCGTACTGGAACGACTGCGGGTAGTGCCCCAGCGTGAGGCCCTCCTGGGCCAGCAACGCCTCGGCCTCGGGGCCACGCAGGCCCGGCTCCAGCACCGCGGTCATGGAGACGTGGTCGACGGCGAGCAGCTGCTTCATCCGGACCAGGTCGAGCGAGATCAGGCCGGCGAAGCCGTCGCGTCGCGCGGCCAGGCCGCCGGTCACCGACGTGCCGCCACCGAAGGGGACGACCGCCACGTGGTGCTCCACGCCGAAGGCCAGCACGGCGGCGACCTCGTCGTGGCTCGCCGGGCGGATCACGACGTCGGGGGCGTCGGTGAGGTCACCCGAGCGCACCTTCAGCAGGTCGGGGGTGGACTTGCCCCGGGTGCGCAGACGGCGGGTGTCGTCGTCGGTGAGGACCTGGTCGGCGCCGAGCAGCGCGCGGAGCGCGTCGAGCAGCTCCGCCGACAGGCCGCCGGCCGGGAGCGGGGGGTTCTCCAGGGCGGGCCGTTCGTCGAGGCCGAACGCGAGGTCGGCGAGCTCCCGCGCACCGCCCTCGAGAGGCGCCACGAGCTCCGGGGAGCCCCAGCGGGACGGGTGCATCTCGGACTGGACGAAGGGCAGCTCGGTGGACGTCATGTGTTACAGTGTTACACATGACGTCACTTCGTCACAACCACCCAGAGCCGGAAATCCGGAACGCCACCTCCCCCACCCCGGGCCGTGAGGCGCGCGAGGCCTACCTCGATGCTGCCCGCGACTGCATCCTCGACGTCGGCTGGCGGCGTACGACGCTGACCGAGGTCGCCCGTCGCGCCGGGGTCTCGCGGATGACGATCTACCGCACCTGGGCCGACATGCCGACCCTGCTCGGCGACCTGATGACCCGCGAGTGGTCCGGTGTCGTCACCGCCTCGCTCGCGGGCGAGCTCGCGCCCGAGGATGCCACCGCCGAGCAGAGCGACGTGCCGGTCCTCGACCGCCTCGTCGCCACCGTGGTCGGTGCGGTGCGCGCCCTGCGCGAGAACGAGCTGTTCGTGCGCATCATCGAGATCGACCCCGAGCTGGTGCTGCCCTACCTGTTCGCGCGCCGCGGCCGCCTGCAGGACCTGATCCTCGCGCTCACCACCGAGGCGGTCACCGCCGGACAGGCGAGCGGCGAGATCCGCCTGGGCAACCCCGTCGCCCTCGCGCGCGGGCTGCTGCTCGCCGCCCACGGCTTCGCCCTCTCCGCCCACACCATGGTCGACGACGGCGCCACGTTCGCCGAGATCGACGCCGAGCTCACCACCCTGCTGACCCGAGGACTGACCCCGTGAACACCTCTGCCCCCACCCCCGGCTCCACCCCCTCCCCCTCCCCCGCCACCGTGATCACCCCCGGACTCACCGGCATCCCCGCCTCGGTGGACGTCGTGGTCATCGGCCTCGGCATCACCGGGGTCGGTGTCGCCCTCGACGCGGTCTCCCGCGGGCTGACCGTGCTGGCCGTCGACGCCCACGACCTCGCCTTCGGCACGTCGCGCTGGTCCTCCAAGCTCGTCCACGGCGGCCTGCGCTACCTCGCCAACGGCCAGGTGGGTGTCGCCCACGAGAGCGCCGTCGAGCGCGGCATCCTGATGGAGGTGACCGCGCCTCACCTCACGCGCGCCATGCCCTACATCGTGCCGTTCACCACCACCACGCCTCGGCTGCAGCGCTTCCTGACCCGCGCCGGCATGCGCGCGGGCGACGTCCTGCGCCGCACCGCCCGCACCTCGTCGACGACGCTTCCCGGCCCGCGCCAGCTCAAGCCCAACGAGCTCAAGCTCCTGGCCCCGCCGCTGCGCGGCTCCGGCCTCGTCGGCGGCACCCTGTCCTACGACGGCCAGCTCGAGGACGACGCCCGCCTGGTCACCACCATCGCCCGCACCGCCGCGGCCCGCGGCGCCGAGGTGCGCACCCACGCGCGCGTGCTCGCTGCCACCGGCACCCTCGTCACCCTGCGCGACGAGCTCACCGGCTCCACCCACCAGGTCTCGGCCGCCACCGTCATCAACGCCACCGGCGTGTGGGCCGGCGACCTGGTCGAGGAGGTCACCCTGCGTCCGAGCCGGGGCACCCACCTCGTGCTGCGCGGCGAGTCCCTGCCGGGCCTGACCACCGCGGTGTTCGTGGCCATCCCGGGCGAGACCAACCGCTTCGTCATGGTGCTGCCCCAGCCCGATGGCACCCTCTACGTCGGGCTCACCGACGAGCCCGTCGAGGGCGACATCCCCGACGTGCCCGAGCCGTCGGAGTCGGAGATCGGCTTCCTGCTCGACGTGGTCTCCGCATCCTTCGAGCACCCCCTGCACCGCGACGACGTGGTCGGCGCCTTCGCCGGCCTGCGACCGCTGCTCGACACCGGTGACGGCTCGACCGCCGACCTGTCGCGACGCCACGCCGTGCTGACCAGCACCACCGGCGTCATCACGATCGTCGGCGGCAAGCTCACGACCTACCGCAAGATGGCCGAGGACGCAGTCGACGCGGCCGTGGCCGCGGCCGGGCTGAGCGCCGGGCCCTGCCTCACCAGGACGCTCCCGCTCCTCGGTGCCGCGCCCCGCGGCGAGCTCGCCGCGCTCGAGCTCCCGGCCCGCCTGGTACGCCGCTTCGGCACCGACGCCGCGCTCGTGCTCGACAACGCCCGCACCGTCACCGGCCTCGGCGACGACGAGCTGCTCGCCCCGATCGCGGACGGCGTGCCGATCACCCTCGCCGAGCTGGTCTTCGGGGTGACCCACGAGGGTGCCGCCGACGTCGACGACCTGCTCGACCGCCGTACCCGGGTCGGGCTGGTGCCGTCCGACCGAGCAGCGGCAGTCCCGGCTGCCGAGCGTGCGCTCGCCCTCGCCGGTCGCCAGGACCTCAGCCCAGCGTGATCTCGGCGACGGTCTCGTAGCGCGGTCGCCCGCGCGGGCCTTCACCCAGGTGCGAGGCGATCAGCGCGGCGCGATCGACGGTCCAGGCCGGGCTGCGGTAGTCGTCGAGCAACCGCACCCAGCGCACGACGTCGTCCGGGCGCCCGAGTCGGGCCAGGGTGAGGTGCGGGCGGAAGCGCTTGCCGTCGACGGCCACGCCGGTGCGTCCGGCCGCGGCCCGCGCGCCGGTGGCCAGTCGCTCGAGCTCGGTGCGGGCAGCGAGCCCGAGGTCCAGGCCGGCATACAGCACCTTGGCGTGCGCCGGGTCGGGGAAGGCCCCGCCGCCCACCAGCGCCGTCTCGAACGGGTTGCGTCGCGCCAGCGCACGCACGAGGTTGTCGACGAGGTCGTCGAGGGAGTGCTCGGGCACGGCGTCGAGGAAGGCCAGGGTGAGGTGGTACTGCTCCGGGTCGCTCCAGCGGAACGACGCATGCTCGCGCCGCGGCTCGAGGAAGGCATCGAGGTGGGCCACGACGTCGTCGGGCGGCGCCACCGCGACGAACATCCGCTGCCCGGCGCGGGCCGTCATGGGCTCCAGGACGATGCGCGGACGAGGTCGTCGACCAACCAGGCTCCGTCGGAGGGGACCAGGGAGACGACGACGGACTGGTCGACCAGCGTCGGGGCGCCGTCGGCCACGGTGACACGCTGGCGCACGACCACCACGAACTCGACCCGCTCGGGCGTCACCAGGGCTGCGCCGGCCGCGATCGGCAAGCCACGGGTCACCCGGCGCGTCGAGGCGGGCGGACGTCGTTCGAGGGAGCGCGTGAGCCGGCGGACATAGCGGTCGGTGGTGATCTGGTGGACGTCGCCGACCACGTCGGCGGGCGTCCGTTCGTCCTTGCGGGTCAGCAGGGGCGCGGCAGCCACCGCGACCGCTCGCGCATCGGCCACCTCGGGCTCGATCCGCTGGCCCGGTTGACCGGTCACACCGGGCCCCTCCTGGTCGCGCAAGATCTCCAGGGCGCCCACCAACCACTGCTCGCCCCGACGGTGCACCGTGATCACGAAGCTGAGCGGGAACGACGTCGGGCGGCCCGCATCCGTGCGGGTGTCGACGACGCCGGTGACCAGCACCTCTGCCCCCGACGCGGTGAGGCTGGCCACTCCGGCCGGGCCGACCGTCCCCGTGCGCGTGAGCCCGGAACTCGCCACGCGGCGTTCGACGGACACGACCGAGCGGCGGAAGGAGCGTCGGAAGTCGGCGGTGAGGCGTTGCTCGACCCGAGCCCGGTAGCGCGCCATCGTCCCGTTGCGAGCGAGGTCGGCGGGGCCGTAGGTGTTGATGACCTTCACGAACCCCACCGCCGCAGCCACGGCGTCTGCGCGGTCGACCGCCATCTCGACATCGGGCAGGCTCGCCACGCTCGGGGGCATCGCGGGCGCCAGCACGCTCATCCGGTCTGCGTCTGACGAGCCGGCAGGGACCGACAGCGCGTCCGGGGCACTGAGCGGGCCGGCCACCGGCAGGTCACGACCGACCAGGGCCACCGAGCCCACGACGGTGCCCACGAGCAGCAGCAGGGCCAGTGCCCCGGCTGCGGTGAGCTTGAGGATGCGCGAGCGCGGGGTCCGCCGGGCATGCAGCGGCGCCCGGGATCCGCTCATGGGGTCATGCTACGACGCCGACTCCCCCGAATCAGCCGATCTGGGTGCCCAGCAACGAACCGATCAGGAACGTCACGATCATCGCGAAGGCGCCGCCGGCCACGTTGCGCAGCACCGCGGGGCGTTGCGGTGCGTAGCCGAGGCGGGCACTCACGGCCCCGGTCACGGCCAGCGCCATCACGACGGCGGTGAAGGTGACGCCCACCCGGACCGTGGCCGGGAACAGGATGATCGTCAGCAGCGGCAGCAGAGCACCCATGGTGAAGGCGATCATCGAGGCCCACGCGGCGTGCCAGGCGCTGGTGAGGTCGTTCGGGTCGATCCCCAGCTCGGCCTCGGCGTGGGCCCCCAGCGCATCGTGCGCGGTCAGCTGGCGGGCGACCTCCAGCGCCAGCTCCTCCTCCAGCCCCTTGCCGGCGTAGATCCCGGCCAGCTCGGCCAGCTCCTCCTCGGGCTCCTCGCGCAGCTCGCGCTCCTCCTTGCGGAGCAGGGCGCGCTCGGAGTCACGCTGGGTGGAGACCGAGACGTACTCCCCCGCGGCCATGCTCATCGCCCCGGCCACCAGACCGGCGACCCCGGCCACCAGGATCGCGGTGCGGTCCGAGGTCGCCCCCGCCACGCCCACCACCATGCCGGCCGTGGACACGATCCCGTCGTTGGCACCGAGCACCCCGGCTCGCAGCCAGTTCAACCGGGCGCCGATGCCGCCGTCGTGCGGCTCGTTGTCGTGGGGGCCCAGGTCGAGGCCGCCGGAGGCAGTGTTGCTACTCATGAGCCGATCGTCGCGGTCCGCGGCCCGTGGTTCAACCAAGGCCAGCCTCGGCTATCCCCTGCCGATCGGCTTCTTGGCGGAGTTCTTCGCCTTGCCCGGCTTGGACTTCGCCAACTTGTCCTTCTTCGCCTTCTTGAGCTTCTTGTCCTTCTTGGCCTTGCCCTTGTCGGCGGCCTTGCCCACCTTGTTCTTGTTCTTCTTGCCCAGCATGGCGCCCTCCTTGTTAGACGTGCTCGTGCCACCGGGGCTCGCCGACGAGGCGGCCCCCACCGACGGGACGACGGTGGCCACGCCGTCGGCGCACAGCGGACTGTCGGCGTGACCGCCGAGCCGGCAGGCGCCGTCGACCAGCACCCGGTCGCGCAGCGGCGAGTCGAGGTCGACGCTCACGTCGTACGTCGTCTCGTCGCCGCGGCAGACCACGCTGCGCCTCGTCTCGTGCACCGTGATGACGACCTCGGCCGCGCGCTCGACGACGTCGACCTGCACCCGGTCGCGGCACTCCTGACCGGTGTAGGTCAGCTGCACCTCGGTGCCGGACACGACGGCAGGCTTGTCCCACGGGACGGCCTCGTCGAGACCGAAGAACAGCCACCGGGTCACCCCGATCATGCTCACCCCGAGCACGGCGGCAAGCAGCACGACGCCCCACCCCGCGCGCAGGTTGGAGCGCGGGGCGGTGGCGTCGGACATGGCTCTACCGTCTCAGGCGAGGACGTTCCCGACAACGGGCGTCCACGCGGAGGGTGCTACCTCAGAGGCCGAGGTCGCGGCCGATGAGCTCCTTCATGATCTCGTTGGACCCGGCCCAGATCTTCGAGACCCGGGCGTCGCGCCAGGCGCGGGCCACGCGGTACTCGTTCATGAAGCCGTAGCCGCCGTGCAGCTGCACGCAGTGGTCCAGGACGTCGTTCTGGACCTGCGAGGTCCACCACTTCGCCTTGGCCGCGTCGACCGGGGTGAGCTCCTTGTTGGCGTGCGCGATGACGCACTGGTCGACGTAGGCCTGGGTCACCTCGATCTGGGTGACGAGCTCGGCGAGCAGGAACTTGTTGTGCTGGAAGCTGCCGATGCTCGCGCCGAAAGCCTTGCGGTCGATCGTGTAGGTGATCGTCTCGGCCAGGATCTGCTTGACGTGCGCGAGGTTGGAGATCGCGCAGCCCAGGCGCTCCTGCGGGAGGTTGGTCATCATGTGGATGAAGCCCATGTCGAGCTCGCCCACGATGTCGTCGTCGGTGACGCGGACGTTCTCGAAGAAGAGCTCGGCGGTGTCGGACTCGTCCTGGCCGACCTTGTCGAGCTTGCGTCCGCGGCTGAAGCCCTCGGCAGCGGTCGGCAGCGCGAAGAGCGTGATGCCCTTGGCCTTCTTCTCCGGGGAGGTGCGCACCGCGGTGATGACGAGGTCGGCGGAGAAGCCGTTGGTGATGAAGGTCTTCGAGCCGTTGACGACCCAGTCGTCGCCGTCGCGCACGGCGGTGGACTTCAGCGCGGCGAGGTCGGAGCCGCCGGAGGGCTCGGTCATGCCGATGGCCAGCAGGGTCTCGCCCGAGGCCGCGCCCGGCAGCCAGCGCTGCTTCTGCTCGTCGTTGCAGAGCTCGACGATGTAGGGGGCGGTGATGTCGGCGTGGATGCCCCAGCACGCGCTCAGCGCGGCGTTGACCTTGGAGAGCTCCTCGGCCATCACGGCGTTGAAGCGGTAGTCGCCGGCCTCGGCGCCGCCGTAGGCCTCGGGGATCTCCAGGCCGAGGAAGCCCTGCTTGCCGGCCTCGAGCCAGAACTCACGGGGCAGCGCCTTGTCGATGGCGTGCTGCTCGACGTTCGGGATGACCGACCGCTCCAGGAATTCCCGCACGGAGGAGCGGAAGGCTTCGTGGTCCTCGTCGTAGATCTCGCGCTTCATGGCGCCGATCGTACTCGCCGGTAACTGGGCGCGAGAAGCCCCTGGGCGCTACGGCTCGAGCACGAGGTCGACCTCGGGGGCAGCGGGGAGCTCGAACGTCTCGATCTCGTCGTCTGCGGGGAAGTCGACACCCACCGGCTCGTCGAAGCCGGAGAAGGTCGTGATGCTGTCGCCGTCCGCGCCCAGCGGGACCGGGTCGTCGCGGCGTACGACGCTGACCTGGAGGACCCGGTGCGGCTCGGACAGGGCGATCCACAGCTGCACCCGGGCCTTGCCCCGCATCGTCGCGACCCGCCCGGCAGGGACGCCGTCGACGTCGCCGAGGCCTTCCTTGACCGCGTCGTCGTTGCGCGAGGCCTTGACCACCGGTCGCCAGATCTGCTTGGCCTCGCAGAGCCCGGCGAGGCCGGGCGTGGTGGTCCAGCGCTCGGCGTAGCGCTCGACGAGGTCCACGCGTCGGGTCAGGTCGAGCTCGGTCCCGGCGTCGAAGGTGAACCAGAACAGCCGGTCGCCCCGGAAGGCACCCTCACCGTCGGCGACGACGAGGTCAGCGGGCCGCCCCCAGGCCGGCAGCTGGAGGCGGCCGGTGCAGTCGCCTCCGACGACGACCGACAGGCTGCTCCGGAGCACTCCACCCGGCGTGCGCACCTGGTCCTCGACGTGGAACGACGTGGCCTGCGTGGAGGCCTCGGCAGCCGCAGACAGGATCTCGGCGACCGGCGTCGCGCTGAACCAGTCGGTGTCGATGACCCCCGCGGACCGTGGCTGCGCCGCTCCGCACCCGGCGAGCAGCACCACCGCGCCGGCCACGAGCGCCGTCGCGAACAGCACCGTCCCGGACCGGCGGGGGCCGGGAGCGCGCGGCGGGCAGGTCACCTCACTGTTCTACCGGATCGGCCGCCCTCCGCGCCGCCCTGGTGGAGAAGGCGCCGTTACGGGTGAGGTCGGGCCTCTTCATGGTGTGCTTGGATCGATCCAACGACCCGCTTCGGGTCCACCCCCAGCAGGAGGCACAGTGAGCAACCCGACGACCGAGCAGGTCTGGCCCGGCCAGCCTTACCCCCTCGGCGCGACGTTCGACGGCAGCGGCACCAACTTCGCCCTGTTCAGCGAGGTCGCCGAGCAGGTCGAGCTCTGCCTGTTCGACGACGACGGCGTCGAGACCCGGGTCGAGCTGACCGAGGTCGATGCCCATGTCTGGCACTGCTACCTGCCGGCGGTCCAGCCCGGCCAGCGCTACGGCTACCGCGTGCACGGCCCCTGGGACCTCGAGCAGGGGCTGCGCTGCAACCCCAACAAGCTGCTCCTCGACCCCTACGCCAAGGCGACCGCGGGCGAGATCGACTGGGACCAGTCCCTGTTCTCCTACAACTTCGGCGACGAGGACTCGCGCAACGACGAGGACTCCGCGGCGCACATGACCCTCGGCGTGGTCATCAACCCGTTCTTCAACTGGGAGGGCGACCGTCGCCTGCACTACCCCTACAACGAGAGCGTCATCTACGAGGCTCACGTCAAGGGCATGACCCAGCAGCACCCCGACGTGCCCGAGGAGATCCGCGGCACCTACGCCGGGCTCGCACACCCCGCGATCACCGAGCACCTCAACCGGCTCGGCGTCACCGCCATCGAGCTGATGCCGGTGCACCAGTTCATCCAGGACTCCACGCTGCTGGAGAAGGGCCTGCGCAACTACTGGGGCTACAACACCCTGGGCTTCTTCGCCCCCCACGCCGACTACGCCTCCACCGGCGGACCCGGCCAGCGCGGGCAGCAGGTGCAGGAGTTCAAGAGCATGGTCAAGGCCATGCACGCCGCCGGCATCGAGGTGATCCTCGACGTGGTCTACAACCACACCGCGGAGGGCAACCACCTCGGCCCGACGCTGAGCATGCGCGGCATCGACAACTGCGCCTACTACCGGGTCGTCGAGGACGACAAGAAGTTCTACATGGACTACACCGGCACCGGGAACTCCCTCAACGTCGGCAACCCGCACGCGCTGCAGCTGATCATGGACTCGCTGCGCTACTGGGTGACCGAGATGCACGTCGACGGCTTCCGCTTCGACCTCGCCTCCACCCTGGCCCGCGAGTTCTACGAGGTCGACCGGCTCGCGACGTTCTTCGAGCTCGTCCAGCAGGACCCGGTCGTCAGCCAGGTCAAGCTCATCGCCGAGCCCTGGGACATCGGCCCCGGCGGCTACCAGGTCGGCGGCTTCCCGCCCCAGTGGACCGAGTGGAACGGCGCCTACCGCGACGTCGTGCGCGACTTCTGGCGTGGCGAGCCCGCCCTGGGTGAGTTCGCCTCCCGGGTCGCCGGCTCCTCCGACCTCTACGAGCACTCGGGCCGCCGCCCGGTGGCCAGCATCAACTTCGTCACCGCCCACGACGGCTTCACCCTGCGCGACCTCGTCTCCTACAACGAGAAGCACAACGAGGCCAACGGCGAGGACAACAACGACGGCGAGGACCACAACCGCTCCTGGAACCACGGCGCCGAGGGCCCCACCGACGACCCGGAGATCCGCGCGCTGCGAGCGCGTGAGCAGCGCAACCTGCTCGCCACGCTGCTGCTGAGCCAGGGCGTGCCGATGCTGCTGCACGGCGACGAGCACGGCCGCACCCAGCACGGCAACAACAACACCTACGCCCAGGACTCCGAGATCGCGTGGATGGACTGGGAGGACGTCGACCAGCCCCTCACCGACTTCACCGCTGCGGTCATCAAGCTGCGTCGCGACCACCCGACGTTCCGGCGCAAGCGCTTCTTCACCGGCACGACGGTCCGCACCGGCGAGCCCGGCGCCGACCGCCTCAACGACATCGTGTGGCTGCACCTCGCCGGTCACCCGATGGAGGACGACGACTGGCAGGGCGGCTCGCAGGCCATCGGGATGTACCTCAACGGCCACGGCATCGCCGGCAAGGACGAGCGCGGTCAGACCATCACCGACGACCATTTCCTGCTCTACTTCAACGCCGACGGCCCGGCCGAGATCACCCTGCCGCCTGCCGAGTACGCCGAGGCGTGGGACGTCGTCATCAACACCGGAGGCTCGGCCGACGACGCGGTGACGTGCCCGGCGGGGTCGACGTTCAACATGGAGACCCGCAGCCTGCTGGTGTTCCAGGAGCACCAGCAGCCCGAGGCCGAGCCGGACCATTCGGTGGCCGCCTCACTGGCCTCCCAGGCCACTCGCGGATGATCGGGGTGTGATGCGTACTCCGACCAACACCTACCGCCTGCAGATCCGTTCGTCGTTCGACCTGCAGGAGGCGACCCGACGTCTGGCCTACCTCCACGATCTCGGCGTCGACTGGGTCTACCTCTCCCCGCTGCTCGAGGCCGAGCCCGGCTCCGACCACGGCTACGACGTGATCGCGCACGACCGCATCGATCCGTCGCGCGGCGGTGCCGAGGGACTGGCGGAGCTGTCGGCCGAGGCGCGCCGTCTCGGGCTCGGCTTGCTCGTCGACATCGTGCCCAACCACGTCGGCGTGGCGACGCCGGCGGTCAACGCCTGGTGGTGGGACCTGCTCACCCTGGGGCGGGAGTCGCGCTACGCCCAGGCCTTCGACGTCGACTGGGAGGCCGGGGGCGGCAAGCTCCTCATCCCGGTCGTCGGCGACGACGACGAGGCGGCGATCACCCTCGACGCCGCCGCCGGCGAGGTCCGCTACCACGACCACCGCTTCCCGCTGGCTCCCGGCACTCGTCGCCTCGAGCAGCAGCACTACCGACTGGTCTCGTGGCGCGCGGCCGACGACCAGCTCAACTACCGGCGCTTCTTCGCCGTCAACACCCTTGCCGGAGTGCGGGTCGAGGTGCCGTGGGTCTTCGACGAGACCCACGTCGAGATCAAGCGCTGGTTCGACGACGGTCTCGTCGACGGACTGCGGGTCGACCACCCCGACGGTCTGCGCGACCCCGAGGGCTACCTGCGCGACCTCGCCGGCCTGACCGGTGGCGCCTACGTCCTGGTCGAGAAGATCCTCGAGCCCGGCGAGACCCTGCCGGCGTCCTGGGCCACTGCCGGCACGACCGGCTACGACGCCCTCGGCCAGATCGACCGCGTGCTCACCGACCCGGCCGCGGAGGCCGTGCTGCCGCTGGCCGACCAGGACTGGGCGGCGATGATCCACGACACCAAGCGCGCCGTGGCCGACGGCATCCTCGGCTCCGAGATCCGTCGCATCGTGCGTGAGCTGCCGGTCGCCGCCCCGACCGGCGCTCCGGAGAAGCCCTCGCGAGGACTGGTCTCCCGACTGCGGACGCGCTTCACCGGCCCCACGATCTCCCCGCTCGGGCTGCCGCTCGACACCGTCGTCGACGCGGTCGCCGAGCTGGCCGCCTGCTTCGGCGTCTACCGCTCCTACCTGCCCCAGGGCCGGGAGCACCTCGACGCGGCGTTCGCGCTGGCTCGTCAGCACCGCCCCGACCTGAGCACCGTCTACGACGCCCTCGAGCCGGTGCTGAGCGACCCCGAGCAGTCGGCGGCCCTGCGGTTCCAGCAGACCTCCGGCATGGTGATGGCCAAGGGCGTGGAGGACTGCGCGTTCTACCGCTACAACCGGCTCACCTCGCTCAACGAGGTCGGCGGCGACCCCAGCGAGTTCGCCGTCTCCCCCGCGGAGTTCCACGCCACCATGGCGACCCGCCAGTCCGAGCGGCCCACCGCGATGACGTGCACCTCGACCCACGACACCAAGCGCGGCGAGGACGTCCGCGCGCGGATCACGGCGCTGGCCGAGGTGCCCGCGCTGTGGACGACCTCCCTGGAGCGGTTGCGGAGCCTCGCCCCGATCCCGGACGAGACGTTCGCGCCCCTGCTGTGGCAGGCCGTCCTCGGGGCCTGGGACCCCATCGACGCCGACCTGCGCCCGCGGCTGCACGCCTACGCCGAGAAGGCCATGCGCGAAGCCGGCGACAGCACCACGTGGACCGCGCCCGACGAGGACTACGAGGCTGCCGTGCACGCGGCGGTCGACGCCGCCTTCGACTCCGCCGAGGTCCGTGCCGTCATCGACGAGCTCCTTGCTGCCGTCGAGGCGCCGGGCTGGTCCAACGCCCTGGCCGCCAAGCTCGTGGCGCTGACGATCCCCGGCGTGCCCGACGTCTACCAGGGCTCCGAGCTCGCCGAGCGGTCGCTGGTCGACCCCGACAACCGGCGTCCGGTCGACTTCGACCTGCGCGCCTCGCTGCTCCACCAGCACCACGAGCGGCGCCGTCCCCAGCACCCTGAGGTGGCCAAGCTCGCCGTCACGACCGCGGCCCTGCGGCTGCGGCGCGACGAGCCGCAGGCGTTCACGTCGTACGCGCCGGTCGTGGCGACCGGTGAGGCGGCCGAGCACGTGCTCGCCTTCGACCGCGGCGGCGCGATCACCGCGGTGACCCGGCTGCCCATCGGGCTGGCCGCGCGCGGCGGCTGGGGTGCCACCGAGCTGGTCCTGCCGGCCGGTCGTTGGTGGGACCACGTGGCCGGGCACGACGTCGAGTCCGACGGCACCGTGCTCGTCGGGGAGCTCTTCGACGTGCACCCGGTCGCCTTGCTGACACTCATCACTGCGGAGGAATGATGCACACCAGGAGCCCTCGGAGCCCCTTCGACGTCTGGGCCCCGGCTGCCCAGCGGCTGCGTCTGTCGGTCGGCGACGACGTCGTCGACATGCAGCAGGTCGAGGGCGGGTGGTGGACGCCGGCGGAGGCCGTGCCTGCTGCTCCGGGTCCCGACGCGGACGGCGTGGACTACGGCTACCTCATCGACGACTCCGACGATCCCCGACCCGACCCCCGCTCGCGGCGGCAGCCCGACGGCGTGCACGGACGCTCGCGCACCTACGACCCGGGCTCCTTCGCCTGGACCGACGATGCGTGGACGGGACGCACCCTCGCCGGCTCGGTGATCTACGAGCTCCACCTCGGCACGTTCACGCCCGAGGGCACGCTCGATGCAGCGATCGGCCGCCTCGAGCACCTCCGCTCGATCGGGGTCGACTTCGTCGAGCTGATGCCGGTCAACGCGTTCAACGGCGACTACAACTGGGGCTACGACGGCGTCGACTGGTTCGCCGTCGACGAGACCTACGGCGGCCCGGTGGCCTACCAGCGCTTCGTCGATGCCTGCCATGCAGCAGGTCTGGGCGTCATCCAGGACGTCGTCCACAACCACCTCGGACCGTCCGGCAACTACCTGCCGCTCTTCGGGCCCTACCTCAAGACCGGCCGCAACACCTGGGGCGACCTGGTCAACCTCGACGGTGACGGCTCCGCCGAGGTGCGCCGCTACCTGCTCGACAACGCGCTCATGTGGCTGGCGGACTACCACGTCGACGGCCTGCGCCTCGACGCCGTGCACGCGCTGCACGACGACTCCCCCGTGCACCTGCTCGAGGAGATGGCCATCGAGGTGGCCGCGCTCTCGGCCCACCTGCGTCGGCCGCTGACGCTCATCGCGGAGTCCGACCTCAACGACCCGCGTCTGGTCACTCCGCGCGAAGCCGGTGGCTACGGCCTCGACGCCCAGTGGAGCGACGACTTCCACCACGCCGTCCACGTGGCGCTGACCGGGGAGACCGACGGCTACTACGCCGACTTCGCCCCGCTCGGCGCCCTGGCCAAGGTGTGCGAGAAGGGCTTCTTCCACGACGGCACCTACAGCTCGTTCCGCGAGAGCGACCACGGCGTGCCCGTCGACACCGCGACCATGCCTACGTGGCGCCTGGTGGTCTGCAACCAGAACCACGACCAGATCGGCAACCGCGCGGTCGGCGACCGGCTCACCGAGTCGCTCGACGACGACCAGCTCGCGTGCGCTGCCCTGCTCACGCTGTGCGGCCCGTTCACCCCGATGCTCTTCCAGGGCGAGGAGTGGGCGGCTTCCACGCCGTTCCAGTTCTTCACCTCCCACCCCGAGCCCGAGCTCGGCAAGGCGACCGCCGAGGGCCGCATCGCGGAGTTCGAGCGGATGGGCTGGGACCCGGCCGTCGTACCGGACCCGCAGGACCCGGAGACGTTCACCCGCTCCAAGCTCGACTGGTCCGAGCTCGAGTCCGAGCGCGGCGCCCGCCTGCTCGACGCCTACCGCCGGCTGGCCACGCTGCGCCGCGCCCACCCCGCGCTCACCGACCCGGCGTTCACCCACACCACGTGCACCGCCGACGAGGACACCCGGCTGTTCACCATGCGCCGCGGCGACCTGCTCGTCGTGGTCAACTTCGGCGACGACGCAGCCGAGGTGACCGTCGACCAGGGCGACGTGCTCTTCGAGACTCCCTCCGGGGTCTCGCTGAGCGACGGCCGACTGCGCCTCCCCGCCCATGCGGGCGCGCTGCTCGGACCCCGCCTGGCAGGCTGAGCCCATGACCGTCATCAAGATCAACGCGATCACCGTGCCCGAGGACTCCGGCGACGAGCTGGCCCAGCGGTTCGCCGCCCGGGCCGGGGCCGTCGACGGCCAGGAGGGCTTCGAGGGCTTCGAGCTGCTCAAGCCGACCGACGAGCGTTGCCAGTGGCTCGTGATCACCCGCTGGCGCGACGAGGACTCCTTCCAGGCGTGGGTCTCCTCCAAGTCCTTCGCCGACGGCCACCGCTCGGCCGCCGAGCGAGCCGGAGGCGAGGCCCCCAAGCCGGTCTCGACCCACAGCGAGATCTGGAACTACGAGGTCGCCGGGGGCTCGACCCCGAGCTGAGCTCCGGGGGAACGTCGGGGGTCTACCCGATGCGCACGCGACCGCCTGCGAGGCACAGTGGAGCACCCCACGACAAAGGACGTGCCACTCATGAACGACATCCGCCAGTACTTCGCCGACCAGGGCCTGGTCCGGTCCGAGAGCCACCGCGTCCTCGGCGGTGTCTGCGCCGGGCTGGGGCGCCGCTTCGGGCTCGGCCCCTGGGTCACGCGCCTGCTGTTCGTGCTCCTGCTGATGGTGATCCCCGGCAGCCAGCTCTTGATCTACCCGATCCTGTGGATCCTGATGCCCACCGAGTCACAGAAGGCGACGACCTACGCCCCGTACGCCGGTCCGTCCGCCCAGGGCTGAGCGGCTCAGGCCGACGGCTCGGGCCGTCGGCTCAGGCCGTCGGCTCAGGCACCCGCTTGGGCATCAGCAGCCCGGTCCCGACGAGCAGCAGGGCCACGAACGCCGAGCACACGAACACCGTGTGGATCGCCGGCGCGATGGTGGCGATCGGCAGGCTCTCGAGGTCGATGGGTGCGCCCCCGGATGCAGCAGCCACCCGGCTGTTGACGATCGCGCCGAAGACCGCGACCCCGACGGCGCTGCCCATCGACCGGGCGAACATGTTGGCGCCGGTGGCGACGCCGCGGTGCTCCCAGCCGACCGAGGACTGGGCGAGGATGACGGCCGGGCTCGCGACGTAGCCGAATCCCAGGCCCATCACGAAGCACGCCAGGGCCAGAAGCCACAGCGCGCTGTCGGCGTCCACGAACAGCAGCAGGCCGGCCCCGGCGATCGTGATCGCGGCACCCATCGACACCGTCGCGCGAAAGCCGATGGTCAGGTAGAACCGGCCGCCCGTCGCGGCCGCGATCGGCCAGCCGATCGTCATCGCGGCCAGCGCGAGCCCGGCGACGAGCGCGCCGTGCCCGAGCACGGCCTGCGCATAGAGCGGCACGTACGACGTGAGCCCGAGCAGCAGGACGCCCACCAGGAACGACCCGGAGGCTGCGGCGTTCAGCACCTTGCGCTGGAAGATCCACAACGGCAGCACCGGCTCCGCCGCCTGTGACTCCACCCGGACGAACACGGCGAGCAGCACGCCCGCGGCCACGAAGATCCCGATCCCGACCGGCGATCCCCAGGCCCAGCGGACGCCACCCTCGAGCAACCCGAGCAGCAGCAGCGTGCCGCCGAGCGCCAGGAGCGCCGCACCGGCGTAGTCGATGCGGTGGCGCCGTCGGGTGACCTTCTCGTCGAAGCGGGTCCAGAGCGCCCAGGCCGCGGCGGCGCCGAGCGGCAGGTTGACGAAGAAGATCCAGCGCCAGGAGAGGTAGTCGGAGAAGACCCCACCCAGGGTCGGCCCGACCAGGGAGGCCGTGGCCCAGACGCTGGCGAGGTAGCCCTGCACCTTGGCCCGCTCGGCGAGGCTGTAGATGTCGCCCACGATGGTCATCCCGATCGGCTGCACCGCACCGGCGCCGAGGCCCTGCACGAGCCGGAAGACGATCAGCGCCGGCATGCTCCACGCCAGGCCGCACAGCAGTGATCCGAGCACGAAGAGCCCGACGCCGAGGAGCATCACCGGCTTGCGGCCCCAGAGGTCGGCGACCTTGCCGTAGATCGGCACCGAGACCGCCTGGGCGAGCAGGTAGATCGAGAACAGCCACGGGAACGACGTGAAGCCGCCCAGGTCGTCGACCACGGTCGGCACCGCGGTGGCCAGGATGGTCGCGTCGATCGCCACCAGCCCGACGCTGAGCATGACCGCCAGGAGGATGGGTCCGCGCTCGCTGCGCAGGCCCACGCTCGCGCGGGTGATCTCGGGGGCACTCATCGAGGAGCGAACCCCACCCCGCCCCCCGTTGTTCCTGCCGAGTCGGCGCATAAGTGCGCCGACTCACCAGCCCACCCTGCCGAGTCGGCGCATATATGCGCCGACTCGGCAGGCAGGGAGGGGTGAGGGGGCTAGGCGGGGGCGGGTTCCAGCTCGTCGGCGGAGTGGGAGGTCTCCGCCGACGAGCCAGGCTCGGTGTCCTCGCGCAGGCCGTGGCGGTCCCACCAGCGCGCCATCGGCGCCGGGGCCCACCAGTTCCAGCGCCCGAGGAGCTTCATCGTGGCCGGCACGAGCAGCGCGCGGACGATCGTGGCATCGATGAGCAGGGCGACGAGCATGCCGACGCCGAGCATCTTCATGAACACGATGCCGCTGGTGCCGAAGGCGCCGATGACCACGCCGAGCAGGAGCGCCGCGCTGGTGATGATCCGGCCGGTCCGCTGCACCCCGGTGGCCACGGCCAGGTCGTTGTCACCGGTGCGGTCCCACTGCTCACGCACCCGCGACAGCAGGAACACCTCGTAGTCCATGGAGAGGCCGAAGATGATCGCCAGCATCATGATCGGGTTCGTCGCATCGAGGTAGCCCTGCGACTCGAAACCGAGCAGACCGCTGAGGTGGCCGTCGCTGAAGATCCAGGTGATCACGCCGAACGATGCCGAGATCGAGACGAGGTTCATCACCACCGCCTTGATCGGCAGCACGACCGAACCGAAGGCGAGGAAGAGCAGCACCAGCATGATCGTGACGACGATCAGCGCCATCCACGGCAGGTGCGAGCCCACGGAGTCGATGAGGTCGACGGTGTCGGCGGAGAGGCCACCGACCAGCGCCTCACCGGAGGCCGGATCGATGTCGCGGAGGTCCTCCACGATCCGCTGCGACCGCTCGGTCTGGCTGTTGCCGTCCCACACCGCGCGGAGCAGGACCGAGCCGTCCTGCGCAGCGACCTGGCCCACGTCGACGATGCCCTCGACACCGAGGACGGCCGCGCGGTACTGCTCGACCTGGGCGTCCGAGGCGCCCCGCACGAGGAGGCTGGCGGTGGACTGCTCGGCGCCGAAGTCGGTGGCGAGCTTCTCGAAGGCCTGGTGCGCCGGAGCGCTGGCGGGCAGCACGCGGTAGTCGACGCTGCCCCAGCGCGCGCCGAGGAACGGCGAGGCGACGACCAGGAGGAGGGTCACGGTCACCACGATCACGAGCACCGGCCGCTTCATCACCGCGCGGGCCAGGCGACCCCAGCCCTCACCGCCCCCGGACAGCGGGCGGTTGCGGCGCCACGGCAGGCGTCCCTTGTCGACGCGTCGCCCGAGCAGCATCAGGACGGCGGGCAGGATCGTGAGCGCGGCCAGCATGGCGACGATCACGGCCGCGACGCCGCCGTAGCCCATGCTGCGCAGGAAGGCCTGCGGGAAGATCAACAGGCTGGCCATCGCGGCCGCGACGGTGAGCCCGGAGAACAGCACCGTGCGTCCGGCCGTCGACAACGTGCGCCGGATCGCCACGGCCGAGGCATCGGGGCGGTCCTCGGGCAGGAGGTCGAGCTCCTCACGGAAGCGGCTGATGATGAACAGCGCGTAGTCGATGGCCAGGCCGATCCCGATCAGTGACACCACGTTGACCGCGAAGATCGAGACCTCGGTGAACTGTGCGATCACCCGGAGGATCGCCAGGGAGCCGATCATCGCGATCAGACCGACGAGCGCCGGCATCGAGGCTGCCACCAGGCTGCCGAAGATGAGCAGGGCGAGCAGGATCACGATCGGCATCGAGATGATCTCGGCCCGCTTCAGGTCGTGGGAGGTGATCTCGTTGACGTCGTTGTAGACGGCGAACGAGCCGGCCACGTCGGTCTCGAGCCCGCTCGACGCCGGCGCCTCGAGCCCGGGCGCGATCTCGTCGTACGCCGTCAGGAAGTCGTCCTGGGTGACGCCGGCCAGGGAGATGAGCACCTGGGCGCTGCGACCGTCCTGGCTGACCAGCGAGGGATCCGGCACGTCGTAGTAGGGCATCACCGAGGAGACGGCGTCGGCCGGGATCGCGGCGACGACGTCGCGCACCGCCCGCTTGAACGCCGGGTCGGAGGCCCGGAGGGTGTCGCTGGAGTAGAGCGCGATCACGTCGACCGACTGGTTGCCGAAGGTGTCCTGCTCGGCGCGCAGCTCACGGGCCGACTCCGAGGAGGGGTCGTCGAAGCCGCCCTGGCTCAGCGAGTCGAACACGCCGACGCCGTAGACCGCGGACCCCACGATGACCAGGACCCCGAGCAGCAGCACGGCGCGAGCACGGCGGGCGACGAGCTGGCCCCAACGTTCGATCATGACGACTCCTCCACCGGCTACGGTGATCCAGGACGAGCCCGAAGTAGTCTGGTGACGGTACTTCAGGGAAGTGAACGGTGTTAACCGTAAACGGTGTAAACTTATCTCGTCAAGCCCTGAACGTCTCCTGCCCGACCCCGCCATCCATCGTGAGGACCCCCGTGCCGCATCTGGTCGACCCGACGCTCACCCGCCGCGAGCGCCAGCGCGAGTCCACCTACACCGACATCGTGCGCGCCTCCCGCGAGCTGCTCGTCGACTCCCCCGAGCTGTCGCTCCGGGCGGTCGCGGCCAAGATGGGGATGACTGCACCGGCGCTCTACCGCTACGTCGCCAACTACCAGGAGCTCGTCGACCTGGTCGCCTTCGAGGTCGACAAGGCTGCCACCGAGACCTTCCTCGCCGCCGCCGAGGCGATGGACGCCGGCGACGGACCCGGTCGCCTGGTGGCGGCGATCACCGAGTTCCGCCAGTGGGCGATCCGGCACCCCCACGAGTTCGCGCTGGTCTTCGCCAACCCCATCGCCGACTCCGTCTGCACGCGCCGCGAGACCCTGACCCTGTCGGGCTCCGGCCACCTGATGACCGACCTGATCTACGACGTGTGGGCGCAGCGCGGCTTCGCGGTGCCTGCGCTCGAGGAGCTCCCGACCCCGGTCCGCGAGGCCGTGCTCGACCCCTTGATCCCCGCCAAGGTCGATCACATCCCGACCGAGTCACGAGGCCTGGTGTGGGTCTACATGCAGGGCTGGACCCAGCTCTACGGCGTGGTGGTCCTCGAGGTGATGGGGCACGTCGACCCGCGCGTCATCGAGAGCGGCGAGCTGTTCATCGACGTGATGCGTCGCTTCGCCCCCACGATCGGCCTCGCCGAGGAGATGCCGCGCCTCGAGGAGATCATGCGAGCACGGCTGTCCCGCGCCTGAGACCGGACCGCACGGCGCACGACCCGATCGGCTGATCGGCTGATCAGTGCATGCGCCCAGCGAGGACCTCGTCGACCCACGCCGGCACGAGCTCGCCGGCGCTGCCGTGGCGCGCCTCGTGGAAGAACGACGTGCCCTCGCTCTGCACCAGGTTGAGCTCGAGCGTGCGGGCGCGGTGGATGGCGGCGTACTGCACGAACCCGGCAGCGGGATAGACCGCGCCCGAGGTGCCGATGGAGACGAAGAGATCAGCGCGCTGGAGCTCGTGCTGGATCATCTCCATCTCGTAGGGCACCTCGCCGAACCAGACGACGTCCGGACGCAGCTCACAGGCCCCACATCGCGGGCACGGCGGGAAGTCGACCAGGTCCTGGGTCCAGCGGACACGTCCGTGGCAACCTCGGCACAGCGCGGAGAGGAGCTCGCCGTGCATGTGGTGCACCCGGGTCGAGCCGCCACGCTCGTGCAGGTCGTCGATGTTCTGGGTGACCACGAAGAGGTCGTCTCCCACGACCTCCTCCAGGCGACCCAGTGCGAGGTGAGCGGCGTTGGGCTCGACGTCGGCCAGCGCGGCGCGGCGGGCGTCGTAGAAGCGATGGACGGCGACGGGCTGCTCGTCGTAGGCCTCAGGGGTCGCGACGTCCTCGACCCGGTGGCCCTCCCACAGTCCGTCGGAGTCGCGGAACGTCGGCACGCCGCTCTCGGCGGAGATCCCTGCGCCGGTCAGGACCACGATCCTCATCGGCTCACCGCTCCCCAGGCTGCCACGACGTAGCCGCCGCCTGGCTCGTATTCGCGACCGTCCCAGGTCGACCAGCGGTCGCGGACCTCCAGGCCGGCTGCCGCCATCGCGGCGTCGACGTCGCTCAGCGCGACCGGTGGCACGCCCTTGGGCAGGTGGTCGCTGTCCAGCCCGAAGCCGGCCACCACGAGGCCTCCCTCGGCGAGGTGGGCGGCCAACCGGGTCGCGGTGGCCGTCAGGGTGCCGGGCTCGAGCAGCGGGAAGACGTTGCCGGCCAGCAGCACGAGGTCGAAGGTCGCCTCGAGGTCGAGGGTCGCGAGGTCGGCGACGCGCCAGTCGAGGTCGGGGTGCTCGCGCTCGGCCACCGCCACCATCGAGTGGTCGGCGTCGCAGCCCACGACGTCGTAGCCGAGCAGGGCGAGGCGACCGGCCACCCGGCCCGTGCCACACCCGGCGTCGAGGACACGCGCCGGCGGCGGCACGAGCGAGAAGACGAAGCGCGCCTCGCCGTCGACGTCCTCCCCGCGGTCGGCGAGATCGCGGAATCGGGCGGCGTAGACCGACGCGTAGTCGTCGCCCGCGCCCGCGCGCGCGATCCGCTGCCACATGCTGCTCACGCGACAGTCCTACCAGCACGCGCGCCGAGATGCGCAACGGCATCTCGTCCGGCGATCACGGCGTCACGCACCGGAGGGTCAGCTGTCGCCGTCGGCGACGAGGTACTGCTGCACGACGCCCCGCTCGCCGGTACGCCGAGCACCGGCCTCCCAGCCGCGCTCCTGCGCCCACGAGCTGAGGGCATCGGCCTGGGCATCGGAGCCCAGCTGCACCAGCACGCTGCCGCCCGTCATCACGTGCCCGGAGCAGGCGAGCAGGCAGGCACGCGCGACCGCGAGGCCGTCCGCCCCGCCGTCGATCGCCAGGAGCGGGTCCTCGGGGAACTCAGCGACGCCCTCGGTGGTGACCCACGGCGGGTCCGCCGAGACCAGGGCGAACTGCTCCTGCTCCCTCAACGCCTCCTCCAGCCGCCCTTCCCGCACCTCGACACGGCCGGACAGCCCTGCGCCTTCGGCGTTGTGGGCAGTGAAGTAGCAGGCAGCGGGGTTGAGGTCGACCGCCACGAGGGGGCGGTCAGCGAGCGCAGCCAGCAGCAACCCGATGTGGCCGGCGCCCGAGCACAGCTCGAGCACCGGGCCGGGCGCTGCGTCCTGCAGCAGCTCGGCGCCCCACCGCGACTGCAGCTCGGTCCACGGACGCGGTCGCAGCACGCGGTCGTCGTACTCGATCGTCAGGCCACCGAAGCGCAGGGACTCCCGCGTGTACGTCGTCATGCAGACACTCTCGCCGAAACGCCCCCTCTCGCGCGTCCCTCGGAGGGGTGACGCTCACTGCGCTGCGGCACGTCCTGGGCCGCAGGCACCACACCGTCCCTTAGGGTGGAGGAACAACGCCGCGGAGACTCCTAGCCTCAGAGTCATGGACAGACGAATGCTGATCGGCGCCGTCCTGGTGCTGGTGATCGTGGTGGGCGGCGCGATGCTGATCATCGGCATCCTCCGCGGGGACCAGGGCACCGGCGCACCCCAGCGTGCGCCGATGTCCGACACGCGCAAGTAGCGGCAGCTTCAGGCGCGCTGGATGTCGGCGTCGTCGGAGTTGTCCTCCTCCTGCTTGCCCAGCACAGCGCGGCCCGCCTCGAGCCGGGCCACCGGAACGCGGAAGGGCGAGCAGGAGACGTAGTCGAGCCCGACCCGGTGGAAGAAGTGGATCGACTCGGGGTCGCCGCCGTGCTCGCCGCACACGCCGGCCTTGAGACCCGGGCGAGTGTTGCGCCCCTCGCGGGTGGCGATGTCGACGAGCCGGCCGACGCCGTCGGCGTCCAGGGTCTCGAACGGCGACACGGTGAAGACGCCCTTCTCGAGGTAGGCCGCGAAGAAGGCCGCCTCGACGTCGTCGCGACTGAAGCCCCAGGTGGTTTGGGTGAGGTCGTTGGTGCCGAAGGAGAAGAAGTCGGCCTCCTCGGCGATCCGGAACGCCGTCAACGCCGCGCGCGGGAGCTCGATCATCGTGCCGACCGGGATGTCCAGGGAGACCCCCTCGGCCTCGCCGACCTCCGCGAGGATCCGCGCTGCCTCCTCCCGCACCAGGTGCAGCTCCATCAGCGACCCGACCAGCGGCACCATGATCTCGGGCTTCGGGTCGTGGCCGTCCTTGATCCGGCGTGCGGCCGCCTCGGCGATCGCCCGGATCTGGCCGGCGAACAGTCCTGGCACCGTGAGCCCGAGCCGGACGCCGCGCAGGCCGAGCATCGGGTTGGACTCGTGGAGCCGGTTCACGGCGGCGAGCAGCCGCACGTCGTCATCGGTGGCGACCCCCTGCTCCTCGGCTCGGGCAACCCGGACCATCAGCTCGGACCGGTCCGGCAGGAACTCGTGGAGGGGCGGGTCGAGCAGGCGGATCGTCGTCGGGAGGCCGTCCATCGCGGCGAGGAGCTCGTCGAAGTCCTCGCGCTGCGGGGGCAGGAGTGCGGCCAGCGCTTCCTCCCGCTCGGCAGTGGTGCCGGCCAGGATCACGCGCTCGATCAGCACCCGGCGGTCACCGAGGAACATGTGCTCGGTGCGACACAGGCCGATCCCCTGCGCGCCCATGCGCCGGGCTCGGAGCGCGTCGGGGCCGGTGTCGGCGTTCGCGCGCACCTGCATGGTGCGCACGGAGTCGGCGTGCGCGAGCAGACGGTCCACCGCGCGGATCAGGTCGGCGGTCCCCTCGTCCACGCCCTCGAGCGCCGGCTCCAGGCCCTCCTCGAGGTACTTCACGACCGGTGAGGCCACGACGGGCAGCTGGCCGATGAAGACCTCGCCGGTCGAGCCGTCGATGGAGAGCACGTCGCCCTGACGCACCTCGACGCCGCCGGACTCGGCGACCTGCGCCTCCTCGTCGACGTGCAGGGACTCGGCGCCGCAGACGGCGGTCTTGCCCATGCCCCGGGCCACCACCGCTGCGTGCGAGGTCTTGCCACCGCGGCTGGTCAGGATGCCGGTCGCCGCGATCATCCCCTCGAGATCCTCGGGGTTGGTCTCCTTGCGCAGCAGCACCACGGACTCGCCGTTGGCTGCCCACGCGGCCGCCGTGGCCGAGTCGAACACCACGCGGCCCACCGCCGCACCGGGCGAGGCCGCCATGCCGCGGGTGAACGGCGTGCGTTCGGCCTCGGCGTCGAACTGGGGGAACATCAGCTGCGCCAGCTGCGCTCCGCCGACCCGCTCGAGGGCTTCGTCCATCGTGATCAGCTGCTCGTCGACCAGCTGGGTGGCGATGCGGAACGCCGCCGCGGCCGTGCGCTTGCCGACGCGGGTCTGGAGCATCCAGAGCTTGCCGCGCTCGACGGTGAACTCGATGTCGCAGAGGTCGCGGTAGTGGGTCTCGAGGCGCCGCATGATCTTGCGCAGCTCCTGGTGGGATGCAGCGTCGACCTCGGCGAAGTCGTCCAGCGACAGCGTGTTGCGGATCCCGGAGACCACGTCCTCGCCCTGCGCGTTGACGAGGTAGTCGCCGTAGACGCCGGGCTTGCCGGTGGAGGGGTCGCGGGTGAAGCAGACGCCGGTGCCGGACGTGTCGCCCAGGTTGCCGAAGACCATCGTGCAGACGTTGACCGCCGTGCCGGCATCCTCCGGGATGCGCTCGCGGCGGCGATAGATGCGTGCGCGGTCGGTGTTCCACGACTCGAAGACCGCCCGGGTGGCCAGGTCGAGCTGCTCGCGCGGGTCCTGCGGGAAGGTACGACCGCTCTTCTCCTCCACCACGGCTTTGAAGGCCTCGACCAGCTCGCGCAGGTCGTCGGTGTCGAGCTCGAGGTCGCTGGTGACGCCCTTGGCCTCCTTCTTCGCCTCGAGCACCCGGGAGAAGTCGTCGCCCTCCATGCCGAGGACGGTCTTGCCGAACATCTGGATCAGGCGCCGGTAGGAGTCCCAGACGAACCGCTCGTCCCCCGAGGCCTCGATCAGGCCCTGGACCGAGAAGTCGTTGAGGCCGACGTTGAGCACCGTCTCCATCATCCCCGGCATCGAGTACTTCGCACCCGACCTCACGCTGACCAGGAGCGGGTCGACCGAGTCGCCGAGGCGACGTCCGACCTCGTCCTCGAGCCGGCGCAAGGCCATGGTCACCTGCACCCTCAGGTCGTCGGGAAGACGATCGTGCTCGAGGTAGTGCCGGCACGCCTCAGTCGTGATGACGAAGCCGGGAGGCACCGGGAGTCCGAGGCGGGTCATCTCGGCGAGGTTGGCGCCCTTGCCGCCCAGCAGGTCCTTCTGGTCCTTGTTGCCCTCACTGAAGTGGTAGACGAGCTTGTCCATCTCTAGATCACTGCCTTTCGGTTCACCGGGTGTAGCCGCGGGCGGGGAGGGCTGAGGGGAGCGAGGGGCGTCACCGGTGCTCACCGGCGTGACGCAGGACCTTGTCGAGCGCGTGGTCGCTGTTGACCTCGCGCACCGTGCCGCTCTGCGAGCGCATCACGAGCGAGCGCGTGCGCGCGCCGCCTCCCGAGTAGCGCACGCCCGGGAGGAGGTCACCGTCGGTGATGCCAGTGGCCACGAAGAAGGTGTTGTCACCGGTCACGAGGTCGTTGAGCCCCAGCACGCGGTCGAGGTCGTGGCCCGCGGCAAGGGCCCGGCGCCGCTGCTCGTCGTCGGCGACGTACAGGCGTGCCTGGATCTCTCCGCCCATCGCCTTCATCGCACAGGCCGTGATGACACCCTCCGGGGTGCCGCCGACGCCCATGAGCACGTCGATCCCCGACTCCGGTCGGGCCACCGCGATCGCGACCGCGACGTCACCGTCGGGGAAGAGCTTGATCCGGGCGCCGGCGGCACGGAGCCGGGCGATGAGGTCGGCGTGGCGAGGCCGGTCGAGCACCGCCACGGTGACGTCGGAGATCGGGCCGCCCTTGGCCTCGGCCACGACCCGCAGGGTCTCCTCGGTCGGTGCGGTGACGTCCACCTTGCCGGCCGCTCGAGGGCCGACGACGAGCTTCTCCATGTAGTAGACGTCCCTGGGGTCGAACATGCTGCCGCGGTCGGCTGCTGCGATCACCGCGATCGCGTTCGGCATGCCGTTGGCCAGCAGCGTCGTGCCGTCCACCGGGTCGACGGCGATGTCCATCTCGGGCCCGGTCCCGTCGCCGAGCTGCTCGCCGTTGTGCAGCATCGGCGCCTCGTCCTTCTCGCCCTCGCCGATCACCACGACCCCGCGCATCTGCACCGCGGCGAGGACCTGGCGCATCGCGTCGACAGCCGCGCCGTCACCGGCCTCCTTGTCGCCGAGCCCGGCCCACCGACCGGCCGCCAGGGCGGCGGCCTCCGTGGCGCGCATCAGGTCGAGACCGAGGTTGCGGTCGGGCAGCTGGAAGGGGCCTGCGTGCGAGGCTGCGGTCGTCATCGGGCATCGACCTCGCGGTCGCCCAGTGAGTACCGGCAACCCGATCGGACCCTGCATCGTCTGTGCGCTCATGGTGGTGCTCCACTCCCTCACTCGACAATCGCGTGCGACGCGCCCTGCGTATGTGCACTGCGCGAGCGCAGTACGTGGGGCGTCATCCATTGATCTGTGACTCACGTCTCAATGTTGGAATCTCTTTATACCCTTTCGATTGATTGGGATCAAGAGGTGGTGCACGATCAAAATCGGGCACAGACCAACACATTCCAACGTCGGCTTTACCGATCGGCGGCATTTCACGCGACTCGCACTCCGATCAGCCGACTCACCCGGTCAGGGTCTACCGGGAGCGTGCGAGGCTTCCGGGCGTGACCTGGACCCCCGACCGACGGCTGACTCTCCTGCTGCTCGCGGTCGCCACCGGGACGAACGTGCCCACTCCCCTGCTCCTGGTCTATCGCGAGCGTCTGGCGATGACCGATGCGTCCCTGACCGCACTCTTCGGCATCTACGCCCTCGGGCTGATGCTCGCTCTCGCGGTCGCGGGCCGTGCCGCCGACCGGTACGGCCGCCGCAGGATCGCCCTGCCGGCGGCGATCTGTGCGGTCGCCGCCTCGCTCCTGTTCATCCCCGCAGCCGGGAGCGAACCGCTGCTCTACCTGGTCCGCTTCCTCCAGGGCGCCGCCTCGGGGACGGTCTTCAGCGTCGGGAGTGCCTGGCTGGTCGAGACGGCGTACGGGCGCGGGAACCATCACGGCCCCCGGTCGGCGGCGGTCGCCATGACCGCAGGTTTTGCGATCGGACCGGCGTACGCCGGCATCATCGGGGAGTGGGGCCGGTGGCCGCTGGTCCTGCCCTACCTGCTGCACGCGGCCGTGCTGGTGGCGGCGATCCTGGTCGCTCGGCAGGTGGCCGAGTCCCTGGTCCGAC
Organism: uncultured Actinomycetota bacterium; assembly: GCA_963760515.1. Lineage (GTDB taxonomy): Bacteria > Actinomycetota > Actinomycetes > Propionibacteriales > Nocardioidaceae > Nocardioides. The sequence goes on from CAVXDL010000006.1 coordinate 956,965, forward strand.
AACCGACCACCCCTGACACCCCGCGCACCGGAGCCTTCCGGCCCGGAGCCCGCCGCGCAGCCCTGGTCGTGGTCGCGCCGCTCGCGGTCTGCGTCTACGCCTTCCCGGCGAGCACGATCGCGGCCGTGCCGGTGCTCGTCGGCTTTCCCTTCGCACCGGTTGCACTGACCGGCCTGATGGCCGGGCTCACGCTCGGCGCGGGCGCGCTGGCGGCGCCGCTCCAGGGCCGACTGGGGCGACGGGCCGCCCCCGTGGCTGCTGCCTGCGGCGCCATCGGCTTCGGCGGCACTGCCCTCGCGGCAGCGGTCCCGGCTGTCCTGCTGCTGGTCGTCCCGGCCTCGATCATGCTCGGCGCCGGCGGCGGTCTCGCGCTCGCCAGCGGCATCTCACGGCTGCCGGCGCTGGCCAACGAGGGGCGACTGGGCACCGTGTCCGCCGCCTTCTACGCCACGGCCTACCTCGGCTTCGGCTTCCCGCTCCTGATCACCGCCCTCGCCGAGCAGGTCTCCGTGGCTCCCGTGCTGGCAGCTCTCGCTGTGCTGTGCGGGCTCCTGGCAGTACAGCAGCGGCGGGCCGGGTAACACCGCGGCGGGCGGCGGCTGTCACGAACCCCTCATCGGCCTACCTCCGGCTCGTCGTGATCCTCGCTGAGTGCGGTCTCCCAATCCTGGCCACCATGGAAGACGCCCAGGACGTTGACGACGAGCTCACCCGAAGACTCGTCGACCTCGTAGGCGAGGAGCGTCCGCTTCTTGAAGGTGATTGTCCGCATGCCCAGTCGGACGTCGTCGCGAGGTCGACCGGCGAGCGGGAAGACGAGGATGCCGTCGATGTGGTCGAGGATGGCCGAAACGAAGCGCCGAGCGACGTCAGCGGACGCCTTCTCGGTGATCCACTCGTCGAGTTCGTTGAGTTGCCGTTCGGCTTCAGGGGAGTAGTGGATCCAGCCCGTCATGAACGGGCGGCCCACTTGGTCTCGAAGCGAGCCCGGACGTCTTCGGCTGGGATCGCTCGCGACGGGTCAGCCTTGAGGGCGTCGTACGCCGCGGCGGCCTCAGTGCGCAACCAAGTCTCTGCCGCCTGGCCGAAGGCCTCGTCAGGATCCACCGATTCGAGCAGCCGGATCGCCAGGCGCCGACGCGCGTCAGCGGGCAGGGACATCCCCGCCTCGAAGGCCTCCGACTCACTCACGGACATGTGGGGAGTCTACGCCGGAGTGGCGCGTCATGGCCTCTGTCGAGCTGCTTGACGGGCAGCACGGGTGCGACCTCGCCTCTCAGAAATGGGGTGCCACCTGGCCGGTCGATCTTCTCCCTCAGCCACTTGCGCGCTGATGGATGCCAGGCCAGATCAGTAGTACCAGGGGTACGACGACCAGTCCGGGTCGCGCTTCTCGAGGAACTGGTCGCGCCCCTCGGCAGCCTCGTCGGTCATGTAGGCCAACCGCGTGGCCTCGCCGGCGAACATCTGCTGGCCGACGAGCCCGTCGTCGATGAGGTTGAAGGAGTACTTCAGCATCCGTTGCGCGGTGGGCGACTTGGCGTTGATCAGCCGGCCCCACTCCAGCGCGGTGGCCTCGAGGTCGGCATGCGGCACCGCCCGGTTAACCGTGCCCATGCGGACGCCGTCCTCGGCGGAGTACTCCTGGCCGAGGAAGAAGATCTCGCGGGCGAACTTCTGGCCGACCTGGCGGGCGAGGTAGGCGGAGCCGAAGCCGCCGTCGAAGGAGCCGACGTCGGCATCGGTCTGCTTGAAGCGCGCCTCCTCGGCGCTGGCCAGGGTCAGGTCGCACACGACGTGCAGGCTGTGTCCGCCGCCGGCGGTCCAGCCCGGCACCACGCAGATCACGATCTTGGGCATGAAGCGGATGAGCCGCTGGCACTCGAGGATGTGGAGCCGGCCGAGCTTGGCGGCATCGATCGGATTGGGCGGGGCCCCGGCGTCGTCGTGCCCGGCCGTCTCGTACTGGTAGCCGGCCTTGCCGCGGATGCGCTGGTCGCCACCGGTGCAGAAGGCCCACTTGCCGTTCTTCTCGCTCGGACCGTTGCCGGTGAGCAGCACGCACCCGACGTCGGAGGAGATCCGGGCGTGCTCGAGCGTGCGGAGCAGCTCGTCCACGGTGTGCGGGCGGAAGGCGTTGAGGATGTCGGGGCGGTCGAAGGCGATCCGGACCGTGCCGTGCGCCTTGGCCCGGTGGTAGGTCAGGTCGGTCAGGTCCTCGAAACCGGGGACGACGTCCCAGGCCTCGGGGGCGAAGATCTGGGAGACGCCGTCGATCGCACTCATGCCCGGCAGGTTAGCCGCCCGCGCCTGTGCCGGAATCACAGGCCGGGTGGCGTGGTTCTCCACCCATGACACTTCACGGCGAGTACGAGCCCAGCCCCAGCCAGTGGGTCCGCGACCAGGTCGAGCTCTTCGAGCGCACCGGAGGTGCGGAGGGCAACACCATGCGCGACGTCCCGATCGTCGTCTTCACCTCGGTCGGCGCCAAGTCGGGCAAGCTGCGCAAGACCCCGCTCATGCGGGTCGAGCACGACGGCACCTACGCCGCCGTCGCCTCCCAGGGCGGGGCCCCCGAGAACCCCTCCTGGTACTACAACTTCCTGGCCGACCCCCGGGTCGACGTCCAGGACGGCCCCGAGCGCAAGGAGTACGTCGCCCGGGTCGTCGAGGGCGAGGAGCGGGCCACCTGGTGGCAGCGTGCGGCCGCGGTGTGGCCCGACTACGACGCCTACCAGACCAAGACCGAGCGCGAGATCCCGGTCTTCGTGCTCGAGCCCGTCAGCTGAGGCCCGCGCCCGCGCCTGCGCCTGCTCAGGTGAGCAGCGCGGTGATCGGCTCGATGGCGAAGTAGACGACGAACAGCGCCGAGACGACCCACAGCAGCGGGTGCACGGCGCTGGCCTTGCCGACCACGAGCTTGATCAGCACGAACGCCAGGAAGCCGGCGCCGATGCCCACCGTGATCGAGTAGGTGAACGGCATCAGCACGATGGTCAGGAACGCCGGCAGCGCGATCTCGACGTCGCTCCAGTCGATGGCGCTCACCTGCTGCATCATCAGGAAGCCCACGAGGACCAACGCCGGGACCGCGGCCTCCGACGGGATGGCCTCGACGACCGGGGTGAAGAACATGGTGAGCAGGAACAGCGTGCCGGTGACGAGCGAGGCCAGTCCCGTGCGGGCGCCCTCGCCGACGCCGGAGGCCGACTCGATGTAGGACGTGTTGGAGGAGACCCCGCCGGCGCCACCGGCGATCGCGGCCACCGAGTCGACGATCAGGATCCGCTGCATGTTGGGCGGGGTGCCCTCCTCGTCGTTGAGGCCGGCCTCGGCGCCGATGGCGGTCATCGTGCCCATGGTGTCGAAGAAGTCGGCCAGCATGAGCGAGAAGACCAGCAGCAGCGCGGCGACCACGCCGATCGAGGCGAAGGCACCGAAGAGCGAGAACTCACCCAGCGTGCCGAGGTCCGGCACGTCGACGAAGCCGTCGAACTCGGGCACGGTCAGCGACCAGCCACCGGGGTTGTCGAAGCGCGCGCCCAGGTCGAGCACCGCCTCGAGGACCAGAGCGACGACGGTGGCGGTCACGATGGCGATGAGGATCGCGCCGTGCACCTTGCGCACCCACAGGGCGATCAGCAGCAGCAGGCCGCCGGCGAAGACCAGGACCGGCCAGCCGGACAGCGTGCCGGTGGAGCCGAGCTGCACCGGCACCGTCGTGCCGTAGGCGTCGGGGATGCGGCTGACGAAGCCGGCGTCGACGAAGCCGATCAGGGCGATGAACAAGCCGATACCGACCGAGATCGCGACCTTGAGCTGGGTCGGCACGGCGTGGAAGACCGCCGTACGAAACCCGGTGAGCACCAGCACCAGGATGGCGATGCCCTCGAGCACCACCAGACCCATCGCGTCGGCCCAGGTCGACTGGGTGGCGATGGCCACCGCGACGAAGGCGTTGAGCCCGAGGCCGGTGGCCAGGGCGAGCGGGAAGTTGGCCACCGCCCCCATCAGGATCGTCAGCACACCGGCCACCAGCGCGGTGCCGGCCGCGATCGCAGGCAGGTTGGGGGCCGCGCCACCGCCGAGGAAGTTGCCCTCGGAGTCCTGCACGTAGCCGAGGATGAGCGGGTTGAGCACCACGATGTAGGCCATCGTCAAGAACGTGACGAGCCCGCCGCGGACCTCGCGGCCGACGCTCGAGCCGCGCTCGGTGATCTTGAAATAGCTGTCGAGGCCGCTGCGAGCAGGCGCTGTCTGGGTGGTCACGAACGCAGAGCCTCCCAGATGGCGGCGCGCAGGTCACGCCGAGGTCCGCGACCTCGGCCCGGGACGCGCTCGACCAATGCGTCCGACGTGACGTCCCTCACGCTCACGTCGCCACCGTCACTCGATCGGGGCCAGGTCGTTGAGGTGACATGCGTTCCTCACGACGAGTCAGCCCGCTGCGGGTCGCGACGACGGCCCTCGCCACGGCGGCCGTCGGCGTCACGGCGCTGCTGAGCACCGGTTCGCCGGCGAACGCCGAGCCGAGCCCCCACGACCCGGCCTACACGGTGCGCGACACCCAGAACATCGCCGACGCCTACGGCCGGATCACCGGCCCGGGCGGCCAGCTGCGCAACCCGGCCTACCTGCCGGCCCTGGTGGGCGAGACCACCCTGATCACCGCGCAGCAGCTGCTCACCCAGGCCGCGACCCCGACGCGTCCGGCGCTCACCCCCGGCCAGTTCTTCCCGGGCTGGAACGTCGGCAACCCGCTGCGCGCCGACTGGGAGCGCACCCGGGGCCGGGTGCGCGCCGTGGCGTTCACCAACCGGTACGGCGCCCTGCTGCGCGGTCACGTCTACCGCCCGGCGCCGGGCGCACGCGATCCTTACACCGGCAAGCGGCTGCGCGGCCCGTTCCCCGGCGTCGTCCTCACCGAGGGTTCGGTGCAGGGCTCGGAGGGGATGTACGAGTGGCTGGCCCAGGACCTCGCCGAGCGCGGCTACGTCGTGCTGACCTACGACGTGCAGGGCCAGGGCACCAGCGAGACCTTCCCCCACGAGGACGGCAACGCGCTGCCGTTCTGCAATCCGCTCGCCGAGCCCGGCGACGACGAGATGTCCGGCTGCCCGGGAGTGCCCTCCCAGCAGCTCGCAAACTTCGTGGTCGGCACGCGCGACGCCCTGTCGTTCTTCATCTCCACGCCGACGAAGAAGTACCGCAACCCGCGGTCGGCCGACGCCGTTGTCACGGCGTTCAACCCCTACTGGCGGCTCTTCGACCGCTCCCGCGACCGGCGCACCGCCACCCCGGGTCGGACCACGCGCATCGCGATCATCGGCCACTCCATGGGCGCGGCCGCGGTGTCGCGGGTGCAGGGCACCGACCGTCGGGTCGCCGTGGTGGTCGCCCTCGACAAGCTCGCAGGCCCCTCGTCGTCCGGTCCCCTCGACGGCACCGGCAACCTCCCGGTCGTGCCGGCCCTGGCGGTGCAGTCGGAGTACGGGTTCACGGTGAGCCCGTGGTGGCTCAGCGGCGGGTCGTCCCTGGCGCCCCAGCCCTCGCCCGCCGGCCCCGACCCGCGTCGCGAGCGCGCCACCGGGTTCGATGCGTGGCGTGCGGCCGGCGTCGACGCGATGCTTGTCGTGCCGCGAGCCTCCACCCACCTCGAGTACACCGACGTGCCGCTGGTGCTGCCGGCCAGCCGCTACGGCCAGGACCTCACCAGCGTCTACGTCCAGCGCTGGCTCGACCGCTACCTCAAGCACCGGGGCACCGCCCGCCGTCTCGAGGCCCGCTCCTTCCGCTATCTCGAGCCGCGCGGCAACGGTCGGTGGGAGTCGGTGCGCCTCCGGCGCGATCCCCTGCTGAGCTACGCCTACTGCTCGGCCTACGCGCTGCGTGACGGCCGCGGCCGCCACGCCACCGGCGACATCACCGACGTCGGCTGCTGAGCCGCCGCTGAGCCCGAGGGCTCAGAACGTCCGGGCGATCGACGCCGCCAACCCGGCCAGGTGACCGAGCCGGGCGAGCTCGGAGTCCACGAACTCCGGGCCGCCCCGGCGCGCGACGATGATCACCGAGTTGCCGTCGACGCGGGCACCGGCCAGGAGGGTGTCGGTGTCGTCGGCGTCCGCCGGCTCCAGGCGGGTCGGCCGCTCGATCTCCACGAACTCCAGGCCCTCGGGCGTGGCGCCGGTCGCGCGCACGACCCCCTCGGAGCGGTGCACCCGAGCAGCCCAGTCGACCCGGAAGAGCGCCGGCAGGAGCTCCACCAGCCGGTCGAGCGCCTGGGAGGGGGCAGCGGTGAACGCCTCGACCGCCTCGAGGTCGAGCACCAGCCCTGCCGAGACGTAACGGCTGATCCACACGACCCGCACACCGTCGAGCTGGTGGCAGGCCGAGACGATCGAGTCGGGCATGATCCCGGGCTCGGTGTCCAGGAGCACGTCGTCCATCGCCGTGCCGTCGGAGCGCTTCTCCACGATCTCGATGGCCTCGATGTCGCCGCCGGCCACACCGATCGCGGAGGCCAGTCGACCCAACGACCCAGGGACGTCGGGGAGCTCCACGCGCAGCAGGTAGGACACCGAGGGAGGCTATCGCGCCGACGTTGCCGGGCTGTTTCGCGCGTCTCAGCCCACGCCGCGAGCCCGACGCAGGCGCTCGACGAGCCCGGTGGCCCGCTGCGCCGGGGTGGTGACCGCCTCGCGCACCGCCTCGGCCGACCCCACCACCTTGACGTGACGCTGGGCGCGGGTGACCGCGGTGTAGAAGAGCTCGCGGGTCAGCAGGCGCGAGTCGGCCTCGGGCAGCAGCACCGTGATGCGCTCGGCCTGGCTGCCCTGGCTCTTGTGGATCGTCATCGCGTGCATCGTCTCCACCGAGTCGAGGCGTCCCGGTGCGAAGTCGCGGAGCCGCTCCGAGCCCGAGATCCAGGCCCGCAACCGACCGTCGGGCAGCTGCACGGCTGCGCCGGTCTCGCCGTTGTAGATCTCCAACGTGTGGTCGTTGGTGGTCACCAGCAACGGTCGCCCGACGTACCACTCGCCGTAGACGGGCTGTCCGGTCTCCTCGGCCACCCAACGCTCGACCTGCCGGTTCCAGTGGCGTACGCCGTAGGGGCCCTCGCGGTGGGCGCACAGCAGCCGGTGCCGGTCGAGCGCGGCCACGGCCGCAGCCGGGTCGCCGGCGAGCGCTGCGGTGCGTACGGCCAACGCGGCCGTCAGCGCCTCGGCCCGCAGCGCGCTCGCCGGGTCGTCGGTCTCGACGAACTCGACCTCGTCGCTCGACTGTCTCAGCCGCGCGATCACGGCGTCGGCGTCGCCGGCGCGCAGAGCCTCGGACAGCTCGAGGATGTCGTGGGTGGACCGGAAGTTGGTGGTCAGCGACACCACCGGGCTGGCCGGGTCTCCCTCGAAGCCGGCCACCACGTCGGAGAGCACCGCCCCGGCACCCACCGAGGTGAGCTGGCGCGGGTCACCGACCAGCACGAGCCGCGCCTGCGGACGCACCGCCTCCAGCAGGCGACCCATCATGGTGAGCTCGACCATCGAGGTCTCGTCGACGACCACCAGGTCGTACTTCAAGCGGTTGGTGCGGTCGTGGCGAAAGCGTGTCTGGTTGTCGAAGCGCCAGCCCAGGAGCCGGTGCAGGGTCATCGCCTCCGGACGTCCGACCCGCTCACGGTCGACCGCGTCGAGGTCGGCGAGCTCGCCGAGCACGGCCTCCTGCAGGCGGGTGGCTGCCTTGCCGGTCGGCGCGGCCAGGGCCACCGACAACCGCTCCCCGCGGGCGTGGGCCTGGTCGGCGAGCAGGACCAACATCCGGGCCACGGTGGTGGTCTTGCCGGTGCCCGGACCGCCGGTGAGCACGGTGGTCGACTGCCGCACGGCCTGCACCGCAGCGGCCTCCTGCTCGGGGCTCAGGTGCTCTCCCGAGATGCGTGCCAGCGCTGCTTCCAGCGCCTGCTCGTCGACGTCCGGAGGGACGACGGCGGTGCGGGTGAGCAGGTCGGCGCACACCTGGGTCTCCAGTCGGTGGTAGCGATCGAGGTAGACCAGGTCTCCCTCGAGCCGGAGCACTCCTTCGGCGACCAGCACGGAGGCGGCGATCGAGGTCGCCCAGCGGTCCGGGTCGGGCCAGGGCAGGTCCGGGGCGAGCGCCGCGACCGTGGTCAGGTCGACGCAGACCGATCCGGCTCGCACCGCGCGCACGGCCAGGGCGACGGCGAGGAGCACCATCTCGTCGTCTGCCTCGGCCGTCATCCCGGCCAGCTGACCCACCCGGGTCGCCACGTGCACGTCACCGGCCTCGAGGACCCCTGCAGCGTTGTAGACCCCGAGCAGCCCGGAGCCGCTGCGGGCCAGTCGACGGTCGTACTCGCCGACCGGCTCGAAGATCTCGGTGCTCATCGAGCCACCTTCCCGTCGAGCAGGTCCGACAGGTCGTCGAGCAGGGCCACCGGCGGCCGCCAGGCGAAGATCCCGCAGGGCTCACCGTCGACGAGCGGCGTCTGGGGGCCACACATCCCGCGCAGGTAGAGGTAGAGGACCCCGCCGAGGTGCCGAGCGGGGTCGTAGCCCGGTTGGCGCCAGCGCAGGAACCGGTGCAGCACCGCGGCGTAGAGCAACGCCTGGAGCGGGTAGTCGGAGTGACTCATGGCCGCGTCGAGCGCGTCGGGTCGGTAGGCGTGGGCGGTGAGGGGCCCCTCGCGCGGTCCGAGCCAGTTGGTCTTGTAGTCGACGATGACGTAGCGAGGCTCGGCGCGATCACCGAGGCGCAGCACGACGTCGACCGAGCCGGTGAGGTAGCCGCGCAGGCTCTGCCCACCGAGGGCGGGCAGGGCGAGCGCCTCGGCGTAGCCCCGCACCGGGTCGCCCTCCGGCAGGTGCCGCAGGAGCAGCGGGGCGAGGTCACCGAGCCGCGTGCCGACCCCGTCAGCGGCCAGGTCGCCTCCGGAGAGCGGGAGCTCGAAGTCGAGCTCGCGCAACCGGTCGCCGAGCCCGATCTCGCGCAACGTCGCACCGCCGACGATGCTGCCCAGCGGTGAGTCACAGACCGCGATCAATGCATCGGCGAGCTGCTCGCGGTCGACGTCGACCGGCCACCACACCAGCTGCTCGTCGATGTGGGTGAGCAGCTCGGCGCGCAGGTCGGCAGCCGCAGGGTCGGCGTGCTCCAGCACCGCGTGGACCAGTGACCCGAACGTCGCCCCCACCGGCAGGTCCGCCATCGGGGAGAGGACGGCGAGCTCGCCAGAGGCCTCCTCGACCTCGAGGTCCGCGCCCGTGACGACCGCGTCGAGGTCGGTGTCGGACTCGTCCAGCTTGGCGGTCACCTCGGGCTCGCTGGTGACCGCGGGCGCGGTGCTCGCCGCCTCGACGTTGCTCAGCGAGGAGTACGACGTGCGCCGCCAGGTGGTGTCGACGTCGCGGGTGAAGCGCCGCACGTCGAGGTCACCGACCACCGGGAGCACCGCCTCGGGTCCGGGGTCGGCGTGGTGGGAGGCCTCGGGCGCGGGTCCGCCGCGATCGGCCCACGACTGCAACAGCGTGACGACCTGGTCGTCAGCAGGCACCGGCGGTGCGGACGGCACGTCGGCCGAGGCGGGGTCGCGCAGCAGGAGCCGGTGCAGCGGTGCGGCCACGGCGTTCTTCGTCGGTGCCCACCAGCACACCACCTGCGACTGCGCGCGGGTGATGGCGACGTAGAGCAGGCGAAGCCATTCCCCGGCCTCTTCCTCTCCCCACCGCGCCACGTGGTCGGACCAGCCGGGGCCGCCGGCACCGACGTTGAGGCACCGTCGCCCCTGGTCGTCGTGGAACCGCGGTCGGGTGGGCTTGGGCACGTGTCGGTCGGCCAGCGAGGGCAGGTAGACCACGGGGTACTGGAGGCCCTTGCTGGCGTGGATCGTCACCAGCTGGACCGCGGCGGCGTCGGAGTCGAGGCGACGCGTGCGCTCGGTGCCGCGTCCGGCGCGACCCTCGCGGACCTGGTCTCGCAGCCAGGCCAGCAGCGACACCAGGCCGAGGTGCTCGGTCAGCGCCACCTCGTGGAGCGCCTCACCGAGGTGGCGCAGGTCGGTCAGACGGCGCTCACCGCCCACCTCGCGCAGCACCCGCTCGGGGAGCCCGTGCGCCGAGGCGACCTCGAGCACGGCTGCGATCCCCCGGGTGGCCACGAGCTCGGACCAGTGCCGCAGCCGCTCGGCCACGTCGTCGGTGAGCCGGTCACCGCCCTCGTCGATCTCGCGAGCGGTGTGGCCGACGAAGCAGGTGAGCGCCGCGGCGCGGACGCGAGCGCTGCGGTGAGGCTGTTCGAGGCCCTCGAGCAGGGTGAGCCACTCGACGGCCGCCGCGGTCGCGAACACGCTGCCTCCGCCGGCGATCACCGCGGGCACGCCGAGCTCCTGCAGCGCACGTTGTGAGGCCTGCAGGTCGGCGTGGCGATAACAGATGACGGCGACGTCGCGCGGCTCCAGGGGGCGACCGTCGAACGTCGCCCCGGAGGCGAGCAGCCGGCGTACGTCGAGGGCGAGGTCGCGCGCGACATGAGGTCGCACCTGGGCCACGGTGAGCATCGCGGCAGGTCCCTTGGCGAAGGTGTCGCGGCGCACCACGCGCAGCCTCAGCGGCTGGGTGGACGGCGCACCCGCGAGTCGCGGCTGGGTGTGGTGCGCCTCGACCTCGGGCACCACGATCCGGTCGTCGCCGAGCTCGGCCCCGACCATCAGCTGCTGGAAGGCAGCGAGCAGCGGCTGGTCGCTGCGCCAGTTGACCGCCAGGGTCTGCTCGGTGTCGGCCGTGGCAGCGGCGGCCAGGTAGGTCGAGACGTCCCCGCCGCGGAAGGCGTAGATCGCCTGCTTGGGATCGCCGATGAGCACCATGGTGGCCACGGTGCTGAACGCGCGCTCGAGGACCTTCCACTGCACCGGGTCGGTGTCTTGGAACTCGTCGACGAGCACCACGCTCCACCGCTCGCGCATCCGGGTGCGCGCCGGGGCATCGACCGGCTCGAGGGCCGTGGCGAGCTGCTCGAGCAGGTCGTCGTAGGACAAGATCCCGAGCCGACGCTTGCGCACCTCGAGCTCCTCACGCACCCGTCGGGCGAAGGCGACCCGCCGACCCGCCGGGGTGGCACGGTCGGCATCGGCCGGCTCGAGCCAGGCCTGGGGGTCGTTGACGACCGCGCGCGCGATGGCTCGCGCCTCGGCGTGGTCGAAGCTCGGAGCGTCGTCGGAGAAGGCGAAGGCGCGCAGGTAGAGGTCGTCGACCACCTCGGCGACGAGGTCGTCGAGGTTCTCCACCAGCCGGGCCCGCGCATCGGTGTCGCCGGCGACACCCAAGGAGCTGAGCACCAGCGAGCAGAACTGGTGGGTCGTGGCGATGGTCGCGGCATCGAAACCGGCCAGCGCCTCGACCACGCGGCCGTGGCGCGCCGCCCGTTCGATGACGTCGGCGTCGAGCAGCAGCGTCAGCAGCGCGGAGTCGATCACCGACGCTGCGGGGTCGCCGGCCAGCGCACGCTCGGCCTCCACCAGCTGAGCGCGGACCCGCTCGCGCAGCTCCTGGCTCGCGGCACGCCCGAAGGTGACCACGAGCATCTCGTCGAGTCGCGCGACCCCCTCGGCGACGTAGCGGGTGACCAGGGCGCCGATCGTCCAGGTCTTGCCGGTGCCGGCACTGGCCTCGAGCAGCGTGGTCGTGCCCGGGCGCGGCAGGGGGGCGCAGATGTCGAACGGTGAGCGGTTCACAGGGGGCCGATCCTCTCGGCACCGGCGAGCAACGGCTCCCAGATCTGCCAGGCGAGGTCGGGCAGGCCTGCGTCGAGGAGCACCTCCAGCGGCGCGTCCTCACCGAAGGCGCGCTGGTGGTGAGCGTCGGCGTCCTCGCCCGCGATGCCGTAGATGTTGTAGGGGTCGGTCTCCCAGGCCCTGCGGGCAAGGAACTCGGGAGAGACGTCGTCGCCGAGCTGGGCGCGGGCATGACCCTCGGCCCAGGCCGCCGCCGTGGCCAGCGGCACCGGGAGCGGAGCAGTGAGCCCGCGCTCGCGCAGCTCGACGAGCTGTCGCAGCCAGTCGGCGGCGCGGTGGTCGAGGGGTCCGGCGAGCGCGCGCTTGGGCCCGGCGCGCTCGCGCCCGACAGCATGGGAGGTGAAGCTCTCGTCGGGGTGGCTCGCGCTCAGCGCGAGCAGGTCGATCCAGGCCAGCAGCCGCTGCTTGGCCTTCAACCGGGAGTAGCCCAGCGTCACCAGCTTGGTGCCGTAGAGACCACCGACCGTGCCGGAGAGCCGCAGGCCTCCCCCGAGGTCGACGTCCACGTCGACGGTGCGGGGCTCACCGGTGCGCAGCTCGGCGGTGCGGACGAAGAGCTTCTGCGACTCCGTCACGACCTTCTCGAGCTCGCGGGCGCCGAGGCGGAACGGCGGCAGGGTGCCGCTGAGCTGTTCGGCCAGCATCACGGCTCCTGGCTCTTGTCCGGCGAGCACCTCGCGCAGCAGCCGGTCGCCCACCTGCCACTGCTCGAGGTTGTCGAGGGCGATCGGGATCGCGTCGCTCAGCTCATCGGGCGCCAGGGGCGTCGAGACGTCGAGCCGCTGGCGCAGGAACGAGCGCACCGGGTGGGTGAAGAACGTCTTGAGGTCGGCCAGCGAGACGTCACCGGGAGGCCGCTGGGCGAGCGGGGCGTCGAGCAGACCGGCGGGAGCGACCCGCTCCCGGATGCTCGCACGCGCACCGGCCAGCGCGGCGGCGTCGAAGCTGAACGGGCGCCCGGGATCGCCCTCGACGAGGCCCCCGGGCAGCAGGTTGCGCGGGTCGTAGGGCTGGAGCGGGTGCTCGACCAGGATCGCGTCGCGCACCGGTGCGGCGGCGGTGCGGTCAGCGGCGTCGAGGATCTCGCCCAGGGGGACGGCCGGGGGGCGGGAGGCACCGGAATGCTCGTTGGCGCCGGTGTAGGTGATGACCACCTTGTCGGTGGCGGCGAGCAAGGCGTCGAGGAGCAGCTGCCGGTCCTCGCTGCGGGCATCGCGCTCGCCGGTCAGCGGGCGCCGCGCGAGCACGTCGTCGCCGTCGACCACGGTCGTGCGAGGGAAGACGCCGTCGTCCAGCCCGACCAGGCAGACCACCCGGTGCGGCACCGAGCGCATCGGCACCATCGTGCAGACGGTGAGCGTGCCGGTGCGGAAGTTGGCCCGGGTGGGGCGTCCGCCGAGCCGGGAGTCGAGGAGCGCCCGGACGTCGGCCAGACGCAGCGGCACGTCGACCTCCCCCACCGACGACGTGGCAGCCCGCGCGAGCTCACGCTCGAGCTGAGGCACCTGCCAGGCATCGTCGGCCTCGACGTCGGTCAGCCCCCGGACCCCGGTGGTGAGCACCCGCATCCACGCCGCGACGTCGTCGGCCGCGGCGAGCTCGTCGAGGCAGGTCGACAACCGGTCGACGAGCTCGGCGAGCCGTCCGGCGAGGTCGATGTCGTTGCTGCCGACGTCGTCGACGGGCAGACCGCGGCCGAGATGACGGTGGTCGTCGCCACTGAGGGCCACCCCGAGCAGGATGCGGTCGAGCCCGGCGCGCCACGTGTTCTGCTCGAAGCGCTGGAGGGCGTAGCGCTCCCGGTGGGCGGCGTCGAGGCCCCAACGGATGCCGGCTTGCGCCACCCACCGAGCGATCCGGTCGAGGTCGTCGTCGCTGAAGCCGAACCGCAAGCGGCAGGCAGGGTGCGAGGCGAGGTCGAGCACGTCGGAGGCCGAGACCCGTCCACCGGCCAGGGCGACGAGCGAGGCGGCGACGGTCAGCAGCGGGTTGGTGCTGGTCAGCGCACGGTCGGCCAACCGCACCCGGAGCCGGTGCGCCGGGTGCCCTCCCCCGGCCGACTCCTCGACCACGTCGGCGAGACCGAACCCGGCCGAGATCAACGGGGCGAAGGTCTCGATGTCGGGGCACATCACCAAGATGTCGCGCGGCTGGAGGCTCGGGTCGTCGGCGAGCAGGCCGACCAGCACCTCGCGCAGCACGTCGACCTGCCGGGCCGAGCCGTGGCAGGCGTGCACCTGGAGGCTGCGATCGGCCGGGTCGTGGACCCGGGCGGCCCGCTCAGCCGGGTCGGGCGCATGGTTGGCGCGCAGGTCGTCCTGCAGCCACCCGAGCAGGGTCGCGGCGGGGCGGGCGATCGGCAGCAGCGGCACCGGGACGTCGTCGGCGTCCACGGCGGCGAGGGTGCGCCGCAGCTCGCGGGTGTCGCGGCCCAGGGAGGCCAGCAGCGGGTGGTGGACCCGCTCCACGGCGCGGTCGTCCTCGCGCGCGATGACGCCGTCGAGGTCGGCCAGGTCGCTCCAGAGCCTCGGCGACGGCTGCGGGAGCCACAGGTGCACGTCGCGCGAGCGCGCGAGGGCCCGCAGCAGCCCGACCTCGCTCGCCGGCAGTCGCGTGTGGCCGAACAACGACAGGCGCGCGGGGAGGTCGAGCCCGCCGCCGCCGTCCTCGAGCAGCGACACGGCGCGCTCCCAGCGCAGGTCGGGCGCCTCGACGCCGACCCGCTCGAGGAGCCGCTGCCACAGACGGGCCTGCCACTCCAGGTCGGGCGCCAACGCGCTCCCCGCGCCGTCGGTCAGGCGACCCTCGCGCCAGTCGGTCACGAGCTGCGGGCGCTGCACGGCGTAGGACGAGAAGAGGCCGGCCAGCCGGCGTGCCACCGAGTAGCGGCGGTCGCGGCGCAGCCCGGCTGCCTCGCCCTCGAGACCGTGGCCGAGGTGGGTGGCCAGCGAGGCGCACCAGGGCTCGGTGAGGGAGTCGTCGATCGTGGCGAGCAGCGGCCAGACCAACCGGTCGGGGTCCCAGACGTCGTCGCGCTCACGATCGAGCAGGAGCGAGACCAGGGAGCGTGGGTTGAGGAACCGCACGCCGGCGCACACCCCGCCACCGCCGCCCGGGCCGACGCCCAGCCGGTGGGACAGCCGCTGGGTCAACCACCGCTCGACCCCCTTGGCCGGCACCACCACGACCTCCTCGGCGAAGGGATCGGGCAACGGCACGGCCAGCAGCTCACCGAGGGCATCGGCGAGCTGATCGGTGCGCGGCGCGCGGTGCAGGTGCAGGCTCATCGAGTCCAGACCCTAGGCGACCCCACCGACAGCCGTGCTGACCCGACCGGTCAGCTGCCGGGGGCTCAGCGCTCGTCGTACTCGCGGTCGGCTTCCTCGATCTGCTCGGCGAGGTGCTCGCTGGCCTCGGGGTGCCCGCGGAAGCGACGGTAGGAGTAGACGATCAGCGCCGCCGCGACGACGGCGGAGAAGGCCAGGGTCAGCCCGGTGACCCAGCCACCGGCGGGGACCCAGAGCGCCTCGGGAAGGGGCCACCAGTCGGGCGCCGGCGGATCGAGGATCCACACCACGCTGCACCCGAGCATGAAGAGCACACCGAGGACCGAGGCGACGATGCGCGTGGTGTCCTCGACACTGTCGGCGGCGGCCTTGAGCGCGCGGTACTTGATCGGGTCGAGGCGCTTGGCTGCCCAGTCGTACTGCTGGGAGAGGACAGCGAGACCGCCGAACATCATGAGCAGACCCGGTCCGGGCAGGACCAGCCCGGCGATCCCGGCGAGCAGGAGACCCCAGCCGACGACCTCGAGTCCCACTCGCTTCGCCGCTGTTTTCATGACCCGAGCATCCCAGAAGGATCAAGGAAGTGCCGGGAGGCGCCTCAGCCGCCGAACCGGGCGACGTAGGCACGGCCCTCGTCGTCGAGGTTGCCGTGGGCCTCGGCCACCCTCGCCCAGGCCAGCGACATCCGCATGAAGCGCAGCGGGTTGTAGACGTCCTCCTCGCGCGAGAACAGGCCGTCGCCGGCGTAGGTCATGATCGTGAGGTTGGACTGCTCGTGCAGCGAGCCGTCGCCCGGATCGGGCATGAGGTTGCGGACCTCGCAGATGAGGCGGGACGTGTCGACGTCGACGGTCTGCCACGCGAGCGGGAACGACGTCATCACCGACCCCGGGAACGACGTCATCGTCGCCACCGACCACGCGCGGATCTCCTCGCGTCCGTGGAAGGTGCCGAAGGCGTGCTCGACGTACTCCGCGTCCTCGGTGAAGTTCAGCGCGAAGTCGTCCCAGACGCCGCTGTCGGCGTACTGCTGGACGCGGGTGTGGAGGGCGGCGTAGGCCTCGGCGATCTCGGCGGCGGCGAAGTCGGGCACGTGGGCATCCAAGCACCGCCGGCCGGTCTCGGCACCGATTTCCCGCACCGGCGCGCCCCGGCCGGCCTTTCATGAGACGGTGGGTCGCCCACCGCCCCCGAGGTAGAGAGAGACACCCATGACCACCCTCACCCCACGCCGCCGCCTCGCCGGTGCCGCCGGCGCCCTCGTGCTCAGCGTCGCCGCCCTCGGCGGCCCCATCGGTTCGGCCTCGGCCGAGCAGCCCGAGCCGTGCGCCAAGCAGCAGACCCAGGTCGACAAGGCCCAGGCCGCCTACGACCGCGTCCAGGCCGTCTTCGCCAAGCAGCAGACGAAGGTCAAGAAGGCCAAGAAGGACGTCTCGAAGGCCGACAGCCGTGCCGAGCGCAAGGCCGCCAAGAAGGACCTCAAGCAGGCCAAGGCCAAGCGCGACGAGGTCAAGAGCAACAAGCGCGGCCAGCAGATGCGTCTGGCCAAGAAGCAGGAGCGCCTGGAGAAATGCCAGGCCGCGCAGCCCGAGCCCGAGACCGAGCCCGAGACCGAGACCGAGCCGGCTCCGGAGACCGAGCCCACGACCGAGGGCTGACCCCTCCGGGCTGAAGGCCCGCACGACACACGACGACCCCGCTACCGGATCCGGTAGCGGGGTCGTTCGTCGCGGTCGTCAGTCCAGCAGGTGCGGGACCAGGAGGTCCCAGCGCGGCATCAGCACGGAATCCCCAGGATCGGGACCTCGCAGCCGGGACCTCCCGTCGAGTCCGGTTCGGGCTCGGTAGGGCGGTCGGCGAGCGCCTTCTCGACCGACGGCTTGAGGAAGCCGCGCAGGCGCTGCGACATCGAGGCGCTGATGTGCAGGTCGTCCCACCAGGTGAAGGTCTTGCCGACCTTGCCGCGACACACCTTGTTGGTGCAGAAGAACCCGGTCACGTCGATCGGGGCCCGGTTGCCGGCCAGCGGCTTGATCGTGCGCAGGAGCCATTTCTTGGTGTTCTTCTTCTGCGGCATCGCCTGGCGCAGGGGCAGGTCACAGGCGTACGGGTCGTTGCCCGCCTTGCACGACCGGGTCTTCTCCGGGACGGTCGCGACCTGGCCGACGACGTCGGTGCCGACGCCCATCCCAGCGAGGGTACGCATCAGGCGCGGCGTGGCCTTGACCATCTCGCGGGCCATCGCGCCGGTGTAGCTCTGGTCCTTGGCCCGGATCGCGTTCAGGTAGCGCTGCCAGCTGCCGGCGAGGATCACGCGCAGCCCCTGCTCCTTGGCCTCGAGCTCACGCACGTAGCGGATCGCGAGGTCGTTGGACTTGAAGCACGAGGGCGCCTTGTCGTCCGGCTGGAGCTGGTTGTCCATGGGCGGGCAGCCCCCCATGACGATCGCGACGAGGTTGACGTTCTTGTTGCCGGTGGCGCGACGCAGCGCCGGGATCATCATCCAGGCGTGCGAGTCGCCCCACAGCACGACGCTGGGGCGGTTCTTGCGGAACGTGGTGAGCTTGCAGATCGTCGGGTCCTGCGGGATCAGGTCCTTGGGCTCCACGCACTTCTTCGGCATCGTGGCGTGGTCGTCCTGTGGCGCGGGGGCGCTGAACGCCGGTGTGGCCGAGATCGTCACGAGCAGCGCGGAGAGCAGCGCCGTGGCGAGCACGGAGACGAGAGCCGACAGCAGGGCCGGGGTCCGGACGGGGGGAAGGGAGCGTGGCGCAGTCATGGTGGCCAAATCGTCGCATCCCGACGCCCTCGGCGCACGCGAAGCCGTTGATTCCTGCGTGAGCCTCGTCTCGCGGAGGGGTCAGGCTGCGGTGCGCTCGGCGTACGACGAGGCCGCAGCGTGCACGTCGTCGAGGTACTCGCGCGAGTTGTTGTAGGACAGCACGGCCGAGGTCCACCCGGCTCCGCTGCTCAGGTCGCGCCCACCGGCGCAGAGGTAGCGAGCAGCCGCGAGCGCGGCATCGTCGAGGTCGTTGGGATCAGCGGCACCGTCGCCGTCACCGTCGCTGGCCCAGGCGCTCCAGGTGGCCGAGATGAACTGCATCGGCCCGAAGGCGTGGTCCCATGCGACGTCGCCGTGCCACTGCTGGGACTCGACGGTGGCCCGGATGGCCTTGAAGCCCTGGGTGCCGTCGAGCGCCGGGCCCAGGATCCGCGAGGACGAGTGGGCGTCCTCGTTCAGGGTGCGTCCGCCCAGCGTCCCGTGCTGCGACTCGATCCAGCCGACACCGGCCAGGGTGGTCCAGCCGAGACCGCACGCCGGCGGGCTCTCCAGCTGGGCCCGGGCGTAGGCGCGCAGGGCGACCAACGGGATCCCAGCGGCCGCGGCGGTCCGCTCGAGCCAGGCCTGGTCGACCACCGGCACACCGGTGTCGGCCGCGACCCGTCGTACGACGGGAGCCGGGGCGATCTCCGGAGGCGGCTGAGGCGTCGCGACCGGGGTCAGGTCGAGGACCGGGGGCCGGACGTAGAAGGACTGTTGGACGACGTAGGCGGCGCCGCTCAGGGCCGCGAGGACCACGACGAACACCAGTGCCGCCCGCATGGGGTGGCGGGTCACTCAGTCACGCACCCGGTCATCCGGTGGCGCTCGTGACGGCACGCAGGGTGGGCGAGAAGAAGTCCTTGAGCCTGCGCGACAGCTTGGCGCTGAGGTGGTTGTCGTCGAAGTAGTTGACGACGCCGTCGGACTCGGCGTAGCAGGTGTCCTGGTCGCAGAGCGCCTCGGTGACGTCGATGTAGCGCGAGCTGTCGGGGAAGGCCTCCATCCGGCTCTTGAGCCAGGCGACGTTCTCGGCCTCGCCGGCGATGGCCAGGCTCCGGTCGACGTCACAGGAGTAGGGCCGAACCCGCGCCTCGCACAGCGGCGCGTTGCGCGGGATGAAGGGCGTGGGGCCGACGATGTCGACCGGGATGTCGAGCTCGCCGAGCTCGCTGAACAGCTGCGGCGTGCCGTCGGTGAAGAACTCCGAGATGCGGGCGATGTAGGCGTCGTTGTCCTGGTTGACCGCGCCCTCCACGAGCGTCTCGGTCTCTGCTTCGGCACGATAGGTCGGCCAGCTCGCGCTGAGCACGACGCGGATCGGCGGCTTCTTCTTGCCCGTGTGGCTCTCCACGAAGCGCTGCGCGAGCCGGTTGTTGCGCGCGCAGCCGATCTTGATGCCGTCGGGCGGCACGAACGGCGGGCAGGCGCCCATCACGAACGCCACCAGGTTGACGTCGCGCTTGCGCGCGGCCGCCTCGATCGCGGGGATCATCATCCAGGCGTGCGAGTCGCCCCACAGGACCACGGTCGGCAGCTCAGGATCGAAGGTCCGCAGGTCGCACTGCTGGGGCTTGTCGGGGATGAAGGAGTTCTCGCCGAGACACTCCGACGGCATCTCCGGCACGTCGCCGAGCTGCTCGGAGACCATCTCCCACCGGGGCGTCTGGGCCTGGTCGTTGGCCAGGGCCAGCGCCCCGGTCGAGAGGCTGGCGACCGTCGACATCGCCACGACGCCGCTGATGATGACGCGGCGCGATCCCCAGGTCTTGCCGCTGCCCTTGCTGACGCTGCCCGAGCGCTTGTAGAAGAGGCCCTCGATGAAGCGGTAGCTCAGCCAGGCGATCAGCAGGCCGATCATGATCAGCCCGACCCGGGCCCACAAGGGCGGCGGCGCCAGGTTGACCGACTCCCCGAGCACGAGCAGCGGCCAGTGCCAGAGGTACCAGCCGTAGGAGACCAGTCCGAGGCCGACGAGGAAACGCACCGAGAGGAAGCGGGTGATCGCGGTCGGTCCGCCGACGCCGGCCCACACCATGAGCACCGCTCCGGCGCACGGCAGCAGCGCCCAGTAGCTGGGGTAGCCCTCGACGGGCAGCGGCTTCCAGATGACGAACGCGACGATCGCGGCACCGGCCAGGCCCATCACCTCGCGCAGGTCCTCGGCCAGCCGCAGCCGGCGTACGACGAGCGCGAGGGCGACGCCGAGCAGGAACTCGAACGCGCGGGTGATCGGGAGGTAGTAGGCCGCGCCGGGGTGGGTGTCGGCCCAGGTGATCGCCAACCAGGCCGAGGCGATGCCGAGCGCCGAGGGTGGTGAAGAGCAACGTGCGGACGACCGGGACCCGCAGGGCGCGGGCGAGCAGCCAGGCGAGGAAGATCGCGACCGGGAGCGCGAGGTAGAACTGCTCCTCCACCGACAGCGACCAGGTGTGCAGCAGCACGCCGGTGCCGGGCTCGTGGCCGAAGTAGTCGACGTCCTCGGAGCGCCAGAAGAAGAAGTTCGACACGAAACCCGCGGCAGCCGCGGCCGATCGCGCCGTCTGTTGCTGGGAGCCGGTGGGTGCGGCGACGAAGTAGCTGAGGATCAGCACCCCGATCAGCATCGTGGCCTTGGCCGGGATCAGGCGGCGCGCGCGACGGGCGTAGAACGAGCCCCACCGGATGCCGCCCGACTTGGCGTACTCGTACATGAGCAGCCCGGTGATGACGTAGCCGGAGACGACGAAGAAGAGGTCGAGGCCGATGTAGGCGCCCTCGAAGCCGGGCACCTTCGCGTGGAAGCCCATCACCATGATGGCGGCCGCTCCGCGGATGCCGTCGATGTCGGGGCGGTACTCCGAACGGGTCTTCTGCGGCGGGCTCGCTGCGGGCGGCTCGGTCTTGGACGGGGCGGTCGGCGGCGTCGAGGCGTCCCGGCCGGCAGTCCGACTGGCCTGGTCCGTCGTGCTCTGCGCAGGCAGGGTCGACGTGCTCAAGACCGGTCTCCCCTCGTCCATTCGGTACTGCGGGCCCGCAGGCGGCCGCTCGGCGTCACCAGTATGCGGCGCACCGCCTGTTCGGCGTGAGCTAACGGTACCGATTGGTCGCGCTGCCACGACACTTCACGCTGGGCACTAGTCTCACCAAGTGAGCACCGACCGCGCGCCCTTCGGCTCGCGGCTGCTCGGACGCACCGACCAGAGCGCCCGCTCGCTGCGGGTGCGGGTGCAGGTGCTGCTCTCCCTGATGCTGGTCACGACCAACCTCGTCGGCGCCGGTGTCGTGTTCGTGATCTCCAGCTTCGTGGTGCCGACCGAGGCGCCCACCCGCGGGATGGTGCTCTCGTTGGCGATCGCGGTCCCGGTCTACGTCGCGGTCGCCGTGGTCGTCGGCGCCGTGTGGGGGGCGACGTTGACGCTGCGCGCCCTGCGGTGGGCCACCGCCGACTCCGAGCCCGACGAGCGCGAACGACTGCGTGCCCTGCGCGTCCCCCTCCGGCTGACCCAGCTGCAGTCGGCGCTCTGGGCGATCGCCACCGTCCTGTTCACCTTGCTGGCGCTCGTCCTGCAGCCCTCGCGAGCCCTGAGCACCGCGTTGACCGTCGGGCTCGCGGGCGTCGTGGTGGGCGCCGTCGCCTACCTCTTCAGCCAGTTCGCCCTGCGCCCCATCGCGGCGCGCGCGTTGAGCGGCGCGACCCCGTTGATCGACCGTCCGCGCGGCGTCGGGGTCGGTGCCCGGATGGTGATCTTCTGGTGCCTCGGCACGGGCGTCCCGGTGGTCGGGCTGCTGCTCAGCGCCGTCATCGCGCTGGCCGGCGAGGAGATCTCCCTGACCAGGCTCGCCGTGGTGGTGCTGGTCATCGGCGCGACGATCCTCGTCTTCGGTCTGCTGGTGACGGTGCTCAACGCTCGGTCGGTGGTCGCGCCGGTGCTCTCGGTGCGCGATGCCCTGCTCGACCTCGAGCGCGGCGACCTCGAGCGCACGGTGCCGGTCTACGACGGCACCGAGCTCGGCCTCCTCCAGTCGGGGTTCAACCAGATGGCCCAGGGGCTGCGCGAGCGCGAGCACCTGCGCGACCTCTTCGGCCGCCACGTGGGCCAGGACGTGGCGCGCGCCGCAGCGGAGGGTCGCGTCGAGCTGGGCGGGGAGACCCGGGTGGCGTCGGTGCTGTTCGTCGACCTGGTCGGCTCCACGACGTACGCCGCCGAGCACTCGCCGGCCGAGGTCGTGGCCGTCCTCAACCGCTTCTTCGGCGTCGTGGTCGACGAGGTCGACCGTCAGCACGGGATGGTCAACAAGTTCATGGGAGACGCCGTCCTCGCGGTCTTCGGGGCCCCCGTCGAGCATCCCGACCACGCCACGGCAGCCCTCGCCGCCGCGCGGGGCATGGCGAGCCGACTGGCGGCCGAGGTGCCGGAGGTGGGCGCCGGCATCGGGGTGGCCACCGGGGAGGTCGTCGCCGGCAACGTCGGTCACCACAGCCGCTTCGAGTACACCGTCATCGGGGACGCGGTGAACTGCGCCGCCCGCCTCACCGACCTCGCCAAGGACGTGCCGGGCGCGGTGCTGGTGGCGCACGCGTCCGTCCGCGCCGCCACCTCCGCGGAGGCGGAGCACTGGAAGCGCGGCGAGAGCGTGCAGCTGCGCGGGCGCCCCGACGACACCGCGGTGGCCCTGCTCCTCGACCCCGCCGGCGATAGTCCCTGACGTTTGGGCCCCTCATCGGACCGAAAAGGGCCCGAACGTCAGGGACTATCGCGGTCGGTCAGCGCAGGAGGGTGCCGTCGAGGATGCCGCGGACGGTGCCGAGGGCCACGACGCACCAGGCCGTGACGACCAGGGCGGTGAGCACACCGGGGAGCACCGGGAGCCCCAGGGCCGCTGCGCCGGTCAGCACGGTGGCGACCGGGAACGTCAGGGCCCACCAGGTCAGGCCGAACGGCGGACGCGCGCGGACGACGAGCAGGCTGACCACACCCAGCCACCCGAGAGCCCCTAGGAGGACCGGCCAGCCGTAGTACGGCGTCAGGGCACGCACCGGGGCGGGGGCGAGCAGACCGAGGTGGTGCACCGCGGTCACCGACTGCCCGAGCGGACCGAGCACCATCAGCCAGGCGATCACGCCCGATGACGGACCGGCGCCGTGGGCCCGCCAGCGACGGGCCAGCAGCCCGAAGACCCGGACCGTGCCGACGATGCTGAGCAGGAGCAGCGCGTAGCAGAGCAGCACGTACGCCGTGCGCGGCCCACCCGCAGGCACGTGCGGAGCCAGGAAAGCGCCCGTCGTGGCGCTCACCGTCGGCGGCACCACCGCCATCAGCCACCACGGTCCCACCGACTCCAGCGAGGCCCCGCTCGTGCGCCGCGGCACCAGCACTGCGGTCGTCACGCCGAGCAACGTGCCGAGGGTCCAGAGCGAGGCGAAGAACCCCACGGCGAGCGGCGTCGGCCCGTGGACGGCCACGGCCCCGCTGCCGACCGTGAGCAGGGCCATCGCCGGTGCGCCGTAGAAGTGCAGCTGGACGGGGTGGTCGACGTAGGAGGTCGCGTGGAGCGCGGTCGAGACCACCAGCACGGCCAGGAGCGCAGCGCCCACCAGCCAGAGCAGCCCCGCGGCACGCGGCAGCACCGGGACGAGCACCACCGCGACGATGCCGGTGCCCATCACCGAGGTGAACCAGTTGGGTCCCAGGACGACGCGGCGCCCGGTGGGGGCCGGCAGGACGGGGCCGGTGAGGGAGACCGGGAGGGGCGCGGGGAGGGACATGGCACCAGCCTGGTTGCGCCGACGCGCGCCGGGTAGCCGTCAAGTCCCTGTGGTGCCACAGGGCTAACCTGTGGCAATGAGCTCCCGGCTTCCTGACCTCCCGGCCCTGCGTCTGCTCGGCGACGTGGCGCGCCTCGGTGGCATCGGGGCCGCGGGCCGGGCCGCCGGCATCTCGCAGCAGTCGGCGTCGGAGCGACTGCGGTCGATGGAGTCGTTGACCGGGCTGGCGCTCGTGCAACGAGCAGCGTCGGGCTCCACGCTCACGCCTGCCGGGCGACTGCTCGTGGAGTGGTCGAGCCCGCTGCTCGAGCAGGCCGACGAGGTGGAGTCGGCGTTGCGGACGCTGCGCGACGAGCGCTCCCGCGAGCTCCACGTGCACGCCAGCATGACCGTCGCCGAGCACCTGCTCCCGCGCTGGCTGGTGCGCCTGCGTCGCGAGACGAGCACCACGGCCACCCTGCGGGCGACCAACTCGGTCGCGGTGGTCGCAGCGGTGCTCGCGGGAGAGGCGGACCTCGGCTTCGTCGAGGGGCCTGGCGACCTCGGCGGCCTCAGCTCGTGCGTCGTCGGCACCGACGTGCTGGTGCTGGTCGCCGCCGACGACGACCCGTGGTGCCGCCGGCGTACGCCGCTCACCGCAGCCACGATCGCCGCACGTCCGCTGACCAGTCGCGAGCGGGGATCGGGCACCCGGCTGGCCTGGGAGCAGGCCCTGAGCCGAGCGGGCGCCACCCCGGTCGTGCCGGAGGCAGAGCTCACCACGAACGCCGCGGTGATCGCGTCAGTGGCTGCCGGCGGCGCTCCGGCCTTCGTGAGCCGTCACGCGACCGAGCGCGACCTCGGTCACGCCGCACCGGGCTCGCTGCGCGAGATCCCCACCGTCGGCCTGGACCTGACCCGCGTGCTCACCGCGGTCTGGGTCGGCGGTCGCCGACCACCCGCGGGTCCGGTGCGCGACCTGCTGGGGATCGCGACCCGGACCACGGGTTGACCGGGCTCGGCCCGGAGGGGTCGGGTCAGCCGAGGGCTGCGATCGCAGCGTCGTAGTCGGGCTCGGTCGAGATCTCCGGCACGAGCTCGGTGTAGAGGACGGTGCCGTCGGTGTCGAGGACGACCACCGAGCGCGCGAGGAGCTGCTCGAACTTGCTGTCGAGCAGCAGCACGCCGTAGTCGGTGCCGAAGCTCGACTTGTAGGCCGAGGCAGCGATCACGTTGTCGATGCCCTCGGCGCCGCAGAAGCGCGCCTGGGCGAAGGGCAGGTCGACCGAGATGCAGAAGACCTCGGTGTTGTCGAGGCCGGCGGCGAGCTCGTTGAACTTGCGGACGCTGGCTCCGCACACCCCGGTGTCGACGCTCGGGAAGATGTTGAGGACCTTGCGGGTGCCCGTGGTGAGGCTGACCTCGCTGAAGTCAGAGCGGGTCAAGGTGAAGGCGGGCGCGGCAGAGCCGATCGCGGGGAGCTCGCCGATGGTGGTGGCGGGGTTGCCGCCGAGTGCAGTAGTGGCCATGGGTCAATGTCTAGCAGCCCGGGTCACTTCTGTGCGCGGCGGTCCACGGTGGCAGCACCGAGGTCAGGCTGGGGCTGGTCGGTCGGACCCCCGGGGACGCCGTCCTCGGACTCGGTGCAGTCCTCGGCAGTGGGGTCGTCCACCTCGACGTCCGTGGGGCAGTCCTCGCCGTCGACGTCGCTCGGAGGATCGGTGGGCTCGTCAGCCGGCTCGCGGGCGGGCTCGTCGGTCGGTTCGTCAGCTGGGACCGGCTCGGGCGCCGGGTCGTCCCCCGACGACTGCGTCGAGATCGTGGGCTCGTCGGTCGGCTCGTCGGCCGGGTCCTCGGCCGGGTTGCCCGTCGGTTCCTCCACGGGGTCGCTGCTCGGCTCGCCGGTCGGGACCCCGGTCGGCTGGTCGGTCGGCTGGTCGGTCGGCTCGTCGGTCGGCGCCGGAGCAGGGTCAGGGGCCGGGTCGTTCGGCGACGGCTGGGTCGCGATCGTCGGCTCGTCGCTTGGCACCTCGGAGGGCGTCTCGGAGGGCGTCCCGGTGGGCAGCGGCTGGACGACCACGTCGGGCGGTTCCGCCGGGGCCGCCGTGGGCAGCGCCAGCGGCTCGGCCTGGTCCTCGCCCTGCCCCATCGGGGCCGCCACCTCCACGAGGTCGGCGGTGGCCTCGTCGACCGTGGGGCCGACCTGGCGGACCTGGAGCGGGATCGGCACGAGCGCGCCGGCAGCGATGGACGTCGCGGTGGGGCCCACCATCGTGCCGCTCAGGTAGCCGCGCATGATCGCGAGCACCGAGGCGACGTAGGCGTCGCTGTGGTTGTAGCGGTAGACCGCAGCAGCCTGTCCGGCCGCTCCGGAGAGGTCATCGGGGCCCGAGCAGAGGTAGACGGCGGCAGCGAGCGCCGCGTCGTCGATGTCCTGCGGGTCGCGCACGCCGTCGTTGTCACCGTCGACGCCGACCACCGACCACGTGGAGGGGATGAACTGCATCGGCCCGACGGCTCGGTCGAGCCGGTTGTTGCCGTCGTAGTGACCGGCGTCGGTGTCGACGATGCGCGCGGTGCCGCGCCGGCCGTCCAGCACCACGCCGAGGATCGCGGGACGAGCCACGCCGGACTCGTCGAGCGACGATCCGCCGAAGCGGCCGTGGTCGGACTCGACCCGACCGACGGCTGCGAGCAGCTGCCAGCTGAGGTTGCAGTCGGCGTCGGCGGCGTTGATCACCGTCTCGGCGCGTTGGTAGGCCGAGAGCGCGACGGCGGGGATGTCGATGGTGAGGGGCGGAGCGGAGACCGGGACGAAGCGCCCGTCCGTGGCCACGTCGACCTTGGCGCCGGCCGACAGGCTGGCCGGTGCGACGACCGTCTCCGCCGGCACCTCCGGCACATCGGCGTCGGCGGGGCCCGGCAGGACACCGGCACCGAGCACAGCCCCGTCGACCCCGGAGCCCGCGAGCTCGGCTCCTACGGTGGGGGCAGACAGATGGACGGTCCAGGCCGCCGAGAGCAGGGCCAGGGGCACGGCGGCCAGGCTCTTGGTCGCCCACGTCGCTGCGGCGCGATCGCGGGCACGCTCGGCGAGGGATGCCGAGGGCTTGCGGTGCCGCGCCGGGGCTGACGAACCTCGATTCGTCAGATACAGCGAGGGAGTGCCCGGTCGGCGCATGTCGACATTCAAACACCGATAGATGCCCGGCACACCCCTTGTGGAGAACTCATCGCGGCAGTGAGCGAAGATCACCCCACCGGGTCATCAAGACCACCCGAACAGCCCCTTCAGTGCTCGCTTGCTGCGACCGATAAGCCGGGTCACCCACGGTCTGGCTGCCGTGCGCCTCAGAACGCGGAGGAGAAGCCGCGGGTGCCCTTGGCCAGGCGCAGACCCCGCAGTCCCGAGTGCTCCTGGGCGAAGGCCAGCTCCTTGGCGAGGTCGCCGAGGTTGTTGGAGAGCGGGAGAGGTGCGATGGCGACGGTCGACAGGGTACCGAGGGCCTTGCCGCGACGGGTGAGGAAGCCGGAGCCGGAGTCGCCGGGGACTCCGGGCGTCGCGGTGTAGACGGTGTGGCTCCACCCCTGGTCGCTCGCGGTGTCGGCCAGGGCCGTGCCCCACTTGGGCGACAGCGCGGTGAGGCCCCCGCGGAGGCTGGAGTTGCCGAAGCTGTAGACACGCTGGCGCGAGCCGATCCCGAAGCGGTCGATCCCGGTGGGTCCACCCCAGTAGGGGACTGTCGGGTTGACCTTGCGCACGTGCCTGCGGTCGACCTTGACCAGGGCCAGGTCGTTGTAGGCGCAGGTCGCTGGGTCGGTGGTGCCGATCGCGGCCTGGGTGTGCCACGAGGAGTAGGCCAGCTTCCCGGTGCCCAGCCGGGTGCCCCCACTCACGATGCTGCCGCCACGGACGAACGTGACCGGGGTGCCCAGGGGCCGAGAGCCGGCCTGGCAGCCGTTGGTGTCGGTGGCGCCGCCCTTGCCCGCACAGTGCGCGGCATAGCCGACGTAGACGTTGCCGATCGCGTCGGTGAACACGAAGTTGGCGGTGCACTGCGCGCCGCGGGTGTACATCATCACGCCCGGGGTGATGCGGGCCTCGGCGATCGGCGCCCACGCGCTGTGGCGGGTGCGGGCGCTGCGGCGCGCCTTCGTGCGCGCCTGCGGCGCAACCGCCGAGACCGTGGCGGCCTGCGACGTGGCCGCCCGGCCCTCCACCCCGGCGGGGCTCGCAGCCGCGTGAGGGGCCGCGCCGGCTACCGGCACGAGCAGGGCTGCGACGGCGAGGGCACCGATCGCGGTCTGGGCCGTCAGGCGGCGAGCGCGCGACGCGAGAGGCTGCATGTCCAGTGCAACGACCGGCTCGGGCCGCGGGTTACGCCTCGTCTCACCCGTTGACCGCCTCGAACTCGGCCACCTCTGGGGTGAATCGCGACGGCGCCTGCAGCGCTGGCTTCGATGCGTGGTGGCGACACCACAAAGCGGTCCGGACCATTCTCCTGCAGCGGCAGTATTCAGAGAATGGCCCGGACCGCGTTCAGGGTCCGCGCCCCGTGCCGTCGAGACGACTCCGGGGAGCACGGCTCCGGCCCCGACTTCTCGGTCCGGATGAGCAAGAGGCCCGGGTCGAACAGCTTCGACCCGGGCCCCTCACCTGTGGTGGTGCGGTGTCACGCGGAGCGCGATCAGCTCACGTTGCGCGTGTTGGTGCGAGCGGTGTTGGACTTCGCCGTCTTGCCGATGGTGGCGAAGTACTTCGTCTTGCCGTTGCCGTTGCGGTCGGCCTTGGTGAAGCTCGCCTTGCCCCTGCCGTTGAGCTTGGCACGGCCCACGAGGCGCTTGTTGCCCTTGACGACTTTGAACAGCCGCACGACGGCGCCCTTGGCGATACCCTGACCGCTGGTCACGATCTTCAGCTCGTCGGCCTGACCACCGTTGTTGGGGGCCTTGAGCTTCGCGATGATGTCCATCGGCGCCGGCTCCGGGGTCGGCTCCGGCGTCGGCTCCGGGTCGGTGCCCACGAACGTCACGGTGTCGGTGAGCACCTTGTTGCCGATGCCGTCGCTGATCACCGCGCTGATCTGAGCGTCGCCGGCCTCGGTGCCGGTGAAGCTGTAGAACGCCTCCCCGTTGCGGTTCGTCTCCCTCTCCACGTTGGGGTCACCGTCCTGCTGGCCGGGACCCGAGCGGATGAACTCGACCGCCAGGTACTGGACCGGCTGACCCTCCTGGTCGACGACCTTGACCGTCTCGGTGACCGCGGTGCCGACCGGCACCGGGCCCTCGGGCGACGTGGTGATCGTGAACATCGAGGCGTTGAAGTCGACCTCGTAGAACGCGAAGTCAGCCGTGTCGGTCAGCTTCCGGTTGCCGGTGACCGGGGTGTAGGTCGGAGCGGCGCCGTACTCGCTGAACGGAGCGTCCCACGTGGCGGTCAGCTTGCCGGAGTCGGCGACCTCGGAGATGAGCCACACGTCCGGGTCGTTGTCGAAGTCGGTCCAGACCGTGCTCGCGGAGTCGAGGAAGGCGTGGGGACCGTTCTCGCTCAGCGCCACCCGCTCGTCGCCCACCAGGTTGCCGAACTGGTCGGTGGCCCGCACGTCGTACTTGATGTAGTTGTCGACCCGCGTCGGCCCGTCGGTGCGACCGGCGACCTGGACGAGCTCGACCGAACCGCCGTTGAGCGGGTTCGAGGAGTCGAAGTCGTAGTCCTCGGTGTCCGACGTGGTGGTGACGGTCGCCTTCACGATCGCCTCGGCCCGGCCGTCGACGTCGAAGTCCTCGTTGCGCTCCATCGCCACGGCCGGAACCTGCGCCACGCCCTTGTTGTCGGTGACGACGGTGATGGTGGTGCCGAGGCTCTTGAGCTCACCGGTGTCGTTGCCGGCAGCCTTGGCCGGGTCGGGCGCCCCATTGGTGAAGAAGCCCTCGTTGTCGACCGTCAGGGTGACCGCGATGCCCGCAATCGGGCCGGCCGCCTTGGGGCCGGTGCCGTCAGGGTCGCCGGTGACCGTGACCGTGCTGGTGTCGGAGGCGACACCCGGCTTGTTCGAGCCCGAGTTGTCACCCAGGACGACCGCGACGTTGGTGGTGCCCGGCGGCGGGGTGGTGATGCCGAAGTCGACGTCGAGCGAGCCCGTCTCGTCGGGGTCGTCGTTGCCGTCGGCCTTGTTGTCGAGGTCGTCGGCAGTGGTGGCCGTCAGGGTGTTGTCGAGCTCAGCGGCCTGCGGCGAGGCCGGGTCGGCGATCGCGACGCTGACGACGCCGGCGGCGTCGGTCTTGTCGGTGGCGCCGGTGCTCGTGCGGGTGGTGCCCGCCGGCTGGGCGCCCTGGGCAGCCAGCTGCGAGTTGCCGGTCGCGGTGTAGGTGAAGTCGACCAGGCGTCCGGCGAGCGGGGTGCCGTCGTAGAGCTTCAGCGTGGCGTCGAACGTCACCGTGGTGCCGGCCGGAGCCGAGCCCGTGGGCGCGTCGTTGAAGACGAGCGACGAGTCGCCGGCCTTGAAGACCAGCGGTGCGGCGGCGAGGTCGCCGGCGGTCTGGCCCGGGGTGCCGTCGGTGTCCTGGAAGGCCTGCACCGAGTAGGAGCCGTTGACGGGCTGGAGTGCGACCGGGATGGTGGCGACGCCCTTGCTGTCGGTCCGGGCGATACCGACCTGGGCCGGGTACGGCGTCGGAGGCGTGGTCGGCGCGGCCGGGGTGAAGGTGATCCGGTAGCTGATGTCAGCGTTGGGGATCGCCTGCCCGTTCTGGTCGACGAGCTTGGCGGTGACGTCGCCGGCGGCGTACTCGTCGGTGTCGAACGCGGCGCCGTCGGCCGAGGTGCTGGTCAGCGTGGTGGCGACCTGCTTGACGGTGGTGACGGTGATCGAGCGTCGGTAGTCGACGCCCGACTCGAAGTCGTCGCCGTCGGTGGTGTTGACGAAGAAGTCGTAGCGCTTGCCGGCCGTGGTGCCGGTGAGGCCGGTGATGACGACCTGGCCGTCGCCGTTGGTGTAGTAGGACGTCTCGGTCGACTGCCACACACCGTCGTTGTTGGCGTCGTAGACGACCTGGGCCCCGGCGACCGGGCGGCCGACGGTGTCGAGCACCGTGATGACGGCCTTCGAGGTGGTCCCGTTGTCCGGGACGCTGGTCGGGTCGGCGACCGCGGTGACGCTGCCGATGGTCTGCTTCTCGAGGTTGACCACCTCGGCGTCGTCACTGCCGCCAACCTGGGTCACGCCCACGATGGCCTCGTTGACGGCTCCGGCGCCGGTGCTGAACGGGCCGTAGTCAGCGAAGTTGACCGTGCCCCTGAACGAGCGCGGGTTGGCCGAGCCGGTCGGGGTGACGGTCGAGGTCGGGGTGGTCCCGTCGCTGAGGTCGCTGATCGTGACCGCACCGGTGCCCGAGGTGGTGCCGGTGACGGCGCCCTGGGCGGTGCTGTGGTCCTTGGTGTTGCCCTCCGGGGCCTCAAGCCCGTACGGCTGCTGGAAGATCGGCAACGTGGAGCCGGCGGCGTTGGCGATGTCGATCGCGGCGTCGTTCGCGGTGATCATGGCCGAGGCCGAGTCAACGGAGCCACCGGTCGGGTTGCCCACGGTGTTGAGCCCCACGGCGCGCACCGTCACGGTGGTGCCGTAGAGCGACACCGGCGGCGCCCACTCGGTCGAGAAGACGCCGTTGGTCTTGCCGACCGTGGCGATCGGCGTCGGCGACGCGGCCGGGCCGTACTCGAAGCGCACCTGGCTGACGCCCGAGCCGGCCCCGGCAAGGAGGTGGACGGTCGTGTTGACGCCGTCGTTCTGGACCGACGCCTTGCCGCTCTGCTGCGTGTAGAGCGTCGTGTCGTTGGCACCGGCCTGCTGGGCGGTGATGGAGTCGGCCGAGGCCGGGGATGCGCCGAGCGGGATGCCCGTGATCGCGAGTGCGGAGATGGCAGTTGCTGCCAACCCCCGCTTGATGCCGCTGCTGTTCATGCTGAACCCTTCCGAAGAAATAACGTCGCGCGAGCGGGGCTGATCCCCATCCGCGCCGAGCCCACCGGGCTCGACCGCGCCCCGGCACATCGGCCTCACGCGTCGACGGATCTAAACAAGTCGCAGCGAATTCGACGGCTTTTTTGTGAAAGCAGAAATAGTTGGACAAATAATCACCCCGATAACTCTTCCCCGAGTTATCCGCGCGCTTCCTTCCTCCTCCCTCGCCCTCCCTCGCCCGGCCTGCACCGCGATCGACGTCGGCTCCACGGCCAGCAGCGGCGGGCTCGTAGCACCGAGACGGCGGCCACCCCGCTTTAATGCATGACAGCCCGACGGACTGCAATTAATAGAGATCAGGCAGGATTGACTTTCAGAATCCGGGCCGCCTTTCACCCCTTTGGGCCAACATTCACCCCCTTGGGTCCTATTGCAGATCGCGACGATGGTTTATCAATAAGCGTGGTTTATCGAAGGGGCGCCGAGGACCCCGGCACCCCGGTCGGATCGACGCGCACGCGCGGGCGTCCGCAGCGTCTGCCGGTCGAACCCAGCGCCTGGTCATCGCCGAGCTTCGACAGCACGCGGCGCGTGGCATGGCTCCTGGCGGTGACCCGCCTGATGTCACCGCAGACGTCGATGATGGGGCGGTCGTCCTTCATCGCCGAGATGGCGACCCGCGGCGTCACTCTCGACACCTCACGCGTCAGCCGGCTCGAGGCCGGCGAGCAGGCACCACGCCCGAGCGTCGTCTCCGCGTACGAGGATGTCTGCGGCATTCCGTCCGGCTCCGTCCGGTCGGTGCAGACGCTGCTGAGACGAGCCGCCGGGCTGCCTCGCAACCCGGACCGGCAACCGCCGATCACCAGCGCCGCGCTCGACGAGACCGCCGAGCGGATCGAGCGGCGGGTCGCCGATGGCAACGACTGGCTGTTGCTGTGTCGTGCCCTCGAGAGCTACGACCGGATGTACCTGCTGCCCAGCACGTGGGCCACCCTCACCGACCAGCTCGTCACCGAGCTGACCCGCTCGACCGGGATCGCCCACGTCCGACGCTACGAGGCAGCCGCCACCCTGCTCGCCGATCCCACCGGCAGGCGTCAGCTGGCGATGAGCGTCGGGAGGTTCGTGATGCATCCTGACGTGCAGTCGGTGGCCCCGGCCCTGTCCCTGCTCCAGGAGATGTCCGACCACCCGGCCGGAGACCTCGTCCTGCGCTTGATGCACGACGGGAACCCGCTCCTCGGCCGGGGCGCCGCCGGGGTCGCCGGACCGCTGCTGGCCCAGGGCGCGTTCCCCGAGCGCGGCCATCCCGCGCTCGAGCGGCACGTGCGCCTCGAGCTGCGTCGGCCCGGCTACGGGCTGCGCCGGATGGATGCCCTCGACCTGGCCTCGCGACTGCCCCAGACCAGCTACGCCCGGATCGTCGAGTCGATCGGCGACTCCCGCTCGCGCGCCTGGGTGGCGCGCGCCTGTGTTTCACACGAGCTCGTGGAGGCCGACGTGTCGCGCGCGACCTGCGAGTCGGTGGCGTCCTTTGCGGAGTCGGTCCTGGGGCGATCCGCGCACGACCCCGACCAGATGCTGCGTCGCCTCCTGCGCGAGGCGTTGTTCCACACGCACCGCGACCGCCGCCAGCTGGCTGCGATCACCTTGGCTGCGAGCCCGCACGCGCGCCCGATAGCGGAGTCCCTGCTGCGGCTGACCCGCGACAACGACTCGGTGACCTCGACGATGAGCTGGTCGCTGCTGCGACGTCTCGGCCACGTCATGGAGCGCGAGCAGGTCGCAACCCTCGCACTCGACGAACGCAGCAAGGCGCTGCGCCCCTCGGCGCTGGTGGTGCTCGGGCTGAGCCGCGGCGAGGTGCCCTCTTCCATGGCCGAGCATCTCTTGCGGGCCGCGACCCAGTCCGAGGACAGCCGGCTGGGGCACGCCGCCACCTTCGCGCTCGGCATGGCCGGCCATCCGCTGCTCGAGACCTTGGCCAACACGCCCGGGCCCCAGATGCGATCGGCTCTGTGGTGGTCCACGGTCGGTCCGGCCCTCTACGACGATCCGGCGCCCGCCGCGGCTCGCTGAGCCGACGCCCTCGTCGGACTCGGTGCCGCCGGATGTCTTACGAACCGGTGACGTGCTCCTTCGGGGTGAGGTCCGAGGCGCTGGTCTCGGCCACGGTGGTCACGTAGCGTCGAGGTCGGCCTACTGGGGAGGACAACGCCATGACGAGGACAGCCAGCGAGGATGCGTCGAGCCTGGTGCAGCGCTTCGACGAGGTCCGCGCCCACACCGAGAGCCTGGCGGCGCCGCTGTCGCCGGAGGACCAGACGGTGCAGTCGATGGCGGACGTCTCGCCGACCAAGTGGCACCGCGCTCACGTGACGTGGTTCTTCGAGACCTTCCTGCTGACCGAGCACGAGCCCGGCTTCGCGCCGTTCCAGGACCAGTACTGGTTCCTCTTCAACAGCTACTACGAGACGCTCGGTCCGCGCTATGCGCGGCCTGACCGTGGGCTCATCACCCGCCCCGGAGCGCACGACGTGGGCTGCTACCGCGCCAACGTGGACGACCGCGTGCGCGACCTGGTGAGCAAGCTCGACGGCGGCACGCTGGAGAAGCTCTTCCCTCTCATCGAGCTCGGCTTCCACCACGAGCAGCAGCACCAGGAGCTGCTGCTGATGGACATCAAGCACGTCTTCTCGCGCAACCCCCTGCAGCCCGTGTACGCCGGTCGGCCCGCTGCGCCGAGCGAGCCCGACGCCCTCGGCTGGGTCGAGGTCGAGGGCGGGCTCGTCGAGATCGGGCACGAGGGGCCGTCGTTCAGCTTCGACAACGAGCTGCCTCGTCACCGGCAGTGGCTCGAGCCCTACCGGCTCGCCGACCGGCTGGTGACCAACGGCGAGTGGCTGGAGTTCATGGCCGACGGGGGCTACCGCCGCCACGAGCTCTGGCTGGCCGACGGATGGGGCCGGATCAAGGAAGAGGGCTGGGCGGCGCCCCTCTACTGGAGCGAGCACGACGGCGTCTGGCTCGAGCACACGCTCAACGGCACCTGGCCGGTCGACCCCGGCCTGCCGGTCAGCCACGTCAGCTTCTACGAGGCCGAGGCCTTCGCCACCTGGGCCGGCAAGCGCCTGCCCACCGAGGCGGAGTGGGAGCACGCCGTGGTCACCGACGGGCAGGGCGATGCGGCCGCCGCCGGTGGCAACCTCGCCGACACCGAGACCTTCCACCCGCGGGCAGCCACCGCCCGCCCGTCCGGCTCCGCCACCTCGGGCCGGCTACGGCAGGTCTACGGCGACTGCTGGGAGTGGACCTCCTCGGCCTACCACCCCTATCCCGGGTTCCACCCGCCCGCCGGAGCGATCGGTGAGTACAACGGCAAGTTCATGTCCAACCAGATGGTGCTGCGTGGCGGGTGTGCTCTCACTCCCCCGGGCCACGCCCGCCTCACCTACCGCAACTTCTTCCCCCACGCCGCTCGCTGGGCCCTGTCCGGGGTCCGGCTCGCCGACGGCGGCGCCCCTTCATCCGCACCCGCCCCTCAAGGAGTCCTCTCGTGACCACGCCCGAACCCGTCGTCTCCGTGCTGCTCGATCCCGACTGGGCCTCGGGAAGCCTGGTCCAGGACGTCCGTCGAGGGCTCGGCGCCACTCCGTTGCAGCTGCCTCCCAAGTGGCTCTACGACGACGAGGGCTCTCGCCTCTTCGATGCGATCACGCGGCTCGAGGAGTACTACCCGACCGAGGCCGAGCGCACGATCCTCGACCTGTACGGCGCCGAGATCGCGGCTGCCTGCGACGCCACCACCGTCGTGGAGCTCGGCAGCGGCACGAGCGACAAGACGCGCACGCTGCTGGACGCCTTCGTCACGGCCGGCCACCTGCATCGCTTCGTCCCGGTCGACGTGTCCGAGCAGACCCTGCGCACCGCCGCCGCGATGCTGAGCGAGCGCTACCCCGACGTCGCCATCGAGGCCGTGGTCGGCGACTTCACCCTGCACCTGGGTCATCTGCCCACCGGCGACCGCCGCCTGGTGGCCTTCCTCGGCGGCACGATCGGCAACCTCTACGTCGAGGAGCGCGGCGCCTTCCTCGGCGCGTTGGCCGACACCCTCGAGCCCGGCGACTGGGTGCTCCTGGGCACCGACCTGGTCAAGCCGGTCGACCGACTGGTCGCGGCCTACAACGACTCCTCCGGCATCACCGCGCAGTTCGTCACCAACGCCCTGACCGTGCTGAACCGCGAGCTCGGCGCCGACTTCGACGTCACGGCGTTCAGCTACGTGCCGTTCTGGGACCCGCACATGGAGCGGATGGACCTCCGGCTGCGCTCCGAGGCTCCGCAGCGGGTCAGCATCCCCGGCGCCGACCTGACCCTCGACCTGGCGAGCGGGGAGGAGATCCGGGTGGAGATCTCCACCAAGTTCCGTCCCGAGAAGATCCGCGCCGAGCTCGGCGCGGCCGGCTTCGAGGTCACCGAGTCGTGGACCGACCCCGCCGGCGACTTCGCGCTGACGCTGGCCCGGCGCACCTGAGCAGTCCCCAGGCCGGGGCAGGAGGTCAGCCGGCGAGCTCGGCCAGGCCGGACAGCAGGCGGTCGACCTCACCGGCGGTCGAGTACGGCGACAGCCCGACCCGCACGCCCCCGGTGTCGCCGAGACCGGCGTGGCGCGAGGCCTCGAGGGCGTAGAAGCTCCCGGCGGGAGCGATCACGTCGCGGGCCGCGAGGTGCTCGAACACCTCCCGGGCGGCGTGGCCGTCGACGTTCAGCAGCACCGTGGGGGTGCGCACGGCGGGGCTGCCGTGGACGGTGACGTGCGACATCGTCGCCAGCTCGTCGAGCAGGCGGGCGAGCAGCAGGTCCTCGTGGGCGCCGAGCTCGGCGAAGGCCGCCCGCAGCCGGGCTGCCCGGCTCACGCCGGTGCCGGTGCCGGTGCCGGCTTCGAGCGAGGCGATGAAGTCGACCGCAGCGCTCACCGCGGCGAGCTGCTCGTAGGGCAGCGTGCCGAGCTCGAAGCGCTCCGGCACGGCGTCGCTCGACGGCAGCAGCTTGTCGGGGTGGAGGGTCTCGAGCAGCTCGGGGTCAGCGGCCAGGACCCCGAGGTGCGGTCCGAAGAACTTGTACGGCGAGCAGCCGAGCAGGTCGGCCCCGAGCGCGACGCGGTCGACGCTGGCGTGAGCGGCGAGGTGGACGGCGTCGACGTGGACCAGGGCCCCCACCTCGTGCGCGGCCCCGGCGATCGCGGCGACGTCGGGACGGGTGCCGAGCAGGTTGGACGCCGCGGTCACCGCGACGAGGCGGGTGCGGTCCGACAGCACCGAGCCCACGTCGTCGAGCTCACCGGTGGCCGGGTCGAAGCCCAGCCAGCGCACCGTGGCGCCGGCCCGCTCGGCGGCGATCACCCAGGGTCGGATGTTGGCGTCGTGGTCGAGGCGGGTCACCACGACCTCGTCGCCGGGGCCCCACTGACGGGCGAGGGTGCGCGCGAGGTCGAAGGTGAGCGCGGTCATCGAACGGCCGAAGACGATCCCGCGGGGGTCGGTGCCGAGCAGGTCGCCCATGGCCGCGCGGGCATCTGCGGTCACGGCCTCGGTGCGGCGCTCCGGCGCGGTGTGGTCGCCGCGCTGGCACATGCCCGAGACCATGGCCGCGGCGACGGCGTCCGCCACGACCTGCGGCACCAGCGATCCGCCAGGTCCGTCGAAACGGGCGAGCCCGTCGGAGAGAGCGGGGAAAGCACTGCGTACCTGGTCGACGTCCATGCCCTCATGCTGTCAGGGCCGACGCGTCTCTTTACCGGGGGGCGCTGACCCGGTCGACGAGGTCGGCGATCGACTCCACGATCTCGGTCGGACGGTAGGGGAAGCGCTCGACGTCCTGCGGCCGGGTCGAGCCGGTCATCACGAGCACGGTGCGCAGGCCGGCCTCGAGCCCGCTGATGATGTCGGTGTCCATCCGGTCCCCGATCATCACCGTCGTCTCGGAGTGGGCCTCGAGCCGGTTGAGGGCGCTGCGCATCATCAACGAGTTCGGCTTGCCCACGTAGTAGGGCGCACGGCCGGTGGCGGTGCTGATCAGTGCCGCCACGGCTCCCGTCGCCGGCAGCTTGCCGTGCTGGCTCGGACCGCTGGGGTCGGGGTTGGTCGCGATGAAGCGGGCGCCACCGTCGATCAGCCGGATGGCGCGGGTGATCGCCTCGAAGGAGTACGTCCGCGTCTCACCGAGCACGACGTAGTCGGGATCGCGGTCGGTCATCACATAACCGATGTCGTGCAGCGCGGTGGTCAGCCCGGCCTCGCCCACGACGTAGGCAGTCCCGTGCGGGCGCTGGTCGGCGAGGAACTGCGCGGTGGCGAGCGCGGAGGTCCAGATCGCTTCCTCCGGGACGTCGATCCCGCCGCCCAGCAGCCGCGCCCGCAGGTCACGCGGGGTGTAGATGGAGTTGTTGGTCAGCACCAGGAACGGGCGGCCCGAGGCCTTGAGTGCATCGATGAACTCGGTGGCGCCGGGGATCGGCACCTCCTCGTGCACCAGGACGCCGTCCATGTCGGTCAGCCACGTCTCGACGGGGCGGGGAGCGCTCATGGGAGACATCCTGGTCGATCCAGCCCCGTCTCGGCACGTCACGCCGTGCGGGGGGTTGGATCACGGCTCGTCCGGGTCCCAGCCAGACCCGGACGAGCCGTGGCTCAGCGGGCGACCTTGCGGGTCGCCCTGGTGGTGACGCGCTCGGTCTCGAAGCCGTCGCGGGTCGCGGTCACGACCACCGAGATGCGCTTGCCTGCCTGCGCCCGGGTGAGCCTGATGCTCGACCCGGTGGCCTTCTTGATGGTGCGGCCACCGGCCAGCCACTCGAAGGCCAGGTCGGGGTTGCCGCGCCACGCACCGGCATCGACGCGCAGCCGCTCGCCCGCGGCCGGCTTGCCGACCAGCGTCGGCGCCTTCACCACGACGAGCTTGCCCGGGCGCACGGCGCGGGTCTGCGCGGAGGAGACCGAGGCCGTGCGGTAGCCACGCTTCTTGGCGGTGACCAGGACGCTGACCCGGTCGCCGAGCATGCGGGCGGTCACCCGGACGGTCTGGCCGGTCGCCTGGCGCACCGGCTTCTCATCGAGGAACCACTGATAGCTCACCCGCACCTTCTCGGGGCTCCACCGGCCGGGGTCGACCTCGAGGGTGTCTCCGACGCGCGGCCGGGCGGCGTCGATCGAGGGGCGGCGCTCGTTGTCCAGGGCCGGGTGGGCGCCGCCGCTGAGACGCTGGGTGTGCGGGCGGTAGCTGTCGCGGAGCAGGGCCCGCACAGCGCTGGACGGCGTGCCGGATGCAGTGCCGGAGGCGGTGGTCGCAGCGGCCGACGTCGCCGAGGAGTCCGGGGTCGGCCGAGCGGCATTGACGCCGTACGACGTGCCGCCGGCGCCGAGCACGAGGGCGGCGGCGACGAGGGAGGTGGCGGCACCGCGGCGGGTGCGGGCGCGCGAGGACGAGGACGAGATCATGGGGGACTCCTGGGGGGATGGGCGCCCCGACGCGGGAGCGTGAGGTCAACCTAGAGCGAAAGTGCACCCTCGCGGAGGGCTCCTGCACCACAATGACCCGACCGGGTCAGTGGATCTGACCGATCGGGTGCAACGGCATGGAGGAGGCGGGTCGGTGACCCCACCTGCACGTCGGACCGCGGCCCTCGTGCTCGTCGCTGCGGCCCCCCTGTGCTGGGTGCCGGGAGGCTTCACGAGGTTCGGCCCCGCGACGTTGCTCGTGCTCGCGATCGGGGGGCTGCTGGCCGCCTCCACACCGGGCCTCGGCTCCCTGCCCCGGCCACTGGTGTGGATCGGGGTCGACCTGGAGCGCTGTGTTCGTCCTGGCTGCCTTGATGGGGGAGACCCCGCTCGCGTCCCTGGTCGGTCGTTGGCCACGCTACGAGGGCCTGGCGGTGCTGCTGCTCTACGCCGGCGCAGCCTGGGTGGGCGCCCGCGTGGTCCCGCCCGGCGCGGACGGCGCCCGCCGGCTGCACCGCACCGTCGGCGCCGTCGCTGTCGTGCTGGCCGGCTTCTCGCTGCTCGACCTGGCCGGGATCAGTCCGGTGGGACCCGGCGGCCTCGACCGCAGCGGCTCGGTGCTCGGCAACGCCACCGACCAGGCTGCGGTGGCGCTGATGGCGGCGCTGCTGCTCGTGCGCCGCGCGGTCGCCGACCGGCACCCGGCAGACCTGGCAGCCCTCGCTGCGGCGCTGGCGACCGTGGCGGTGTCGGGGTCGCGCACGGCGCTCGCGCTCACCGTCGTCGGGGTGGTGCTGACGGCCGGGCGACGTCGGTGGCCGGGCGCGGCGGCCGCCCTGGTGGTCCTGACCGGGGTGGCGCTCGCCGTACCCGCCACCCGCGAGCGCTTGCTTGGCCTCGGCACCGGCCGCGGACGGGTCGAGCAGTGGCGGCTCACCCTCGACCTGGTCGGCGACCACGTGTGGTTGGGCCTGGGCTCCAACCGCTACCTGGATGCGTTCCCGGCCTACGAGAACGCTTCCTTCGTGGCGTTCACCGGCCCCTACCGGCTCGCCGACTCGCCCCACTCACTGGTGCTCCAGGTGCTCGTGGCCGGCGGGGTCCTGCTGCTCGCCGTCTCGCTCGTGGGCGTCGTGCTGGTGGCCCGCTCGGTCGTCGACGCCGTACGTCGGCGCCCGGAGACCGCACCGGCCGCCCTCGCGGTCACGGCCTACGCCGTGCTGCTGACGGTCAACGTGACGTCGGCCGGGCCGATGGTCCTGGCCGCCCTTCTCCTCGGGTCGGTCGTGGCGGTCGCCCCGGGACGCACCGCCGGACCCGCGGTGAGGGTCGGCCTGCGCGCGACCTGGGGGCTGGCCGTGGTCGTGCTGCTCGCGGCCTGCATCGGCGACGTGCGACTCCAGCACGGCACGGACGCGGCCGACGAGCGCCGTACCGACGCCGCGCGGGCTGCGCTGGGCGACGCCGAGGACTGGCGACCGTGGGACTCCGACCTGTCGCTGCTCGCGGCCGAGGCTCTCGCCCCCCAGGCGACCACCGGCGATGCCGGTGCTGCTGCC
Organism: uncultured Actinomycetota bacterium; assembly: GCA_963760515.1. Taxonomy (GTDB): domain Bacteria; phylum Actinomycetota; class Actinomycetes; order Propionibacteriales; family Nocardioidaceae; genus Nocardioides. The sequence continues at coordinate 997,623 of CAVXDL010000006.1, forward strand.
CTGACGGGGTCGTGGGCGCGGGACGGGCTGCGCCGTACGCCGGACAGCTATCCGGGCCTGGTGGCGCTGGGGATCTCACAGCTCGCGCGAGGCGACCTCGCGCCGGCCCTCAGCAGCCTGGACCGGGCGGTCTCACTGGCTCCGCACCGACCCGACGGTCACGTGCAGCGCGCTATCGCTCGCTACGGACTCGGCGACCGCGACGGGGCCCTGGCCGACCTGCGCGCAGCGCAGGCGATCGTGCCGGGCTCGTCCGTCGTCCGCCGGTTGCTGCGACGCGTCGCAGCCTCCTCGCCGGACCGGTAGGTCAGGCGGCGCGGGCGACGTCGCTGCGCTTGGTGGCGGCCTTGCCGGTGAGCATGGCCTGGTCGGCGCCGCACCAGCACGTGAAGGCCACGACGATGCCCTCGTCGGTGTTGGCCATGCCGGTGATCTGGCTGGGGAAGATGAGCAGGCGCTTGGCGCAGTCGGTGCAGGTGTGGGTGAACATGACTCTATTCTGGATCCTTTCAAGCCATAGGGGTAGCCAGTCTTTCCTGCGTCCGCCATAGGTCGAACCTATGGAATAATGTGACCGTGCTCTCACTCCACCAGCTCACCTGCTTCCTCGCGACCTACGAGCACGGCTCTCTCACCGCGGCCGCCGAGGAGCTCGGCTACGCGCAGCCGTCGGTGTCGGAGCAGATCCGGGCCCTGGAGAAGACCCTCGGCGTCCAGCTCTTCCGCCGGGTCGGCCGCGGAGTGGTGCCCACGACCGTGGCCGACACCCTGCGCCCCTACGCCGAGCGGGTGCTGGCCTCGGTCGACGAGGCGCGCCAGGCCGTGCAGAGCGTGAAGTCGTTGGAGACCGGCACCATCCGGTTCGGCATGTTCGGCATCGCCCGGCTCTACGCGGGCTCCGGGCTGATCGCCGACGTGCTCGCCCGCTACCCCGGGGTGCGGGTCGAGCTGGTCGGGCAGAACTCCACCGAGGTGGCCGAGGACCTGCGCCGCGGCCGCCTCGAGGCCGCGATGCTCGCGGTGTCCTCGGTGTCGAGCGAAGGGATGACGGTCACGCCGGTGGCGCGCGAGGAGCTCGTCTACATCAGCGCCGACCCCGACCGGCTCACCGCCCCGATGACCGCGCACCGCCTCAGCCAGGCCACGCTGGTCATGTCGGAGACGACCTACCGCGACGTCGACTCCACCCGGGCCACCCTGCGCCAGCTCCTCCACGAGACCGGGCGCAACCCGCAGACGCGGATCGAGGTGGAGGACCTCGAGACCGCGGTCGAGCTCGTGGGCATGGGGCTGGCTGACTCGGTGATCCCCAAGGGCGCGGCCGAGCAGCTGCTCCCCCGCCTGGCACCCCAGGCGGGCTGGGTGTCGTTGCGACCGCGCCAGTGGGACACCTTCGCGGTGGTCCACCGCACCGGCGCCGTCCTGTCCCCTGCGGCCACGCTGATGATCGAGCTGGCCACCCGCCGCATCCAGCAGATCGCCGAGCCGATCCGTCCGCGCTGAGGCTCCGGGCTTCTCCGGACGGGTCCGCGGCAGCCAGCCGTCTGGTGAACTAGGGGCATGTCGCAGGCACAGGAGACCGAGGTCGCTGCCGCATCGGCGCGCCTCGAACGCGCGCTGATCGAGGTCAAGAAGGTCGTCGTCGGCCAGGACGCCATGGTCGAGCGGATGCTCGTGGGGCTCATCGCCCGCGGCCACCTGCTCCTCGAGGGTGTGCCCGGGGTCGCCAAGACCCTCGCCGTGCGCACGCTCGCCGACGTGGTCGGCGGCAGCTTCTCCCGCCTCCAGTTCACCCCCGACCTGATGCCCGGCGACATCACCGGCACCCGGGTCTGGCGCGCCAGCACCGAGACCTTCGACGTCGAGCGTGGCCCGATCTTCGCCAACCTCGTGCTCGCCGACGAGATCAACCGAGCGCCGGCCAAGGTGCAGTCGGCGCTGCTGGAGGCGATGGCCGAGAAGCAGGTCTCCATCGCCGGCACCAGCCACCCGCTCCCCGACCCGTTCCTGGTCCTCGCCACTCAGAACCCGGTCGAGTCCGAGGGGGTCTATCGACTGCCCGAGGCGCAGCGCGACCGGTTCCTGATGAAGGTCGACGTCCCCTATCCCACCGGTCAGGAGGAGTTCGCGATCCTGCACCGGATGTCGGTCGACCCGCCCCGGGCCGAGCAGATCTTCGAGCCGGCCGACGTGATCGACCTGCAGCGCGTCGCCGACGGGCTCTTCGTGCACCACTCGGTGGCCTCGTTCCTCGTCAACCTCACGATCGCCACCCGCTCCCCCGAGCGCTACGGGCTCCCGCACCTCGGCGACGTCATCGAGCTCGGCGTCAGCCCCCGCGCCTCGCTCGGCATGCTCGCCGCCGGGCGCGCGCTCGCCCTGCTGCGCGGTCGGTCCTACGTGCTGCCCGGCGACATCGTCGAGATCGCCTCCGACGTGATGAGCCACCGGTTGCTGCTCTCCTTCGACGCCGTCGCCGACGGCGTCGACCCACGCCACGTGATCGCCGAGATCATCGCTGCCGTGCCCCAGCCGAACGTCGCCTCCCGCGAGGACCCCGACGGCCGCGAGACCGCGTCCCGCGCCGCCGAGGCACAACTGATCTCGGCCCCGGGGGACGCGTGAGCGATCTGCCGACCCTCGGCGCAGCGACCGATCCGGAAGCGGTATTCAAGGCCCTCGAGATCGCCGTCCGGCGCCGCCTGCCGGGCCGGCTGCACGGCGAGCACCGCGGCCTGCGGCTCGGCTCGGGCTCCGACCCCGAGGAGGTCGTGCGCTACCGGCCCGGCGAGCACGACGTACGTCGGATCGACTGGAACGTCACTGCGCGTTCGGCCGGTGCACCCCACGTGTGGCGCACGATGTCCGAGCACGAGCTCGAGACGTGGGTGCTGGTCGACGACAGCGCCAGCATGGCGTTCGGCACGGTGTCGCTGGAGAAGCGCGACCTCGCGGCCGGGGTCGTCGCGGCCATGGCGCTGCTGACCGCCGGCCCCGGCAACCGCCTCGGGACCGCTCACCTCAGCGACGCCGGACTCGTCTGGTCGGCCCCCGTGCCGTCGCGGGCCGCAGCCCACCGGGCCCTGCGGGCGATGGCGCACCGCACCTCGCCACCGCCGCCCGGCCGCTCGGCTGACGCGCCGTCTGGCGCCCCCGACCTTCCTGCGGCACTACGCGCCTTCACCTCGCGCCACCCGCGCCCTGGCATGCGCGTCGTCGTCACCGACCTCGTCGAGCCCGACGGTCGCGTCGAGCGGCCCTTTCCCTGGGAGAAGTCGTTGCGCCGCCTCGCTGCCGCTCACGAGACCCTCGTGGTCGAGATCGTCGACCCTCGCGAGCTCGAGCTCCCCGACGTCGGCTCGGTCACGCTGCGCGACCCCGAGAGCGGCCGGCTCCGTGAGATCTGGACCTCGGACCGACGGGTCCGCGAACGCTACGCCCGCGCCAGTGCCGCGCACCGCGTCGCCACCGCCGAGGCGGTCCGCAGTGCCCGCGCCGGGCACGTCCTGCTGCGCACCGATCGCGACTGGGTGCGCGACCTGGCCCGCCACGTCAACGCCGGCCCCGTGCGTCGTACGTCGCTGGGCCGACCGGCGGTGGCGTCGCGATGAGCCTCGCCTCCCCCGTCTGGTTGTGGCTGCTGGTGCCGGTCGCGGCGCTGGTCGTCGCCTACCTGCTCCAGCACCGACGCCGCAGTCGGTACGCCGTCACGTTCGCGACGCTGCCGATGCTCGAGCGCCTGGTGCCCGAGCGCCCCGGCTGGCGCCGCCACCTCCCGGCCACGCTCCTGCTGCTGGGCTTCGTCGCGCTGACGGTCGCCGCGGCCCGTCCGCAGGTCGATGTCGAGGTGCCGCGCGAGCGGGCGACCGTGATCGTGGTCGTCGACGTCTCGCTCTCCATGCAGGCCACCGACGTCAGCCCTGACCGGATCTCGGCAGCCAGCGACGCCGCCCAGCAGTTCGTCTCGGGGCTGCCGGCCGGGTTCAACGTCGGGGTGGTGGAGTTCGCCGGGTCCGCCTCGGTGCTGGCCCCGGCCACCCCCGACCACGCGGCGGCCATCGCCGCGCTCGACCGCCTCGAGCTCGCCGAGGGCACCGCGATCGGCGACGGCGTGCTGACCTCGCTCGCGCAGATCAAGGCCTCCGCCCTGAGCGACGGCACCGGCGGCGGCGCCGACGTGCCGGCCCAGATCGTGCTGCTCAGCGATGGCACCAACACCGTGGGCAGCAGCCTCGACCAGGCGGCCACCGCGGCCCGGGACGCCGCCGTGCCGGTCTCGACCATCGCCTACGGCACCGACCAGGGCACCGTCGTGGTCAACGGCCAGGTCGTGCCGGTCCCGGTCGACCAGGCCTCGTTGGACAGCCTGGCCCAGCTCACCGGCGGCCAGGGCTATGCCGCCGAGACCGCCGACCAGCTCGACCGGGTCTATGCCGACATCCAGTCCTCGATCGGCTTCACCACCGAGCAGCGCGACGTCACCCCGTGGGTCATCAGCGCCGCACTCCTCCTCGGGCTCCTCGGTGCAGCGTTGTCCCTGCGTTGGTTCGCCCGCCTGCCCTGACCACCGCCGCCACCGCCGCCGACGGAGGGGTCGTCAGTGAGCCCGGCCGACCGGCCGGGCGAGGGCGTTGACGGCCGCCGCGAAGACCGGCGGCGCGAGGCGTGCGGCGGGCACGACGACGCGGCGCACGGGCTGGGGACGGGTCGCCGCCAGCAGACCGGCGGTGAGCCAGCGGTAGCGACGTGTCAGCGCGGGCCAGGCCTTCTCGTAGTGCTGCGGGTCGTCGGCCAGCAGCGCGCGCACGGCGGCCTCGGCCTGCCCCAGGCCGAGCGCCACTCCCTCGCCGGTGAGGGCATCGACGTAGCCGGCCGCGTCGCCCACCAGGAGCACCCGCCCGGCAGTACGGCGCGTCGCGGTCTGGCGCAGCGGACCCGCGCCGCGGACGTCGCCGGTCTCGCTCGCCCCCGCGAGCCGGTCGAGCAACGCCGGGAACGCCGCCAGGTGGGTGTCGAGGTCGGCGCGCGTGCCGGACAGCACCGCGACCCCGACCAGGTCGTCCGCGACCGGCGTCACGTAGGCCTCGGCGTGGGCCGCCCAGTGCACCTCGACATAGGGCGACCAGGGCCGCACGGCGTAGTGGCGGCGCAGGCCGTAGCGCGCCCGGCCCGACGGCCGCGGGGCGTCGAGGCCGAGCCGGCGGCGCAGCGGGGAGTGCAGCCCGTCGGCGGCCACCAGGTAGCGCGCGGGCTCGTCGTCGACGACCACGCGGGTGGCGTCCTGTCGGACGTCGCGCACCGATCGCTGCTCCACCGCGACCCCGGCTCGCTCCACGGCTGCCAGCAGGGCTGCGTGCAGGGTCGTGCGCCGTACGCCGCGTCCCGGCCCGGCCCGGAAGTCCGCCTGGGCCGCGCGACCGCCGGCGACGTAGCGGATGCCGCGCAGGTCGCTGCCCTCCGGGTCGACACCCAACCGCGCCAGCGAGTCGAGCGCGCCGGGCATCAGTCCCTCCCCGCAGGCCTTGTCGATGATGCCGGCCCGCGGGTCCCACACGGCGACGTCGAGGCCGGCGCGCGCGGCGTGCAGGGCGGTGGCCAGCCCGGCCGGCCCCGCGCCGGCGACCAGCAGGTCTCTCACGCCGGCAGGGTCGCGAGCGCGCGGTTCTCGACCCGTAGGCGCACGCGGAGCAGGAAGGCGTTGGCGACGGTGAAGACGAGCGCGGTGATCCACGCGCCGTGCACCAGCGGCAGCGCGAGACCCTCCACGACCACGGCGACGTAGTTGGGGTGGCTGAAGAACCGGTAGGGACCACCGGTCACCGGGGCCAGGCCCGGCACCACGATGACGCGGGTGTTCCAGCGGGGGCCCAGGGTCGCGATGCACCACCAGCGCAGCGCCTGGCTGGCCAGCACCAGCGCCACCATGACCCCGGCGAGGACAGGCTCGACGTCCGGACGACGCCACCAGACCTCGACCAGGGCACCGATGAGGAACCCCGTGTGGAGCAGGACCATCACGGGGTAGTGCCCCTGGCCGGTCTCGACGCCGCCCCGCTGCGCCGACCACGCGGCGTTGCGCTTGGACACGACGAGCTCGGCGAGCCGCTCGACCCCGACGGCGGCGATGAGGAGGGTGAAGAGGACCTCGCTGCTCACGCGCGCTCCTCCCCGGAGTGGTCGGGGGCGCGCAGGAGCACGAGCTCGGAGCAGAACCCCGGGCCCATCGCGAGCATCAGCCCGTAGGAGCCCGGGCGGGGCGGGTGGTCGGCGAGGGTGTCGGCGAGCACGTGCAGCACCGACGCCGACGACAGGTTGCCGATGCGGGCCAAGGAGTCCCAGGTGACGCCCAGCGCGGAGCGCGGCACGCCCAGCGTCTCCTGCATGGCTTCGAGGACCTTCGGACCGCCCGGGTGGGCGACGTACCACTCGATGTCGGCGCGGGTCAGGTCGTGGTCGGCGAGGAAGGAGTCGACGTCGTCGCCGACGTAGTGCTTCACCAGGTCGGGCACGGCGCTGTCGAGCACGATCTTCAGCCCGCCGGCGCCGACGTCCCAGCCCATCGTGCGTTCGGAGTCGGGGTAGAGGTGGCTGCGACTGGCGAGCACCTCCGGCTGGGTGGCGCCGTCGGGCCGGATCAGCTCGGCCGCACGGCGGGAGCCGGCGGCGACGACCGCGGCCGCACCGTCGCCGAACAGCCCGCTGGCCACCAGGTTGGCCACCGACACGTCGTCGCGCTGGAGCGTGAGCGAGCACAGCTCGACCGACATCAGCACGGCCACGGCGTCGGGATGGCCGACCAGGTAGTCGTGCAGGCGGGCGACCCCGGCCGCCCCGGCCACGCAGCCCAGACCGACCAGCGGCACCCGGATCACGTCGGGGCGCAGGCCGATCAACGCGGCGACCCGCGCCTCGAGCGACGGCACGGCCAGGCCCGTGACGGTGGCGGAGATGATGAGGTCCACGTCCTGCGGGGCGAGGTCGACCGCCTTGAGCGCGTCGACCACCGCCCGCGCCCCCAGTGCGACGCCGGCCTCGATGAACGCGTCGTTGGACTCGCCGAAGTCCTTGAGGTCGCCGTAGGCCTCGAGGGGCAGCGCGGTGTGCCGGGTCTCGACGCACGCGTTGCGGTGGAAGCGCTCGACGACCGCCTTCTTGACCTGGCCGTGGAGCATCGTGGCCAGGAAGGAGTCGGTGATCTCCTCCTGCTGGTAGCGGTGCTCGGGCAGGGCACCGCGGACACTGAGGACGTGCATGTCATCTCTCCTGGGGTGGATGGACGGGACGGGTGTCGGAGCCCGGGGCCGCAGCGGCGAGCAGTGATCCTGCCAAGCCCGCCGCCAAGCCTCCCACGAGCCGAGGAGTGATCCGACCGCGCGCGAGGCCGAGCTCGACAAGGTCGTCGAAGACTCCCTGGTGGCGCGCCGAGGCGCGCAGGCCGGCGTCGAGCACCGGGCCGGTACGACACAGCCGGGCAGCCAGGCTCGTGTGCCGCAGGTGTCGGGCGAGCACGGGCCGGGTGGCGCGGGCGTAGCGGTGGCCGGCGGAGGCCGGGTCGCCGGCGGCGACCGCGGTCGCCGCGGCGCGCCCGGCGGCCAGGCCGGTCGCGACGGCGTAGAAGATGCCCTCCCCGGTGAGCGGGTTGATCAGCCCGGCGGCATCACCCACGAGCAGGACCGGGCCGGAGGGCGGTGCCCACCGCGACGTCGACAACGGGAGGTGGTGACCCACCCAGCCCTCGCCGTCCACGCTCGCACCCGGCAGCAGCAGCTCCAGACGCTCCCTGAGCAGCGACCGGGTCGGCGGGGACAGGTCGTCGCGCAGCAGCTCGCCGTAGCCGACGTTGGCCAGCCCGTCGCCGCGGTCGAAGGACCACGCGTACGCCGGCTGGCGGGTGGTGCCGAAGGCGATCACCTGGAGCCCGCGGCGCGCCGCGGTGGTGGGCGCATAGCCGCGCAGGGCGAGGGCGCGCGGCCCGTCAGCCAGGCCGAGCCCGCGCCGTACGAGGGAGTGCGCGCCGTCGGCGCCGACCACGACGGCCGCGCTCAGGCTGTCGTCGAGGTGGACGCCACCTGCCTCCACGCGGGTGGAGCGCACGCGCCGGTGCAGCAACCGCGCGCCGGCGCGCTGGGCGGCCTCGACCAGGCGGGCGTCGAGGAGCCGGCGCGGCACGACCCAGGCCGGGCGCGCCATCTCCCGCTCGACCGCCCCTCCTGCCGGATGCTCGAGCCGCAGACGAGTCACCGGGACCCGGTCGTCGAACAGTCCGGTGACACCGACCTCGGCGAGCAGGTCGACCACGTGGGGCGCGATCCCGTCGCCGCATGCCTTGTCCCGGGGGAACTCCGCCCGATCCAGCAGCACCACGCGCAGCGACGGGTCGACGGACAGCGCCCCCAGCGCCGTGGCCGCACCCGCCGGACCGGCCCCGACGATCGCGAGGTCGACGTCGACCACTAGCCCGCCGCCACGAGCAGCACGACGTCGAGCACCGCGATCACGATCGCTGCCTGGAACGGACGTCGCCCCGGACCGAAGGCCGCCACGAGGCTCAGCACCAGGACGACGCCGAGCACGAGGGCCGCCCACCCGGGCGGGGCATCGGCGGGGCCGAGCGCAGCGAGCAGCGACGCCCCGGCCAGCAGCGCAGCAGCGCAGCCCCGCGATCCCGCAGCGCCGAGCCGGTGAGGGAGCCCCCGGACCCCGGTGCGCAGGTCGTCGGCGAGGTCCGGCAGCGCGTTGAGGAAGTGGGCACCGACGCCGAGCGCGGCCCCGGCTCCCATCAACCACCACGGCGGCCACGCCGGAGGCAGGTCAGCGAGCGCCACCACCGCCGGGAGCGAGCCGAAGGCCACGGCGTAGGGCAACCAGGAGAACGCGGTGGCCTTGAGCCCGAGGTTGTAGGCGTGGCCCATCGCGACCAGCAGACCGAGGTGCACCAGTCCGCTGCGCCAGCCCAGCGCGAAGGAGAGCACGACGCAGGCGATCGCGGCGACGGACAGCGACCACGCGACCGTGGTCGGGGAGACGAGCCCTGCGGCGAGCGGCTTGTCGGTGCGCCCCACGGTGCGATCGCGCTCGGCGTCGAGCAGGTCGTTGCCCCACCCGATCGTGAGCTGCCCGGTCAGCACGGCCGCGACCAGCACCACCGATCGTCCGGCATCGAGGTCGGCAGCGAGCGCCAGCAGGGCAGCCAGCAAGGTGACCGCGAAGGCCGGGCCGGGGTGGGCGGAGCCGAGGAGGGCCACGCCGGACGCCCCTGCCGGACGCTGACCCTCCCGCACGCGGCTCATTCCCGCATCATGCCTGGTCCGCCTCGCCCGGGCGCACCCCCCGGAGGAGGATGTCTGTGCGACCCTCGTGGTCGTCTGCATCCGACCCACCGCCGTGCCGCACGAGACCAGGAGCGCCTGTGCCGACCACCGAAGACCTCGTCGTCCTGCTCGACACCGACGGACAGCGGATCGGCACGGCGCCCCGTGCGGAGGTGCACACCACCACCACGCCGTTGCACCTCGCGTTCTCCTGCCACCTGCTCGACGTCGACGGCCGGCTGCTGGTGACCCGCCGGGCGCTCACCAAGCGCACCTGGCCCGGTGTCTGGACCAACTCCTTCTGCGGACACCCGCGACCCGAGGAGGAGCTCGAGGACGCCGTACGCCGACACGCACGCCACGAGCTCGGGGTCAGCGTGAGCGACATCGAGCCGCTGCTGCCCGACTTCCGCTACCGCGCCGTGGACGCCGCCGGGATCGTGGAGAACGAGGTGTGCCCGGTCTTCACCGCCCGGACCGTCGACGACCCCGAGCCCCACGTGGACGAGGTCGCTGAGCACCGCTGGGTCGACGTGGCCGACCTGATCACGGTGGTCGAGCGGGCGCCGTGGGCGGTGAGCCCGTGGCTGGTGGGCGAGATCGACGCGCTGCGGATCCTGGCCGCCCGCTAGTCCGAGGCCGCTAGACAGAGGCCGCTAGACCGAGGACGGGCCCGTCAGCACTCCAGCCCGTCCTCGGGCACGACACCCTCGATCAGGTAGTCCTCCACCGCCGTGTCGATGCAGGCGTTGCCCTTGTTGTAGGCGGTGTGGCCGTCGCCGTCGCGCGTGACCAGCACGCCGCTCTCGAGCTGCGAGGCGAGCGCGACGGCTTCCTCGTAGGGCGTGGCCGGGTCGCGGGTGGTGCCGAGGACCACGATCGGCGCGGCGCCCTCGGCGCGGATGGTCGGCGTCGGCTCCGAGGCCTCCACCTCGATGCCGCGACAGCCCGCCAGCCCCCACGCAAAGACCCGCCCGAAGGTGGGACTCGCCTCCTCGAACGCGTCGTACTCGGCCGGGATGTCGGCCGGGTCCAGGGCCGCGGGGTCGTCGAGGCAGCTGATGGACAAGAACGCTTCCAGCGAGTTGTCGTCGTAGCCGCCGGAAGCGTTGCGGGAGGCGTAGAAGTCAGCGAGCAGCAGCAGCGTGTCGCCGGTGCCGTCGAGGGCCTCGGCGAGCCCCTGGTCGAGGTAGGGCCAGTTGTCGCGGCTGTAGAGCGGCGTCACGACGCCGTAGAACGCGTTGCCGATCGCCAGCACCCGCTCCGAGGAGGTCGGCAGCGGGTCGGCGTCGATGCGATCGAGGAGGTCGCTGATCGTGGCGAGGGCTGCCTCGCGGCTGTCGCCGAGGAAGCACTCGCCCTCCTCGACGCAGTTGTCGGCGTAGGCATCGAGCGCGGTCTGGAAGCCACGGGCCTGGCTGAGGGAGTTCTCGCGGAAGTCGAGCGTGGGGTCGGTGGCACCGTCGAGGACGAAACGACCGACGTTCTCGGGGAAGAGCTCGGCGTAGACGCCGCCGAGCGTGGTGCCGTAGGAGAAGCCGAGGTAGGACAGGTCGTCCTCGCGCAGTGCTCCGCGCAGCACGTCCATGTCACGGGCCGCCTCGACGGTCGAGACATGACCGACGAGGTCGGCGGAGCGCTCGACGCAGCCGGCGAAGAAGTCCTCCTGCTCCTCGACGAACTGCTTCTCCTCGGCGGCGTCGTCGGGGTCGGGGTCCTGGGCCAGGAAGTCGTCGAGCTCGGCGTCGGAGATGCAGTCGACGGGGGCGGAGGCGCCCGTGCCCCGGGGGTCGAAGGCGACGACGTCCATCCGGGCGAGGAGCGGTCCGCCGAAGGCGAAGGAGGGGTCGTCGACCAGCGACGTGCCGGGCGCGCCGGGACCACCGGGGTTGACCACGAGGGAGCCGACCCGGGCGGCCTGGTTGGAGGCCGGCACCCGCTCGAGCTGCAGGTCGATCGTCTGCCCCTCGGGGTCGGCGTAGTCGAGCGGCACGGTCAGCGTCGCGCACTCGTTGCTGTCGCACGCGGTCCAGGCCGGCGTCTGGGAGTAGAACTCCTCCAGGCCCTCCGGCACGTTGGTGGCGTCGCCGCTCGGGGTCGGGGCCGCCGGCGACGGGCCCGCCGAGGTCGTGGGCGTCGAGGACGGCCGGGCGTCGCCGGCCGGGTCGCTGTCGATGAGGAACGCCGCACCGACACCTCCGCCGATGCCGACGACGAGCACGAGCGCGACCACCCCACCGATCAACCGCTTGCTCATCATCGACCACTCCCCTCGGGCACCTTCAGCGCCACCATCATGGCCTCCAGGGCAAGCGCCACCGGGACGTTGTACTCGAGCATGTTCTCGCGGGCCTCGAAGATCCAGGCGATGCGCCGGAGGTTGAGCTCGGGGCTGGAGTCGCGCGCGATGTCCTCGATGTCGCCCCGGATCTCCTCGTTGACCAGCTGGCCCGGCGCCTTCAGGGCCACCGCGATCGCGTCGCGGTAGACCGAGACGAGGTCCATCAGCCCGCGGTCGACGACGTCGAGCACGCGTCGCTTGGCCCTCGTCTTCTGCGCCTTGTCGAGGTGCGCGAGCGCCGGGGCGTACTCGCGGGGACGGCGTCCACGCTCGACGACGCCGTAGGTCGTGTCGAGGTCGGCCTTCTCGCGGGCATCGAGGTCGCTGGTGATCGCGTCGGCCTCCTCCTTGGCGACCTCGGCGAGGTTGGTCGCGGCCGTCATGCACGCGCCCAGCGAGGTGAGCCGGGCCGGGAGGGAGACGATCTCGCGACGTCGGTTGCGGGTCGCCTCGTCGCGGGCCAGGGCGCGGGCCCGACCGATGTGGCCCTGGCTGGCGCGCGCGGCGTAGGCGGCGAGCGCGGCGCTGACGCCGTCCTTGCGCACCAGCAGGTCGGCCACGGCCTCGGCGGTCGGGGTGGCCAGGGTGAGCTGACGACAGCGCGAGCGGATGGTCGGCAGGACGTCCTCGACGGTGGGCGCACACAGCATCCACACCGTGCGCGCACTGGGCTCCTCGATGGCCTTCAGCAGGGCGTTGCAGGCCTGCTCGGTGAGTCGGTCGGCGTCCTCGATGATGATGATCTGCCAACGCCGGCCCGCCGGACGCAGCGCCGAACGGCGCACCAGGTCGCGCACCTCGTCGACGCCGATGGAGAGCTTCTGGGTGCGGACGACGGCGATGTCGGCGTGGGTGCCGGCCAGGGCCATGTGGCACTCGTGGCACGCACCGCACCCGCCCTGCTCGCACTGCAGCGCGCCGGCGAAGGCGACCGCGACGTTGGAACGTCCCGATCCGGGCGGACCGGTGAACAGCCAGGCATGGGTCATGCCGTGGCCCTTGGTGGCCGGGTGGAGCACCTCGACGGCCCGTCGCTGACCGACGAGGTCGGTCCAGATGCCGTCGACCGTCGCGACAGCAGAGCCGGTCTCGGAGCCGCTCGTCGGCGAGATGCTCGTCGGCGAGATGCTCATCGGCCGGCCTGCTCGAGCAGCGGGCGCACCCCGGCCTGCACCGCAGCTGCGATCTCGGCCACCGGTGCCCGGGCGTCGAGCACGAGGTAGTGGTCGGGATCCGCGGCGGCCATCTCCACGAACGCCGTGCGCACGCGCTGGTGGAAGTCGAGCGACTCCCCCTCGATGCGGTCGCGGCCCTCGAAGCGTCCCAGGCCGGCCGACGGCTCCAGGTCGAGGACGACGGTCAGGTGCGGGCGCAGCTCGCCGGTGGCCCAGCGGGCCACTGCCTCGACCTCGGCGACCTCCAGCGCCCGCCCGGCGCCCTGGTAGGCCAGCGTGGAGTCGACGTAGCGGTCGGTGATCACGACCTCGCCGCGAGCGAGCGCCGGCAGCACCACGGTGTCGACGTGCTCGGCCTTGTCGGCGGCGTAGAGCAGCGCCTCGGTGCGGTGACCGAGCGCTCCGGTCTCGGGGCTGAGCACGATCTGGCGCAGCTGTCGGCCGACCGCGGTGTCACCGGGCTCGAACGTCAGCCGCGCGGTGTAGCCCTCGCTCTCCAGCCAGGAGTGCAGCAGCCGCGACTGGGTCGACTTGCCCGACCCCTCCCCGCCCTCGAAGCACACGAAGACACCGCTGTCGGCGTAGACGGGGTCGGGGCGCGAAGTCACGGGCGCGACGCTACCCGGCCGCGCCGACGGCTGTCGGTGCGGCCGTCGCCTCACGCCTTCTTCGCAGCGGCCTTCTTCGCCGGCGCCTTCTTGGCCGCCGACTTCTTGGCTGCCGTCTTCTTGGTGGTGGTCTTCTTGGCCGCCGTCTTCTTGGCGGTCTTCTTGGCCGGTGCCTTCTTGGCGCCCTTCTTGGCCGCCTTCTTGGCCGGGCCGCGCTCGCGACGGTCGGCCAGCAGCTCGGCGGCCCGCGCGAGGGTGATCTCCTCGACCGAGTCGTCCTTGCGCAGCGTGGCGTTGTACTCCCCGTCGGTGACGTACTCGCCGAAGCGACCCGACTTCACCACGACCGGCTGACCCGAGACCGGGTCGTTGCCGAGCTCCTTGAGCGGCGGCGCCGCAGCGGCCCGCCCACGCTGCTTGGGCTGGGCATAGATCGCCAGCGCCTCGTCGAGGGTGATCGTGAAGAGCTGCTCCTCGGTGGTGAGCGAGCGGGAGTCGGTGCCCTTCTTCAGGTACGGCCCGTAGCGGCCGTTCTGGGCGGTGATCTCGACCATCTCGGTCGTGGTGCCGGCATCCTCGCCGTCGTCGTCCTTGACCTTGACCTCGACCGGCACCTCACCGACCACGCGCGGCAGCGACAGCAGCTTGACCGCGTCGTCCATCGTGATCGTGTCCAGCGACATCGACTTGAAGAGCGAGCCCGTGCGCGGCTTGGCGCTCTTCTTGGCGTCCTCGGGCAGCTCTTCGGTGACGTAGGGGCCGTAGCGGCCGTTCTTGGCCACCACGCGCAGCCCGGTCTCGGGGTGCACCCCGAGCTCGATCTCCTCGCCGGCCGGGTTGGCGAACAGCTCGGCGGCCTTCTCCAGGGTCAGCTCGTCGGGCGGCAGGTCGTCGGGCACGTTGGCCCGCTTGCCCACCGGGTTGCCCTCGTCGTCGGGGCCCTCGAGGTAGGGGCCGTAGCGCCCGACCCGCAGGTTGATCCCGGCCGCGGGGTCGCCGACGGGGAACGTCGCGAGCTCGCGGGCATCGATGTCGCCGAGCTCGGTCACCAAGGTGTGCAGGCCGGGCACTGCCTCGGAGCCGTAGTAGAACTCGGTGAGCTCGGAGACCCGGTTCTTGCGGCCCCCCGCGATCTCGTCGAGGACGTCCTCCATGTCGGCGGTGAACTCGTAGGACACGTGGCGCGGGAAGTGCTCCTCCAGCAGCCGGATGACCGAGAACGCCAGCCAGGCCGGCACCAGGGCCGAGCCCTTCTTGTAGACGTAGCCGCGGTTGAGGATCGTGCCGATGATCGAGGCGTACGTCGAGGGCCGGCCGATCTCGCGCTCCTCGAGCTCCTTGATCAAGGTGGCCTCGGTGTAGCGCGAGGGCGGCTTGGTCTCGTGGCCGTTGGCACTGATCGAGGCGGCCGAGACCGCGTCGCCCTGCTCAAGGGCGGGCAGCCGGGTCTCCTGGTCGTCCTTGGCGCCGTCGTCGTCGGTGCCCTCGACGTAGGCCTTGAGGAACCCGTGGAAGGTGATGACACGACCCGAGGCCGAGAACACGACGTCCTCGGAGCGGCCGTCGGAGTGGGCGGCGGTGCCGCCGAGGCGCACCGAGACCGACTGGCCCACGGCGTCCTTCATCTGCGAGGCGACGGTCCGCATCCAGATCAGCTCGTAGAGGCGGAACTGGTCGCCGGTGAGCCCGGTCTGCGCCGGGGTGCGGAACGACTCACCCGCGGGACGGATCGCCTCGTGCGCCTCCTGGGCGTTCTTGACCTTGGAGGCGTAGGTGCGCGGGGTGTCGGGCAGGTACTCGGCGCCGTAGAGCTCCCGCACCTGCGAGCGGGCGGCATCGACCGCGCCGCCCGACAGGGTCGTGGAGTCGGTACGCATGTAGGTGATGTAGCCGTTCTCGTACAGCCGCTGGGCGACCGACATCGCGACCGAGGCGCTCATGCCGAGCTTGCGACTGGCCTCCTGCTGCATCGTGGTGGTGCGAAACGGTGCGTACGGCGAGCGGCGGTAGGGCTTGGCCTCGACCGAGCGGACGTCGTAGCTGGCGTCGGAGAGCGCGCTGACGAGTGCCTCGGCGCGGGCCCGGTCGAGGTGGACGACGTTGGCGCCCGCCTTGAGGAGACCGTCCTGGCCGAAGTTCGAGCCGGAGGCGACCCGGGTGCCGTCGAGGGAGTAGAGCTTGGCGGGGAACATCCGCGCCTCGTGCTTGGACCCGGCGTCGAAGGTGCCCTCGAGGTCCCAGTAGGAGGCGAGCTTGAACTTGATCCGCTCGCGCTCCTTGTCGACCACCAGCCGGGTCGCCACGGACTGCACGCGACCGGCGGACAGGCCGGACATGACCTTCTTCCACAGCACCGGGCTGACCTCGTAGCCGTAGAGGCGGTCGAGGATCCGGCGCGTCTCCTGGGCCTCGACGAGGTCCATCGCGATCTCGCGCGGGTTGGCGGCGGCGTCGATGATCGCCTGCTTGGTGATCTCGTGGAAGACCATCCGCTTGACGGGGATGTTCTTGGGCTTCAGCTCGTCGAGGAGGTGCCACGCGATCGCCTCACCCTCGCGGTCCTCATCGGTGGCGAGGAAGAGCTCGTCGGCATCCTTGAGCAGCGACTTCAGCTTCGAGATGTGCGACTTCTTGTCACGGGGGACGACGTAGTAGGGGGTGAACCCGTTCTCGACGTCGACCGCCAGCCGGCCCCAGGGCTTGTCCTTGATCTTGGCCGGGGTGTCAGCAGCGTTGTTCGGAAGGTCGCGGATGTGGCCGATGGACGACTCCACGACGTACCCGTCCCCGAGGTACCCACCGATGGTGCGGGCCTTCGCCGGGGACTCGACGATCACCAACTTGTGTGCCACGTGCCTGGTCACTTTCCTCACTGCTGGAGCGCCGGTCGGCGCTGGGTGGCCACCTGTTCGGGGCTCACGGCCGATCACGGTAGCGCGTGCGGACCAACAACCGGGTGCCCCGGCCTGAAGATGAGTGCGCCGGAGGGTCGAGACGTGGTGCCCCTGCGGGCACCGTCGACCGTCCCGGAGACGCAGCCGACGCCCCGTCCTCCGGCTACTCGCGACGGAGCCGGGACCCGTAGTCCTGCTGCTGGGAGATGAGCGCCTCGTCGCCGATCGGGACCACACTGACGAACAGACCGAGGCGGTCGGCGTCGCCGGTGTCGACCACGATCACCTTCACCCGGTCGCCGGTGACCTGCAGGTCGGGGCTGTCGATGCGGATCTCGGCGTCGATCTCCCACCCGGGGGCACCACGGACCTCGACGGCACGAGCGCCGAGGAGGTCTCGACCCACGTAGTCCTGGTAGAAGGTGTCGGAGGCGACCATGCAGTCGAGCACCGTCTCGGCCGCCTCCTGCGGCTCGGTGAACCCGTTGTCCTTCGGCAGCGCGCCGAGCGCGTAGAGCGCGACCCACCCGCTGGTCTCGGTCTGCTCGATGACCTGTGCCGGGGCGATCACGCCGTCGGCGAAGGTGAACACGGGAGCCTGGTCGAGGTCGTCGCTGAAGCCCGGAGGGTTGGCCAGTCGCAGACCGCCCCCGACGAGGAAGCGACCCTGTCGTCGGGTGGCACCCTGCGTCGGCGAGCCGCCCTGGCACTGCTCGACGGCGGGCGGCTCACCGCCGGCGAAGCGGTCGTCGGTCCCGGCGTCGGGCCCGACCGGCAGGCCCGGGTCGCTCGTGGGCGCCGGCGACGCCGGCTCGCTGCCGGGCAGGTCGGGCTGGCCGGCCTCGTCAGACGTGGCGCCGAGACCCGCCACCGAGTCCGGGCTGTCGTCGGTGAGGGCCTCGACGACGAGGAACGACGCCACGGCCAGGGCCAGGGCAGCCACGATCGCGAGCAGCACCAGGAGCACCGCGCGCACGGCGCCCCCGCCGCCGCCCCCGGTTGCCTGAGGAGTCGTCGACGACCAGGCGGGCGCGCTGGGCTGACCGGCCCACGGGGGGATCGGCCGGTCGGGGCTCGGCGTGTCGGCGGAGGTCTGGAACCCCGGCGGCGGTGGCAGCGGCGGTGGCAGCGGTGGCGGTGAGGAGGGGGTCGCCTCGGGTGCGGGCCGCTCCTCCTCGCCGGCCGCTGCGTCAGGCGGGGTGACGGACGCGGTGTCGGCCGGGGCGTCAGCCGGCGCACTTGTCGCCGGGTCAGGAGCCGGGTCTGGGGTCGGGTCGGTACCGAAGACGGGCGCCGGGATCGCGCCAGGCGGGGCTTGGGCAGGCGGTGCCGGCTGCGGTGGCGGCGGTGGTGGCGGTGCGACCCCCGGCGGGGGCGAGTACGGGTTGTCGGTGAGCTCGGCCGACCACGCGCTGCCGTCCCAGAAACGGAAGGCGCCGGGTCGACCGGCCGGATCGGGGTACCACCCAGGGCTCGCCACGGTCGAGAGATTACTCGCCGGCTTCCCCGGCGATCAGGAAACCCTCGGCCACCAGCTCGCGCACGACCGGCAGGTAGGTCTCGCGCGTCACCTGGGCGTCGACCTCGAGGAGTCCGGCCACCGCGTCGAGGATCTGACCGACGCTCAGGTCGCCGTCGCAGGCTCCCACGAGGGCGGCCTCCACCGTGTCGGCCGAGCGCGCCCGCCGCAGGCCGCGCTGCTGGCGGAGCACGATCGTCGCGGGGTCTGCCGCGCCGACCGGGCCGACGGTCTCCTGCACGATGTCCTCCCGGGTGTGCAGGAACGTGTCGAGGTCGACGAGGTCCGGGACGCACTCGCCCCACTCCGCGATCGCCGGGGCGATGGGCTGCTCCACGTCGTAGGGCCAGTCGAGCAGCTCGATACGGTCACCGGCCGGCGCCGACGACGTGCCTCGGCCGTGAGCATGCAGGTTGACCCACCCGAACCCGATCGCCTCCACTCCTTGCTCGTCGAACCACGACAGCCAGGTGTCGTAGCGCTCGAGGTAGTCGCCGCTGCGACCGGCGCCGGTGCTCGGGTGCAGGCCCGCATCCTTGAGCCACAGCTCGACGTAGGCCGCGGGGTCCAGCACCTCGCGCTGCACGACGAGCGCGTCGTGGCCGGGCGTGAGCCATCCGGCCAGGCGCTCGTCCCAGGTCTGCTCAGCGGTGATCACCCAGTTGGCGAGCACCTGGCACCAACCGTCGGGAGCGAGGTGACGCGGAGCGTTGCGCACGATGTCCTCGACGACCCGGTCCCCCGGCAGTCCCGAGTCGCGGTAGACGAGGCGTTCCCCGGTGGCCGGCGAGATCACGAACGGCGGGTTGGTGGCGATGAGGTCGAACGTCTCGTGACGCACCGGCTCGAAGAACGACCCGTCCCGGACGTCCACGGAGACCTCGTTGAGCGCCGCGTTGAACCGGGTCAGCGTGAGCGCGCGGGTGTTGACGTCGGTGGCGACCACCGTGTCGCTGTGGCGCGCGAGGTGCAGCGCCTGCACCCCGCACCCGGTCCCCAGGTCGAGGGAGCGTCCGACCGGCGCCCGCAGCGTCAGCTGTGCCAGCGACGTCGAGGCCGGGCTGATCCCCAGCACGTGGTCGCCACCGACGCGCTGAGCCGCGCCGTCCAGGCCCGGGGTGAGGTCGCTGACCACCCACAGCGGCTCGTCGCCGTCGGTGGCGTAGGGACGGCAGTCGAGGCGGGCGGCCACCTCGCCGATGCTCTGCTCGAGGAGTCCGGCCGCGGCCAACCTGTCCACGAGCCCGGGCAGGGCCTGCTCGGCGTCCCGGCGCGACACCGGCGTCTGGAGCAGGAACAGCCGCGTCAGGGTCTCCACGGGGCTGCCGCCGCGGGTGCGCATCAGTCCCGGGGTCGTCTCGTTGCGGCCGAGCGCGGCATGTGCGCGGGGACCGAGCAGCTCGGCGACCCCGTCGTAGGTGAAGCCGGCGGCCACCAGGGCTTCGCGCAGGGCAGGGGCGAGGTCGGGGTTCATGCCGGAGCTCCGTGGTGTCGTGGTTCGGGTGGTCTCGTCGGGTGGTCTCTTCGGGCGGTCACGTCGACAGCAGGAGCGTCGCGCAGGTCAGCGATCGCTGCACGCGGTTCCCGGGTCCTGCGCGGAGTCTGTCATCGCCCCCGACCACCTTCGTGGAACCCGTCCCACTGCGCTCTGCGACGACTTACCCTCCTGAGGTCGCCTGGCGCAGGTCCGGGCCCGTTCTGAGGTCCGCCATGTCCCACGTCGCCAGTCCCGTACGTCGCTCCTTGCTCGGCCTCGCCGCGCTCGCGGTCGCCGGCGCCACGCTGGCCGGCCCGGTCCCGGCCGCCACGGCCGAGACCTGCCTGCCCATCCCCGGACTGCCGTGCCTGCCCGACCTGCCGGGCGGTCCGACCGCCTCCACACCGGCCACCATCGAGGGCCCCGCGAAGGTGGACGCCACGGTCACCGCTGTGGACCCGACGTGGAGCGACCCGAGCACGGTCACGACCTACCAGTGGCGCCGCGACGACGCGCCCATCTCCGGCGCCACCGAGAAGACCTACCTCGTGCAGCTCGACGACCTCGGCGCCCAGCTCACCGTGGCCGCCACCGGCACGGTGCGTTCACTCTTCAGCACGACCTCGGTCAGCGACCCCGTCACGGTCCTGCGCGGCGACGCTCCCGTCGTCACCCGCGCACCGGCCCTCTCGGGCGACCCCAGCGTCGGAGGCACCCTGACCGCCACGTCGGGCACCTGGGCCGGGTCGCCCACGCCGACCTTCACCTACCAGTGGTACCTGCTCCCCAGCCGCGGGCCGGCGGTCGCCATCTCCAGCGCGAGCACTCCGACCTACCAGCCCCGCACTGCCGACATCGGCGGTCAGCTCGCCATCGTGGTCACCGCCACCCGACCGGGCCACCTCGCCGGGCGCGCCGCCTCGGCGGCCGTCGCCATCGCCCGTCTCGCGAGCGCCACCAAGCTGACGAGCAAGGCCCGGCGGGTCTCGGCGAAGAAGCGACCGGTCGTGCGGGTCGCGCTGTCGAGCCCCGGCAGCAGCGGCGTGCCGTCGGGTCGCGTGAGCATCTTCGAGGGCAGGAAGAAGCTCGCCACGACCACGGTGCCCAACCGAGGCGCCCGCGGGGCCAAGAACGTCACCCTGCCGCGCCTGTCGAAGGGACGTCACCGCCTGGTGGCGCGGTACGCCGGCACCGCCACCTACGCCCGCTCGAGCTCCCCGCGACTGGTCCTCACCATCACCCGCTGAAAAGCGCTGACCCGCCGTGAGTGCTCACGACGGGTCAGCGGTGCTGGTGGATCAGTGGATCAATGCGTGCCCTGCGCGCCCATGACGACCGGCACGTCGTCCCCGAGGTCGGCCTCGCGACGCTTGGAGACCACGATCGCGGCGACGATGATCGCCACCGAGATCAGTGCGATCGCGATGCGCAGCGGGTCGTTCTCGTCCTTGCCGACGCTCATCGACACCACGGCGCTCGCGATGAGCAGCGAGACCAGGTTCATCACCTTGATGAGCGGGTTGATGGCCGGTCCGGCGGTGTCCTTGAACGGGTCACCGACGGTGTCACCGATGACGGTCGCCTCGTGAGCCGGCGAGCCCTTGCCACCGTGGTGACCGTCCTCGACGAGCTTCTTGGCGTTGTCCCAGGCCCCACCGGCGTTGGCCAGGAACACGGCCATGAGCGTGCCGGTGCCGATCGCACCGGCCAGGAAGCCGGCCAGCGACGTGGCTCCGAGCCCGAAGCCGACGGCCACGGGGGCGAAGACGGCCAGGATGCCGGGGGTGACCAGCTCACGCAGTGAGTCACGGGTGACGATGTCGACGACCTTGCCGTACTCCGGGCGACCGGTCCCCTCCATGATCCCGGGGATCTCGCGGAACTGGCGCCGGACCTCGTAGACCACCGCTGCAGCCGCGCGGGCCACGGCGTTGATCGCGAGGCCGGAGAAGAGGAACACCACGGCGGAGCCGAGCAGCACCCCGACGAGCACCGACGGGTCGAAGACGAAGAACCCGGCCAGCTCGTAGCCGCCCTCGTTGCCCGCCAGGACGCCGGACTCACCCAGCGCCTCGAACGCCGACGTGGCGTAGGAGCCGAAGAGCGCGGTCGCGGCGAGCACCGCGGTGGCGATCGCGATGCCCTTGGTGATGGCCTTGGTGGTGTTGCCGACGGCATCGAGCTCGGTGAGGATCTGTGCACCCTCGGGGCTGACGTCGCCCGACATCTCCGCGACGCCCTGGGCGTTGTCGGAGACCGGTCCGAAGGTGTCCATGGCCACGATGACCCCGACGGTGGTGAGCAGACCACAGCCCGCGAGGGCCACGGCGAACAGGGAGACGATCAGCGAGGCTCCACCGAGCAGGAAGGCACCGAACACAGCCGCGCCGATGACGAGCGTGGTGTAGACGGCCGACTCGAAGCCGACGGCCAGCCCCGACAGGATGACGGTGGCCGCACCGGTGAGCGAGGTCTTGCCGACGCCCTTGACGGGCTTGTACTCAGTGCCGGTGTAGTAGCCGGTGAGCGCCAGGATGCCGGCCGCCATCACGATGCCGATGACGACGGCGATGGAGGCGATCAGGGCCGGGTTGCCCGAGGCCGGGCCACTGACGCCGATCTGCTCGAGCACGTTGCCGCCCTCGAGACCCTCGAAGTCGGCGAAGCTCGTCGGCAGGTAGATGAACGACAGCACGACCGAGGCGAGCGCCGCGATGCCGGCCGAGATGTAGAACGACCGGTTGATCGTCACCAGGCCGTTCTCGCCGGCCTTCGGCTTGGTCAGGTAGACCCCGGCGACGGCGGTGAGCGCGCCGATGGCAGGGATCAGCAGCGGGTAGACGAGGCCCTTGTCGCCGAAGGCCTGCGAGCCGAGGATCAGCGCCGCGACGAGCGTGACCGCGTAGGACTCGAACAGGTCGGCGGCCATCCCGGCGCAGTCACCGACGTTGTCGCCGACGTTGTCGGCGATGGTGGCGGCGTTGCGCGGGTCGTCCTCAGGGATGTTCTGCTCGACCTTGCCGACCAGGTCAGCACCCACGTCTGCGGCCTTGGTGAAGATGCCGCCGCCGACCCGCATGAACATCGCCAGGAGGGCGGCACCGAAGCCGAAGCCCTCGAGCACGTCGGCAGCGCTCTCGCGGAACAGGAGCACGACCACGCTGGCACCGAGCAGGCCGAGGCCCACGGTCAGCATGCCGACCATGGCTCCGGTGCGCAGGCCGATGGTCATCGCCCGCTCGCGGCCGCCCGGTTCGTTGGCCGCGGCTGCGACCCGGAGGTTGGCGCGGACCGCCAGGGACATGCCCAGGTAGCCCACAGCAGCGGAGAAGCCGGCGCCGAGCAGGAAGAAGATCGAGCGTCCGATGCGGACCCCGAGGTCGTCGGCCGGCAGCGCCATCAGCACGAAGAACGCCAGGGCCGCGAAGACCGCCAGCGTCCGGAACTGGCGTTGCAGGTAGGCGTCCGCGCCCTCCTGCACGGCTTGGGCGATGTTCTTCATGTTGTCGGTGCCTGTACCGGCGGCCAACACCTCCTGGCGGAACATCGCTGCCATGCCGAGCGCGCCGAGCGCGATCAGAGCAACGATGACGACCAGGACGAGGTTGCCGCCGGAGACGTCGACGGTTGCGGGATGAAGCCCGGCCATCTGTTTCCTCCTGCGCGTAGGGGCGTGCGTCAACGAGGGCCGATGTGACCCAGGTCATGGTGGAACGCAGCGGAGTTTACGCAGACAGGAGTGCAATTCGGACAGAGGGTGTGACGTGGCCCACATCGTGTCGCGCCGAGATCTCCGCACGGACGCGCGCTGCTGCAGACCCCTCCTGCGCACGCTGGAGGGGTGTCGACCGCGGGCACGCGGCGGTCGGGACGACTCAGGCCAGGGCGGACTCGGCGGTCTCGTGGATCACGAACACCTTGGCCAGCCCGGTGATCCGGAAGATCTTCAGGAGCCGGTCCTGGTTGCACACGAGGTCGAGGGACCCGTCGTGGGCGCGCACCTTCTTCAGGCCCCCGACCAGGACCCCGAGGCCGGTGGAGTCGAGGAACTCGACCGCCTCCATGTCGATGACGAGGTGGTAGGTGCCGGCGGCGACGAGCTCGGTGATCTTGTCGCGCAGCTTGGGCGCGGTGTAGACGTCGATCTCCCCGCCGACGGCGACGATGGTGCGGCCATCGACGACGCGCGTCTCAAGAGTCAGGTCCACGAGTTCTCCCAGAGGGCGGTGCAGGGGGCGACGCCGATCCGGGCAGCACATCTGTCCCGGCACTCGACAGCAATATCAAACCACGCCGTCGGGCTGCACGCACACAGATGTAAACCCACGCGAGTGTCGCGGGCTGTGTCGGCGGGCTTTGCGACAATCGGGGGATGGTCTCCCCCGTCGTCGCGGCACCCCCGAGCAGTCGCTCGGTGGCGAGCCTCGTCGCCCGTCTCGGAGCCGTGCCGGGCCGGCAGGGCCGCCTGACCCACCTCGAGGTGCGACCCCCTCGATCCGCACGACCGACGGACTGGCCCGACTGGGTCCACCCCGCCGTGCGAGCGGCCTTCACCGAGCGCGGCATCGATCGCCCGTGGTCGCACCAGGTCGTCGCGGCCCAGTCCGCCTGGCACGGCGAGCACGTGATCGTCGCCACCGGCACCGCGTCGGGCAAGTCGCTGGCCTATCAGGCGCCCGCGCTGACCGCCGCCCTGACCGCCCGCTCCGAGCGCGGGCGCCGCGGAGCCTCCACGCTCTACCTCGCGCCCACCAAGGCCCTGGCCCACGACCAGCTGACGTCGCTGCTCGACCTGAAGCTCGACGCGCGCATCACCACCTTCGACGGCGACAGCAGCCGCGACGAGCGTGACTGGGCCCGCGCCCACGCCGAGTACGTGCTGACCAACCCCGACATGCTGCACCGCTCGATCCTGCCGGGGCACGAGCGGTGGGCGGGCTTCCTCGGGTCGTTGCGCTACGTCGTGATCGACGAGTGCCATCACTACCGCGGTGTCTTCGGCGCGCACGTCTCCCACGTGCTGCGCCGGCTGCGCCGGGTGTGTGCCGCCTACGGCGCCCACCCGACGTTCGTGCTCGCCTCGGCCACCACCGCGGAGCCGGCCACGACCGCGACCCGGCTGACCGGCCTGCCCGTGCGGGCTGTTACCGACGACGGGTCGCCGCGCGGCGAGGTGACGCTCGCTCTCTGGGAGCCGCCGCTGACCAGCTTCGTCGGCGAGAACGGTGCACCGGTGCGCCGCGCGGCCACGTCCGAGACCGCCGACCTGCTGGCCGACCTGGTGGCCGAGGACGTCCGCACCCTCGCGTTCGTGCGCTCGCGCCGCGGGGTGGAGCAGGTCGCGCTGACCGCCGCCTCGTTGCTGGCCGAGATCGATCCCGAGCTCGCCGGCCGGGTCGCGGCCTACCGCGGTGGTTACCTCCCCGAGGAACGGCGCGCCCTCGAGGTCTCCCTGCGCAGCGGCGAGCTGGTGGGGCTGGCGGCCACCAACGCCCTCGAGCTCGGCATCGACGTCAGCGGCCTCGACGCCGTCCTGATCGCCGGTTTCCCCGGCACCCGCGCCGCGCTCTGGCAGCAGGTCGGTCGGGCCGGGCGCGGGGCACAGGATGCGCTCGGCGTCCTCATCGCCCGCGACGACCCGCTCGACACCTATCTCGTGCACCACCCCGAGGCGCTGCTCGGGCAGCCGGTCGAGGCCCAGGTGTTCGATCCCGACAACCCCCATGTCCTGGGCCCGCACCTGTGCGCCGCCGCCCAGGAGCGACCGCTGGTGGCTGCCGACCTCGAGCTGTTCGGTCCGACGGCCCGCGAGGTGGCGCGCGCCCTGGTGGCGGCGGGACTGTTGCGACGCCGCACCACCGGCTGGTTCTGGACCGATCGGCGCCGAGCCGTCGACCTCACCGACATCCGCTCCGCCGGGGGGTCTCCGGTGGCGCTGGTGGAGGCCGGCACCGGCCGGGTCGTCGGCACGGTCGACGGCGGTCGCGCCCACGGCACCACCCACGCCGGCGCCGTCTACGTGCACCAGGGCGAGACCTGGCTCGTCGAGGCGCTCGACCTCGACGAGCACGTCGCGACGCTGCACCGCGCGGACCCCGGCTACTCCACCTCGGCCCGCGAGCTCACCGACATCCACATCGTCGGCGAGCGCCGGCACCGTGAGTGGGGACCGTGCCGACTCACCTTCGGTGACGTCGAGGTGTCCCACCAGGTCGTGTCCTTCCTCAAGCGGCGCCAGCCCTCGGGGGAGGTGATCGCCGAGGAGCCGCTCGACCTCCCGGCCCAGACCCTGACCACCGCCGCGGTGTGGTGGACCGTGCCGGACGACCTGCTCGACCCGGCCATCTTCGGCGACCTGCCGGGTGCCGCCCACGCCGCCGAGCACTGCGCGATCGGGATGCTCCCGCTCTTCGCCACCTGCGACCGGTGGGACATCGGCGGGGTCTCGACGGCCCGGCACGCCGACACCGGGCTGCTGACCGTCTTCGTCCATGACGGGCACCCGGGCGGCGCCGGCTTCGCCGAGCGGGGCTACCGCGCGGCACGAGGCTGGCTGACCGCCACCCGTGAGGCCATCGCCTCCTGCGAGTGCGACGAGGGCTGCCCCTCCTGCATCCAGTCGCCCAAATGTGGCAACCAGAACAACCCGCTCGACAAGGCCGGGGCGCTGGCGTTGCTCGACGTGCTGCTCACTCACGCGACGCCTGATCCCGAGTAGTCTCACCGCCATGGTGATCCTGGGGCTCCTTCTCGTGCTCGTCGGCGTGCTCGTGATCCTCGCCGGGCTCTTCACCACCGACGTGAGCGCCGGCGGGCAGGTCGAGGCGCTCGGCATCGGCATCGGCGCGCCGACCCTGTTCGTGTTCGGGGTCGTGGCGGGCGTGCTGGTGCTGGTCGGCTTCTCGGTCACCAAGTACGGCGCCAAGCGCGGACTGCGTCAGCGTCGCGAGGCCAAGAGGATCGACGAGCTGTCCCGCAAGCTCGATCGCGCCGAGGCCGAGCGCAACCGCGACCTCGACGACGACCGCCGCTGAGCCTCACCCCGCCGGCCCGGCCCGGGCCTCCGCCGCGAAGTCGTCGGCCCGGCCGAGCACGCGAGGTCCATCGACCTCCACCCGCACCCGGACCTCGGCGCCACTGACCCGGCACGCCACGAGTCGCGCACCGTTGGCCTCGGCCACCACCGCCGCCCGGGCGCAGCCGTCGCCACCCACGACGGCCTCCTGAGCCCCCGCGAGCGCGGCCAGGTCTGCAGCGCCCTGGGCGGTGCGGTGGGCCACGACCATCGCAGCGACGACGGCCAGGGCCATGCCGACCAGGAGCAGCACCCCCAGGAAGGCGATCGCCACGACGGTCGCGGCGCCGCGCGCGCCGCGCCGATCGCGCCCGCCGACGCAGCCGCCGGTCACGGCGCGACCTCGGCCAACGCCGCCGCCTCGGCTCGCACCTGCACCCCTGGCAGGAAGGCGAAGACCCCGCCCGGCCCCTCGACGGTGGCAGCGACCACCACCGTGACCAGGCCATCGCCGGACGACACCGTCACCTCGGCCGAGGGTGGTGCCACCCGCTCGCCGGTCGAGACCGCCGCTGCGAGGTCGTCGCCGCGAGCCACGGCGCGGGCCGTCTCCCGGGCCGCGTCGACGACCCGCACCTGTGCCGTCCCGACCGACAGCAGCCAGACCAGCCCGAGCGTGACCGCCACCAGCAGCGGCAGCGTCAGGGCGAGCTCGGCGGTGACCGCGCCGCGCTCGCCCCGACGGTGCCGTGGCCTCACCCGATGCCCAGCAGCCCGAGCACGTGGTCGAAGAGCCGGGTGAGCAGCTGGTTGCCGAACCCGCCGGTGAGCAGCTTGTAGAGCAGCCCGGCCAGACCTGCTCCGGCTGCCGTGCCCACCGCGTACTCGGCCGTGGTGATGCCGCGCTCGTCGCCGCTCCGGGCGGCCCGTCGGGTCGTCGTGGTGATCGTCATCGATGTGTCCTCCTGTCCGGGCCGCCGGGTGCGGCCCGCGACTCGACCCTGTCCGCTGCGGACCGACGGCGTCGGTCGTCCGAGCGCCGCCTGTGGACGAGGCCCCCCGCGCCGTCGGCCGTGGACGGTTCGTGGGCAGCCCGGACCCTCACCACGTCAGGGTCCCGACCAGCCCCGCCACGAGCGGCACGATCCCGATGAGCACGAACGCCGGCAGCAGGCACAGACCCAGCGGCACGGCCGCCTTCACCCCCACCGCACGCGCCCGGTCCTCGACCCCGGCTCGCGCGGCTGCCGCCAGGTCGCCGGCGAGCCGGTCGACGGCGGCCACGACAGGAGCACCACTCAGCTGTGCTCGAGCCAGCGTGCGTCCGAGCGGGCCGAGGTCCGGGTCACGGGCGAGGTCACCCCACGCCGCGGCGGGGTCGTCGCCCAGGCGCAGTCGGGCCGCCACCGAGTCCAGACGGTCTGCGGCCGCACCCGGCAGCGCGGTCGCCACCGCGGTCAGGGCGTCGGCCGGCGCCGCGCCGGACCGCAGCGCTGCCGCCAGCAGCGTCACCAGCGCCGGGAGGTCGCGTCGGACCTCCTCGGCCCGTCGCCGGACCGCCGGCGACTCCACCCGACCGATCGCCGTCCAGGAGGCCAGCCCGACGGCGACAGCGGCGCCCACCCCGACCGGACCGCCGATGAACATCACAGCAGCGAGGCCGGCCAGCACGGAGCCGGCCACCCGGTGTCGCCCCAGCAGGCTCAGCTCCGGACCTCGGCGGACCGCGCTCTCGACCGGTGCGGGCCAGCGGCCGCGCGGCGGCAGCAGGAGGCCGACCGCGGCAGCGGCAGCGAGCGCACCGAGGAGGACGACGACCGACCGGCTCATGTGCGGTCGACGGCGCGGGCCAGCGCCTCGATCCAGGCCAGACCGACCGCGGCGAAGGCCAACCCTGCCGCGAGACAGGCCAGTCCGAGCGAGGTGGTGAGCAGGAAGCCCCACGGATCACCGCCGGCTCCTGAGCCCATCGACAGGGCCAGCACGGGCAGCATCGCCACCAGCTTGGCCGTGGCCCGCGCCGAGGCCAGCTCACCCTCGACGATCCGTCGGGTGGCCCTCGTGGCTCTCAGGTCGGCCACCACCTGGTCGAGGGTCGCTGCGAGGCCGGCGCCGGTGCGGTGCGACAGGTGCCAGGCCGCGGCCACGAGGCGGAGGTCGCCGGCACCGGGCGCGTGCGCCGCGCCCCGCCACGCGGCCGGCACGTCCGCCCCGACCCGGAAGGCCTCGGCCACCGGAGCCAGCAGCGGCCACTCCTGGGCGCCGCGGTCGAGCACCACCCCGGGAGGCTGGCCGGCGACCAGGTCGGCAGCCAGGCCCTCGCAGGCCTCGAGCACCTGGCGAGACGTCCGCTCGGCCAGCCGCCGCCGCGCCCTGGCCCGGACCAGCCGCCAACCGACCGCACCGGCCGAGGCAGCGATGACCAGCAGCGCTGCCTGTTGTGGCACGACGACCACCGCGCTGGTCGTCGCACCCACGCCGACCAGCGTCAGCGTGCGGGCGGAGGGCGGCGTACGGCCTCGCCAGGGCCGTGCAGCTCGCGGGGGCACCAGCAGCGAGACGGCGGCCAGGGTCGCGACCAGCGCGAGGGCGAGGGAGGGACTCATCGCGCGTGGCGTCCGACCAACAGCTCACGACAGCGCTCGTGGCCGGGCCCGGTGCTGACCGCACCGTCGGACGAGATCTCCACAGCCACCTCCATGTGGACCAGGCCGTCGTCGCCACGCACCGGCACCGCGACCTGGGCCAGGCGGCGTCGACCGTCCGGGCCGCGCGCGAGGTGGAGCACCACCTGGATCGCCGAGGCGAGCTGGCTGTGGGCAGCCGCTCGGTCGAGCCCCGCCGCGAGCGCGAGCGCCTCGACCCGCGCCGGCACGTCGAGCGCGGAGTTGGCGTGGACCGTGCCGCAGCCGCCCTCGTGGCCGGTGTTGAGCGCAGCGAGGAGCTCCACCACGTCGGCGCCGCGCACCTCGCCGACGACGAGCCGGTCCGGGCGCATCCGCAAGGCCTGACGCACCAGCACGTCGAGAGCGATCGCGCCGGCGCCTTCCACGTTGGCAGGTCGCGCCTCCAGCGCCACCAGGTGCGGGTGGTCGGGGCGCAGCTCGGAGGCATCCTCGACCACGACGATCCGTTCGGTCGGCGGCACCTCTCCCAGCAGCGCCGCCAACAGGGTCGTCTTGCCCGTGCCGGTGCCTCCGCTCACCAGGTAGGCCGCCCGGCCCAGCACCACCCGCCGCAGCACGGGCGCCATCTCGGCCGGCACCATCGCCGCGGCCACCAGATCGTCGAGGCTGAAGGCCGAGCGGCGCGGCACCCGCAGCGAGATGACCGTGCCGGGCCGGGCCACGGGGCCGAGCACGGCATGGAAGCGGGTGCCGTCGGGCAGCCTGACGTCGACGTAGGGAGTGGCGTCGTCCAGACGCCTCCCGCCGTGGGCCGCCAGCCGCTGTGCCAGGCGGCGTACGGCATCCTCCCCCGCGAAGGCGACCTCGGTGAGCTCGAGCCCACCGCCGCGATCGAGGTAGACCTCGCCGGAGCCGTTGACGAGCACGTCGGTGACCCCGGGCAGCCGCAGCAGCGGCTCGAGCGGCCCGGCCCCGACGACGTCGCGTCGCAGCGCCTCGTAGACGTCCAGCACGGTCGCGTCGCCGACGGGTCGACCGCTGGCTCGCAGCGCCTCGGCCACGCGGTGGGGTGTCACCTCCCCCGGACTGCGGGCCAGGCGTTCGCGGACCGTGTCGACGAGCCCCGCGAGCTGGGTGAGTTGGGCGTCCTGGGCCACCGGCGGCGCCGGTGTCGTCATGCGGCGACCCCGTCCGCAGTCCCACCCGGGTGGCCGGGCAGGGCGATCCGATCGAGCAGGGCGACGCACGTGCGCCCCAGCGGCCCGCGTGCGGAGCGCACCGGCCCGAGACCGAGGTCGATGCACTCCCCCAGACCGCGTTGGTGGGGCATCGTCGCCGCGATCGGCAGACCGGTCGCGCGTCGCACCTCGCGCTCGTCGATGCCGTGCCCGCGCACGACCAGGCCCAGGTCGGCGTGGTCGAGCCTCGCGGCGAGCCGAGCCGCCGAGGCCACCCCCACCAGCGTCGGCACCACCACCAGGAGCACGGCGTCGCACCGTGCGAGGAGCTCATCGACCAGTGCGTCGGCGCTGCGCGGCAGGTCCAGCACGACGGTGTCGTGGCCACGGCGCGCTGCCGCCACCGCTTCCCGGACGGCGAACGGTTGCAGGGTGGCGGTCGAGCCGACCCGCCACGACAGCGCTCCGAGCCGGCCCCTCCGCGGCAGCGCCTCGCGCACCGACCGCGCGCTCAACCGGCCGGTGGTGTGACACAGGCTCTCCCACCGCGAGCCGTCGAGACCTTCCATGCCGAGCACCCGATCGACCCCGGGGCCGAGCGGGTCGCAGTCGACGACCACGGCCGGTCCCCGTGCCGCCGCGGTCTGCCCCAGGGCGCACGCCAGCGTGGTCGCGCCCGCGCCGCCGGATCCGCCCAGCACGCCGATCAGGCGTCCTGACGGTCGCCCCGCCTCCCCGAGGTCGGTGAGGAGCTCGACCAGCCACGGCTCCGACCCGGCCAGGCGGGTGACGTTCTGGGCACCCAGGAGCAGTGCCGTGCGGTAGAGGTCGGCCTCGGCAGGACCGGTGACGAGCACGAAGACCGCATCTCGTCGTTCTGGCCCCAGCCCGGCGAGCTCGCCGGCCAGGTCGCCCCCGACGATCACCAACGCGGCCCGGGACCAGCCGCGCAGGGCCGAGGCGGCATCGGCCACCAGGTCGGGCACCACCCCGGCGGCAGCGGCGAGCCGCAACAACTCGTCGCGGAGGTGGATGTCGGCGGTGGCGATGAGGGGTGCGCTCATGGGTCCACCTTCGGCAGCGGCGCCGGATCGCGCGCCCCACGAGGAGACGGCCTGTGGACGAGCCGGCGCGACGCGCCGCTGTGGACAGCTCGTGGTCATCGGCGCCTTCGCGCCGGCCCCTGTGCCGTCCCGCGCCGCTCCGGGTGCGGCCCGGGCTGGTCCCGTCCCCCTACGATGAGCGCATGGCGCCCACCGCGGCCTTCTTCGACCTCGACAAGACGATCATCGCCAAGTCGAGCACCCTCGCCTTCTCCAAGCCCTTCCAGGCGGGCGGGCTGATCTCCCGGCGCGCCGTGGTGCGCTCGGCCTACGCCCAGTTCGTCTACCTCGTGGGCGGCGCCGACCACGACCAGATGGAGAAGATGCGGCAGTTCATGTCGTCACTCGTCGCCGGGTGGGACGTCGCCACCGTGCGCGAGATCGTCGCCGAGACCCTCCACCACGTGCTCGACCCGATCGTCTACGACGAGGCCGTCAGCCTGATCACCGAGCACCAGCTCGCCGGACGGGACGTGGTGATCGTCTCGGCCTCGGGCACCGAGGTCGTCGAGCCGATCGGCCGGCTGCTCGGCGCCGACCACGTGGTCGCCTCCCTGCTCGAGGAGGTCGACGGCAAGTACACCGGCGAGATCTCCCACTACGTCTACGCCGAGGAGAAGGCGGTCGCGATCCGCCGCCTCGCCGAGGAGCACGGCTACGACCTCGCCGAGTGCTACGGCTACAGCGACTCGGTCACCGACGTGCCGATGCTGGCGGCGGTCGGCCACCCGCACTGCGTCAACCCCGACCGCGAGCTGCGCAAGATCGCCGGCGAGCGCGGGTGGCCGGTGCTGGTGTTCACCAAGCCGGTGGCGCTGCGCACCCGGGTGCCGCTGCCTCCCGGCAAGCCGACACTGGCCGCACTCGCCGTGGGCGGAGCGGTCGCCGCGGGCGGCGTCCTGTGGGCCAACGCCCGCAAGCGACGACCTGCGTGAGGCCCTGACCCCGGCGGCTTTGCCTCAAAAGTCAAGCCTTGTGTCGGTCTCCGGAGCGGCGTACACAGGAGTCAGACAACTCAAGAGCAGCACGTGAAGCCGGGTACCCACGCGGCGATCCACCCTTCCGACAGGGCGCATGACCTCGGACTTGTTCCGGGGCAGCAGAGAGACAGCACGCCTGGTAGCCAGCGACTTCACGTGTTCGCGGTGGCACTCGAGACCTTCTGGACTCGGGTGCCACCTGCATGCTCAGCCGGGCGACTACTCCTCGGCCGCCCGCCGCAGCGGGCTGGCCTCCGCGCCGGCGGCGAAGGCCTCGGCGCCGTAGAGCACCCAGGCGTGCACCCCGGCCGCCCCGCCCTCGGCGTACCCGCGCAGGTTGGACTCGTACGCCGCCCGTAGTGCGAGGTGTCCGGCCTCGGGCACGACGAGGGACTTCGCATCCACCCCGCGCGCCACGATGATCAGGCGCTCGACCGCGCGCGCCACGATGCCGTTGTGGGAGGCGAAGGGCGCTGCGGTGATCAGCTCGGCGTGCACCATCGCAGCGACCACGAGCGCCGGGGCCTCCCCCGAGGACGTGGCCACGGCAGCCACGTCGCGCAGCCGCGCCGCGGCCTCGGCGTCGCGTGGCCGTCCGAGCCTCTCGGGCGGCAGGGACGACCCGGCAGCGAGGGTGTGCAGCCGGGCGAAGGCCTGGAGCGGCGACTGGGCCAGGGTCGGCACCAGCGCCAGCATCTGGGTGGAGACCCGCACGGAGTCCCGGGCGATCTCGTCGCCCTCGCCCGCGCGGACCTGCGCCAGGGTCGAGACCGATCCCTCGAGCACCGCGCTGGCGTGGGCGCCGCGCAGCAGCGACTCGGCCGTCGTCTCGGGTGAGGTACGCCGCAACCCCCGGTCGCGCAGCATCACGTCGATGCCGTCACGCGTCGCGGCGTACGCCGAGGGCACGCCCTCCAGGGAGACCAACCACGCGAGGGGATCCGATGCCATGGGGCGAGGCTATCGACGTGCGGGCGCGCCGCCGGGACGCGGCTCCTCCGCGGCCGTACGATCAGCGGTGATGAGCGAGGACCTCCAGCGCCACGCCCGCTCCTTCGGCGGCGTGGCCGACGCCTACGACCGAGGACGGCCGACCTACCCCGACGACGCCGTCGAGTGGTTGCTGGCCGGGCCCGGAGGTGCCACGCGCCCCCGCACGGTGCTCGAGCTCGGCGCCGGCACCGGCAAGCTCACCCAGCGCCTCGTCGCCCTCGGCCACGACGTCCACGCCACCGATCCTGACCCCGCGATGCTCGCGATCCTGCACCGCGACCTGCCCGACGTGCGCACGTCGGAGTGCGGCGCCGAGGAGATCGCGGTGCCCGACCAGTCGGTCGACGTGGTCGTGGCCGCCCAGAGCTATCACTGGTTCGACCACGAGCGTGCACTGCCGGAGATCGGTCGGGTCCTGCGCCCCGGTGGCCACCTCGCGGTCGTCTGGCACGAGCGCGACGAGCGCATCCCGTGGGTGCGCAAGCTCGGCCGGGTGATCGGCACCCAGGACCAGTCCCGCGACGCCACCGAGAGCCTGACCGCCTCCGAGCTCTTCGGCGAGGTCGAGTCCGAGACCTTCAAGCACTGGCAGACCGTCGACCGTCGTTCGATCGTCGACCTCGCCCGGTCCCGCTCCCACATCGCGCTCATGGGCGAGGCCGAGCGCGAGCAGACCCTCAGCGCGCTGCTGGCGCTCTACGACGACTACGGCCGCGGCATGGACGGCATGCAGCTGCCCTACCGCACCACCTGCTTCCGCAGCGCGGTGCGCGAGCGGCCGGCCCCGGCAGCCCCGGCGGCGCCCGAGCCCGTGCTGGAGCCGACCGTGCCGATCTCGCTGCGCGGCCCCGGCGGCGTCTTCACCGTCAACCCCACCAAGACCTACCGCGACGGCGACAA
The DNA here is from genome assembly GCA_963760515.1 of uncultured Actinomycetota bacterium. Taxonomy (GTDB): domain Bacteria; phylum Actinomycetota; class Actinomycetes; order Propionibacteriales; family Nocardioidaceae; genus Nocardioides. The sequence continues at coordinate 1,031,744 of CAVXDL010000006.1, forward strand.
CCCGATGAGCGACTCGGCCTCGACCATCCCCCGCGTGGCCGTCGAGTCCGACGACGACACCGCGATGCTGCTCATCGACTTCCGCTGACCCTGGCACGCCATGGCACGGTGGTGGCGGCGTACGCACTTGGGCACGGAGTCCGACCGGGCGACGTTCCGCACGCTCCACCAGGCCTCGCTCGCTTCACCGGCGCTGCGTGAGGGCCTGACCCGCGACAGCGCCGAGCGCTCGGTCAAGCACCTGCGCACCCTGCTCGGCACGACCGCCCTCTCCCTCACCGACACCGCCGGCAGCCTGGCCTGGGACGGCGCCGGGAGCCATCACGCACCGCAGGTGCCGGCCCTGGTCGGTGCGGCTCTCGAGCGCGGCCGTACCCGCAGCTTCGAGCGTCAGGACCTGCCCTGCGACGTCTCCGGCTGCGAGGTGCGTACGGCGGTCGTCAGCCCGCTCGCCGTCGACGGTCGGATCGTCGGCACGCTGGTGGCGTTCTCGTCGTACCCGACCGCAGGGCTGGCGCGTGCGGCCGACGAGGTGGCCACCTGGGTGTCCGGGCAGCTCGAGCTGGCCGAGCTCGGCGCCTCCCGCGCGCGGCTCGCCGAGGCCGAGGTGCGTGCGTTGCGGGCCCAGATCAGCCCGCACTTCATCTACAACTCCCTCGGCGCGATCGCCAGCTTCGTGCGCACCGATCCCGACCGGGCGCGTGAGCTGCTGCTCGAGTTCGCCGACTTCACCCGCTACTCCTTCCGCCGCCACGGCGAGTTCACGACGCTCGCCGAGGAGCTGCGCTCCGTGGAGCGCTACCTCCTGCTCGAGCAGGCGCGCTTCGGCGAGCGCCTCCAGGTCACCTTGAGCATCGCCCCGGAGGTACTGCCCGTGGCCGTGCCCTTCCTGTGCATCCAGCCTCTGGTCGAGAACGCCGTGCGCCACGGCCTCGAGGGAGTCGACCGGGTCGGCCACATCACGATCACCGCGCGCGACCGCGGGCAGGACTGCCTCATCGAGGTCGAGGACGACGGTGCCGGCGAGGATCCCGAGCGGGTACGCCGAGTGCTCGCCGGCGACGCGTCGCTCGACTCGGTCGGGCTCGGCAACGTCGATGCGCGGCTGCGCACGACCTACGGCGACGAGTACGGTCTCGTCGTCGAGACGGCCAAGGGGGCCGGGACGAAGGTCATCGTGCGGGTGCCCAAGTTCGCCACGGGGGTGCAGGTGTGAGCGGTGTGAGCGGTGTGAGCGGTGTGAGCGGTGTGAACGGCCTGCGGGTGCTGGTCGTCGACGACGAGCGCCCCTCCCTCGACGAGCTCGCCTACCTGCTCGACCGCGACCCGCGCGTCGCCGCGGTCCGCACCTGCCAGTCCGCCACCGAGGGCCTGCGGCTGCTCCGGGAGGACGACGTCGACTGCGTGTTCCTCGACATCCAGATGCCGGGTCTCTCGGGCCTCGAGCTCGCCGACGTGCTGCGCCGCTTCCGCACCCCGCCCCCCATCGTGTTCGTGACCGCCCACGAGGGTCATGCCGTCGACGCCTTCGACCTCCAGGCGGTCGACTACGTCCTCAAGCCGGTGCGCGCCGAGCGCCTCGCCGAGGCCGTCCGTCGGGTGGTGGAGGGCGGTGAGCGAGCCGCCGCCGTGGAGCCCGACCTCCAGATCCCGGTCGAGCGCGGCGGGGTCACCCGCTTCGTCGACCGCTCCAACGTGACGCACGTCGAGGCGCAGGGCGACTACGCCCGCCTGCACACGCCCGAGGGCAGCCACCTGGTGCGGGTGCCGCTCACCACGCTCGAGACGGAGTGGGCTGAGGCCGGCTTCGTGCGCATCCACCGCTCGTTGCTGGTCGCCATCGCCCACGTCAGCGAGGTGCGCATGGACGGCGGCCGCTGCTCGGTGCACGTCGGGCCCGCTGCCGCGGGTGCTGACCTCCAGGTCAGCCGGCGCAACACCCGCGAGCTGCGCGAGCGGCTGCGCCAGAGCCGCGCATGAGCCAGGACGGCGAGCCGCCGCCGCGGGTGCGGGTCACCGGACCCGACCGCCGCGCCCGGCCCGGCACCCGCATCGGCGACATCGACGAGGAGACCCGGCTCGGGGGTCTCTACGTGAGCTCGCTGCTCCGCGAGCAGCTGGGACTGGCCGCCCGCATCCTCGTCGTGCTGGCGCTCACCGTGGGCTCGTTGCCGCTGCTGTTCCACCTCGCGCCCGGCCTCGCCGACGTGCGCGTGCTCGGGCTCCCCCTGGCGTGGCTGGTGCTGGGCGGGCTGGTCTACCCCTGGTTGGTCTTCCTGGGCTGGCGCTACGTCCGCCTCGCCGAGCGCAACGAGCGCGACTTCGCCGAGCTGATGAGCGAGCTCGACCAGTGAGCACCCGGTGAGCACCCGGTGAGCACCTTGCCGGGCCTGATCGCCGTGGTCGCGGTGACCGTGGCCACGCTCGTCATCGGCACGTGGGGACTGCGCCTGTCGCGCACCACCAGCGACTTCTTCGTCGCCTCGCGCACCGTGCGTCCGGGCCTCAATGCCTCCGCGATCGGCGGGGAGTACCTCTCGGCAGCCTCGTTCCTCGGCGTCGCCGCACTGCTGCTCACCTTCGGCGCCGACATGCTCTGGTACCCGATCGGCTGGACGGCCGGCTACCTCGTGCTGCTGGTCCTCGTCGCGGCACCCCTGCGCCGCTCGGGCGCCTACACGCTGCCCGACTTCGCCGAGGCCCGCCTGGGTTCCCGCCGTGTCCGGGCGGTCTGCTCGGTGCTGGTGGTCGCCATCGGCTGGCTCTACCTGGTGCCGCAGTTCGAGGGCGCCGGCATCACCCTCGCGGCTGCGATCGGGGCGCCGCGGTGGGTGGGCCCGGTGGTCGTGGCCCTGGTGGTGCTCGTCAACGTCGGGTCCGGCGGCATGCGCAGCATCACGTTCGTGCAGGCCTTCCAGTACTGGTTGAAGCTCACCGCCCTGCTGGTGCCGGCCGCCGTGCTGCTCGTGGTCTGGGCCGGCGACACCGTCAGCGGGCCGGGCGCCACCCGCGACGGCTGGTCCTTCCCCCTGGCTGCGAGCGGCGGCCAGGGGCTCTACACGACGTACTCGCTCGTGATCGCCACCTTCCTGGGCACGATGGGTCTGCCCCACGTGGTGGTCCGCTTCTACACCAACCCCGACGGCCGCGCCGCGCGTCGTACGACGCTCACGGTGCTGGTCCTGCTCGGCGCCTTCTACGTGCTGCCGCCGGTCTTCGCCGCGCTCGGACGGGCCTACGGCGCCGACGTCGCGCGCGCCGACTCGCTCGTGCTCGACCTGCCCCGGCTGGTGCTGCCCGGGCTCGGCGGGGAGGTGCTCACCGGGCTGGTGACCGCGGGCGCCTTCGCGGCCTTCCTCTCGACCGCCTCGGGCCTGACGATCGCGGTCTCCGGGGTGCTGACCCAGGACATCACCGGCGCGCCGGTTGCCCGACGTCACGTCGTTCCGGGTCGCCACGGTGCTGGCGGTCGTGGTGCCGCTGATCGCCACGCTGCTGCTGCCGGACCTCGGGATCGCCCGCGCGGTGGGCCTGGCCTTCGCGGTCGCAGCCTCGACGTTCTGCCCCCTGCTCGTGCTCGGCATCTGGTGGCGCGGGCTGACCGCGCCGGGAGCCGTGGCCGGTCTGCTCGTGGGCGGCACCGGCTCGGTCGTCGCGGTCACCTGGACGCTGGCGCACGATGCCACCTCTCGCGGGTGGCTCGACGTGCTGCTGGGTCAGCCGGCGGCGTGGTCGGTGCCCCTGGCCTTCACCACGATGGTGGTGGTCTCACGCGCCACCGCCTCGCGGGTGCCGACGCACGCGCGCCGCTTCATGGTGCGCCTCCACACCCCGGAGACGGTGCTGCTCGACCGGTCGTGAGGTCAGCCGATCGGCTGGGCGGCCAGCGCGGTGGTGCGGGCCACGATCAGGTCGACGATGCGGTCGTGGACGCCCATGACGTCGGCGACGATCACTCCGGCGGGCGCCTCGCGCCGCAGCCGGTCGTGGAAGAAGCCGGGCGAGAGCAGGTAGGGAGAGACGGCGTCGCCGGGTCGGATCACGTCGGAGGGTCGCTGTCCGTGACCCGAGAGCGTGGCCAGCTCGACCGGGCCGTCCCAGGCTCGGGCGAGCAGCGCCACGGCACACATCTGGTCGCAGGTGGCGGCCTCGTCGCTGGAGCCGGCGGCGACCAGGACGACGCGCTGACCGCGGCGGGCGCCGGCCTCGACGAGCCGTTCGACCTGGGCCTGTGCCAGGAGCGGGTCGGGGCCGAGCTGACGACCCAGGGTGACCGGGACGGTCGCGACCGCGGCCTGCTCCGGCAGGTCCGAACGCATGTGGAAGCCGGTCGAGAGCAGCAACGGGACGACGACGGTCGAGTCGCTCGCCACGGCCATCACGTCGGAGAAGAGGGGCTCGGCCAGCTCGACGTAGCTCGCCACGGCCGTCATCCCCAGACGGGCAGCAGCCGCCTCGGTGAGCTCACGGGCGACGTGGTTGCCGACGGGGTTGCGGGTGCCGTGCGCCACGGTGACCAGCGTCGTCATGGGCCCACCACCGTTGACTCACTCATCGGGGTGCCCATCTGCCGATCTTGCGCTTTACCCAAGGGAGAAGCAACCCGTTGTCCACTCCACACGCCCGGATGCGACTGACGTCACAGCCGGCGCCGACCGCTCGTCGTGCCAGACCGACCGTTCGGCGCGTGGCCGTTCCCGTCGGGCGCAGCACCCCGACGTACCCCTCCCCGGCACGAGCCCGCGACTCCTAGCGTGACCGGCGTCACTGACGTCTCTCGAGAAGGGCGGCTCCATGTCGCACGACACCGAACCACACGACGTGGCCGCTCGCCACGACCCCGTCTACGACGAGCTCCACGCCTCGGCCGAGTTCGCCGAGCTGCGACGTCGCTACCGCGGCTTCGTCATCCCGGCCACCGTCGGCTTCCTGTCCTGGTACCTGCTCTACGTGGTCATGTCGAACTGGGCCGGTGACTTCATGAGCCACCGCCTCGTCGGCAACATCAACGTCGCGCTGGCCTTCGGACTGCTCCAGTTCGTGTCGACCTTCGGCCTGGCCTACGCCTACAGCCGCTACTCCACGGCCCGGCTCGACCCGATGGCCGTCGAGCTCGACGCCCAGTACGAGATGCGGAAGCGCTGACATGGACCACCAAGCCCTCACCACGGTCCTGTTCCTCTCGGTCGTCGCCCTCACCGTCGGCATCACGTTCTGGGCCAGCCGGCAGAGCAGCGGCACGGCTGACTTCTACGCCGGCGGTCGCTCCTTCACCCCGGTGCAGAACGGCCTCGCCATCGGCGGCGACTACATGTCGGCCGCCTCCTTCCTCGGCATCACCGGCGCCATCGCCCTCAACGGCTACGACGGCTTCCTCTACTCCATCGGGTTCCTGGTGGCCTGGCTGGTGGCGCTGCTGCTGGTCGCCGAGATGCTGCGCAACGCCGGGCGCTACACGATGGCCGACCAGCTCGCGTTCCGGATGCGGCGTACGCCGGTCCGGGTGGCTGCGGCGACGTCCACGGTGGTCGTCTCGATCTTCTACCTGCTCGCCCAGATGGTCGGCGCCGGTGCGCTGGTGGCCCTGCTCCTCGGGGTCGACAGCCAGGCCCTGAAGAACATCGTCATCCTCGGCGTCGGCGCGCTGATGATCTTCTACGTCACCGTCGGCGGCATGAAGGGCACCACCTGGGTGCAGATCGTCAAGGCCGTGCTGCTGATGGTCGGCTCCGCCCTCGTGGTCGTCCTGGTGCTGGCGAAGTTCGACTTCAACCTCTCCGACCTGCTCGGGGCCGCCGCGAGCAACAGCGGCAAGGAGGGCTTCCTCGACCCGGGCATCAAGTACGGCGTCAGCCTGACCAGCAAGATCGACTTCATCAGCCTCGGCCTGGCGCTCGTGCTCGGCACGGCGGGCCTGCCCCACATCCTCATCCGCTTCTACACCGTCCCGACCTCCCGGGACGCTCGGAAGTCGGTGCTGTGGGCGATCGGCATCATCGGCGTCTTCTACCTGTTCACGCTGGTCCTCGGCTTCGGCGCCGCGGCCCTGCTGGACACCGGACCGGGCAGCGCCACCGCTGACAGCGGCGGCAACCTGGCCGCACCTCGACTCGCCGAGGCCGTGGGTGGTGGCGCCGGTTCGACCGGTGGCGCGATCCTGCTCGCCTTCATCGCGGCGGTCGCCTTCGCGACCATCCTCGCCGTCGTGGCCGGGCTGACCCTGACGTCGTCGGCGTCGGTGGCCCACGACATCTACAACAACGTCATCAAGAAGGGGCAGGCGACCGAGAAGGAGGAGATCAAGATGACCCGGGTCGCTGCTGCCGGCATCGGGACCGTCGCGATCGTGCTGGCCATCCCGGCCCAGAACCTCAACATCGCCTTCCTGGTGGCCCTGGCGTTCGCGGTCGCGGCCTCGGCCAACCTGCCCGCGATCGTGCTCAACATGTTCTGGCGGCGCTTCAACACCCGCGGCGCCACGTGGAGCATCTACGGCGGCCTCATCGCGTCGGTCGGGCTCGTCTTCTTCTCCCCGGTCGTGTCGGGGTCGGAGACGGCGCTGTTCACCGGAGCCGACTGGTCGTGGTTCCCGCTCAACAACCCCGGCATCGTCTCGATCCCGCTCGGCTTCCTCGCCGGGTTCGTCGGGACCATGATCGCCCGCGAGCCGGCCGCCGAGGACCGCTTCACCGAGCTCGAGGTCCGCGCCCTGTCGGGTGCCGGATCGGAGAAAGCCGTCCTCAAGCACTGACCGGACGGCCCACCCGGATGACCGCCCGCCCCTCAGGCCACCCCTGCGGGGCGGGCGGCCCCGGCCTTCGTGGCCACCCTCACGCCCGCCGCCCTAATGTGACGTGAGCCGCACCATCAGCACCACCGCACCGAGCACGCAGCACCGAGCACAACACCGAGCACCGCACCACCACACCGAGCACGGGAGACAACGTGAGCGACGAGACCCTGTCCAACCTCCTCAAGGAAGACCGCCGCTTCGCGCCGCCGGCCGAGCTGGCCGCCGCGGCCAACCTCACCGAGGAGGCCTACGCCCGCGCCGACGCCGATCTCGAGGGCTTCTGGGCCGAGCAGGCCGGTCGGCTCTCGTGGGAGAAGCCGTGGGACCGCGTGCTCGACTGGGACAACCCGCCGTTCGCGCAGTGGTTCGTCGGCGGCAAGCTCAACGCCGCCTACAACTGCGTCGACCGTCACGTCGAGGAAGGTCGCGGCGACAAGGTGGCCTTCCACTTCGTCGGCGAGCCGGTCGACGACGACCCGGCCAACAAGCGCGCGATCACCTACGCCGAGCTCAAGGACCTGGTCTGCCAGGCGGCCAACACGCTGACCGACCTCGGCGTCGCGACCGGCGACCGGGTCGCGATCTACATGCCGATGATCCCCGAGGCCGTGGTGGCGATGCTCGCCTGCGCCCGGATCGGTGCGCCTCACACGGTGGTCTTCGGCGGCTTCTCCTCCGATGCCCTCGCCTCGCGCCTCGAGGACTGCCAGGCCAAGGTCGTCGTCACCGCCGACGGTGGTTACCGCCGCGGTGCCGCCTCGGCCCTCAAGCCGGCCGTCGACGAGGCCGTGGTCAAGGCCGCCGACCTCGGGCACACCGTCGAGAAGGTGCTGGTCGTGCGGCGTACCGGCCAGGACCTCGGCGACGACGGCTGGAACCCCGACCTCGACGTGTGGTGGCACGAGTCGGTCGAGCAGGCCTCCACCGAGCACGCCTGTGAGTTCTTCGACGCCGAGCACCCGCTCTACGTCATGTACACCTCCGGCACGACCGGCAAGCCGAAGGGGATCCTGCACACCACCGGTGGCTACCTCACCGGCGTCGCCTACACGCACTGGGCGGTCTTCGACCTCAAGCCCGAGTCCGACGTCTACTGGTGCACCGCCGACATCGGCTGGGTCACCGGGCACTCCTACATCGTCTACGGGCCGCTCGCCAACGGTGCGACGCAGGTGCTCTACGAGGGCACGCCCGACTCCCCCGAACGCGGTCGGTGGTGGGACATCATCGAGGAGTACGGCGTCACGATCTTCTACACCGCCCCGACCGCGATCCGCTCGTTCATGAAGCAGGGTCGCGAGATCCCCGACCAGCGCGACATGTCCTCGCTGCGGCTCCTCGGCTCGGTCGGCGAGCCGATCAACCCCGAGGCCTACGTCTGGTACCGCCAGGTCATCGGCGGCGACCGCGCGCCGGTCGTCGACACCTGGTGGCAGACCGAGACCGGCGCGATCATGATCAGCCCGCTGCCTGGGGTCACCCACGGCAAGCCGGGCTCGGCGATGATCCCGATCCCCGGCGTCTCCGCCGACGTCGTCACCGAGGAGGGCGAGTCGGTGCCGGACGGCTCCGGCGGCTACCTCGTGCTCACCCGCCCCTGGCCGTCGATGCTGCGCACGATCTGGGGCGACGACGAGCGGTTCAAGGACACCTACTGGTCGAAGTACCGCCGCGAGGGCTGGTACTTCGCCGGCGACGGCGCCAAGAAGGACAGCGACGGCGACCTGTGGGTCCTCGGTCGCGTCGACGACGTCATGAACGTCTCCGGCCACCGCCTCTCCACCACCGAGATCGAGTCGTCCCTCGTCTCGCACCCCAAGGTCGCCGAGGCCGCGGTCGTGGGCGCCAAGGACGAGGACACCGGCCAGGCCGTCTGCGCGTTCGTCATCCTGCGCGACGAGGCGGGCGACGGCGGCAAGGACATCGTGGAGGAGCTCCGCAACCACGTCCGCTCCCAGATCGGCCCGATCGCCAAGCCGCGCCAGATCATGATCGTCGCCGAGCTGCCCAAGACCCGCTCGGGCAAGATCATGCGCCGCCTGCTCAAGGACGTCGCCGAGAACCGCGAGGTCGGTGACGTCACCACCCTCGCCGACTCCTCGGTCATGGACCTCATCTCCTCCGGCATGAGCTCCGGCAAGGAGGAGTGAGGGGGCTGAAGGGGCTGCCGCTCCTCGCGGTCGCGCTCCTCGCGGTCGCGCTGCTCGCCGGGTGCAGCCAGCTGCAGCAGGACGCTGACGAGGAAGCGGCCCGCGTGGCCGACCACGTGCTGCCCGGGGCACTCGACGACGCCCTCTCCTCCTCGGCTGCCCGGACCCCCGAGGCCCGGGCAGCCGCCGGCACGCAGTGGCTCCTCGACCCTGGACCGTCGGCGATCGACAGCCAGGGTCCGGTCAGGTGGGAGGTGCTGGGCGCAGAGGGCGCCACGATCCGCGTCGACGTCTACACCTACACGGAGTCGGCGAGCTTCTTCCCGCCCGACCAGGGGGAGGCGACCTGGGGCGTGGCGTGCCGCGCCTACGACGTGACAGCGTCCGTCACGGCCACCGTGGTGGAGTGCCCCGACGGCACCCCTGGGTAGCCCTGGATCGCGACCCGGCCAGCGAGGCACCATCTAGACATGACCGCCGTCGGCCTGGGGCAGCTCGCCACTCTCTCGCTTGACCCGGTCCTGGTGCCGGCGGGCTTCCAAGGAGGTCAGTGCGGCGATGACGGCGAGGGCGACGTCCAGGTCGTCTTCTGCGCCCCACACGACGAGTTCGGCCGACGGCACGCGCAGCTGCCGCAGGCGAGAGACCACGAGCCGGGCCGCATCTGCGTCGACCTGGTCCTGGACGTGTGGGCGGACGGCACTCTCGCCCGGGTCGATCTCGAGGGAATGTCGCTCGAGAACACCCTGCTCCGGGTCGGCATGGTTGCCGACAGCCAGGCGGTGGCGCAGGCGTGTGGGCGCCCACTGGCCGACAGCCTTCCCGTCATCGCTGCCTCGCTGACGCGATTGCTCGGCGATCCCGCCTGAGGTGGGGTGGTCGGCCGGCCTGCGGGGGTTTCGTCACCGGCGACGTTGAGGTGGTCGGTCGGCCTGCGGGGGCCTCGATACGGCCGCTCTCGCTGGCGCTCGTGCGTCCTACTCGACCACCTTGGGCCTACGGGAGGGCGGTCGGCCTGCGGCGGAGCGGTCCGGGCGTGCCGGTGACCCCGCCGGGGCGGGGTGTGGGGCGGTCAGGGTCGTCGACGCGATCGGACCGTGAAGGTGTAGCCCGAGGGGCTGGTCCACTCATGGACTCCTGGTGCCGGGGTGGTGTAGGTCCACTGCGAGTGCGTCTTGGCGCGGTGGTGGCGCCGGCACAGCGGCGACAGGTTCGCCGAGCTCGTTTCCCCGCCCTCGTCGTAACGGGACCTCGTGGTCGAGGTCGCACCGGCGCGAGGGTCTGGTGCAGTACGGGAACACACACGTCGGGTCCCGCAGGACCACCTGCTCCCGCAGCGCCTCGGACGGCTCGTAGCCCTCGCACACGATGTTCTGGTTGAGGTCGATGACCTCCTTGACGACGACCTTCGTCGCCGACCCGCACCACGACCGGATCTGCTCGATCAGCACGTTGGACCGGGTGTTCTCCACCACCGCCAGGTCATTGCCGGCCAGCGAGTCGGCGTCGAGGTGGGCGTAGATCGTGACCGCCCGCTCCAACGGCAGCCCCTGCTGACCACGGGCCAGGTCACCCACGGCCATCGCACGCCGAACATCGAGCGACTCCTCACACCCTGATTCACGCAACAGTGCGGCACCGGCGCGGACGGCCTGCTCGAGGTCGAGCGCATCGGCCAGGTCGAGGGTGCCGTTGACCTCCACGACCCCTTCCAGAGACACGTGGTCGGTGTGGATGTCGAACTTGCGGTGCTCCTGCGCCGCCTTCTGCCGCCGTTCCGCCTCCTTGGGGTCGAACCGGGCGATCGCCTCCTCCACCGTGCGCTCGATCTGCGCGAACGAACACGTGTGCGCGGTCGGAGCGAGCATCTGGTCGACGTAGGCGGCACCTTCTTGGCACAAGATCATCGTCAGCTCGGCAACCTTGAACGCCCGCCACACCGGCACCTCAAGCTTCAGGACCCGCTCCCACAGCCTGGGGAGGCGGTAGCGGACCTCGAGGGTCTTGCCGATCAGGTTGAACGCCGAGTCTGTGGACCGACCCAGCAGCATCCCGAGCTCATCGGCAGCGAACTCCGACACCACCGGGCATCCGATGCCACCGAGCGGGATCCCGGTGTCCCAGAACGAGCAGCCCTCGGCCTCAGCACCGGTCAACGTGTGCTCGGCCGCCCACTCGATGACCGTGACGAGCATCGCCACCTCGGACGCATCCGCAGCCGCCTTCGCCTCGACCACGGCGGCGGTTGCCGGGGAAGGTGGTTTGCGGGTGCTGGACATAGGTCAATTCTACGACCGGCCACCGACATTCGCTAGCGTGTTCGAACAGCCTGTGGATGGAGGATGTGTGGTGCGGTCGGCGGTCGGCCTGCGGGGGCCTCGATACGGCCGCCCTCGCTGGCGCTCGTGCGTCCTACTCGACCACCTTGGACCGGCGGTTTCGTCTCGGACTCGCTCCGCTCGCCCGGCTCGACCTCCGAGGCCGTTAACAGCGAGCTAGTCGGTGACGGCGAGCCGGTAGCCGCGCTTGACCACGGTCTGCACCGATCGGGTGCCGATGGCGGCTCGCAGTCGGCCCACGGCCATGTCGACGGCGTGGTCGGACTCGGCGGTGCCCGAGGGCAGGGCGGCGAGGAGGTCACGGCGCGAGACCACGTGCCCGGGGTTGAGGACCAGGGCCTGGAGCACCGCGAGCGGGGCCGGGGAGAGCTTGACCTCGGCGCCGTCCAGCACCACCACCTCGCCGTGCAGGAGCAAGGTCTTGCCGGCGACCTCGAACGACGTGCCGGAGGAGCGCGAGGGCAGCTCGACCTCGAGCTGCTTGATCATCGCCACCAGTCGTGAGCGGTCGGGGAAGATCGTCGGCACTCCCCAGAGCTCGAACGCCGCTGCGGTCACCGGCCCGACGCAGGAGGCCAGCACATCGCCCTGGAATGCGCTGACGACCTCTTCGCGGCGGCCGGTCGAGGCGGCCGCCTCCATCAACGCCGCGACAGCAGGCGCAGCGGTGAAGGTGACGGCGTGGATCTCGCGGTCGGCGATCTGGTCGATGAGGTGGAACATCGGTTCGGGGTCCTCGGCGGGCACCACCCGGTAGACGGCGACCGAGGTGACGTCGGCACCGCGCCGACGCAGGGCGTGCGCGACCATCGAGAGGGACTGGCCGTGCTCCTGCACGACGATGCGCTGCCCCGTGAGGTCGCGACCGCGCAGGTGCTCGAGCACGTCCTCGAACTCCTCCGAGGCCGGCGCCCACAGCTCGCGCAGGCCGTTGGCCCGCAGCGCGCCCACGCTCTTGGGGCCACGAGCCAGGATCTCGGCAGCACCAAGGTGGTCGAGCAGGCGCTCGCGCAGGCCCCATCTCTCGGCGGCGGCGAACCACGCGCGCAACCCGATGCCGGTGGTCGCCAGGAAGAGGTCCACCGGGCGGCTGAGCACCTCGTCGGTGGCCACCCGCAGCTCGGCCTCCTCGACGTGGTTGTCCGCGAGCGAGAGCGCAGGCGCCCACACCACGGTGGCACCGCGGCGCTCCAGGAAGTTGACCTGCTCCTCGACCTTGCGGGCGGCGGTGACCCCCACGCGATACCCGGCCAGCGGCAGGTCAGGGCTCATCACGCCGCCGGACCCCCACGTGCACCAGACCGTCAGCGCCGACCACCACGTCGTAGGTGTCGACCCGGACCGACGCGTCGTCGAGGCACTGCCCGGTGCGCAGGTCGTAGGCCTGCTTGTAGAGCGGTGATGCCACGAACGGCACCTCTTCCCCGTCGATGAGCTTGGTGCCGATGATGCCACGGGCGAGCACCGACGCCTGACCGATCGGGTCATAGTTGGACAGGGCGTAGACCTCTCCCCCGTGCGTGCGGAAGACGGCCACGGCTGCTCCTCCCACGAGCGCCGCCACCCCGCCCTCCACCTCGATGTCCTCCAGGCGGCACACCACCACGTACGCCGCCTCGTCGGCGCGGCTCTCCTCGACCAGGTCGCGGCGCGTGCTCGTCACGGCGCACCGACCGGGATCGTCGCGCCGAGGACGACCGGGCCCGACGAGTCGCCCGGCACCGACTGGCCGCGTTCGTCGCGGAACGAGATGTGCGGGTCGGGCGTGCCGGGAGCATTGACGAAGGACACGAAGCGGGAGAGCTTGTCGGGGTCCTCGAGGGTCGCCTTCCACTCGTCGAAGTAGCCGTCCACGTGCCGCGCCATCGATGCCTCGAGCTCACTGCCCAGTCCGAGCACGTCGTCCACGACCACGGCGCGCACCCGGTCCAGGCCGCCCTCGAGGCTGTCGACCCAGGGCGCGGTGCGCTGGAGCCGGTCGGCGGTGCGGATGTAGTACATGAGGAACCGGTCGAGGTAGCGGACCAGGGTCTCGGTGTCGAGGTCGCCGGCCAGGAGCCGGGCGTGCACCGGGGTGGCCCCACCGTTGCCGCCGACGTAGAGGTTCCAGCCCTTCTCGGTGGCGATCACGCCGAAGTCCTTGCCCCGCGCCTCGGCACACTCGCGCGCACAGCCGCTGACGCCGCCCTTGAGCTTGTGCGGCGACCGCAGCCCCCGGTAGCGCAGCTCGAGGTCGATGGCGAGCTGCACCGAGTCCTGCACGCCGTAGCGGCACCAGGTCGATCCCACGCAGGACTTCACCGTGCGCAGCGACTTGCCGTAGGCGTGCCCGGACTCGAAGCCGGCCTCCACCAGCCGTTCCCAGATCCGGGGCAGCTCCTCCATCCGGGCCCCGAAGAGGTCGATGCGCTGCCCGCCGGTGATCTTGGTGTAGAGCCCGAAGTCACGGGCGACCTCGCCGATCACGATCAGCTTCTCCGGGGTGATCTCGCCGCCGGGGATGCGCGGGACGACGGAGTAGGTGCCGTTGCGCTGGATGTTGGCCAGGTAGGCGTCGTTGGTGTCCTGCAGCGTGCGCGCCGAGCCCTCGAGCACGTGGCCGTTGAGCTGGCTGGCCAGGATCGAGGCGATCGTCGGCTTGCAGACGTCGCAGCCACGACCACGACCGTGACCGGCGACGACCTGGTCGAAGGAGGTGTGCTCGTGCACCGCCACGACGTCGAACAGCTCCTGGCGGGTCAGCGCGAAGTGCTCGCACAGGGAGCGGTCGACGACCTTGCCCTGCGCGGTGAAGTAGTCCTCGACGACCTGCTTGACCAACGGCTTGCAGGACCCGCAGGTGGCCCCGGCCTGGGTGCACGCGGTCACGCATGACGGACTGTCGCAGGTGCCGCCCTCGGCGACGGCGCCGAGGATCTGAGCCTTGGTGACGTCGTTGCACGAGCACACCTGGGCCTCGTCGGGCAGCACGATGCCGCCGGCCCCGCCGCGCGCCGCGGGCAGGATGAGGTCCTCGGGGTTCTCGGGCAGGGCGATGCCCGGGTTGGTGGCTGTGGCGACCATCGGGCGCAGCATCCCGTACGCCGTCGCATCGCCGACGAGGATCCCGCCGAGCAGCCGGGTGCCGTCACCGCTGACGACGAGCTTCTTGTAGATCCCCGCGACGGCGTCTGAGAAGACCAGCTCGAGTGCATCGTCGGTGGTGGCGAAGGCATCGCCGAAGGAAGCGACGTCGACGCCCATCAGCTTGAGCTTGGTGGACATGTCGGCACCGGTGAAGGCACCCGGACCACCGAGGAGCGCGTCGACGGCGACCTCGGCCATCGTGTAGCCCGGCGCGACCAGGCCGTACATGCGCCCGCCGGGGGCGGCGCACTCGCCGATCGCCCACACGTGCGGGTCGGAGCTGCGGCCCTGCTCGTCGACCAGGATCCCGCCACGCTCGGCGAGGTCGAGGCCGCACCCGCGAGCCAGCCCGTCGCGCGGGCGGATGCCGGCGGAGAAGACCACGATGTCGGCCGGGATCGGCTCGTCGTCCTCGAGGCCCAGGCCCGTGACGTGGGAATCGCCGAGCACGGCGGTGGTCATCGCCCCGGTGTGCACGGTCAACCCCAGGTCCTCGACGTGGCGGCGCAGGGTGGCTCCGCCCACGTCGTCGACCTGCACCGCCATCAGGCGCGGCGCCATCTCCACGACATGGGTCTCCAGGCCCAGGTCGTGCAGGGCCTTGGCGGCCTCGAGACCGAGCAGGCCACCGCCGACCACGGCACCGACCCGGGCCGACCCGGCGGCCTCCCGGATCGCCTCCAGGTCCTCGATCGTGCGATAGACGAAGCATCCCGGCAGGTCGCGACCCTCGATGGGCGGCACGAACGGCGCCGCCCCCGTGGCCAGCACCAGCTCGTCGTAGGTGAGCTCCTCCTCGTCGGCCAGCAGCACGGTGCGGGCAGCGGGATCGATCGCGACCACCTCGGCGCCGAGGCGCACCTCGACGCGCGGGTCGTCGTAGGCCCCGGTCGGCAGCAGCGACAGCGCATCGGCACCCACCTCGAAGAACGACGTGAGGGCGACGCGGTCGTACGCGGGGCGGCACTCCTCACCGAGCACGACGATGTCGTGGGTCTCGGTGAGGCCTCGCTCGATCGCGGCCTGCACGAAGCGGTGTCCGACCATGCCGTGTCCGACGACCACGAGTCGTCTGCGCAGATGAGCCATCATCGGGCTGTTCCTTCCAGGGTGGGACCCAGCGAGGACCGCTGGGCCAGGAGCTGTCGTACGGTCGGGGCGCAGCCACCGCAGCCGGTGGTGGCCCGGGTGGTCTCACGCACGTCGTCCAGGGAGGTGCAGGCACGGATCCGGCCCGCGGTGACACCGGCGCAGGCACAGACCTCGGCCTCGTCGGTGAGGACGGTCGGGCGCGCGGGCGCATCGCCGAGCAGCAGCTCGCCGGGCTCGTGCGGGGCGAGGACCGTCCGGCGGTCGAAGAGCTGGGTGATCAGGCCGATGCGGGACAGGTCGCCGACCATCGTGGCCGCCACGATGCGCCCGTCGCGCACGACGAGGCGACGGTGGGTGCCGGCCAGGGGGTTGGCGATCTCGACGACCTCACCCCCGGCAGCCTCCTCGCGAGCCGGCTCGCCCAGCACCGCGACGTCGAGGTCGGTGGCGCGCAGGCGGGCCACGACACGGCTGCCGTCGTAGTGGACGTCGTCGCCGGCGAGCCGGGCGGCGAGCAGCTCGGCCTGCTCCCACGCCGCGGGCACGAACCCCGGCGTACGACCGTCGTGCTCGGCGCAGTCGCCCACGGCGTGGATCGCCGGGTCGCTGGAGGTGAGGGTGTCGTCGACGACGATGCCGCGACGCACGTCGAGGCCGGCGCGCCGGGCCAGGGAGGTTGCCGGACGCACGCCCGCGGTGACCACGACGAGGTCGGTGTCGAGGGTGTGGCCGTTGTCGAGGGTGAGCCCGCAGCGTCGGTCGGGGTCCGGTTCAGGCTTGTCCCCGTCCAGGTCGCGCGGGACTCCCCCGGCCCACGCCAGGCCCGCGGGCGCCGCATCGGTGAACCTGACCGCGCGGGCCCCGGTGTAGACGGGCGTGTCGAGCCGGCGCAGGCTGCGGGCCAGGATCGTGCCGGCCGGGGCGCTCACGTGGGACCGCAGCAGGTGCTCGCCGCCCTCGACGATCTCGGTCTCGACACCGCGGATGCTGAGCGCCCGGGCGACCTGGAGGCCGAGCAGTCCGCCGCCGACGACGACCGCGCGGACCGTCGTGCCGGTGGCCTCGGCGCGCGCCAGACGCGCCGCGACGTCGGCGGAGAGCCGCAGGCAGTCGTCGAGGTGACGGAAGGAGTGCAGGCGCTCGTGGAGCCGGCCGTCGAGGCGCACGAGCCCGCGGATCGGCGGCAACGTCGGCAGGGAGCCGGTGGCCAGCACGAGCGTGTCGTAGGGCACCGCGTCGCCGTCGACGAGCAGCACCCGACGACCCTCGACGTCGAGCCGGTCGACCCGGGCGCCGAGCCGGAGGTCGACACCGTGCTCGGCGAACCAGGCAGGGTCACGCAGGGTGATCGCCGAGACCGAGTGGGATCCCTCGAGCACCGCGGACAGCAGGATCCGGTTGTACGGCGCGTGCTGCTCGCCGCCGAGCACGGTGATGCCGGTGACGCCGCGGGCCACGAGCGACTCCACGAAGCGGGTCGCGGCCATGCCGGACCCGACGACGACGATGCGCGGCCGCTGCTCACGATCGCCACCCCAGCGTGGGTCCTGATGCCGAGACCGAGGCCGCGCAGACCTTGAACTCCGGCATCCTGCTGGCCGGATCGAGCGCGTCGTTGGTGAGCTTGTTGACCCCCACCCAGTGGAACGGCACGAACACGGTGTCGGGCCGGATCGTGGTGACGACCTTCGCCGGGGCGGTCATCTCGCCGCGGCGCGTGCGCAGGACGACCGGGTCGCCGTCGCGCAGCCCGGCGCGACCGGCCAGCAGCGGGTGGAGCTCCACGAAGGCGCCCTCGTCGGGGAGGCCCGCCGTACGCCGGGTCTGGGCGCCGGACTGGTACTGCGCCAGGACGCGGCCGGTGGTCAGGTGCACCGGGTAGTCGGCGTCGGGCTGCTCGGCTGCTCCGACGTGGTCGACGACGCGGCACCGGGCGCGACCGTCGGGCGTGGCGAAGGACTCCGCGAACAACCGCGGCGTGCCGGGGTGCTCGGGGGTCGGGCACGGCCAGAAGACGCCGTGCTCGGCGCGGATCCGCTCGTAGGTGATGCCGGCGTAGTCGGCGCGACCGCCGGCGGAGGCGCGCGCCAGCTCGGCGAAGACCGCCTCGGGCTCCACCGGGAAGTCGGCCGCGCAACCGAGCCGGGTCGCGAGACCGGCCAGGACGTCGAGGTCGCTGCGCACGCCCTCGGGCGGCTTGACCGCCTGCTCTCGCAGGACCACGCGCCCTTCGAGGTTCGTCATCGTGCCGCTCTCCTCGGCCCACTGCGTCACCGGCAGCACGACGTCGGCCAGGGCCGCGGTCTCCGACATCACGATGTCGGCCACGACCAGCAGGTCGAGGGCGTCGAGTCGCGCGGTGACCCGGGTGGCGTTGGGAGCAGAGACGACGATGTTGCTGCCGTGCACCAGCAGCGCGGTCGGCCCGCCGTCGGTGCCGAGCGCATCGAGGAGCTCGTAGGCCGAGCGCCCCGGACCAGGAAGAGCGGCCGCGTCGATCCCCCAGACCCCGGCGACGTGCTCGCGGGCGGCCGGGTCGTCGATCATCCGGTAGCCCGGCAGCTGGTCGGACTTCTGCCCGTGCTCGCGGCCTCCCTGCCCGTTGCCCTGCCCGGTCAGGCAGCCGTAGCCGGCGTTCGGCTTGCCGCACATGCCGAGAGCGAGGGCGAGGTTGATCCAGGCCTGGACCGTCGCGGTGCCCTGGCTGTGCTGCTCGGCGCCCCGCGCGGTCAGGACCATGACCGACCCGGCGCCGGCCAGCAGGTCGGCCACCGCCCGGAGGTCGGCCGCGGCGACGCCACTGACCCGCTCGACGCGCTCGGGCCACCACGCCGCGACCGAGCGACGTACGTCCTCGAAGCCCGTGGTGCGGGCCGCGAGGTAGTCCTCGTCCAGCGCTCCGGCTGCGTCGAGGAGGTGCAGCAGACCCAACGCCAGAGGCAGGTCGGTGCCGGGGACGGGCTGGAGGACGTGGTCGGCGCGCTCGCCGGTGGGGGTCAACCGCGGATCGATGACGACGAGCTTCCCGCCGCGCTCCCGGAGCCGGTCGAGGTGACGCGCGGCCGGGGGCATGGTCTCGGCGAGGTTGGACCCCACGAGCACGACGACGTCGGCCTGCTCGAGGTCGGCCAGCGGGAACGGCAGCCCCCGGTCGACGCCGAACGCCTGGTTGCCGGCTGAGGCCGCCGAGCTCATGCACCAGCGACCGTTGTAGTCGATCTGGCTGGTGCGCAGCGCGACCCGGGCGAACTTGCCGAGCAGGTAGGCCTTCTCGTTGGTCAGCCCGCCCCCGCCGAACACCGCGACGGTGTCGTCGCCGTGCTCGGCCTGGAGTGCGGCGAGGCGCGTGGCGACGAGGTCGAGCGCCTCGTCCCAGCCGACTGCGGTGAGCTCACCGGTCACCCGGTCCCGCACCAGCGGCGTGGTGAGCCGCTCCCGATGTCCACGCAGGCCGGTCGAGGTCCAGCCCTTGCGGCACAGGGCCCCTTCGTTGACCGGGAACTCCGGCCAGGCCTGCACCTCCAGCGCGCCACGACCCCGCGGAGCGAGGGTCATGCCGCACTGCAGGCTGCAGTAGGGGCAGTGGGTGCGGGTCATCCGGGCTCAGATCCGAGCGTCCGCCAGGCTGGTCGCCCGCGCGCTCTTCTTGATGTAGACGGCGTAGCAGACGACGGCGCACGCGACGTAGTAGAAGGTGAAGGCCACGAAGGCGCCCTTGGTCGCCGAGAGCGGGTTGTCGACCCACGGCGCGGCGAAGGCCAGCGGGATGAGGAATCCACCGAGGGCACCGAACGCACCGACGACGCCGAGAGCGGCCGACGACTCCTTGGTCGCGACCGCGATCGCCGCCAGTCGGCCGGGGGTGCCGGGCGAGGTCTCGACCTCGGCCTGGGTCCGCCAGATCGACGGGATCATCTTGTAGGCCGAGCCGTTGCCGATGCCGGTGGCGGCGAAGACGCAGAGGAAGAAGCCGAGGAACCAGGGGAACCACGCCTTGTTGTCCAGCGCGACCGCCGGGTCGGACGTCGGGTTCGAGGCCAGCTGGGTCAGCGTCCAGAGGACGGCCAGGGTGAAGCCGATCATCGCCACGAACGAGCCCAGCGTCACCCGGGCACCGCCGAAGCGGTCGGCGAGCCAGCCACCGAAGGGACGGGTGGCCGAGCCGATCCCGGCACCGAGGAAGGCGTAGTAGGCGAAGAAGACGCCGGTGCCGAGCGGCGCCGGCTCCGGCACCCAGAAGTTGATCTTGATGAGCAGCGGCATCGCGGCGGAGTAGCCGATGAACGAGCCGAAGGTGCCGATGTAGAGGAACGCCATGATCCAGGTGTGCGGCTTCTTCACGATCTGCAGCTGCTCGCGGGGCTTGGACACCGCCGAGGTCAGGTTGTTCATGTAGCGCGCAGCAGCCACCGTGGCGATGATCGCGAGCGCGGCGTACACGTAGGCAGCGATCTCCAGGTCGATGCCGGACTCACGGGCCTTGACCAGACCGAAGATCCCGGCGCCCCCGACCATCACCGGGAGCAGGAGCTGGATGATCGAGACCCCCAGGTTGCCGCCGGCGGCGTTGAGGCCGAGGGCGGCGCCCTTCTTGGCGGCGGGGTAGAAGAAGTTGATGTTGGCCATGGACGAGGCGAAGTTGCCGCCGCCGAGGCCGGCGGTGGCGGCGATGAGGCAGAAGGTCCAGTACGGCGTGCTCGGGTTCTGCACCGCCCAGGCAAAGCCCAGGGTGGGCACCAGCAGCAGTGCGGCGCTGATCATCGTCCAGTTGCGACCGCCGAACCTCGGCACCGCAAAGGTGTAGGGAAGTCGCAGCAGCGCGCCCACGAGGTTGGGGATGGCGACCAGGAGGAACAGCTGCTGCGGGGTGAAGGCGAAGCCGGAGGCCACCAGGAACGCCGCGCTCACGCTCCAGATCAGCCACACCGAGAAGCCGAGGTGCTCGGCGAAGATCGACCAGGCCAGGTTGCGCCGCGCGACCTGCTTGCCGCCGTTCTCCCAGAAGTCCTCCTCCTCGGGGCGCCAGTCCTCGATCCAGTACTTCCCGGTGCGGCTCGCCACACCAGGGACGACGTCGGTAGCCACTGGCGGTGAGGCCGGGGGCTCGCTCGTGGTGGTCATGGGGTCTCCTCGGGTCAGACGTCCGGTGCGATGACGCCCAGTCAAGGACGGCCGTGTTTCGCGTTGCCGTGCCCGACGAAGAACCTTGTGTCACCTCCACCTCACAACCTCACGGCGCTCACGGCCTCACGACTCCCGGCGTTGCGAGCAGCACCCGGCGGGTCGGTAGGATGACGAGCGGTGAGCCGGGAAGTCTGGTCGGCGCGGTTGTCGACGAGCCCCGACGCGTCAGCGAAAACCGGGAGATACCGCCGTTCCCCGCCGATCCACGACCCACGAGGACCCTCACCGTGTCGAACACGCCAGACCCAGCACCCGAACCGAAGCCGACGCGCGTGCCGGACCGGCTCTTCTCGCGAGGGTCCTGGCCCGAGGCCTCCCGCGTCGCGGAGATCCTGCGCGCCGAGACCACCGGCGGCATCCTGCTGATCATCGGCGCGGCGATCGCGCTGATCTGGGCCAACACCCCGGCCTCGGAGGCCTACAACGACCTGCGCGAGCTCAAGATCGGGCCGAGCGCGCTCCACCTCGACCTGACCCTGGGCACCTGGGCGGCCGACGGCCTGCTCGCGATCTTCTTCTTCGTCGCCGGGCTCGAGCTCAAGCGCGAGTTCGTGGCCGGCGACCTGCGCGACCCACGGCGCGCCGCGCTGCCCGTCGCGGCGGCAGCCGGCGGCATGGCCGTGCCCGCGCTGGTCTTCGTCCTGATCAACCTCGGCACCGACAACCTGAGCGGCTGGGCGATCCCGACCGCCACCGACATCGCCTTCGCGGTGGCGATCCTGGCCGTGATCAGCTCTCACCTGCCGAGCGGACTGCGGACCTTCCTGCTCACCCTGGCCGTGGTCGACGACCTGCTCGCGATCATGATCATCGCGCTCTTCTACACCGCCGAGCTGCACCTGACGATGCTGCTGCTCGCGCTGGTGCCCATCGCGATCTTCGGGTTCCTCGTGCAGAAGCGGATCCGGTCGTGGTGGCTGCTGATCCCGCTGGCAGTCGTTGCCTGGGTGCTGGTCCACGAGTCCGGCGTGCACGCCACCGTCGCCGGCGTGCTCCTCGCCTTCACCGTGCCCGTGCTGCGCAGCGAGGCCGCCGGAGGTCCCGACGCCGGGCCCGGCCTCGCCGAGCACCTCGAGCACCTCATCCGCCCGATCTCGGCAGGCTTCGCGGTCCCGGTCTTCGCCTTCTTCGCCGCCGGCGTCACCGTGGGCGGGATCGACGGCCTGGTGGACTCGCTGACCAGCAAGCTCGCGCTGGGCATCGTCGCCGGTCTGATCCTGGGCAAGACGATCGGCATCGCCGGCTCCACGTGGCTGCTCGCGACGTTCACCCATGCCGACCTCGACGACGAGCTGTCGTGGCTCGACGTCATCGGCATGTCGATGCTCGCCGGCATCGGCTTCACCGTCTCGCTGCTCATCGGCGAGCTGGCCTTCGGCGCCGACGCCGGGATGGAGAACGAGGTGAAGGTCGGCGTGCTGGTCGGCTCGCTCCTCGCAGCGCTGCTGGCCACCATCGTGCTCCGCGCCCGCAACCGGGTCTACAAGCGTCTGTGCTTCGCCGAATCGCTCGACGTGAACCTCGACGGCATCCCCGACGTCTATGCGGACGACTCGGACGACCGCGGCAATGGGTAAGGTCGCTCCCGTCACGTCGACCGACCCCACGGCGACCACGCAGCCCAACCTGAGGACCG
The DNA here is from genome assembly GCA_963760515.1 of uncultured Actinomycetota bacterium. Taxonomy (GTDB): domain Bacteria; phylum Actinomycetota; class Actinomycetes; order Propionibacteriales; family Nocardioidaceae; genus Nocardioides. Next base: position 1,054,064 of record CAVXDL010000006.1, read on the forward strand.
CATCCATGGCACCCGAGAAGACCGCGGCGGAAGAGCCCACCATCGGCCGCCTCGTCAACGACGTGAGTCGAGACATCTCCAGCCTCATCAGCAAGGAGATCGCGCTCGTCAAGACCGAGCTCAAGGTGAGCGTGAAGTTCGGCGTCATGGGCGTCGTCTTCTTCGTCGCCGCCGGCTTCATCGCCGTGCTGGCGATCATCATGCTCTCGGTCGCCTTCGCCTACCTCATCCACTGGAACGGCGACGGGCTGGCGCTGCACTGGGCCTTCCTGATCGTGACCGGCGTCTACTTCCTGGTCGCCGGCCTCCTCGCCTTCGTGGGCGTCAAGAAGGTCAAGAAGGTCAGCGGGCCCGAGCAGGCCATCGAGCAGGGTCGCGAGATCCCCAAGGCCCTCAAGGGCCAGGGCAAGCACAAGAACTAACCCCGCCGCTGCCTCCTGGGGCCGTCCATCGAGCAGTCGGACCCGACCACCCATCGCGGAGGTCGAGCCGGGCGAGCCCCTGGGCGAGCCCGAGACGAAACCCGGCAAGACGACCGTCGACCTCGACGCGGACGCTCGGCCTGCGGAGGTCTCGATACGGCCGCCCTCGCTGCGCTCGTGCGTCCTACTCGACCAGCTTGGGCTAGATGTTCATCGACCTCCGGTGCGTCAGCCGGCGCAGCCCTGCGTCGAGACCGAGCTGGTGCTCGAGGCGCCTGCGTTGCCGGCGTCGGCCACCTGGTCCCAGGTGAGGGCGTAGCCGGTGTCGTTGTCGGTGACCGAGGCCGCGAACACGACGCCCGCGACGTGACCCTGGGTGGTCACGATCGGACCCCCGGAGTTGCCGGGACGGATCAGACCGCGCAGCGAGTAGACGTTGCGCAGCACCGAGCCCTCGCCGTAGATGTCGGGCGACTTCAGCTTGGTCTCGGCGCGGACGCGACCGCGCTGGACGTCGTAGGGCCCGTCCTGGGGGTAGCCGAGGATCGCGACGCCGTCGGAGGCGTCGGTGACGAACTTCTGCTCCTCCGCGTCGCTGGACACGAAGTCGAGCACCGGCAGGTTGCCGGAGTCGAAGGAGAGCACGGCGATGTCGAGGTCGGGGTTGTAGTAGACGACGGTGGCTCGTCGGTTCTCCGAGCCCACGAGCACGTCGGGGGCGCTCACCCCGGCGACGACGTGGGCGTTGGTCATCAGGCGGTTGGGGGCATAGAGGAAGCCGGTGCCCTCGACGCCGCGACCGCAGCTGTTGTTGCCGCGGATCTTCAGCACGCTGGCCTCGGCGTTGTTGATGTCGGGGTCGCGCAGGAGCCGCTGGGCGCCGGGGCTGACCTCGACGATGTCCTCGGCCGCGAACGGCTCGAGGTAGCGGGGGAAGAAGCCGGTGCCGACGACGTCGTTGAACGACTGCAGGGCGCTCGGCGCCGCGGCAGGAAGCGCCCCGTTGACGGTGCGCAGCACCGCCGACTCGCGCACCAGCGGCGTGAGCGCCCCGATCCGTGAGCCGGACACCGCCACCCCGAGGGCCCAGGCGACCAGCAGGACCGCGACCGCGCTGAGGGCGGCGCCCCCGGCCGCGTCGACGGCGCGGGCCGGCTGCCAGGTGATCTGCTCGCGGATCTTGGCCCCGAGGAACTGCAGGACCGCCTGGCCGACGGAGGCCGAGACGATCACCACGAACAGGGCACCGAGCGAGACGGTGAGCGAGGGGTTGGCATCGCCGAGGATCTTGGGCGCCAACCAGACACCGAGCAGGCCGCCGCCGAGGAGGCCGGCCGTCGCGAACGCGCCGGTGACGAAGCCCTGCCAGTACCCGGAGAGGGCGTAGGCCAGGACGAGGAGCACGAGCAGCCAGTCGAGCAGGTTCATCCTCGGCGTCGCTCCTCGAACTCGGTGTTGGGTCGTACCTGGGTGTTCTGCGGTTGTCGCCCGCCCAGCATGTAGGAGGGGATCTCACGCTCGGGCGCGTGGGGCAGGTCGTCGATCCAGCCGAGGAACTCGAAGAGCCGCGCCACGACTCCGCCGGTGAAGCCCCAGAGGAGGACGTCCTTCTCGTCGCCGATGAGGAACCCCGGAGAGCGCCAGCCCGAGGGGCCGGTGACCACGATGCGGTGGGTGGGGTCGCGCAGCTCGCTGAGCGGCACGCGGTAGACGGCGTGCACCTCGTCGGGCGACCTCACCGCAGATCGGGCTCGGCTCGCGCCACCAGGCCAGGATCGGTACGACGGCGAAGTTGCTCGGGGGCAGCCACAGCTCGGGCAGCTCGGCGAAGACGTCGACGCCACCGGGATCGAGCCCGGTCTCCTCGAGGGCCTCGCGCAGGGCTGCCTCGACAGGGGTCTCGCCGTGGTCGAGGGTCCCGCCGGGGAAGGAGACCTGGCCGGGGTGCGAGCGCATGTGGTGGGCGCGCTCGGTGAGGAGCAGGTCGGGGCCGTGCTCGCCCTCGCCGAAGAGCATCAGCACCGCTGAACGCCGCGGATCGGAGTCCTCCGGCACCATGAACCGGGTGAGGTCGTGGACGCTGATCTTGCGTGCGGCATCGACCACCGGGTGCAGCCACTGGGGCAGGTGGTCGACACCGTCGGGCCCGTGCGCCGTCATCGGCCGTCCCCCGCGCCGAGGTGGGCGTCGACGAACTCCTCGATGTCGGCGAGCGACCCGATGTCGCCGGCCTGGCGACCGACCACCGCGCCCTCGGCGTCGAGGAGCAGCGTCTGGGGGAACGCCGGGCTGAGCCGCAGCTCGGCCTGGTCGAAGAGATAGCTGCCGGGGTCGGCGAGCTGGGGGTAGGTCGCGCCGACGGTCTCGGCGAAGGAGATCGCGGCCTCGGGGTAGTTCTCGATGTCGATGCCGAGCACCCCCACGCGCTCGCCGTGCTTCTCGTAGTAGGCCTGGAGCTCAGGCATCTCCTCACGGCACGGGCCGCAGGCGGAGTACCAGAGGTTGACGAGCAACGGTCCGGTGAGCGTGGAGAGGTCGACCGACGGACCGCCACCCAGGCAGGGCAGCTCGAGCGCCGGGAGTCCTCCGGCTCCGACCTCGCCGGTCCCGGGCACACAGGGGTCGATGCCGGCCTCGGCCTTCATCTCCCGCAGGCGCGGGGTGTCCACGACGATGTCGGTGGTCGCCTCCGGCGTGGCGACCGAGGGGTTGCAGCCGGTCGCCACCACCAGCACCGTCACGGCGGCCAGGGAGCCGAGGAGCCGCCTCATGCGGGCCCCTGGGTCTTCACCAGCGCCGCGGCGGCCTCCGGGTCGACGGGGCCCTCGCCGTACGCCGGGCACCAGCGCGACAGCGGGCACGCACCGCAGGCGGGCTTCTTGGCGTGGCAGATGCGCCGGCCGTGCCAGATGACGTGGTGGGACAGCATCGTCCAGTCGCGCTTGGGGAACAGCGCGGCGATCGTCGTGCTCGACCTTGACCGGGTCGGTCTGCTCGGTCCAGCCGAAGCGGCGCACGAGGCGCCCGAAGTGGGTGTCGACGGTGATGCCCGGGACGTCGAAGGCGTTGCCCAGCACCACGTTGGCGGTCTTGCGTCCGACCCCCGGGAGGGTGACGAGGTCCTCGAGGCGGCCGGGCACCTGGCCGTCGTAGCGCTCGACCAGGGCGGCGCTGAGCTTGAGCAGCGACTCGGTCTTGGCGCGGAAGAAGCCGAGCGGACCGACGATGCCTTCGAGCGTCGCGCGATCGGCGGCTGCCATGGAGGCCGGGTCGGGATAGGCGGCGAAGAGGGTGGGACGCACCGCGTTGACGCGGCGGTCGGTCGTCTGGGCGCTCAGCACCGTGACCACCAGCAGCTCGAAGGCGGAGTCGAAGTCGAGCTCGCAGCGCGCCTCGGGGTAGGTCTCGGCCAGGACCCGGTCGATCTTGCGGGCGCGGCGCACCAGGCTGGTGCGGGTCTCCTCGGCTGACACCCGATCAGCCTACGGCGCACGACCCCCACGTCCGGCCTCGGCGACGCCACCTGGGCTCCCACGGCGCGCGGAAGGCACGGGGTTCGCCTGTGAGATCGGCCACCCCCTAGGATCAGCACCATCGTGAGGGGTGCATCCTGCGCCGCCCGCACTCCATCTTCACCACAGCTGCACCGGGAGGTCCCGTGGACAACGACGTACTGCGTCAAGCACCGCTGTTCAGCGCGTTGGACGACGAGGCGGCCACCGCGCTGCGCGCCTCGATGTCGGAGACGCGGCTGCGCCGCGGCGACGTGCTGTTCCGTGAGGGCGACTCCGGCGACCGCCTCTACGTGATCCTCGAGGGCAAGATCAAGCTCGGCCGCACCTCCCCCGACGGTCGCGAGAACCTCCTCGCCATCCAGGGCCCCGGCCAGATGTTCGGCGAGCTGTCGCTGTTCGACCCGGGCCCGCGCTCGGCCACGGTCACGGCCGTCACCGACGCGATGTTCGCCTCGCTGTCGCACGAAGACCTGCTGCGCTGGCTCGAGGGACGGCCGATGGTCGCTCGCGGCCTGCTCTCCCAGCTCGCCGCGCGGCTGCGCAAGGCCAACGACGTCGTGGCCGACCTGGTCTTCTCCGACGTCCCCGGTCGCGTGGCCAAGGCCCTGCTCGACCTCGCCGACCGCTTCGGCCGCACCGCCGACGACGGCGTCCACGTGCACCACGACCTCACGCAGGAAGAGCTCGCCCAGCTGGTCGGCGCCTCCCGCGAGACCGTCAACAAGGCCCTCGCCGACTTCGCCGCCCGCGGCTGGCTGCGCCTCGAGCCCCGCTCGGTGGTCATCATGGACGTCGAGCGGCTCGCCAAGCGCGCGCGCTGAAACTTTTTCACCTGAGCTGACCCCCGTACCCCGCTCGCGCCGCGTAGTAGCGGGTGAAAGGGGGCCGGCATGAGGATCACGGACGACGAGTCCTTCACCGCGTACGTCGCGGCACGCACGCCTGCCCTGTCGCGCACGGCCTACCTGCTCTGCGGGGACGCCCATCACGCGGAGGACCTCGTGCAGTCAGCGCTCTTCCAGGCCGCCAAGGCCTGGCACCGGATCGAGGGCGACCCGGAGCCCTACGTGCGCCGCATCCTCTACACCCAGAACGTCTCCCGCTGGCGCCGTCGGACGCTCGCCGAGGTCTCCCTGGGCGCGCTCGATCAACCCGAGGCCCGGGTCGACTCCGACCTGCGGCTGACCCTCGAGCAGGCCCTGAAGCGCCTGACGACCAAGCAGCGCACCGTGCTGGTGCTGCGCTTCTTCGAGGACCTCACCGAGGTCGAGACCGCCCGCGCCCTCGACATCGGGGCCGGCACCGTCAAGTCCACCACCCGCCAAGCGCTCGCCCGCCTCCGCACCCTGGCGCCCGAGCTGGCCGAGCTGATCGGAGAGCCGGCATGAACCTGCGCCACGAGCTCGAGCAGATCGCCGCCTCCGCCCCCGTCGCCGACGTGCCCGCCGACACCTTCGCCCGCGGCCGGCGAGCCCGCCGCCGCGACCTGGGCCTCGTCGTGGCCGCGTCGGTCGCGGTGCTGGCGCTGGTCGCCGGCACCGCGTTGTGGCTGCCGCCGCGACTGGGTCCGCCTCCGGTGGCCGACGACGGATCGACCCTGGGTGTGCCCGACCACCTGTACGCCGTCCCCTCTCGCGCCGAGACCCAGGAGGGCCTGGTCACCGGCCCGGCAGCGGCAGCCTGGATCACCGATGACGGGCAACCCGTCGTGGTCGACGCCGCCACCGGCGCCTACCACCTGCTGCCACTCACCGACGGCCTCAGCAAGTTTCAACTGATGCCCTACGACGACGGCTCACAGCCCGTCACCCTCACCCCCGACGGGGCCCGGCTCGCCTACGGCTATCAAGCAGCCCGCTGCGGTGACACGTCGTGCGACACCGGGATCCGCATCGTCGACCTCGTGGCGGGCACCGCTGACGAGATCCCGCTGACCCAGGCGGGTGGCGTGCAGATCCACACGGTCGCCTGGTCGCCTGACGGCCGCTGGCTGGTGTGGTCCGGACGGACGTCGACCACCTGGAGTGACGATGGCCCGGACATCGGGCGGCGGGGCGCCACGTGGGTGGCCGGACGCATCAGTCCACGTGCCACGACTTCGCAGCCGGTCCCGGCCATGGCGAACTCCCACGGAGTCCGCTACGCCGTGTCGGACCGCGGTGAGGTCGGCATCGCCGGCGACAGGTCGATCACGCGCTGGGACGGGCGGTCCACCCTCACCGTGGATGCCCCGTCGGCGGCGATGCGCCAGGCCCCGGTGGGCGCCGGCTACGTCGGCGACTCACTGATGACGCTGCGCGACGTCGGGAAGGGCAGCTACCAGGTCATCGAGTATCCCGAGACGGACCTGTCCGCCGACGCCGCCCCATCCCGGGAGCACCCGGTGTCACCGGAGACCGTCGACCATCCGCTCAGCAGGGCCGTGTGGCTCGACGACTCCCGCCTGCTCGCCCTCAGCGGCTCCTACCTGAGCGGGAGCGCGGCATCAGGAAATTTCACCGCCACCCTCAGCCACCTTGCGGTCGTCGGGTACGGCGGGAGCGAGGCCTTCGAGTTCGTGGTCGAGCTCGTGGGCAGCGAAGAAGGGGTGGTCGGCACCACCTCGATCGCCACCGACCTGATCACCGTCGATCGCCCCACCGTGAGCCGGCCCGCGCCCGACTGGCCGTGGACGACCGAGCGGAAGGTCGCTGTCATCGGCTTCGCGGCCCTGGGCGGGGCGGCCCTCCTCCTCGCCCTGCTGCTCTACCGCGCATCTGCTCGCACCCGGGTCGCCGTGCCCGGAGCGGAGGCGATCGGCGCCGCGTTCGTGACGATCCTGCTGATGCTGGCCTGGCAGGTCGTGACCGGCCGGAGCGCCGTCTTCGGGAACGCCGTCTTCGGCGTGTGGCTCGCCACCGTCTGCGTCGTCCTCGGCGCCGGCGTCGTGGCGCGGCGTCGCCCCGCTCTGCGCCCGCTCGCCACCGGGGCCGGCGTCGGGATCAGCGCGCTGGCTGCGGCCGAGCTGCTGGTGGTGGCGGTTGCGTTGCTCTTCTTCTGGCGCTGACCCCGAGCTGCTCGCGACCCCGAGCGACTGGGCGCTGTCAGCCGTGCTCGGCGAGGTAGGCCAGCTGCGCGCGCACCGACCACTCGGCCGGCACCCACAACGACGGATCGACGTCGGCGTAGACCATCTCGACGACCCTGCGCGGCAGCTCGTCGGCGGCGATGCCCTCGGGGTGTGGCTGCGTCCTGAGCTCGGCCAGCGCCGCCCGCACCTGGTCGAGGCGCTGGTGACGGTGGGTGCGGTAGTAGTCGAGGACACCGCCGGCGTCATCGAGCACCGGTCCGTGGGCCGGCCAGATGGTGGTGACCTCGCCCGCGGTGACCAGAGCGCGCATCTTGTCGATGGAGTCGAGGTAGGGCCCGAGCTGACCGTCGGGGTCGGCGACGACGGTCGTGCCGCGGCCGAGCACCATGTCGCCCGACAGCAGCGCCCTCTCCTGGGGCAGCAGCAACGAGATCGAGTCGGCGGTGTGGCCCGGCGTCGTGATCACACGCAGCGAGAGACCACCGACCTCGATCAGCTCGTCGTCGGTGACCGGGTCGGCGCCCACGCACCACTCCGGGTCCTGCGCGCGTACGACGCAGCCCTTGCGCTCGGCGAGCTCGGCGGCGACCTCGGAGTGGTCGAAGTGGTGGTGGGTGAGCAGGATCAGCCCCACGTCGCCGCTCACCTCGTCGAGGAGGTCGAGGTGACCGTCCTCGATCGGGCCCGGGTCCACGACGATCGAGGTCGAGGACCCCGGCTCGCGCAGCACCCAGGTGTTGGTGCCGTCGAGCGTCATCATCCCGGGGTTGGGGGCGAGCAGGCACTCACCGCGCTCGCCGAACGACCCGCCGGTCCAGGCCGAGGCCATCAGCCCCGCCGCTCCGCCACCAGGGACCGCAGCCGGTCGGGCATGGACAGCGTGTGGCCCTCCCCCAAGGGTTCGACCGAGGGGGTGAACATCTGCACGGTGCGCGATGCCGCCGCGGCCAGCACCTCGTCACGCGAGTCGAAGCACGCCACCTCGAGGGAGGTCAGGTACGTCGGCGGCATCATCGCCAGCTCGCCCGACTCCGCCTGGGCCGCGGCGACCCGCGCCGGCAGCCAGGTCACCGACGACGACTCGGTCGAGACGTCGCGGGTCCGCTGCCCCTCGGGCAGCTTGGCCACGAAGAACCACGTCTCGTAGCGCCTCGGCTCGAAGACCGGCGTCAACCAGGCGTCCCACACCCCGAGGAGGTCGGTGCGCAGCACCAGCCCCCGGCGGTTGAGGAAGTCCGACAACGACAGCTCGCGCGTCTCCAGCGCGATCCGGTCGGCTTCCCAGTGGTCCGCCGTCGTGTCAGCGACGACCTCGTCGTCGACGTCGCCGACGCCATCTGCGCCGATCGGACCGGCCAGCAGCACGCCCGACTCCTCGAAGGTCTCGCGCACCGCGGCGCACACCAGCGCCCGCGCGAGGTGCTCGTCGCAGCCGAGCCGCTCGGCCCACTGCGCCGGCGACGGTCCGGCCCAGGAGATCTCGGCGTCGAAGTCACGCTGGTCGACCCCGCCTCCGGGGAAGACCGCCATCCCGGCGGCGAAGTCCATCGAGACCTGACGCCGCAGGTAGTAGACCTCGGGGCCGTCCTCGGGGCGGTCGCCCTCCGCGAGGAGGATGACGGTCGCGGCCTGGCGTGGCTCGACGGCAGTGCGGGTGCCGTCGGCGTACTCGCGGGCGAGGTCGACCACCGAGGCCGGCAGCGGCACCGGCGGCAACGGGATCTTCACACCTCCACCAGGAGCTCGACCTCCACGGGGGCGTCGAGCGGCAACACCGCCACGCCGACTGCCGAGCGGGCGTGGATGCCCGCATCGCCGAAGACCTCACCGAGCAGCTCGGAGGCGCCGTTGGCCACCCCCGGCTGTCCGGTGAAGTCGGGCACCGACGCCACGAACACCACGACCTTGACGATGCGCTTGACCAGCGACAGGTCGCCGATCTCGGCTCGCACGGCCGCGATCGCGTTGAGCGCGCACTGCTGCGCGCAGGCGTAGGCCTCCTCGGGCGTCACCCCGGCGCCGACCTTGCCGGTCGCCATGAGCTCTCCCGAGCGCATCGGCAGCTGACCCGAGGTGAACACCTGTGAGCCCGAGCGAACGGCCGGCACGTAGACGGCGACCGGCTTGGCCACCTCAGGGACCTCGAGACCCATCGCGGCCAGCCGCTCCTCGGGGCTCCTCATCAGGCGACCGGGCGCTTCAGGAAGGCGATCAGACCGCCCTGGGCGTTGGACTGGATCGTGACCAGCTCCCACCCGTCCTGGCCGAAGTTGTTCAGCATCAGCGCTTCGTTGTGCAGCGGAATCGGCGCGACTTGGTACTCCCATTTGCTCATGCCGGGCACCCTACTCGCGCCGGGCGCGCCCGGCCCTCCGAGGTGGCCGGCTCGAGGACGGCGTCGCTTCGGCGGACGTCTCGGCGATGACGTGCTCGAGCATCTGGTCGCGTCGCCACGCTCGCTTCTGACGTTGGATGACCTTGTTCTCGGCCATCAACGCCTTGGCCGTCGCCACCGCCATCAGCACCATGACCACGCTGAAGGGTGCAGCGACCAGGATCGCCGTCGTCTGCAGGGCGCTGAGCCCGCCGGCCACGAGCAGCACCGCGGCGACCACGCCCTCCATGACCGCCCAGAAGACGCGGTTCCACACGGGCGGGTTCAGGTTGCCGCCCTCGGAGAGCATCGCGACCACGAACGAGCCCGAGTCGGAGGAGGTGACGAAGAAGACCACGATGAGGAACATCGCGATCACGCTGAGCACGGTCGCCATCGGCAGGGTGTCGAGCAGCTGGAACAGCGCGGTGTTGGTCGAGACCGAGCCGTCCTCCCCGACCAGTCCACCGTTGCCGAAGACCTCGATGTAGATCGCCGAGCCGCCGAGCACCGAGAACCACAGAAACGTGATCGCGGTCGGCACGAGCAGCACGCCGGTGATGAACTGACGCACGGTGCGGCCCCGCGAGATGCGGGCGATGAACACACCGACGAACGGCGCCCAGCTCATCCACCAGCCCCAGTAGTACGTCGTCCACGACGACAGCCAGGCAGCGCCGTCCTCCTGGAAGGGACGCACGTTGAAGGACAGGTTCAAGAAGTTCTGCAGGTAGGACCCGATCTGGGTGACGAAGTCACTCAGCAGGAACACCGTCGGCCCCAGGATCAGGACGAGCAGCAGCAGCACGCCGGCCAGCCCCATGTTGACGTTGGAGAGGAACTTGATGCCCTTGTCGACGCCGCTGACGACCGAGGCCAGCGCGATCGCGGTGATGACCGCGATCAGCACGACGAGCAGACCGGTGCCGGGGTTGTCGACGAAGCCGAGGAAGTTCATGCCCGCGCCGAGCTGGGTGACACCGAAACCGAGCGAGGTGGCCACGCCACAGAGGGTGCCGACCACGGCGATGATGTCGATCAGGTCACCCCAGCGACCCAGGACCCGCTCGCCGAAGAGCGGCTCGAGGGCGTAGCGCAGCGAGATCGGGCGGCCCTTGCGGTGCACCGCGTAGGCGATCGCGAGACCGACGACGACGTAGATCGCCCAGGCGTGGAGCCCCCAGTGCAGGAACGTCGTGTCGAGGGCGGTGCGCGCCTGCTGCGACTCGGTCCCGGACGGCGAGCCCGGCGGCGGAGCGGCGAAGTGGTTCAGCGGCTCGGCGACTCCCCAGAAGACCAGACCGATACCCATGCCGGCGGCGAAGAGCATCGCGAACCACGACTTGATGCCGAACTCCGGGTCCTCGTCGTCCTTGCCCAGGACGATCTCACCCATCGGCGAGAGCGCGATCCAGACGGAGAACGCCACGAAGCCGGTCACGACCGCGACGTACCACCAGCCGATCTGCTGGACGACGTTGGTGTTGGCCGTGACGAGCGCGTCGTCGAGCTGGTCGGGCCAGATCGCCGCCACGAGCGCAAAGACCACGAGCAGCGCGGCAGCCGGGATGAAGACCCCGGGCTTGTTGAGGAGCTTGGTGGACGCGGGAGCAGACGCCGGGGGCGTCCGCTCCGCGGGGGGACTCTGGGTCATCGTGGCTACCTCTCGGAGGAAGTCGTCGGGAGAGCACCCGACGTTACCGAAGCAGGACCTCGCTGCACATCACCCCGGCCGGGAGGGACCCCCCTCGGGTGAGCCGCACCACGTCGGGGTCACCCCCAGGCACCGACGGCCGGGTTCGGGGTCACCGTCGCGGGCGACGTCACCACGGTGGTGACCCTGAGGTTGCCCGACACCAGCCCGCCGACCGCCGTCGTGACTCCGACGGTGAAGCCGAGTGAGCTGGCTTGGGTGGACGTCGCGGTCGCGGCGCCGGGAATGGTGCCCATGAAGGTGAAGGTGCGGATGGCTGCGGAGCCGACGGGCGTCGCTCCCGTGAAGGACCAGCCACCGGTCACGCCGGTCGGGTCATCCGCAGAGATTCCACCGGCGGACGCCGCCACTCTCACCTCGACGGTCGCCGGGGCGGCACCGGTGTTGGCGTTGCTGAAGCTGACCGTGGTCGTCATCTTCAAGTTGGGTCTGTCCACGACCCCCACAGCGCTCTGCGCCACGCTGGCCGGCCCGCTGGCGGCCATGGCAGGCGCGGCGGTGGCGAGCACGATCGCCGGGGTGGTCCACGCGGCGCCCTTCAGGACGGAGCGACGATGGGGTCCCTGCATCGAGTCGGACATCGTGGTTCCCTTGGCTCGGCGGTGTCGCCGCAGCCTAGGGGCGTCGATCAGCTCAGGAGCGGCGGTTCGGTCTTTTCGCGGATCTCGTCCTCGCTCACACCCGGCGCCAGCTCGACCAGGCGCAACCCGCCGCCCTCAGCGGCCGGAACCACGTCGATGACACCGAGGTCGGTGATGATCCGCTGGACGACCTTCTTGCCGGTGTAGGGCAGCGAGCACTCCTCGACGATCTTGTAGGAGCCGTCACGGGCGACGTGCTCCATCAGCACGATCACCCGCTTGGCGCCGTGCACGAGGTCCATCGCGCCGCCCATGCCCTTGACCATCTTGCCGGGGATCATCCAGTTGGCGATGTCGCCGGCCGCCGAGACCTGCATCGCACCCAGGATCGCGGCGTCGATCTTGCCGCCGCGGATCATGCCGAACGACGTGGCGGAGTCGAAGATCGACGCACCGCGGCGCAGGGTGACGGTCTCCTTCCCGGCGTTGATCAGGTCGGGGTCCTCCTCGCCCTCGAACGGGTAGGCCCCGGTGCCGAGCACGCCGTTCTCCGACTGCAGCACCAGCTCGACGTCGTCGGCGACGTAGTTGGGCACCAGCGTCGGCAGCCCGATCCCGAGGTTGACGTAGGAGCCGTCGCTCAGCTCCGCGGCAGCCCGGGCCGCCATCTCCTCACGCGTCCAGCTCATGCCTGCTCCCCCGTCGTACGCGGTCGGGTGGTGATCTTCTCGATGCGCTTGTCCGCGGCCTGCTCGGGCGTCAGCGCGACCACGCGCTGCACGTAGACGCCGGGAGTGTGCACGTCGTTCGGCTCGATCTCACCGGGTTCGACGAGGTGCTCGACCTCGGCGATCGTGGTGCGACCGCACATCGCAGCCAGCGGGTTGAAGTTGCGGGCGGAGTCCTTGTAGACGAGGTTGCCGTGCCGGTCGCCCTTCCAGGCGCGCACCAGGCCGAAGTCGGCGACGATCGCCTCCTCCATGACGAACTCACGAGACACCCCGTCGACGAGGAACTCGCGGGTCTCCTTGGGGGGCGAGGACTTCACGACGTTGCCCGAGCTGTCGTAGCGCCACGGCAGACCGCCCTCGGCCACCTGGGTGCCCCCACCGGTGGCGGTGAAGAACGCCGCGATGCCGGAGCCGCCGGCGCGCATCCGCTCGGCCAGCGTGCCCTGCGGGGTCAGCTCGACCTCGAGCTCCCCGGCAAGGTACTGGCGCGCGAACTCCTTGTTCTCCCCGACGTAGGAGGCGACCATGCGCCGCAGGCGACCGGCGCCCAGCAGCCGGCCCAGGCCCCAGTCATCGACGCCGGCGTTGTTGGAGAACGCCTCGAGCTCGTCGACCCCGGTGGCGAGCACCGCCTCGATCAACACCGACGGGATGCCGCACAACCCGAATCCACCGACCGCCACCGACGATCCCGACACCAGATCCGCGACGGCTTCGGCCGCGGAGGAGACCACTTTGTCCATGGGCCGGAATGTACGCCCCGTGCCCGTCTCGTGCCGACCCTGCCGCGCAGTCACCGGCGTGGCGGGCCAGGAACCTGCCGACCCGCTCGCGATCGGCCCGAGGGATCACCCCTCCGGTGGGCCCTCGGCCCACTAGGCTCCCCTTCGTGAGCGACTGGCCGAAGGTGCGTCTGCACGTCGTGACCGGCAAGGGCGGCACGGGCAAGTCCACCGTGGCAGCGGCCCTCGCCCTGGCCCTGGCCACCCGTGGGAAGAACGTGCTGCTGTGCGAGGTCGAAGGACGTCAGGGCATCGCCCGGATGTTCGACGTCGACCCGCTGCCCTACGCCGAACGCCGTCTCGCGACCGGGCTGCCCGTCGGCACCGACCGGCCCGGCGTCGTGCACGCCCTGCACATCGATCCGGAGTCGGCGCTGCTCGAGTACCTCGCGATGTACTACAAGCTCGGCCGGGCCGGGCGAGCGCTGGAGAAGTTCGGCGTGATCGAGTTCGCCACCACGATCGCTCCCGGCGTGCGCGACGTCCTGCTCACCGGCAAGGTCTTCGAGGCCGTGCAGCGCAACAGCCGCAACAAGGGCGCCATCGAGTACGACGCGGTCGTGCTCGACGCCCCGCCCACCGGGCGGATCACCCAGTTCCTCAACGTCAGCAACGAGCTCGCCGGTCTGGCCAAGGTCGGCCCGATCAAGGCGCAGTCCGACACGATGATGACGCTCTTCCGCTCGCCCCGCACCGCGGTGCACCTGGTCACCGTGCTCGAGGAGATGCCGGTGCAGGAGACCGCCGACGGCATCGCCGACCTGCGGGCCAACGACCTGCCGGTCGGCGGCGTGGTCGTCAACCTGGTCCGCCCCCAGGAGCTGAGCCGCGAACAGCTCGCGACCGCCGATGCAGCGCGGGTCGCCGCCGACCTGACGGCCGCCGGCATCGGCGACGACCACCGCGAGGCGCTGGTCGAGGGCCTGCTCCTCGAGGGGCGCGAGCACGCTGAACGACGCGCCCTGGAGAGCTCGCAGCGCGAGCTCGTCGCCGAGCTCGGCGTGCCGACGTACGAGCTGCCCCGGTTGCCTCAGGGGATGGACCTCGGCGCGCTCTACGAGCTCGCCGCCCGCCTGCGCGAGCTGGGGATGGCATGACCAGCGCCCGGGCCCGCGTCGGCCCCACCGGTGACGCCGCGGCACCCCTCGACATCGACGCGCTCATCGATGACCGTTCCGTCGGCATCATCGTGTGTTGTGGCTCCGGCGGCGTCGGCAAGACCACCACCTCGGCCGCCCTCGCGTTGCGGGCCGCCGAGCGCGGACGCAAGGTCGTGGTGCTCACCATCGACCCGGCTCGACGGCTGGCGCAGTCGATGGGCATCGAGGCCCTCGACAACACTCCGCGGCCGGTGACCGACGCCGACGGAGTCCGCATCGGCGCAGCGGCCGGCGGCACCCTCGACGCCATGATGCTGGACATGAAGCGCACCTTCGACGAGGTCGTCGTCGCGCAGGCCAGCGCCGAGAAGGCCCGCCAGATCCTGGAGAACCCCTTCTACATCGCCTTGTCGAGCTCGTTCGCCGGCACCCAGGAGTACATGGCGATGGAGAAGCTCGGCCAGATCCATGCCGATGCCCGGCGCGACGACACCTACGACCTGATCGTCGTCGACACCCCGCCGTCGCGGTCGGCGCTGGACTTCCTCGATGCCCCCGAGCGGCTCTCGAGCTTCCTCGACGGCCGTTTCATCCGGCTCATGCTGGCCCCGGCGCGCGGACCGGCGCGCCTGGTGACCGCGGGGTTCGGCGTGATCACCAACGCCCTCACCCGGCTGCTCGGTGCCCAGGTGCTGCGCGACCTGCAGACCTTCGTGGCCGCGATCGACACCGTCTTCGGTGGCTTCCGCCAGCGGGCGATGAAGACCTACGCCCTGCTCCAGGCGCCCGAGACCGCGTTCTTGGTCGTGGCCTCCCCCGAGCCCGATGCCCTGCGGGAGGCGGCGTACTTCGTGGAACGGCTCAGCGAGGACCAGATGCCGCTCGCGGGACTCATCGTCAACCGCGCGAGCCCCGCACCTCAGGGGTCACTCTCTGCGGACGAGGCGATGGCCGCCGCGGCCCGGCTCCGTGAGGCCGACCCTGACTCGGTCACCGCCGGGCTGTTGCGGCTGCACGCCGACCAGAGCCGGCTCGTCGAGCGCGAACGGCTGCTCCGCCGTCGCTTCGCGGCCGCCCACCCTCAGGTGGCGACCACCCTGGCGCCTGCCCTGGCGACCGACGTGCACGACCTCGACGGACTGCGTCGCATCGGCGGCCTCCTGGCCGCCTCGTCGTCGACCTGATGGCCGACGGCGTGGCCGGGGGCGTCCTCGGGAGACGCTTCTCCGGCAACGGCTGAGCTCAGGCGGAGACGCCGGCCTTCGCGGGGGCGTCGGCGTCGGCCTTGGCACCCTCGAGCACCGAGCGCCACGAGGCGCTGGGCTTGCGACGCAGGAGCGCACGACGCTCGCGCTCGGTCATGCCGCCCCACACGCCCCACTCGATCTGGTTGTCGAGGGCCTCAGCAAGGCACTCGGTGCGAACGGGGCATCCCTGGCAGAGCTGCTTGGCCTTGTTCTGCTCCGCACCGCGCACGAAGAGTTGGTCAGGCTGCTCGGCCCGGCACGCGGCGCGAGGCGCCCAGTCTTCTACCCACATGAGATGTCCCCAGATCGTCTGTGTTGTCCATGAGAGGAGTTCACGCGATGTTGACGCGAGCGCCTCTTCCTAGTGATACAAAGTTAAAGAAGTACACGGGATTGCAACAGACTCATTCGACCCAACTTGTCTAGTCCAAAATGACTAGTGCCTGATGACTAGGTCGGACCTCGGGTTCACCCCTGCGGGGGATCTGGACCCAATCTTGAGGGTCGCCCGCCGCGGCGTCCAGGGCCCTCTCCGGGCGAGACACGGCAACGCCCCGCTCCGGTCAGCAAATGGCCCGTGATAGTGCGCTCACGTACCCTGGATGCGTGTCCAGGCCCCCTGCTGAGCGTCCCCACGTCACCACCGTCTTCTCGCACCTCGGTGTGATGCTGATCGTGTCCGTCGTGCTGGGCGTCGTCGTCTCCGGTCTGGCGATCCCGTTCGCCGGCGTCCTCGGGTTCGCGGCCCGCAACACCGCCGACGGCATGGACAACCTGCCGCAGGAGCTCGAGACCAGCGCGCTGGCGCAGAAGACGACCCTTCTCGACGTCGACGGCAACGTCCTGGCCACGGTCTTCGACGAGAACCGCATCAACGTCTCGCTCAACCAGATCAACAAGAAGATGATCCAGGCGCTGGTCTCGATCGAGGACTACCGCTTCTACGAGCACGGCGCCCTCGACTTCAAGGGCACCATGCGCGCCTTCTTCACCAATGCGGCTGCGAGCGGGGTCGTGCAGGGCGGCTCGACCCTGAGCCAGCAGCTCGTCAAGCAGACCTTGCTGCAGCAGGCCGGCGACGACCCGGAGAAACAGGCAGCGGTCACCGACGACACCTACGCCCGCAAGCTCAAGGAGCTGCGCTACGCGATCGCCCTGGAGAACCGTCACTCCAAGGACTGGATCCTCGAGCGCTACCTCAACATCGTCTACTTCGGCGACGGCGCCTACGGCGTCCAGGCCGCGGCCAAGCACTACTTCAACGTCAACGCCCGCAAGCTCAACCTCAACCAGGCAGCGATCCTGGCCGGCCTGGTGCAGAACCCGAGCGCGTTCGACCCCACTGACTATCCCGAGCGCACGATCGAGCGCCGCGACGTAGTGATCCAGCGCATGGCCGACCTCAACGTGATCGGTCAGGCGAAGGCCGACAAGATCAAGTCGATCGGCCTGCGCCTGCGCGTGCAGCCCACGACCAACGGCTGCGTCAACTCCAAGGCGCCGTTCTTCTGCGCCTACGCCCTGGCCTACCTCAAGCAGGACAAGGCCCTGGGGCGCAACGTGCAGGAGCGCGAGCGGCTCATCAACTCCGGCGGACTGACCATCAAGACCACCGTCGACCTCGACTACCAGAACGCCGCCGACCAGTCGGTGCGCTCGCACGTGTTCCAGCAGGACCGCGCGATCGGCGCGCTGGCCATGGTCGAGCCGGGCACCGGCGAGGTCCGCGCGATCTCCCAGTCGCGCCCGATGGGCCGCGACAAGGACAAGGGCTTCACCTACCTCAACTACGTGGTCCCCAAGAAGTACGGCGACGCCAACGGCTTCCAGGCCGGCTCGACCTTCAAGGTCTTCGTGCTGGCCACCGCGATCGAGCAGGGCATCCCGCTCAACAAGGTCTACAACTCGCCCAACGAGATGGAGTTCGACGCCGCCGACTTCGCCAACTGCCCCGGCAAGGGCAACTTCGTCGGCACCTTCACCACCCCCAACTCCACCAACGGCGGCCTGGAGAACCTCTACAGCGGCACCCGCGACTCGGTGAACACCTTCTACATGCAGCTCGAGCGCGACACCGGTGTGTGCAAGCCGTTCGCCCTCGCCAAGCAGATGGGCGTGCTGCTCACCGACCCCGAGGGCAAGCGCGGGCAGCCTGAGCGGATCCCCAACTTCACCCTCGGCGTGGCCGACGTCAGCCCGTTGGAGATGGCCGAGGCCTACGCCACGTTCGCGGCCCGTGGCCTGCACTGCGACTCCCGCCCCGTCACCGAGATCCGCGACGCCTACGGCCGCAAGCTCCGCTCCTACCCCGAGCGGTGCCAGCAGGTCATGGCCCAGACCACTGCCGACGCCGTCAACGACATCCTGCGCGGCGTCATCGAGGGCGGCTTCGCTTCCGCGCAGGCGCTCGACCAGGCCGCTGCCGGCAAGACCGGTACGACCAACAGCGGCCGCACGGTGTGGTTCGCCGGCTACACCTCCAACATGGCCGCGGCGGCGATGATCGCCGGCGCCAACGAGTTCGGGACCCCGACCTCCCTCACCGGCGTCTCGGTGGGCGGATCGACGATCTACAGCGCCTCGGGATCCGGGTACGCCGCCCCCATCTGGGGCGATGCGATGAAGGCGATCGACGGCGGGCTCGACAACATCAACTTCGTCTACCCCAGCACCGTCGAGGGCGCCGGGGTCCAGGTCGTGCCGGCCCCCGCCCCGCCGCCGCGCACCAGCAGTGGCGGCAACAACAACGGCGGCAACAACGGCAACGGCGGTCGCGGGGGACGCGGCGGACGCGGGCGCTGACGCCCGCAGCCAGGTCGCTCAGCCGGCGAGCTGACGCCGTACCTCGGCGGCGACGACGCCCCCGTCGGCAAGGCCCTTGACCTGGGGCTGCACCACGCCCATCACCTTGCCGATGGCCCGCGGGCCCTCTGCTGCGGCGCCGGTGAGCTCCACGGCGTCGGCCACGATCTGCTGGATCTCCTCAGCGGTGAGCTGCTCGGGCAGGTAGTCGGCGATGATCGCGGCCTCGGCCCGTTCGTTGGCAGCGCTCTCCGCGCGGCCGCCGTCCTCGAAGGCGGTGGCGGCCTCGCGGCGCTTCTTCGCCTCCGACGACAGCACCGTGACGACGTCCTCGTCGGTGAGCTCGCGCGCTTCCTTGCCGGCCACCTCGGCGTTGGTGATCGCGGTCAGCACCATCCGCAGCGTCGCGGACCGCACCTCGTCGCGGGCCTTCATCGAAGCGGTCAGGTCGGTGCGCAGGCGGTCCTTGAGGGTGCTCATGAGCCCATTGTGGCAGCCTGGTGGGGTGATCCTCCCCCCGTCGCTCGCCCGGTTGGCGGCCGCCACGACGCTCGCCGGCGCCGCTGTGACGGCGTACGCAGCCCACGAGGCGCGGCGCTACACCCTGCGCCGCGTCGAGGTGCCCCTGCTGCCCCCGGGTGAACGCCCGCTGCGCGTGCTGCACCTCAGCGACCTGCACGTCACCCCGAGCCAGTCGCGCAAGCTCGCCTGGATCCGTGACCTGGCCGGGCTCGAGCCCGACCTGGTGGTCGACACGGGCGACAACCTCGCCCACCGCCTCGCCGTGCCGGCAGTGGTGGATGCCCTGGGCCCGCTGCTCGACCGACCGGGCGTGTTCGTGCACGGCTCGAACGACTACTTCGAGCCGACCATGCGCAACCCGCTGCGTTACCTGCTGCCCGACGACGGTCGCCGCCACACCGACACCCCTCAGCTGCCGTGGCGAGAGCTCTCCCGGGCGTTCACGAGCGCCGGGTGGCTCGACCTGACCAACCGTCGCGACAGCCTGCGGGTGCGCGACCTCGACCTCGCCTTCGCCGGTGTGGACGACCCGCACCTCGGCTACGACCGGCTCGACGAGATCGAGGGGCCGGCCGACGCCACCGCTGACGTGCGGCTCGGGGTGGCGCACGCGCCCTACCTGCGGGTGCTCGACCACTTCGCCGCCCAGGGCTACGACGCGATCCTGGCCGGACACACCCACGGCGGCCAGGTCTGTCTGCCCGGCGGCCGAGCGCTGACCACCAACTGCGACCTCGAGCCGGCCCGCGCCCGGGGTCTGCACCGGCACCCCGCCGACTCTCACCCAGGGGACCCGGGCTCGGCCTGGCTGCACGTCAGCGCCGGCCTGGGCACGAGCCCCTACGTCCGGCTCCGGCTCGCCTGCCGCCCCGAGGCCACCCTGGTCACCCTGGTCGCGAAAACCGACCCCTCGATTGCAGGTGCACCGGACGGCTCGGCTATGCTCTGATGCTTGTGAGCCGGCTTAGGTCGGCGCACGTTCGGGCTGTGGCGCAGCTTGGTAGCGCGCTTCGTTCGGGACGAAGAGGCCGCAGGTTCAAATCCTGTCAGCCCGACACTCTGTTCCCGCCAGTACCCCGGTCCCGCCTCGAGCGGGGCCGGGGTTTCTGCGTCACCCCTCCGGCACGGTCCATGGAAGACTGTGGGCATGGGAGACCTCGATAGGGAGCAGCCGAGCCTGGAGCCGCCGAAGCTCTTCGGGCGCAAGAAGCGGACCCCGAAGCCAGCGCAGCCCGGCCCGGCCGACGGCCCGGCCGCTGACCCGGCGGCCGACCCAGCGGCCGCGGTGGAGCCGGAGCCCGCACCTGAGGCACAGCCCGAGCTCCCGATCGAGTTCGATGACGGGCCCGGCGCCGAGGATGAGGCCGAGGTCGAAGCCGAGACCGATGCCGATGCCGACGTGGTCCTCTCGCCGGCCGGTGTGTCGGCCCCCGACGACGCGGTCGAGCCCGAGCCGGAGGGCCCCGCGACCGTGCTCACGCCTGCTGCCGCCGCGGTGCCCGACACCGAGGCGGCCGAGACCGCGGTCTTCGACGACGCCGCCGTCGAGGTCGCTGCCACGGACAGCGCGCCCGATGCCGTGGAGGCGTTGGAGGCCCTGGACGAGGCCCAGACGCCCGTCGGCATCCTCCCGGTCGCCACCCCGCCGAAGCCGGCCGAGCAGCCCAAGGCCCCCAAGGCACCGAAGGCCGTCCCCCGCAGCGAGCGCGCCCCGCTCCTGCCGGGCCGAGCCGCCGCGTTGGTCACCGGCGTGCTCGTGGGCCTCGGGCTGCTGGGCCTCACCTTCCTCGGCTTCCGCACCTGCGAGGCCATCAAGGGCACCGAGTCGTGCGGCACTGCTCCGGGCCTGGCGTTCCTGACGCTGATCTTCGCGCTGGCCGTCATCGGCGGCAAGTACCTGCTCGACTTCTTCCGGATCCCCGACCCCGGCAGCACCAGCTTCTTGGCGGTCGGGCTGACCGCAGTCATCGCCCTGCTGTTCTTCATCGACGTGCTCGACACCTGGCCGATGCTCATCGTCGTGCCGGTGATCGCTGCGGGCAGCTACCTGCTGTCGTGGTGGGTCACCACGACCTACGTCGAACCGCACGCCTAGGGCGCACCGGGCGTCAGGAGACCGCCATCTCTCCCAGGCTCGACCACTCGGTGCCGGGGACCTCGAAGTTGACGACCCGGGGCGTCTCGACCAGGTGCGGCGGCAATGTCTGCTGAGCGGCCTTGAAGTGTGCGGACCCCACGTGCGCGGCACCCGCCTCGGCGTCGCGGAAGGCCTCGACCAGGACGTACTCCGCCGGGTTGTCGACCGATCGCGACCAGTCGAACCAGAGACAGCCTTCCTCCCCTCGGGTCGCCTCGGTGAACTCGCGAGTGATCTCGAGCCACCGGTCCGAGTGCTCGGGCTGGACCAGGAACTTCGCGGTGATGAAGATCATGTGTCCAGCCAATCACGTCGGGTCCCGCGCGAGACGACCCGTCCCGGAGCAGGATGCCTTCTCACCGGGTCGACCCGGCACCTCGCGCCAGCACCTTGCCCGGGTTCAGCCGGCCGGACGGATCCAGTGCTGCCTTGAGCGCAACGTGCACGGCGCTCGCGGTCGGGTCGAGCTCGCGCTCCAGCCAGTCGCGCTTGAGCCGGCCCACACCGTGCTCCCCGGTGATGGTCCCGCCGAGCTCCAACGTCGTCTGCGTCACCTCGTCGAACGCGGTCAGCACCGCAGCCCTGCTCTGCGGATCGGTGTCGTCGAAGATGAAGGTGGGGTGCAGGTTCCCGTCGCCGGCGTGCCCGAAGACACCGATCACCACGCCGTGTCGACGGCTCGTCTCCTCGACCGCCTGGATCAGGTCCGCGATCCGCGACCGCGGCACCGAGACGTCGTCCAGCAGCCAGTCGCCGAGCAGCTCCAGGGCCGGGAGCGCGAGCCGTCGCGCCTGGAGCAGCTGATCGGCCTCGGCCGGGTCCGAGCTCCTGGCCAGGTCGGTGGCCCCCAGCCGCGCACAGATGTCGCCCACCCTCGTCAGGACCGTCTCGGCATCGCGGTCATCGCTCTGGACCAGCAACAGGGCAGCGACGTCGGGCCCCATCCCCATGCGCGACATCGTGTCGACCGCCTGCACCGTCGTGCGGTCCATGATCTCCACCATCGACGGGACGAGGCCGTCCCGGGTCAGGGTGGAGACCACCTCTCCGGCAGCGCGCAGGCTCGCGAACGACGCAACCAGGGTGTGGGCCGGGCTCGGCTCCGGCACGAGTCGGACCGTGATCTCGGTGATCACCCCGAGGGTTCCCTCCGATCCCACGAACAGCCGGGTCAGGTCGTAGCCGGCTACCCCCTTGACCGTGCGCCGTCCCGTTCGCATCACCCGCCCGTCGACCAGGACCACCTCGAGGCCGATCACGAAGTCGCCGGTCACGCCGTACTTCACGCAACACATGCCGCCGGCGTTCGTGGCGACGTTCCCGCCCATCGTGCACATCTCGACGCTCCCCGGGTCGGGAGGGTAGAAGAGACCTTCCCGCGCGGCGGCGGCCCGCAGGTCGGCTGTGACGACGCCGGGCTGCACCACCGCGAGTCGATCTGCGGCGTTGACCTCGAGGATCTGGTCCATCCGGTGCAGCGACAGCACCACCGATCCGGCAGAGGCGTTCGCTCCCCCGCTGAGGCCGCTGCCGGCGCCGCGTGGCACCACATCGATCGCCAGGTCGTGCAGCACCCGCAGGCAGGCGGAGACCTCGTCGGTCGTGCGCGGCAGCAGAGCAGCGAGCGGGTCGTGGTGAGGCGTCAGCCGTGACTGGTCCCGCGCGTAGGAGCGCAGCAGGTCCGGGTCCGTCACCACGATGTCGTCGGGGAGCAGGCGCCGCAGCGCCTCGAGGTCCGGCTCCGGTGTCATGGCCGCCCCGGGCCTCAGCGCGCGGCGAGCAGCTCGGCGATCTGCACGGTGTTGAGCGCCGCGCCCTTGCGCAGGTTGTCGTTGCTGATGAAGAGCGCGAGGCCGCGCTCGCCGTCGACGCCCTCGTCCTGACGCAGACGACCGACGTACGACGGGTCCTGACCAGCGGCCTGGAGCGGCGTGGGGATCTCGCTGAGCTCGACGCCGGGAGCCGCGGCGAGCAGCTCGCGAGCGCGCTCCACCGGCATCGCCTCGGCGAACTCGGCGTTGATGGCCAGGGAGTGACCGGTGAAGACCGGCACCCGCACGCAGATGCCGGAGACGCGCAGCTCGGGCAGCCCGAGGATCTTGCGCGACTCGTTGCGCAGCTTCTGCTCCTCGTCGGTCTCGTGGCGTCCGTCATCGACGATCGAACCCGCCAGCGGCAGCACGTTGTAGGCGATCGTGCGCGCATAGGTCGCGGGCTCCGGGAAGGCGACCGCCTGTCCGTCGTAGGCCAGCTCACGGCCCTTCTCGCCGGCGGCAGCCACCTGGGTGGCCAGCTCCTCCACACCGGCGACGCCGGACCCGGACACGGCCTGGTAGGTCGAGGCGATCAGCCGCACGAGCCCGGCAGCCTCGTGGAGCGGCTTGAGCACCGGCATCGCGGCCATCGTCGTGCAGTTGGGGTTGGCGATGATCCGCTTGCCCTCAGCCCCCAGCGCCAGCTCGATGGCCTCGGGGTTGACCTCCGAGACCACCAGCGGCACGGCGGGGTCCATCCGGAACGCCGAGGAGTTGTCGACGACGACCACTCCGGCGTCCGCGAACTTCTCTGCGAGCGCCCGGGAGGTGGTCGCGCCGGCGGAGAAGAGCGCGATGTCGAGCCCGGCCGGGTCAGCGGTGGCGGCGTCCTCGACGACCACCTCGCGCCCGGCGTAGCTCAGCACGGTGCCCGCGGAACGAGCCGAGGCGAAGAACCGGATCTCCTCGAGCGGGAAGTTCCGCTCCTCGAGGATCTGGCGCATGGCGACGCCCACCTGACCGGTGGCGCCGACGATTCCGATGCGTGTCATGAGAGTCCTTTGTGGGGTCGCTTGTCGCAGGGCTCAGCGCCCGGTGCCGCCGTAGACGACGGCCTCGACCTCGCCGGCGTCGAGGTCGAACGCGGTGTGGGTGGCCCGCACGGCCTCATCGACCTGGGACTCGTCGACGATGACCGAGATCCGGATCTCGGAGGTCGAGATCATCCCGATGTTGACCCCGGCCGAGGCCAGGCAGGCGAAGAACTTGGCGGTGATGCCGGGGTGCGAGCGCATGCCGGCACCGATGAGGGAGACCTTGCCGATCTGGTCGTCGAAGAGCAGCTTGTCGTAGCCGACCTCCTCCTGGATGCGCGCCAGCGCCCCCATGGCAGCCGTGCCGTCCTCACGCGGCAGCGTGAAGGAGATGTCGGTCAGGCCCGTGGCGGCGGCAGAGATGTTCTGCACCACCATGTCGATGTTGACCTCGGCCCCGGCCAGGGCCTCGAAGATCCGGGCAGCCTCGCCGACCTTGTCGGGCACGCCGACCACGGTGACCTTGGCCTCGCTGCGGTCGTGGGCGACGCCGGCGATGATCGCTTGCTCCATGGGCTCTTCTCCCTCGGGTGGTTCAGGCAGGATCCAGGTGCCCTCCTTCTGCGAGAAGGAGGAACGCACGTGGATGGGCATCTTGTAGCGCCGGGCGTACTCGACACAGCGCAGGTGCAGGATCTTGGCGCCGGAGGCAGCCATCTCGAGCATCTCCTCGGTGGAGACCCGGTCGAGCTTGCGGGCGGCCGGCACGATCCGCGGGTCGGCGGTGAACACTCCGTCGACGTCGCTGTAGATCTCGCAGACCTCGGCGCCGAGCGCGGCGGCGAGCGCGACGGCGGTGGTGTCGGAGGCGCCGCGGCCGAGCGTGGTGATGTCCTTGGTGTGCTGCGAGACGCCCTGGAAGCCGGCCACGATCGCGATCGCACCGTCGGCGATGGCGGCCTCGATCCGACCGGGGGTGATGTCGATGATCTTCGCCTTGCCGTGGGCGGAGTCGGTGATGACTCCGGCCTGCGAGCCGGTGAAGGACTGCGCCTTGTGCCCGAGCTGGGCGATCGCCATCGCGACGAGCGCCATCGAGATCCGCTCACCGGCGGTGAGCAGCATGTCGAGCTCGCGCGGCGGCGGCAGCGGCGTCACCTGCTCGGCGAGGTCGCGCAGCTCGTCGGTGGAGTCACCCATCGCCGAGACGACCACGACGACGTCGTTGCCCGCCTTACGCGTGTTGACGATGCGTTGCGCCACCCGCTTGATACCTGCGGCGTCGGCGACGGACGAACCGCCGTACTTCTGCACGACAATGCCCACCGGGCTCACTCACTCCTGGGTCGGGGACCAGATCCAGGTCCCGATTCTACGGCGGTGCCGACACCCGGACCCGACGATGTCCACGGATCCGAGACGCGTGGGGCGCACGCCCTGCCGCCCCGGACGCTTACTCGGTGCCGAGCACGGCCTCGGCGGCCTCGATCTGGTCGATCTCGGAGTCGTTGTCGACGTCCAAGCGGTCGTGGGCGACCACCGACAGCAGGGCGTTGAGCGCAGCGCCGGCGAGGTTGCCCCAGGAGGAGACGTAGGAGAACTGCCACCACCACAGCGCCTCCATCACGTTGCCGAGGCGGAAGTGGCGCAGGCCGTTCTCGAGGTCGCTGGCGATGCTCGTGAGGTCGTCGGAGAGCTGGCTGGCCACGACCTCGGGGACGTAGGGGTCGAAGACGAAGGCGTAGGTGTCGACGTTGTCGAGCATGTCGGCCAGGCGCAGCCGCATGCCGTCGAGGTCGGCCTCCGGCCCCACGTCGGGCTGGTGCTCGGAGCCGGGGGCGAAGTCCTGCTGGACGCCGAGCCGGGCGCCGGCGAGGAGCACCTGGCTGATCTCGAGGAGCAGCAGCGAGATGGCGCGGCCACCATCGGCCTCGCGCGCGATCTCGCGCAACGCCAGCAAGAAGCTCGACACGGAGTCGGCGATCTGCTGGGCGAAGTCCTCGGTCTCGACGTCGAGGGCGTCGTGCGGCCCGGCGCGCAGCTCGGAGGTGGTGGGATCAGTGGGTCGGATCATGGTGCGGTCTGCCTTCCTGCGAACGCGCGGCCAAGGGTGACCTCGTCGGCGTACTCGAGGTCGCCGCCTACAGGCAGTCCACTCGCCAAACGGGTCACGCGCAACCCGAAGGGCGACAGCTGCCGGGTGAGATAGGTCGCGGTGGCTTCGCCCTCGAGGTTGGGGTCGGTGGCCAGGATGACCTCGGTGATCTGGCTGTCGGACAACCGCGCCATCAGCTCGCGGATGCGCAGCTGGTCGGGCCCGATGCCGTCGATGGGCGAGATCGCTCCGCCGAGCACGTGGTAGCGGCCCTTGAACTCGCGGGTGCGCTCGATCGCGACGACGTCCTTGTACTCCTCCACGACGCAGAGATAGCTCGGGTCACGCCGCGGGTCGCGGCAGATCCGACACTGCTCGTCCTCGGAGACGTTGAAGCAGGTCACGCAGAAGCGGACCTTGGCCTTGACCTCGATCAGGACGTCGGCGAGCCGGCGGACCTCGGCCGGCTCAGCCTGCAGCACGTGGAACGCGATGCGCTGGGCGCTCTTGGGACCCACCCCCGGCAACCGGCCGAGCTCGTCGATGAGGTCCTGCACCACGCCTTCGTACACAGCCTGAGCCTACGGGCACCCACCCACCGACCGGAGGCGCCCCGCGCGAGGATCAGAAGCCGAGCTGGCCTGCGTCGGGGAGACCGGGGAGCCCGCCACCGCCGGCCAGCGGGCCGAGCGCCTCGGCAGCCATCGTGTCGGCCTGCGACTTGGCGTCGCGGTAGGCGGCGACGACGAGGTCGCTGAGGTCGGCCAGCGAGTCGGCATCGCTGCCGTCGACGGTGCCGGGGGCGATCTCGAGGCCGAGGAGGTCGCCGACTCCGCTGACGCGCACGCTGACGGTGCCACCGGCCACGCTGCCCACGACGACCGCGTCGGCCAGCTGCTGCTGGGCGGACTCGATCTTGGACTGCATCTGCTGCGCCTGCTCCAGCAGTGCGTTCATGTCGAAGCCACCTGCGCCACCGAGGGCGTCGAACGGGTTCTGAGTCATGGCGCCACCCTAGGTCGCGCCTCCCAGCGCGCCCACTCGGCCCATCTCCCCGCGAAGCGGTCAGTCGTGCCGGATCTCCTCGATCACCTTGGCACCGAGCTCGCGGGCGAGCATCTCGTCGGTGCCGAGCGCCTCGGAGTCGGCATCGAGGTCGTCGGGGCTGGCATCGGCGTCGGCCGCGGCGAGCTCGACGGCACGGCGGTCCTCGACCTGCTCGTCGATCCCCCGCGTCTGCCGGATGGCGCCGCGGGCCGCCGAGATCGCCTGCGGGTCGCTGGGCGACTCGCTCGGTGCCTTGGCCGCCGCGGGGCTCGGAGCGCTGGACGGCTCGCTGTCGGCCCAGGCCGGCGGCGCCTCCGGGGCAGCGGCGGGTGCGGCGGAGTCGGCCCACGCGGGCGGAGCCTCCGGGGCGGACTGGGACGGCTGGGCGGGCTGGGGCGCCGGCTCGGCCGCCGGGAACGCGGCCTGCTCGCGTGCGGGGGGCGGCGGCGCGGCGTCGGGCTGAGCGCCCGGGTCGACGATCGTCTCGATCCGCCAGTCGGAGCCGACGACGTCGATCGCGGCCTGGCGCACGATCTCGGCGCTGCCTCCGGCGTCGAAGGAGTCGCGGGCACCGGCATTGGCAAAGCCGAGGGTCAGCGTCGTGGCGTCCACCGCCACGACCTGAGCGTTCTGGGTGAGGTGGATCCAGGTGATGCGACGCCGCTGCTTGGTGGCCTCGATGACGTCGGGCCACAGTCGGCGTACGTCGACCAACGACAGGGCCGAGCCGGTGGGTCCGGCGGGCGCAGCAGCAGGCGCCGCGGGCGCGGCACCAGTGGCGGCACCGGCGGCGGACGGCCGCGCGGTGGGCTCGGGCGCTCGCTCGGGCTCGGGGAAGATCGCGACCGGAGCAGGCGCGGGGGGTGCCGGCGGCGCGAGCGGCGCCTCGTCGGCCGGCGGTCGGCTGGGCGCGGGCGGCTCAGGCGCCGTCGGCGCAGCGGTGGGCTGCTGCGCGACCGGGGCCGGGCTGACCGGCTCGGGAGCAGCGGGCACAGGCGCCGAGATCGGCGCGGGCGCGACCACCGACGATCGCAGGGACGGGGCCGGCGCCGGCTCTCCGGTGAGCGCAGCGGTGGGCGGCGCGATCGAGGCGCGGCGTTCGATGCGGTCCAGGCGCGCCATCACCCCGTGGGTGGTGTGATCGGCGCCGGGAAGCAGCACCCGGGCGCAGATGAGCTCGAGCAGCAGCCGCGGGGCGGTGGCTCCACGCATCTCGGTGAGGCCGGTGGCCACGAGGTCGGCGGCGCGGCTCAGGTCGGCGCGACCGAAGCGGGAGGCCTGGGCCACGAGGCGCTCGCCCTGGTCGTCGGAGACGTCGATGAGGCCCGTGGCCGGAGCATCAGGCACCGCGGCGACGATCACGAGGTCGCGCAACCGGCGCAGCAGGTCCTCGGTGAAGCGCCGAGGATCCTGACCGGTCTCGATCACCTTGTCGACGACGCCGAAGACCGATGCGCCGTCGCCTGCCGCGAAGGCGTCGACGACCTCGTCGAGCAGGGTGTCGGGGGTGTAGCCGAGCAGCCCGCTGGCGAGCTGGTGGGTGACGCCTTCGGGGCCGGCGCCACCGAGCAACTGGTCGAGCACCGACATCGTGTCGCGAGCCGACCCTGCTCCGGCCCGCACCACGAGAGGCAGTGCGGCAGCCTCGATCTGCACGCCCTCCTTGACGCAGAGCTCGGAGAGGTAGGACGACAACAGCCGCGGCGGGATCAGCCGGAACGGGTAGTGGTGGGTGCGCGAGCGGATGGTCGGGATGACCTTCTCCGGCTCGGTGGTGGCGAAGATGAAGCGCAGGTGGGGCGGGGGCTCCTCGACCAGCTTGAGCAGGGCGTTGAAGCCCTGCGAGCTGACCATGTGGGCCTCGTCGATGATGTAGACCTTGTAGCGGCTGCGCACCGGTGCGAAGAACGCCTTCTCGCGCAGGTCACGTGCATCGTCGACACCACCGTGCGAGGCCGCGTCGATCTCGATCACGTCGATCGAGCCCGGGCCGTTGCGCGCGAGGTCGACGCAGCTGTCGCACTCTCCGCAGGGGTCGGCCACGGGGGCGAGCTCGCAGTTGAGGGCGCGCGCGAGGATCCGCGCCGACGTGGTCTTGCCGCAGCCGCGAGGCCCGGAGAAGAGGTAGGCGTGGTTGACCCGGTTGTTGCTCAACGCCGCCCGCAGGGGCTCGGTGACGTGTTCTTGCCCGATGACCTCGGCGAAGGTCTCCGGCCGGTAGCGGCGGTAGAGCGCGAGGGGTGAGTCCACGTGGAGACACTAACGACCGCCGCCGACACCCGGTAGCGGCCCCGTCCCGCCGCCGACCACCGCGACGGGTGGTGGCAAAAAAGAAAGGGCCCCCCGTACACCCGGAAGAGCCCACCTGCCCTTGCTGCCTTCCGGCCCTGGGGGATTCAGTGAGGTACCGCCGCACGGGGGGTTGCCCCAAAGCATAGGCGATTACGTATCGCGCGCTGACCACGGGTAGTCTCCTCCGCGGAGGATTCGCCTAGTGGCCTATGGCGCTCGCTTGGAAAGCGGGTTGGGTGTGAAAACCCTCAGGGGTTCGAATCCCCTATCCTCCGCCATTGGGAACTGCAGGCCTGCCGTGCCGCGCTCATCGAGCCGGCACGGCGGCCGCAGCCCGGCCGTGGTGCGGGTCTCGCTCGGAGAGCCGGAGACCGCTCGGCTACTCGATGACGGTGAGCGGACCCTCGTCCGGCGTCGGCGGCTCGAAGTGGTCGAAGTACTGCGCGACGAGGTCGTCGGGGAGCATGAAGTCGTCGCCGTCGCGGCCGCGTCTCGCCCGCATGCGGCTCAGGACCGTCTCGCGATCGGTGGCGAGGTACACCGTCTCGGGCACGACGCCCGTCGGCTCGAGCAGCTGCCGGTAGTCCGCGCGCATCCGCCGCGACCAGAACGAGAAGTCGAGGACGACGTCCCTGCCGGCCGCCACCAGGTCGAGCAAGCGGGTCCGCAGGCCGGTCTCGATCTCGTCACGTACGTCCGAGGGCAGCGGCACCGTCGAGATCCCGCGTCGCCACATCTCGGCGTCGAAGGAGAGCCGCACGAATCCTTCACTCTCCAGCCGCGCTGCGTAGGTCGACTTCCCCGCCCCCGAGGGCCCGCACATGAAGACCACACGACTCACGGGGGGACCCTACGTCGATCGGGCGCTGCAGCGTTCAGGGATGAAGGCCTTGCAGCCAAGGGTCGAAGGCCCGGATGAACTGCTCGTGGCTGGTGACCATGGCGGCTGCGTCCTCAGGTACCCGGAGGACGTGGTCACCCGGCACCACCAGACCGGTGCCCGGCAGCGCCCCGAGCACGTCCCTGTCCAAGTAGGGGTCGCTCGACCCGATGACCACGAGCTGGGAGGCGGGATAGGACCGCAGCGGTTCAGCGGCTGCCCGCTCGGTGAGGAGAGGAGTGAGCCACGCAGCGTCGAGTCCGCGTGAGGCGGCCCGGCCAGCGGCCAAGGTGCCGAGCGACTTCGCGACGACCACGACCCGCCCGGTATAGCCGTCGAGGGCTGCGTCCAGCTGGTCCCCGACCCAGGTGATCTCCTCAGCGATCGACGAGCTGCCCCGCTCCGGCGCCTCCCACCAGACCTGGCGCACGTCCCATCCGCGGATGAGTGCCGCGTGAGTCGCGAAGAAGAGCAGCGGGCCGTCCGGCGTGTACTGCCTGCCGGGCAGCACGACACATCGCCCGAGCGACGTCCCTTCCGCGAAGTAGTCGACATAGCGAGTCATGGCCACGCCCATGGCGAGCAGTTGATCACAGGTGACGAACAACGACCACGGTGTCGATCAGGTGCGGAGGGGGTAGCTCTCACCGGTGGCGTGGGCCTGGTGGTGGTGGAAGGGGCACAGGAGCGAGGCGTCTCGGGTGTTGGTGACCCCTCCTTGGGACCAGGGGGTGTTGTGGTGGGTGTGGCAGAAGGAGCCTGGGGTGTCGCAGGTGGGGTGCTGGCAGGTCTGCTGCTCGATCGACAGCGCCAGTCGCTGGGCTGTGGTGTGGAACCTTTTGGAGCGTCCGAGGTCGAGGACGTGGGAGGTGCCGTCCATGACGGCGGGGAGGATCTTGGCCTCGCAGGCCCAGCGGCGGAGCTGGCCCGGGGAGATCGCGTGGCCGGTGTCGAGGTGCGCGGCCTGGTACGCACCGCGGAGCGTCTCGACGTCGACCGTGACGATCACGGTGGCGTTGATCCCGCCCATGGCGGGGAGCAGGTCTGCGGGGAACCGCTCGACGTACTCGCAGAACGCCTTGCCCAGCTTCTCCGGGGTCGGCTTCTCGTAGTCATAGGACCCGGCACCCTCGGTCGCGCGGACGTGCTTCGGGGCGGCCAACGCCTGCAGGGCCTTGCGCAGCATCGCGGCCTGCGCGGTCGGCATCGTGAACCGGCCGTGGGAGAGGCCTTCGCCGTCGTCGTAGAGCCGGAACTGGGTCTTCTTTCGCCGCCCGCGCTTCCTGCTTCTCGAGCAGCTTCGCCTCGTGCGCGTCGGCTTTGTCGGGGTCGACGGTCTCCAGGATCCGGCGGCCGAGCTCGGCGAGCTTGTGGGCGTCGAAGTGCGCCGGCTTCCTTGATCAGGTGCGCCTCAGCCGCGTCACGGTGCCCGGTGTTGTCCAACGCATCGACGGCCTTGGTGATGACCATCGCTTGCTGCGGCAGCACCGCACCTCGGCGCTCATGGCCTCGCGGGTCTGGTCGTGGGCGACGAGCTGCTTGGCCAGGCGGGTCCGGCGTTCGGCTTCGGTGCGGGTCAGGCGGGTCGTCATCGCGAGCCAGACCCCGATGGACTTCGCACCGGCTGCGCCGTGGAGGTCGAGGGTCTCGGCCTGCGTCAATGCCCTTGCTTCGACCTCCGCCAGGCGCGCCAGGTCTGCTTCCAGAGCGCGGTGACGACCTGCGTGGTCTCGGTCGTGGTGAGTGACCAGGCGGGGGTCTCGAGCGATCTCGTCCAGGCCGCGCTCGAGCGACGTCGAGGAACCGCAGGATCGGGTGACCCTGGGTGTCGTCGAGGTGCTTGGCCATGGGTCTACTCAAGCACCGACCACCGACAGTCCGGGACCGTGATTTCCGCTCAACCATGGGGTTGTGGACAACCTTCTGCGACCACTGGTTGTGGATGATTCGTGGGTAGCGAACGGGCCTGCTTCTTGCCTCACCGCGTCTCGATACGCCGGGTTCTCGCTCCTTCGTCGCTCGTCCCCGACTACTCGACGAACGTGGGGGCGGGGTAGCGAACGGGGCTGATCCTAGGACGGCCTAGGTGTCTCGACGGCGGGCGAGGAGAGGGCGGAGGAGCAGGGCGAGCACGAGGCCGCCGCCGCCGAAGAGGCCCCACCACACCGCGCGGTCCTTGGTGGCGGCCAGCACGTCGGGGGTGGCAGGGGGCACGACGACCGGACGGCTGCGTTCGGCCGGTCGGGTGCTGCGCTCCACGACGCCGCGGCGACCGGGGGCGATCAGGCGGGTCAGGGCCTCGACCGGTTGCACGATGCCCCGGCCGAGCCGCGTGTCCGGGTGGTCGGGATCGATCGCGCCACCGCCGGTCGCGGTGTCGTAGAGGCGTGCGAGGACCTGGTCGGCGTTCTCGCGCGGGTACGTCGTCATGAGCAACGCCAGGATGCCCGAGACCTCGGCTGCGGCGATCGCGGTGCGCGGGGTGAAGAAGGAGCAGGCCGCGCCGTTGACGGCGTAGGAGACCGCGCCCTGGGTGGGCACGGCGAGGTCGATCGCCGAGCTCTCGACCACCGAGGCGGTGACGTCCTGGCCAGGCGGGGCCGTGCTCGTCACCGCGACCACGCGTGGGTTGTCGCGGGCGAACCCGGCCGGCCAGATGCGCTCGGCGTAGTCCTCGCCGGGGGCGTAGTCCCCCAGGTCGGAGTCGGGGTCGGAGACGTCTGCGCGGTCTCCGGCGGCAGCGACCACGACCGCGCCGGCGTCGGTCACCGCCCGCACGGCGGCCTCGAGCTCGTCGCTGCGGGCCACGGTCACCGAGACGTTGACGATGCGGATGCCGTCTCGGCCCACGCGCGGCAGCAGCCGGCGCAGCCCGTCGGCCAGTCCGGCCGAGGTCACCTGGGCGGCACCCTCGGCGGGGCTCTCCCGGCCGACGTCGTAGACCCGCTGGTCGTAGATCTGGGCCGCAGGTGCGATGCCGACCGGGAGCTCCCGGCCCCCGGACCCGGCGAGCGGGGCGCCCGCGATGATCCCGGCAACGGCGGTGCCCTGCCACCACACGTGTGCAGCGGTGTCGGAGGACACGCGACTGCGGTCCTGACCGACCTCGGGGACCCCGGCGACGTCCTCGCGCACGCCGGAGTCGACGACCGCGATGCGCACGCCCGCCCCGGGTTCGCGTCCGGTCAGGTCGCGCACCACCTGTTGGGCTGCGGCGATCTGCAGCTCCTCGAACGGTGCGCCGACCTCGGTGGCCGGGTCGTCGCGTGGCGTCTGGGCATCGGTGACCGAGTCACAGGCCACGCCGTCGGCGGCTGCGGCCGGCAGGGCCACACCCGTCACCGCGACACCCGTCACCACGACGCCGGTCACCACGACGCCGACCGACAGCAGCGCCGACGCCCACGCGCGTCCGGCCGGTCGGATCAGCCTGCGGTGCACGGTCGGCCCGCGTCCTTCGAGGTCGGCGGGCACCGGGCTGCGTCGACGCTGAGCACCACGCCTCTGCTGAACAGGCCCAGCCAGGCGCTCGGGACCACCTCGGCTGCCACGTCGGCATAGCCGAGGTTGGCCTGCTCGGTCTCACCCTGGACCCGGAAGGCGACACCCCGGTCGTCGACGAGGGTGAGGGTCGCGGGGCCCAGCGCGTCCCAGTCGCCGGAGCCGACAAAGGCTCCTGCCCCGGAATCGACCTGGACCTCGGTCTCGCCGGCCGCGACTGCCGGGACCCCGACCGCGCCACCCGCGTCGGCCGGGCTGCCCGGCTCGGCCCTGCCCAGGTGCACCCCCGGGTCCGACCCGGGCGCTGCATCCAGGACGGCGCACAACGGCCCCGAGGCCTGCTCCGGGGGCACCTGCGTGGGCCAGAACGCCCGCGGGAGGGAGCGGGCGTCGGAGAGGTCGCCGCCGGTGGGGGCGCCGGGGATCTTCCTGGTGTCGGGCGACCCACCGCCGGGATAGGCGTTGACGTAGACGGCGTAGGAGAAGTCGTCGAGCCGCAGGAAGCCGTCCGGCAGGAGCAGGTAGCGGGTCTCGCCGCTCTCCAGGACGGTGCCCACGCGAGCGCGGCCGGGCACGCCGCTCTGACCGGCGACCGACGAGCGCTCACCCAGCGCAGCGGCGTCGAGGCCGAACGTCGCCAACGCGAGCGGCCGACCCGGCGGGAACAGCGTGATCCAGTCGGCGGGCACCGCAGTGGCATCCTCAGCGCCCCGCCGGGCGAGCTCCTGCAGCAGCCGGGTCGCGTTGTCGTCGTCGGGCACGGGGTAGGCGTAGGCCCGCGACTCGGCGGCCCGGTTCCAGCCCAGCTCGGACTCGGCGATGAGGTAGAGCGCGCCGTCGGGGGTGCGCACGACGGCGCTCGTCGCCGGCGTCTCGATGACGTCGTCATCGGCCGAGACCCGCAGCCGGGTGCCGGCCTCGGGCCCGCCGGCAGTGGTCGTGCACGCGGTCCAGCCGGTCTGCAGCAGGGAGGACGCCGGGGGCGGCGTGCTCGGTGCCTGCAGGATCCCGATGGTGGCTTGGCGCGGGCGCGTGGCGATCTCCTCGGCGGACACCGGCGTGGACTCGATGTCGGCACCGAGCAGGAGCATGGCGGAGGTGATGTTGATGATCGGGTGCAGCTCGGGCTCGTCGCCGCCGGCGGGCACGATGTTGACGTAGTCGGCGCCTGATCCCTTCTCGCCGATCAACGCCTCGCTGTCCCAGTCGACGTTGGTGGGCGAACGGACGATCCCGAGCACCAGGGCTCCGGCCACCAGCAGGACCGCGAGCGCGACCCCGCCGACGATGGTGCGGCCCGGGCGGCTCGGCTCGACCTCGCGGCCACCGGGGGCCCCCGACACGAACGCGGTCACGAGGCGTCGACGGCTGAACGAGTAGGCCTCGACGAGGTCCTTCTTGGTGGCCATGGCGCTCAGCCCGGGAGCAGGTCGAGCAGCCCGGAGGCCACCACCAGCAAGGGCAGCAACGCCAGGAGCGCCACGGTCTCGAGGAGGTCACCGAACCGTCCGCGGCGCAGGGAAGGCGCTCCCGGCAGCAGCGTGGCAGCGAGCAGGACGGCGCCGCCCGCGGCGAGGACGACGGCCGCCCCCGGTCGCCACGACGGCCACTGCACGAGCAACGAGACCGCGACCGCCGCGAGACCGACGATGCCGGAGACCAGCCCGACCAGGACCTCCGAGCCGGTGCGGTACTGACGGGTGCGCAGCATGACCAGCAGTGCGCAGAGCGTGGCGAGCAGGGTGCCGGACAGTCCCCGCGAGACCGCCAGCGGCGCCACGAGGGCGAGCAGGATCCCGACGGTGGCGGTGATGGACACCAGGATCTCGTGGGCCACGCGAGCATCGGCGGTGACCTGGGCGGGGTCGACGTCGTGCGGGTCGGCGGTGATGTCGCTCGGGGCGTGCAGCGCATCGACGGTCGTCGCGGTGAGGCCCAGGGCCAGCCAGGGGAAGACGCTGCCCACCAGGACCACGAAGGTCAGGACGCACACGAAGAGCACCCCGGCATCGGCGCCGGTCTGGTGCACGAGCAACCCGCCCGTCGACGCCACGGCGCCGACGACCACGGCCGGCACCAGCAGGGTGCGGCCCGAGCCGAGACCGATCAGGGCGGCAAGGCCCACCAGCAGCGCGCCTGCTCCGGCTGCGCCGAGGGTGGCGCCGTAACGGTCGGCGGGGGCGAGCATCGCTCCGGCCACCGCGCCGTAGCCGACCCCCATCCAGGCCACGCTCACCGCGGCCTCGGGCTCCTGCTGGGCGCGCGAGAGCACCACTGCCGCGGCGGCGAGGGCGCCCGCGACCACGACGGCAGCCACCTGGGCGAGGTCGGCCTCGCGCTGGAGGTAGAGCGACACCGCTCCGAGGGTCATGAGCAGTGCGGCTGCGCCGAGCGCCGTACGTCGGCCCGTGGCCGGCTCCCACGGCTCGAGGTCGTGCTCGACGACGTCGGTCATGGCCTCGACGATGTCGTCGTAGACAGGCGTGGGCGCGACGTCGGCACCGGCGGTGACGCTGATGACCGAACCGTCCTCGACGCCCTGGATCGTCAGGCTCGACTCGGCGACCAGGCGCCGGCCGTCCGCGGTGACGAGACGGTAGCCGCCGTAGACGGTGGCGGCGTCGAGAAGACCCACGCTGCGGGCCAGCTCGGGCACCAGCTCGGCCACCGGCACCGCCCCGGGCAGGCTGAGGTCGACCCGTCGGGTGCCGGAGGTGACGGTGACCCGCACCAGCCCCGACGCGGTGACCTGGGCCCGACTCATCGCTTCTCCCTCATCTCGCGCGCTCTCTTGCTCCTCGCGCCTCGCGCGAACCAGGTGACCGACTCCGGTGACCGGACGGTCGACACGGGACCGGCACCCACGGCGTCGGCCCCGTCGATGTCCTGCGTCGGGTGGCTCAGCCCTGGAACTGGGCCGCCCCGCGCTGGTCGGCCTCGCGGTAGCCCTGGTTGGAGCTGGAGACCGAGACGTGGGTGTCCTGCAGCAGCTGACGCATCTCGGCGATGGCGGTGTCCCACTTGCCCTTGGCGACGTAGTAGGACTGCTGGGCGCTACCGGCCCACTCGCTCTTGAGCGGTGCGAGCTCGGACTCGAGCCGGTTGAGCCGGTCGTCGATGTCCTTCACGGCCTGCACCATGTCGGCGGCGGCCTGGTCGAGGGCGGCGTGGTTGACGCGGATTCCGTCGAGGTTCATGTGGTTGTCTCCTGATGGCCTGTGGGGTGCCGGATGGTCGGGTCAGCCGAGCCGGTTGGTCAGGCGGCTCATCCCGGCAGCCTGGTCCTCGTCGGTGGCGACGTTGTCGCGCTCGGTCACGGTCAGCGAGCTGGCGAACTCGTCGAGCGCGCCGACGATCGTGCGCTGCTTCTCGGTCCAGGTCTGGTGCAGGACGAAGAACGCCGACGCCCCCTGACCTCCCCACCTGCCCTGGAGGGCCGAGATCTGGTCGGTGAGCTTGGCGCTGAGGGAGTTGAAGTCTGCGCGGGCGTCCGACACCAGGCCGGCCGCCCGGGTCAGGGTGCCGTGGCCTTGGCCGTATTCAGGGGCGTTCGACATGTCGCCATCTCCTTGATCTGGCGGCCGGTCGCCGCCACCGAGAGTCAGTGGGTGTGGATCCTGGACGTCCGAGCCACCTGAGAGTCGGACACCGTGGAACTACCCCGGCCTGCGGGGGCTAAACGTCATCCGGTCATTTCCCACAGGGCGGCGAAGAGCCCGCTGGCCGGCACGATCGCTGCCAGGGCCAGTGCCCCCGCAAGCCCTTCGGCGACCTCGGCGCGGCGCGACCACCACCCCGACCGCCACCCTCGGCCGAGGGCCACGGCCACCAGCACGAGCAGGAGACCGAGTCCGATCGACCCGACCGCGAGCCCGGCAGCCAGTCCGGCCGAGGCTGCGTCCAGCACCGCCACGGCGAGTGCTGCCCAGCAGCCCAGTCCAGCGACCCGCAGCAGGGTCCGGGCCGACGGGTGGCGATAGCTGCGTGCCGCCAGCAGCAGCGCGGCGCCGGCGAAGGCCACCATCGCCCTGGCACCGGAGGCATCGACCCCCACCCGTGCCTCGCGCAGCAGCAGCACGGCCGACACCGGCGCCAGCACCGCCACCGCCACGGCTGCCGCCACCACCAGTCGGGTGCCGCGCAGGGCCACCACCTCGACCGCCTGGCGCGGGACGACCGTGCGGCCACGTCGCCGCGTCGGCACGCTCCGGGCCGACCAGGCGCTCACCGCCAGCCGCTCGAGGTCGATGAGGAACGCCTCGGGGACGTCGATCGCCGCCTGGGGCACGAAGCGGGCGGCCAGCATCGCGGCGAGCAGGAGCACCGCCCACACCACCTGGGCCGCCACCCCGGCCAGGGCGGCCGTCGTCGTGAGGACGAACAGCGCCACGCCGACGACGAGCCAGACCCGCAGGCCCTCCTCGACGCCGGGCACCACAGCCCGCACGAACGCAGCAGCCAGGGCGCCCACCAGGGCCGCGACCCCGAGGATCGTCGGCAGCAGCTCGGGGGCCGGGTCCCACGTGACGGCGAACGCCGCGGCCGCGGCGAACGACGGCGCCGCGAGCGCGCGCTGCACCATCAGTGGCCCGCGCGGCACAGCGCCCGCGAGCGCGGCGAGGACCAGCAGCACCAGGGCGGCCGCGCGGAGCGAGGACGACGCCGGCAGCACGGCGGCCACACCGCCGGCCACCACCCCGATCACGGCCGCCACCGTCATCCACAACGCCGACAGCGCGCCTGCCGACAGGCGCACGAACCGCTCGTGCGGCACTGCCTCCGCTTCTGGACGGGGCTGGGGTGCGGGGCCACCCGCCGCGACCAGCACCGCCCCGGCCGCTACGCCGACCTCGGCCAAGGTGCGCTCGTCCGGGATCGGTGTCCCGAGACGGGTGTAGAGCAGCGGACGGAAGGGGAGGCTGGCCTGACGTGAGTACTCCGACGCCAGCTCGGCGCCCGATGATGCCCTCGGCACCTGGAGGTCCAGCACGCCCGCGGGACCGTGCACGCTCAGCGCGATCACGTCGCCGAGACGCCGCTTGCGCCCGGCCGTCGCTCCGCTCGCCTCGCTCACGCCACCTCCCGACGTTCCCTGCCGCGAGCCGTGGCTGCGCGCCCTGTCGAGGTGCCATCCTCCCCCGCTCGCGGCCCGCTAACCCTGCTCCGCGCGACTTCCCGGAGCCGGTCGCGTGACGACCACGCCCGAGCGGTCCCGCCCGCGCCCGGTGCTCGGTACCGAGCCCGGCGCGGCGCGCGTGGCGACGACCGGTCCGACCCTGAGCGGCTCGCGCGAGGGCGAGCCGGAGATGCCGAGCGGTCAGGTGACGCTGCAGCCTCCGCCCCAGATCCAGACCGGCGAGGGAGCGGCCGGGGTGGCGATGAACGCCATCCCGATGCTCGGCAGCCTCGGCTCGATCGTCCTGGTCGCCACCATCGGTGGCAGCAGCGCCAACGGTGGTCGCAGCTTCATCGCGGCCGGGATGTTCCTCTTCGCGACCCTGGGCTTCATCTTCGTGCAGATCGACCGGCAACGTAAGCAGCGTGCCCAGCAGGTCACCGGTTCGCGCACCGAGTACCTGCGCTACCTCGCGAGCGTCCGCGCGCTCGCTCGCGACGCCGCGGACCGGCAGCGGCGCGCCCTCAACTGGCACCACCCCGAGCCTGCCGCGCTCCCGGCCCTGGCCGAGGAGCGCAGCCGCGTCTGGGAGCACTCGACGAGCGACCCGCAGTTCCTCCACGTCCGCTACGGCGTCTGCGCCCAACCCCTGGCCCTCGAGCTCGTGCCCCCGGAGAGCGCCCCCATCGACCAGGTGGACCCCGCGGCCGCCTCCGCGCTGCACCGGCTGCTCGTGGTGCACCGCACCCAGCCCGACCTGCCCGCGTCGGTGGACCTGCGCGCCTTCGACCGCATCGAGGTCTGTGGCGAGGACGAGCAGGCACGCGCGCTGGCGCGGGCCATGATCTGCTCGGCGACCGCCTTCCAGTCCCCCGAGCAGCTGGTGGTGGCGGTGCTCACCACCGAGGAGCACCTGGCGCGGTGGGACTGGGTCAAGTGGCTCCCGCACGCCCTGAGCCGGGAGCAGAGCGACGCCGTCGGAGCGATGCGGATGGTCAGCACGTCCCTGGGCGACCTCGCCGCGCTCCTGCCCCCCGACCTCAGCGAGCGCCCCCGCTTCGGCGCCGACGAACGGTCCGCCACGCCGCACGTCCTCCTGGTCACCGACGGCGTCGAGCTCCCTCCGGGCAACCACGTCGTCCCGTCCGACGGGCTGCACGGCGTCACGGTGCTCGACCTCCCCACCCGCTGGCCCGAGCTCGAGGACGCCACCCGCCTGCGTCTGGTGCTCGATCATCGAGAGCCCGATGCCGACCCCGGACCCGGCAGCACCGTGGGGGTGACGGCACTGCGACTGCGCGAGGAGC
This sequence comes from uncultured Actinomycetota bacterium, assembly GCA_963760515.1. Classification (GTDB taxonomy): domain Bacteria; phylum Actinomycetota; class Actinomycetes; order Propionibacteriales; family Nocardioidaceae; genus Nocardioides. The sequence continues at coordinate 1,094,087 of CAVXDL010000006.1, forward strand.
CGGTGCGGGCCAAGGCCGACCAGTGCGACCCGGCGACGGCCGAGGCCTTCGCGCGGCGGCTCACGCCCCTCCACAGCGTCGTCACGACCAGCGAGGCGCCCTCCGGCGAGCTCGACGGACCGAGCGACGTCATGGACCTGCTCGGCCTCGACGACGTGCGCTCCTTCGAGCCGGACGCGGCCTGGCGCACCCGCCCGGCCCGGGACCGGTTGCGGGTGCCGATCGGGATCGGCGAGGGCGGCTCGCTGGTCCACCTCGACCTCAAGGAGTCGGCCCAGCAGGGCATGGGCCCCCACGGGCTGGTGATCGGTGCCACCGGGTCCGGCAAGTCCGAGTTCCTGCGCACCCTCGTGCTCGGCCTGGCGATGACGCACTCCCCCGAGCACCTCAACCTCGTGCTCGTCGACTTCAAGGGCGGTGCGACGTTCGCCGGGATGTCGTCGCTGCCGCACGTCTCGGCGGTCATCACCAACCTGGCTCAGGAGCTCACGCTCGTCGACCGCATGCAGGACGCACTGTCGGGAGAGATGGTGCGACGCCAGGAGCTGCTGCGCGAGGCGGGCAACTTCGCCTCCGTCCGCGACTACGAGAAGGCTCGTGCTGCCGGCGAGGACCTGGCTCCCCTGCCGTCGCTGTTCATCGTGGTCGACGAGTTCTCCGAGATGCTCTCGGCCAAGCCGGAGTTCATCGACCTCTTCGTCGCGATCGGACGGCTCGGGCGCTCGCTCGGCCTCCACCTGCTGCTCGCCTCGCAGCGGCTCGAGGAAGGGCGGCTGCGCGGGCTGGAGTCACACCTGTCCTACCGCGTCGGTCTGCGCACGTTCAGCGCCCAGGAGTCGCGCGCCGTGCTCGGCGTGCCGGACGCCTATGAGCTGCCGGCCGTGCCGGGCCTCGGCTACCTCAAGCCCGACCCCACCACGATGACCCGCTTCAAGGCCGCCTACGTCTCCGGGCCTCCCGCCGGGGGTCGCACCCACGTCTCGCGCACCGACGGACGCCACGCTCGCGGCATCCTGCCCTTCACGATCGCCGAGGTGCTCTCGCTGGAGGTGGAGCCGGAGCCCGTCCCCGACGTGGTCGTCGCGGCGCCGGTCGACTCGCAGGAGTCGCTGCTCGACATCGCCGTCGCCCGCATGGTCGGCCAGGGACCGGCGGCCCACCAGGTCTGGCTCGCGCCGCTCGATGCCCCCGACACCCTCGACGAGCTCATGCCCGACCTCGTCGAGGATCCCGACCTGGGGCTCGTCTCCCCCGGCTGGCGGGCGCGCGGTGGCCTCGTCGTCCCCCTCGGCACCGTCGACCGGCCCCGCGAGCAGCGCCGTGACACCCTCACCCTCGACCTCGGCGGCGCCGCCGGTCACGTGGCCGTCGTCGGTGGCCCGCGCAGCGGCAAGAGCACGGTGCTGCGCTCGGTCGTGGCCAGCATGGCGCTCACCACGACCCCCTTGGAGTCGCAGTTCTTCGTGCTCGACTTCGGCGGCGGCACCTTCGCCCCGATGGCCGGCCTCCCCCACGTCGCCGGCATCGCCACCCGCGCCGAGCCCGACGTCGTACGCCGGATCGTGGCCGAGGTGGAGGGGGTGGTCGACCGGCGCGAGGCCTACTTCCGCGACCAGGGCATCGACTCCATCGAGACCTACCGCGCGCGCCGCGCCCAGGGCCGCGTCGACGACGGCTTCGGCGACGTCTTCCTGGTCATCGACGGGTGGAGCGTGCTGCGCGCGGAGTTCGACGACCTCGAGCTCGAGCTCCAACAGCTCGCCTCGCGCGGGCTGACCTTCGGCCTGCACGTCATCACCGCGACCGCTCGGTGGGCCGACTTCAGAGCCGCCATGCGCGACCTGCTCGGCACCCGCCTCGAGCTCAAGCTCGGCGATGCGCTGGACTCCGAGATCGACCGGAAGGTCGCCCAGCTCGTGCCGGCGGGGCGACCCGGCCGCGGGCTCGTGCCGGGCAAGCTGCACTTCCTCGGGGCACTGCCCCGCATCGACCACGACCGCTCCGCCGCCACGCTCGGCGACGGCATCGACCATCTCGTCGCGCGCGTCGCCCAGGCCTGGTCGGGGCCGGCCGGGCCCAAGCTGCGCCTGCTGCCCGACCGGGTCGACCTCGACACCGTCCGACGCCAGGCCGGGGACCCGGACGACCGGCGGCTCTACCTCGGTGTGGACGAGAAGGAGCTGGCCCCGGTGGCGCTCGATCCGGACACCGAGCCGCACCTGCTCCTGCTCGGTGACAGCGGCTCCGGCAAGAGCACGGTCCTGCGCACCGTGCTGAGCGAGATCCAGCGTTCCCGCACGCCGGAGCAAGCCCAGATCGTGGTCGTCGACTACCGCAGGTCGCTGCTCGGTGAGGTGCCCGAGGACTACCTGCTGCACTACCTGACCTCGGCGACCCAGGCACAGCCCGCCCTGGCCGAGCTCGCGACGTACCTCCAGGGTCGGATCCCCGGACCCGACGTGACGCCCGAGCAGCTGCGCGGGCGCACCTGGTGGACCGGGGCCGAGGTCTTCGTCGTGGTCGACGACTACGACCTCGTCGCCACCCAGCAGACCTCACCGGTGGCGCAGCTCCAGCCCCTCCTGGCCCAGGCACGCGACGTGGGCCTGCACGTGCTCGTCGCCCGCCGCTCCGGCGGCGCCTCGCGCGCGTTGTACGAGCCGGTGATCCAGTCGCTGCGCGACCTGGCCATGCCCGGGCTGCTGCTCTCGGGGAGCCCGGAGGAAGGACCGCTGCTCGGCAACGTGCGGCCGGCGCCGATGCCACCCGGACGCGGCCGGCTGGTCACCCGCGAGCGCGGCGTCGAGGTCGTGCAGACCGCCTGGACCGACCCCCGCCTGTAGCGGGCCCCGGCCCGGGCTACTCGACGCGCGACCCGGGCGCCGGGCCGAGCTCGGACGGCAGGTCGCCGCGGGTCAGCACCGTGAGCGAGGTGACCGGGCGGGTCAAGCAGACGTAGAGCCGGCGCAGGCCCGTACGACGGTCGGGCTCGCCGGCCACGATCGCGGCCGGGTCGAGGAGCACGACGTGGTCGAACTCCAGGCCCTTGGCGAGCGACGCGGGCACGAGGTCGACCGGCTCAGCGCTCTCCTCCCCGACCGGTGTGAACGCGACGCCGTTCGCGTCGAGCTCGCTCGCCACGGCTGCGACCTGGGCGTCGGGCACGATCAGACCGACGGACCCCGCTGCTCGGGCGACGACAGCCCGCACGGTCATAGCCACGGTCCCACCGTCGAAGGACAGCTCGCCGCGCGAGCGCCGTACGGAGGTCGGGGGCTCGAGATCGGGGGCGATGTGGGGCAGCAGGCGGGCGGCGTACTCGATGACCTCCCCGGGCACCCGGAAGCCACGGGTGAGCTGCTCGACGTGCGCGTCGGGCTTGCCGAGGTGGTGCAGCGCCTCGGCCCACGACGTCGTTGCCCAGGGCGTGGTCGCCTGGGCGAGGTCCCCGAGCACGGTGAGCGACCCGGTCGACGAGCGACGGGCCAGCGCGCGCAACATCATCGGCGAGAGGTCCTGGGCCTCGTCGGCGACGATGTGGGCCAGCGACGGCGTCCGTTCGACCAGGTCGCGGGCTTCGTCGAGCAGCACCAGGTCGGCCAACGACCAGCGCGCCGTTGCCGCCGAGCGTGGCGGCGACTCCCACAGGAGCAGCGCCTGCTCGTCGTCGTCGAGGATCCCCTCGGCCGCGACGGCCAGGGCAGTCGGGTCACTGAGGAGCCTGGCCACCAGCCGCCGGGGGTCGACGGCGGGCCAGATCGCAGCGGCGTAGGTCTTGACCGGCTTGCTGCGGGCCACCGCGTCCTGCACCCGGTCGTCGGGGGAGTCACCCGAGCGCTCCATCTGCACCAGCACGCGGTGAGCCAGGGCCTGCGGCAACATCGCCCGGGCTGCGCCGTAACGCACCCCGCGAGTGCGGAGCCCGTCGATCACCTCGTCGACCTCGTACGACGGGACCCGCCAACGCCGGGAGCCTCGCGGCACCAGCAGTCCCTCCCCGCTCGAACCGATCTGCGTCCAGACCGCGCGCCGCAGCACCTCCCCCAGCCGGGCGTCGCCCTTGAGCACGGCCCGCTCCGCGGGATCCTCGCCGCGCAGCCGAGCGCCGGTGGCGTCCGCGACGAGACCCTCGATCGTGGCGTGGGTGGCCTCGACCTCACCCAGGGCGGGGAGGACGTCGCGGATGTAGCGCAGGAAGCTCGCGTTCGGCCCGACGACGAGCACTCCCTGTCGGCGCAGCTGGTCGCGGTGGGCGTAGAGGAGGTATGCCGCACGGTGCAGGCCCACCGCGGTCTTGCCGGTGCCGGGAGCACCCTGCACACAGATGGTGTCGTCGAGGTCCGCGCGCACGATGACGTCCTGCTCGGGCTGGATCGTGGCGACGATGTCGCGCATCGGGCCGACGCGGGGGCGCTCGATCTCCGCCTCGAGGATCGAGGAGTACTCCTCGCCGTCCGGTGCGGCGCTGAGTCGTTCGTCCTCGTACGCCGTCAGCACACCCCGGCCGAAGCCGTACCGGCGCCGGACGTCGACACCCATCGGCTCGATGCTGCTCGCGCGGTAGAACGGGAGGCTGACCGGCGCCCGCCAGTCGACCACCATCGGGTTGCCGTCAGGGTCTGAGATGTGGCGTCGTCCGACGTGGAAGGTCTCGCCGTCCGACCGGTCGAGCCGGCCGAAGAAGAGCGGGACCGTCGGGTCGTCGGCCAGCTGACGCATCCGCTCGGCCAACGACGACTCGAGCACCTCCCGGCTCACCCAGTCGGCGGCGGTCCCGGCGTCCATCGCTGCGGCGCGCTCGCGCATCCGGCTGAGCTGACGCCGGGACTCGGCGAGGTGCTCGCGCTCGGCGGCGAGCTCGGGATCGGGAGGGTGGTCTGCAGGCGCGGGCATGGGAGCCTCCGGTACGGCGGGTGAGCGGCCGGTGAGGGTAACCCACGCGAGCCTCGACACCCTGCTCAGGCTGCGAGGGTTGCTGCGCACCGCACCGGATCTCGTTCCTCACCCGTCGCGACCTCCTGCGTCGGTCGCGGGGTTCGCTCGATCTTCGCTCTCCACGACACCCGACTCGTGCCTCTTGGCTGTCTGCGAGCTCAGTGCAGGTGCACTCCGGGGCCGGTGACCTTGACCTTCATGTCGCTGAGGTCGTAGTGCATCTCCCACGTACGCCGGTAGCCGGTGTGGCTGACCTTCCAGCCCTCCGCAGTGCGCACGTAGCGGTCCTCGTAGAAGGCCGCGCCCTCGAGCATGAACTTCACCGCATCCACGATGACCCGGTCCTCGAGGTACCAGCGACCGGTGGCCGAGTCGCCGTCGACCTCGACCTCGGGGTGATGGACCTGGTGCATGGTCAGCATGCCCTCGCCGAGGTTCTCGGCCATGTAGTCGACCAGCGCGGCACGGTCGGCGAAGACCAGGCCGTTGTAGTCGGCGGTCGCCTCCTCGATGAAGCAGTCGGCGAACCCGTCCCACTGCTTGGTGTCGAGGCAACGCAGGTAGCGGTACTTCAGCTGGCTGATGGCATCGATGTCGTCACGTGTGCTCACCGGGGCAATGTAGTGCGGATCACGTGGGGATGAGACGCGGTTGTAACCAGTGGTCAACCTGCGCTCAACGCACGCGGCTGATCCTCGTCGACATGACCCACACCGACGCCTCCGTCCTGACCACCCTCACCGACCTCTCCGCGGTCCCCGACCACCCCGAGCCGGACCCGCGGCGTGCGCAGCGAGCAGCTCTGCGCACCCGCCACGCCCAGGGCCTGCTCAAGCTGATGGACGAGCGCCGTGACCTGCGCGGGGTCCACGCCCTCGCCGACTTCGTTGACGACGCCGTCCGCTGGACCGCCTGAGACGCCACGAGGCCCGGACGCCGCATGCGACGTCCGGGCCTCGTGCTGGGTCAGCGGCGCCCGGTCTTGAACAGCCCGCGGGCCACCTCGCTGGCGGCCGTGCGCATGAACTGCTTGAAGGCACCGGAGGAGACGATGTCCTTCACCAGGCCACCCTCCTCCTGCTTGGTCGACTTCTTCGACGACTTCGCCTTGGCCTCGGCCTTGGCGGCAGCCGCTGCCTCCTTCTCGGCCTCGGCAGCAGCGGCCTCCTCGGCCTCCTTGTGCGCGCCGGCCTCGAGCTTGGCGGCGAGCTTCTCCCTGGCCGACTCCCGGTCGACGGACTCGGCGTACTTGCCATAGCGGGGGCTGCCGGTCACGACCGCCTGCATCGCGGCGGGGTCGGAGGGCGCCATCAGTGACTCCGGCGCGCGCAGCCGCGTCCAGGCCACCGGGGTGGGGGCTCCGCGCTCGTTCATCACCGTGACGACCGCCTCGCCGATGCCGAGGCTGGTGATGACCTCGCCGAGGTCGTCGTACTCGCTGCCGGGATAGGTGTTGACGGTGGCGCGCAGCGCCTTGGCGTCGTTGGGGGTATGGGCCCGCAGCTGGTGCTGGACCCGTGAGCCGAGCTGGGCCAGCACCGCGTCCGGCACGTCGGTGGGGCTCTGGGTCACGAAGAACACCCCGACACCCTTGGAGCGGATCAGTCGCACGGTCTGGGCGACCTGGTCCAAGAACGCCTTGGAGGCGTCGTTGAAGAGGAGGTGGGCCTCGTCGAAGAAGAAGACCAACTTGGGTCGATCGATGTCGCCGACCTCAGGCAGGTCGTGGAACAGGTCGGCCAGCAGCCACATCAAGAACGTCGAGAAGATCGCCGGGCGGTCCTGCAGGTTGGGCAGCTCCACCAGCGAGATGACGCCCTTGCCGTCGGGAGCGACCTGGAGCAGGTCGGCGGACTCGAACTCGGGCTCGCCGAAGAAGGCATCGGCGCCCTGGTCCTGGAAGGCGATCAGCTCGCGCAGGATCACCCCGGTGGTCGAGGAGGACAACCCGCCGAGGTCCTTGAGCTCGGGCTTGCCCTCGTCGCTGGTGAGGTAGCCGACGACGGCCCGCAGGTCGGCGAGGTCGAGCAGCGGGAGCCCCGCCTTGTCGGCGTAGTGGAAGATCAGGCCCAGGCTCGACTCCTGGGTGTCGTTGAGCCCGAGCACCTTGCTGAGCAACGTCGGGCCGAAGGCCGACATCGTGACGCGCAGCGGGATCCCGATGCCCTCGCCGCCCAGGGCGTAGAACTCGACGGGGAAGCCGGTGGCAGACCAGGTCTGGCCCACCGAGGCCGCCCGGGCGCCGATCTTCTCACCGCCCTCGCCCGGCGTGGCCAGGCCGGAGAGGTCACCCTTGATGTCGGCGGCGAAGACCGGCACGCCGTTGCTGCTGAGCTGCTCGGCCAGCAGCTGGAGGGTCTTGGTCTTGCCGGTGCCGGTCGCGCCGGCGACGAGGCCATGGCGGTTGACCATCCCGAGCGGGATGCGCACGTGGGTCGGCGCCAGGGTGTGCGCGTCGAGCATCAGCCCGCCGAGCTCGAGGGCCGGGCCGGTGAAGGCGTAGCCGGCCTCGACGGCTGCCTGGATCGGGTTGGTGGCGGTGGATGTGGGTTCGTCCGGGGTCGCGGGAGTCGCGGTCATGCCCTGCACGATAGGCCCCGTAGACTCCCCGGCGTGATCTTCAAGCGTGTGGGCGAGGGGCGTCCCTACCCTGCGCACGACCTCACCGGCGGTGGGTGGGCTGCACTGCCGCCCCGTCAGGTGCGCCTCGACGAGCTGGTCACGACCAAGGACACCTTGCAGCTCAGCACCCTGCTCGACGAGGACTCCACGTTCTACGGCGACCTGTTCGCCCACGTCGTGGAGTGGCGCGAGGAGCTCTATCTCGAGGACGGTCTGCACCGCGCGCTGCGCGCGGCCCTCCAGCAGCGCGGGGTCCTGCACGCGCGCGTTCACCGAATGGTCGAGGCATGAACACTCCCCGCTTCCAGTGGCCGCAGGTCGACCTGCCCATCAGCAGCTTCTGGCTGGCCCGGCTCCGCACCCTGGTGACCCTGCTGGCGCTGGGCGCCCTGGTGCTGTTCGCCGTGCAGTGGGGTTTCGGCGCGGTGACCGAGCCGTTCCCGGAGAGGGCCGAGGCCCCGGTGTGCGTGGACACCCCGGTGCAGGTCGACGACATCCTGCGACCGGCCGCGATCACCGTGAGCGTCTTCAACGCCGGCGGCCGCGACGGTCTGGCCGGTCGCACCTTGAGCGACCTGGCCGACCAGGGGTTCGCCCGCGGTGACATCGGCGACGCCCCCGACGACTCCGACGTCATCCGGGTCGCGGTCTGGTCCGACGACCCGAGCGCGCCCGACGTCAAGCTGGTGCGCTCCTACCTCGGGGGCAAGAAGGTCCGCATCATCAACCGCCGCGGGAGCGCTCCGGGGATCACCGTGATCGTCGGCGACAAGTTCGGCGGAGTCCGCAAGGGTCGGTCCGAGATCGTGGCCTCCTCCGCGACCACGGTCTGCACCCCGCCCGCCCTGAGCTGAGCCTCAGTCGTAGGGACTCCGTCGTAGGGACTCCGTCGTAAGGACCCAGTCGTAGGGCCTCAGTCGTCGAGCCACTGCGCGAGGCGGCCGCGCGCGCTGACCTGGCGCAGCCGGTCCTCGGTGCGTTCGCGCTGCTTGCGCGGGGTGACCACGAGCATGTCGTCACCGCGCCTGAGGACCGTGCGCGACTCCGGCACGAGGGTCTCGCCGTTGCGGATCACCAGCGACACCGAGGCCCCCGGAGGCAGGCGTAGCTCGCCCACCTCGACGCCGTGCAGCCGGGAGACCGGGCTGATCGAGATCTGGAGCAGGTCGGCCGCCACGCGTTCGAGGGGCGCGGCCTCGAGGTCGAGGTCGCGCGGCTCGGAGCGCCGTGTCACGCGGAGCACCTTCGCCACGACCGGCAGGGTCGGCGCGGTCAGCAGGGTGTAGAGGATGACCATCACGAACACGATGTCGAAGAGCCGGTCCGCGCCGCCGACGCCCTTGGCCACCGGGATGGTGGTGAGCACGATCGGCACGGCACCGCGCAGCCCCGCCCACGAGATGAACGACAGCTCGCGCCACGGCATGGGTTGCACCACCGAGCTGATCGCGACCGAGATCGGGCGCGCCACCAGGGTCAGCAGCAGCCCTGCCGCGACGGCCAGGCCCACAGTGGTCAGGGTGATGCGACCCGGCGAGACCAGCAGCCCGAGCATCACGAAGAGCCCGATCTGGGCCAGCCAGGCCACGCCCTCGGCGAACGACCTCGTCGCAGCCCGGTGCGGCAGGTCGGAGTTGCCGAGCACCAGCGCAGCGACGTAGACGGCGGCGAAACCGCTGGCATGGATGAACGAGGACGACCCGTAGGCCAGCAGGGCGAGGGTGAGCACGGCCAGCGGGTAGAGACCCGACGACGGCAGCGCGACGCGCCGCATCACCCAGGCGCCGCCGAAGCCGACAGCGAGGCCGGCGCCCATCCCTGCGACGAGCTCGAAGACGATGATGGCCACGGTGCCGAGGAGGCCGTGGTCGGCCACGGCACCGGTGGAGATCAAGGTGACCAGCACGACGGTCGGGGCGTCGTTGAGGCCCGACTCCGCCTCCAGCGACCCGGTGAGGCGCCGCGGCAGCGGCAGACCGCGCAGCACCGAGAACACCGCGGCCGCGTCCGTGGGCGAGCACACCGCCCCGAGCAGCACCGCCAGCTCCCACGGCAGCCCGAGCAGGTAGTGCGATCCCACGGCCATGATCGCGACCGAGACCGCGACGCCGACGGTGGCCAGTGACACCCCCAGCCGCATGGTGGGGCGCGCTTCGCGCCAGTTGGTGGTGAGACCACCCTCGGCCAGGATCAGCAGCAACGCCCCGAACCCGAGGGCATGGGCCAGCTCGGCGTCCTCGAAGCCGATGCCGAGGCCGGCCTCGCCGAGGGCCACCCCCATGAGCAGGTAGATGAGCAGCGAGGGCAGCCCCGCGCGCGAGGAGAGCCGCACGGCGAGGATCGCCAGGATCGTGACCGCTGATCCCACGAGGATGAAGCGGTCGAGCTGCTCGACGTCGAAGCTCAAGAGCGTCACCTAATGAGTCGGGGTCGCGGTGTCGCAGTCTAGCCGGAAACGCCGGTCCCGCCTTGCTGCGCCGAGCGGGGCGAGACAGCCGGAAGACAGCCGGAGGACCGCCGAGTTCGGGCGACGCATCGCCAGAAACTGGAACACGTTCTATATTCGTCGGGTGAGCATCCCCAGTGTCGCCAAGGGCACCACCATCCCGGAGACCATCCCCGCCAGCGCGCTGCCCGCCGACACCCCGGCCTACGACGTGGTCGTGGTCGGCTTCGGCATCGCCGGCGGGTGCGCCGCGCTCGAGGCCGCCCGGGCCGGCGCCCGCGTGCTGCTGCTCGAGAAGGCGGCCGTGCACGGCGGCACCTCGGCGATGTCCGGCGGCCACTTCTACCTCGGCGCGGGCACGGCGGTGCAGCAGGCGACCGGCCACGAGGACACCGTCGAGGACATGTACGAGTACCTCGTCGCCGCCTCCAAGGAGCCGGAGAAGGACAAGATCCGCGCCTACTGCGAGGGCTCGGTCGCCCACTTCGAGTGGCTCGAGCAGCTCGGGTTCGAGTTCGAGCGCTCCTACTACCCCGAGAAGGCCGTGATCCAGCCCGGTACCGAGGGCCTGATGTACACCGGCAACGAGAAGGTGTGGCCCTACAAGGAGGCCGCCCGACCGGCCCCTCGCGGCCACAAGGTGCCTGTCGCCGGCGACACCGAGGGCACCAAGATGGTGATGGACCTCCTGCGCGAGCGCATCGAGGAGGCCGGCGTCGAGGTGCGCTACGAGACCGGCGCGACCCACCTCGTCGTCGACGGCGACACCGTGGTCGGCGTGGCCTGGAAGCGCTTCGAGGAGAGCGGCCTGATCCGCGCCGGCGGAGTCGTGATGGCCGCCGGTGGCTTCGTGATGAACCCGGACATGGTCGCCGAGCACACCCCGGCGCTGGGCAAGAACCTCTTCACGCTCGGCTCGACCTACGACGACGGCCTCGGCATCCGCCTCGGCGTCTCGGTCGGCGCCGAGCTCAAGCACATGGACGAACCGTTCATCACCGCCCCGGTCTACCCGCCCTCGCGGCTGCTGACCGGCATCATCGTCAACTCCCGCGGCGAGCGGTTCGTGGCCGAGGACAGCTATCACTCGCGGACCTCGCAGTTCGTGATGGAGCAGCCCGACTCCGCGGCGTACCTGATCGTGGACAGCGAGCACGTCGAGTACCCGAAGTTCCCCCTCGTGCCGCTCCTCGACGGCTACGAGACGATCGCCGAGCTCGAGACCGCGCTGGACCTGCCGACCGGCTCGGTCGCCGCGACGCTGGAGCGCTACAACGAGCACGCCGCGCGCGGCGAGGATCCCGACTTCCACAAGGGAGCCGAGTGGCTGGCTCCGCAGGCGACCGGCCCCTGGGCGGTCTTCGACCTGCGACTGGGCAAGGCGATGTACGCCGGCTTCACGCTCGGCGGCGTCCGCGTCACCGTCGACGGCGAGGCCCAGCGTGCCGACGGCTCGGTGATCGCCGGCCTCTACGTCGCCGGCGCCTGCGCCTCCAACCTCGCCCAGGACGGCAAGGGCTACTGCTCCGGCACCCAGCTCGGCGAGGGGTCGTTCTTCGGCCGCCGGGCCGGGGCTGCCGCGGCTGCGCGCGCGGGAGGTTGAGCCGTGCCGAGGGCCTCCGCCCCGGCGGGAGTTTCACCAGTTATGTGGTGAAACTCGTGCCTTCCCGCACAAGTTTCGTCGGGGGAGCAGCAGTTTCTCCAGTTATGTGGTGAAACTCGTGCCTTCCCGCACAAGTTTCGTCGGGGAAGCGAGAGTTTCTCCAGTTATCTGGTGAAACTCGTGCCCCCACTACGCTCACTGACGTGAGCCGCCTCCAGGTCGCGCAACGCGCCAACGTGCCGCCGTTCCACGTGATGGACCTGCTGGCTGCCGGCGAGCGTCGCCAACGCAGCCACGGCGACGTCCTCAACCTGCTGGCCGGTCAACCCAGCACCGGGGCGCCGCGGGCGGTCAACGAGGAGGCGATCCGGCTGCTGCAGAGCGGCGACCCCCTCGGCTACACCCCCGCCACCGGCATCCACGAGCTGCGCGAGGCCATCGCCGGGCACTACCGCCGCACCTACGGCCTCGCCGTCGAGGCCGACGAGGTCGTGGTGACCACCGGCAGCAGCGGGGCCTTCCTGCTGGCGTTCCTCGCGGCGTTCGAGGCCGGCGACCGGGTGGCGATCGCGCGGCCGGGCTACCCCTGCTACCGCAACGTGCTCACGGCGCTCGGCTGCGAGGTGGTCGAGATCCCCACCGGGCCGGCGACCCGGTTCCAACCGACGGTCGAGCAGGTCGCCGCGGTCGCCGAGGCCGGGGACCTCGCCGGGCTGGTCGTCGCGAGCCCGGCCAACCCCACCGGGACCATGCTGCTGCCGAGCGAGCTGGCCGCGTTGGCGTCCTTCTGCGAGGACGCCGGGGTCCGGCTGATCAGCGACGAGATCTACCACGGGGTCGAGTACGCGCCCCTCCTCGGCGCCGAGCGGCTCGCCCGCTCGGCCTGGGAGACCAGCCGCACCGGGGTGGTGTTCGGCTCGTTCTCGAAGTACTTCTCGATGACGGGGTGGCGCATCGGCTGGATGCTGGTGCCCGAGCAGCTGCGCCGCGCGGTCGACGTGCTCACCGGCAACTTCACGATCTGCCCGCCGGTGCTGGCGCAGCGCGCCTGCCTGGCGGCGTTCGAGCCGGAGTCGTACGCCGAGCTCGACGCCCACGTGCGCCGCTACGCCGACAACCGACGGCTCCTCCTCGAAGGCCTGCCGCGGCTCGGGATCACCGACCTCGCCCCGGCCGACGGCGCGTTCTACGTGTACGCCGACGTCGGCCACCTGACCACGGACTCGATGGCGTTCGCGCACGACCTGCTCGCACGCACCGGCGTCGCGCTCGCCACCGGGATCGACTTCGACACCGTCGACGGCCCTCGCTTCGTGCGGCTCAGCTTCGCCGGGTCCGGCGAGCAGATCAGCGAGGCCCTCGAGCGGCTCGCACCGGTCGTGGCCGGCTGAGGGCAGTCAGTCCGACGGCGTCGCACCGATCGGGTGCGTCGGCTCGGCGAACCCCAGCCCGGCCACGAACCGCGTGCGGACGAACCCGTTGCGGATGCGTTGGGGGTGGTCGCCGACCTTGACCGACCGGTCGATCCGCGCCGTGCGGTAGGAGATGCGCGAGATCTTGTCCGAGCCGCTCCAGGAGATGTAGCAGAACTTCCCGTCGGCGCTGGGGGTCACCCAGTAGGGCTTGAGCCCACCCTTGAGCAGCTTGGTGTGGTCCCAGTCGTTGAGCTTCACGATCGTCGCGTAGTCGCTCATCGTCCCGGCGACGCAGATCCGCGAACCCTTCGGGTTCATCGCGATGCCGTGGTGCGCGGAGTCGAGCACGTACTGCTCGCGCGGCACGTCCTTGACGAGGTTGGGCAGGCGGCGGACCCGGGTGATCTTGCCCGAGCGTCGGTCCATCTCGACGAAGCCGTGGAAGAACGACAGCTGGAAGTAGAACTTCTTCTCGTCGGGCGAGAGCGTCATCGGCCGCACCGCGATGGAGACGTCGTCCAGGCCCTTGTCGTCCAGGGCCTTGCGCAGGTCGTAGCGCCGGGTGACCTTCAGCGTGCGGGCATCGACGATCTGGAGCACGCGCTCACCCTCGGCCGGGTCCGGGACGCCGTCCTGGTCGAAGGGGCTGTAGACCGAGCCGATGCTGGCGTGCAGGATGCGCTTGCCGCCGTCGATGAAGATGCTCTCGTGCGGCGAGCCGCCGGAGACGAAACGGCCCAGCGACTTGCCGTCGCGGATGCGCAGCACGTGGACGACGTTGCCCGTGGAGGCGCTGACGACGACGCGCTTGCCGTCGGGCGAGACGGCCATGTGGTCGGACCGCACGCCCTTGACCGCGAAGCGCCAACGGATCTTCTTGGTCTTCAGGCTGATGCCGACGACGTCGGCGAAGGAGGGACGGGAGACGACGACGAGCCGGCCGTCGTTGGAGGAGTACATGTCGTCGACGAACTGGTCGTGGCCCTCACCGATCGCCTCGCGGATGGCGAGGAAGTAGGCCAGCCGGTAGGGGTTGGTGGCGATCTCCTGCATGCGCTCGTCGTAGTCGGGGACGATGTCGAGGCGACCCAGTCGCTTGAAGGACGTCGGGTCGACGAGGTCGGCGGTGCCGTCCCAGTTGTTGCCGACGAAGACCACGTCACGCTTGCGACGTGTGCCGGGCCGGAGGGTCGCTGCGTCCGAGGTCGGAGCCGCCGCGCGCGCCTGGCCGAGCTGTGTGGTGTCGGCGCCCGACGGCGCGGACGCCACCGACGCTCCGCTTCCCGCTGTCAGCAGTGCCGCCAGCAGGAGTCCACCTGCCGCCGTGGCACGACGCCCCATGACTCGGTCCTTCACGATCCACCCCATCTCAGCCGCACCAGCGCGACCTGCCCCCATCTTGCCTTCTCGCGCCGACGTGCGGGTCGGATCGGGCGGTCGTGGGACGCAGCGGCGACCTCACACGAGGTCGTGCACGAACTCCGCGAGCTGGGTGAGGTTACGGCACTCGACCATGTCGACGATGCCGGAGTACGTCGGCGCCGCCGAGTCGCCGGTGCCCCAGTGGCGCGTGTGCTCGGGGTTCAGCCACCACGCGTGGCGCGAGGTCTGCGCCATCTCGCGCAGCACGTCCTCGGCGAGGTCGCTGTAGTTGGACCGCGCATCGCCGAGGATCAGCAGCGACGTCTTCGGACCGATGGCATCGCCGTGGTCCTCGGCGAACTTGGTGAGCGCGCGGCCGTAGTTGGTGCGCCCCCACAGCGCTGCATGAGCCGTGCTCGCCGCCAGGTCGGTCATCACGTCGACCACGTCGGCGCCCGGCTCGAAGTGGTGGGTGACCTCGTGGATGTGGTCGATGAAGGTGAACGCACGCACCTTCTGGAACTGGTCGCGCAAGGCGAAGACGAGCAGCAGGGTGAACTGCGCGAAGTTGGCGACCGAGCCGCTGACGTCGCACAGCACGACCAGCTCGGTGCGGTGCGGGCGCTTGGGGCGGTGGTGGGTGGCCATCGGCACCCCGCCGGTCGACATGGAGGAGCGCACGGTCTTGCGGAAGTCGAGGGGGCCGCGTCGGCGGGAGTGCTGCTCCTTGGTGAGCCGGGCGGCCAGACGGCGGGCGAGCGGGTAGATCTCGCGACGCATCTCCTCGAGGTCGGCCTTGCGCGCGGCGGTGAAGTCGATCCGGTCCAGGCTCGGGCGCAGCGCGACGCTGGCCACGTGCTGGGCGCCCTTCTCCTCGGCGATCCGGCGGCGTGCATCGGCCTCGACCTGGGCGGTGAAGGCGCCGATGCGCCGACCGGCGGCGCGCTGGGCCTCCTCCTCCACGAGCCCGTCGCCCAGCAGCGCGGCGACGATCTGGTCGACGAGCTGGGAGGGTGCCACGCGCTGCAGAGCGGTGTACGCCGACCACGAGGACAAGCCCGGTCCCCGGCCCGGCATCGCGCCGAAGCGGCCGACCATCTCGGCGGCGAGCTCCTGGAGCCGCTGCTCGTCCCCGGCCTCGAGGGCTTCTTGCAGCGCCTCGCGGAACGCCTCGAGCGCGGCCGCGTTGTCGCGGACCGGCGAGGCGTCGGGGCCTTCCTCGGCCAGCCGCTGCTCCTCGGCCACGCCGCCCCCGACGAGCCGGGGGAAGTAGAGGTCGAAGAGTGCCTCGAACGTCGGGCGCTGGGCCTGCCGCTTGACCACCGTGGCGGCGTAGGCGTCGTGCACCACGCGCCGGTCGTCCCACTCGATCACGCTCAGCGCAGCGACGGCGTCCAGGTCCTCGGCCAGGGAGACCGGCAGACCGGCGCCGCGAAGCGCCTCCAGGAAGGCGATGTGGCGCCCGACCAGTCCGCTGCTCATGCGGGCACGTCCCCGAACCTCATCGGGCCAGCTTCAGCTCTTTGACCGCTCGCGCGTGGTCGGAGCGGTGCTTGAGGACCACTCCCAGGGTGTCGGCGATCGCCTTGTCGTCGAGGTCGCCGATCTCCAGGGCCACCAAGGTGCGCGCCCAGTCGACCGACTCCGCGATCGAGGGAGCCTTCTTGAGCTCGAGGTCGCGCAGGCGCGAGATCGTGGCCACCAGCTGTCCGGTGACCCGGTCGTCGAGGTCGGGCACTTGCGAGGCCACGATCTCCTGCTCGCGTGCAGCGTCGGGGTAGTCGAGGTGGAGGTAGAGGCAGCGCCGCTTGACCGCCTCGGACAGCTCCCGGCTCGCGTTCGAGGTCAGCACGACGAACGGACGCCTGACCGCGCTCATCGTGCCCAGCTCGGGGATGGTCACCTGGAAGTCGCTGAGCACCTCCAGCAGCAGGCCCTCCACCTCGATGTCGGTCTTGTCGACCTCGTCGATGAGGAGCACGGTCGGCTCCTCGCGCCTGATGGCGGTGAGCAGCGGTCGGGTGAGCAGGAACTCCTCGGTGAAGATGTCGTCATGGGTCGCCGACCACTCCTGGTCGGCGCCGGCCGCCCCGGTGGCCTGGATGCGCAGCAGCTGCTTCTTGTAGTTCCACTCATACAGCGCGCGGGCCTCGTCGAGCCCTTCATAGCACTGCAACCGCACCAGGTCGGCGCCCGCGGCTCGCGCCACTGCCTTGGCGAGCTCGGTCTTGCCCACGCCGGCGGGCCCCTCCACGAGCAGCGGCTTCTCCAGCGCACCGGCGAGGTAGGCCGTCGTGGCCGTGGCCGCGTCCGCCAGGTAGCCGACTTCGTGCAGGCGGGCGGAGACGTCGGCGGGCGAGCAGAACCAGGTCATGGCCGCATCCTTCCACCGCTCGCCGCGCCCTTCGCGAGGCGGCCGCAGAGTGAAGACCCGCACAAGTGGTCTTGTCCAGCGTGACCTCCTGCGCGGCAGGTCGTTGACCAGACACAACGCACCGCTCCTCGAGCGGCCCTTCGCCCGGCTCCGCCGCCCCCCTCGCGGGCCGTGGTCGACGCGCGCCGCCACCCCCATCCCGCCTGTCCTTGGAGACCCCGATGACTCGTACGCCACCGACCTCGCTCCGCCTCGGCGTGCAGGTCCTGAAGTGTGCGGTGGTCAGCGCCCTGGCGTTCGTCACCATCGCCTCGGCCGGTGCGGCCGAGACCTCCGGCGCCTCGGGCCGACCCGAGCAGGGCGTTGCCACGACCACCTCGCCGCACCAGGGCCGCCTCGATGCCCTCATGGCACGCCACGAGTGCTCGGCGACCGGGTTCGGCCCCGACGTGATCCCCGGCTCGGCGCTGGTGCTCCAGCAGCACGACGTGCGCCACGTCAGCTTCGACGACGGTTGGGCCGTCTACACCGGCGACACCCCCGGCACGCTGCTCGCGGTGTGCCGTCTCGCGGTCTGACGGTCCCGGCGCGACATCGGTGCCCCTTGGGCGACTGAGGCTCGATCATGCGAACGGCGCTGCGCGCGTGATGACAAGATGACGTGGTGGCCAAGGAGACCCCTGCACGTGCGACCGCGGAGGAGCGCGCGCTGCTCGACGCTATCGAGGCCAAGACGCGGGCGAGCCTGCCACAGGCAGCGATCGTGCAACGGCTCGCGGTCGCGGCCACCGTCGCAGGATCGCTGCTGCTGCTGATCGGATGCGCAGCGATGCTCGGCTGGCTCGTCGACGTACCGACGCTCTACAGCCTCGGCCCCGACCGGGCTTCCATGAAGCTCTCCACGGCCACGGCCATGAGCGCGTTGGGGATCGCGGTCCTACTCACCGGCTCGTCGCACCGCCACGCTCACCGGGCCGCATTGAGCCTGGCGGTCGCGATCGTGCTGTTTGCCGTCGTCATGGCGCTCTCCTACTTGTTCGACATGACCTCTTTCCTCGACAACCCCTTCGGCCTCGACCCGGGCACGCCCGGCAGCGACCCGGCCGGGAGGATGTCGCTGGCCACGGCCACCGGTCTCGCGTTGATCTGCACGGCGCTGGTCCTGGCAGAGTGCGGCAGGGTCGTGCTCGGCCAGGTCCTGGCCACGCTCACGCTCACCCTGGCAGCGGCGACCCTGGTCGGCTACGCGTTCGGTGCCGAGTCGCTGTCCGCGATCGGACCGTTCCGCAGCATCGCCGCTCGCACCGCCCTTGCGCTTCTCCTCGGAGCGCTCGGCGTGCTTCTGCGCCGCAGTGGCGAGGGTTACGTCGCCCTCCTCAGTGGCAACACAGCGGGCGGGATCCTCGTCCGCCGCTTCCTGCCGATCGCGGTGATCGTCCCGATCGCGGCGGCCTGGGTGGTGGTGCGCTTGCAGCCCGAGACCGCCGCCGCCAGGACGACCGCCGGCACCATCGCGTTGGCGGCCACGGCGGTGTCCCTGGTAAGTGCCGTGCTCGTGTGGATCCAGGCCGCACGCCTGCGCGAGGTCGATCTTCGCCGCGCCGGTGCCGAGGACGCGTTCGACGTCGCCCGCCATGCACTGGAGGCGCAGCGGGGCGCGGAGCATCGGACCCGCGCCATCATCAACGCCTCGTCGTCGGCCTACCTGGAGTTCGACGTCCGTGGACGGGTGACCGACAGCAATTCCGCCGCCACAGCACTGTTCGATCTCACGCACAAGGAACTTCTCGGGCGCACGATCGATGAGCTCGTCGAGCGGACCAACCCCTACGGCGACGAGCGATCGGACCTGCGCACCTACTTCGCCGGAGAGGGCCCGCTGCCGCCCGACCAGAAGTACGAGGTCACGGTGATCACCGTCGACGGCCGCCGGCTCAACGTGGACATCACGCTGTGGACCGTCGTCGACGGCGACCACGTCACCTTCCACACGCTGCTTGACGACGTCACCGAACGACGCGACGCCGAGGACGCGCTGCGGCGCGCCAACGACGACCTCGCGGACTTCACCGCAGCGATGGCCCATGACCTGCGCACCCCGTTGACCATCATCAAGGGGTTTGCCGGAATACTCGCGATGACCATCGACAACCCCACCCAGCGAGACCACCTGGCGCGGATCGAGAACGCGGCGGACCGGGGCTCGAGCCTCATCGACGACATCTTGACCTTCGCGCAGGTCGGCCACGAGCAGATCGCTCACGATCCGACCTCGCTGAGCGACGAGGCGAAGGCTGCCGCCGAGGAGCAGCTCGCGGCGAGCACCCGCAACGGGCGGGTCGACGTCCGGGACATGGTCGAGATCGTCGGGGACCCGCGGTTGCTCCGCCAGCTCCTGTCCAACCTCATCGGCAACGCGCTCAAGTACGTCCCCGACGACCGCGACCCCGAGGTGGTCGTCGACGTCGTACGCGACGAGGCGACCACGTGGCCGATCCTGCGCGTCACCGACAACGGCGACCCGATCGAGCACACCGACGGCATCTTCGCGATGTTCGAGCGCGGCGCCCAGGACGACCGCGTCATCGGCAGCGGCGTGGGGCTGGCGGTCTGTCGTCGCATCGCCGAGCTGCACGGCGGGCGGATCTGGCTGGAGACCTCCGAGACCGGCGGTCCCCGCTTCTGCGTGCTGCTGCCGGGCCGGTCCTCGGCTCGTGTCTGACGGGGGACGCGGGCGTCCGCGAGGGTTTACCCGGTCGACCGGGTAAACCACCACTTGTCGTCGAGAGTATTGGCCGACAAGTGTGGGTTTACCCGGTCAGCCGGGTAAACCCTCTCCCCCCGCTGACCCAGCACCCCCATCCAGCTGCACGCCCGCGTGAAGCCGCTCGCCGGCCACCAGGCACCCCGGACGTACGTCGACACAGGCTCGCGCCGCTTCCGGGGCGAGCACGCGGTAGGTGCGCAGGGGCGCGGCGCCGGTCACGTGCTCGGCCACCCAGGCCAACCGGGCGCGGGTGAGGTCGGCGACCGTGGCGTAGCCGTGACGGGCAGCGGTTGAGC
Organism: uncultured Actinomycetota bacterium; assembly: GCA_963760515.1. Lineage (GTDB taxonomy): Bacteria > Actinomycetota > Actinomycetes > Propionibacteriales > Nocardioidaceae > Nocardioides. The sequence continues at coordinate 1,113,907 of CAVXDL010000006.1, forward strand.
CGGCCGGCACGGGTTCGGGGAGGTTGACGCTCACCACGCGCCGCCGGCCACCATCGGCTGCGTTGAGCAGCGCGACGGCGTGGCCGGTGGTGCCGGAGCCGGCGAAGAAGTCGAGCACGAGGGCGTCGGGATCGGCGTAGGTGACGGCCTTGACCAGCGTGCGGATCAGGCTGGTCGGCTTGGGGTTCTCGAACAACGCGCCCCCCAGCACCGCCTCGAGCTCGGCGGTGGCGTCCTCGTTGGTGCCGACGTCCGCGGTCTGCTGCGTGAGCAGGTTGTGCATCTTCTTCACCGCGCCACCGGGTCGCACGTGGTTGGGCCGGAACGGCACCTTGGCGATCGTCAAGGTCTCGCCCGCCGCGGCGATCTCCTCGACGCGACGCTGGCTGTAGCGCCACTCGCCCTCCAGCCGGAACGCCGCCACGTTGCACCCGTCGCGCACCTCCACGTCGTCCAGCAGGTGCGTGACGATGGCGCCGTCACTCATGTCCTGCGCCTCGACCACCCCGTCGGGCAGGTCGAAGCGCACCGACCCGGCCGGGAACGTCAGCACGCTGCGCGGGTTGCCGGCGTTGTTGAGCGGGTACTTCTTGCCGAGGGTGGTCACCCCGATCGAGAACGGCGCCGCGTGCGCGACGTCGCGAGTCACCGCCAGGACGTACTCGGTCAAAGAGCCCACGCTGCGATGCAGGAACGACGGCTTGCGCTTCTTCTGCCACACGAACGTCGCGGCGAGGTTCTCCTCGCCGAACACCTCGGCCAGCACGACGGCGAGGTGGCGCATCTCGTCGTCGCCGATGGACACGAACAGCACCCCGTCGGGACGCAGCAGCTCGCGGGCCAGCAGCAGACGCGGGTAGAGCATCGAGAGCCAGGCGCTGTGCCGGTCGTCGACGGCTCCCCCGGCGAAGCGGTCGTTGTAGACATAGGCGGTGCCGGCGTTGTACGGCGGATCGATGTAGATGACCTTCACCTGGCCCGCGTACGCCGGGCGCAGCAGCCGCAGCACCTCGAGGTTGTCGCCCTCGATGAAGACGTCGCTCGGGTCCCCGCCGCACCCCTCGGGGTCGGCATCGGCCACGAGGACGGCGTCCGACGACAGCCCTGCCTCCTGGCCGGCTGCCGCCTTGCCCGTCCAGTGCAGCCCGAAGGCGGGCGCCTCCGCGACCCGCGCCCCCAGCAGCGCCGCCAACCGCGCCGCATCGAGCACCCCGTCCTCCAGCATCCCTGGGAACAGCGCCTCGAACGCCGCCCGGTGCTCGGCGGCGTCGACCGCACGGGACGGGTCGGTCACCGGCGCGCTCCTGGTCGGTCAGGGCGGCCCGGGGGCCGCGGGGCAGTCCGTCGACCCTAGTGCCCTACCCGGGGGATTCGGCGGAGCCGGTCAGACCCGGTCGCCGCGCAACGCCTCCACCACGAACCCGGAGGCAAGGCGCTCGAACGTGCGCCCATGACGCAGCATGGCGTGCCTGCCGCCCTCCACCTCCACGAATCGCGCCTCACCTCGACGTCCCAGCCGCTCGGTCACCGCCCGCGCTCGCGCCGGGGAGGCGATGCGGTCGTCGGTGCCGTGGACGACCAGCACCTGGCGACCCGACAGGTCGGCGTCGTCGTTCGGGTAGACCCAGGGGTTGAGACCCACGACGGCGCGCACCCGGGGGTGCGCCCCGGCCAGCAGAGCGGCACGACCGCCCAGCGAGTGGCCCACCAGCCCGACCGGCAGCCCGCCGAGCTCTCCCTCGAGGGTGTCCAGTGCCCAGTGGGCATCGTCGACGGGGGTCGTGCCGGAGTCCCACCCGCGAGCGGAGTTGAGCAACCGCAGCACCGCGAGATCGCCGCGCCCCGCGCGTGCGATGCGACGAGCCACCGGGATCATCCGGAGCACCGACAGCTGGGTGGGACTGACCATGGGGCTGCCCTGGCGGGCGGCTCCCCCGTGCAGCACGAGCACGGCTCCTGCCGGGCTGCGCGGCATCCGGGTTGCCACCAGACGGGCGCTGCTGGGCGAGGTCCAGGACGGCACGGCTCTTCTCCTCGGGTCGGCACGGGTCGGTGGGACGGCTCCCACCCGCTCCACCCTGTCTACCCGTCCGTCGGGCGGCACCGTCCCACCCGGGCGGGTGGCGGGGCGAGCGGCTGCGCGGTGCTGGACTGTCCTGCAAGCCAGCCGTCGCCGGACCAGGAGATCACCCATGAGCGCCGAGAAGGACGATGAGCGCTACATCGTCGTGGACGGTCGTCGCTGGCGCGCGACCGATCCCGCCATCCCCGAGGAGCGCCGCCAGGAGCTGGTCAACCTGCTGATGGCCTGGCGCCGCGAGGTACGCCGCACCCGCGGCACCGACGAGGAGGCGACCGCCCGAGCCGGCGTCCAGGCGGCGAAGGTCGCCCTGGGCGAGCGGGGGCCGCGCTGGTGGGAGGCGTCCGACGAGGCTCGGCGACGCCGGTGGGAGGCCGAGGTCTCCGGCCCCGAGGAAGGCTGATCCGCCCCCTCCCCGCCCTCAGTCCGCCGGGCCGATCATCCGGTCCGCGGGATCGATGCGCTGCATGATCCGACGACTGATCTCACCGACCTGAGCCACCTGACGCGCCGTCAACGCGTCGAACACCAGCCTGCGGACCTCGTCGACGTGGCTCGGAGCAGCGGCGACGACCTTCTCCCAGCCGTCAGCGGTCAGGGTCGCAAGGGTGTACCGGCCGTCGGCCGGGTCCGGCGTACGTCGCACCAGGCCGCGCTTCTCGAGCCGTGCCACGACCTGGGACAGCCGCTGCAGCGACCCCTCCGTGCGCCACGCGAGCTCGCTCATGCGCAGCGTCCGTTCCGGGGCGTCGGACAGGCTGGACAGGACGCCGTAGTCGAAGTGCTTCAGGGCGTGGTCGCGCTGGAGCTGGGCGTCGAGCGCCTGCGGCAGTCGGATCAGCACTCCGACCAGACCCATCCAGGCGCTCTGCTCCTCGGGCGTCAACCACCGGGTCTCGTCGTTCTCCTCCACGCCCGAAGGGTAGCCCTGACGGTGCGGACGGACACCCGCGGACGGAGCGGAATAACTTGCATCGTGAAGTCATTACACCTCCTGTTCACTTCACGCATTAACTCACATCGTCAGGATCACCTCATGAACATCACTCTCTGGATCATCGCCGCCGCGCTCGCTCTCGCCTTCTTCGCCGCCGGGATGATGAAGCTCGCCCAGCCGCGAGCCGCCCTCGCCGAGTCCGGGATGGGGTGGGTCGACAGCTTCCCCGCGGGGGCCGTCAAGACGATCGGGGGCCTGGAGGTGCTGGCAGCCCTCGGACTGGTCCTCCCAGCGGCACTCGACATCGCACCGAACCTCGTCCCGCTGGCCGCCCTCGGGCTGGTGCTGATGATGCTCGGCGCGGCGATCACGCACGTGCGCCGCTCGGAGCAGCAGATGGTGGTCGTCAACGCCGTCCTGCTGGCGCTCGCCGCCTTGCTCGTCTGGGGCCGGTTCGGTCCGTACGCCTTCTGACATGCAGAACAGCCCCCGTCCGGCGAGCTCGCTGGTCGGGGGCTGTTCTCACGCTGGCGGTGGCGGTGGGATTTGAACCCACGGTGGGTTTGACCCCACACAACATTTCGAGTGTTGCACCTTCGGCCGCTCGGACACGCCACCGCCGGGAAGGTTACCGGAGGGGACCGGGCGGGTCGAAATCCGGCCCCGCCCGAGCAGCCCGCCCACCGATCGGTCCCGGCGACCAGTCGTGCGCTCAGTCCGAGCGTCGCGCCCGGAAGAAGTCGTCGAGCAACGCCGCCGACTCGGTCGCCAGCACCCCGGAGACCACCTCGGGTCGGTGGTTGAGCCGCCGGTCGCGCACGACGTCCCACAGCGAGCCGACCGCGCCGGCCTTGTCGTCGTAGGCGCCGAAGACGATCCGCTCCACGCGGGACAGCACTGCGGCCCCGGCACACATCGTGCAGGGCTCGAGGGTCACGACGAGCGTGCAGCCCTCGAGACGCCACTCCCCGCGCTGCTGCGCCGCTTCGCGCAGCGCGACCACCTCGGCGTGGCCGGTCGGGTCGGCCTGCGCCTCCCGCACGTTGCGACCGCGTCCGATCACCCGGGCCTCGGGGTCGAGGACCACCGCACCGATCGGGACGTCGTCGGTCGCCAGGGCAGTGCGCGCCTCGTCGAGCGCCTCGCTCATCGCGAGGGTCCAGTCGTGGGTGCTCACGCCGACGTGAGGCCGACCAGGTCGTCGAAGAGCTCGCCGAACCCGAGGCGGCGCGCGACCTCGGAGAGCATCTCGTCGGGGTAGAGGTCGAAGTCGTCGAGCAGCACCCCCATGTCCATGGCCTGCATGCCGAGGTCACCGAGGAGGTCGAGGTCGCCGGCCGGGACCTGGTCGTCCTCGTCCTCGGGCAGCGGCAGCCCGAGGTGCTGGACCGCCGAGATCGCCAGCTCCCACTCATCGGCCGCAGTGATGTCCGACAGCAGCAACCGGATCCGGGCCCCGACGACACGGATGATGAGGAAGAAGTCCTCATCCATCGCCACGAACGCGACTGCTCCTCCGTCGCCGGGGAAGCGGCGCAGGGCGTGGGCGAGGGTGTCGACGTCGGCGATCAGGTCGTGCGCGAGCTCCTGGACCTGCCAGACCCCCGCTTCGCGGTAGGCAGCCAGGGCGAAGTCGACTCCAGCGAGCTGCTCGGCCATGGCACCAGAGTCGCACGCCCCCGAGGTGGGGCCAACCCTTCCCACCTCCTGATCTGCCCGGTCCTTCATGGCCGGCGCGTGGCGCACTAGGGTTCGGGCCATGCGCACGCTCGTCATCGACCACCCGCTCGTGGCCCACAAGCTCACCGTGCTGCGTGATGAGCGCACCGACTCCCCGACGTTCCGCCAGCTCACCGACGAGCTGGTCACCCTGCTGGCCTACGAGGCCACCCGCGACGTGCGCGTCGTCCCCGACGACATCGTCACCCCGGTCTCGCCCACCACCGGGATCAAGCTCGCCACCCCCAAGCCCCTCGTCGTGCCGATCCTGCGCGCCGGGCTCGGGATGCTCGACGGGATGATGCGGCTGCTGCCGACCGCCGAGGTCGGCTTCCTCGGCATGGTGCGCAACGAGGAGACGCTCGAGGCCTCGACGTACGCCGAGCGCCTGCCCGACGACCTGTCCGGGCGCCAGTGCTACGTGCTCGACCCGATGCTCGCCACCGGCGGCACCCTGGCCGCGGCGATCCGTTTCCTCACCGATCGCGGCGCTGACGACATCACCTGCATCACCCTGCTCTGCGCGCCCGAGGGCGTGGCCAACCTGGAGCGCGGCCTCGAGGGTGTCGAGGCGCCGGTCACCGTGGTGACCGCGGCGATGGACGAACGCCTCAACGACAAGGGCTACATCGTGCCCGGCCTCGGGGACGCCGGCGACCGGCTCTACGGCCTGGCGCAGTAGCGCCCCGGGCTCTGGGCCCAGACTGTCAGCCGCTACAGCGCCTTGACCGCCGACAACAACGCGGCGAGGGAGTCCTTGGCGTCACCGAACAGCAGCGTGGTCCGCTGGTCGAACAGCAGCTCGTTCTCGATGCCCGCGAATCCCGGACGCATCGAGCGCTTGAGGAACACCACCTGGCGGGCCTCGTCGACATCGAGGATCGGCATGCCGTAGATCGGGGCGGACGGCGTCGTCCGCGCGGCGGGGTTGACCACGTCGTTGGCACCGACCACGAGCGCCACGTCGGTCTGGCGGAACTCGCTGTTGATGTCGTCCATCTCCTTGAGCTGCTCGTAGGGCACCTGGGCCTCGGCGAGCAGCACGTTCATGTGGCCGGGCATGCGACCGGCGACCGGGTGGATGGCGTAGTCGACCTCCACCCCGCGAGCCATCAGCACGTCGACCAGCTCGCGCAACGTGTGCTGGGCCTGGGCAACCGCGAGGCCGTAGCCGGGCACGATGATCACCTTCTCGGCGTAGGCCAGGAGGATCGCGATGTCGTTGGCCCCGGCGCTGCGCACGGGACGGTCGGAGGCCTCACCGGCCCCCAGCGTGGAGCCGCCCTTGAGCGCGCCGAACAGGATGTTGGGCACCGAGCGACCCATGGCGTTGGCCATCAGCAGGGTCAGGAACGTGCCGGAGGCACCGACGAGCGTGCCGGCCACGAGGAGCACGGTGTTCTGCAGGACGTAGCCGCCCGCAGCGACGGTGAGGCCGGTGAAGGCGTTGAGCAGCGAGATCACGATCGGCACGTCGGCGCCGCCCACGGGCAGCACGAGCAGCACACCGAGGGCGAGGCCGAGCAGCCCCAGCACGATGCCGGCCCACAGCACGGGCTCGTTAACGATCATCCCGGCCAGGACCAGCGCTGCCAGGAAGCCGCCACCGAAGGCCACCGGCAACCCCGGGAAGGCCACCGGGCGCGAGGTCATCAGCTCCTGGAGCTTGGCGAAGGTGATCAGGGACCCGGAGAACGACACCGAGCCGACCAGGACCGTGAAGCCGGTGGCGACCAGGTAGGGCGCGGGTACGTCGAGCCCGCGCTCGGCCAGCGTCCCGTGCGAGCTCAGCTCGGCGAAGCGGTGCAGCTCGAGCAGCGCCACGAGGGCGGCCGCACCACCGCCGACACCGTTGAACAGGGCGACGAGCTGCGGCATCTGGGTCATCTGCACCCGCTGCGCACCCACGACCCCGACCACGGTGCCGATCACGATCGCGACCAGGATGAGCGCGACGTGCTCGAGGTCGGCGTAGAAGAACGGCAGGGTGCAGGCCACGACCGCGGCGCCCGCACCGATGAGGTTGCCACCTCGGGCGGTCTTGGGACCCGAGAGCCCCTTGAGGGCCAGGATGAAGCCGACGGCGCAGAGCAGGAAGACCAGCTGGGCCCAGGTGGGGATGACCATCAGTGACCGGCCTCCTTCTTCGCTGCAGGCTTGCGAACGAACATCTGGAGCATCCGGTCGGTCACCACGAAGCCGCCGACCATGTTGACCGAGGCGAGCACCACCGCGACGAGGGCGACGACGAGGGCGATGGTGCTGTCGGCCTCACCGGCCACCAGGATCGCGCCGAGCAGGATGATCCCGTGGATCGCGTTGGCCCCGGACATCAGTGGCGTGTGCAGGGTCGAGGAGACCTTCGAGATCACCTCGATCCCGACGAAGACGCTCAGCACGAAGAACGTGAGCCAGATGATGTCGTTGCTCATGGCTGCTCCTCCTCGGTGTCCCGAGCGGTGCCCTCCAGGGCGGCGCGGGTCGGTTCGTGGCGGATCACGCCGGCGTGGGTGACGCAGGCGCCCGCCACGATCTCGTCGTCGAAGTCGGGCTCGAGCGGTCCGGCGTCACTGTCCCCGCGGCTCAGCAGGGTCAGGAGGTTCACGATGTTGTGGGCGTAGAGCTGGGAGGCCGGTCCCGGCATCTGGGCCGGCACGTTGCGCCCGCCCCACACCTGGGCGTGGCCGACCCGCACGACCTCACCGGGCAGCGCGCCCTCGACGTTGCCGCCGCTCTCGGCGGCGAGGTCGACCACGACCGACCCCGGCTTCATCTGCTCCACCATCGCGGCGGTGACCAGCAGCGGTGCGGTGCGACCGGGCACAGCCGCCGTGGTGATCAGCGCGTCCGCGGCGGCGATGTACGGCGTGAGCAGCTCACGCTGGCGAGCGGCCCGGTCCTCGGTCATCTCGCGGGCGTAGCCGCCGGCGCCCTCCAGGCTCTCGAGGTCGAGCTCGATCGCCTTGGCGCCCATCGAGCGGATCTCCTCGGCCGAGGCGGCCCGCACGTCGTAGGCCCGCACGACCGCCCCGAGCCGCTTGGCGGTGGCGATCGCCTGCAGCCCGGCCACCCCGGCGCCGAGCACGACGACCTGGGCGGGTTGGACGGTGCCGGCCGCCGTCATGTTCAGCGGGAAGAACCGGCGCAGCAACCCGGCGGCGACGATCGCACAGCGGTAGCCGCTGACCAGCGACTGCGACGACAACGCATCCATCGACTGGGCACGGGAGATCCGCGGGATCAGCTCCATGGCATAGCTGGTGATCCCGCAGTCGCGCAGGTCGGCGACCAGGGCGAGCTCGGTGGCCACCGGCAGGAACGAGACCGTGGTCGTGCCGGTGCGCAGCCGGCGCACGGAGGCGGTGGGCAGCGGTTGCACGGAGGCGACGAGGTCGGCGTCGGCCAGCGCGTCGGGGTCGACGTGCGCTCCGGCCGCGACGTAGTCGTCGTCGTGGTGGTGAGCACCCCTCCCGGCGTCCGGCTCGATCACCACCTCGTGGCCGAGGGCGACCAGCTTGCCCACCAGCTCGGGCACGAGTGCCACCCGGGTCTCGCCCTCACGTGTCTCTCGGGCCACCACGACTCTCACCCGGCCAACCTAGGCGGTCCTCGGCCCGTCCCGGGCGCACAACGGGCCGACGAGTGCGAAAACTCTTCCGAACGGTCCCGTGCGAGCCTCGACCCTGTCGGCGGCCGGAGGCACACTGGGTCCGTCCCGAGGGGCGCTGCCGCCCCACGACCCGAAGGAGACCTCGGTGACCACAGAGGCCCAGCCACTTGCCACCACCGAGCCGGCTGACGTCGGGCGCGGCGACACCGGGCTCGACGACTTCGACGGACTCGCTGCTCTCCACCGTCGAGAGCTCGTGGCCCACTGCTACCGGATGACCGGCTCGGTGCACGAGGCCGAGGACCTCGTGCAGGACACGTTGCTGCGGGCATGGCGCTCGAGCGCGACGTTCCAGGGCCGCAGCTCGGTGCGCACGTGGCTCTTCAGGATCGCCACCAACGTCTGCCTGTCCCACCTCGAGGGCCGGCCGCGCCGCCCCCTGCCCACCGGCCTCGGCACCGCCGACCAGGCTGCCGGCGACCCGCTGGAGCAGGACCAGGAGATCGCGTGGCTCCAGCCCGTGCCCGATGCCGCTGTCGTCGTGGGCGAGCGCGACTCCATCCGGCTCGCGTTCGTGGCGGCCCTGCAGCACCTCCCGGCGCGCCAACGAGCCGTGCTCCTGCTCCGTGACGTGCTGCGCTGGTCGGCCGCGGAGGTCGCCGAGGCGCTCGCGACCACCCCGGCGGCGGTCAACTCCGCGCTCCAGCGCGCCCACGCCCAGCTCGACGCCCGCGGCCTCACCGAGGACACCGTCCCCGAGCCGCTCACCCCGGCCCAGGCAGCGATGCTGGACCGCTACGTCGACGCCTTCTGGCGCAAGGACATCACCGCGATCGTCGCCCTGCTGCGCGCCGATGCGATCTGGGAGATGCCCCCGTTCACCGGTTGGTACGCCGGCGCGCACACCATCGGCGAGCTCATCGGCAACCAGTGCCCGAGCGGGGTCCACGACATGCCGATGCTGCGCACGACGGCCAACGGCCAACCGGCCTTCGGTCTCTACATGCGCACGCCCGAGGGTGACTTCGCACCGTTCCACCTGCAGGTGCTCGACCTCGACGGGGAGCAGGTGCGTCATGTCGGCGCCTTCTTCGACCCTGCCCTGTTCGCGACGTTCGGCCTGCCCGAACGCCTCCCCCGCGACTACGTGCCGCCCGCGGCGACCTCGGCCGGTGAGGGCTGATCGCCGCCCGGTTGGACACCTGACTGGTCCAGTCGGGGCCAAAACACTGGTTCGCCAGACGCCGACACGCCTTGCTTCCTAGCCTGTGGGCCATGGCTACAACAGCTCCGAGTGCGGAGACGGTGACGATGGTCGCGATCGACCTGGGCGAGACCCGGCGCCTGGTCAACCGCGGCCGCACCCGTGATGCTCTGCGCCGGATCGAGCGCCTGCAGGCCCGGCCCGACGTGGCCGAGCTGCCCGACGACGAGCTCGTGCCGCTGCACGCCCTGGCCCTCGAGTGCCACCTCGCACACGGCGACCTGGGTCCGGCCCGAGGAGTCGGTGACGAGCTCGCCGACCAGGTCACCGGCCCGCACGCCGCGCTCGCGCTGCATGCTCGGGGCGAGCTGGCCTCTGCGATGGACCAGCCCGAGGCTGCGGTGCGCCTCTTCCTCGCCGCCGGTGAGGCCGGCGGGGACGACGTACGGCCCCTGCTGCCGTGGCGATGTGGCGCTGCGCTGGCCTCGGTCAGCAACGGTGCCGTCCGCGACGCGGTGGACCTGGCTCATTCCCACCACGGCCTCGCCCTGACCCACGGCACGGCCCACGACGTCGCGCTCGCCCTGCGCACGGTCGCGATCGTCGAGACCGACGGTCAGCGTCTCGAGCGGCTGCGGGAGGCACGCGACCTGGTCGCCACCGGCGACTCCGATCGCCTGCGCGCCCAGATCGACACCGACCTCGCCTGGCTGCTGCTGCTGGCGGGCGAGCCGGTCACTGCCCTGGAGCTGCTGCGCAGCGTCGAGAGCTTCGCCGCCCACCAGGACCTGTGGCCGTTGCAGAGCCGCGTACGCCGGCTCCTCGCCCACCTCGGTGAGGAACCGCGCCGCCTCGAGGCCGAGGCCCTGGCCCTGCTGACGTCCGGCGAACGCCGCGTGGCCCTGCTCGCGCTGGAGGGCCAGGCCAACCGCGACATCGCCGCTCAGCTCGGCGTGTCGGTCAAGGCCGTCGAAGGACACCTCTCCAAGACCTACCGCAAGCTGGGCATCTGCTCGCGCGCCGGGCTCGCCGAGATCTTCGGGCACTGACCACAGCCCTAAACCGCAGGCGCAGGGGCACGACCGCGCCCTCGGAGCGCCTCAGAAGCGGTGGAACCACCGGGCGAGGTCGTAGGAGGTCCCGGGACAGGTGACGTTCTGGTCACGCGCGTCCTCCACCCACTGCCCCAGCACGGCCTGGCCACCCTGGATCACCCACTCGGGACCGCACCGGGCCAGCGCCTCGGTCACCGAGGTGTGACCGGCGGCCCGCCATTCGGGCACGCCGAGCTCGAAGTCGCCGACGACCCCGTCCCACAGGTAGGGCGTGGAGTAGACACCGATGGCGTAGCCCGCGTCGCGGTAGCCGCGCGCCAGTCCACGCACCACAGCCGCATTCGCCTCGCGGTCCCCGCTCCACTCGAAGTTGGGCACGGGCTCCACGTCGATCCAGACGATGGGGGTGGGAAAGCGCGCCCGCTTCATCGACGCGACGTTGAACATCGCCTGCGCATGGCCGGTGTTGGCCAGGGCACCGAGCCGGGTGGTGCCGTCGAACGGCCCGTCGTCGGCGTGCGCAGCGAGGCGACCGGCCTCCGGATAGCTCGCCACGGCGTAGGCCGAGACCATCAGTTTCCGGCCGCGCGCGTAGGAGACCTGGTCGGCCAGGCACGGGTTGGGGTAGAAGCCGGGCCCGTTGGTCAGCCCGATGATCACGTAGCGCGCCTCGGGCAGGGGCAGGGGTGAGCCGAGGCTCCGCTTCTGCGGGATCCCCATGCCCCGGGGGCACTGGGGCCAGCTGATGTCGCCCCCGATGATCTGCTCGTCGATCGGGTCGAGCTGCTCGACGAGCTCGGCCAGCGGGTCGCGGCTCGGTGTCGCAGACGGCTGGGACGCCGGCTTCGGTTTGCGGGTCCGCCGCGCCCGCGGGCTCGGGTCGGGGGAGACCTCCTCGAGCACGGGCCCGCGCGACGGGTCGCTCGCGGCGCCCGGACCGGTCTCGTCAGGGCCCGCGCCGGAGCACCCGGCCACGGCCAGCAGCACCGCGGCGGTCACCAGGCCCTGCAGCGTGCGCCTCACCTGCTCAGCGTGCCACGGTCCTGGCCGGTCGTCTCGACGATCGGCTCACCCGGGCAACGACACGTAGGTGGTCTCGAGGTACTCCTCGATCCCCTCGAAGCCACCCTCGCGCCCGAAGCCGCTCGCCTTCATCCCGCCGAACGGCGCCGCGGCGTTCGAGACCAGGCCGGTGTTGACCCCGACCATGCCGAAGTCCAGCGCCTCGGCCACGGCGATCGTGCGACTGAGGTCGCGGGTGTAGACGTAGGCGGCCAGCCCGTACTCGGTGGCGTTGGCCGCGGCGATCGCCTCCTCGTCGGTGTCGAACGCGGTGATCGGTGCAACCGGCCCGAAGATCTCCTCGCGGGTGATCGACGCCCCGCGCGGCACGTCGACCAGCACGGTGGGCGGGTAGAAGTAACCCGGGCCCTCGGACGACCGACCGCCGACGAGCAGCCGCGCACCCCCCTCGACGGCCTCGCTGACCAGCCGTCCCACCGACGTCACGGCCTCCTCGTTGATCAGCGGTCCGACGTCCACGCCGTCGTCCTGCCCGCGACCGACGGTGAGTGCGCCCATCCGCTCGGCGAGACGGCGCCCGAACTCGTCAGCCACGTCTCGGTGGACCAGGAAACGGTTGGCCGAGGTGCAGGCCTCGCCCATGTTGCGCATCTTGGCCAGCATCGCGCCGTCGACAGCGGCATCGAGGTCGGCGTCGGCGAACACCAGGAACGGGGCATTGCCGCCTAGCTCCATGCTGACGCGCTGGAGCTGCTCGGCCGACTGCCGCACGAGCACCCGCCCCACCCCCGTCGAGCCGGTGAAGCTGAGCTTGCGGAGCCGGTCGTCGGCCTGCAGGGTCTGGCTCACCTCGGCAGCGTCGGTGGTCGTGACGACGTTGAGCACCCCGTCCGGCAGACCGGCGTCCTGCAGGATGCCGGCGAGCGCCAGCATCGTGAGCGGCGTCAGCTCGGCCGGCTTGATGACCATCGTGCAGCCTGCGGCGAGTGCGGGGCCGATCTTGCGGGTGCCCATCGCGAGCGGGAAGTTCCAAGGGGTGATGAACAGGCACGGCCCCACCGGCTTCTTGATGGTGAGCAGGCGGCTCCCTCCGGCCGGCGCCTGCATCCAGCGGCCATGGATGCGCACGGCCTCCTCGCTGAACCACCGGAAGAAGTCGGCGCCGTAGGTCACCTCGCCGCGGGCCTCGGCCACGGGCTTGCCCATCTCGAGGCTCATCAGCAGCGCGAGGTCGTCGGCCTTCTCGATGATCAGGTCGAAGGCGCGGCGCAGGAGGTCGCTGCGCTCGCGCGGGGGAGTCGCCGCCCACGCGGCCTGGGCCTCGACGGCGGCATCGAGCGCTTCCATGGCCTCGCCGGGCGAGGCGTCCGGGACGCTGGTGAGCACCGAGCCATCGGCGGGGTCGAGGACGTCGAGACGACGCCCGCTCGCGGCCTCGCGCCAGCGGCCACCGATGAACAGCGAACGCCGTTCCGGGGGCAGGAGTCGGGCCAGTTCCTGAGGAAGGGTGTCGGTGCGGCTCATCTGCTCACTGTCTCACTCCACAGAATTTTGTCGTCGGGGAGACACAGCCTCGCCGGGGGACCTAGTATGGAACCAGTCGTCCTTCGGAGGGAGCACCAAGAACGACGACAGAGCCCCTCGTTGACCCCATGCAACGAGGGGCTCGCTCCATTTTTCGCCGTCTCGCGAGGCCAGCGGGGCATCACTGGCCCGCAGCACGCAGGAACGACTCGAGGATCGGCCCGGCGGTGCCGGACCCGGAGTCGCCGAGGGCGACGAAGACCGCGACGGCGAGGTCGCCCTGAGCCCCGATCATCCAGGCGTGGGTCTTGATGGTGCCGCCGTCCTCGAACTCCGCGGTGCCGGTCTTGGCGATCACCTCCGGTCCGGGCACGTCGAGCAGCCCCCGTCCGCTCCCGTCGGTCACCACCCCCCGCAGCAGCGTGCGCAGGGTGGCCGCCTCCTGCCGCGTCACCGGCGCGACGCCGTCAGGAGCGGAGACCTCGACCTGCTGGACCAGGCGCGGCACCACGAGGTCGCCGCCCTGGATCGAGGCCATCACCGCGGCCATCGCCATCGGCGAGGCCAGCACGGTGCCCTGGCCGATCATGTCGGCGGCTCGTCCGGTCTCGGTCTGCGGCGGGTCGACCGAGCCGAAGTACGCCGGGAAACCGAGGTCGTGGTCGACCCCGAGCCCCAGGGAGGCTGCGGCGTCGGACAGGTCGCCGGTCTCCAGGCGGGTCCGTTCGGCGATGAAGGCGGTGTTGCAGGAGTTGGCCAGCGCCGTGCGGAACGGGATCCGCCCGATGCCCGCCGGGCGGGTAGTCGTCGTAGTTCTCGAACGGCTTGCCGTCCACCACGATCCGTGCAGTGCAGTCGACCGTCGAGTCGGGCTTCAACCCGCGACGGAGGAGGGCCAGCGCCGAGACGCTCTTGAACGTGGAGCCGGGGGCGTACTGGCCGAAGGTCGCGAGGTTCTGGCCGCCGTTGCCCGGTCCGTTCGCCGCCGCCAGGATCGCCCCGGTGCTCGGCCGGATCGCCACCAGCGAGCTCGCCGGACCGACCTCGGCGAGCAGCGCCTCGGCAGCGGTCTGGAGCCGCTGGTCGAGGGTCAGCCGCAGCACCGTGCCGTTGGTGGCCTTGAACCGGGCGAGCTCGCGCTCCTTGCCGTCCGAACCCACTGCGTTGACCACGACGCCGGAGGAGCCCCGCAGCTGGTCGTCGTAGCGCGCCTGGAGGCCGGAGAGCCCGGCGACGTCGCCGACCCGGTAGCGCTCGGGGTCGTCGGCGATCATCTCGGCGGTCACCTCGCCGACGGTGCCGAGGAGGGGAGCCGCAAAGGTGCGGGTCGGGGCGAGCGGGAGCTCGGTGGCGACGAGGATGGCGCCGGGGATCGACGGGTAACCCTGCGACACCGCCGGCGGGACGTCGTCGGCCCGGTAGGTGATCGCCTCGACGAAGGCGCGCTCACCGGCGGCAACCACCCGCTTGCGGAAGCCGGTGACGTCGACGTCGACCAGCCGCGCGAGCCTGGTCGCCGCTGCGCCCGCCTTCTTGAGCGGCACCTGGCCGCGGTCGATCCCGACCCGCGCCACCGGACGCTCGGTGACCAGCTTGGCCCCGTCGGCGCCGATGATGTCGGCGCGCGAGCCGGCCAGCGTGGACCGGTCGAGGACGGAGGCGGCGTTGAGGCTGGGCTCGACGACCGAGTGTCCCCACTCGACCGCCCACTCCTCGCCCGTACGGCGCAGGGTCGCCTGGCCGGAGTAGGACCACACGTCCTCGGCGCTGACCGGCCACGACCAGGCGAGGTCGGCCACCGCGGTGTCGCCGTCCTCGACGACTTCCTCCACCTGCACGGTGGGCGTGATGTCGCCCAACCCGGAGACGACCTCCGCGTAGTCGGCGGTGGCCTCGGGCCCGCTGACCTCGGTGAACGCGACCCCGTCGAGGTCGCCCCGGCTCAACCCCGAGGCGAGGACCGCAGCCGTTGCCTCGGCCCGGGCCGGCTCGGGCTCCTGCGACGGCATCGCGGAGCAACCGGCCAGGGCGATGCCGATGGTCGTGAGTGCGGCGCCCCCCACGATCGCGCGGGCACGGGTGGCGGTGGATCTCCGAGTGCGGTCCATGGCCCGGTTCTACCAGCCCGCACCCCCGGCCAAACCCCCGCCCGAACCGCTGACCACTGCCGACCCGCCGCGCAGCGTCGCGACGGGCCGGCGTCGCGGGATCAGTTGAGCAGCGGGCTGATCAGCGGCACGTAGCCGGCGGAGTGACCGTCGCGGTTGGGGTGGTAGCTCTCGCTGACCGGGTTGGAGAGCCCGTTGAGCCACTCCGGGTTGCCGCACACCGCGTGACCCACGAAGCGGGTGGTGGGGTTCGCGAAGGTGTAGCTGCGGGCCGCCGCGGCCGAGGCGAGCTTGGAGTTGAGCAGGTCGGCGGTCGCGTTGAGCCGGGTCATCTCGTCAGGGGAGAACCACGTGCCGGCGTTGCAGTCCTCGCCGTTGAAGACACGGGGGTAGCCGACGACGACCACCTTCGCCGTGGTCGCGCGCGAGCGGATCGAGGAGTACAACGTGGCGAGGCGGCCCGGCAGGGTGTTGTTGATGAACGCCTGAGCGGTGTCGATCGCACCGTTGCAGTTGCTCGCCCACGACGGCTTGGCGCACTCGGTGATCACGTTCGCGAAGCCGGCGTCGTTGCCACCGACCGAGATGGTGACGAAGCGCGTCGAGCTGTTCAACGACGCGAGCTGGCTGTTGGTGACCGTGGTGGTCGTGGCTCCCGAGCAGGCCTGGAAGTTCAGCGCGTAGGACTTCTGAGCAGCCAGCAGCGAGGGGAAGGCGTACGTCGAGCGCTGGCACGACGTCCCGTCGTTGATGTAGGTGCGCGTGCCGACACCCGAGGAGTAGGAGTCGCCGAGGGCGACGTAGGGCGGTGCGGCTGCTTGCGAGGGCGCTGCGGCCACCACGAGAGCGGGCGCGAGCACAGCGACAAGACCGACAACGGCCCCGGCGAGACGACGGATCAACATGCATGACCTCCGAGAGAACCCCATGAAATGGGCCACGAGCGTGTGACCCAGGTCATACCCAAGCAGCACGGAGGTCTGCGCGGAAGAGGGAAAACGCCACCGACCCGCCGCGAGCATTCGCGACGGGTCGGTGGAGGGGGCGGTGAGCCCTCAGTAGTTCTTGTGACGCGGCTTCTTGTCACGGCGCGGAGCGCCGTCACCCTCGTCGGCGCCGCGCGGGGGCCGCGCGCTGCGGGTGGGGCCGCCGTCCTCGGAGAGCTCGATGAGCTTGCCGCTGATGCGGGTCGACTCGAGCTTCTTCCAGGTCTCGGGCGACAGCTCGGCCGGCAGCTCCACGATCGAGAACTCCGGGCGGATCTGGATGTGCCCGAAGTCGCTGCGGCTCAGGCCGCCCTCGTTGGCGATGGCGCCGACGATCTGGCGCGGCTCGACCTTGTGGCGCTTGCCGACCTGGATCTTGTAGGCCTTCATCGGCTGGTCGCTGCCGCCTCGCGGGCGACGCTCGGGACGGTCGCCGCCGAAGCCCGGCCGACCCACCACGGTCGGGGCGCGAGCCGCGCTCGGGGCGGTCCTTGACGAACGACTCGTTGCGCACCTTGCGCTCGGCAGCCGGGTCGAGCAGCAGCGGGGTGTCGCCCTGGGCGACCACGGCGAGCGCTGCGGCCACGTCGGCCTCCGGCACGTCGTGGTGGCGCACGTAGTGGGCCACGATGTCGCGGAAGGTGGCGATCTTCTCGCCCTGCTCGAGAGCGGCGGTGATCTGCTCGTCGAAGCGGGTCAGTCGGGTGACGTTGACGTCCTCGACCGAGGGCAGCCGCATCTCGGTGAGGGGCTGCCGGGTGGCCTTCTCGATGTGCTTGAGCAGGTACTTCTCGCGCGGGGTGACGAACGAGATCGCGTCACCGCTGCGACCGGCGCGACCGGTGCGACCGATGCGGTGCACGTAGGACTCGGTGTCGGTCGGGATGTCGTAGTTGACGACGTGGCTGATCCGCTCGACGTCGAGACCGCGCGCGGCCACGTCGGTGGCCACGAGGATGTCGAGCTTGCCCGACTTGAGCTGGTTGACCGTCCGCTCACGCTGCACCTGGGCGACGTCACCGTTGATGGCCATCGCCGACAGCCCGCGCGCCCGCAGCTTCTCGGCCAGGGTCTCGGTCTCGTTCTTGGTGCGGACGAAGACGATCATCCCCTCGAAGTTCTCGACCTCGAGGATGCGGGTCAGCGCGTCGACCTTCTGCGGGTAGCTGACGATCAGGTAGCGCTGGGTGATGTTGGCGGCCGTGGCCGTCTTGCCCTTGACCGTGATCTCGACCGGGTCGTTGAGGTACTTCTTCGACAGCCGGCGGATCTGTGCCGGCATCGTGGCGCTGAACAGCGCGACCTGCTTGGTGTCGGGGGTGTCGGCGAGGATCGTCTCGACGTCGTCGGCGAAGCCCATGTTGAGCATCTCGTCGGCCTCGTCGAGCACGAGGAACTTGAGCTCGGAGAGGTCGAGGGTGCCCTTCTCGAGGTGGTCCATGATCCGGCCCGGGGTGCCGACGACGACGTGGACGCCGCGGCGCAGGGCGCTGAGCTGGACGCCGTAGGCCTGGCCGCCGTAGACGGGCAGCACGTGGACGCCGCGGGTGTGCGAGGCGTACTTCTGGAACGCCTCGCACACCTGGAGCGCGAGCTCACGGGTGGGGGCGAGCACCAGGGCCTGGACCGACTTCTGACGCACGTCGAGCTGGTCGAGGATCGGCAGCGCGAACGCGGCCGTCTTGCCGGTGCCGGTCTGGGCCAGCCCGACCAGGTCGTTGCCCGCCAGCAGGGGCGGGATCGTCTGGGCCTGGATCGTCGACGGCTTCTCGTAGCCGACATCTCTGAGGGCCTTCAGGACGGCGTCACCGAGCCCCAGATCTGCGAAGGTGGGCCCGACGGGTTCGGTCGGCTCTTGCGGCTCGGTCTCGTCAGTCACCCGTCAACGATAGTGGCTGCGGGTTGTACCACTCGATTCCTCGCCGCGGTGCGCTGGGTCACCCTCGCTCCGTGCTCACTCCACCGTGACGGACTTGGCCAGGTTGCGCGGCTTGTCGATGTCGTGGCCGAGGTGCAGCGCAGCGCGATAGGCGAGCAGCTGCAGCGGGATGGTGAGCAGGATCGGGTCCAGCTCGCGGGCCGAGCGCGGGACGTCGATCCGCTCGCAGTCGATGCCGCCGAGGTCGACGCCCTCGTGGGTGACGACCACGAGCGGTCCGCCACGCGCAGCGATCTCGTGCAGCGCCCCCACGTTGCGGTCGGTGAGCTCGTCGTCGGGGACGATCGCGACCGTGGGCACCTCGGTGGAGATCAGGGCCAGCGGCCCGTGCTTGAGCTCGGAGGTCTGGTAGGCCTCCGCATGGCGGTAGCTGATCTCCTTGAACTTCTGCGCACCCTCACGAGCGACGGGGAAGCCACGCACGCGGCCGACGAAGAAGAGGCTCTCGGCAGCAGCGAGCCGTTCGGCGATCGGCCCGAGCGCCTCTTCGTCGCCCAGGATCGCCGCGATCTGGTCGGGCAGCGCGTGAAGCGCGGCGATGAGCCGCTTGCCGTCGGCGATCGAGAGGTCGCGCACCCGACCGAGCTGGAGCGCGAGGAGGGCGAACCCGAGGAACATGTTGGTCAGGGCCTTGGTCGAGGCGACGGCGATCTCGGGTCCCGCGTGCAGGTAGATGCCGCCGTCGCACTCGCGGGCGATGGCGCTGCCGACGACGTTGACCAGGCCGATGACCCGGCCGCCCTTGCGACGGATCTCCTGGACGGCCAGGAGGGTGTCGATGGTCTCGCCCGACTGGCTCACCACGACGTAGAGCGTGTCGGGCTCGATGACCGGGTCGCGGTAGCGGAACTCGCTGGCGGCCTCCGCGTCGGCCGGGATCCGGGCCAGCTCCTCGATGAGCGAGGCCCCCATCTGCCCGACGTAGTAGGCAGAGCCGCAGCCCAGGATCTTGACCCGTCGGATCGCTCGCGTCTCGCGAGCATCCATGTTGAGGCCACCGAGGTGGGCGGTGCCGAAGCGCTCGTCGAGCCGGCCGCGCAGCACCCGCTCGGCCGCGGCGGGCTGGGCGTGCATCTCCTGGTGCATGTGGGAGGAGTGCTCTCCGGTGTCGGCGAGGTCGTAGGCGCCGGGATCGACGTCGACCCGGGTGGCGGTGCGCGGCGTCGAGGTGAGGTCGGCGCGGTACGTCGTGAACCCGCTCGCGGTCACCGTCGCGATCTCGCCGTCCTCGAGGTGGGCCACCATCGTGGTGTGCCGCACCAGGGCGGCGAGGTCGGAGGCGACGAGCATCTCCTTCTCCCCCACGCCGATGATCAATGGGCTGCCGTTGCGGGCCACCACGATGCGGTCGGGGAAGTCGACGTGGACGACCGCGATGCCATAGGTGCCCTCGACCTGGGCCAGCGCCGCGCTGACGCGACCCTCGAGGGTGTCGGCATCGGAGCTGCCGATGAGGTGGGCGAGCACCTCGGTGTCGGTGTCGGAGACCAGCTCGACCCCGGCCTCGCTCAATCGGCGACGCAGGGCGGAGGCGTTGTCGATGATGCCGTTGTGCACGACCGCGACCGAACCTGCCGCGTCGAGGTGGGGGTGGGCGTTGGCGTCGGTCGCGGGCCCGTGGGTGGCCCACCGGGTGTGGCCGATGCCGAGCTTGCCGGCGAACCGCTTGGGGAGGTCGGCGCCCAGGTCGCGCACCCGCCCGGCCTTCTTGGCCACCTTGAGGGACGTGCCGAGGACGGCCATCCCGGCGGAGTCGTAGCCGCGGTGCTCGAGCCGGCCGAGGCCTTCGAGAAGCAGGGGTGCTGCCTGCTGGGTGCCGATGTAGCCGACGATGCCGCACATGGGGGTCCTCGTTTCGTGGGGGTGTGGGGGTGATGGAGCAAGACGATGGAAGGGGGGCCGGCGCGGCCCGGGCTCAGCCGTAGACGATGCGGCGCAGCTGACGCACCGTGAGGGTCGGGGCCGCGACGACACGGTGCTCGAGCTCGGCAGCGATGCGGTCGAAGATCTCCGGGTTACGCATCCCCCGCAGCTGCAGCTCGGCGTGCCGACGCCGGACGTAGGCCGCGGGCTCCTCGGCGTGGAAGGCGATGACGTCCTCGATGACCCGCTGGGCCTCCAGGGCGGTCAGCCCGGTGGTCGCGACCAGGTGGGTCACCAGCCGGTCGCCGGTCGCCGAGTCGTTGTCCACACGCCCCAGACTGACGGATCCGGCGACAATTCCCAACTATCTGCCCGAAATCGGGCAGATCGGACCCGGCCTCTCGCTTCACGCCTCCGTCCCCCACCTTCCGCACACGGGCGGTGGAGGAGAACCTCCGCCCAGTAGTGCCAGACGGCTCTCAATGGAGCATCGGGACCGATCTGGCCTGCGGCTGGCGCTGCGGGTGGGGATCGGCTACCTTAGGTGAACGGAAGATGAACAGAAGGTGTCCCATGATCCACGATCGTCCTCAGCAGCTCGAGATGCACTGGTCCCCGGTGACCGACCAGCACGGTCGCGTCCGGATGGAAGCCGCCTGGATCGCCTCCACCGCCCCGACCAGCACTCCGGTCAGCACGTCGACCAGCGCCCCGATGCCCGTCCCGACCGGCGCGCACCAGCCGCTCGTCGGCGCCCACTTCGCCGCCTGATCCCGGCGCTGGGCTAGCCCAGCGAGAAATGGCTCGCCGTCCCGCGGCCGTTCTGCTCAAATGTCGACATGAGCACAGTCCAGGCCAGCCACCTCCCCGAGGGTCTGGTGCACCGGCCCCTGTCGATGCTCGACGCGCGCGCCGTCTACGAGGCGATGGCCGAGCAGGAGGTGCTCGACCTCGGTCGGGCCGAGATCGAGGAAGCCGACATCGTCGGGGAGTGGCAGCGGCCCAGCTTCGACATCGCTGCCAGCACGGTCGGCGTCTTCGACGGCGAGACGCTCGTGGCCTACGCCGAGGCAGGGCCCGGTGATCGCGGCGACGCGGTCGTCCGCCCCGCCTACCGGGGACGAGGGATCGGCACCTGGCTGGCGGGATGGATGCAGGACCTCGCCCGGCGCCGCGGCTTGACCATCATCGGCATGCCCGTGCCGCTCGACAGCCCTGGCGACCGACTGCTCACCGCGCTGGGCTACCACGTGCGCTGGACCTCGTGGGTCCTCAAGCTCCCCGCCGGGGCCCAGGTCGTCGACCGACCGCTCCCCGCGGGCTACGCCGTGCGCACGGCCACGCCCGAGGAGTACGCCGCCGTGCACGACGTCGTGGAGGACGCGTTCCTCGAGTGGTCCGAGCGCGAACGTGAGAGCTATGCCGACTTCGCCGCCGTGACCGTCGAACGACCCGGCTTCGAGCCCTGGCACGTGCGCGTGGTCACCGACGACAGCGGCGCCATCGTGGGCGCCGCCCTGGTGTCGGTCTACGAGGACGAGGACCCTGACGCCGGTGGCGAGGCCTACATCTCCCGGCTCGCGGTCCGTGGCGACCAGCGCGGCCGCGGCCTCGCCCAGGCCCTGATGGTCGACGCCTTCGCCCGGGCGCGCGAGCACGGCGCCCAGACGGCGGGGTTGTCCACGGACTCCCGCACCGGCGCGCTCGGCCTCTACGAGAAGGTCGGGATGCAGGTGACCTCGACCTGGGTGCACCGCGCCATCCACCTCTGAGCCCACCACCTCTGAGCCCAGCCACCTCTGGGCCCGAGCAGCGTCAGCGGGCGGGTCCGACGAGGGTGACCTCGCTGCCCAGCTCGACGGTGGTGACCAGGTCGGTCACCGACGGTCGCGGCGGCGTGGAGGAGAAGCCGAAGCGCGGGGGCGGGTCGACGTCGGCCAGCTGACCGAGGTCGCGGCCGTCGAAGCTGCCGCTCGCGGCGCGGAGCGAGGCGTTGGCGGTCGCGCCGTACCACTCCCGGCGGTCGCCGGTCTCCCCGCGCGTCCGTACGCCCCGCAGCACGAGGCGAGCGACGACATCGGTCACCGCGCACCACCACGGGGCCCGCGCAACGACGCGCGGCACCACCGTGAGCAGGCGACCCAGAGCCGTCGGCGGACCGATCGTGAGGTCGAGTCGCAACGAGGTCGACCGCACCTCCCAGGTGTCCGGGCCGCACGTCACGGTGAACGGCTCCACGCGGATCTCGTCGAAGTCGTAGGTGGCGGCCACGAAGCGGGCCACGTCGGCGTCGGGTGCGAGCAGCACCCGGTGGCCTGCCGCCGTCTCGACCATCGCATCGCCGAAGGTGCCCAGCGGGCTGCGGTGCCAGTGCCCCACGACGATGCGGGTGCCGCCAGTCGTGCCGACGCCGGCGATGTGACCCTCGAAGCGGACTCGCATCGTCCCTGCCTGCTGCACCTCATCCCCCTGCCGGCGGCTCCGGGACGACCCCCTGACCGCCTGTCCGCAGCTCCAATCTGGCACACGGGCCCCTACGGTGTCGTGGCGCCGGGGTGGGCGCCAGGGCCGGCGCCACGCAGCTTCACCCGGTGCGCGGACTCCCACTCGGGGTGCGCTCGCTGAGGTGGAACCGTCGCCCGGTGACGCTGTCGGGCAGGATCTCGATGACGTCGGTGGTCAGGCTGGCCAACCAGGTCTGGCGGGCCTCGTCATCGAGGCGGTGGCGCTCGATCTCCTCCAAGCGCCGCAGCTTGCCGTGCACGACGACCGACCACGCGTCGGCGTCGTCGTGCCAGTCGATCTCGAAGGCGACCTCGGCGTGCAGCGCCGCAGCCAGCAGCTTGCTGCCCGGGGCCGTGCGCACGAGGAGGTGGCCGGCGTCGACCACGTAGTTCACCGGCACCAGGTGGAGCTCGTCCACCAACCGGTAGGCAAGCCTGCCGAACTCCTCCTGCTGCAACAGGTCCCAGCACTGCTCGACGGACAACGCCTCGGTGCCACTCTCGGACTGCTCGATGGTCGGCTGGTCGATGGCCACGGCTCCTCCTCCGGGTCTGCCGGAGTCGTCCGACTCCTACGCCCACGCTAGGTCGCGCCACCGCGTCGTCAGGAGGGTCGGAGGTCCCTCAGTCCGGGGTCCGGCGCCCCCTGTCACCGCCACCGCGACGCCGGATGCTGAGGCCAGCTGACCAAGGAGGCATGCCATGACCATCCCGACCCTGCACGCCGTCGTGCTCTACGAGTCGATGTTCGGCAACACCGAGAAGGTCGCGCGGGCCGTGGCGGCCGGCGTGGAGATGGGGGGCATCGACACGACGCTGGTCGAGGTCAACGACGCTCACATCGGCCTCATGCCCGACGTGGACCTCCTGGTCCTCGGAGCACCGACCCACGCCTTCTCGCTCAGCCGGGCCCGGACGCGTGCCGACGCAGTGCAGCGCGGCGCGAGCCCCGAGCGCGCCACCTACGGCTTGCGCGAGTGGCTCGGTTCGCTGCCGGCCCGGCCCGGTCCGCACGGGCTCCCGGAGCTTGCGACGTTCGACACCCGGATCCCCCAGACCCACCGCGTGCCGCTGGGGGCCGCGACCCGCGCCGCGCGGTTGGGTCGGCGGCTGGGTCTGCACCGGCTGGTGCACCCGGAGTCGTTCCAGGTGCGCGACATGGAGGGACCGGTGCTGCCCGAGGAGCTCGAGCGCGCCGTCGGGTGGGGACGCGTCGTCGCGGAGAAGTGCCGCGACCACGTCGCCGCCCAGCAGGCGTCAGCCTCGCGCTGAGGCCTGGGTGGGGACGCGCCACGACACGACCGTGCCACCCTCGGCGGCCGAGCCGATCTCCAACCGACCTCCGTGGGCCTCGGCACGCTCGCGCATGTTGCGGACGCCGCTCTCGGCGACCTCGGCCGGGAATCCCAGGCCGTCGTCGGTGACGACCAGCTCCACGTGCCCGCCCTCGGCGCTGAGGAGCACGTCGACCGCCGATGCCTCGGCATGTCTACCGGCGTTGGACAGAGCCTCACCCAGCACCGCGAGCACATCGGGCGCCAGGGACTCATCGACGAGCGTGCGCACGGGCCCGCGGATCTCCAGGGTGGGCCGGAACTTCAGGGTGGCCGCGGCCCGCTCCACCAGCTTGCCCACCTCGGACTGGATGTCGGCCGACGACTCACTCGAGCCGAGCTCGAAGATCGAGCGCCGGATGTCCTTGATGGTGGCGTCGAGGTCGTCGACGGCCTGCTCGAGCCGCTCGGTGACCTCGGGCCGCACGGCCAGTCGCACCGCGCCCTGCAACCCGAGCCCCACGGCGAAGAGTCGCTGGATCACCAGGTCGTGGAGGTCGCGCCCGATGCGGTCGCGGTCCTGCAACAGGGCCAACCGCTGCTGGTCGTTGCGGGAGCGGGCCACGCGCAGCGCCAGCGCGGCCTGCTCGGCGAACCTCGCCGGGAGGGCGATGTCGAGCACGTGGTGATCGTGTTCGTTCTCGGTCGTCCAGGCCAAGCCCAGAGCACCGCCACCACCGCCGCCAGGAGCGCTCTCGATGGGCACGAGCATCGCCGGTCCGCCGCGGGCTCCAGCGGACTGCTCGGCGCCGAGCCCGAGGTCCTCGACCGACATCGGTCTCCCGGTGCGCATCACCGTCGCGGTGAGGTCGGCGACGAGGTCGGAGGCCTCGAGGAGCTCGGGGCACTCCCCGACCATCGCGCGCAGGCTCGACTCACCCGTCTCGTCCGTCGTGACCACCCACGCCAGGTCGGAGTCGGCGACCTCGCGGGCTCGCTCGGCGATCGCCCGGAGGGCGTGCTCGTCGCCCTCACCGGCGGTGAGGAACCGCGTCAGGTCAGCGGTGGCGGCCAGCCACCGCTCACGACGGGCGGCTTCCTCGTAGAGGCGTGCGTTCTCGATCGCCACGCCGGCAGCAGCGGCGAGCGCGATGGCGACGTTCTCGTCCTCGTCGGTGAAGTCGGATCCGCCGATCTTCTCGGTGAGGTAGAGGTTGCCGAAGACCCGTCCGCGGATCCGCACCGGCACCCCCAGGAAGGAGCTCATCGGGGGGTGGTGCTCGGGGAAACCGTAGGACGCCGGATGAGCGGCGATGTCGTGCAGCCGGAGCGGTTCGGGGCGGTCGATGATGAGCCCCAGGAGGCCGTGTCCGGCCGGGAGGTCACCGATCTCGGCCTGCTTCTCCGCATCGATCCCGTGGTGGATGAACGTGCGCAGCCGCTTGCCCGGGCCGTCGCTGAGCACCCCGAGGGCGGCGTACTGCGCCTCGATCAAGGTGCTCGCGATCGCCACGAGGCGCGAGAGGACACCGTCGAGCGTGAGGTCAGCGGCCATCGTGACCACGGCGTCGAGCAGCAGTCGCAGCCGCTCCTGCTCGTCGAGGACGCCCTGCACCCGGGACAGGACCTCGCGAAGGAGCTCATCGAACTGCGCGTCCGACAACGGGGTGCTCATCGTGGCCCTTTCGCCGAGATCCCTCCGCCCGGGAACGAGCGCGCGTGGGGTGGTGCGGGTCACCGTAACAACACGTGCCGGGCGGCCCCTAGCGCTACGGCGTGCGCCGCGGGATGCTGGCGGCTCCCAGCGCGAGGCTCACCACCACGAAGCCGGCGACGATCAGCAGGTCGCGCGTCAACGTCGCCGCGTCACCACCCTGCGCGGCGAGCCTCATCGCATCCACGGCGTAGGACATCGGGAGCAGGTCGCTGATCACGTGCAGCACCGAGGGGAGGTCGCTGCGCGGCACGAACAGACCGCACAGGAGCACCTGCGGCAGCACGACCGCCGGGAGGAACTGCACGGCCTGGAACTCCGACTCCGCGAACGCGCTGACCAGGAGCCCCAGCGCCATGCCCAGCACGGCGTTGACGATCGCTCCGACCAGCACCGGCACCAGCCCTGCCCCCAGCTGCAACCCGAGCAGCTGCACGCTGATGGTCACCGCCAGGATCGCCTGGAGGGTTGCGAGCAGCCCGAAGGCCAGGGCGTAGCCGAGCACGAAGTCGAGCCGGCTCAGCGGCATCGACATCAGTCGCTCCAGCGTGCCCGACGAGCGCTCGCGCAGCGTGGTCACGCTCGCGACGAGGAACATCACGGTCACCGGGAAGACGGCGAGCAGCGCCGGAGCGGCACGGTCGAAGGCCTGGGTGTCGGCGGCGCT
This sequence comes from uncultured Actinomycetota bacterium, assembly GCA_963760515.1. Lineage (GTDB taxonomy): Bacteria > Actinomycetota > Actinomycetes > Propionibacteriales > Nocardioidaceae > Nocardioides. The sequence continues at coordinate 1,140,114 of CAVXDL010000006.1, forward strand.
GTACATCCACCAGAGCAGCGCCAGCAGGACGCTCGGCAGCGCGAGCAGCATCGCCAGGCTCCGGTGGTCGCGTCGCAGCTGGAGCAGCACGCGCCTGCTGACCGCGAGGGTGGTCCGCGCCGTCATGATGCTCACCGCTCGCCGACCAGGGCGATGAAGGCAGCCTCCACGTCGGCGGCCCCCGTGCGCTGCTCGAGCTCGGCCGGGGTGCCGGTCGCCAGCACCGCGCCCTCCCGCATGAGCACCAGCCGGTCACACCGACGGGCCTCGTCCATCACGTGGCTGCTGACGACGAGGGTGCAGCCGGCGTCACCGAGCCGGTGGAAGATCGTCCACAAGGAGCGCCGCAGCAGGGGGTCGAGCCCGACGGTGGGCTCGTCGAGGACCAGGACGGCAGGTCGGCCGAGCAGGGCGACCGCCAGGCTCGCTCGGGCACGCTGCCCTCCGCTCAGCTCGCGGACCAGCCGGCCGCCCTCGGGGGTCAGCTCCACCTCGTCGAGGACCTCCGCCACCCGCCCGGCGTCGCACTGCAGCACCCGCGCTGCGAACGCGAGGTTCTCGGCGACGGTGAGGTCGCCGTAGACGCTCGTCGTCTGGGTGACGTACCCGACCTCACGTTTGAGGACAGCGCTGCCGGCCGGTAGCCCCAGCACCCGCACCTCGCCGGCACGCACCCGCTGGACTCCGACCAGCGTGCGGAGCAGCGTCGTCTTCCCCGAGCCCGACGGTCCCAGCAGCCCGGTGACCCCGGGCTCGAAGGTCACGTCGAGGTCGGTGAGCACGGCGCGCCCGCCCCGGACGACAGTGAGTCCGTCCACCTCGACCGTGGCCGGCGACGCGGCTCTGTGGCGGCCCATCAGCGCCGACGCCGGTGCCGGGCGCCAGGAGCAGCCCATCGGGCGCGCACGACCTCGGCCGCGGTGGCGCCGGCGGCCAGGAGGACCGTCGCCCACCACAGGGTGCTGGTGCGCGGGTGAGTCACGTGCACGAGACCACCTCGAGTCCTGAGCGTCGGCCGGTGCTGGTCTGGAGACCGGTGCAGGTGCCAGTCTCGACCAATGAGCGGGTCCGCACCAGGGTCAACGCCCCGGCACCCTGCGTGGCTGCACCTGTCGTCGGTCTTCATCGCACGACCCGGAGGGCGACGGATCCGGCTCGCTGCGAACCCAGCGAGGCGGAGCCGGTCCGCCGCAGGTCGCTCTCCGGGAGCACCTCGACCACGCACGGCGTCTCGCGGAGCAGGGCCCGCGCGAGCAGGCCCACTCCGGCGGTGCGCGCCGCCCGGTGGCTCGGGCTGCGCCGTACGAGCACCACGTCCGCAGCGGTGGCGGCCGCGAGGAGCACGCGCTCGATCTCGCCGTGGGCGATCTCGGTGCTCACGTGCACGTCCGTCGGCGCCTGCGCCAACAGTCGGCCCAGTCGGGCGCGCGCATCACTGTGCCGGCCGACCTCGACGGCGCCGAGCGGCTGGGCATGCAGGAGCAGGACCCGTGCTCCGAGATCTCGGGCGAGGCCGCACGCCCGGCCGACCAGCTCGTGGTCGTCGTCGGCGCCGATCCCGACCAGGACCCGTGGTGCAGCCGCAGGTCCCTCCCAGCTAGCGGGTACCACTGCCATCGGGCACTGCGCCCGCGCAGCCACGCCGGTCACCGTCGAGCCCCCCAGGAACTGAGCGATCCTCCCCGGCGAACCCTGTCCCAGGACCAGCAGCAGCGCCGCGTCCCCCGCCCGCGCGATCTCCTGCACCAGCCCTCCGTCGCGCAGGCTCGTGGTCACGGGCAGCTCGGGGGCGAGGACGGCGACCTCGGCGGCCGCGGCCTCCAGGATCGCCCGGCCCGCCACGCCGACCGGCCTGGTCGCGATCAGGGGTGGCGCCGGCACCAGGGGCACCGCGGGCACGTGGAGCAGGAGCAGCCGCCCGTGCGCCGTCCGTCGCGCCTGGAGGACGCCGTACCGCAGCGCGGCTCGGCCGTGGCTCGTCCCGTCGACGGCGACGACGACCGGCTTCTCCTCGGACCTGGTGCGCATCGAGCGTCCCCCCTCGGCGGCCGCCACGAGTCGGCGGCGGGCACCTCCATCGTGGACCGGCCCAGCAGGAGGTCGGCAGGGTGCGAGGTCCTCTCCGACCGGGGGACCAACGTCCCCTGCCGACGGGACACGCGCACCTCGCGCACACGGCCGATGTGGCGCAAGATGGACAGTGCCCACCACCGCGTTCGACCGACCCGGCAGAGGTACCTCGATGACGACACCCAGCACGGAACCGACCCGTCCAGCGCCGCACCTGCAAGACCTGGCCTCTTCGGAGTGCTGGGACCTGCTGCGGACCCGCCCGGTGGGCCGTCTGGTGTGGAACGGCGCGGCCGGGATCACCGCCGTGCCGATGAACTACGTCGTCAGCGGCTCCCACCTGCTGGTGCGCGTGACGTCGTACTCGTCTGTCGCTCGCGAGTGCGACGACAGCGCGGTGGCCTTCCAGGTCGACGAGGTCGACGCCGAGGAGCACCGAGGTTGGAGCGTGCTGGCTCGCGGTCGGGCCTCCTTGATCTACCCCGGTGCCGACGACCGCCTCGACGAGCACCCCGACAACGCACACGCCGACGTCGAGGTGTGGCCGTCGGGCCCTCGGCCCCTCCACCTGAGCATCGACGTGGCCGACATCAGCGGTCGGCGGCTCGGGACCTGAGGAGCGGCTCCTGACGCTCGGTCCCGAGCAGGAGGTCAGCTCCCCTCGGCTCCCGACGGAGGACGCGGCGGGTGCTTGGTGGCGAAGATCGCCGCTTGCGTACGGCTGCTCAGGCCGAGCTTGGCGAGCATCGCCGAGACGTAGTTCTTGACCGTCTTCTCCGCCAAGAACATGCGTTCGGCGATCTGTCGGTTGGTGAGCCCTTCCCCGATCAGCTCGAGGATGCGCTGCTCCTGCTGGGTCAGCTGCTGCAGCTCGTCGTCGACCGGCGGGCCGGAGCGGATCCGGTCGAGGACGGCTGCGGTGACGTTGGGGTCCAGGAGCGACTGGCCGGCCGCCACCCGACGCACGGTGTCGACCAGGTCGGTGCCGCGCACCTGCTTGAGGATGTAGCCCGCCGCGCCGGCCATGATCGCTGCGAACAGCGCCTCGTCGTCGTCGTAGGAGGTCAGGATCAACGCCTTGACGTGAGGGTCACGCGAACGGATCTCACGGCACACGTCGATGCCCGATCCGTCGGGCAACCGGCCGTCGAGGATCGCGACGTCCGGGCGCAGCGCCGGGATCCGGCGAGCAGCTTCCTCGGCGAGGCCGGACTCCCCGACCACCACGATGTCGTCCTCGCTCTGCAGCAGGTCCTTGATCCCCCGTCGCACCAGCTCGTGGTCGTCGAGGAGGAACACCCGGATCGGACCCGTGGACTCGCTCGACTGCTCCTCGGTGTCTGCCATGGCGTCACCGTAGTACGCGGACCCCGTCGGGTGTCGGCGCCCGGCCCGGTCCGGTCGGGCCGAAGGTCCCTAGCAGCGGCAGACCAGAAGGGCGACGGTGAGACCAGGCACATGCGAGGAGGACCTGATGATCGTTGCCGACGTGATGACCACCGACCCGGTGACCGTGACTCCGGAGACCGGTGTGAAACAAGCCATCGAGCTGCTCGCTCGCCACCAGGTCACCTCGCTGCCGGTGGTGAGCCGGTCTCGCATCTGCGGCATCGTGAGCGAGGCCGACCTCATCCGTGACCTCGTGGCCACCGATGCCCGGGTCGCCCCGCCGCCCGATGCCGGCCTCGACCGGCAGATCAGACCGATCTCGGTGAGCGACGTGATGACCGCCCACGTCGTCACCGTGCGACGCGACACCGAGCTCCGGGTGGCGGTCGAGCTCATGACGTCCACCACCGTCAAGAGCGTGGTCGTGATCGATGCGCACGACCACGTGATCGGCATGCTCAGCCGCAGCGACGTGGTCGAGCACTATGCGCGCTCGGACCGCGACCTCACCCGTGCCGTCAACGAGGCCCTGACCTCGGTCGATCTCGGGGACTGCCTCGTCGAGGTCTCTGAGGGCGTCGTGCACATCGGTGCCCCCAACGACGTCCGCGACAGCACGCTCGCGCGACTCATGGCCGCCAGCGTGCCCGGCGTCATCGACGTCGAGATGGACTGAGCGCATCATGCCGAACGGGCTCGCCCAAGCCACTGCACCGAGCACCGACGTGGTCCGCCAGATCGTCAGCCTGGCGTGCCAAGCGCCGAGCATGCACAACTCCCAGCCCTGGCGCTGGCGCCTCGACGGCGCCTCGATCGAGCTCCTCGCCGACCCGGCCCGTCAGGTCGCCCACGCCGATCCGGGCGGTCGCAACCTGACGATCAGCTGCGGCGCAGCCCTCCATCACGCCCAGGTGGCAGCGCGGGCGCTCGGCTGGGCGACAGACGTGGACCGCTTTCCCGAGGGGCATCGGGCCGACCTCCTCGCCCGGCTCACCCTGCACCCGCGCTTCCCCGGGCGAGAGGACCGAGCAGCGGTGCGCTCCTTGATGCGGCGACGCACCGATCGTCGCCGCTTCACCTCCTGGCCGGTGCCTCGCGAACGCCTGCTCGGTCTCGTCGATGCGGCGAAGGCCTGGGGCGGGCACGCCGTGCCGATCGTCACCCTCGTGGACCACTTCCGCGTCGAGCACCTCGTCGCGCGCGCCTTCGAGGTGCAGGCCGCTGACGCCGACCTGCGAGCCGAGCACACCGCCTGGCAGGACCGAGCGACACCTGATGGCGTCCCGACAGGAGTGGTGCCGGCCGACGACGGCCTGGGCCCCGGCCGAGCGCCGCGTTTCGCCGGCGGCACCCTGCCCGACATCGAGCGCGACCTGACCGGCGTGGACGCCGCGATCCTGCTGTGTGGCACGGACGACGACCGACCCTCGTGGTTGGCGACCGGCGAGGCGCTGGCCGCTCTGTGGCTCGAAGCCGTGCGCGACGGGCTCTCCGTCGTCCCGCTCAGCCAGGTGATCGAGGTGCCCGAGACCCGGGCCGCCCTGAAGCAGGAGATCCTCCTCGGCACGGCCTCGCCCCACCTGCTCCTGCGGGTGGGCTGGCAGGCGATCGGACGTAGCCAGCTCCCGGCCACGCCGCGTCGTCCACTGGACGACGTCCTCGTCAGCTGACGGTCTCTCGGACGCTTCCTTCCGGACGCACCGAACCCGCCCCCTCGGGGGCGGGTCCGGTGTGGGTTCGTGCGGGGCGGGCGAGGACGGCCCAGTCCAGACAGCTCAGTCGAGACGGGGAAAGAAGCGGCCGGTGTCCTCGCCCTCTTCGTGCACCAACGCTGCCGGTCCCACGATCTGGGGATCGGGGGAGCCCACCACGCCGGCGTCCTTGCCCGGGTAGTCGATCTGGGAGAGCAGCACGCGCATGGCTTCCAGGCGGGCCCGCTTCTTGTCGTTGGACTTCACCACCGTCCACGGGGCGTCGCCGGTGTCGGTGTAGAAGAACATCGCCTGCTTGGCAGCGGTGTAGTCGTCCCACTTGTCCTGGCTCGCCAGGTCCGTCGGCGACAGCTTCCAGCGTCGTACCGGGTCCGAGACCCGAGCCCCGAAGCGCGCGGCCTGTTCCTGCCTGGACACCGAGAACCAGAACTTGACCACGTGGATCCCCGAGTGCACCAGCATCCGCTCGAACTCCGGCGCCTCGCGCATGAAGTTGAGGTACTCCTGCGGAGAGCAGTAACCCATCACCCGCTCGACTCCGGCCCGGTTGTACCAGGACCGGTCGAAGAGCACGATCTCCCCCGCGCTCGGCAGGTGGGCGACGTAGCGCTGGAAGTACCACTGCGAGCGCTCCTGGGGCGTGGGCACGCTGAGCGCGACGACCCTCGCTCCGCGGGGGTTGAGATGTTCGGTGAACCGCTTGATGGAGCCACCCTTGCCCGCCGCATCGCGACCTTCGAACAAGATGGCCACCTTCTGCCCGGTGTCCTTCACGTGGGCCTGGAGCTTCAGCAGCTCGATCTGCAGCAACCTCTTGGTGCGCTCGTAGCGCGCCCGGGACAGCTTCTTGTCGTAGGGATACCCCTCGCGCCACGCCTGCGTGCCCGCACCCTCGGACCTGCGGTGGAGCAGCGCAGTGAGCTCGGCGAGCTCATCGAGCTCCTCGGCGTGCCCGGGCTCGCCCGGACCGGCGGCGACAGGAGGGGTGCTCGCCGCCGTCTCGGCCGTGGAGTCGACAGGCGTGCTGTCAGCAGGCGTCGTGGCAGTGGTGTCGGTGTCCGTGGTGTCGGTGTCCGTGAGGCCCCGGTCGCCCGTCTCCAGGCTCACGACTCGACCAACCGGGCCGGCAGGGCGCTGAAGAGGTCCCAGGACCCACCCAGCTGGCGACCGCTGATGCTCGTCCAGGGCAGGGTCACCCAGCACTCCCGTGCTCCTGAGGCCCATGGTCGGGGGCCAGGGGTCTCGCCGGCCGGCGCCTGCGACACGACCGCAGCCGTGCCGTGCGCCACCACGCTCCACCCACGCCACCGGGCGTGATCGACGAGGTCGATCTCGAAGGCGAGCCGCGCCTGGTCAGCCCACCGAGCGAGCTGGGAGTCCTCCCCGGTGCGCACCCACACGGCGTCGTCGACGACCCGGTAGTTGACCGGCACGATCTCGGGTCCCTCGGGGGTCGTCATCGCCACCCGGCCGAAGATCTGCGATCGCAACAGCTGCTCGCACTCGTGCGCTTCCATCTCCCGTACCTCACCCATCACTGCTCCTCGTTCTGCTCGCACGCGGCCTTCTCTCGACGGAGCTCTGGCGAGCACCACGTCCAGCGTGGCCCGCCCGCCCTGGCCCGCGGCAGGGCCGGAAGTCCCCGCACCGAGGTCGCACGACCCTGCCGTCCGGGGGATCGCGCGAGCAGCCTGGAGACATCACCGAAGCAACGCCCCGCCCGCTCGTCGCCCACCGGTCGCCCACGTGTCGCCCACGTGTCGACAGGAACGGCGTGGGGGCGGCCACGAAAGGACACCACCATGGAGCAGCCCCGGGCCCGAGAGCACCCGTTGATCGTGTGCGGGATCGGACGCGACGGTTCGACGGCCGCCCTGAGCGCCGCTGCCGCCGAGGCTGCGCGCCTGGGTGCCACCCTGCGTCTGGTGCACGTGATCCCGCCGACCCCGGCACGCGCCGGGGTGCGCGAGCTGCAGGCCACCGTCGTCGCCCATGGGAGCCAGGTGCTTCGAGACGCCGAGGCGTCGGCGCGGAGCGTCTCCCCCGGTCTTGCTCTCGACGACCTCCTCGTCGAGCACTCCTGGACCGCAGCGGCCCTCGTGGACGCCGCCGCGGATGCCGAGCTCGTCGTCCTCGAGCAGACCTCCCGCGGCGCCCTCCGGCGCGTGATCTCGGCCGCCACCGCCCAGGGGGTCGCTTTCAAGTCCCCGGTGCCCGTCCTCAACGTGCCCCGCGGGTGGGACCGCGGCGAGCGGATCTCGCGGCCGAACGTCGTCACCGTGGCTGTCCAGGACAGCCAGGACGCAGCCGAGCTCATCGAGCTGGCCTGCGCGCGAGCGGCGGCGTTCGACTCCGACCTCGTGGTGCTCCACGCGCTCCCACCGGTGCACGGCCCGGCCATCGGCGAGATGCGCTCGACCGAGGTCCTGATGCACGCCTGGGTCGAGAACGCGCATGCCTGGCTGGATCCCATCGTGGCCGAAGCCGGTCGTCGGCACCCGGATCTCAAGCTGCGCGCCGAGATCGTCGACGAGCGTCCTAGGCACGCCGTCCTCGCAGCAGCCGACGTCTCGCGACTGATCGTCGTCGGCCGCCGTCATCACGAGCGTCCGTGGGGGACCCACCTCGGACCGGTGGCCCGGCAGGCCCTGCTCCACGCCTCCTGTCCGGTGCTGCTGCCCGCCGAGAGCGCCGCCCGCCAGGTCGAGGAGTCGGTGCGCGCGGCCCAGGAGGAGGCGCAGTCCCGGCTCGACGATCCGACGGCTCCCGGCACGGGAGCAGTGGTGGTCGCGGTCGCCGATGACGGACCCGGGGCCGGCCTGGACTTCGCCGTGGAGGAAGCGCGCCGCCGGGGCACCGGCCTGCACCTGGTGCACGTCGTCCAGATCCCCGTGACCGACAGCACCGCGCAGGTCGATCTCTGGCGCGTCGACATCGCCGCCGGTCACGAGCTCGTGGCACGGGTCGCGAGCCAGGTGCGCACGGCTCACCCCGACGTCACGGTCACCACCGAGCTGATCGAACGGGGCGGGGTGATCGCCGGCCTCGTGACGTCGGCGGATCGTGGCGTCGTCACCGTGCTCCAGCATCGCAACCTGAACCGGCTGCATCGCGTCATCGCCCGATCCATCAGCTCCGGTGTGGCAGCGCACAGCACCGTCCCGATCGTGGCGGTTCCGGCCGACTGGGCGCCCGGCACGACTCCAGGGCGGGTCGTGGTGGGCATCGAGGCCCTGGGCGACGGCTCCGCCGACCTGCTCGCCGCTGCTGGGGACGAGGCGTTGCGCCGTGGCAGCGAGCTGCAGGTCGTCCATGCCAGCTGGTACTTCGGCAACATCGACATGTTCGCGCTCGAGCCGGCCCTCACCCACGAGTGGCAGGACCGCGCCCGCCATGAGCTCAGCCAGACGGTGACCGACGCGGTCGGCGAGCAGCAGGACGAGCTGCGCGTGACCCTGGACGTGGTGGTGGCACCGCCGGCCCAGGCCCTGGTCGACCTGGTCCGCCCCGAGGACCTGCTCGTCATCGGCAGCCGCCACCGCGGGCTCCCGCTCGGCTCCCACCTCGGGCCGGTGGTGCGCACGGTGCTCGACACCGCCCCGTGCCCGGTCCTCGTCGTCCCGACGCGCCGTGGCGACAGCGCCTGAGCATCGGACCTCGTCGGCTCGGGACGTTCGGAGCAGCCACGGCGGACCTTCGTCACTGTCGATCGGCCCGCCGCTCGTCGAGGCTGGGAGCAGAGAGAAGGCGTCACCGCGCCGGCTGAGAAGGCCACCTCGATCATCCTCTGAGAGTGGGAGACATCCATGAAGAAGCTCGTCGTACTGGGAGCCGGCACCGCCGGCGCCATGGTCGTCAACAAGCTGCGCCCTCGCCTGGCGACCGACGAGTGGCAGATCACCGTGGTCGACCCCGACCCCGAGCACCTCTACCAGCCCGGACTGCTGCTGATGCCGTTCGGCACGTACACGCGCGAGGAGATCGTCAAGCCGACCCGGCGCTTCGTGCCCGACGGCGTGGAGCTGCTCACCTCCGAGGTCGAGCGGGTCGACGCCGACAACCGGCAGGTGTTCCTCGCCGACGGGGCCGAGCTGACCTACGACTACCTGGTCATCGCCACCGGCACGACCACCCGGCCCGACCAGACGCCCGGCCTGCTGGGCGCGGAGTGGCAGCGCTCGATCTTCGACTTCTACAGCCTCGAAGGCTCCTTGGCGCTGCGTGAGGCCCTGGAGGCGTGGACCGGCGGCCGTCTGGTCGTCCACGTCACCGAGATGCCGATCAAGTGCCCGGTGGCACCGCTGGAGTTCTCGTTCCTCGCCGACGCCTACTTCTCCGAGAAGGGCATGCGCGACCAGGTCGAGATCACCTACGTGACCCCGCTCGAGGGTGCGTTCACCAAGCCGGTCGCCTCCGAGCGCCTCGGGGGCCTGCTGGCCGAGCGCAAGATCAACCTCGAGGGCGACTTCATCATCGAGCGCGTCGATGCCGACCGCAAGGTGATCGTCTCGATGGACGAGCGCGAGATCGAGTTCGACCTCCTGGTCACCGTGCCGCTCAACATGGGAGCCGACTTCATCGCCACCTCAGGCCTGGGCGACGAGCTCAACTACGTGCACGTCGACAAGGAGACGCTCCAGTCGACGACGCACCCCGAGGTCTTCGCTGTGGGCGATGCCTCCGACATCCCCACCTCGAAGGCGGGGTCGGTGGCTCACTTCTCCGTCGAGCTCTTCGTGGAGAACTTCCTCGAGCACATCGAGGGCCGCCCGATGACCCACCCCTTCGACGGCCACGCCAACTGCTTCGTCGAGTCGGGCTACGGCAAGGGCATGCTGCTCGACTTCAACTACGAGACCGAGCCGCTCACCGGCAAGTACCCGCTCCCGATCGTCGGGCCGTTCAGCCTGCTGTCCGAGAGCCACGCCAACCACTGGGGAAAGCTCGGCTTCCGCTGGGCCTACTGGAACCTCCTCCTGCCCGGCCGACCGATGCCCGTGCCGTCGCTGATGTCGATGGCCGGCAAGCACGTCCCGGACTGACCGGCTGCGCACCCTCGCTCGGGTCCTGCGCACCAGCTCCGCCCACCTGCACCGAACACACGAAAGGCACCACTCATGCCCACCACCTTGATCAACGGCCAGGACATCCAGGTCGACGCCGAAGGCTTCCTCACGTCCTACGACGAGTGGAACGAGGACATCGCCGCCTCCCTGGCTCAGGCCATCGGGGTCGAGCTGACCGAGGAGCACTGGGAGGTGCTGCGCTTCCTGCGTGCCGACTTCCTCGAGAAGGGCGAGACCGCCACAGCGCGACGCGTCCAGGTCGTCGGCGGGATCCCGGTCAAGAAGCAGTTCGCGCTGTTCCCGAAGAAGCCGGCCAAGAAGATGGCCTACATCGCCGGTCTGCCCAAGCCCCACGGCTGCGTCTAGAAACAGAGGAACACGACATGACCACGACCCTTCCCGGCGCTGACACCGCCCCCGCCATCGTCCCGAACTTCGACGACGATGGCGACACCGACCGCAAGCTCGCGATCATCTGCTCCAAGGGCAACCTCGACATGGCCTACCCCGGCCTGATCCTGGCCAACGCGGCGCTCTCCGAGGGCGTGGACACCATGGTGTTCTTCACCTTCTGGGGCTTCGACATGATCACCACCTCGCGGATGCACCACCTGCAGTTCTCCCCGGCCGGCAACACCGCGATGCATCTGCCGGGCAGCAACGCGCACCTGCCGCAGTCGATGACACCGCTCCCGGGCATGACGGCGGCGGCCACCAAGATGCTCAAGAAGCAGATCGCCGACCTCGGTGTGCCCGAGGTGCCCGACTTCCTCGACCAGATCGTGGCCGCCGGCGGGACGCTCTGGGCGTGCCGGATGTCGGCGGACATGAACAAGCTCGACGAGTCCGACCTCCGCGACGACGTGTCCGGCATCATCAGCGCCTCCGACTTCATCGAGATGACCGCCGGGGCCCAGCTGCTCTTCATCTAGAGCCGTCCCCAGCTCCTGTTCCACCCCCACCGACTTCGTAGACGAGGCAGACACATGGCCATGCACCTTCACCACCGATCACCCGGCGTCGACACCGACGCGACCACCGACGCGCCCATCGACAGCCCGCGGTCGGCCGGCTTCCTCCGTGGCTCACTTGCCACCCTGCGGGTCGCGTTCGGCCTGACGTTCCTGTGGGCCTTCTTCGACAAGGCGCTCGCCCTGGGTTACGCGACGGGCAAGGACCCGGTGAGCGGCAACGTCGACCGTTTCGGTGACGCGGCCTGGATCAACGGCGGGAGCCCCACCAACGGGTTCCTCAGCTTCGGCGCCAGTGGGCCCTTCGAGGGGTTCTACAACTCCATCGCCGGGGCGGTCTGGGCCGACTGGCTGTTCATGCTCGGCCTGGCCGGCATCGGACTGGCTCTCACTGCTGGGGTCGCCATGCGTCTTGCTGCCGCCGCCGGCGTCGTGCTCTACGTGCTCATGTGGACCGTGGCCCTGCCCCCGGCCAACAACCCCGTCCTCGACGACCACCTGCTCGGCGCGATCACCCTGGTGGTCCTGGCCGCGGCAGCCGCCGGAGACACCTTCGGGCTGGGCCGCTGGTGGGCGCGCACGTCGGTGGTGCAGCGCTACCCGTTCCTGCGCTGAGCGGTCCTACCGGATCGGCGCGCCCGAGATCGTGCGGGCGATGACGAGCCGCTGGATCTCGGAGGTGCCCTCGAAGATCGTGTAGATCTTGGCGTCGCGGGCCCAGCGCTCGACCGGGTACTCGCGCGTGAACCCGTTGCCGCCGAGGATCTGCATCGCTTTCTCCGTCACCTTGATCGCGGTCTCGCCGGCGAAGAGCTTCGACATCGAGCCCTCGGCGGCCTCGAACTTCTTGCCCTGGCTGGCCATCCAGGCTGCGCGCCAGACCAGCAGCCGACTGGCATCGATCGAGGTCCTCATGTCGGCCAGGGCGAAGGCGATCGCCTGGTTCTCGATGATCGCCTTGCCGAACTGCTCCCGGGTCTTGGCGTAGTCCAACGCCACCTCGTAGGCGGCCCGCGCGATGCCGATGGCCTGCGCCGCCACCGCCGGGCGGGTGCGCTCGAACGTCGCCATGCTCGCGTTGCCACCGCCACTCGCAGCCCCCTCACGGGCTCGGGCGAGACGGGCGTCGAGCTTGTCCTTGCCGCCGAGCAGGCAACGGCCCGGCACGCGCACGTCGTCCAGCACGACCTCGGCGGTGTGGGATGCGCGAATGCCGTGCTTCTGGAACTTCTGTCCCTGGCTGAGTCCCTTGGTGCCCGGCGGCACGACGAAGCTGGCCTGCCCACGCGTCCTCAGGTCCGGGTCGACGACGGCGGTCACCACGTGCACGTCGGCGAGCCCGCCGTTGGTCGCCCACGTCTTGGTGCCGTTGAGGACCCACTCGTCGGTGGCCCCGTCGTAGCGCGCCCGGGTGCGCATGGCTCCCACGTCACTGCCGGCGTCGGGCTCGGAGGAGCAGAACGCCGCCAGCTTGAGGTCGCCGGGCGAGCCGAACATCTGCGGCACCCACTCCCCCACCTGCTCCGGGGTGCCGTTGGAGCTCACGCCGGCGGCGGCGAGGGCGGAGCCGACGATCGACAGACCGATGCCGGCGTCGCCCCAGAAGATCTCTTCCATGGCCACCGGGATGCCCAGGCCGGTCTCGTCGAAGCTCTGGGCGGCGAAGAAGTCCATCGAGTAGATCCCGGCCTTGGCGGCCTCCTCCAGCACCGGCCAGGGGAACTCCTCGCGCTCGTCCCACTCGTGGGCGGCGGGACGGATCACGTCGGCGGCGAAGGTGTGCAACCACGTACGCAGCTCGACGTGATCAGGGGTCAGCTCGAAGTTCGGGGACACCGCGTCACCGTAGACCCGCTGACCCGTGATCCGGAGTCGATCGGCGCAAAACGGGAGCGGCCCCGCGGCGACCGGTGGGGGTCGCCGCGGGGCCGGAGATCACCGTCGGTTGCGGTTGCGGTTCTTGTTGCGCTTCTTGGCCTGCGCCCGCTTCTTGGCCTGGGCCCGCTTCTTGGCTGCCTTGGCCTGGGCCTTCTCCTTGACCTTCTCCAGGCTCTTGACCGGATCGACGGAGCCGAACTTGATGACCTTCGCCACGAGCGGGCGCGCGGTCTTGTTGACGAGGGTCTCGCGCAGCAGGGCCTTGCGCTCACCCGTGCCGCCCATGCCGGCGTCGATTCCGGCCACCAGGGCGAGCTGGCCGGCCACCAGCGGTGCGGCCAACGACGTGCCGGACCAGGTGGAGAACCGGTTGCCGGGCAGCGGGCCGGTGATCGAGGATCCCGGTGCCGCGACGGCCACCCAGCTGCCTCGACTCGAGAAGTCGGCCAGCTTCTCCGCCTTCTCGTCCAGCGCGGCGACGCTGACGACGTTGGAGAGCGACGCGGGGTAAGTCGGCGTCGACGTCCCGTTGTTCCCCGCCGCCGCGACCACGACCACCCCGGCCCGGCGGGCGTCGCGGATGGCGAAGTTGATGAGCTCGGACTTGACTCCGTCGTTCGTGCCGAAGCTCAGGTTGATGACGTTGGCGCCAGCAGCGGTGGCATCCAAGATGGCCTGGGCGATCACGAAGATGTTGCCGTTGCCGTCGCTGTCGAGCACACGGAGCGGGATCACCTTGGCGCGCGGCGCGACCAGGGTCACCAGTCCAGCGGTGAAGGTGCCGTGGCCGAAGCCGGAGTCGACCGACCCGTCTCCGTCCGTGTCCACGTTGCCGGCCACGTCGGACGGGTCGGCATCGTCCTCGACATAGTCCCAACCGGGACGAAGCCTGCCCTCGAATGCTGCGTTGGCAGCGTCGATGCCGGTGTCGAGCACGGCTACGGTGGCGCCGGACCCCTGGCTCAACCGTTGGGCGTTGGTCAGCGCGAGCTGGCTGACGGCCGCCTGTGTCTTCCAGTTGCCGTCGCCCTTGGCCTCCGGGCTGTCGCCGGACCAAGAGTGGAACTGCCACGAGTGGAACTGCGTGTCGGCCAGGTGCAGGCGCGCGTCCACCTCGGCGTAGGAGATGCACTTCTGGCCGGCGAGTCCGTCGGCGAACCGCTGGGCTGCTGCCGGGTCAGTCTGGTAGGCGGGATCGGCTGCGTGCACCAGGTAGATGCGCCGCGAGGCCAGGACCGGGGAGTCCACGACCATCCGGTAGTGCGACTCCACTCGGTCCAGCGAGCAGCCCTCATCACTGTCGACCTTGACCACGAGCTGGATCGGACCGTCCGACGAGGCGACTGCGCGTGGCTCCTCGGCGGACGAAGACGCTGCGGGCGCGGCCAGGCTCAGCGACGTGGCGATCGCGATCGCCAGGGACGAGACCGCTAGGCGGCGGCGGGTGGGGACGTTGATCATGAAACACCTCGGGAGGCTTGGGTGGAGCGCGGGGTCATGTCCGCGGCGCTGTTGCCCCGCGGGTCACGCAAATTGAGGTCGGCCACGAGGACCAGGTTGCCGTTTCCGGCGCGCAGGCGCTGCTGTCCGGGCACGACGCCCTCGAAGCTGAACCGGCCGTGGCTGTCACACGCCGCTGCTCGGGGCTCGAGGCCGTCGAAGCTCAGCTGGCTCTGGAACTCACCCGCTGACTGCGATGTCACCGGGAGCACCTGGCCCTCGATGCGCAAGGTGCCCGCGGCCGTACCTGAGATGTCGAGGACGAGGTCGGCCTCCTCGCTGGAGTAGGCGAGGTGGACGACGTCGTCGTCCTGGTCGCCCGAGCGGGTGCCGGCCAGCTCGAGGTCGCGACTGGAGTCGAAGAGCAGGGCGAGGGTGACCTCGACCGACGTCTCCTCCAGCGCGGCGCTCGCCAGCCGGGAGGCCGCAAAGCTCAGCCGCAACCGCTCACGCACCTCTTCGGGAGCGTCGTACAGCGGGACCGCCGAGGCGACGGCGAGGAACTGCTTGGTCCACCGCAGCGCGTGGTCGGCACGCACCCCGCCGGCAGCGAGCTGCTGCTCGACCAGCACGACCTCTTGGGGGCTGAGGCGGGCTTCGATCAGATCGACCAGACGGGTCAATCGCGGTTCACGGGGGGAGTAGCTCATGAGTCGTTCTCCTCGGCGAGCTTGAGACGCAGACGGTCCAGGGCACGGGACCGCTCGTGGTCGATCGCGTCGTCGGTCTGGGAGGACTGACGCGGGGGCTCCGCCTGGGTGGGGCGGGCGTGGTCGAAGTAGGCATCCATCACGAGCATGCGCTGGCGGTGCGGGAGGTGTGCCAGCGCTTGGTGCACCGTCGCCACCCGCTCCCAGTCACAGGCACCGGCAGCTTCCTGCCGGCGAGCGTCGGGGACCGCGTGAGCGACAGAAGCCGACGAGCGGGAGTGGACCTGGTGGTGGGCGCGGCCGCGCTGCACCCGGCCGATCTCCTGGCGCGCCATCGTCACCAGCCACGAGGCGAGGCGGACCCGGACCCGGGCGCCGTCCTGCGTGGAGTCGAGCAGGGCCAGGAACGTGGTCTCCAGGGCGTCGGCTGCCTCGGACTCGTTGAGTCCTTCACGCAGGCCGACGCTGTAGACGAGGCGCTCGTAGCGGCTCACCAGCTCGTCCCAGGCCGCTGCCTCGCCGGCGGCCGTGCGGGCCACGAGCTCGGCGTCGGTGGGTGGCGGATCGTCCACGGCGGCCGGTGTGCCACGGGCCACCGTCCCACCTGTTCCGCTCAGCAATCCAGTCATATGAGATCCCCATCTCTCTTGTGGTGCACAGACGTCCATGTCACAGCTGTGTCGGACCTCGTTCTGGTCCGGTGTCGATGCCGCCGCCCCGATCAGGCTGCGAGGGGCCCGCCACGTAGACGAACGGAGCCCAGTAGTAGGGGTGCGAGTGGTCGATCGCCACGTCGAGCTGCGCGCGGCGCAGCGCCTCGGCCGGCGCCACCCCCTGGTCGAGGTAGCCGTGCAGCGAGCGCATCACCTCGACCGTGACGGCGTCATCGACGATCCACTGACTCACGATGACGCCCGAGGCTCCTGCTGCCAGGAAGGCCCAGGCCAGCCCCACCGGCTCGGCGGTCGTGGCCGACATCCGGCCCGACTCACAAGCGCTGAGCACGACGAGGGCGCCACCGAGGTCGAGGTCGAGCACGTCGGCCGAGGTCAGCCAGCCGTCACCGAGGCGCAGGGCCGAGAACAGCGGGTTGTCGGGGCGGTAGAGGCCGTGGCAGGCCAGGTGCACGCACGCCGGACCAGGCAGCCGCGAGGTGAGGGCGGCGCTCGTGGCCGCGAACCCCTCGAGGACCACCGTGTCGGGGCGCTCGCCGAGCAACCTCGCCTCGTCGCTGACCTGCGGGCTGCGGGCGTCGGGCACAGCCAGCACCAGGAGGCCGGAGCGTTCGCTCGCGACATGGTCCGAGCGACGCGGCAGGGTCGCGCTGAGCGCCACCGGCCACCGCTCGGCCACGTGGGTCTCGCCGTCGTGCAGGGCGTGGAAGGGCACCCGCTGCAGCTCGCGGTGCGGGACGACGACCAGCTCGCGCAGCGGCGCGCTGTCGATGAGCTCCTGCAGCGGAGCGAAGATCAGCGCGTTCAGCGAGGTGAGGACGGCGACGGTCGTGCTGGTGAGGGTCTCGACGTGCTTGCGCACGAAGGCAGCGCCGAACGTGAAGCGGCTCCACTGCGAGACCAGCGCATCGAGACCGCGGGTGACGTCAGGCATCACGTCGACCAAGCGGCGCATGTGGACCTCGCCGTCGACGATGACGAAGGCGATGACGTCGTCGCCCACGACGTGGAACTGGACCATCGTCCGGCCGGCGCGTGAGCTGGCCAGGATCCACGACCAGCGACGGTCCTCGGCTGCGGTCGACAGCGACACGACGGCAGCTCCCGACGTAGCCGAGCCGACCGAGGCCTGCAGCCGCAGGCTCGACAGCTCGTCCTCGAGGCGGGCGGCGCGCTCGCGCAGCAGCGCGCGGCGGCTCGCTTCGCCGGCACCCTGCAGGGCGCTGTACGTCGCGTTGAGGTCGCCCCGCAGTCGTTGGAGCCGCTCGCCACCGTGCCGGCTGGCCCCCTCGACGCCGGACGTCACCAGGTCGGTGCTGTCCGGACCCACCGTGCCGCCGGCGAGGTCGAGGAGCGTCTGGGCCTTGGCGAGGTCGCTGAGGCGGCAGGCCTCCTCGATGTCGCCCGGACCGGCTCGGCGCGCAAGCAGGTCGATGAGGGCATCATGGGCACCGACGCGGTCGGAGCGGAAGGCGACCCTCAGCTGCGGGTCGCCCAGGGAGGCACCGCGGGTCTCGACGAGGTCCACCGCCCGACGCAGGGCGGTCTCGGCGTTCGCGATCTGGCCCTGGTGGGTGTAGAGGTCGGCCAGGCGTAGGTCGTAGGCATGACGGAGCTCGGGGACGCCGAGGTCGGCGATGAGTGAGCCGAGGCCGACCAGCAACGCTGCGCGCAGGGACGGCGTGGGGGCGAGGTCGACCTCCAGGAGGCGGGCCGAGGCGAGCGGGATCTGCCAGCGTCCCTCCTCGAGCGCGGCCACGGCTTCGGCGAGGATCTCGGCCGCTGCTTCCGGCGCCCCGCGCAGCTGGGCCAGCTCGGCCTGCGTCAGCAGCACGCGTGCGAGGTACTGGCGGTCGTCGGTGGCCGTGAAGAGCGCCAGCGCGTCACGCAGGTCGCCCTCGGCGCCGACGAGGTCGTTGGTGCCGATCTTGGCCAGCGCGAGGGTGAAGCGGGCGAACCCCGCGTCGTGGCGCAGGTCGTGCTCGGTGGCACGCTCGGCGGCCTCGGTGCATGCCACGCGGGCCTCTGAGTACAGCCCAGCAGCGAGGTAGGCGCGGCCGGTCTCCAGACGGGCGCGGACCTCCTCGGCGTGGGCGCCGAGCCCGGCCAGCGTCGCGCGAGCGGTCTCGAGCACGGTGAGCGCCTCGACCAGCGAGCCGAGCTGGTGGAGGGCCTCGGCGAGGTGCACCGCGCACTTGGCCGACCACAGCCGGTCCCCGGCTCCGTCGAAGGCGACCCGTGCGGCCTCGAGGCTCTCGGTGGCCTCGCGCGCCCGACCGAGGGCGAGCAGCTCGATGCCGCGGTTGGCGCGTTGCTGAGCGACGTGGACGGCCATGTCGAGGTTGGCGTAGGCAGCCTCGGAGGAGGCGTAGCACTCCAGGGCCCGCTCGTGGCGGCCGGTGAAGCTGTGGGCGACGCCGACGTTGCCGAGAGCCGCGGCGCGGACGGTGGCCCGCAGTCGCTCGCGCTCGGCGGGGACGCTGAGCCGGTCGAGCGCGCCCAGGAGCGCCTCACCCACCTCGACGGCGTCCGCGTGACGTCCGAGGTCGTCGAGGACCTGCATGCGACCGAGGTCGGTGCGCAGCGCGCCGAGCTCGTCGCCGTTGGCGAGCAGGGCGGTCCGGGCCTTGGCGACCAGCTCGAGGGCTCGGTCGAGCTCACCGCGCTCCGCGCAGATCCGGGCCCAGGCGTAGCGTGCGCGACCCAGCGCGGCGGAGCGGTCCGGCACCTCGTCGGCGGCCTCGACCAGCTCGCACATCCGCTCGGCGGCAGCGGGATCGACGTGCACCAGCGCCTCTGCCCGGGCGACCAGCTGGTCCAGACCGGAGCGGTCGAGGAGCCCTCGCGACCGGAGCCGGCGCAGGCTCTCCTCGAGGGAGTCGTCGACCGACAGCTCGTCCTCGAACTCGTTCCTCGACACGCTCATGGCCTCGACCCTGCGTGCGTGGGGAGAGCGACGATCGACGACGTCGAGCGCAGCGAGCGGGGAACGGGGCGCGCGAGGGTACGGCGGAGCCTGGTGCTCAGCATCTGGTTACCCCCAACGCTTTTCGGTGCCCATGACGAGCATTGACCTTGGTCGGCCCGAGTCCGAAAATTGTGTCCGGAGATTCTCACGGTCTCACCTCCCCATGTGCAGGAATTGCGCAAGGAGCGATCAGCCATTTCTCAGGACACTGTGGGTGCCGTACCCGTCCGGGTGAGGTTCAGACGTCCGGATCGAGAATTGTTTTTCTTTCCGCTTCGGCGTGTCGCGAGAATCCCCCGCGCATCGGCCACCGCGACGAGACGGGCAATCAGTCGGCCAAGCCAGCGCGGCATAGGCGTCGAAGGTGTAGGGCCGGCCCAGGAAGTCGGCCACCAGGTCGGCAGCGTCCGCGCTGCCGCCGGGGGCGAGCACGCGGTCGCGGTAGCGCCCGGCCACCTCGGCGTTGAACAGGTCGTCGGGGTCGAAGGCGCTGAAGAGGTCCTTGGCGATCACCAGCGACCACATGTAGGTGTAGTAGGCCGAGCTGTAGCCGCCGAGGTGGCCGAAGCTGGCGAACATGTGGGTGCCCTCGAGGTAGGGCCACGGCGAGTAGCGCTCCTGGAGCTCGCGCATCCGGGCGGTGAGGTCGTCAGGTCGCTCGACGTGGAAGTAGTAGGACATCGCGGCGTAGAACATCTGCACCCGAGCGGTGTAGCCCTTGCCGAAGTCGTCGCTGCGGCGCATCGCCTCCACGAGCTCGGCCGAGATCGGCATGCCGGAGGCGTCGGTGGCGAAGCCGGCGAGGACCTGCGGGTCCCACGCCCACTCCTCGAGCATCTGCGAGGGCGCCTCGACGAAGTCCCACTCGGTGGCGACCCCGGCGAAGCGCGCCCAGGTCGCGCGCCCACCCAGCACGTGGTGGACCAGGTGCCCGAACTCGTGGAAGAGCGTCACGACGTGGTCGTGCTCCATCAGGCCGCGGGAGAAGTTGCAGACCAGCGCGCCCTCGGGCAGCTGGCGTCCCTCGACGCCGTCGGTCACGGTGAACTGGGCGGCGTGCTTGTACTTGCCCTCACGCGGGTGGAGGTCGAGGTAGATCCGCCCGAGCAGCTCGGCCGAGTCGGCGTCGAGCACGTCGTAGGCGGTGACGTCAGGGCTCCACACGGTCGCGTCGGGGACCGCCTCGTAGCGCAGCCCGAAGAGGCGACCGGTGACGTCGAGCAGGCCCTGACGGACCTTGTCGAAGGAGAAGAACGTGCGCACACGCTGGGAGTCGACGTCGTACTGCTCCTTGCGGACCAGCTCCTCGTAGTAGGCGGCGTCGAAGCCCGGCAGCTGCTCGGCGTCGGGGAAGTCCTGCCGGTAGCGCTCGAGGAGCACCGCGATGTCGCGCTCCATGGGGCCGGCCGCGGCCTCCGCGATGCGATCGATGAAGGCCGGGATCGCCGGGCCCTCCTTGATCATCTTCACGTCGGCGTCGTAGGCCGCCCAGTCGGGGTAGCCGACCAGGTTGGCCAGCTCGTGCCGCAGCGCGAACATCTCCTTCAGCAGCCCGTCGGAGGCCGGCCAGCCGCGCTCGAGGAAGGCGACGGTCATGTCGCGACGCACGTCCTGGTCGTGGGCGAACATCCGCGTCGGCACGGCGTCTGGGTAGTCGGTGGTGATGGTGACCAGGCCGTCGTCGTCGGCCGGGTGCGACTCGATGAAGTCGTCGGGCAGACCGGCCAGGCGTTCGGGGGCCACCCGGATGGTGCGGACGTCGTTGCGGGTGACCTTGCTGAACTCCTGGTCGAGCTCGGTGAGCCGCTCGTTGATCGCGGTGATCCGCGCGCGGGTCGCGTCGTCCTGGTCGACGCCGGCGCGGGTGAAGTCACGCACGACCTTGTCGAGCAGCCGGGCCGCCTGCGCATCGAGCCCCTCGGAGCGACAGCCCGGCGAAGACCTCGTAGAGCCCACGGTCGAGGCTGAGCTCGGTGAGCAGGCGCATGACGTCCTGCTCGGCGGTCTCCGCCGTCGTCCGCACCTCCTCGTCGGGGTGGACGTTGCCGAGCAGCGAGCCGAGCGCGGCCACGTTGCCGAGCTGGAGGCTCATCTCGTCC
Organism: uncultured Actinomycetota bacterium; assembly: GCA_963760515.1. GTDB lineage: Bacteria > Actinomycetota > Actinomycetes > Propionibacteriales > Nocardioidaceae > Nocardioides. The sequence goes on from CAVXDL010000006.1 coordinate 1,161,091, forward strand.
CACAGCCGCAGCGCACCGAGGGTGTCGCTCGGCGGCTCGGTGCGCAGCTCGTCGACGAGGACCCGCGCCCGAGCGATCCCCGACTCGGCGTAGGAGCGCATCCACTCCGCAGCGTGCTCGGCGTCGGGCAGGGCGAGAGGTGTGAGAGTCACAACGGTCACCGTAGACGAGCAGACCCAGTCCGGTCGCGGACGTTTCCCGGTGGCTCTCAGCCCATCCCGCGCTGATCCTGCTTGAGCGCGGTGTCCAGGCTGACGGCGGCGGTCACGACCAGCGCCTGCAGCGGACCCGTGAGGGGGCGGTGGATGTGCACGACGTAGTTGTCGGCGGTGGTGAACATCGTCTTCGCCAGGCCCTCCCACGTCTTGGTGATGCGCGCGACCTCGACGTCGGCGTGGTCGCGGATGCTGAAGTTCCAGGCCCGCCAGTTCTCGGCGTTGATGGAGCCGACCTGCTGGCCGCCGGCGAGGAGGCCGAAGCGGATCTTGCCGAAGACGTTCTGCTGGACGATCTCGCCGATCTCGAAGCCGGCCGGGTCCTGCACGACGATCTTCGACTTCACGAACTTGGCCGGGCGGGTGATCGCGAGCACCGGGACGCCCTGCGCATCGACGACCTGGAGCTTGTGGGTCATGTACTGGTCGTAGGAGGTCATCACCCGCATGACCTTCTTCAGCGCGCTCTGCCCGACCTGGCGCACGGCGCCGATCTGGCGCGCGTGCTGGTCGTAGATGGCGTACTCGTTGTTGATCTCGATGAGCTTGGCCTTCTGGTTGACCACCAGCACCGGCTCGGTGAACAAGGTGCCGCCGCCGGTGAACGTGGCGGCCTCGCCGCCGGCCCGCTCGACGTCGCGGCGTACCTTCTCCGGCGCCCGGTCGACGACCGGCACCTGGCCCGGCGACGGCGCGTCGACGGACTGCCGGCCGTGGGAGGCGACGTGCTCGGTCCACGTGGTGCCGTCGAAGTAGCGCACCTCGTGCCGTCCGAAGGGGTCGGCGTACCACCCGGGGGCTGCTTGGGTCACGAGGTCCAGCCTACGCCGCGCGGACTCCTCCGGGCCTGATGGCGCGGACCAGGGACGGCGCAGCTCACCAGCCCCAGGAGCCCTCGATGCCCTTGAAGGGTCCGCTCACCGCAGAGGTGATCCAGCCGCCGTAGAACCCGCCGGGCTGGGCGACGACGACCTCGTCGTCGACCCGGCACTCGTCCATCGCCGCTGCCATCACCGCCACCGCTCCGGCGAGATCGGCGAAGCCGGCGGTCGGGTGGAGGTAGGTCCAGGCCGCGCGAGGGGCGACCCGGTCACCGTCGGGCCCGCCGAGCACGTCGAAGTAGGACGCCTCGCCCTTCCACTCGCAGAAGGAGGATCCGGGCGCCTCCCGAAGCGCCCCGTCGAGGAACGCCTCGCGCGGCAGGTAGTACGTCGGCGGGTGGCTCGTCTCCAGCACCCGCCAGGAGCTGGTGGTGTGCGCAACGGTCACCCCTCCCAGCACGACCTGGATCGAGGCGGTGGACGTCTCCAGCCGGGGCGGGCGCGGGTAGTCCCACACCGACTCCTGGCCGGGCGCGGGCTTGTCGGGGGTCGGCCAGGTCATGGCTCCAGTCAACTCTGCCCGGCAAACCGGCGGCCGGTGCCCGGGTCAGACGACGTCGTGGCCGAGGGCGAGCACGATCAGGACGCCGGCCAGACCCACCAGGCCGCTGATCGCGATGCCGCGCGCGACCAGGCCGACGCGCGGGCGGTTGCGGGCGAGGAACGCCACGCCGAGGAACGCCACGAGCACCCCGAAGGTGAGTCCCTTGGTCACGAAGACCCCGACGTAGACCACCAGAGCACCGATCACGACACCGCTGAGGAGCTGGGTGGCCTTCTCGCCGGTGGGGGTCGCGACGCGCTGGGTCATGGTCGCGACGGTAGTCGCCTGCAGCTCGCGCCCGGACACCGATTAGCGTCGTGGCGTGAACCTGTTCGAGTTCGAGGGCAAGCGCCCCGTCGTGCACCCGGATGCCTTCGTCGCTCCGACCGCCACCCTGATCGGCGACGTGACCGTCGAGGCCGGGGCCAGCATCTGGTACGGCGTGGTGATCCGCGCCGACATCTGCACCATCGTCGTACGCGCCGGCACCAACGTGCAGGACAACTCCGTGCTGCACGCCGCACCCGGCGAGACCCTCACGATCGGCCCCGGCGCCACCATCGGCCACAGCTGCGTCGTGCACTGCACCGAGGTCGGCGAGAAGACGCTGATCGGCAACGGCAGCACCCTGCTCGACGGCGCCGTCGTCGGCCCGGGCACCCTCGTCGCGGCCGGCTCCGTGGTCACCCCCGGCACCGTCATCCCCGGCGGCATGGTCGCGGCCGGCGTCCCGTGCCGTCCGACCAAGCCGATCGAGGGCACGACGTCGGAGTTCTGGGTGGAGTCCAACGGGGACTACTACCGCGAGCTCGGTGAGCGGCACGCCGCCGGCGCTCCCCGCATCACCACCTAGCCGGGCGACCCCCGATGGTGTCCCTGCGGGGGATGGTGGCCGACACCCGGCCCCTGCGCAACGAGCACTTCCGGCGGCTCTGGACCGCCAACATCATCACCGTGATCGGCGCCCAGCTGACCGTGGTGGCGGTGCCGGCGCAGATCTATGCCGACACCGGCTCCTCGGCCTACGTCGGCCTCACCGGGCTGTTCGGGCTCGTGCCGCTGGTCGTCTTCGGGCTGTGGGGCGGGGCGTTGGCCGACGTCTTCGACCGCCGCACGCTGCTGATCATCACCACCGGGGGCCTGATCGGCACCAGTGCGCTGTTCTGGGTGCAGGCGGCGCTGGGCAACACCAACGTGTGGCTGCTGCTGTCGCTGTTCGCGGTGCAGCAGGCGTTCTTCGGGGTCAACCAGCCGACCCGCAGCGCCGTCCTGCCGCGCCTGCTCGAGCCCCACCTGCTGCCGGCGGCCAACTCGCTGAACATGACGGTCTTCATGGCCGGCGGCATCGCCGGGCCGCTGGTGGCCGGCGCGCTGATCCCCGTGCTCGGGCTGGAGTGGCTCTACTTCGTCGACACGATCACGCTGTTCGCCACGCTCTCGGCAGTGGTACGGCTCCCGTCGCTGCGGGTGGCCGGCGCACGCGCCGCGACCCCCGGGCTGCGCTCGGTCGTGGAGGGCTTCACGTTCTTGCGCACCCAGCCGGTGCTGATGATGTCGTTCGTCGTGGACCTCATCGCCATGGTCTTCGGGATGCCCCGCGCGCTCTTCCCCGAGATCGCAGCGACCGCCTTCGACGGCCCCGAGGCCGGCGGACTCGCCTTCGCCCTGCTCTTCGCCGCGATCCCGCTCGGCTCGGTGATCGGCGGCGTGCTGTCCGGCTGGGTCTCCCACGTCTCGGCCCAGGGCCGCGCCGTGGTGGTGTGCATCGTCGTGTGGGGCGCCGCCATGGTCGGCTTCGGGGTCGCGGTCGGCATCGCCGAGGCCTCCGCGAGCCTGCGCATGACGATGCTGGTCGTCGCGGTGGCGATGCTGGCGATCGGTGGCGCGGCCGACATGGCCTCGGCCGCCTTCCGCTCCTCGATGCTGCAGACGGTGGCGACCGACGAGATGCGGGGTCGCCTCCAGGGCATCTTCATCGTGGTCGTCGCAGGTGGCCCACGGGTCGCCGATGTCGGGCACGGTGTCGCTGCGGCCGTCGTCGGGACGGCAGCGGCCGCCGCGGGTGGCGGCGTACTGGTGGTCGTGGGGGTCGTCGTGGCGGCGCTCGCCGTGCCGTCGTTCGTGCGCTACCGCGTCACGCAGCCTGGGCGGGTGGACTGACGTGGGTGGGGGCTCGCTCGGGGGCGGGGCGAGGGTTTACCCGGTCGACCGGGTAAACCCTCACTTGTCGGCCAGAACTCTGCCCGACAAGTGAGGGTTCACGCCGACAAGTCCGGCGTCGTCGTCGAGTCGGTGACCGGGACCCACCCCACCTAGAATCAGGTGGTGATCGACCCCGACGACCTGGCCACCACCCTGCGGGTGCTCGGCACGCTCCACGAGGTGCCGGAGGACCACCCCGACCACATCACGGTCAAGCGGGCGGCCTCGCACATGTACAAGGCACTCAAACGCGACCGACGTGCCGCCAAGCGCGCCGAGGAGCTCGCCCACGACCGGGCCGTCACCGAGGCCACCGCCACCGGGTCGCCGTTGCGCATCGACGACGAGACCGAGGGCATCCTGCTCACGACGACCACGGCGGGCTCGTTCGCCGGGGAGCTCATCAACCCGCGCGGGTGCTACATCTGCAAGACCGACTTCACCCTCGTCGATGCGTTCTACCACTGGCTCTGCCCGTCGTGCGCGGCTCGCTCGCACGCCAAGCGCGACCAGGGCACCGACCTCACCGGTCGCCGTGCGCTGCTCACCGGCGGCCGGGCCAAGATCGGCATGTACATCGCGCTGCGGCTGCTGCGCGACGGCGCGCACCTGACCATCACCACGCGCTTCCCCCACGACGCCGTACGCCGCTTCTCCGCGCTCGACGACGCAGACGAGTGGCTCCACCGGCTCAAGATCGTGGGCATCGACCTGCGCGACCCCACCCAGGTGGTGGCCCTCGCCGACGACGTGGCGGCGGCCGGCCCCCTCGACGTGCTGGTCAACAACGCCTGCCAGACCGTACGCCGCTCCCCCGGCGCCTACGCCCCGCTCGTGGCCGCCGAGCTCGAGCCGCTGCCCACCGATCGGGAGCTGCCCGAGATGGTGCGCTTCGACCGGATCTCCGAGGCCCACCCGGCCGCCATCGCGGGGGCGCTCGCGGCCGAGGCCGTGGCCCACCACGAGGGCGAGTCCCTCGACCGGGCCCGGGAGGCCCACTCGGCTGCCACCCTCACCGCGCTCGCCCTCAAGGCCGGGCACGCCTCCCTCGACGCCCACCTCGCCGGCACCGCGGTCGACGCCGGCGGCCTGCTGCCCGACCTCCAGACCACGAACTCCTGGACGCAGACCGTCGACGAGGTCGACCCGCTCGAGCTCCTCGAGGTGCAGCTGTGCAACTCGGTCGCGCCGTTCCTGCTGGTCTCGCGCCTGCGCCCGGCGATGGCTGCCGCCGCGCTCGCCGCGCCGTCGGGCCGGGCGCACGTGGTCAACGTGTCGGCGATGGAGGGTCAGTTCTCCCGTCGCTACAAGGGTCCCGGCCACCCGCACACCAACATGGCCAAGGCCGCGCTCAACATGATGACCCGCACCTCGGCCGGGGAGATGTTCGAGACCGACCGGATCCTGATGAACGCCGTCGACACCGGCTGGATCACCGACGAGCGCCCGCACCAGGAGAAGCTGCGGATCGCTGCCGAGGGGTGGCACGCGCCGCTCGACCTCGTCGACGGTGCCGCCCGCGTCTACGACCCCGTCGTCCGCGGGGAGGCCGGCGAGGACCTGCACGGCCACTTCCTCAAGGACTACGCGCCCAGTCCTTGGTGAGGCCGGCGGGCCGGGGAGGGTTTACCCGGTCGACCGGGTAAACCCTCACTTGTCGGCCAAAGCAGTGGCCGACAAGTGGAGGTTCTGACCCACCTACCGGGGCTCCACGGGCCGACCCGGCCCCAGCACCGGCACCAGGTAGCGCTCCACCATCCGGCGCTCGTCGTCGGCGTCGCGCCCCGGCATCGTCAGCAGCGAGACCACCACCCGCACCAACCAGCGCGCGTCGTCGGGGTCGGTGGTCATGCTGAGCCCGAGCACGGCGACCACCTCGGAGGACGACGCGAGGCCGGCGGCCAGCCCGCCGGCCGAGCCGTGGTCGGCTCCGGTGAACCATGCGGCCAGCGCCGGGTTGCCGCGCACCATGCGTACGGCGGCGAGCACCGCCCGGGCCACCCGCTCGTGGGGCGGCACCCCGCGCACCTCCGCAGCGACGAGCCGGCCCACGGCGAGCGCCTCGCGCTGCACGAAGGCGAGGTGGAGCGCCGCACGATCGGGGAAGTAGCGGTAGAGCGTGGCTCGCGAGCAGCCCGCGACCCGCGCGATGTCACCCATCCCGACGCCGGTCACCCCGTGCTCGGCGAACAGGGCCGCCGCCGCATCGAGGATGCGGTCGGTCGCGAGGGTACGTCGGTCCTCGACCAGCCAGCCGGTCATCGCGCGCCCACCAGGGCCCCGGCGGCCCGCACGCTGACCGGGACCGACAGCGGGCGACGGACGTACCGGCCCGGCGCCCAGGTGATGCCCGTCGCGTCCACGTCGTAGTCCGGCAGCCGGGCGAGCAGCTCCTCCAGGGCGACCCGCGCCTGCATCCGCGCGGCGGAGGCGCCGAGGCAGTGGTGGGCGCCCTGGCTGAAGGCGAGGATCCGTCCGGGTCGGCGCAGCACGTCGAGCTCGTCGGCGTCCGCGCCGTACTGGCGGGGATCGCGGTTGGCCGCGGCGTAGCAGAGCAGCACCTTGCGACCCGCCGGGATCGTCGTGCCGTGCAGGGTCACCTCGCGGGTCGTCGTACGGGCCAGCCCCTGCACCGGTGAGGTGAGGCGGAGGAACTCCTCGACCGCGTCGGCCACCAGCGACGGGTCGTCGACGAGGAGCTGCCGCTGGGCCGGGTTGGCGGCGAGCAGCTGGGCGGCACCACCGAGGACGCCGGTGGTCGTGTCGTTGCCACCGGTGACCATCGTGAACACGTAGGCCAGGATCGAGAGCAGCCCCGCGGGATCATCGCCCACACCGGCCGCGACGAGGTGCGACACGGTGTCGTCCCCCGGCTCGAGACGGCGACGCTCCACGAGCGCGGAGAAGTAGCCGAGCATCGCCGTGGTCGCCTCGGCGGCGCCCTCGGGACGCCCGGTCGCCCCGGCGGCGACGATCGCGTCGGTCCAGACGTCGAAGCGGTCGCGGTCGACGTCAGGTACGCCGAGGTAGTGCGCCACCACCATGCTCGGCAGCGGCTTGAAGACCTCGACCACCAGGTCGCCACTGCCGCGCGCGACGATCCGGTCCAGCCTCGTGGCCACGAACTCGCGTACCGCCGGCTCGATGTCGCTCACTGCGCGCGGCGTGAAGCCCCGCGAGACCAGCCGGCGGAACGCCGTGTGCACGGGCGGGTCCAGCATCACCAGCGGCGGGTTGTCGACCAGGCCGATCCGCTCGAGCTCGCCGTACTCGACGGTCAGCCCCTGCGAGGAGGAGTACGTCGCGGTGTCGACCGCAGCCTCGATCACGTCGGCATGACGGGTCAGCACGTAGTAGTCGGCCTCCGGACGTCCTTCGGGCACGACGTGGTGGACCGGGTCGCGGTCGCGCAAGGCGGCGTACCCGGCCCAGGGCGACGTCCAGGCCGCTCGGCCACCGGGGCGGAAGTGGGGCAGCGCAGTGGCCATGGCGCAACAATGAGACAACTGAGAGCTTTTGTCCAGGGACCAGACCAGCCCTCGATTCCACGCCTCCTGCGGTCCCAGCCGGGCTATCGTGACGCGGCGCCGCACGCACTGCCCGGACGCCGCCCGCCCCCGGTCCGTCGACCGGCAACCCCCCACATCAGGAGCACCCATGTCCGAGACACCGTCCGACGCCACTCCCCCGCCGTATGCGCAGTCGCAGCCGCCGCCGGCCCCGCCGTACGGTCAGAACCCCTACGGCCAGCAGCCCTACGGCTCCCCCACGGGCGCGCCGATCGGCAAGGTGCGCAGCACCGGGCTCTGCATGGTGCTCTTCATCGTGACGTTCGGCATCTACAGCTGGGTCTGGTTCTTCTCCACCCACGAGGAGATGAAGCGTCACAGTGGCCAGGGCATCGGCGGCGCGATCGCCCTCATCCTCGCGATCTTCGTCGGCATCGTGAGCCCCTACCTGTCCTCGGCGGAGGTGGGCGGTCTCTACGAGCGCGCCGGGCGCGAGAAGCCGGTCAGCGGCCTCACCGGCCTGTGGTACTTCCCCGGCATCTTCATCCTCGTCGGCCCGATCGTGTGGTTCGTGAAGACCAACGGCGCGCTGAACGACTACTGGGTCTCGCAGGGCGCCACCGCCTGACCTGCCCTCACCGACCCCCGTAGGCCACGGCCTGCGGGGGTCGTGTCATGACCGGCGCCTCACCGGGTCACCCTCCGGACGGAGTGCCGCGCAAGCGCGCGAGGCGCTGCTCGAGGGAGCCGGTGCGGTGCGCGTTGCCGTGCAGGGCCACGAAGGTCTCGCCGTAGATGCACAGCAGCGCGTCATCGAGGCGGCGTACGGCGCCGGGCGGGTGCCGGTACTCCATGCGCTCGGTGATCACCGCTTCGTCGGCGCGCCGCAGCACGTCGGCCAGCTCGTCGAGCGAGGCGATCCCCAGCTCGAGGAGCAGGCCCGAGATCCAGCCGTAGTGGTCGGTGCGCGACCAGCCCGCATCGGAGTACTGGCCGGCCAGGAACGCCGCCAGCTCGCGCGGGTCGATGCGTGGGTCGTCGTCGACGGGCGCGGTGACCTCGGGCGCGACGCCGCGGAGCCGGTCGCGGATCGCGGAGAACTCCCGGTCGGCGAGCTCGAGCAGCCCCGCGGCCAGCGCGAAGCGCCGGTCGAAGTCGCGCGCGTGCTCGGCCGGCACCGTGCCCTTGTAGCGGATGTCGTGCTCGAACTCCGCCCACGCGTGCTGGAGCACGGTGCGGATCTGGACCTGCGCGGCGCGACCGCGCAGGTGGACGTAGTCGGGATGGCCCTCGCGAGCCGGATCGAGGGCGATCATCAGGTGCCGGCTCGCGTAGCCGAACCTGCCCTGCTCGGCGGTCTCCTGCCCCAGGTCACGGTCGTCCTGCACGATCACCTGCTCCCCGAGGAGGTCGGCCGCAGCAGTGACGTCGTCCTCGAGGTAGGTGATCACCCGCACGCCGAGCTGGTCGGTGATCTGGGTGAGCGGGTCGGCGTACGCCGGCACCCCGGCCACCATCCGACCGGCTTTCTCCGCGAACGACGGCACAGTCTTGGTGCGCCCGGTGACGGAGAGGTAGTTGATGCCGGCCTCGTCGAGGATGCCCTGCACCAGCCGGACGGCCTCCTGACCGGCGAGGGTCAGCTCGTCGTGAGCAGCCGCGTAGGCCTGCACGGCCGTGTGGATGATGTCGGCGCGCGTCGGGGCCATGCCGAGGGCCGGCGTGACGATGTAGCCGGTCTCGAGGTCGCCGTAGGTGGTCACGCGATCAGGTGAGCGATGGGCGAAGTAGGCGACGTAGGCGCAGACGACAGCATCGACCTGGTCCTCGACGACGCGCAGCTCGCTCTTGCGCGTGGCCCGCTCGACCTGGGATCGCATGCCGGCCCACGACTCGTCGGTGGCGACGAGGCCCTCGACGTGGGTCATCAGCACGAGCAGCTCGGCGCGGAGCAGCTCGAGGTCGCGACCGGGCTTGTTCTTGTACTTCAGCGTCTTGTCGAGACCGAACAGCACCACCGACGCTGCGTGGGGATAGACCTCGATCGCCCGCCGAGCGCGCCCGGAGCGGGGGTCGATGTCGAGCCCGAGCCGCTTGGCCACGCGTGCTCCTCGCGGGCCGTCGACGAACTCCGCCTTGCCCGTGTTGGAGGGGTGGGTGCCGGCCTCGAAACGACGGAAGTCCTTGCTGAGCGCCTTCTCGGCCGGCCGCGAACCGGTGGGGTTCTTCACGACAAGCGGCGCATCGAGGGCCACGAGGCACTCCCCCACGACGTACGCCGCGAGCTCGGCCTCGATCTCGTCGTCGGTGCGGACCGCGCTCAGGTGCAGCAGTCGAGCATGCTCGTCGAGCACGGCGAGCCCGGTCGGTTGACGCTCGCCCCACGCGAGGTCGACGCCGATGAAGTGCATGACCCCAGCCTGCCGTATCACTCCCCCGGGTGCGTCGTCGCCGCGTCGCGGCGCGCGGGCGACCCGGCCGGGCGGCCGCGATGAGGACGACTGTCGGCGGCGGTCACTACCCTGACGGCTCGGCCGCCAGCCGAGCCACGACGCGAGGAGAACAGATGAGTGACATGATCCGGGCCACCGGCCTGGTCAAGCGCTACAAGGAGGTCGAGGCGCTCGCCGGGCTCGACCTGGCCGTGCCCGAGGGCAGCGTGCTGGCGCTGCTCGGCCCCAACGGTGCCGGCAAGACCACTGCGGTGCGCTGCCTGGCCACGCTCCTGGTGCCCGACGAGGGATCGGCCGAGATCGCCGGCATCGACGTGCTCGCCGATCCGCAGGCGGTGCGCCGCAAGATCGGGCTCTCGGGCCAGTACGCCGCGGTCGACGAGCACCTGACCGGGTTCGAGAACCTCACGATGGTCGGTCGGCTCTACGGCTTCCCCAAGGCCCGGGCGCGCTCGCGTGCTCGCGAGCTGCTCGAGCGTTTCGACCTCGCCGACGCCGGCGACCGACCCTCGAAGACCTACTCCGGCGGCATGCGTCGCCGCCTCGACCTCGCCGGCGCGCTGGTGGCCGCGCCGCCCGTGCTGATCCTCGACGAGCCCACCACGGGTCTCGACGTGCGCAGCCGCCAGCAGATGTGGGACGTCATCCGCGAGCTGGTCTCCGACGGGGCCACCCTCCTGCTCACGACCCAGTACCTCGAGGAGGCCGACCGCCTCGCCGACGACATCGTGGTCATCGACCACGGCCGCGCCATCGCCCGCGGCACCGCCGACGCCCTCAAGGCCCAGACCGGCGGGGAGCGGGTGGAGGTCGTGGTGTCGGAGTCCAGCGACGTCGAGGCCGCCGTGCGCGCCCTGGGCGCCATCGCCGCCGGCGAGGTCCAGGTGGAGGACCGCACCGTCACCGCGGCGGTCACCGGCGGAGCCGCTGCGCTCCAGTCCGTGCTGGCCGACCTCCTGCGCGACGACGTGGCGGTGCTCGACATCGGCCTGCGCCGCCCGACCCTCGACGACGTGTTCCTCTCCCTCACCGGCCACGTCTCCGCCAACCCCACCGGCACGACCACCGGCTCGACCACCGGCTCGACCACCGGCTCGACCACCGGCACCGCCCCGCTGAGCAACGAAGGAGCCACCGCATGAGCGCCACCCGGGCCCTGACCGACGGCTGGGTCGTGGCCCAGCGCAACCTGATCAAGATCAAGCGGGTGCCCGAGGTGCTCGTGTTCGTGCTGATCAGCCCGATCATGTTCGTGCTGCTGTTCGCCTACGTCTTCGGCGGCGCGATCGCCCCGCCTGGAGCGGTCGGCTACAAGGAGTTCCTCGTCGCCGGCATCTTCGCCCAGACGGTGGTGTTCGGCGCGACCTTCACCGGCGCCGGCCTCGCCGAGGACATGAGCAAGGGCATCATCGACCGGTTCCGCTCGCTGCCCATGTCGCGTGCCGCCGTGCTCGTGGGGCGCACGACCTCCGACGTCGTCTACAACGTGCTGAGCCTGATCATCATGGCGCTCACCGGCCTCATCGTCGGCTGGCGCATCCGCGAGGGCGTGCTCGACGCCGCGCTCGGCTTCCTGCTGCTCCTGGTCTTCGCCTACGCCGTCAGCTGGATCATGGCCTGGATCGGACTCCTCGTGCCGAGCGTCGAGGTCATCAACAACGCCTCGTTCATCGTGATCATGCCGCTGACGTTCGTCTCCAACGCCTTCGTCCCGACCGAGTCCTTCTCCGGCATCCTGCGCGTCTTCGTGGAGTGGAACCCGGTCTCGACGCTCACCCAGGCCTCGCGCGAGCTGTTCGGCAACACCGGCGGGCAGGCCGCTCCGGACGCGTGGCCGATGCAGAACCCCGTCCTCTACACCCTGCTCGTGGTGGTGCTGATCCTGCTCGTCTTCGTGCCGCTGTCGGTGCGGCAGTACCGCCGCTCGACCAGCCACTGACGGGCCTGACGGTCACTGACGGCGCGCGGCAGCGGCCGGCTCAGACGCGGACGAGCACGTCGGCGAGCGCCTTGCGCTCGAGGTCCGGGACGGTCGCGTCCGGCGCGGGGTAGCCGACCGGGATGACCAGGAAGCCACGCTCCTCCGGCGGCCGCCCGAGCACCTCGCCCAGGAACCGCATCGGGCTCGGGGTGTGGGTGAGGGTGGCGAGTCCGGCCCGGTGCAGGGCGGCGAGCAGGAAGCCGACGGCGATCCCGACCGACTCCTTGACGTAGTAGGGCCGAGGGCTGGTCGGCCCGTGGTGCACCTCGAAGACCACGATCAGCGCGGGCGCATCGGTGAGGAACGGCTTGTCGGCGTCCGTGCCGAGCCCGGCGAGGGCTCCGAGCCACTCCTCGCTCGCCCGCCGGTCGTAGAACTCCCGCTCCTCGGCCTCCGCGGCGGCGCGCAGCCGCCGGCGTACGTCGGGGTCGGTCACCAGCACGAAGCGCCACGGCTGCACGTGCGCGCCGCTGGGCGCGCTGGCGGCTGCCCGGACCGCCTGCTCGATGACTCCCTCGGGGATCGGCGTGGGCGCGAAGTCGCGCACCGTCCGGCGCCGCACGAGGTCGTCGGTGAACTCGGTGACGCGGGCGAGGGCCTCGTCAGCGGTCACCTGGGGCCGTGGTGCGGGCACCCGCGGACCGCTCACAACCTGACCGCGGGCCGATCGGCGCCGTAGAGGTGGACCGGCAGCGCCTCCACGCCGTAGACGGCCGACAGCTTGCGGAACTCGAGGTGGCGACGCGGGGCGGTGACGGTCAGGTCGGGGAAACGCTGGGCCAGCGCCCGCAGCGCGATGCGCAGCTCCATGCGGGCCAGCTCGGCCCCCACGCAGCGGTGCATGCCGTGCCCGAAGGCCAGGTGTCGGGTGGGCTCCCGCGTCGGGTCGAAGGTGTCGCCGCCCGGCGACAGCCGGGGGTCGCGGTTGGCGCCGAGCAGGGAGATCCCCACCGCGTCACCCTCACTGATCAGCCGGCCGCCGAGCTCGTGGTCCCGGGTGGCGAAGCGCAGGAACGCCAGCTGCACCACGGTGAGGTGGCGCAGCAGCTCCTCCACCACCCGGTCGACCGAGGCGGGGTCCTCGCGCAGCAGCTGCATGCCCTCGGGGTTCTCCGCGAGCAGGTAGGCACCGAGGGCGAGCATCGAGGCCGAGGTCTCGTAGCCGCCGAGGAAGACGCCGTCCGCGATGCCGCCGAGGGTGAGGTCGTCGAGGTCGTCGCCGTGCTCGGTGAGCAGCGCGCCGATGAGGCCGTCGCCCGGCTCGTCGCGCTGGGCGGCGACGGCCTTGATGAGGAAGTCACGGGTGTGGGCGGCGGCCCCGAAGGCGCCCACGCCGCCCTGGCTGAGGTCGAAGCGGGCCACCCCGAGGCTGAAGAACCGGTCGCGGTCCTCGACCGGCAGGCCGAGGAGCTCGCAGATGACCTGGAAGGGGACCGGGAAGGCGAACTCCTTGACCAGGTCGACCTCCGGACCGGCAGCCTCCATGGCGTCGAGACGCTCATGGACGACCCGCTCGATCGCCGGCTCCAACCGGGCGAGCCGGCGCATCGTGAACTCGGGCGTGAGGTAGCGGCGCAGCGCGGTGTGCAGGGGCGGGTCGGTCATCCCGAGCCCACCGATCTGCTCGGAGTCGCCGCGGCCCTCCTGGGAGACGAACTGCCCGAGGTCGTTGGAGTAGGACGCACCGTCAGCAAGCGCCGTGCGTGCCTCGTCGTAGCCGCTGACCAGCCAGATCGAGCGTCCGAACAGCGTGGCCAGCTTCTTGACCGGCTCCTCGGAGATGACCCGGGTCATCTCCGGCAACGGGTCGAGCCCGTTGCGCTTCAGCGGCAGGGTGACCGACGCCGGAAGGAAGCGCATCTTGCGCAGGTCGAGCCCGTCACGCATGGAGCGCTCGAGGAGCGCCTTCCCGAGATGCGCCTTGACGGCCTCCAACAACGACATGGCGCTATTGGAACAGATACCCCTACGGGGGAGGTAGCCGCAGCACCGCGGCGCGGCGCGGTGTGGCGCAGGACTCAGCGTGGTCGTCCGCCGCGCCGATCAGCCCTGCAGCTGGGCCAGCTCGAGCGGCACCGTCGAGATCGCGCCGAGGTGGGCAGCCGACGGCTGGGCCCCGGCCCGCACCAGGAGGTCGCCGATGGCGGCGATCATGGCCCCGTTGTCGGTGCACAGCCGCGGCGGCGGCACCCGCAGCTCGATGCCGGCTGCGGCGCAGCGTTCCTCGGCCAGCGCTCGGATGCGGCTGTTGGCCGCGACGCCGCCCACGATCACCAGGGTGTCGACACCCTCCATCTGACAGGCGAGGACTGCCTTGCGGGTCACCGTGTCGGCCACGGCTTCCTGGAAGGAGGCGGCGATGTCGTCGACGGAGATGCCGGGGTCGCGCGGCGCCGCGACATAGCGAGCCACGGCCGACTTGAGACCGGAGAAGGAGAAGCCCAGGGCCGGGTCGCGCGATCCGCTCAGCGGACGGGTGAACCGGACGGCGGCACGATCGCCGCGTCGGGCCGCCGCGTCGATCGAGGGTCCGCCCGGGTAGGGCAGGCCGAGGAGCCGAGCCACCTTGTCGAAGGCCTCGCCCGCCGCATCGTCGAGGGTGTCGGAGAGGTGCCGGATCGGCGTACGGACCAGGTCCTCCACGGCCAGCAGGCTGGTGTGCCCGCCGCTCACGATGAGCACGATGCTGCGCTCGGGCAGCGGCCCGTGGACCAGGGTGTCGGCCGCGGCGTGGCCGGCGAGGTGGTGCACGCCGTAGAGGGGCACGCCGAGAGCCAGCGCAGCCGCCTTGGCGGCGGCGACGCCCACGTGCAGGGCGGTTGCCAGACCGGGGCCCGCGGTGACCGCGACCGCACCGACCTCGTGCCACTCGAGCCCGGCCGCGTCGAGGGCGGTGCGCATCGTCGGGACCATCGCCTGCACGTGAGCGCGGGCAGCGATCTCGGGCACGACGCCGCCGAAGCGCACGTGCTCCTCGATGCTCGAGGCCAACGCGTCGCCGAGGAGCACCCCGTCTCGCACGAAGCCGATCCCGGTCTCGTCGCAGGAGGACTCGACCCCCATCACGATCGTCATCGCGCCCGCACCTCGTCAGCCATGCTCGGATTCTCCCAAACCACCCCGCGCCACAGCGCAACGCCCAGCACCGCAAGCCCGAGATGGCAGGGCCACAGCGCGATCCGCTCGTAGAGCCCGCCCTCCTGCGACGCCACCAGCGTGATGCCGAACGCGACCGCACCGGCCAGCGCGAGAGCGCCGAAGCCGAGCAGCGCGATCCCCCACCCGCGCTGCCCGCCGCGCCGCCGCGAGGAGCCGAGCAGCAGCAGCGCCAGTGGCTGGGTCACGAAGAGCGGGAGGGCCACCAGGGTGTGGACGCCGCCGCTGGTGTCGAGCGGCGCGAGGCCCACGCCCGCCGAGCTCACCCCCGCCACGACCAGCAGCACCACGGCGAGCGGGGGCAGCGCGCGACGGCTCAGCACAGGACCCAGCGCGAGCGCGACCCCCACCACCACGAACGTCGCATTCATCAGCGCGTGCCACGGCGAGCACACCGCGACCGGACCGTAGGCGGCGTTGATGGTGGTGCAGGTGACGACCCCGAGGTCGCTGATCGTGTTGGTGGTCAGGTCGTAGGGCAGGTCCCAGCGCGAGGCCACCACCAGCTCGGAGACGATGACGACGGGCTGGAGGATCAGCAGCCCCGCCCCGATCCGCTGCGTGGACGAGGGAGCGCCGGTGGCGATCAGCGCCCGCGCTCGTAGGGGGAGACGGCGATGTCGTCGGAGCCAGCCGCCACCAGGTCGGCGTACTCGGGGTGCTTGTCGATGAAGTGACGCACCGCGGCGCACTGCGGCCGCACCGTGAGCCCCGCGACGCGGCTCGCGTCGAGGGCCGTGCGGATCAGCACGGTGGCCAGTCCTCGTCCGCCATAGGCCTCGTCGACCTCGGTGTGCGGGAAGGCCCGGACGCCGGCTTCGTCTGCGTAGTCGCAGAAGCCGACGGTGGCACCGTCGACGCTGACCTCGAAGCGGTGGCGTTCGGGAGCGTCGACGACGGAGACGGCGTTGTCGGGGCTGTCGGGGCTGGGCTGCGAATTGGTCACGGTCGTAGCCTGCCACCATGCGCGCAATCTGGAACGGCACCGTGATCGCCGAGTCCGACGACACCGTGGTCGTCGAGGGCAACCACTACTTCCCCGAAGCCTCGGTCGTCGCGGGGGTACTCGCCCCACTCGAGCACGACGACCTTCTGCCCGTGGAAGGGCACGGCGTCCTACTACTCCCTCGAGGTCGACGGCGCCACCAACGCTGACGCGGCCTGGTACTACCCCGAGCCGAAGCCCGCTGCCGCCGAGATCGCCGGCCGGGTCGCGTTCTGGAAGGGCGTGGAGATCACCGCGTGACCCGCCGTCCGCCGGACGTCAGCTGCGGTGCTCGCGCGCGAGGTCGTTGAGCCAGCTCACCACGAGCCGGCGGGTGCGGGGCGCCGAGCGCTCCAGCACCAGGGCGCTGCCCGTGCGCGGCAGGACGTGCTGGGTGACCTTGCCCGACGAGCGGACCCCCGGGTCGGTGGACTCGTTGCGAGCATCCGCGCCGGCGCGCAGGACCAGCACGGGGACGTCGAGCCGACCGCCGGTGCGGGCGGTGATGACCGCCTGGGCGATCCCGGCGACCTCGCCACACGGGGTGGCGTTGCGCCGAGAGACGGCAGCGCGTCGGATGCCCGGGGCCGCGCTGCGGAACAGCAGACGTCGGTAGTCGGCGGCGGTCTCGCCGAACGCGGCGTAGTCGCTGCCCGTCAGGCAGGTGCTTCCCTGGTCGCGCAGGGTGCGGTAGGCCAGCGGGGTGGCGTTCGTCGTCTGCGGCGCCATCAGCACGAGACCGGAGACGTCGGAGTACCGCTCGACCTCGAGCTGGGCGATGGTGGCCCCGGTGCCGTGGCCCTGGAGCACGATCTGGCCGGCGTGCGGGGGGTTGAAGCGACGTGCTGCGCTGCCGGTGTACTGGTAGTTGCCGGAGTAGAGGTCCTGCACCATCTTGTGGAGCATGAAGACCTGGGCGTCGATGCAGGTGCCGTTGCCGTCGGCGAGCCGGCTGCGACCGAAGCCGAGGCGGTCGATCACCAGCGAGGTCCGTCCCTTGCGCGCCAGCTGGGCGGCGTAGTCGTAGGCCGGCTTCTGCTTGAGGTTCCAGAACCAGGCGCCGGTCCCGGAGTCGTGCACCAGCACGTTGATGGTCATCGAGCGGCTGCGGTTGTCGAGGACCTTCGTCGGGCCGACGAGGCGCCCGCGGATGGCATGCCGCCTGCCGTCGGGGCGCGGCGCGCACGGGATCGCCGACTCGGAGATGTTGCCGACGTCGAACACCACGCCACGCGCGCTGATGGTGCCGTCGGTGCGCGATGACGGTGCGGCGGGGGCTGCCGCGGTCGCCGGTGCGGTAGCGGGGACCGCGGCGAGCAGGCTCACGAGGAGCGGAGCGACGGTGAGGGCGAGGGCGCGACGGGGGAGGCTCACCTGTTGAACGTACGTCAACAAGCGACTTTCAAACAGTCTGTACGTATGTGAGGCTTGCCACGTGGCCGACCCGTCACCCAGCCGTCACCCAGCCGTCGGCCACTCCCCGGTGGGCGCGATCAGGCCGCTGTCACGGCGCAGGCAGGTCGTGGATCGGGTCCTCCGGCAGCTTGCGCACCCGCGCGCGGCGCCGCCGACGGGCTGGGATCATCGAGCGCATCTCCTCGAGCTTGCCGAAGCAGAGCATCCGGTCACCGGCCTCGAGCAGGTGCCCGCCCTTGGGGTTGGGGATCACGCTCGTGCCGCGCTGCAGGGTCAGCGCGGTGATGTCGCGCTCGCGCAGCCCGGACTCGCCGAGCGTGCGGCCCACCAGGTCCGACCCGCTCTGCACCGCGATCTCGGCCACGCCGTACCCGGTCGAGACCGTCAGTCGCTGGCGGACGTCGATCTCGGGGAAGGCCACCTGGTTGTCGATGAAGTCGATGATCGACCCGGCGACGTCGAGCTGGGTGGCGCGTTCGATGCCCTCGAGGCCCGGTGAGGAGTTGACCTCCATGACCAGCGGACCCTCGTTGCCCTCGAGCATGTCGACACCGGCCACGCGCAGACCCATGATCTGCGCCGAGCGGACCGCGGCCCGCTCGAAGTCAGGGGGCAGGTCGACCGGCTCGACGCTGCCGCCGCGGTGGACGTTGGAGCGGAACTCGTCGCCCTGCGCCACGCGCCGCATCGCGGCCACCACCCGGTCGCCGACGACGAGCGCCCGGATGTCGCGGCCCTTGCTCTCCTTGACGAAGCGCTGGATGAGCACGTTCTGCTTGGTGCTCTGCAGGGTCTCGATGATCGCCTCGGCCACCTTGATGTCGGGAGCGAGGATCACCCCGATCCCCTGGGTGCCCTCGAGCAGCTTGATGACGACCGGCGCACCGCCGACGCGCTCGATCGCGGGGATCACGTCGGCGGCGTCGCGGACGAACGTCGTCCCGGGCATGCCGATCTGGTGGCGCGACAGGATCTGGCTGGCGCGCAGCTTGTCGCGGGAGTTGGCGATGCCCCACGAGGTGTTGGGGGTGTAGACGTCCATCTGCTCGAACTGCCGCACCACCGCCACCCCGAAGTAGGTGATCGAGTTGCCGATGCGAGGCAGGATCGCGTCGTAGTGCGAGAGCCGCTTGCCGCGGAACTGGAGGTCGGGCTCGTCGCCGGTGAGGTCGATGCCGAAGCGCAGCGTGTTGAGCACCTTGACCTCGTGGCCACGGTCGAGCGCTGCGGTGCGGAGGCGCTGCGTACTGTACGAGCCGAGCGCGCGCGAGAGGATCGCCAGTTTCATGTCAGCAACCTGAGAGGATGTCGAAGTGCCACCCGCCCATTCATACACGGTCGCCGGATGGCGTGAGTGGGTGCGACTCCCCGGGATCGACGTGCCGTGGCTCAAGGCCAAGCTCGACACGGGCGCGCGCACCTCCGCGATCCATGCCTTCGACATCTCCGAGTTCGACCGCGACGGCGTCGCGTGGGTGCGCTACTCGGTGCACCCCTGGCAGCGTTCGGCCGAGGACTCGGTGATCGCGGAGAGCCCGATCCTCGACCGCCGCCAGGTGCGCAGCTCGTCCGGGCACAGCGAGGAACGGCTGGTCGTGCCGATGCAGCTCGAGCTCGTCGGCCTGACCGTCACCGCTGAGATGACGCTGAGCCGGCGCGACGAGATGGGTTTCCGCATGCTCGTGGGCCGTGAGGCGCTGCGCCGTCGTTTCCTGGTCGACCCCGGCCGCTCCTACCTCGGCGGACGCCCTCCTCGCGGCAGCCGCCTGAAGAACCGAGGCAAGTGATGGCCCGTCCGTCGTTCGAGATCGGTGGGGTGCGGATCCGGCCCGGCACCGCACGGGCGGTCGCGCTGCCCATCACGCGCCTGGTCACCGGCGCCGAGGTCGACTTGCCGGTGCGGGTGGTCCACGGCCGCGAGGACGGACCCACGGTGTGGGTCGATGCCGCGATCCACGGTGACGAAGCGGTCGGCGTGGAGGTCATCCGCCAGGTCCTCGCCGAGCTCTCCCCCAAGGACTTCCGCGGCACCCTGATCGCCATCCCGATCGTCAACGTCCTCGGCTTCATGGCCGGCGACCGCTACCTGCCCGATCGACGCGACCTCAACCGGTCCTTCCCCGGGTCGAGCCGAGGATCGCTCGCCAGCCGCATCGCGCACCTGATGATGACCGAGGTCGTGGCCAAATGTGAGGTGGGCATCGACCTGCACACCGGCTCGGACCGGCGCAGCAACCTGCCCCAGATCCGCGCCGACCTCGAGGACCCCCGCACCCGCGAGCTCGCGGAGGCCTTCGCGGCTCCGGTCATGCTCCACGCCCGGATCCGCGACGGCTCGTTGCGGCACGCTGCCCGCGAGCAGGGCGCCAAGGTGCTGCTCTACGAAGGTGGCGAGGCCTGGCGCCTCGACGACTGGGCCATCGATGCCGGCGTGGCCGGCGTACGACGGGTGCTCGCGGCCCTCGGCATGACCGAGCCGGTCGATGCACCCCCGGCCGAGCCCAGCGTGGCCTGCTTCCGCAGCGGGTGGGTGCGGGCGCGCGGCACCGGCATCTTGCACCTGGAGGTCAAGCTCGGTCAGGCCGTGACCGCAGGCGAGCGGATGGGCGGGCTCTTCGACTCCTTCGGCAAGCGGGTTCGTCTCGTGCACGCCGACCGCACCGGAGTGGTGATCGGGCGCACCGAGGCTCCCCTGGTCAACCGCGGGGACGCCGTGGTCCACATCGCCGACACCGATCTCGACAGCGTCGAGGACGGCGGCCCGGACCTCGTCATCGAGCCCGACTCCCAGCTGGACAACGAGCTGAGCTGAGAGCCGCGGAGCCCGCGTCAACCCCACGGAGGTCGAGATGGGCGAGCCTCTGGACGAGGCCTCTGACGTTGCCCGGTGAGGTGGAAGTCGGCGTCGAGGTAGACGGTCGGCCTGCGGCGGTTTCGTCACGGCTCGCTCCTCGCCGGCTCAACCTCCGGCGCCACTCGTCCCCCTGCCCCTCAGGTGGTGAAGATCCTGCTCTCCACTCCGGCGCGGACGTCGGGCGTGATCTCGGTGATGCCGTGCTCGGCCGCGGCATGGTGGGCCACCTGGGCGAGCAGGGCGTCGCGGTCGGAGTCGTCGAAGCGGGCTGCGCAACCCGGCATCACGTCGCCGCAGGCAAGGGAGAAGTCATGTCGAGTCCTCCTGGCCGGTGATGGGTGCGGTCAGGAGTCGTCGAACTCCAACGACGTCCGCGGTTCGTGCTCCGGCGCGATCAGGGCCGGACGGCGCGGGATGCGCACCCAGAAGGCGGCGCCTTCGTCGTCCTGGTCGACGCCCATCGTGCCCCCGTGGGCCACCGTCAGGGCGCGGGCGAGATACAGGCCGGTGGTGACTCCGGTGGTGAACATGTCGAGCTCGAAGGGCTCGAAGAGAGCGTGGAGCACGTGCGGGTCGATCGGCGGCGCGGTGCGCAGGATCCGGATCTCGACCCACGGATCGTGGACGGCGACATCTATCCGACGAGCCTGCGGCTCCGGGGCCATGGCCGCGATCGCCCAGAGGTCCCGCATGATCCGGGAGAACAGCTCGGGGTCTACCTCGATCTCGAAGTCAGGCCCCTCTCCGCTGATGCCCGGCAGGCCGTCGAGGTCACAGACCTTCTTGACCGCGATGGCGGTCCGCTCGACGTGGAGTCCGCCCAGCGCGGCAGCGACGAGGAGCTCGACGTCCCCGACGCGGGTGGCGAGCTCGCCCAGGGCGTCCTGCAGACGGCGAGCGGTGGTGAGGATCGAGGCGTCCGGCGCCGTGCCCTCCTCGTCGATGAGGAGGTCGCCCCAGCCGAGCGCGACCGAGAGTGGTGTCCGCATCTCGTAGGCGAAGGCCGCCAGGAACCGGTCGCGGTGCCGCGCCACCGCGGGATCAGGTCGATTGGTGACCTGAGCCGTCCCCGCATCGACGAACTGCGTGACCCAGCGCTGCAGCACAGCGGGCTCCAACCGCCAGCGCAGGGCCGCCGATTCCAGCGACGCCCCGCGGAGGACGGAAAGAATTGCCTCGATGCGCGCATCAACCGCTGGTGGATCGGGTACGTCGGCACGTGTGGCAGTCCCGACCTGGCCCGGAGCCTGATCGGTGGTGTCCTCCCGCACGCCTCGTGTCACTGCACCCCCCCGGTCACTAGCGCCCTTCTACCGTAGTACTTGGCCGACCCCGTGCGGCGGACTTCGGTAAAATTTGGCAGTTCGTGGCAGCCCACTGTCGCCTTCGGCCAGCGTGCGCATCGGCGGGAGCTTGGCTTCAGGCGCGGCGTCGCCCGACGTAGACGGTGCTGGCTGACTCGCCTCCGGTCAGGGGGTTGGCGAACGTGACCACGTGGCTTTGGCAGTCGTCGAAGACCTCGTGGAGGGCCGCCTCGAACACCGGGTCCGGCGGATCGTCGGACCAGAGCCCGAAGGCGCCACCTGGCGCGATCAGCGGCGCCAGTCGGCGCAGCCCGGCGACCGTGTAGAACGGCGCGTGGCTGGGGTGCAGGAGGTTCCGCGGGGAGTGGTCGATGTCGAGGAGCACCGCGTCGTAGCTCTGACGACGTAGCTGGCCGGCAGCGACCAGGGCGAAGAAGTCGCCGTGGACCAGATCGCAGCGGGCGTCTGCCGCCAGTCCGACGGTGTCGGGAAGCAGGTCGCGCCGGTGCCACTCGATGACCGGCGCCACCGCCTCGATCACCTGCACCTGCCCCACGCGCGCGTCCTCCAGGGCCGCACGCAGGGTGTAGCCCAGACCCAGGCCTCCCACCAGCACGTGCCGGCCTGAGGTGTCGTCGAGCAGAGCGAGCGTGAGATGAGCGAGCTCGATCTCGACGACGGTGAAGAGGCTCGACATCAAGAACTCGTCGTCGATCTTCACCTCGTAGACGTCGCGGTCGAGCGAGGCGACGTGGCGTCGACGCAGGCTGATCACGCCGATCGGGCTGTCACACCAGTCGAGCTCCTCGAACCGTGCCGTCATCGCGTCTCCTCGTGGCCGCCCGTCGCCGGGCGCGAGGGAGAGCTCGCTGGGCACCGTACGCCCCCGAGTCACATCAAGCCGGCGGCTGCCTGCACGGCGGTGTAGACGCCCACCACCAGGACCAGGCCGGTGAACGCGACCGAGAGCCGGTCGGTGTCGATGCGCGGGGCCAGATGCGCCCCGGCCACGGCTGCGACCGCAGAGGCTCCGGTCAGGAGGGCGACCAGCGCCCAGTCCGGCGACGGACCGCTGCCACCGGCGCGCACCAGCAGCGCTGCCGCGCTGGTCAGGGTGATGACGACCAGGGAGGTGCCGGCCGCGAAGCGGATGGGCAGTGCGAGCGCCAGGAGCAGGGCCGGTACGACGAGGAAGCCGCCCCCGACCCCCAGGAACCCGGTGAGCAGCCCCACCACGGTGGCGGTCACCAGCACCTTGAGGGCGCGGGGACACGCACAGGCGAAGCTCGGGCTGAACGTGATGATCGGGTCGTCGAACCCGGGCCGCGGTCCACGCTGCTCGGCGGTGTGGTCACGTTGCCGCCGCTGGCGGACCACCATCACGGAGCCGACCACCAGCATCAGTGCAGCGAAGCTGGCCATCAGCACCGACTCCGGCACCCGGGCCGAGGCGATCGCGCCGAGCGCGGCCCCTCCGATCGCAACGGCACCGAAAGCAACACCGCGACCGAGCAGGACGTTGCCACCGCGGTAGGCAGTGGCTGCCGCCAGGGCAGAGGTCACCCCGACGACCACGAGCGAACCCGTCGTCGCCTGGGCGGGCGACTGGCCGAGGAGGTAGACCAGCACCGGGACGGCGAGGATCGATCCCCCACCGCCCAGGGTGCCGAGCGAGAGCCCGATGAGGGCCCCGGCGCCGACCGCGAGGAGCAGCTCGATCATCCGGTGGCTTGTTCGTCGTCCTCGTCGACGTCGTCGCCCACGAGGTGCAGGCCGACCTTCTCGGCGTTGTCGAAGGAGTCGTCGACAGCCACCGGGGGTCGCCCGTTGGCGTCGAGGATCGACGCCGCGACCGAGGCGCGGTAGCCGCCGGCACAGTGGACCCACACCTCGCCGTCCGGCACCTCGCCGACCCGGTCGAGGAGCTCGTGCAGCGGGATGTTGTGCGCACCGTCGATGCGGGCCACGTCGTGCTCGTCGGCGCGTCGTACGTCGAGGATCACCACCGGGCGGTGGTGCCGGACCTGGGCGAGGTCGGCAAAGGTGGCCGTCGGGTAGGACCTGAGCGCCTCGATGCCACCTTCGGTCCAGTCCTCCGGGCGGCCGGTGGCCTGACCGGCGAGCCGGTCGATCCCGATCCGGACCAGCTCTCGCTGAGCCTCGGCGACATCGTCGGCACTACCGCCCACGACGGTCAGGGCCATGTCAGCCGGGATCAGCCATCCGAGATAGGTGGCGAACCCTCCGTCGAGCCCGAAGTTCAACGTGCCCGGGGCGTGCCCGGCGGCGAACGCCGTGCGGTTGCGCAGGTCGACGACCCACTCGCCGGACTCGATGCGACGGCGCAGCTCGCTCCGGGTCCGCGGAGGTCGGCGGGGTCAGGTCGGCGGCGGCCGGCCCGGCCTGGTTCATCGGCCCCATGCGCACGTAGTACGCGGGGTAGGCACCCAGCCCGTCGATGAGCTCGCGCACGTAGGTCTCCTCGTCCTGCGTCAGGACGGGGTTGGCCTTCTTCTCCTGGCCGATGGTCGACTCCGTGGCGTCGGACTGGCTCGCCGAGCAGAAGGACCCGAAGCCGTGCGTCGGGAAGACGTCGGCCTCGTCGGGGAGCAGCTGCGCCAGGCGGTGCGCCGAGGCGTGCTGGTGGCGCGCCAGGGTGTCGGTGTGCTCCTCACCGAGCAGGTCCGGGCGACCGGTCGAGCCGAAGAGCAGCGAGCCGCCCGAGAAGACGCACAGCGACTCCTCTTCCTCGCCGCCGGTGTCGATGAGCTGGTAGGAGAGGTGCGTGAAGGTGTGGCCCGGCGTGGCCAGGGCGACCACCTTCATCCGGCTCCCCACCTCGACGGTCTCGCCGTCACTGATCGGGGTGCGCTCGAAGGACACCTGGTCCTCGCCGTTCACGACGTAGGCAGCACCGGTGGCCTGTGCCAACGCGTAGCCGCCGGTGACGTAGTCGTTGTGCATGTGGGTCTCGAAGACGTGGGTCAGGCGGATGCCGAGATCGGCCAGGAGGTCGGTGACCCGGTCGAGGTCGCGCTGGGGGTCGACGACGAAGCCGACCTCGCCGTCGTGGACCAGGTAGGACCGGTCGCCCAGCGACTTGGTCTCGATCGCGACGATGTCGATGCCGTTGCGGGTGATGGCAGCAGAGTCGGTCATGGAGGTCATCCCTTCTCGAGCGGGCGCCCGGCCTGGGCCCACGCCTTGGTACCGCCGGCGACCGAGGCGGCGTCGAAGCCGACCGAGGTCAGGAAGTCTGTCATCGCCCCGGAGCGGTTGCCGGAGGCGCAGAGGACATAGACGGGCCGACTCGCGTCGAGGTCCGACACCCGACCGGGCAGGTGGCCCATGGGGATGTGGGTGACGCCGGGCACGTGGCCGGCGGCGTACTCGTTGGCCTCGCGGACGTCGACCACGGTGTGGTCGTTCTCGAGCGCGGTGGCGAGGTCGTCGATGGTGACTTCACGCATGTCTGGCTCCTTGCTACGGCGTTGGGGCGCCGTCGTTCCGAACAGGGGGAGATCCCCGGGGGAGGTTCGGTCTAGACCCTAGCAGTAACCCCCCGGGGGGTTAAAGCGGGACTCTTTCGACGCTAGTCCGACAACCTGTCGGGCACTACGTCCGACCGGATGAAGTGCTCCACCTGGAGGTAAAACACCAGGTGCGCCGGGCCGGTTCACCGGCCCGGCGCACCCGGGGTCACTTCCTGCGCGGAGCCTTCACCTTGAAGACGACGCGGCCTCGGTCGATGCTCTCGCCGTCGTAGGCGACCACCCTGACCTTGTAGCGCCCCGCCTTGCGGTAGGTCACCCGCATCGCGGTCTTGTCGGTGACCTTGACCTTGCCGTTGCCGAAGTCGTAGCGGTAGACCAGCGGGTCGCCGTCGGGATCGATCGCCTTCACCTTGATGACGACGCGCCGACCGACCTTGTGCCCGCCGCGCTGTCGCACGTGCTTGACCTTCTGCACCACGGGAGCCTGGTTGGCGCTGGGCTCCTCGGCCGGGCCCTCGGTCTCGGTCGGCGTCTCCGTCGGCGTCTCGGTCGGCGTCTCGGTCGGCGTCTCGGTCGGCGTCTCGGTCGGCGTCTCGGTGGGCGTCTCGGTGGGCGTCTCGGTGGGCGTCTCGGTCGGGCGTCTCGGTCGGCGTCTCCGAGGGCGTCTCCGATCGGCGTCTCGCTCGGCGTCTCGAGGGCGTCTCGGACGGCGTCTCGGACGGCGTCTCGGAGGGCGTCTCGCTCGGCGTCTCCGACGGGGTGGGCGCCTTGGCCCCGACGACGTACGGGCAGCTGCCGGTGGCGGTGTCCGCGTCCGGCACCACCAGGACCAGCGAGCGGCGCGCGACGAAGCTCAGTCCGGCGATCACGGTGCCGGGCTTGATGGAGCCGGGCAGCGCCTTCTCGGTCCAGAGCGCGGCCGGCACCGTGACCTCGATCAGGTCCGTGGTGGCGTCGAACGAGCCCGGGAGGCCGGACGCGATCGTCTGGCGGCCGCCCGTGGCGCCGCCGAAGTTGCCGAGGATGAACCTCTCACCGTTCTCGGCCGAGCGGGAGACCGTCAGGAAGTAGCCGGCGCCCCCGAGGGTGAAGTTGAGGTCGAAGTACTCGCCGGTGCCCTGTGGTCCGACGGGCACAGCGGGCAGGTCCTTCACCTTGACGTGGAAGGTGACGTCATTGCTGCCGTCGGCGGTGGTCAGCCAGCCCTCGGTGATGTCGAGGGCATCGACGCTCGGGGTCGGGGTGTCAGCCCCGAGCACGCCGTTGGCGTCGCCGACCGGGTCGGTGAAGCGCGCGTCGATCGGGCACGGCGCCTCCGGCGCGTCCGCCGGCGGGGTCAGCCCCGTGAGCGTCGCCGCCGCGGCGAGGACGTCGACGAGGCCGTGGCCGGCGTCGAACGAGGTCCCGGTGGTGGCGCCGGGGTTGCGCGGGTCGGCGCCGTAGGTGCGCGAGCCGAACTGGTGGGCGGTGTTGACGAGCAGGGTCTCGACCTGGCCGGGCGTCAGCAGCGTGCCGGTGGTCTCGATCGCGATCTGCTGGAGCACCGCGACGTACCCGGCGATGTGCGGCGCTGCCATCGACGTGCCCGAGATCGTGTTGTAGTCGGGGTCGGCGGTGTCCAGCCCCGTGGCGCAGATCGTGAGGTAGGGCCGGCACGCCGAGGTGATGTCGGCGCCGGGGGCGGAGATGTCGGGGTAGGTGAACGGCGAGCCGCTCTTGCCCCGGGATGAGGAGGTGTCGAGGTCGTTGTTGCGACTTCCGGTGCCGGCATCGTCGTAGTTGGCCACCGACATGATGCCGGGGGTCGGGTCGGCTCCGGGTCCGTTGGTGACGTTGGCGGAGCCGTTGCCGCCGTCGTTGCCGGCCGCCCAGACCACCACGACCCCGGCCTCGACGAGCTTGCGTCCGACGATGGAGTTGGGCGCGGTGGCAGAGAACTCGCTGCCGCCTGCAGGCCCCCACGAGTTGTTGACCGAGACGATCGGCGCGCAGGCCTTGTTGCCGCAGGGGTCGGCATGGTGCTTGAGCACCCAGTAGAGCCCGGTGGTGCCGCTGGAGATGCTGAGGCTGGCACCCGTGCTGACCGCGACGATGTCGGCGTCCGGTGCGCTGCCGCGGATCTTGCGACCGCTCTTGTCGGTGACCCGACCGCCGGCAGCGATGCCGCTCACGTGGGTGCCGTGGCCACCGGCCGAGCCGGTGTCGGTGTCGTTGGCGAGCGTGAGGTCGAGCGTGCACTCGTCGACGTTCTTGTAGTCGGTGAAGATGCCGACGATGTCGTGGCAGGCGATCTTGACGTTCTTCTTGACCCGCGACTTGCCGGCAGCGTCCTTGAACATCGGGTGCGTGCCGTCGGTGCCGGAGTCGACGATCGCCACCGAGAGTCCCTTGCCGGTGAACGTGTCGAGCGTCCCGTCGGCGTCGACGTCGAACGCACCGTCGTGCACGGGCGCCGCCCGGGTGGAGTCCTGGTCGGAGGTCCCGCTGAAGCCGATCTCCTCGTCGGCCCAGTCGAGCCGGGTGACCCCGCCGATGCCCGCGAGTCGGCGCACCTGGGCCGGCGTGCCACTCGCGGTGACGATCGCGATGTCGTCGAGGGAGACCCCTGGCCGGAGCCCGGCCAGCGCGACCGCGCGCTTGGCGGCGGCAAGGTCACCCCCGGCCTGGACCATCACGCTGACCCGACTCGTCGCGCCGACCGCGGCAAGGTGCTCGACGAGCGCGGGCTGGAGCACCTGGTCGGGCGCAGCATCGACGACGTCGGGCGCGATCACCGTCGGCACGTGCAGCTGCGTGACCGCGGACGGTGCGGCGTCGGCACGCGCGAGCTGAGAGAGCATGGGCACGGAGACGACAGCGGTGCAGATGACGGTGGTGGCCGTCACCGCACGCAGCATCGCTCGGGGGGCGAGGTTGACCATGTGGAGTCACTTCCGAGGGTGCGGGGAGAGCGTCGGACTACCGACCTCAACGACCCAACAGGACCGGAGTTACCCCCGGGGCCGGCTGCTGGGCGCCTCCTCCGCCTCCAGGGCCCCCCGGACCACGTGCGGAAAGCGAGAGCCGGGAGCCCCGACGTGTCACTTTCTGTGATCTGCGTAACATCGCGCACCCTTTGTCCGTTGACGGTGTAGCCGCGCCCCCCACGGGCGCGCCTGTCGAGAAAAGGCACCGCCATGCGTCGAATCGTCCTTGCCACCCTGATCGCGCTCATCACAGCGCTGCTGCTGCCGGTCGCCACCGCGCAGGCCCACGTGGAGCGGCCGTCGTACTGGCCCGACCCGGCCGCGGACTGCAGCATCTCGCCGTGTGCCGGCGGGGCGGTGCCGAAGGCTCGCTCGTTGCGCTCGGCGCTCAACACCAAGCGCCCGGGCACGACGCGCGTGGTGTGCAAGAACGACTCGATGAAGCGGCTCAAGTCCTCGATCCGCAAGGCACGGGTCAAGGGCTACGACATCCGTCCCACCGACCACCGCAAGCTCAGCAAGTCGCGCGCCAAGGCCCTGCTGCGCATCAACCGTC
This sequence comes from uncultured Actinomycetota bacterium, assembly GCA_963760515.1. Lineage (GTDB taxonomy): Bacteria > Actinomycetota > Actinomycetes > Propionibacteriales > Nocardioidaceae > Nocardioides. Next base: position 1,189,607 of record CAVXDL010000006.1, read on the forward strand.
GACTGGTCAAGCGCTGCGCCTTCCACGAGATCCAGGCAGCGGTGACGGCCTCGGGCAACAACGACCGCGTGGTCGTCCTGCCCGGTCTCTACCGCGAGATCACCTCGCGCCGTCAGCCCACGCACGACCCGGCCTGCGAGAAGTACCGCACCGAGTCCGACAGCGGTGACCCCGGTGCGCTGTCCCACGACTTCCAGCTCCACTGCCCCAACGACGCCAACCTCGTCGCCGTCATCGGCCGCGGGCCGGACAAGGGAGTCGCACCGAGCCCCCCGCGGAGCGAGCGCCACGGCATCCCGGCAGTCGGCACGTGCATCCGCTGCAACCTGCAGCTCGAGGGCTCCGGCGTCAGCGCCGACGACGTGATCGTCGAGGCCGGCAAGGCGGCGGCCGGCAACGGCGGCCCCTCGGCGGTCGGGTTCAAGAAGGACGTCGGCATCTTCGTCGACCGCGCCGACGGCTTCGTGCTGCGCAACGTCACCGTGCGCCACGCTCGCGAGCACGACATCTACGTCCTCGAGACCGACGGCTACCGCCTCGACCGCTTCAAGGTCTACTACGCCGGCGGCTACGGCGTGCTCACCTTCACCGGGGACCACGGCCTGATGCAGAACTGCGACGCGGTGGGCCACGGCGACTCTGGCCTCTACCCCGGCTCCGGCGCCGACTCCACCGACAACCGCTACAAGAAGTTCTACCCGAAGTACCGCTTCAGCCAGGTGGTGCGCCGCTGCGACAGCCACCACAACGCCAGCGGCTTCTCCGGCACCAACAGCCACGGCACCCTGATCAAGAACAACAACTTCTACGACAACGCGCTGGGCTTCACCACTGACGTCTTCACGGCGCCGGGCCACCCCGGCTTCCCGCAGCACGGCAACGTGATCGAGGACAACAACTTCTTCTCCAACAACTTCAACCCGTTCGAGGAGGACTCCGACGTCGACCCGTTCATCGCAGCGCCGGTGGGCACGGGGCTGTGGTTGGCCGGTGGCAACAACAACATCGTGCGCAACAACCACTTCTACGACAACTGGCGTCGCGGGACGATGCTCTTCGCCGTCCCCGACGCCACCGTCTGCGGCCCCGCCGGCAGCAGCACGCCGGTCCCGGGTTGCGACCCGAGCAAGACCACGACGTCGTTCGGCAACTCGTTCCACGGCAACACCATGGGCCTCAGCCCGTCGGGCAAGACGCTGCCCAACGGCACGGACTTCTGGTGGGACAACTTCCCGGGCAACACCGGCAACTGCTGGTGGGACAACAGCGCCGCCCCGGGGGCCAGCGTGACCAGCGCCCCGGCCATCCTGCCCAGCTGCGCCGACGGCACCGCGCCGCAGACCAGTGTCGGCACCGGCGACGCGATCAACGAGGGCGAGCTCGTGGCCTGCCTGGCCGGCTTCGAGGTCTCCGGCTACCCCGCCGGCAACCCGTACTCCTGCACCTGGTCGGCCACGCCCGACAAGCCCGGCAGCTCGCCGTTCCCGAGGACGACCGAGGCCGACGTCGCCTCCCAGCAGGCTCAGCTCGGCGCCATCTGCCTCGCCGGGCTCTCGCCCCGCCTCTGCAGCGCCTACCTCGGGATCTCGCAGGGCGCGTTCCCCTGGCCCTTCGCCGACGCCAACCTCCCGGCCGCACGACTGTCGGCCAAGACCAGCGCCAAGCCGCTCGGCACCATCACCTGCAGCTGGTGGCGGCAGGCCGGTGAGACCCAGCGGGTCGCGATGGTGCAGCGGATCCGGACCTATGCCACCGGTCCGATCAACGGCACCGCCGGCGACGAGAGCCACGGCTACGGGGTCGGGCTCTCCGACACCCGAGCGGTGAAGATGCTCGAGAGCCGGTGCAGCACCTTCGGCGCCGGTCCGTTCGCGCTGTACAAGCTCTACGGCGCGGCGGCACCGTTCGCCGCACTGGCCGGCTGACCTGCGCTGCGGGCGGCCGGAGGGCCGCCCGCAGGCCGGGACCGACCGGGAGGTGGTCAGCCGGCCGGGACGTAGACCAGCTTCTTGTTGACGAACTCGTCGATGCCGTAGGCGCCGAGCTCCCGGCCGACGCCGGAGCGCTTGGTGCCGCCGAAGGGCAGGTCGGGCAGCGAGCCCTGCGCGCTGTTGATCCAGACCATCCCGGTGTCGAGACGATCGGCGATCTCCTCCGCCCTCGCGACGTCGGAGCTCCAGACCACGCCGCCGAGCCCGAACCTCGAGCTGTTGGCGAGCTCGACGGCCTCGTCGGCGTCAGCCACCCGGTAGACGACCGCCGCGGGACCGAACAGCTCCTCGTGGAAGGCGCGCATCTCGGGCGTCACCCCGGTGAGCACCGTGGCCTGCATGAAGGCCCCGGGCCGGTCGACCCGCCCGCCCCCGGTCTCGACGGTGGCGCCGCGGTCGACGGCGTCCTGGATCTGCTCGAGCAGGGTGTCGACCGCCTGCTCCGAGGACAGTGGCCCGAAGCCGGTCGCCTTCTCCGTCGGGTCGCCGGGCTCGAGCGCCGCCATCGCCGAGGTGAAGGCGGCGAGGAAGTCGTCGTAGAGCTCGTCGACGATGATCATCCGCTTGGTGCCGTTGCAGGCCTGCCCGGCGTTGCCCATCCGTCCGCGCACCGCGGACTTCACCGCTGCTGCGAGGTCGTCGGCGTCGAGGAGGATGAAGGGGTCGGAGCCACCGAGCTCGAGCACGACCTTCTTCAGGTTGCGGCCGGCGACCTCCGCGACGGCCGAGCCCGCTCGCTCGCTGCCGGTCACCGACACGCCGGCGACCCGGTCGTCGGCGATGATGTCGGCCGCCTGCTCGTTGGTCGCGAAGACGTTGAGGTAGGCGTCGCTCGGCAAGCCCGCGTCGCCGAAGATCTGCTCCATCATCAGCGCCGACTCCGGGCACTGCGGAGCGTGCTTGAGGATGATCGTGTTGCCGATCATCAGGTTGGGCGCGGCGAACCGGGCCACCTGGTAGTAGGGGAAGTTCCACGGCATGATCCCGAGCAGCGGGCCGATCGGCTCCTTGCGCACGAAGGCCCGTCCGCCCTGCTTCGGATCCAGCGGCGTGTCGGCGAGCAGCGCCGGCCCCTCCTCGGCGTAGTAGCGGTAGATCGCGGCGACCAGCATCACCTCGCCCTTGCCCTCGCGCACCGGCTTGCCCATCTCGCGGGCGATGATCAGCGCCAGCTCCGCGGCGCGCTCCTCGTAGAGCTCGGCCACGCGCAGCAGGATCCTCGTCCGCTCGTCCTTGCTGGTGGCACGCCAGGCGCCGTACGCGGCGTGCGAACGTTCGAGCACGTCGTCGCACCTGGGCGTCGGTGGCGGTGTCGAACTCCTGCTCGACCTCGCCGGTGGCCGGGTTGACGACCTGGTAGGTGCTCATGGTGGGTCCTCTCGCGGTGGCGGGCGGACCGCCCGATCCGGTGGCCCTGCCGTGACTCCCGACGTTAGGCCGTACCGGCGAGAAGGCAAGGGCCTTCGCGGGGCCAACCTCGACCGCACACGACTCGCCCGGTCGAGCCCTCCCCCTGACGCGCTTCTCGTCCTAGGGTGATCGCCAGCCGCACCGTCCGCCCACCTCGGGAGAGTCATGACCACGTCCGCACCCGTCGATGAAGCCGCCACTCGCGGCGGCTTCTCCTCGCGCAAGGTCTTCATCTTCGCCGCCATCGGCTCGGCCGTCGGCCTGGGCAACCTGTGGCGGTTCCCCTACGTCGCCTACGAGAACGGCGGCGGTGCGTTCCTGATCCCCTACCTCGTCGCGCTGCTGACCGCCGGCATCCCGTTCCTGATGCTCGACTACGCGATCGGGCACCGTCACCGTGGCTCCGCGCCACTGTCGTTCGCCCGGCTCGGACGTCGCGCCGAGGGCATCGGCTGGTGGCAGGTGGGCATCTGCTTCGTGATCGCGGTGTACTACGCGGCCGTGCTGGCCTGGGCGCTGCGTTACGTGTTCTTCTCGATCGACCAGAAGTGGGGCGCCGAGCCGGGCGCGTTCTTCATCACCGAGTTCCTCCAGACCAGCGAACCCGGCGTCACCGCCACCCGGTGGCAGGCGTGCTCGTGCCGCTCTGGTGGTCTGGGCTGCTGGTGATCGGCGTGCTGGCGCTCGGCGTGCAGCGGGGCATCGGCCTGACCGCCGCGGTGTTCATCCCGATCCTCGTCATCACGTTCATCGATCCTGGTGGTGCGGTCGCTGTTCCTGCCCGGTGCTGCCGAGGGGCTCAACACCCTCTTCACGCCGCACTGGGCTGCCTTGGCCGAGGCGTCGGTGTGGGCCGCGGCGTTCGGCCAGATCTTCTTCTCGCTCAGCATCGGCTTCGGCATCATGATCACCTACGCCTCCTACGCCAAGAAGGACACCGACATGGCCGGCTCCGGCCTGGTGGTCGGCTTCGCCAACTCCGGCTTCGAGCTGCTCGCCGGCATCGGCGTCTTCGCGGCCCTCGGCTTCATGGCGCAGGCCCAGGGCGTCGCGGTCGACGAGGTGGCGGTCCGCTGGGGTCGGGCTGGCCTTCTTCGCCTTCCCCGCGATCATCAGCGAGGCTCCGGCCGGGGTCCTGTCATCGGCGTGCTGTTCTTCACCTCGCTGGTCATCGCCGGGCTGACCTCGCTGATCTCGGTGGCCGAGGTGGTGATCTCGGCGGTGCGCGACAAGTTCGAGCTCACCCGCCGCACGGCCACCTTCGCGGTCACCGTGCCGATGGCCGTGCTGAGCGTGGCCTTCCTGTCGACCACCAGCGGCCTGCACGTGCTCGACATCGTCGACCACTTCATCAACCAGTTCGGCATCCTCCTGGTGGCGATCGTCTCCATGGTCGTGGTCTCGTGGGGCCTACGGGCCCTGCCCGACCTGGCCGCCCACCTCAACGACGGCAGCTCGGTGCACCTCGGCGCCTGGTGGCGCGTGCTCATCGGGGTCGTGACACCCTCTGGCTCTCCTCTACGTGCTGGCCGACTCGTTCTGGACCGAGTCCACACGAAGTACGGCGACCCCGAAGCGCCCTATCCCGGACTGGATGCTCGGCGTCTTCGGCTGGGGTACCGTCATGCGCGGTGCTCGTGCTCGGGTTCCTCGCCGCCCGCGTACGGTGGCGAGAAGACACCCAGCTCACCGTCCCCACCGAGTCGTCGGAAGGCCGCCGATGAACACCTCAGCGATCGTGATGCTGATCGTCGCCATCCTCATCATCTGGGGCGGGTTGGCCCTGGCGATGCTCAACCTGATGAAGCGCAGCCCCCACCTGCCCGAGACCTCCGAGCTGCATCGCGACCTGTAGCGCCTCGCGCTCAGTAAGGTGCAGAGATGACGCCCCAGGGAGCCGACGACGACCTCGACGACGAGCGCGCCCCGGGACGTCCGCGACTCCTCGCCCACACCGACACCTATGCCGTCGGCGGCGACACCGAGGACGCCTCAGGCGCTGTCTGGCGACTCGAGCCCACCGAACGAGACCTGGACGCCAACGTCATCGCGCTACCGGCCGGCGGTTCGATCGAGCGACACGTGGGGCCTGCTCTGGACGTGCTCGTGCACGTGCTCTCCGGCGAAGGCCGGCTGCTCACCGACGGCGATCCGGTGCCCCTCACCCCGGGCGCCCTCGTCTGGCTTCCCCGTGGCTCCACCCGCGAGATCCGAGCCGGCGACCGCGGCCTGCGCTACCTCACCGTGCACCAGCGCCGCCGCGATGCCCTGAGCATCAAGGGCCGCCCCGCCCCCCTCACCGACTGATCGCAGCTCGCCGGCACGGCACCGGAGGTTGAGCCGCCCGAGCCCCTGGGCGAGGGCGAGACGAAACCGCCGCAGGCCGACAAGCGGCCTCGTTCGCTACCCCCACCCCCACGTTCGTCGAGTAGTCGGGGACGAGCGACGAAGGAGCGAGAACCCGACATATCGAGACGCGGTGAGCCGAGAAGCAGCCCGTTCGCCACCCCCACCCCACGTTCGTCGAGTAGTCGGGGCCGAGCGACGAAGGAGCGAGAACCCGACATATCGAGACGCGGTGAGGCAAGAAGCAGCCCCGTTCGCTACCCACCAATCATCCACAACCAGTGGCAGCAGAATCTTGTCCACAACCCCCATGGTTGAGCGGAAATCACGGTCCCGGACTGTCGGTGGTCGGTGCTTGAGTAGACCCATGGCCAAGCACCTCGACGACACCCAGGGTCACCCGATCCTGCGGTTCCTCGACGTCCTCTCGAAGGGCCTTGACGAGATCGCTCAGACCCCGGCCTGGTCGCTCACCACCACCGAGACCACGCAGGTCGTCACCCGCCTCGAAGCAGAGCTGGCCAGGTTGGCGGAGCTCGAAGCAAGGGCATTGACGCAAGCCGAGACCCTCGACCTCCACGGCGCAGCCGGTGCGAAGTCCATCGGGGTCTGGCTCGCGATGACGACCCGCCTGACCCGCCCCGAAGCCCACCGCCGCACCCGCCTGGCCAAGCACCTCGCCGCCCACGACCAGACCCGCGAAGCCATGACCCGAGGCGCTGTCCTGTCGCAGCAGGCGATGGTCATCACGAAAGCCGTCGACGCCCTCGACAACACCCAGCACCGCGACGCAGCCGAAGCACACCTGATCAAGGAAGCCGCACACTTCGACGCCCACAAGCTCGCCGAACTAGGCCGCCGGATCCTCGAGACCGTCGACCCCGACAAGGCCGACGCCCACGAGGCGAAGCTCCTCGAGAAGCAGGAAGCGCAGAGCAGCGAAGAAGACCCAGTTCCGGCTCTACGACGACGGCGAAGGCCTCTCCCACGGCCGGTTCACGATGCCGACCGCGCAGGCCGAGATGCTCCGCAAAGCCCTGCAAGCGTTGGCTGCACCGAAGCACGTGCGCGCCACCGAGGGCGCTGGGTCGTACGACTACGAGAAGCCCACCCCGGAGAAGCTCGGCACGGCGTTCTGCGAGTACGTCGAGCGGTTCCCCGCCGACCAGCTCCCCGCGATGGGTGGCATCAACGCCACCATCATCGTGACCGTCGACGTCGAGACGCTGCGCGGTGCGCACAAGGCAGCGCACCTCGACACCGGCCACGCGATCTCACCGGGCCAGCTCCGTAGGTGGGCCTGCGAGGCCAAGATCCTCCCCGCTGTCATGGACGGCACCTCCCACGTCCTCGACCTCGGCCGCTCCAAGCGCTTCCACACCACCGCCCAACGACTGGCGCTGTCGATCGAGCAGCAGACCTGTCAGCACCCCACCTGCGACACCCCGGGCGCCTTCTGCCACACCCACCACAACCAACCCTGGTCCCAAGGCGGGGTCACCAACACCCGGGACGCCTCGCTCCTGTGCCCCTTCCACCACCACCAAGCCCACGCCACCGGCGCGAGCTACCCCCTCCGCACCTGACGCGGACACGTGTCCTCGAAACGATCGCCCTCACGGGTGAAGCAGCCATCCCTCCGTCGGGTTCCACTGGAGGGCATGACGCATGCCCCCGGAGAACGGCCCATCAGCACCGGCGACGCGCCCGCCGAGGAGATCGACGCCGGCGACGTGTCCGAACGTCTCGACACCGATCCTGAGGCCGAGCGCAACCGCACCGACCCGCAGCAGGAGTCCACCCAGGACCACCCTCACTGAGGGAGCAAGTTCTCTGGACCTAGGCCGAGCGGCGAGCCGTCGGGTCAGGTCGACTCGCTGTCGACGTCCTCGGCAGCGGACACAGCCTCGCCCTCGTCCTCAGCAGCGGCGCTCTCGCCGCTGCGGGCCGCCACCGCCTCGTTGACGTAGCGCAGGATCACCGCTCCGACGGCGACCGCGGGCACCGACAAGAACGCGCCGGCCACTCCGAAGAGCGTCGAGCCCAGCACGATCGTCAGGAGCACCACCGCCGAGTGCAGGTGGAGCGTGCGGCCCTGCAGCCAGGGGAGGAGCACGTTGCCCTCCAGCTGCTGCACGACCAGCACGATCGCCACCACGATCAGCGCAGCCACGTAGCCCTGGGAGACCAGGGCGACCAGGACGGCCAGGACCCCGACCGTGATCGCGCCGATGATCGGGGCAAAGGCAGCCACGAACGTGAGCACCGCCAGCGGCAGCGCCAGAGGGACGCCGACGATGACCAGGCCGAGCCCGATGAGCACCGCGTCGATCATGCCCACCACGGCCTGGGTGCGGACGAAGCCGCCGAGCGTGGTCCAGGAACGCGAGGCCACCTCTGCGACGTGCCCGCCGACGTTCTGGCCGAGCAGTCCGCGCACCCAGGGCAGGAAGGATCGCCCGTCCTTGAGGAAGAAGAAGGCGAGCACGAGCGTGAGGAGGGCGTTCACCAGGACCGTGACGAAGGCGCCCACGCCGATCAGGACCCCCGACGCGATGCTGCTCGCACTCCCCTGCAGCTTGTCCTGCAGCGCCTTGACGGCAGAGTCGACCTGTTCCTGGGTGGCCAGGTCGCTCGCGGCGAACTGGTCCTGCAGCTTGGTCAGGCCGTCGGAGGCGTTGTTGGCGACCTGAGTCACCTGGTCACCCACGGAGGGCGCCAGGAACAAGATGCCGAGCGCCAGGAGGCCCACCGCGCCCAGGACCACGGTCGCTGCGGCCGCCGCGGGGTTCAGCCGAGCACGGCGTTCAAGCCAGAGCGCCGGCGGCTGCAGGACGGTGCAGAGCACGAGCGCCAGGACGATCGGCAGCAGGATGCTCCAGAGCTGGGCCACCAGGTAGACGATCAGGGCGACGCCGAACGCGATCACCAACCAGCGCAGCGTCCACCGGGAGAGCCACACGATCCCAGCGCCGAGAACGCGCTCGCGAGACGGCTGAGTCGGATCCACCCGGTGATCAGTCATAGAGGCATCGTGCCCGACGACGCGCTACGGACCCGAACGACAGGCGCCGCGGACCACGGCGGTCACTTCAGCGCGCTCGTGCCGGGCAGGCTTGTGCAAGGAGGTCCGGACAACAACACGCAACCGTCCGTCGCGGAAGTAGCGCGGCACGCGCACGTCCTGCGGGAAGCTGGTCTCGAGTCGGAGCCCGTCGGGCTGCCACGCGTAGGCGGTGTACGACACCGGGATCACTCCGATGTCGCGGCGACGACCTCCTCGCCGTGCCACGAGGCGCACCAAGCCCTCGCCCACCTGCTGGTCGATCGTCGGCGACGACAGCGAATAGCGAAGGCGAAGACACAGCCTCCGCGAGCGGGCGAGTGACCTGGGGAGCGCTGCCGAAGCGACCACGGTCGACCTGCCGCCCGGCGGGTTGTGACCGCGCACCTTCAATCTCAGTGCCCGACCTTCCCGGACCCAGCGCCCGGTGAGCGCCGGCGACACCTCGGCACCGCCGACCGAGGTGCTGGTGGCGACCGACCGCGCAGCAACCAGGACCAAGTCCGGCTCATGCCGAGGCTGCGAGTCCGCTGCGAGCAGAACGAGCACCAGCGCGACGCCCGTCAGCGCTGTCCGACCGCGCCTCGGGTGCGATCCCGTTCGCACCACCATCTCGCTCCCCTTCTGGAAGATCATGCAGCCGCCGGCGTCCATGGACGACCTGGTCCCAGGCGCCGCGGCCCGAAAAGCAGAAACCGCAGGCCAGCGAGCTGGCCTGCGGTTCCTGGATCCTGTGCGCCTGTAGGGATTCGAACCCCAAACCTTCTGATCCGTAGTCAGATGCTCTATCCGTTGAGCTACAGGCGCATGTCCTCGCAGCAGGTGCGAAGACTGGACGAGAATAGCCGAGGCCGGGAGCGATGGGTAATCCGGCACCGACGCGCAGCCGTGCGCGCCCGGCTACGGCGCGCGCTGTGACCGGGGTCACCGCGCTTGATCGATCCAATGTGCGCGGCAAAGAAGCCCGGTTAGCCTCAGCGAACCCCGTCGCTGCAACGTCGCCGCGCGCGCTCGAACCTCCACCGCTCCACGACGACCTCGTCGCGAGACAAAGGACCCGGCATGACCGCCACGCAGGATCAGCTCCTCACCAACGCCCCGACGACGCACCAGGGCATCCTCGACTTCGTCGCCGAGGTCGCCGCGATGACCCAGCCGGACAGCATCCACTGGTGCACCGGCTCCGACGAGGAGTGGGAGCAGCTCACCGCCGCCCTCGAGGGCACCGGCACGTTCACCCGCCTCAACCCGGCGATCAAGCCCAACTCGTTCTACGCCGCCAGCGACCCGATCGACGTCGCGCGCGTGGAGGACCGCACCTACATCTGCTCGGTCGACGAGAAGGACTGCGGGCCCACCAACAACTGGATGGACCCCTCGGAGATGAAGGACCTCATGCGCGGGCTGTACGCCGGCTGCATGAAGGGCCGCACGATGTACGTCATCCCGTTCGTGATGGGCCACCTCGAGGCCGAGAAGCCGATGTTCGGCATCGAGCTCACCGACTCCGCCTACGTCACCGCCTCGATGCGCGTCATGGCCCGCATGGGCAGCCACGTGCTCGACAAGATGACCGAGCTCGAGGCCGACTTCGTCCAGGCCGTGCACTCCGTGGGCCACCCGCTCGCCGAGGGCCAGGACGACGTCCGCTGGCCCTGCAACGACACCAAGTACATCGTGCAGTTCCCCGAGGAGCGCACGATCTGGTCCTTCGGCTCCGGCTACGGCGGCAACGCCTTGCTCGGCAAGAAGTGCTACGCCCTGCGCATCGCCTCCGTGATGGCGCGCGACGAGGGCTGGCTGGCCGAGCACATGCTCATCCTCAAGCTCACCAGCCCCGCCGGCGTCACCAAGTACGTCGCTGCCGCGTTCCCCAGCGCGTGTGGCAAGACCAACCTCGCCATGCTCGAGCCGACCATCCCCGGCTGGAAGGTCGAGGCCATCGGCGACGACATCGCCTGGATGCGCATCGGTGAGGACGGCCGCCTGTGGGCGGTCAACCCGGAGTTCGGCTTCTTCGGCGTCGCCCCCGGCACCAACGAGCACACCAACCCCAACGCGATGAAGACCATCAACAAGGGCAACTCGGTCTTCACCAACGTCGCGCTGACCCCCGACGGCGACGTCTGGTGGGAGGGCCTGGAGAACCCGCCGGCCACGGCCACGTCGTGGAAGGGCGAGGAGTGGACCCCCGAGTCCGACTTCCTCTCCAGCCACCCCAACTCGCGCTACTGCACGCCGATCAAGCAGTGCGACATCCTCGCCGACGAGTTCGACGACCCCCGCGGCGTGCCGATCGACGCGATCATCTTCGGCGGTCGTCGCAAGACCACCGTGCCGCTCGTCTTCGAGGCGCGCGACTGGACCCACGGCACCTTCCTCGGCGCCACGCTGTCGAGCGAGACCACGGCTGCGGCGACCGGCGCCGTGGGCATCGTGCGTCGCGACCCGATGGCGATGCTGCCGTTCATCGGCTACAACGCCGGCGACTACTTCAGCCACTGGATCAACGTCGGCAAGGACAACGACGCCGCCAAGCTGCCGAAGATCTTCTACGTCAACTGGTTCCGTCGCGCCCAGCTCGATGACGGGAGTGAGGGCGGCTTCCTGTGGCCCGGCTTCGGCGAGAACTCCCGCGTGCTGAAGTGGGTCGTGGAGCGCATCGACGGCCAGGCCGCCGCGGTCGAGACCCCCATCGGTCACGTGCCGGCCCCGGGCTCGCTCGACGTCGAGGGGCTCGACATGACGCCCGAGGCGCTCGAGGCAGCGCTCGCGGTCGACAACACCGAGTGGGAGGCCGAGATCCCGCAGATCCAGGAGTGGTTCGAGAAGTTCGGCGACGACCTTCCCGGCGTCCTGTGGACCGAGCTCGACGGCCTGAAGGCCCGCCTCGGCCTCTGAGGTCATGACGGGCCGCTGACGGCCCCGAGCAGGCCGGCACGACCCTCACCAAGGTCCCGCCCCCCCATCAGGGGGCGGGACCTTTGGCGTCTGTGGGATCATGCGAGGAGCTCGGGCACACGGAGCCACTCATGGGAGGAGCACGGCAATGGCGGCGTACAGCCCGGACGACCGCGCCCTCTTCGAGGCCGGAGCAGCGGCGCTGTACGACGAGATCGTCGCCGCGCAAGGCTTGCCCGCCTCGGACCCGCGCGTGGCTCCTGACGGCGCGGAGCGCGCCCCGTTCGACCTGCTCGTGAGCCTCGGCCTGCTCCAGCTCGACCGAGCCACCGACACCTGGCTGCCCGAGGACCCCACCAGCGTGCAGTCGCGGGTGGTCTCGCCGCTGAGCCAGGAGGGCGCGAAGCTGCTCGAGGAGTCCTCGCACTGGGCACGGGTCTTCGGCGGCCTGAGCCAGTCGTGGCGCCGCTCGCCGCTCTCGCAGGCCCGAGGGCCCTTCACCTACCTCCATGACGAGGCCATCGGTCCGTTCCTCGCGGGCCTCGTCGCCGAGGCCGAGGAGGAGATGCTCACCGCCCAGCCCCAGACCGGCCGCGACGCCCAGTCGTTGGCCGCTGCTGCGCTGCGCGACACCGCGATGCTGGAGCGGGGCACCAAGATGCGCACGCTCTACCAGCACAGCGCGCGGCGCAGCTCGTTCACGCACAAGTACGTCGCCGCTGTCTCCGCCCGCGGGGCCGAGGTGCGCACCCTCGATGAGTTCTTCAAGCGGATGATCGTCATCGACCGTCGGGTCGCGGTGATCCCGGCCAGCGACGACCACCGCAGCGCCGTGGCGATCCGCGAGCCCTCGGTCGTCGACTACCTCGTCGACATCTTCGAGCGCACGTGGGAGCGGGCCCGACCTTTCACCAACCGCGAGACGAGCATGCTCAAGGGCATCGCGGCCGAGCAGCGTGCCATGACGATCCGGATGCTGATCGAGGGTCACTCCGACCCGGTCAGCGCCAAGCGGCTCGGCGTCAGCCCCCGCACCTACGCCGGCTACGTCGCCGACCTGAAGGCCGAGTACGAGTCCGAGACCCGCTTCCAGCTCGGCTACACGATGGGGCAGGCCGGGGTGTCGGGACACGAGGAGGAGTCCGACGACGACTCCGCCTCGGCCGCCTCACAGAAATGACCACAGGCGGTGTCGACCTGGTGGTCGAGCACCGCCTGTGTGGCGTGTCAGAGGGGCAACCGGTGTCGCCCGCCGTGCGTCAGGGCTTGCCGCCGCCGGTCTTGCACCAGCCGCCGCAACCCCAGCTGGAGTCAGCAGCCTGAACCGGCGCGGTCATGCCGAGCAGGCTCACACCGAGAATTCCTGTGACGGCTGCGAGGCCGAGCTTCTGAGCAAACTTCATGGTGGTCCACCTTCATTTCTCGTGAGCCTTCCGGCTCGCGCCGGTTGCCCTGGTCGTGGTGATCGATCGAATCCTGGGAGCACCAAGACCGGTCACCTCTAGGTCGTGCACACTGCGCTGTCCCAAGATCTGCGCCTGGCGCATAGGGGTCCTACCCCGCCGCACCGTGTCCCACACCACAATGCTGCATCAACCCCCGATTTGTCCCGCCTCACGCCGAAAAATCTTCTGGCTCTCAGCGTCTGCGCGCAGCAGCCAGCGTCCGCGCACAGCAGTGTGTCCGCCTCCAGCACAGGTGCTGGAGACGGACACAGTGGCGGAGGCGGAGGGATTTGAACCCTCGATGGGGTTGTAGCCCCAAACCCGCTTAGCAGGCGGGCGCCATAGACCGGACTAGGCGACGCCTCCATGCCGCTCGTTCGAGGCCCGCGGGCGGACCTGATCGAGGTAGCGCACACAGGCTACAAGGCTCGCTCGCGAGCGGGCCAATCGGATCGGCCAATCGGATCGGCCCAGCGCGTCGGCCCAGCGCGTCGGCCCGGTCTCAGGACCCGGCTCGCCGGGACCGTTCGAGGTAGGCACCCACTTCGCGGGCGAAGCGGTCCTTGTCCACCGGGAGCAGGCTCACCGGGATGCTGGTGGTGGTCCCGTCGATGCGCTTGAGCACCACGCAGGCCACGTCGCGCGGGTAGGCGGCGACGGCCTCGCTCACCTCGCTCCACGCCCCGTCCTTGACCCCCGCGCCGCGCACGAGCCGGACGGAGTAGCCCTCGTCGTCCAGGCGGACGACGTAGGCCTTGGAGCGCAGCCAGTTGGCGACCCCCACCACCGTGAACAGGCCGAGCACCAAGAAGATGACGATCAGGTCCGGCGAGAGCGACGTGCGGATGACGAGCATGGTCAGTCCGACGGTCGACAGCACGAGCGTCAAGAAGCCCAGACCGACCAGTCGCGCAGCGATCGGAGGAGCCAGCCGGTAGACGAGGGGAGGGTCGGACGTCACGTCCTCATTGTGGCGAAGCCTTGCCCATCCCGACAGGTCGGGCCATGCTCGAAGGAGATTTCCGTCAGCGAGAGGTGCCCGATGAACGCGGCCAGCACCACGATGACGGCTGCACTGCGCCAGCTCGCGAAGGCCAACGAGGCACCGCGCCGCGAGGGGCCTGCCGTGGGCAACTGGCGCTGGACCGTGCGGCAACGGATGAGCGCGGTTCGCGATGCCCTGCTCGAGGAGAACGGCGACGACACGGGCGCCGACGGCTGGCTGGCCGCGCGCGGCGGGGCGGCGTTCCGGGAGCGCAACGCCCTGCTCGGCCGGCTCGGCGAGCTCGGTAGTCGCGTGCTGGACGAGCCCGACGTCGACCTCGTGCGTGAGCAGGTGGCCCGCCTCGTCGTCGACGTCTCGCACCACGTGCAGCGCGTCAACGACCTCGCCTACGACGAGGTGGAGCTCGAGCTCGGCGGCGAGGAGTAGCCCGAGGAGCGTTGCGGACACGAGTCGCTGAATCGGCCTACAATCCCGCATGCCCCCCGAACAGGCACCGCCCCCCTCTCCGACCACCGCGTCGTCCGCGAGCGAGTCCTCCCTCGCCGAGGCTCCGTCATTCGTTCTTCGCAGCCGCACCGTGGCCCTCGTACTCGTCGTGAGTGCTGTGAGTCTCTCGACAGCCAGCTATGCCATGCACCTGATCACGCGCGCAACCGGCGCTGATGCGATCGCGGCGCTCGACGTGGGTGACGAGGTCAGCTTCGCCACCTGGTTCCAGTCGACGCTCTTCATCGCGGCCGCCCTCGTGCTGCTGCTGGGCGCCCGCCAGGCGCGCTCCGTGGGCGCCCCCACGCGCGGGTGGCACTTCTTGGCCGCGGTGATGTTGGCACTCTCGCTCGACGAGGCTGTCTCGATCCACGAGCGCCTCGGCTCCAACCTGCGCGAGGTGCTCGACACCAGCGGGTTCTTCTACTACGTGTGGGTCTTCCCGGCGCTGGCGTTCGTGCTCGTCGTGGTCGCGGTCGAGCTCCGCTGGCTGATGTCGTTCGCCCCCCGGACAAGGAACCTGCTCCTGCTCGCAGGGGCGGTGTTCGTCACCGGTGCCGCGGGCTTCGAGCTGCTAGCCGGCGTCGGCGATGAGTCCCACGGCAGCGGCACCCTGACCTCGATCAGCCTCAGCATGGTCGAGGAGCTGCTGGAGATGCTCGGGCTCTCGCTTTTCGTCGTGACGCTCCTCGACCACCTCATCGACTCCCGCTTCCGGCTCCACCTCACGCGCTGATCGGTGAGCTCAGCGCCCCACGAACGGGGTGTAGTGATCGCGCTCCGACGCGCCGTCCGGCAAGGACGCGCCTGGCGAGGATGAGCCCATGCACTCAGGTGGCGATGAGGACACCGAGGACGATCAGGGCCTGTCCGACGTGGTAGGTCACCATCACCGCGAGGTGACCCCGGCGCCACGGGTGGACGAACCGGTCCAGCGCCAGCGTGGAGTCGCTGACCACGAAGATCGTGGCACCCAGCGCGATCAGCACGACCCCGGTGAACCACCCGGTCACCAGCATCGCTCCGATCACGAGCGTGTACGCCGCGACCGGCACCGACAGGCTCGATCCAGCCAGGCGGTGCGTGGCCGGCACGACCTCGCGGGTCGCGACCACGCTGATCGCCATGACCACCAGGGCCAGCCACGCCCAGCCGGGCACCGGCAGACCGAGCGCGACGAAGCACGCGACGTAGCCGAGGTGGCCGAGCAGGAAGAAGCCGAGCCCGGTCCGGAACCGGGTCAACGAGTCGCTCAGCAGCGCCACGTCGCCGAGCGCACCGAGGGCCAGGGCCACCAGGAGCCACTGCCCGGCGCCGGTGTCGAGCGCGCCCTGCGTCGCTGCTGCCACCAGCAGCGCTGCGAGGGTGGCCGGCTTGGCCCACGTCTCGGTACGCCGGTCGCCGCGGGCCACCGCCCACCAGTCGACGACGGCGATGACAGCGGGCAGGACCCAGATCAGTGCGTGCACCCCGGCAGCATGGCAGCCGGCGGGGCGCGTGGCAGAGGGGGCGGGATTCGAACCCGCGGTAGGTCTCCCTACGACCGCTTTCAAGGCGGTTCCGATCGGCCGCTCCGGCACCCCTCCGTGCCCGGCACCGTGGCGCCGGACATCGAGGAGTCTAGCGAGGCCTCGCAGACGCGCTGAGGTGCCTCAGCCAGGGGCCGGGCGGAGCCGGCTCAGCCGAGCACCAGCAGGACGTCGCCCTCCTGGACGACGTCGCCGGGCCCGACCTTGATGGCGCGCACCGTGCCGTCGACCTCCGCGATCACGGGGATCTCCATCTTCATCGACTCCAGCAGGGCGACCTCGTCACCGACGCGGACGGCGGCTCCCACCGCTACCGACACCTCGAGCACGTTGGCCACCATCTCGGAGACGATCTCGGTCACCAGGTCACGGGGCATGGCTACGACGCTAACCGTTACCGAGCAGTACGACGCACCTCAGAGAAGCGCGCTCCCGCGAGCCGGCTCGGGGCGCATGGCCGAGGCCCGCTCGGAGGTGCGGCTGCGGCGCCCGCGCGAGCTGCCGCCGCCGGTGAGGAGCGAGTCCAGGCGGATCACGACGAACGCGATCATCAGGCCCAGGACCAGCCCGTAGCCGACGGAGAGGGCGCTCTCGGAGAAGGCGATGCCGGGGTTGGCCAGGCTGTTGCCGACCGCGGACGTGGCGGTGACCCCGAAGGCGCAGATCCACCACCCCTGCCGACGGCGCGCACGCATGTGGCAGCCGTAGGCCAGGGCCGGGATCCCGAGCACGGCCACGATCGGGCGCGGGAAGGCCCCCAGGTGCTCGCGGCTCCAGTGGACGGTGTCGAGCAGGGTCGCGACGAGCTCGGTCGTGCCGTAGCGACGCAGCAGCTCGGCGTAGGCCAGCGTGACCGTCAGGAGCAGGGCGCCGACCACGACGATGACCAAGCCGCGGCGGCCGAGGCCGTGCAGTCCGGCGCCGAGGCGGTAGACCACCCCGAAGACCCCGGCCAGGGCGAGGCCGAAGGTGGCGTACTCGAAGCGGGCGACGGTGATGACCGGCTCGAAGCCGATGCTCGCCACGGCCCCGATCCCGGCCAGCAGCACCGCGATCATGCACTCGCGGACGGCGCGGAGGTACGTCGCTGCCGGCACCGTCGCCATCACCGCGAAGACGGCCGCGACCACGCAGGTCATCACCGCAGCGCCCGTGCGCAGCTCGTCGCTGTCGAGCACGAGCGCGGACACCCCGATGGCGAGGGCCAGCGACCCGAAGACCACCGGCCGACCGCCCGTGCGCGCTGCAAGAGACCAGGAGTAGGCGCTGACGACGGCGACTGCCCCGGCACCGCCCAGCCAGGACGGTCCCACCGGCACCATCGCCGCGACGAGTGCTGCGAGACCTGCGGCGATGATCACGAACCAGGCGGCCAACGGGATCCGGGACTCAGCCAGCCGGGTCACCCGCTGCTGCCAGAGCTCGAGCCGGTCGGGTCGCGGAGTCGGGTCCGTCAGTTCCGTCGGGCCCGTCGGTGCGCGGTCGGACGTCGGTTCGGGCGGCCGCCCGGGTGCCTGATCTCCGGTCTCGTCCGCCGGGGTCGGAGCGCTCGTCACGCGGCGACGACGGAGGACCTTGAACACAACCCTTGAGGTTACAGACGCCGGTTGAGCAACGAGGGATTGGTACGGCGCGCCTCCTCGAGTGCGGCGCGGGTCACCTCTGCGAACACAAGGTCGGGACCGGGTCCGGCCTCCGCGATCACGTCGCCCCACGGGTCGACGACGAGCGAGTGGCCGGTGTAGCGCGGCGCGGGCTGCCCGACCGCGGCGACGTAGACGGTGTTCTCGATCGCCCGGGCGCGCACCAGGGTGCGCCAGTGCTCCACCTTGCGCGGTCCGGCCACCCACGCAGCCGGCACCACGATGATCTCGGCGCCGGCATCGACGAGCAGGCGTGCGAGCTCGGGGAAGCGCAGGTCGTAGCAGGTCATCAGCCCGACCCGCCAGCCGTTCAGCTCGACCACGGTCGGGACCGGGTCCCCGGCCAGCAACCGGTCGGACTCGCGGTAGCCGAAGGAGTCGTAGAGGTGGATCTTGCGGTAGTCGGCGCCGGCCGCTCCGCGGAGCACCAGCGTGTTGTAGGGCCGCTCGGGGTCGCTGCTCGTCTCGAACATCCCGGCCAGGACCGACGTGCCCATCAGCTCGGCGCACTCCGCGACGGCGTCGGTGAACGGGCCCGGCACCGGCTCGGCGTAGGCGCTCACGTCGGACCCCGCCTCGCCGAAGTCGCGCGCGAACGCCTCGGGCAGGACCACCAGGTCGGCGCCCCCCGGCACCCGCTCGACGTAGACCTCGGTCAGCAGCTCGCAGAGGCGGGCGCGGTTGGCCACCGGGTCCAGCCCGGAGGCCACCTGCATCAGGGCGATGCGCAGCGCAGGAGCCGACGAGGGGGACGGAGAGGGGGACGACGACGGCTTCGTGGGGGATGACGTCATCGGCCCAGCGTCCCACGTCCCGGACCCGCGGTGCACCATGTCGGCATGGACCTCGTGAGCTTTTCGGCCGTCATCCTCGCCGGTGGTCAGGCCGTCCGGTTGGGTGGCTTCGACAAGGCCTCGGTCGAGGTCGACGGACGCACGCTGCTCGCCCACGTGCTCGACGCCGTGGTCGACGCCGCCGAGGTGGTCGTGGTGGGCGAGCAGGTGCCGACCGAACGACCGGTGACCTTCGTGCTGGAGGACCCCCGCTACGGCGGCCCGGTCGCGGCGCTGCTCACCGGTTGCGACATCCTGCTGCGCCGTACGACGCACGTGGCCGTGCTCGCCGTCGACATGCCGCGCCTGACCCACACCACCCTGCGCCGCCTGCACGCGGCGTCGGCCGGACGGGACGGCGCGGTGCTGGTGGGCCCGGACGGACGACGACAGCTGGCGCTGATGCTCGACCGCGCCCGCCTCGAGGAGGTGCGTCCCGACCACGAGGGGCAGCACGGCCTCCCGCTGCACCGGCTCCTGGCGCCGTTGGACCTGGTCGAGGTCGCGGCGCACACCGACGAGCACCGCGACGTCGACACGTGGGAGGACCTGCGCGACCTCGCCGAGCCCGACGACGACCGCCGCTTGCGCAGCGACCCCCCGGGTGGTCAGGGTGGGCCCGTGAACCACGACGACCGCACCGACCGGATCCAGGCCCACCACACCCAGGGCCACGACGGGGCCACGTCATGAGGGCCGTCGTCGCCGACGGCGTGGGCGGTCCCGAGGTGCTGTCGGTGCAGGAGGTGCCCGACCTGCACCCGGGCCCCGGTGAGGTCCTCATCGAGGTCGCAGCCACCGCGGTCAACCGCGCGGACACCCTCCAGCGTCAGGGCCTGTACCCGCCTCCGCCGGGCGTCAGTGACGTGATCGGCCTCGAGTGCAGCGGCACCGTCGCCGCGCTCGGCGACGGCGTCGCCGAGACCAGCCCTTGGCAGGTCGGCGACCAGGTGTGCGCGCTGCTCTCCGGCGGCGGCTACGCCTCGCAGGTCGTGGTCCCCGCGGGGCAGGTGATGCCGGTGCCCGCCGGCGTCGACCTCGTCACCGCGGCCGCGCTCCCGGAGGTGGCCTGCACCGTGTGGTCGAACGTCTTCATGGTCGCCGGGCTCACCCCTGACGAGACCTTCCTCGTGCACGGTGGGGCCGGTGGCATCGGCACCTTCGCCATCCAGCTCGCCTCAGCGGTGGGCTCACGCGTCCTCACCACCGGTGGCACCCCCGACAAGCTCGCACTGTGCCGTGAGCTCGGCGCCGACCTGGCGATCGACTACCGCGAGCAGGACTTCGTCGCCGAGGTGCGCGAAGCCACCGACGGCGCCGGCGCGGACGTCATCCTCGACAACATGGGCGCCTCCTACCTCGGGCGCAACGTCGATGCCCTCGCCACCGAAGGTCGCCTGGTCGTCATCGGCATGCAGGGCGGGGTCAAGGGTGAGCTCAACCTCGGCAAGCTGCTGTCCAAGCGTGGCGCGGTCATCGCGACCTCGCTGCGCGGTCGCCCGGCGGCGGGCAAGGCCGCGATCTGTGCCGCGGTCGTCGAGCACGTGTGGCCGCTGGTCTCCGACGGCTCGATCCGTCCGATCATCGACCGCACGCTGCCCCTCGACGACGTCGCCGCTGCTCACCAACGGATGGGCGACGGCTCCCACACCGGGAAGATCGTGCTCACCCTCTGAGAGCCGGTCGGCGCCACTCGCTAGCGTGGGAGGCATGAGCGAGCAGGAAAGCGGTGCCCCCGCGCCCGACGAGACCCCCGACGCAGCGCCCGAGCAGGCGCCCGACGAGACGCCCGAGGATGCAGCGACGGATGACGCCACGGGCGACGAGGGCGACAACGGCGAGGCGCAACAGATCGTGATCATCGGCCCCGACGGCCAGCCGATCGGCACCGTGCCTGCCTCCGCCCTGGCCGGGAAGATCGCCGGCAGCGAGCGCAGCAGCTCGGACGGCGACGACGAGGACGAGGACGGCGAGCGCGGCCTGACCGACCTGGTCGAGCAGCCGGCCAAGGTGATGCGCATCGGCAGCATGATCCGCCAGCTCCTCGAGGAGGTGAAGGCGGCTCCCCTCGACGAGGCCAGCCGCGCCCGTCTCAAGGAGATCCACAGCGCCTCGATCAAGGAGCTGGAGCAGGGCCTGGCCCCCGAGCTCGTCGAGGAGCTCGAGCGCCTCTCGCTGCCCTTCGCCGAGGACGCCGTGCCGTCCGAGGGCGAGCTGCGCATCGCCCAGGCCCAGCTCGTGGGGTGGCTCGAAGGCCTCTTCCACGGCATCCAGACCGCGATCTACGCCCAGCAGATGGCTGCTCGTGCCCAGTTCGAGGAGATGCGCCGTGCCCTTCCCCCCGGGATGACCGGACAGGCCCCGGCGCACGGCGCTGCCGGCGGACAAGCGCCGCAGGCCGGTGCCGGCGACAACGGCAGCAGCGGCGACTCCGGCGGGATGTACCTCTAGGCCCGGCTCAGGGCCCGCTCAGGCCCGGCTGCGGCGCAGCCGCCGGACGACGAACAGGCCCAGCACCCCCACGATCACCAGCGCCAGGCCGGGAGCGGCTGCGCGGTCCGTGGCGGCGGGCGCCTCCAGGGCCGGACAGTCGGCCGCGTCCTCGGCGATCGCCGGGAGCGCCTCACCGGTGTCGGGGCAGAGGTAGCTGACCGGCTCCAACGTCGGGGTCGGCGGCTGCGGCGGCGCCGGCGGGCCCGGCTGGCGGGCGGCGCCGAAGCGCGCGACGACGTCGGCCTGGTCCTGGCGGCTGAACTCACTGATGGCACCGCACGCCGTGGCGATGAGCCGGCCGGAGCGTTCGCTCACGCGGAAGAGATAGCGCTCGGTGCGCTCGGTCTTGGGGAAGTTGGCGCACCGGTCGAGGCCCGGCTCGCTCAGCACGGTCACCATCGTGTCGTCGACGGTGCTGTCGCCGAACACGATCAGCACGTTGACCTCGAAGCGCATGCGGGTGCGGTCAGGGCTCGGTCCTTCGATCTTCTCGACGCCCTGCACGCGACCGACGAACACCTGGTCGGCCTCTGCGAGGCCGGCACGCGGCGCCGCGGAAGCACCGGCCGGCACGCCGACGGCCATCAGGACACCGAGCGCGGCAGCGACCAGGGCAGCGAGCAGGGCACCCGAGAGGGCGACCACGGACCGCGGAGCAGCGGGTCGGGGGGATCGCATGGGTGATGTCACGGGGTCATCAGAACAGATCGAGCGCCCCGGGGACCAGTTCGGCGAGCACCCGGGCCACCCCGTCGTCATCGTGATCAGCGGCGATCCGGTCGGCTGCGGCCCGCACGCTGGGGTGGGCGTTGGCCACGGCGTACGACGTGCCGGCCCACTCGAGCATCGCGAGATCGTTGGGCATGTCGCCGAAGGCGAGCACGTCGGCGGCCGCCACACCGCGAGCCGCACAGAGGTCAGCCAGCGCCGCGGCCTTGGTCACGCCCGGCGCGCTGATCTCCACCAGGCCCGGCACCGACCAGGTCGCCACGCCCGCGCCGCCGACCGCAGTGACCACTGCGGCGCGGAACTGCTCCTCGATCCCGGACGGGTTGCGCCCCATCGCCGGGTGGCGCACCAGCAGCTTGAGAGCCGCGGTGTCCCACAGCTCGTGCATCGGCCCGACCGGACTGCCCGGCGGCACGTGGTGGGGCTCGTCGTAGGACGGCTCGAGCCGGATCCCGTCGAGGGTCTCGATGGCGAACTGTGCATCCGGCACGGCGCTGCGCACGGCGGCCACGACCTCGAGCCCGGCAGCGCGCTCCAGCCCACGGACCGCGCGCACCTCGCGGGCCGCGACGTCGAACAGCACCGCGCCGTTGCTCACCACCGCCAGGCCGTGATCACCCACCAGTGCCCACAGCTCCTCCATCCAGCGCAGCGGCCGCGCGGTGACGAAGACCACCGGGATGCCGGCGTCCTCGACCGCCGCGAGCACCTGCCGCGTGCGCGGGGAGACCGAGCCGTCGGAGCGCAGCAGCGTGCCGTCCAGGTCGGTGGCGACCAGCCGTACCCGCCCGGTCGGTCTGCCGGCCGCCGCGCGCGGACGCGGCGAGGCCGGCGCCACGCGCGTGCCGGGGACCGGACGGACCATGATCAGCCGCCCGTCGTCGTCGGAGCCGCGCAGCCCCGTGAAGCCGGCCTTGGCCAGGACCCGCAGGCTGGCGCTGTTGCTCGGCTCGACGCTCGCCCGCACCCGCAGGCCGAGCCGGTCGGTCTCGGCCAGCAGGGCCGCCAGCGCCTCGGTGGCCAGGCCCTGGCCCCGCATCGCCGCTACGAGGCCGAAGCCCACCTCGACCTCGCCGTCGACCGGCGGCCCGAAGAACCCGATCGTGCCGACGGCGTGCAGCCCGTGCACCACGTGGCGGGCGCCCCAGCCGCCGACGGCCGGGCCCGCATCGCTCGTGCTCAGGGCGGCCGCGTCCACGTCGTCCGCGCGGGGGTAGTCGGGGTGCCACCGATCCTGGCGGCGACCGGCGAGCATGTCAGCCGCGTCGGCGGGGCTCACCGGGATCAGGCGCAGCCGCGGGGTGCGGACGACGTCCGGGAGGCCGCCGTCCGGTGTCCCCGGGTGAGCCGTGTCAGGCACCGGGGTCCTCGGGGAACCACCGTTCGAGCTCGACCGCGGCACCGTCGTCGTAGACGCTGTCGGTGACCGCGTCAGCGGCTGCGAGCACCTCGTCCACCGCCTGGCCCATGGCGACACCGCGCCCGGCCCAGGTGAGCATCTCGATGTCGTTGCGGCCGTCGCCGATGGCGAGGGTGTCTGCCTGCTCGATGCCGAGCACCGCGCAGACGTGCTCGAGCCCCGAGGCCTTCGACACCCCGACCGGGGTCAGGTCGAGCCACGCGGTCCAGCCCACGACGTAGTCGGTGCCGTGCAGCCCCAGCCGCTTGCCCAGCTCGACGAAGTCGTCGGCGGTGGCCTCGGGGTCGCGGATGATGACGCGGCTGACCGGCTCGGAGACGAGGTCCTCCACGTCGGTGACGGTCATCGCGCCGGACAGCTCCCCCTCGGGGAACGGAGTGCTGACCAGGTAGCCCAGCCCGCGGTCCTCGACGGCCACCCGGGCGCCGGGGTGCTCGAGGAGGATCGCCTTCACCGCCGCACTCGCGTCGAAGGTCTCCTCGTGCACGACGTCGATCTCCCCGCCGGGCACGTAGCGGAAGACGACGGCGCCGTTGCTGGCCACGATCCACAACGGCTCGTCGTCGCCGCCGACGAGCGCGAGCAGGTCGGCGATGCCGGTCATGCCGTGCGGCGAACGGCCCGATGCCAGCACGATGTGGGCACCGGCCTCGTGGGCCCGTCGGATGACAGCGGCGACCCGCTCCTCGATGAGCTCGTGCGTCGTGCCGCCGCCCTCGACCCACTTGAGCAGGGTGCCGTCGATGTCCAGGGCGATCAGCCGCGGAGTCCAGGAAGAAGAAGGGCTCATGGTCTGGCCAGCGTAGTGTGGGCATGGCCCACTTCCGGGCCTCCACCCGCCGATCGCGCGGGTGGGTGGACTGCACACCGGCTTCGCCATACTGGCTCCGACCCCACCGCCTGCCGCGAACCGCCCTTCCCGAACGGACACCCACGTGCTCGACCGCTCCCGCGCGACCCAGCTCGGCTGGGCGGTCGCCTGCCTCCTCGGCCTCGGGCTGCTGACGCTGGCGGTCACCCTCGACTGGGCCTGGCTCGTCGACCTCGACAACCGCGGCCGCGCCGCCGCCGAGTGGCGCATCGACGACCCGACCGTGAACCGCGTGCTGGCGGTCGTGGAGGACGCCTTCGGGACCATCCCGATGGCGGTCTACACCGTCGTGCTCGCCGCGTTCCTGCTCCAGCGCTCCCACCGCCGGGCCGCGATCTACGCCGTGGTCGTGATGCTCGCCTCGGCCGCGGTCACCACCGGGGCCAAGCTCCTGGTCGGTCGGGACCGCCCCGAGTGGCAGCACCCCGAGGAGTTCCTCGAGAACAACGCCTTCCCGTCGGGCCACGCCTCGGCGATCACGGCCTTCGCCGGGCTCGTCATCGTGCTGGTCATCATGCTGATCCGGCGCAAGGTCGTCCGCCGCCTGCTGACCGTGGTGATGGTGCTGCTGGTCGCGATCGTGGCCCTCGACCGCGTGCTGCTGGGCCGGCACTACCCCAGCGACGTCGTCGGGGGGATCCTGCTCGGGTCCGGGATCGTCCTGCTGGTGCTCTCGCTCTACAGCCCCTACCCCCGCAGCCACGCCATCAAGGCGGGTCCGCTGCCGGAGGCGCTGCCGTCGCAGAAGCGGTTGGCCGTCGTGCTCAACCCGATCAAGGTCGAGGACGTCGGCGCCTTCCAGTCGACGGTGACCTCGCTGGCCCGCGAGGCCGGCTGGCAGGACCCGATCTGGCACCTGACCACCATCGAGGACTCCGGCACCGGCCAGGCCGAGCAGGCCTCGGTCGAGGGTGCCGACCTGGTGATCGTGTGCGGCGGCGACGGCACGGTCCGCGAGGTCTGCGCCGAGCTCGCCGGCACCGGCATCCCGGTGGGGATCATCCCGGCCGGCACCGGCAACCTGCTCGCCCGCAACCTCGAGATCCCGCTCTACCTGCGCGCCGCCATCGACGTCGCCCTGACCGGCCAGGACCGCGCCATCGACATGGTCTCGGTGCACGGCGACAGCGCCGACGGAGAGCCGCCGGTCAACAGCCACTTCATGGTGATGGCCGGGATGGGCTTCGACGCCGCGATCATGGAGGGCGTCAACGAGGACATCAAGAAGCGCGTCGGCTGGCTGGCCTACGTGCTGTCCGGACTGAAGTCCCTGATGTTCCCCGTGACCCGGGTCGAGATCTCGATCGACGGTGGCGACTACACCAAGCACCGCGCCCGCACCATCGTGGTCGGCAACGTCGGCTACCTCCAGGCCGGCATGCCGCTGCTGCCCGACGCCGCCATCGACGACGGCCAGCTCGACGTCGTGCTGCTCTACCCCCGGCGCTTCCTGTCGTGGATCCCGCTGGCCTTCCGCGTCGTGGCCAAGCGCTCCCGGGTCGACGACACCATCAACCGGATGACCGGACGCACGGTCTCGATCCGCGCCCACGTCGACACCCCCCGCCAGCTCGACGGCGACTCCATCGGCCCGGGTCGCGAGCTGCACATGGAGTGCATCCACGGCCGGCTGCTGGTGCGCGTGCCGCGCTGACCCCGACAGCCGGGACTCGGTCGCGTCAGCACCGCGCCGCGGTGTTCTCGACGAGGTCGAGGCACACGATGCCGAGGTCGACGGGCGTCAGCTCGTAGCGGATCCCGGTGGCCTCGTGGTCGCCGGGCGCCGACGCCTGCCACTCGTAGACGCGGTACCGGCCCTCGCCGGGGTTGCCGACCTGCACGCGGGTGTAGAGGGAGGAGCCCTCGCGGGCTGTCCAGCTGTAGTAGCCCGCGTCGTCCTGGGTGAAGCCACGTCCGAGTGGCACTCCCCCGGTGCGCGTCACCGCTACGACGACGCGGCGCTCGCCGCTTCCGGCCGGCAGGTAGACCTCGAGCTCGGCGTACTCTCCGTCCCCGCGGTCGACCAGCACGCCCCGGCCGACCTCCCCGAGGTCCAGCTCCACGTCGCGCAGCCGCGCGGGCCGCTCGAACATCTCTCCGATCACGACCTCACCGTCGGGGAAGGTCCACAGCAGGTCGGGGGCCGCAGCCCTGACCTGCGAGCCGTCACTGAGGGCGAGCGTCGCGTCGGGGTCGAGCAGCGGGGCCTCGTCCTCGTCGAGCAGCCGCTCCAGGTCAGCGGAGTCGGAGGTCGACTCCTCGCCGGGTGTGGTCGGTGGATCCGTCACCGCCGAGGGCGAGTCCGCAGGTCCGGGCGCGGCGTCGCGGGGGCTGATCCCCGCGATCGTCACCACCGCAACCACCGCCACCGCAGCGGCCGAGGCGACCGCAGCCGCGCTCCAGCCGGCGGTCCGGGCGGAGGGGCGCAACCGACGTACGGTCGCGGGCGGGCGAGCCGGGGACAGCTCCTCGGGACCGACCTGCTCTGCTCGGGCCGCCAGCGCGGCGGTCAGACGTTCCTCGATCGCGGTCATCGCGACTCTCCTTCGATCATCAGGTGCTTCTCCAGCGCGACCAGAGCGCGGCTGGCGGTGGACTTGACCGCGCCGCGGGAGATCCCGCACGCCTCGGCGATCTCTGCCTCGCTGAGGCCGGACCAGTAGCGCAGGACCAGGACCTCGCGCTGGCGGGGCGCGAGCCGATCGAGAGCGCCCAGGACCTCGCGGTGCTCCTCGGCGAGCACGGCTCGGTCGTCGGGTCCCGGGGGTTCGATGTCGGCAGGAGGCGCGTAGCCCCGCGCCGTACGCCGCCGGCGGAGCGCCGAGCGAGAGCCGTTCACGACCGAGGCCCGGAGGTAGGCCAGGGTGGCGTGGGGGTCGCGCAGCCGGTGCTGTCTCCCGGCCAGGCGCGCGAAGGCGTCCTGGACGACGTCCTCGGCCGAGGCCAGGTCGTCGACCAGCAGTCGCGCCAGGCGGACGAGCGAGAGTCGGTGGGCGGCGTAGAGCTCACCGAGGTCGGCGGCCTCCGCCGCCACGGCGGTTCCCGGTGGACCGGACATGGTCGGCAGCCTCTCCGTCGAGTGCAGGGTCATGCTGATGAGACGTCCGGCCCCGCACAAGGTTGCCTCACAAACGATCCACTTCAGCACGATCCGGCCTAGATTGCGCAGGTGGCACTCCGCTCCGACGTGCTGGCCTGCACCGCTTGCGGTGCCCGGTTGCCTGCCCCGGCGAAGTTCTGCCTCGAGTGCGGCGCCCCGGTGGCGTCGGCACCGACGGTCGAGGTGCGCAAGACCGTCACGTTGCTCTTCACCGACGTCACCGGCTCCACTGCGATGGGCGAGCTGCTCGACCCGGAGGCCTACCGCAACGTGATGGGTCGCTACTTCGCCTGCTCCCGCGCCGCCATCGAGGCCCACGGCGGCACCGTCGAGAAGTTCGTGGGCGATGCGGTCCTTGCGGTCTTCGGCGTCCCGGAGGTGCGCGAGGACGACGCCCTGCGCGCGGTGCGGGCCGCCGCGGAGCTCAACGCAGCAGTGCGCCGGCTCTCCGACGAGCTGATGGTCGAGCTCGGCGTCCGCCTCCAGATCCGCACCGGGGTCAACACCGGGGCCGTCGTCGCCGGCTCCGCCCGAGCCGGTGGCTCCTTCGCGACCGGCGACGCGGTCAACACCGCCGCCCGGCTCGAGCAGGCAGCAGCCCCCGGCGAGGTGCTGATGGGACGCGCCACCTACGAGCTCGTGCGCGACGCCGTCTCGGTCGAGGAGGCCGAGCCGGTGCGGGCCAAGGGCAAGGCCGAGCCGGTGCCGGCCTACCGTCTGCTCGAGGTCGACGAGGGTGCGGCCGGACGCCGCCGCCATCTCGACGCCGTCCTCGTCGGACGGGGGCGGGAGTCCCGTGCCCTCGACGAGGCGCTCGACCGGACGGTGGAGACCAACCGGGGCCACCTGGTGACCGTGCTGGGAGCGCCCGGCATCGGCAAGACCCGGCTGGTGGCAGAGTTCCTGGAGCGGGTCGGTGACCGGGCGGCCAGCGTCAGCGGTCGCTGCGTCTCCTACGGACAGGGCATCACCTACTGGCCCATCGTGCAGGTGGTGCGCGATGCTGCCGGACTCACCGGCGAGGAGTCCGCCGAGGGCACCCGCCATGCCCTGACCCGGCTGCTCCCGCAGGCGGGCCACGACGCCGAGGCCGTCGACCACCTGCTCGCCCTGCTGGGCAAGGGGGGCCGCCCGGGCTCCTCGGACCAGACGTTCTGGGCTGTCGCACGGCTGCTCGAGCAGCTGGCCCTCCACCGTCCGCTGGTGGTCAACCTCGATGACCTGCACTGGGCCGAACCCACCCTGCTCGAGCTGTTGGAGCGGGTGCGCGAGGAGACCAGCGACCTGCCCCTGCTGCTGGTCTGCCAGGCGCGCCCTGAGCTGCTCGACCAGCACCCGCACTGGGCCCAGGGGTCGGTCAACAGCTCGGTCTTCGGTCTCGAGCCCTTCAGCTCCGACGACACCGCCACGTCCCTGGCCGCGCTGCTGGGCGACGACCTCGGCGCCGACGTGGTGGCCGCCGTGGCGGAGTGGTCAGGGGGCAACCCGTTGTTCGTCGAGGAGATCGTCACCCACCTGCTCGAGACCGGCCTGCTGGTCGACGAGGACGGCTGGCGCCTGACCGGCGACCTCGCTTCCGCCGGGATGCCGGCCACCGTCTCGGCGCTGCTCGCCGCCCGGCTCGATCGGCTGCACGACGACGAGCGGGCCCTGCTCGGACGGATCGCCGTTGCGGGGCTCGAGGTGGGCGCGGAGGAGGCCTACGTGCTCGGCGAGCCCTTCCCGCGCGCCGACACCGACCGGCTCCTGGGCGCGTTGGCCCGCCGCGACCTGTTGCGACGGGTGCGCGGACCCCTCGCCGACACCTGGCACTTCCGGCACGTGCTCGTGCGCGAGGCGGCCTACGCCGCCTTGTCGAAAGCCACGCGGGTCGACCTCCACCTCCGCCTGGCCGACCACCTCGACGAGCACGGCGCGATGGCCGGCTCCGAGCTCCAGGCGTTCGTCGCCCACCACTTCCTCGAAGCGGCCCGGTACGCCGCCGAGCTGGCGCCCCACGCCCCGAGCACCCAGGAGGCGGCCGACCGGGCGGTCCGCGCCGGCGTGGAGGCCGCGTGCGCAGCGCGGCTGCGCGACGACCACGATGCCGCGATCGCCCTGCTCGGCGCGGTCGAGGAGCTGCGGCCGGCGAACCCGTTGCGGCGCGAGCTCCTCCTGCACGCCCTGCTGCAGCACAACGAGCTCTACCGCTACCACGACGTCGCCCGCATCCTCGACCTGCTCGAGCACGCCCTGGCCGAGGGCGACCGGCCCACCGTGCTCGAGCGCGCCTCGCTCGCCCTCGCCCGTGCGGACCTGGCGGTATCGACCTCAGAAGACCTCGATCCCGAGAGCCTGCTCGAGCCGATCGAGCACGTGCTCGAGCTCGCGACAGCGAGCGACGACCGGATCCGCGCGGTGCTGGCCCTGCACGCCCAGGTCGAGGTGCACATCATGGCCAACCGCTGGGCTGACACCGACGACGTACTGGCCCGGCTCGTCGCCATCGGCGACGCCCAGGACGGGCGCACCGCCCAGCAGTACCAGGTGGCGACCGCGCTCTACGGGCCCCATCCCCTGACCACCCTCGTGGACCGCTCGGTCGAGATCCAGGCCGTGACCCGGTCGCCCCAGATGCTGCTGCGCCTGCGGGTCACCGAGGTCGTCGGACGTCTCGGCCGCGGTGACGACGACGCCCCGGGGCTGCTCGATGACCTGATGGTGGTCTTCACCGGACCGGAGGCGCCGCCCGAGTCGATCAACTCGCTCATCATGCGGGCCACCGCGTGCTGGTACGCCGGCCGGCTCGGTGAGGCGATCACGCTGTTCGAGCGCTGCACCGACGAGTGCCGTGCGTCGGACGACCTCGGCCACGGCAGCACCTACCGGGCCATCCAGGCCTTGCTCCTGCTCGAGACCGGCGCCTCCCCCGACCTCGTGCAGCCGATCGTGGACGAGGCGGCGAGCTGGACCTCGCCCTACGACGTCATGTCGGTCTCGCACGTCGCTGCGGCGCGCGCGCTCCTCGCCGCCCGTGACGGCCGGCTGGCCGAGGCCGAGGAGCTGGCTACGACGGCGATCGACATGGCCGACCGCGGCGACCAGTGGGCTCAGCGCGCCGACCTGCGACGGTGGCTGAGCGAGATCCCCCACCAGCGCGGCGACCTCGACGGTGAACGGCGTCTCCTCGTGGAGGCACGCGACCTCTACGCCGCCAAGGAGCTCCGGACGTGGCGCGAAGTCCTGGAGCGCAGGCTCAGCGAGCTGTGAGCCGCGGGGGCGGCCTCAGCCGGCGCCGCCACCGGCTCGGTCGGCGAGGGCCTCGTCGAGCGCCGCCTCGGCCGTGCGCAGCCGGGCACACACCAGCAGCATCAGGTGGTGGGCGAACTCCGGGTCGTGCTCGATGATCCCCTTCACGGCGTGCTGCGGGATCGCCAACGTGGTCAGCCGACCCTCGGCCGAGACGGTCGCCGAGCGAGGCTTGCCGTCGAGCAGGCTGATCTCGCCGAAGTAGTCCCCGGGCCCCAGTCGGCGTACGACGCGGTCGCCGTGCTTGCTCACCGCCGCCGTGCCGGACAGCACGACGTGCATGGCCAGGGACCCCTTGCCCTCGGCCGCCACGACATGACCGTCGGTGTGGTCGACGACCGAGGACTTCTCCAGCAGCGAGCGCCGGGCCCGCTTGGACAGCTTCGAGAACATCGGGACCGCGGCGAGCTGCTGCTCGATGTCGGCGTCATGGGTGCTCACGCGGGACCTCCAAGGTGGGATGCGGACTCGGAACAGACCTCGGATCTCCCGAGTAAAGGCACGTTACTCCCTCAGTCGCCGGTTGGACCCGGTTGACTGAGGTCATGATCCACGCACTTCCTGACGTCCCCGCGCCCATCGCCGCCTGGCACCGACTCGCCGAGTCGCGCGACGCCTCCGGCCTCGATGCCCTCCTCGCCGAGGACTGCGTGTTCCGCAGCCCCGCGGTGCACACCCCGCAGGAGGGCAAGGCGCTGACCACCGCCTACCTGTCGGCAGCGGTCGTGGTGCTCGGTCCGACGCTGCGCTACGTCGAGGAGTGGTACGCCGAGCGCAGCGCGGTGCTTGAGTTCGAGGCCGAGGTCGACGGGCTGACCGTGCACGGGGTCGACATGATCCGCTGGGACGACCAGGACCGGATCACGTCGTTCACGGTCATGGTGCGTCCCCACAAGGGCCTCGAGGCGCTGATGGGCGCGATGCTGGTGGAGCTGCTGCGCGAGCAGGAGTGAGCCACCGGACCAGGACAGCGGGCAGGTCGGACGTGAGCGCTCGATCACGTCGATCTGCCCGCCGCCGGTCAGGTCCGCCCGACCGGGTCGGGCGGAGGTCAGGCAGGGCTCAGGCGCTGAGCCGCTCGCCGGTCGCGGTGTCGAACACGTGCACGTGCTCCGGGTCGGTGGTCACGTGGATCGTCTCCCCCTTGCGCACCGAGTCGCGCCCGCTGATGCGCACGATCACCGTCGACGGGACACCCTTGACGTCGCTGCTGCCGTAGACGTAGCCGTCAGCGCCGAGCTCCTCGACGACCGTCACCTTGACCGGCAGCCCGCCCTCCTCGGCCGAGACCAGACGCCAGGCCTCTGGACGAACGCCCACGGTGATGTTGCCCTGCATCTTGTGCGAGGCCTCCTTGTCGACCGGCACCATGTAGTCGCCGATCTTCGCGCGACCCTCGACCGCCACCGCCTCGATGAGGTTCATCTGCGGGGAGCCGATGAAGCCGGCCACGAAGAGGTTGACCGGGCGGTCGTAGAGACCGAGCGGCGAGTCGACCTGCTGGAGGTAGCCGTCCTTCATGACCGCGACGCGGTCGCCCATCGTCATCGCCTCCACCTGGTCGTGGGTGACGTAGACGGTGGTGACGCCGAGGTCGGCCTGGAGCTTGGCGATGTCGGTACGGGTCTGCACGCGCATCTTGGCGTCGAGGTTCGACAACGGCTCGTCCATGCAGAACACCTGCGGGCTGCGCACGATCGCGCGACCCATCGCGACGCGCTGACGCTGGCCACCCGAGAGCGCCTTCGGCTTGCGGTCGAGGTACTCCTCGAGGCCGAGGATCTTGGCCGCCTCGGCCACGCGCTGCTTG
Organism: uncultured Actinomycetota bacterium; assembly: GCA_963760515.1. Taxonomy (GTDB): domain Bacteria; phylum Actinomycetota; class Actinomycetes; order Propionibacteriales; family Nocardioidaceae; genus Nocardioides. The sequence continues at coordinate 1,221,972 of CAVXDL010000006.1, forward strand.
CGCTCGGCCTCGGGCACCTTGGCCATCTTGAGCGAGAAGGCCATGTTGTCGGCCACGCTCATGTGCGGGTACAGCGCGTAGTTCTGGAAGACCATCGCGATGTCGCGGTCCTTCGGGGGCAGGTTGGTGACGTCGCGGTCCCCGATGAAGATCTTGCCGTCGTTGACCTCCTCGAGGCCCGCCAGCATCCGCAGGGTGGTGGACTTGCCACACCCCGACGGGCCGACGAGCACCATGAACTCCCCGTCCTTGATCTCCAGGTCGATCCCCGGGACAGCGGGCTTGTCCGCCCCCGGGTACCAGCGCTGGGCCTTCTCAAAGGTGACTGTGGCCATGATGACCAACTCCTCTCACCGGCAGGAACGTGCCGGACGATCCGTTGTAAGTGGTCTGCATCACATTACTTCCTCCCCCTCGGGGAGCCAGTGGGCCGGCGCATTCAGCAACCGGAGTCCCGCACCGTCGGCTCGCCAGCCGACGTGCAGGGGTGGGGTGATCCCGCCGACGAAGCGACCGTGCTCGTCGGCGTTCACGAACGCCAGGAATCGCGAGGACCCGTCGCGCAGGCGCACCGTGCGCCCGACGTAGAGCCGCTCGTTGGTGAGTCGGGTGGCTCGGCGGGTGTCGACCGGGGCGCCGGGTCCGTCGACGGCCACCGACCAGACCCCGCCCGCACCGGGCCGGGCCCCGGGCACCTCAGCGCCGAGCACGGAGAACAGCAGCACCCAGCGACCATCGACGAGGTCGAGCGAAATCACCTCGAGCTGGTCGAAGCGGCCGGGCTCGAGGTCCAGCGGCGGCCCGATCTCCCACGCGCGCAGGTCGCGCGAGGTGGCGTGCCCCACCACGCCGGTCGGCGAGCCGTCGGCGGGATGGACCACCTTGGCCGTGAGGTAGGCGTGCCACAGGCCGTCGTCGTCGCGCACGACGAACGGGTCGCGCCAGTGGGTCTCACCGGTCGAGGAGAGCGCGCCCCCGTCGACGTAGATCGAGGGGTCGAGGTCAAGCACGGTGCCCGGCAGTCGCTTCCACTCGAGCAGGTCGGGGGAATGGCTCACTCCGATCCGCTGGACCCGGGGCCCCTCCCCCTGCGTGATGCCGGAGGTGAACATCGTCCAGGTGCCGTCGTCGTCGCGCACCACGCTGCCGGTCCAGGTCGCGCCGTCGTCGTAGGCCGGGACGGCCTGCGGGCCGAGGGCGTCGGGGAGCCGGCGCCACGAGCGGAGGTCGGAGGTCACCGCATGTCCGACCCGCGCGTGGACGTGGCGCAGGTCGGGGTCGACCAGGGTCCGAGCGGCGTGCAGGAAGAAGAGGTGCAGGTGCTCCTCGTCGGCACCGGGGTCCTCGACGGTCCAGAAGTCCCAGACCCAGTCGTCGGTGAGGTCGAAGCTCATCGAGACGCCTTCCCGGCCGCGTGCAGCACGAGCGCGCTGCCCGGCGCGAGCGGCGGCAGCTGGACGCCCACGAGCCCCAGCGCCGCTCCCGAGACGCACACCCCGTCGCTGTCGAGCCACGTGCGACCGATGTGGGCTGGATGAGCCCCGCCGGGCGGGGTCACGTCGCGCAGGTCGTAGGTGGCGGCGGGGTCGAGCCCCGGCAGCTGCACCGGGGTCGGCGACTGCGTGAGCAGGGAGTCGAGACAGGCCACGACGTACCAGGCCTCGTCGCGCTCGGGCGACACGATCCCGCTGACCACCAGAGCGGGGTCGGGGTGGTCTGCACGGACTGACCGGCCGGTCGAGACCAGCGAGCGCAGGCACTTGTGCAGCGACACCCAGGCCGCGAGCTCGGCGCGCTCGGCCTCGTCGATCCCGGTCACGTCCCACTCGATGCCGAGGTGACCGAGGAGGCTGGTCGCGGCGCGGAAGCCGAGGCGGTGGGTGCGACCGGTCGTGTGCGCGACCGGCCCTCCGATGTGGGTGCCCATCATCTCGGGCGGCACGACCAATGAGGTCCACCGCTGGATGCGCTGGCGCTCCAGGGCGTCGATGGTGTCGCTGGGCCACACCCGGTCGGTGCGGGTGAGGATCTCGAGGTCGATGCGGCCGCCGCCGCTGGCGCAGGTCTCGATCTCGAGGTTCGGGTGAGCCTCGCGCAGCTCGTCGAGGAGCCGGTAGAGGGCTCGGGTCTGGCCGTGCACGGCCGGACGCCCCTGGTGGGTGACGTCGAGGAGGTCGCGGTTGTGGTCCCACTTGAGGAAGGCGATGTCGTGCTCCGTCGAGCAGCGCCAGCATGTGGTCGCGCACGTGGGAGTAGGCGGCGGGCACCTGGAGGTCGAGCACCTGCTGGTGGCGCCAGGTCTCGGGCAGGGCGCTGCGCCCGCGCAGGATCCAGTCGGGGTGCTCCCGGGCGAGGTCGGAATCCTCGTTGACCATCTCGGGCTCGATCCACAGGCCGAAGTCGAGTCCCAGGGACCGGACCCGCTCGATCAGTGGCGTCAGGCCCTCGGGCCAGACCGCCGGGTCGACCGTCCAGTCGCCGAGCCCCGCCCGGTCGTCGCGGCGGCCGCGGAACCAGCCGTCGTCGAGGACGAACCGCTCGGCGCCGACCTCGGCCGCTGCTCGGGCCAGGGCCTCGAGCCGCTCGAGGTCGTGGTCGAAGTAGGTGGCCTCCCACGTGTTGACCACGACCGGGCGCTCCGAGCGCGAGCGCGGGGCGTGCCGGCGGGTCCAGGCGTGCAGGCGCGCCGAGGCCTCGTCGAGGCCGGCGTTGCTGTGACTGCCCATCAGCCAGGGGCCTGCGTAGGTCTCGCCCTCGGCGAGCACGACCTCCCCGGGTCCGAGCAGCTCACCGCCGCCCAGCAGGCACTCCCCCTCGGGGGTCCGCTCGGCGTACGTCGCGTGGTCGCCGCTCCAGGCGAGGTGGGTGGTCCACACCTCGCCGTGCCCGAAGCCGAACCCCGGGAGGCCTGCCGCCATCAACAGGTTGGCGTCGTGGCCGGTGCGGCCGTGGCGGGCGTCGCGCAGGTGGGTCCCGACGAGCCAGGGGCGACGTTGCGGAGTGCGTTCGCGGCACCAGCGTCCGGTGAGGTCGAGGAGCTCGGTGGCGCGGGCCGCGACCGGCAGGGCGCACCGGACCGCGCCGAGGTGCAGGGCGCCGGACCCGGCGTTGGTCACGGACGTGCGCAGGCGGACGACTCCCTCGCGGGTGAGCTCGAGGTCGACCCCGACGCGCCAGCCGGCCTCGGCGTCGACGGCAGCGAGCTGCACCACGGCATCAGGACCGGTGTCGTCGCAGGTGAGCGACCAGTCCCGCAGCTGGGGCAGGGCGGCTGCCGCCGCGCCGCCCACCCGGTGCCCCTCGAGCGCAGGCAGCCCGGTGAAGCCGCTGCCGGTCTCGCCCAGCAGGCCCCGGCGCCGCGGGTGGTCGAGTGCCGAGTGTGGGACGGCCGGCACGGACGCCTCGACGATGCCCTCGAGGACAGCGCCGCTCTGGGAGCCCAGAGCAGCGCCCCAGTGACCGATGAGCGGCACTCCTGACGGCGAGGACGCGAGCAGTAGGCTCACGCCCCCGCGCGTCAGGTGCAGGGGGGTGAGGTGAGGAGCGCTCAGCCCTTCACCGCCCCGGACGTGAGCCCGCGGACGAAGAAGCGCTGGAGCCCGAAGAACACCGCCATCGGCAGCGCCATCGAGATGAAGGCGCCTGCTGTCAGCAGCTCCTTGCCGATTCCCTGGGTGCCGATCAGACCCTGGAGCTCCACGATGACCGTGGCGTTCTCCCCGGCGCCGAGGAACAGCGTCGCGATGAGGAAGTCGTTCCAGACCCAGAGGAACTGCAGGATGGCGAACGCCGCCAGCGCCGGCACCGACATCGGGACGATCAGCCGCCAGAAGGTCTGGAAGTGGCTGGCCCCGTCGATCTTGGCCGACTCGATCACCGTCTTCGGCAGCGTCGTCATGTAGTTGCGCAAGGTGTAGATCGCCAACGGCATCCCGAACCCGGTGTGCAGCAACCACACCGCGAAGTAGTCGCCGGTGATGCCGAGGCCGCGCGGACCGAGCAGGTTGAGCATCGGCTGGAACGCCACCTGGATCGGCACCACCATCACCGCCACGATCGCGATGAAGAGCACGTCCTTGCCCCGGAAGTTCATGAACGTGAACGCGTAGGCCGCGAACGCAGCGAACATGATCGGGATCACGGTGGCCGGGATCGCCACCACCAGGCTGTTGGTGAACCCGGACCCCAGGTCGGTGCCCTCGAAGACCCTTCGGTAGTTGTCGAAGGTGAAGCCGGAGTTGCCGGGGTCGTAGAGCACCGTCCACCAGCCCGACTTGGAGGCCTCGGTGCGGTCTCGCATCGAGGTCACCAGCAGACCGACCGTCGGCAGGATCCACAGCAGGGCCAACGCGATCATCACGATGATCGACACCGGGCTGCGCCGACGGCCGTCGGCCATGAGCCCCTTGGCCGGCTTGGGCGGCTTGCCCGCCCCCTTCTGGAGCTGCTGCTCCCCGGCGACCAGGCCGGCTGCTTCGACTCGCGTGGTCATGAGGCCATGTCCTCTCGTCGGAAGTGCCGGACCTGGTAGACGAGCACCGGGATGATCGCCACCAGCAGGACCACGACGATGGCCGAGGCCGTGCCGGTGTCCTGCCGCTTGAACTGCTCGAAGTAGAAGGCGTTGGCGATCACGTCGGTGTTGAAGCGACCGTTGGTGAGCACGAAGACGATGTCGAAGATCTTCATCACCATGATGAGCACGGTGATGAACACCGTGATCGTGGTGCCCTTGATCTGGGGGATGATGACCCGCCAGAAGATCTGCCACTCACTGGCACCGTCGATCCGGGCGGCCTCCAAAGTGTCCTCGGGGACTCCCTTGATCGCCGAGGAGAGCAGGATCATCGCGAACCCGACCTGGAGCCAGACCACGATCACCATCAGCAGCAGCGAGTTGAGCTTCAGGGTGTCGATCTGCAGCCAGGTCTGCGGTTCCCCACCGAAGGTCGTCCAGACCGCGTTGAGCAACCCGGTCTGGCTCTTGCCGGTGTCGTAGGCGTAGACCAGGCTCCAGATGGCCGAGGCTCCGACGAAGGAGATCGCCATCGGCAGGAAGATGAGGCTCTTGGAGATGCTCTCGCCCTTGCTGCTCAACTTGTCGGCCAGTACCGCCACCACGATGCCGATCGCGACCACCACGGCGGGCACGATGAGCAGCCACAGCAGGTTGTTGACCAGCGTGGTGCGGAACGCTTCGCGACCGAAGATCTCGGTGTAGTTGGCGAATCCGACCCAACGCGCGCTGTCGGCATCGGCGAACGAGAAGACGATCGTCTGCACCGCCGGATAGAGCAGCACCAGGCTGATCAGGCCGAAGCCCGGCAGCAGGTAGGCGTAGGGCATCGCGCGCTGCGAAGCCTTGCTGGGCAGTCCTTCGACGAACATGTTGAGGAACCGGAACAGCACCGCCGCCCCGCCGACCCCGACCGTGATGGCGACGACTCCGATGATCAAGCCGTTGTCGAGGTAGAGCTCGGGGTAGATCCCGAAGGACAAGAAGATCGTCCACATGACATAGCCGGTGACGGCCATGCCGAGCAGCCCGCCGACGATCAACAGGACGTTCGCTGCTCCGTGTCGCGGCTCCTCGGGAGAGGGGCCGGGCCCCGCCGCCGGCGTACCGGTGGCGGGACCCTGGGTGTCGATGCTCACGACGTCGGCCAGGACGCCTCGATCGCGTCCAGCGTGTCTTGGGTCGACTGGCCGTTCTCCCACTTGACCATCTCGGTCCAGAAGGAGCCGGAGCCGACCTCGGCCGGCATCAGGTCCGAGCCGTCGAAGCGGAAGACGTCGGCGTCGGCGGCGGACTGCGCGATGGCGCGAGTCGTCTCGTCGGCGTAGTTGCTGGCGTCGAACGTGGCGTGCGGAGACAGCCACCCGCCGGTGGCGGCCCACTCGGCACCGAACTGGTCGGAGGTCAGGAACTCCATGACCTTCTGGGTGTCCTCGTCGTCGCCGTTGAAGGTCGCGGCGAGGTCACCGCCGCCGAGCACCGGCGAGCCGTCGTAGCCACCCTCGTAGGGCGGGAAGTAGAACGTACCGACGGTGCCGTCGAGGTCAGCCTGCACGTCGTCGGGATAGAAGCCGGTGGCGAAGTTGCCCTGGCGGTGCAAGTAGCACTTCGGGTCGGCGCCGAACGCCGGCGTCATGGCGTCGGCGAAACCGGTGTTGAGCACGCCCTTCTCGCCGCCGAGCACCAGGTCGCTCTTCGCGATCTCGCCGAAGGCGTCGAGCGCCTCGGCGATCTGGGGGTCGTTGAACGGGATCTCGTGGCTGACCCACTGGTCGTAGACGTCGGGCCCGGCGACGCGCAGGACCATCTCCTCGAGCCAGTCGGTGCCGACCCAGCCGGTGGCCTGGTCGGACTCCCAACCCATGCACCACGGGGTGGTGCCCTTGGCCAGGATGTCCTCGGACTCCGCGATGAGCTCCTGGTAAGTGGCGGGCTCGGTGCTGAAGCCGGTGTCCTCGAAGGACTTCGGGTACCAGACGATCGACTTCACCGCCATCCGCATCGGAGCGCCGTAGACGTTGCCGTCCTTGGTGGCCGACTCCAGGAAGCCCGGGATCAGGGTCTCCTCGATCGCGCCGAGGTCGATGACGTCGGCGAGCGGCGTCATGTCCTTGGAGAGGTCCAGCAGCCCACCGGGCTGCGGGAAGAGCGCGATGTCGGGGGCGTCACCTGCACCGACACGGGCCACGATCGTGGTCGTGAAGTCGGAGTTCTCGGTGTAGTCGATCTCGATGCCGGAGTCCTGCTCGAAGGCCGCGAGCGAGGCCTCGAAAGCATCCTTCTCCGCGCCGCCGAAGGCACCGAGGATGCTGACCTTCCCGTCGCCGGCCGTGCCGCTGGCCGCGCCGGAGCCACCGCCGTCATCTGAAGACAGGCAGCCGGTGGTGCTCAGTGCGAGCGCGGCCCCCAATCCGAACACTGCAGTACGACGCCACTTGCCTGTTGCCATGTCGATTCCCTGTCCCTTCGATGAGCGCACCCGGGGCCGGTAAACCCCGATCGTCAATCTCGCCGTCCGTGCCGTCCGGCGCTTCCCCCCGAGGCATGACTGCCGCAGCAAAGCACTGATCCGCGCAAACGTTTGCAACTGATTGAACCCACAGTGGCGCACGTCACACCCATTCGTCAAGGACCCTTACGAAAACGTTTACGAACTGGTTAGAGTGACAGCCGTGTCACCCAGCGAGGAGGATCCGCTCGTCGTCGCCGACGTCAACATGGCTGACGTCGCCCGACGCGCCGGCGTGTCCATCGCGACGGTCTCGCGGGCCCTGCGCGACGTCCCAGGGGTCAGCGAACCGACCCGGCTGCGCATCCGCTCGATCGCCGAGGAGCTCGCCTACGTCGTCTCGCCCGAGGCCTCCGGTCTGGCTCGCAAGAGCACCGGTCGACTGGCGGTCGTGCTCCCGCGGATCGACACCTGGTTCTACTCCGCGATGCTCTCGACCATCCACCGACGGCTCCAGGTCGCCGGCAAGGACCTCCTGCTCTACCAGGTCGACGGCGAGGCCGAGCGGCGCTACTTCTTCGAGCACCTGCCGTCGCGCCGCAAGGTCGATGCCGTCATCCTCATCGCGCTGCCCCTCCTCGAGGCCGAGATCGGACGCCTCAACCTGCTCGGGGTCGACGTCGTCGTCGCGGGGGGTCGCCTCCAGGACCTGCCCCACGTGCAGGTCGATGACCGAGCGGTTGCCGTTCTCGCCGTGGAGCACCTCGTGGGCCTGGGCCACCGTCGTATCGCGATGATCCGCACCAGCGACACCGAGGGCGCGGTGTGGACCTCCGACGTGCTGCGGAGCCAGGGCTACCACGAGGCCATGACCGCAGCCGGCCTTCCGCAACCACCCGACTACATCGTCACCGAGCCGTTCGGGCCCCAGGCCGGCGCCGATGCCATGGCCCGCCTCCTCGACCTCGCCGACCCGCCCACGGCCGTCTTCGCCTACTCCGACGAGCTCGCCGTCGGCGCGCTCCGCACCCTCCAACGTCGCGGGCTGCGCGCACCGGACGACATCTCGATCGTCGGCGTGGACGGACATCCGCTCGCAGAGCTCTTCGACCTGACCAGCATCGACCAGCAGGTCGAGGTGCAGGCGCGCCTGGCGGCCGACCTCGCGCTCAGCCTGGTCGCGGACCGTGGCTCCACCCAGGAGTCGAGCGACGTCGAGGCCCGCCTGGTCGTGCGCGGCACCACCGGCCCCCCGCCGCCCGGGCGCTGAGGCTCGGCCGATCTTACTGACTGTTGTGCCTACTGCCCTGCGGTCAGAGGCGCTGGGTAGTAGGCACAAGGGTCAGTAACATCCGCGCCTCGCGCCGGCGTCCGGCGTTTCGGAGCAGACGCACCGGGTACTAGTCATTTCGGACTAGACCGCTCGACCCGCCCAGGGGGTGCGATGGTCGGGTCGTCATGGCAAAATCGGGTGCCTCGGGCGCTCCCCTCGAGTCCTGCACCTGCTCCACCCACGACCGACGAACAAGGGACGCGCCATGATCACCGACCGGATCCGGGAGGTCGCTGCCTCGGCACGCAGCGACGTACGCGGCCCGGCCCCCTCGTCGTACCGGTCGTTCGTGGGCCAACGCCGCGAGCAGACCAACCGCCGGTGCCTGCTGCTCGTGCACGCCTTCATCGGGCTCTTCGTCGGCACCCTCATCCTGTTCACCGGGGTGTCGCGGACGCTGGGCTCGCCGGACACCTGGACCCGTCCGACCGCCGGGGTCACCGCGCTGCTCGGCGGCACCCTGCTGCTCATCGGCCTCGTGCGTCGCCCACCGTCCCTCGGGCTGCAGGCAGCCGGCCTGGTGGTCCTGGGCCTGTGGAACCTCGTGATGGCCGCTGCGGTCCTGACCGTCACCGTCCTTGCCGACCGGGTCCACGTCGAGTGGCCGTGGGTGGCCTCCTCGACGGTGCCCACCGAGGCGATCTACCCGGTCGTGCTCTACCTCGGGCTCTTCGCGATGTCAGCGGTGCACCTGATGACGCTGCGCCAGGTCCGCGACTCCGAGCGGCGAGCGCGCCGGCTCGAGCGCTGAGCGCTGCACCCGGGCCTCACGCTCGCGCGTGAGCGATCGCCTCGTCCTCCTCGGCCGAGAGCTGGGTGTCGCTGGACCAGCCGGTGACGAACTTGGCGTACGTGCGCGCCTCGCTCCGTCCGTGGATGGAGCTGAGGACCACCCCGTCGCCCGCACTGTCGAGCAGGGCCAGGCTCCACGACAGGTGCCCGCCCATGTCGCCGAACGCGTCGTAGCGCACGACGGCGAGGTGACGCAGCGCCCCGCCGGCCTCGGCGCGCAGCGCAGCCACCTCGCGGCGCAACCCGTGCACGTCGGTGGGGAGGTCGCCGGCAGCGCCCCGCCTCCCGGCCACCCGGCGATAGGTCAGCGCGGAGAGGAGCAGAGCCGCCATCGAGACGATCGCGGCCAGCACGGCGAGGACGTGGAACATGAGGTCACCGTAGGACGACTGGGTGCCGCGGACGCGGCGCACCGCCGATGACAAGATGGCGCCGTGGACCTGGTCGCTCTCGCGCTCACCTTCGGCGCCATCTTCGTGGTCGAGCTGCCCGACAAGACGTTCCTGGCCACCCTGGTCCTGGCGACGCGCTACCGCCCGCTGCTGGTCTGGATCGGGGTGGGGCTCGCCTTCACCGTGCAGACCGCGATCGCGGTGGGGCTGGGGCACGCCGCCTCGTTCCTGCCGCCCGGAGTCGTGCGCGGCACCTCCGTGGTGCTGTTCCTGCTCGGCGCGGTCATCCTCCTGCGCGAGGGGCGGGCGCACCACGCGGCGCAGGCCACGGAGGTCGACCACAGCGACGAGGAGACAGCCGCGGATCCCACCGGACCGACCGCCGGTTGGCGGGCGGTGCTGGCGTCGTTCCTCGTGCTGTTCGCCGCCGAGTGGGGCGACCTCTCTCAGCTGCTCACCCTCACGCTGGTGGCGCGCTACCAAGCCCCCGTGAGCGTGTTCGTGGGCGCTCTTGCCGCACTGCTGACGGTCAGTGCACTGGCGGTCATCGTGGGCCGCAGCCTGCTGCGCGTGGTCTCCCTCCACCTGCTCCACTACGTGGGGGCGGGCGTGTGCGTCCTGCTCGCCACCCTGACCACCATCGAGCTGCTCCGCTGAGCCGGCCAGCGCCTACGCTTCCCCTGGCCGGGACCACTACTGTGTCGACCATGACGACGACTCACGGCGCCGACAGCGAGGTCGGCCGCCTGCGCACCGTGATGCTGCACCGGCCCGGCCCCGAGCTCTCGCGGCTGACCCCGCGCAACAACGACCAGCTCCTCTTCGACGGGATCCCGTGGGTCGCCCGCGCACAGGAGGAGCACGACGCCTTCGCGCAGGCGCTGCGTGACCGCGAGGTCGAGGTGCTCTACCTCACCGACCTCCTCACCGAGACCCTGGCCGTCGACGAGGCCCGCACGATCGCCATCGAGACGGCCCTGGCCGATCTCTACCTCGGCGACACCATGCGGCACTACCTCGACGGGCTGCTGGGCGACGCCTCGCCGGCCGAGCTGACGACGTACCTCACCACGGGCATCCGCAACGACGAGGTGCGTGGCGGCTTCGGCCTGGTGACCTCGTTGCTGCCCCACGACGCCTTCGTCGTGGACCCGCTGCCCAACCTGCTCTTCACCCGCGACTCCTCGGTATGGGTGCGCGACCACATCGCGATCACCTCGCTGGCGATGCCGGCCCGCAAGCGGGAGTCCCAGCTCACCGAGCTGATCTACACCCTCCACCCGCGGTTCGTCGGCACCCCGCGCATCCACGGCCACCACTACGAGCACGTCGAGGGCGGCGACGTGCTGCTGCTCGGGCCGGGCGTCATCGCCGTCGGCGTCGGCGAACGCACCACCCCGGCAGGCGTCGAGCGCCTGGCCCGCCAGGTCTTCGACGACGACCTGGCGCACACCGTGCTCGCGGTGCCGATCGCGCAGGAGCGCGCGACCATGCACCTCGACACCATCTGCACGATGGTCGACGTCGACAAGATGGTCGTCTACGAGAACGTCGCCGACTCCCTGACCGCCTACGCCGTGACCGCGGACGGCCAGCACGACGACGGCACCCTGCTGTTGAACGTCGCTGCTCCGCAGCCGTTCCTCGTCGCCGCGGCCGCCGCCCTGGGGCTCGAGCGGATGCACCGCATCGACACCGGCCTCGACCCGGTCACCGCCGAGCGCGAGCAGTGGGACGACGGCAACAACACCCTGGCCCTGGCCCCCCAGGTCGCGGTCGCCTACGAGCGTAACGACGCCACCAACGCCCGCCTCGAGGAGGCCGGGATCGAGGTCGTCCGCATCGCCGGCTCCGAGCTCGGCTCCGGTCGCGGCGGACCGCGCTGCATGAGCTGCCCGATCGTGCGCGACCCTCTCGGCTGATCCTTCCGTCCGACCACCGCCCGACCACCGCTCGACCATCGCTTGACCCACAGCTGACCGAGAGGCCTCCCATGGCAACGTTCTTCGACTCCTTCACCCCCCAGGAGGTCGCCCGGATCAGTGCCCACGGCCGCCGGGTCACGCTGCCGGAGGGCTGGTCGCCGATCTGGGCCGATACCCCCGCCGACAAGGCCTACATCCTGCTGGAGGGCACGGTCTCGGTGCGGCGCGACGGCTCCGAGATCGCCCGCCTCGGGCCCGGCGACATCGTCGGCGAGGCAGCCATCGTGGGCCACTCCCTGCGGACGGCCTCGGTCGTCGCGCTGACCCCGCTGCTGACCATCCACTTCACCGACCAGGACGTGCGCGCCCTGATCGAGGAGATGCCGACCTTCGCCACGAAGATCGCCGAGGTCGCCCAGTCCCGCGTGCCGGGCTGAGCCCTGCGTCGTGGCCGAGCTGAGCGACGACAGCGCCACCGGCGACGGACCTACCGACGACGGCCCGACCGGTGACCCTCGCCACGAGCCGGACGAGGCACTGCTCGCCGGGGCCTTCGAGGCCGTGGAGACCTTCCTGCTCGGGGAGGCCCCCAGCCTGACCCAGCAGCAGGTCTGCGAGCTGGCCGACGTCCCGCTGGAGGTCGCCCAACGGCTGTGGCAGCTGATGGGCTTCGCCCACGCGGCGCCGGACGAGGTCGCCTTCGCCCCCGCCGACGTACGCGCACTGCGGCTCTCGTGGGAGCTCGTCGAGCTCGGCATCCTGAGCCCGGACCGCCAAGCGGCGCTGGTGCGCACCTGGGGCCGCAGCTATGCCCGCCTGGCCGAGTGGCAGACCAGCCTCCTGGCGTCGGTGGCCGTCGAGAGCGGGGCCGACCCCGGGGAGGCGCTCACCGAGCTGGCCGCCGAGGTGCTGCCCCGGGTCGAGGAGCTGCAGAGCTATGTCTGGCGCCGTCACCTGGTCAGTGCCGGCGGCCGGCTGCTGGCCGTAGCGGATCCCTCGGCCCCGAGCGCGCCGGCGAGCGTGGTCTTCGTCGACATCGTCGGCTACACCTCGCGCAGCAAGACGCTGAGCGAGGCCGAGCTGGTGGCCTGGATCGAGGCCTTCGAGAGCGAGACGACCGACCTGGTCGTCGGCGCCGGGGGCCGGATCATCAAGAACATCGGCGACGAGGTGCTGTTCGTCGTCGACGACCCGGTCACCGCCGCCACGATCGCGCTGGAGATGGTCCGGCGCGGCGCCGACCCCGAGGACTCCTACCCCTCGGTGCGGGCCGGTCTCGCCCACGGCGAGGTGGTCAACCGCCTCGGCGACGTCTTCGGTCCGACCGTCAACATCGCTGCACGTCTGACCTCGGTCGCGCGCCCCGGCTCGGTGCTCGTCGACCGCGGCGCCCACGAGGCGCTCTCGGGTGGTTCGGCGGCGCCGGAGGCCACCGGGTTCGAGCTCCGGCGACTGCGCCGGGTCTCGGTCAAGGGCTACTCACGCCTGGCCGCCTGGGCGTTGCGCGCCCGCGGCTGACCCACGACTCATCCAGGGCAGCTCGACCTGAGCGGGCACGACCGAGCCCCGGCCGCTGGGCGACCGGGGCTCGGGAGGTCGGACGAGATCAGCGGATGGTGACCTGACGGTTGGCGAGCCCCGCACGAGCGGCGCGCTCCTCGGTCGAGAGCGGCGTGGTCAGCGCAAGGGCCTCGTCGAGCGCGGCCTTGAACGCCGTCGCGGGCTCCTCGAGCACCGCGGCACCCGTGCCGAGCGCGAGGTCCCAGACCGGCACCAGCAAGCCGTGGGCACGGAACATGCCGACCAGCCGGGAGTCCGGCACGATGACGTCGGCTCCGCTGACGTGCAGCCGCGCCAGGGCGTCGAGCAGCTCGTCCTCGGGCTCGGGCATCACCCAGCGCAGGTGCTCCTTGGTGCCGACGTCGGTCCAGTAGGCCGCCTCCACCGAGGTGAGCCGGGCGGTCGGCGTGGCCGACTCGTTGGCCGCCTCCAGTGCGTCCTCGAGACCGTCCTTGTGCTCGAGGTCTGCCGCCCAGTAGTCGAAGCCGTCGTGGACGGTGACGTCGAGGGTGGTGTTGGTGACGAGGTCCTGGAGCCGGGGGCCCGGTCCGGGGGCAGAGGTGAGGCCCACGACGTTCGGCTCGGAGTCGAGCGCGAGCTGCAGCACGGCCGCGAGGTCGCGTGAGGGGTCGCCGTAGGAGTGCTGCACCTGCAGGCCTAACCAGACCTCGCCGCTCTCGCGCGACATGGCCGGGGCCGCCATCGGGAGCAGCGAGCAGAGCACGACCTTGCGGTCGCTGCCGGCCACCTCGAGCGGCGCGGTCGCCGCCGGCACCAGCTCACGCAGCGCCACGATGTCGCACTCGCCGGGCAGGCCCTCGAAGGGGCGGGCGACGTAGACCGACTCAGCACCTCCGGGCGCGCCGTGGCAGGCCTTGTAGCGCTTCCCCGAGCCGCAGGGGCAGGGCTGACGCGGGCCGACCTCGCCCTGGGCGAGGTCGCGGGTCTTGGTGCGGGACTTCTTGGCCATGGTCGAGAACCTATCGGCCGAGGGTCTCCAGGAGGTAGGCCGGGCGGTCGGTGATGACCGCGGTGACACCCAGCTCCTCGCACAGGCGCAGGTCGCTCTCGGTGTTGACGGTCCACACGTGCATCTCGTGACCGGACTCGCTGATCCGACGAGCGAGCTTGGGGTGCTCGCGCAGCAGGTCGATGCCCGGGCCCATGAGCCAACGGTCGCCGACGACCCGGCGCAGCATCGGCCAGTACTGCGCCTTGTCGAGCAGCTGGACCAGCTCGATCTCCGGGGCAGCGCGTTCGACGCGCTGGAGGGCGGTGAAGGAGAAGCTCATCACCCGCACCGGCGCTCCGGCCTTGTCCCACCCGAAGTCGGTGAGCATCTCGACGAGCCGCTTCTCCACCAGGCCGCCGAACCGCGTGGGGTGCTTGGTCTCGATCGAGACCTCCACCCGGCGCGGGTAGTCGGCGACGGTCTCGAGGAGCTTGCGCAGCGTCAGCACGCGGTCGAGGCTCTCGTCGCGATCGGGCGCCTCGTCGTCGAGGTCGGCCCAGGGGTTCTTCCAGGCTGCGAAGTCGAGCTCGTTCAGCTCGGCCAGGTCCATCGTCGAGACCAGGCCGGGGTTGCTGGCCGTCCGGCGCAGGTCGCGGTCGTGCACGCACACCAGGTGCCCGTCAGCGGTGAGCCGTACGTCGCACTCGAGGCCGTCGGCACCTGCCTCCAGCGCGGCGACGTAGGCGCCGAGGGTGTGCTCGGCGACGTCATGGCTCGCACCTCGGTGAGCGACGACCCGCATGATCAGCCCGCCGCCGCGATCACGCCGCGGCGGACGTTGACCACGCACTGGTCGGCATCCCGGCTCAGCTTCACCCTGATCTTCCACGGGGCCCCGACACCGGCAGGCACCCGACGGACCACAGCGCTGCCGCGCGTGACCACCTGCGACCCCTCGACCCAGCTGACCGTCACGAGATAGGCGGCGCTCCGCTTCGTCGGGTTGACCACGCGCCCGCGGACGACCTGGCCTCCGGCCTCGGTGCCGCAGGTCTCGGGTTGCCAACGCAGGTCGTCGGCCGCGCCCTGGGCACGGTTGATCTTCGGCACCGCGGGCAGCTCGGCCGGCGCGGGCTCCTCGCTGCCACCCTCGTCCGTCTCGCCGGACGCCGACGCCGATGCCGACGCCGTGCCCGCAGGAGCTGTGCTGTCGTCGTCGCTGCAGGCGGCGAGAGTGCCCAGCCCCACCACCAGCGTGCAGGCCAGCAGTGGCGAGATCGGCGAGACCATGGCGCCCATGATGCCGCACCCGAGGACGGTCCCGGGGAGCGGCGTTCGTGTCGCCGACCTACCGCGCGGTAGGCATGCGGCTCACGCCGTGCGGTCGCTCCGATGGGCGGTGAAGGCCACGTCGAGTCCCTCGCGCAGCATCGCGATCAGGTCGGGCACCTCGTCGATGTCGAGCCGGAACGACGCCGCACAGACGTTGTCCCGCCAGATGGAGAGCACCACCACCTCGGCGTCCTGGTGCCACGAGACCCGCAGGGCGCGGTCGTCGCCGCGAGGGTCGAGGAACATCGACCCCAGCTCAGCGGGCACGCGACGGGCGCTCATCGATCCATCATGCTCCGCGCCCGGCTGGTTGTCAGCCACTTGTCCCGCACCGCCCGAACCCCTGGGCGAGGGTCAGACGTTGCGCTCGCCCGGCCCGAGGTGCGGACCTGCCTACTAAGGTGGTCGTCGTGCCCGAGCTGCCCGAGGTGGAAGCGCTGGCCCTCGACCTGAAGGGCCGCCTGGTCGGGCGTGCGATCAGCACGGTCCACCTCGCGGCGTTCAGTGCGTTGAAGACCTACGACCCGCCGGTCACGGCCCTCGCCGGCACGCTGGTGGACGACGTGACCCGCCACGGCAAGTTCCTCGACATCGACGCCTCCGGGCTGCACGTCGTGCTCCACCTCGCTCGCGCCGGGTGGGTGCGCTGGCGCGACGAGGTGCCCGCGGCGCCGCCCAAGCCGAGCAACAAGTCACCGCTCGCGGTGCGGATCGTGCTCGACGACGACTCCGGCCTCGACGTCACCGAGGCCGGCACGAAGAAGAGCCTGGCCCTCTACGTCGTCCGCGACCCGCTCGACGTCCCGGGCATCGCCTCGCTCGGCCCCGATCCGCTCACCGACGACTTCACGATCGAGGCCTTCGCCGAGATCCTGCAGCGGGAGGGCCGCAAGCAGATCAAGGGCGTGCTGCGCCACCAGGGCACGATCGCCGGCATCGGCAACGCCTACTCCGACGAGATCCTGCACGCGGCGAGGATGTCGCCCTTCAAGGCCGTCTCCAGCCTGGACGACGACGACCTGGCCACCCTCTACACAGCGATCCGCACCACCCTGGGTGATGCCGTGGAGCGTTCACGCGGGCTGGCGGCCAGCGAGCTGAAGGGCGAGAAGAAGTCGCACCTCGCCGTCCACGCGCAGACCGGCAAGCCCTGCGGTGTCTGCGGCGACGTCGTGCGGGAGGTCTCCTTCGCCGACTCGAGCCTGCAGTACTGCCCCACCTGTCAGACCGGCGGCAAGCTGCTCGCCGACCGACGGATGAGCAAGTTGCTCAAGTGAGGACAATGGAGCCATGAGCATCCCCACCGTCGCGATCTCCGGCGTCCCCGATCCGCTGCCCGAAGGTCTGGTCGTGCTCGACGTTCGCGAGCCGGTCGAGTGGCAGCACGGCCACATCGAGGGCGCCGTTCACGTGCCGATGAACGAGGTCCCCGAGCGGCTCGCCGAGCTCCCCACCGGTCAGACGCTGGTGGTCTGCAAGGTCGGCGGACGCTCGGCCCAGGTCACCGGTTACCTCGCCCAGCAGGGGTTCGACGTGGTCAACCTCGACGGCGGCATGCTCGACTGGCAGGCTGCCGGCCGGCCGATGGTCAGCGACACCGGTCAGCCCCCGCAGGTCGTCTGATCCGGACCTCTCCGGGTCAGGAGCGCAGCGTGAAGCAGGTCGCCGACAGGTAGTGCTGGAAGGCGTCGAACGGCGCTGCCTCGTCGTCCTCGATGTCGAGCGCCTCGGCGACGCTCGCGGCGTCAGCGGGCGTGGTGCCGACCAGGGCCCGTGCCTCGTCCTCGCTCGCGGTCGAGGTGGCCGCGACGTAGACGGCGTAGCCGCGCCGCGCTGCTGCCGGGACGTCGGCAGGCGTTCCGGTCTCGACGAGTCGAGCCGCGCTGGCCCGCAGCTCCTCGGCCAGCGCGTCGGCCGGTGCATCGGGATCGAGCCCCGCGGCCAGGCCGTAGGCCGAGCAGAAGCCCTGCGCCGTGGCGTCGGACGGTGCTCCGGTGGCGTCGAGCCGCGCGGCGGTGTCGCCCGGGAGCACGGCGCCGCAGCCATGGAGGACCGCTGCGCCCAGGCCGAGCGTCGCCACCGCCAGGAGCGGGCGGGAAAGGCGTCGACGAGTCATGGCGGGGCACAGTCAAACATGCCGACCGCGCCTCACCCCAAATGGCCAGATCGCCTCCCCACGCCGCGGTTCCCGGCCGTGGTGACGGGGTCAACCGGTCAGGACGGGAAGTCGGTCGGGAAGTCGGTCGGGAAGTCGCTCAGCAGGTCGGAGGGGAAGTCCGAGGGCAGGTCCGTCGGGAAGTCCGTCGGGAAGTCGGTGGGCAGGTCCGTCGGCAGGTCGGAGGGCACCAGGTCCCCGAGGGAGCCGGCGCACAGCTTCACCGCCGTGAGCTGGAAGCTGGTGAGCTTGGCCTGGTCGTCGTCGGAGACGAAGCCGTCGAGGTCGCCGATGTCGGCGTTCTCGATGTCATCGGCGCTCACGTCGGCCAGGGCGTCGACCAGGACCTCGTAACCCTCGCGGGCGTCCGCCTCGAGCTCGGCCGGGGTCCCGACCTCGCGCAGCTCGTCGGACCACTCGTGGGCAGCGTCGGCGGCCTTGCCCGAGTCGTCGCCCGAGAGGGCTTCCGGCGGGCTCAGCAGCACCCCGCAGAAGTCCTCGGTGGAGGCATCGTCCGGCGAGCTCGACGCGCTGTCACCACCGCAACCGGTCAACGAGAGGGCGAGCAGCACCGGCGCGACGACCGGCGCCACGCGGCGGAGCAGGGGTGACGTGCGAGACATGGTGGGTCCTTTCCTCGGTGGACCCACCCTCTCGCTTCACGCCGCGTGGCGGAAGAGGCAGATCCTCAGGATGTCGGGGTGGCCGACGGCTGCTCGGCGGTGGCACAGAGCTTCACGGCCTCGCCGAAGAACGCGGTGACCTGGGCGCCTTCCTCGTCGCCGAGGACGTCCTCGGGCGTGCCCGAGCCGCGGAACTGCTCGACCTCGTCACCCTTGATGTCGGCGAAGAAGTCGACGAGCACCTCGAAGCCACCGCGAGCGTCGCCGGTGATCTCCGCCGGCGTCCCGACCGACATCAGCGAGTCGGCGTAGGTGTGGATGGTGTCGGCGGCCTTGTCGCCGTCGTCGTCGAGCTCGTCGGGGCCGGAGTTGACGGCCTCGCAGAAGGCGTCGACCTCGGCGTCCTTCGGCGCATCGGCGGCGGCACCGCTGACCGCGGCGTCGGAGGAGTCGCTGGGCTCGGTCGGGGCGCTCGAGGAAGCAGCCTCGGACGCAGGCGTCTTCTGGTCGCCGTCGGAGTCCCCCGTGCAACCGGTGAGAGCGAGGGCCAGCGCGAGCGGGGCGACGAGCGAGCCGACGCGGCGCGACGTACGACGGGGAAGGCGGGTCATGGGGGGTCCTTTCGCAAGACACAGTGGGGCCGGAGGGCGTCGATGCCGATGCTCCGACCAACACAGCCTGACGGGTCACCCCCCGTCGCGTCACACCGAGGGCATCGCGGTGCCGGCTGCGCGAGGACCCGCCGAGGTCAGCGGCGGCGCGCGAAGCTGCGCGGGAGGGGGAGTGCGGTGAGCTCGCCGAGGCGCGCCACGTAGTCGGCACGGTCGATCTCGCTCACGCCCAGCGAAGCCAGGTGAGGGGTCTGCCACTGCACGTCGATGAGCCGCTGCGGGCCGTGCTCGTCGTCGAGCGCCGCGACCAGACCCATCAGCGCGACCTTGGAGGCACCGGTGGCCCGGTGGAACATCGACTCCCCCGCGAAGAGCCCACCGATGGCGAGCCCGTAGAGCCCCCCTTCGAGCCGACCGTCGCGCCACGCCTCCACCGAGTGCGCCCAGCCGAGCTCGTGCAGGCGCAGGTAGGCGGCGGTGATGCGGTGGTCGATCCAGCCGTGGGGGCGGCGCGGGTCGGCGCACGCCGTGAGCACCTCGCTGAAGGCGGTGTCGATGCGGATCTCGAAGTCACGGGCCGTACGGCGCAGCGAGCGCGAGACCTTCAGGTCGGCGAGCGGCAGCACCCCGCGGCGTACGGGTGACCACCAGCCGATCGGGTCGCGCCGCCCGCCGGACGGCATCGGGAACAACCCGGCGCGATAGGCGGCGAGCACCGTGCCCGGCTCGAGGTCGGCGCCCATGGCGACGAGGTCGTCGGGGTCGTCGTCGAGATCGCCGGTGCGGGGGTCGACGAAGACCCAGGGTGTCGCCGGCGGCTCGATCGGCCACGGCATCGCCCCGCCCGTCACCCCACCCTCGGACGAGCCCTCCGGTTGGCTCGGAGGGCGGGTCGGTGGGCATGCTCCGAACGGTAGTGGGCCCCGGCGAGGGCGCCGGCCGGTGGGCTCCGGCGGCTGGGACCGACAGATAGGCTCTCGAGCATGGGAGTCTCTCGATCGCTCGGCCGCAGCCCTGGCCCCGCGCCTGGCCCCGCGGGTCACGTCGCTGGCCCCAGGACTGACCGCTTCGTTCGTCCGTGAGGCCCTCCACCGCGCCATCGCGGGCACCGGACCCCTCCCGCCCGCCGCAGCCGCCGCCGAGAAGCAGCTCGCCGAGCAGGACGGCGACATCGATCGCGCGATCCACGAGGTGATCGAGAACCACGTGCGCTACGCCGGCGCCCAGGGGCTCGTGACCAACCTCGGCGGTCTGGTCACCATGGCGGTGACCGTGCCGGCCAACATCACCGGCCTGGCCCTGATCCAGTGCCGCATGGTGGCCGGCATCGCCCACCTGCGTGGCTACGACCTCGACGACCCGCGCGTGCGCAACGCCGTGCTGGCCACCATCCTGGGCGAGGACGCCGTGGCCGGCCTGGTCAAGCGACGCAAGCTGCCCGCGCCGCCGATGGCCCTGGCCACCGCGCCGGTCCACGACGCCGGCATCGACGAGGTCGTGTCGGTGGAGGTCGGCACCGACCTGATCAGCCGGGTGGCCGGCAAACGTCTTGCCACGACGCTCGGCCGGCGCGTGCCGGTCGTCGGCGGGCTCGTCGGCATGGGCGCCGACGGCTACGTCACCTGGAAGATCGGGCGCTACGCCGAGCGCGAGCTCCTGCCGCGCGCGAAGCGGTAGACGCGCAACGCCCCTCGCCCCACCCGGCTGGCCTGCAGCCGACCCACGACCTTCTCCCGCACCCGGTACGACGGACGCAGGTAGGACCGCTCGAGCGCATCACGCGTCTCGGCGAGCTCGTGGTGGAGCCGGGCCTCCTCGTGGCGCAGCCGAGCGGCCTCGAGCGCCAGCGCGGTGATCGCATCGACCGCCGCGCTCGCCACCGCGCTCTCGTCGGGCTCGTCGGGATCGACCCAGGGCACCGTGGTGGCACCGACCAGCTCGCGCACGTCGCCGACCACGTCGTAGCCGCGGGCCTCGATCTCCTCGACCCACACCTCCTCGAGCTCCGACACCCAGGCCCGGGTCTCCGGGGGCAGGCCGAGGCGCGGTGAGTCCGTGCGCCGCGAGAGGGTCTGGTGGGCGAGGAGCTCGCGGACGAGCGGGCGGTAGTCGGCCGGGGCGAGCCGGGTGTTGGCGGCGCGGTTGATCCGGCGGATGAGCGCGGTCTCCGGGGCGCCGAGCGAGGGGTTGGCCCGCTCGGTGGCGAGGTCGAGGTCGAGACCGTCGAGGTCGAAGGCCTTGCTGAACCGCTTCCAGAGCACCTCAGGCGCGCCCCCCGAGGGCGGCACGGTGACCAGGTGGATCTGCTCCGGCGGCAGGTCGTGCGCCCAGCGGTCGAGGATCGCGGGGATCTCCTGCACCCCCCAGAACCAGTTCGCGATGCGGGTGCTGCGCTCGGGGTCGCGGATCTCCTCGAGGAAGCGGGCATAGCTGATCGCGCTGCGGTGCTTGACGTTCTCCTGCCACTCGGCCGGCACCTGGCGCACCAGGTCGCGCACCGACAGCACCACGTGCACCTCGGCGGCGGCTGTGCCCTCGGCGCCGTGACCCAGCGACTCCAGCGCGCGTCCGATCTGCGAGCGGGACGCGGTGGCGAGGATCTCGTGACTGATGATCGCGGTGTCCGGGTGGGCGCGCACCTGCTCGGCGAGCCGGTCCCAGGCACCGATCGCCTCGGCCTCGAGCCCGCCCCAGGGCAGCCGCATGAGGTCGAGCGCGGCGAGGAAGTGGGCGTCGAACCGGTCGGCCGGATACAGGATGCCGGCCTCGGCCAGCACCTCCTTGTTGCGGAACAGCACGTCCTGGAAGTACGACGTGCCCGTCTTGGGGGTGCCGACGTGCAGGTAGACCCGCCGGGTCATCGTCCTCCCCCACCTTCGCTGTCTCGGGACCGCTCACGCGGTCTGTCTGGGTCGTCGCCTCGCCGTCGTCCGGTCACGGTGCCGCTCCCTCGCGCAGCAGCCGGACCGCCAGCGCCAGCACCCCGGCCTCGTCGTCAGGCGCGGGACCTTGCCCCGCCGCGGTGCCCGGCACCGGGTCCAGGCGCGGCAGCAGGGTGTCGAGGTCGCCGAGCACAGGGTAGCCAGCGTCGCGGATCGCCGCGCGCATCCGCTCGGCCCGGCGCACCGCCCAGCGGTGATGACTGGCCGGCAGCGTCAGCGGCGCGCCCGGACAGTCGAGCAACCGGGGCAGCAGGCCGCCGCGCAGGAGTCGGCGCCGCTCCTCCGGGAGCACGAGCAGACCGAGCGGCGCGGCCACGCGCGCGGCCAGGTGGACTGCGTCCGCGGCGAGCCTCGGCGGCTCGGGGAGCGCCCGGCGGGTGCCGACGGCGCGAGCCAGGAGCTGCGGGTCGAGCACGATCCGCAGGCGGTCGGGCCCGACTCGTCCGGCCCAGCTGTGGGCTGCGGCGTGCAGGTCGGCGCGTGGCGGCGTACGTCGACGGGGCGACCCGAGCCACTCGATCCACGGGGCGACGCCGGCGCCGAACGCGCCGGCGGTGTAGGCATCGGCCACCATCGTGGCGAAGTCACGTCCGAGCACCAGCACGGTCGGACGACGGCCGCCCGGCGGTCGGCCCTGACGCACGAGCTCCTCGCGGGCGGCGTCGGCCCACCACGGGTCGCCGACGACGCGGTAGGAGCGGGGCCGCCAGGGGCCGCGGCGCGGCGTCGGGGGCGGCGGGGTGCCGTGTGCGACGACGTCCTCGGCCAGCAGCCCGGTCGCGACCCGGACCAGCTCGGAGTCCGGGAGGTCGACCGGGTCGACCGGGCGCGGGCCCCATCGCGGGGGCTCGGCGTCGCCCTGGGCGCCGACGAGCTCGAGGTCAGGACTGCCGCGACCGGGGGCGCTGGCGGCGAGCACGCGGTCGGCCAGCGTCGGCAGCGGCGGCCCGGCCAGGTTGATGCGGCGCAGCAGCTCGAGCTGCTGGGCGCCGGGCAGGTAGCGCCCGGTGCGGTCGGCCGTGCCGGTCCAGGACTGCCACGGCGTCGTCTCCCCCGCCCGCAGGGCCGCCACCCAGCCCCAGGCGCGGCGCTCGGCGTCCGCTGCCGTGTCGGGCCGGGACGACATCAGTCGTCTCGGAGGTCGCGCAGGCGAGTGCGGACCTTGGCGACGAACTTGTCGTCGGGGTCCTCGCGTCGCGTGGCCTCGAGGGTCATCGCGGCCAGGGCATCGAGCGCAGCGCGCAGCTGCGGCTTGGCGCGCAGCTTGTCGGGGTTGACCCAGCGTGCCTCCGGGTCCAGCGGTGCGGGCCGCAGGTCCTCGACGTCACCGACGACGTCGATGCCGCTCGCAGCGACCCACTCGATCCAGCGCTCGGACTCGCCCTCGGCCCAGCCCTGGAGCCGGGGCGGCATCAGCAGCGGAGGAGAGCGGCGCTCGACGAGCTTGTCGGCGGCCAGCATGCTGCGCACGAGGCCGTCGAAGCTCTCCTCGCGACGCGGCTCGCGGTCCATGCGCCGGTTGAGCCGCCGCAGCATGGCGGTCTCCGCAACACCCAGCGAGGCGTTGTGGGCCTCGGACTCACGCGGGGCCCAGGCGGGATCGATGCCGAAGACCCGGCAGAAGCGCTCCCACAGCTCGGGGCCGCGGGTCTGCGGCACCGTGACCAGGTGGATGTGCTCCGGAGGCAGTCCCTCGCCCCAGGTGGAGAGCACGTTGGGCAGGTCGAAGGCGCGCGCGAACCACGGGTTGCGGCGGCTGAGCTTGTTGGCGAAGCGGTTGTAGCTCCACGTGCGGCCCTGCTTGATGCTCTCCTGCCAGGCGGCGGGCAGCTGGCGGGCCTGGTCGCGGGCGGAGTAGACGATGTGGAGCTCGCTGCCGGCCAGGGCGGCCTTGGCGCGGGCGACCTGCGCCGGCTTGGCCGGGGCCAGGATCTCGTGGCTGACGATGACGGTGCCCTTGAGCCTCTTGATCCGGCGTACGAGCGCGTCCCAGCTGCCCTCCGCGTGGCCCGGGGCGCCGCCCCAGTCCTGGCCGAGGAGGTCGAGCGCGGCGCGGAACTGGCTCAGCTCGGGGGTGATCATCGCGTTGCGGCTCGGGAAGTGGACGCCGTGGGAGGCGAGGCTGCGCGCATTGAGCCCGAGCCGGTCCTGGAGATAGGTGGTGCCGGTCTTGGGGGCTCCGATGTGGAGGAAGACGCGGCGAGTCACAGGGTGATGCTATCCAGCAGGCGTCAGCGCGCGCACGACGGCCGACGGGCTGGGGCGCCCGAGGTGCCCGGCCATCCACGTGCTCGTCTCCACGAGCGAGCCCAGGTCGACGCCGTGCTCGATGCCCAGACCGGTCAGGAGCCACACGAGGTCCTCGGTGGCGAGGTTCCCGGTGGCGCTCTTGGCGTAGGGACACCCGCCGAGGCCGCCCGCGCTCGCGTCGTACGTCGTGATGCCGGCCCGCAGCCCGGCCTGCACGTTGGACAGCGCTTGGCCGTAGGTGTCGTGGAAGTGCAGCGCGAGCCGGTCGACCCCGAGGCCGCCGGCCACGAAGGCCTCGACCAGCGACGTGACGTGACCCGCGGTGCCGGCCCCGATCGTGTCGCCGAGGCTGAGCTGGGAGGCACCGAGGTCGAGCAGCCGACGTCCGACCGAGACGACCTGCTCGATCGGGACCGCTCCCTCCCAGGGGTCGCCGAAGCACATCGACACGTAGGCACGCACGTCCAGGCCGGCGGCCCGGGCCCGCGCCACGGTCGGCTCGAACATCGCGAACTGCTCGTCGAGGCTGCGGTTGAGGTTCTTCTGCGCGAACGTCTCGGTGGCCGAGCCGAAGATCGCCACGTGACGCAGCCCGAGCTCGAGCGCGCGGTCGAGGCCACGCTCGTTGGGCACCAGCACCGGCAGGTCGCGCCCCGACTCGCCCAGCATCGTCATCAGGTCGGCCGCATCCGCCAGCTGCGGCACCCAGCGGGGGTGCACGAACGACGTGGCCTCCACGACCGGCATCCCGGCCGCGAGCAGGCGCCGGACGAACTCGGCCTTGACCCCGGTCGGGATCAGGGCCGCTTCGTTCTGCAGCCCGTCGCGGGCGCCGACCTCGTAGATCGTCACCTTCTCCGGAAGCCCGGGCTCCGGGACCGTCATCGGTAGCATCGCTGACACCTAACTCGTCGAGAGGTCGTGCTGGTGGACATCATCATTGTCGGGTTGCTGGTCGCTGTGGGGCTGACCCAATGTCTTCCGGGGCTGCTGCTCTTCGCACCCTCGCGCATCCCGACGGCGTACGGGATCGTCTTCGACGGTCCTGACCTGACTCTGCTCCTGAGGCACCGCGCCGTGCTGCTCGCGATCCCGGGGATCCTGCTGCTGGTCAGCGCCGCGTTGTCCGACCTGCGCTGGGCGGCGATCTCGGCGTGCGCGCTCAGCATGAGCTCGTTCGTCGTGATCCTGGCGATCACGCCCGGGGTCAATGCGGAGAACCGGCGCGTGGCGCTGGTCGACGTGATCGCAGTCGTGGGGCTGGCGACGGTGGCCCTGCTGCTCGCGCTCGACTGAGCCGGCGCCGGTCACGCGGTCTCCTGGTCGGCTTCCTCGACGACGAAGAGGGTGGCCCCCAGCGTCACCGTCGCGCCGGCGACCACGTCGACCTCGGTGACGGTGCCGGCGAACGGTGCCTTGAGGGTGTGCTCCATCTTCATCGCCTCCATCACGCCGAGCACATCGCCCTCGGCCACCGTGTCGCCCACGGCGACGCGGACATCCAGCACGGTGCCGGGCATCGGCGAGGTGATCGCACCGTCACCCACCGCAGCGTCGCCGGCCAGACGGTCGGGGCGGGTGAAGACGAAGCGCTGCCCCCGGTAGGAGACCTCCAGCTCGTCGCCCGGCCCCGGCTCCACGTGGACGACGGCGCGCACGGGTGCACCGTCGTACTCGCCGACGATCTCGCCTTCGTCGGTCCAGAGCTCGCTGAACGCGACCCCGTCGATGGTGCCCGCAGCGCGGTCGACCACGACCTCCCGGTCGAGCTCGACCACGGTCGGTGCCGGCGAACCGCCGAGCCGGAAGCCGTCGGACTGCAGAGCATGGCCGCCGTCGGCCGCGGTGATGTCGGCCGACACCCATGCCACCAGGGCGCGTGGCAGGTCCTCGGCGGGAGCCGGCACCTCGGCGGTGTCCAGCCAGGCGGTGTCGACGGTCGCGTCCCGGAACTCGTCGCTCGCCACGAGCGTGCGCAGGAAGCCGGCGTTGGTGGTCAGCCCGAGGACCGCGGTGGCATCGAGAGCGGCCATCAGGGCCAGCCGCGCCGCCTCCCGGTCCGCGCCGTGGGCGATCACCTTGCCCAGCATCGGGTCGTACGACGTGGAGACGACCTGCCCGGACTCGAGCGCGTGGTCGACGCGTACGCCGGGCAGCCCGACGGGCCACCGCACGAGCGAGGCGGTGCCGGCCTGGGGCAGGAAGCCGCCGAAGGAGTCCTCGGCGTAGACCCGGGCCTCGATGGCGTGCCCGTCGAGGCGGAGGTCGTCCTGGGTGAGGCCCAGCGGCTCGCCGGCCGCGACGCGCAGCTGGAGCTCGACGAGGTCGAGGCCCCGCCCATCGACCAGCACCGTCATCTCGGTGACCGGGTGCTCGACCTGGAGGCGGGTGTTCATCTCGAGGAAGTAGAACTCCCCGGAGTCGGCGTCGAGCAGGAACTCCACGGTGCCGGCGTTGACGTAGCCGACGTGCGCGGCGAGGTCGACCGCCGCCTGGCGCACCCGGGCGCGCGTCTCCTCGTCGAGGGTCGGCGCGGGGGCCTCCTCGAGCACCTTCTGGTGCCGCCGCTGGGTCGAGCAGTCGCGCTCGAAGAGGTGCAGCACGTTGCCGTGGCTGTCGCCGATGACCTGCACCTCGATGTGGCGCCCGTGCTCGACGTACTTCTCCACCAGCATGGTGTCGTCGCCGAACGCCGCGAGCGCCTCGCGCTTGGCCGCAGCCACGGCCTCGGCCATCTCGGACTCGGAGCGCACGATCCGCATGCCCTTGCCGCCGCCGCCGGCGGCTGCCTTGACCAGCACCGGGTAGGCCGCGTCCTCGCCGGTCGGCACGACCGGCACGCCGGCGGCGAGCGCGATCTCGCGGGCGGCGTCCTTGCGACCCATCTGCTCCATCACCGTGGCGGAGGGACCGACCAGAGCGATGCCGGCAGTCTCCAGCGCCTCGGCGAACGCCGACCGCTCGGAGAGGAACCCGTAGCCGGGGTGCACGGCGTCGGCCCCGACCGACTGTGCGGCCGCGACCACCGCGTCGACGTCGAGGTAGCTGCCCACCCGCACCGCCTCGTCGGCGGCCCGGACGTGGAGGGCCCCGGCATCGAGGTCGGTGAAGACCGCGACGGTCCGGATGCCCATCGCGCGGGCGGTGCGCATGACGCGCAGCGCGATCTCGCCGCGGTTGGCGATGAGGAGGGTGCCGATCATCGTGCTTCCTGCTTCCGTAGGCCGAGTGGCCCGCCCAGTCGGCGCACAAGTGCGCCGACTCGACGCGGGTGGGGGGCCGAGTCGGCGCACACGTGCGCCGACTCGGCAGAGATCTGGTGGGCCTGGGTGATCTGGTGGGTCTGGGTGATCTGGGTGGTGTGGGTCGTCGTCATCGCCACTACATCCGGAAGATGCCGTAGGTGGGGGCGGGGACGGGGGCGTGGGCCGCGGCGGCGAGGCCCATGCCGAGCACCCGACGGGTGTCGACGGGGTCGATGATGCCGTCGTCCCAGAGCCGGGCGGTGGAGTAGTACGGCGAGCCCTGAGCCTCGTACTGCTCGCGGATCGGCTCCTTGAACTCCTCGTCGTCCGGGCGACCGGCCACGGTGGCCAGCACCGAGGCGGCCTGCTCGCCACCCATCACCGAGATCCGGGCGTTGGGCCACATCCAGAGGAAGCGCGGGTCGTAGGCACGCCCGCACATGCCGTAGTTGCCGGCGCCGAACGAGCCGCCGATCACCACGGTGAACTTCGGCACGACCGAGCAGGCGACGGCGGTGACGAGCTTGGCGCCGTCGCGGGCGATGCCCTTGTTCTCGTACTCGCGCCCGACCATGAAGCCGGAGATGTTCTGCAGGAACACCAGCGGGATCCCGCGCTGGTTGCACAGCTCGATGAAGTGGGCGCCCTTGAGCGCGGACTCGCCGAAGAGGATGCCATTGTTGGCCACGATGCCGACCGGGTGGCCCCAGATGTGGGCGAAGCCGGTCACCAGGGTCTCGGCGTAGAGGTGCTTGAACTCCTGAAAGCGCGAGCCGTCGACGATCCGGCGGATCACCTCGCGCACGTCGTACGGCGTGCGGGTGTCGGTGGGCACGACGTCGTAGAGCGTCTCGGGGTCGAGCAGCGGCTCCTCGACCTCGCGGACCTCCCACGGCGGGGGCGGCGGGGCGGGCAGCGTGTCGACGATGCCGCGCACGATCGCCAGCGCGTGCCGGTCGTCGTCGGCGAGGTGGTCGACCACGCCGGAGGTGCGGGCGTGCACGTCGCCGCCGCCGAGGTCCTCGGCGGTGACGACCTCGCCCGTGGCGGCCTTCACCAGCGGGGGGCCGCCGAGGAAGATCGTGCCCTGGTTCTTCACGATCACCGTCTCGTCCGACATCGCCGGCACGTAGGCGCCGCCGGCGGTGCACGAGCCCATCACCGAGGCGATCTGCGGGATCTGCGCAGCCGAGAGGTTGGCCTGGTTGAAGAAGATCCGGCCGAAGTGCTCGCGGTCGGGGAAGACGTCGTCCTGCATCGGCAGGAACGCACCGCCGGAGTCGACGAGGTAGATGCACGGCAGCCGGTTGTCGGCGGCGATCGCCTGCGCGCGCAGGTGCTTCTTCACCGTGATCGGGTAGTAGGTGCCGCCCTTGACGGTGGCGTCGTTGGCGACGATGACGCAGGCCCGGCCGTGCACCATCCCGATGCCGGTGACGATGCCGGCGCTCGGCACGGCGTCGCGGCCCTCGGGGGCACCGGGCGCGCCGTACATGCCGGTGGCAGCCAACGGACTCAGCTCGAGGAACGGGCTGCCCGGGTCGAGCAGCCGGTCGATCCGGTCTCGTGCCAGCAGCTTGCCGCGGTCGGTGTGCTTGGTGCGAGCCGCTTCGCTGCCGCCCTCACGGGCCACCGCCAGGCGCTCGCGCAGGTCGGAGACGACGTCTCGTAGTCCGGTGGGGGTGCTCACCTGGCCAGGTTAGCGATCGTTAACCAGATCGTCCATCGTGTGGCGGCGCCGCGCACGATCTCCCGCATCGAGGGCGGCCCGGGTTAGCGCTCGCTAACCTGGGTCCATGACCGCACCCGCGAGCGACGCCTCGACGAGCCGGCGCGAGCAGATCCTCGCCACCGCGGCCTCGTTGTTCGCCGCGCGCGGCTTCCACGGCGTCTCGGTCGCTGACCTCGGGGCGGCGTGCGGGGTCTCCGGGCCCGCGCTCTACAAGCACTTCGCCTCCAAGGACGCCGTGCTGGCCGAGATGCTGGTCTCGATCAGCGAGCGGCTCCTCGACGTCGGTCGCGCCCGGGTCGCCGAGGCCAGCGACCCCGCCGACGCCGTACGCCGGCTGATCGACTGGCACGTCGACTTCGCCCTGCACCACCAGGCACTGATCATCGTCCAGGACCGGGACTGGTCGAGCCTGGCCGACGTGGCGCGCGAGAAGGTGCGCTCGCTGCAGCGCGCCTACGTCGACCTGTGGGCCGACCAGCTGCGGCTGCTGGATCCCGCGCTCGGGCAGGAGGACTCGCACGCCCGCGCGCACGCGGCGTTCGGGTTGATCAACTCCACCCCGCACAGCAGCCTGCTGGCCGAGCCCGAGATGGCGGTCCTGCTCGCCGAGATGGCCGCCCGGGCGCTGGGCGTCGCTCCTCGCTGAAGCCCGGTCAGTAGCCGGCGGGCGCGATCGCCGGCGGGCGGCAGACGCGGCACGGGTCGAGCTGGCGCCGGAAGGCCTCGTCGAGGTCCACGACATGAGCATCGTCGCGAGCCTCGCCGAGCGAGCAGTCCAGGCGGTGGTAGGACGTCGTGCCGGCGAGCACCATCGCGCCGCCGTTGGCCGCCGGGGCGCCCGCACCGCGTCCGGGGGCTCCACCGGACGTCTCCATGGCCGTGGCGAGCCGCTCGAGGACGGCCTCCATCCGCGCGCGGTCCTCGCGGGCGTTCTGGATGATGAGCATGGCCGCGCCGATGACGACCAGGGCGATGCCGGTCACGCCCCCCGAGATGAGGTAGGGGAACTGCGCCATCGAGACGTTCTTGCTCGCGGCGCCGTTCCAGCCGAAGAAGATCGCCCCGAATCCGAGGAGGCACATCAGGACGCCGAGCTGACCGCCGAGGCGTCCGAGGTTGTTGCTGTTCATTGACTTGCTCCTTGAGGGTGCGGGAGTGCTCGGGTGCGCGCTCGGCTAGGCGCCGAGGTAGGCCTCGCGCAGGTTGACGTCGCGGATGCCGTCACCGACGGCGGTGTGGGCCACGGTGCCCTTCTCCATGATCAGCGCACGATCGGCGAACGGCAGCGCGCCGGCGTTCTGCTCGACCATGAGCACGGTGGTGCCGTCGCGGGCGATCCGCGCGGCGGCCTCCCACACGGTGCGGGCCACGGTGGGCGAGAGGCCCAAGGAGGCCTCGTCGATCATCAGCATGCGAGGGCTCGACATCAGTGCCCGCCCGACGGCCAGCATCTGCTGCTCTCCGCCCGAGAGGGTGCCGGCCATCTGGTCGGCCCGCTCGTCGAGACGCGGGAAGTAGTCGAGGACCAGCTCGAGCTGCTGCTTGACCGTGCGCGGGTGCCGGCGTTGGGTCCAGGCGCCGAGGCGCAGGTTCTGCTGCACGCTCAGCCGCGGGAAGACCCGTCGTCCCTCCGGGCACAGCGAGATCCCGGTCTTGACCCGCGACGACGGGGAGCGTCGCCCGAGCGAGCTGCCGTCGAAGAGGACGCGTCCCGACATCGGGCGCAGCAGGCCGGCCACGGTCGAGACGGTGGTGGTCTTGCCGGCGCCGTTGAGCCCGAGCAGGACGCAGACCTCGCCCTCCTCCACCACGAAGTTGATGCCGTGCAGCACGGGGTAGCGCCCGTAGCCGACGACCAGGTCCTCGATCTCGAGAAGGGCCATCAGATCATCACCTCTACAGCAGGAGTTGCTTCGTCCTCGCCGAGGTAGGCGCGCACCACGTCGGGGTGGCGTCGTACGACGTCGGGCGGGCCCTCGGCCAGGACCTCGCCGAAGTTCAGGCAGTAGACGTAGTCGGAGACCCGCGTCACCAGCGGCACGTGGTGGTCGATCATCACGATCGTCAGGCCGAAGGAACGACGCAGCTTGAGCAGCAGGTCGCCGAGCGCCTCGGCCTCCTCGGGGCCCATCCCCGAACCGGGCTCGTCGAGCAGCAGCACGTCGGGATCCGTGGCCAGCACGGCCGCGATCTCGACGCGCTTCAGCACGCCGTAGGGCAGGTCGGCGACCCGCGCTCGCGCCACGTCGGTCAGCTCGAGCAGCTCGAGGATCTGCTGCCCGCGCTCGCTGAGCCGGGCCTCCTCGGCGAAGGACGCCGGCGTGCCGAAGATGCCGGAGACCGGCTCGTAGGCCACCTGGAGGTGCTGAGCGGTGAGGAGGTTCTCCAGCACGGTGGCGTTCTTGACCAGGCCGACGTTCTGGAACGTGCGCCCGATGCCCAGCGCCGTGCGCTTGTGCACCGGGAGCCGGCTGATGTCCTTGCCGCGATAGCTCACCGTGCCGGAGGTGGGGGTGTAGAAGCCGGTGATGCAGTTGAACAGCGTCGTCTTGCCGGCGCCGTTGGGCCCGATGATGCCGACGATCTCCCACTCGCCGGCACGCAGGGAGACGTGCTGCAGGGCCTTGATGCCACCGAAGTGGATGGACAGGTCGTTGATCTCAAGCACGGACATCGGCGACCGTCACCTCCTCTACCTTGCCGGCGTGCAGGTCGAAGCGGCGTCCGAGGAGCCACTCGCGCACGGGCGCTATCTGTTGACCGATCCCGCCGGGATAGAGCGTGATCGTGATGAGCAGGAGGATCGGACCGACGACCAGCGCGACGAACTCCTGGGGCAGCCCGATCGTGCCCTCGAAGAAGTCGGTCAGGCTCAGGCCGACCCCTCCCAGCGGCTTGTCGACCATCTCCAGCAGCTTGCCGGTCTCGAGGAGGGCGAAGAACGCCGCGCCGATGACCACGCCCGAGCGGCTCCGGAGCCCGCCGACGACGGTCATCATCACGAACAGCAGCGCCAGCCGGAAGCCGAACTTCTGCCCGACGATGACCTCGTCGTGGTGGGCGAGCAGCGCGCCGGCGACCCCGGCCACCAGGCCGGAGAGCACGAAGGCGAGCAGCACGTAGGACTTGACGTTGATGCCGTACGTCGCCGCGACCCGGGGGTTCTCCCGGAGTGCCGCCAGCGCGCGGCCCGCCTTGCTGCGGGTCAGGCGCCAGTCGAGCACGAGGACGAGGCCCAGGATGGCCAGGCACAGGAGGTAGTAGCTCACCTCGGAGTCGAAGCCGGCCGGACGCGGGGCGGCCTTGCCGCCCTCTCCGCCGGTGATCTCGGGGATGCCGAGCAGGGTCTGCTCGGTGAAGGCGCCGAAGGCCAGCGTGACCAGCGCGAAGTAGAGACCGGTCAGGCGCAGCGACACCGCGCCGAGCACCCCGGAGAGCACGCCGCCGAGCGTGCCGGCCACGAGCAGCGCGAACCAGAAGGAGAACTGGAGGTCGGTGACGATGTAGGCCGAGGTGAACGCACCGATCCCGACGAAGGCCTGGTGGCCCAGCGAGATCTGGCCGGCGTACCCGAGCAGGATGTTGAGGGAGAGCCCGACGATCCCGAAGATCGCCGCCTCGGTCGCGGCTCCGACATCGGAGACCCCGAGGTCGAACGGCGACAGGAAGTTCGCCGGCACGGCGACGACGAACCAGATCAGGAGCCCCCAGACGAAGCCGCGGGCGGCCTTGCCCGCCGAGCTGGGACGGAAGTCGTCGTGGCGCTGGGAGAGCAGGACGTCCTCGGGCACGTCGGACAGCTCGGGCTCGGTCGCCGCGGGACGACGCGACGGAGCCGGCGCGTCGTGGGCCGGGACGACCGGCAGGACGCGGGTCTCGTCGTCGGTGGTGCTCATGCGGTCACCGCCCGTCCGACGAAGACGCCGTCAGGCTTGACGAGCAGCACGGCGAGCAGGAACACGAACAGGACGGCGGCGCCCGTGCCGGGGATGCGGGTGCTGAGCACCGACAGCGAGCCGAGCTGCTCGACGCAGCCGACCACCAGGCCACCGGCCACCGCACCCGGCATGCTGCGCATGCCGGCCAGCACGGCGGCCATGAACCCCGGCAGCAGCGCGGCGAACGCGCCGAAGCTGAGGAAGGCTGCGGTGAAGGTCAGGATCGGACCGGTGAGCAGACCGGCCAGCCCGCCCAGGGCAGCAGCGATGCCCCAGGTCATCATCGAGACCCGGCGCACCGAGATCCCGATCAGCTCGGCGGCGACCGGCTCCTGCTGAGCCGCCTGCACCGCGAGGCCCGAGGGCGACTTGAAGAAGAGGGCCAGCAGCACGGCGACCACGACGAGCACACCGGCAGTGATCAGCGCCTGCATCGTGATGGCAGCGCCCCACGGGGTGACGAACAGGGCGTCGCTGATCTTCGGCATCGTCATGATCAGGGTCTCGTTGAAGAGCCAGAACTGCAGACCGATGGCCGTCAGGGCGACGCCGGCGGTCCCCACCAGCAGGGTGACCTTGGAAGCGTTGCGCAGCGGGTGGATCACGAGCCGCTCGGTGAGCAGCCCCATGGCGATCGCCACGAGGAGACCGAACACGAAGGCGACCGGATAGCTCCAGCCCCACAGCTCGAGCGCGGCGTAGGCCGCGAAGAGGCCCGTGGTGCCGAACTCGGCCTGGGCGAAGTTGAAGACCCCCGAGGCGCGGTAGACCAGCACGATGCCCAGTGCGACCAGGGCGTAGACGCTGCCTCGCAGGAGGCCCGCCGTCATCGCGATGGCGAGCTCCTGGGCCAGGCCGTCCATCAGGGCCGCTCGTTCTGACGGACCGTCACGTACTCGCGCTTGCCGCAGTCGACCTGCAGCAGGTGCATGGCGGTCCCGCCGAAGCGCGAGGCGAAGTTGGTCGTGGGGTAGATGCCGGTGTTGAAGTTCTTCACCTTGGCGATGCCACCCATGAAGCCCTCGCGGGTCAGGTCCTTGCCGGCGGCCTGGAGCATCGCGACGATCACCTTCTCGACGCCGTAGATCGCGGCGCCGATGTCGTCGGGCTCGGCGTTGTTGGCCGAGCGGTAGTCGCGCACGAAGTCGGCGTTGCG
Organism: uncultured Actinomycetota bacterium; assembly: GCA_963760515.1. Taxonomy (GTDB): domain Bacteria; phylum Actinomycetota; class Actinomycetes; order Propionibacteriales; family Nocardioidaceae; genus Nocardioides. The sequence goes on from CAVXDL010000006.1 coordinate 1,255,875, forward strand.
GCGCATCAGGTCCATGCCCGGGAACGGCGAGTAGAAGTACGAGCCGTTGATGTTGGGGCAACCGGCCGCGGCCACGATGTTGAGACCGTTGGTCAGACCCGGGCCGATGAAGGCCGGCGTGCAGACCATCGACTTCGACACGTTGAGCAGGGTGCTCGGGCTCGCGTTCCAGATGACGGCCTTGGCGCCGGAGTTGCAGATGCGCGTGCCGATCGAGAGCGCCTCGGCCTGGGTGTTCTTCGGGATCCGCGCGGCGTACTGGAAGGCACCACCGGCAGCTGACTTCATCGCCGACTCGGCCGCGGCGTGGAAGCCGTTGAGCGAGTCGTTGTCGGCGGTGATGACGACCACCGGCTGGCCCGCGAAGCGTTCGCGGTAGAGCTTGGCCAGCATCGGCACCTGCTGCTCGTAGGACAGCGACAGCGCGAAGTAGGTGGGCAGGTCACCGAGCGCGGCCTGTCCGGGACGGGTCTGGTGCACGCCGGCGGAGAGGTAGGGCACGCCGACCGAGGCGGCGTAGCGCGCGCAGGCGTCGATCTGGTCGGCACCGGCACCGCCGATGAGAAGGAAGACCTCTTCCTGCTCTGCCATCTCCTTGCACTTGACCCGCGCGACGTCGGGTCGGAACTGGTCGTCCTCGAAGAAGACCTCGATCTGGCGGCCGTTGATCCCGCCGGCCTTGTTGACGGCCTTGAAGTAGACGCCGACCGCACGCTGGAACGAGCTCTGCGGCACGGCGGCCGCGCCGGTCACGGGGGCGTGGACGCCGATCTTGATCGTCTTGTCCGTCACGCCGGTCGAGTCACCGCCGCCGGAGGGCGCGGGCGCGGGGGCGCCAGGCGCCTGGGGTGCCTCGCCGCCACCGGACCCACTGCCGCTGCCGGACACGGGAGCAGTGCCGCCGCCACCGGTCGCTGCACCGCCGCCACCGCCGCCGGCTGCGGCACCGCCGCCGCCACCGCCGGTGCTGGAGCCACCACCACCGCCGGTGGACTCGAAGCCGCCGCCACCACCGGAGGCCTCGAAGCCCCCACCGGTCGCGGGGTCCACCACGTTGCCCTGGGCATCGACGACAGAGCCGTCGACGGCGACGAAGCCGCCGGCCGGGACCGCGGTCTCGATGCCGGACTTCTGCCCGCACGCGGCCAGGCCGGTGCAGAGCACAAGGGCCACGACGGTTGTTCTGAGACGCGAGTTCACGTGCGGTCCTCCAGGGTGATGACAGGGTTACGGGTTGCGCGAAGACGTTCGAGGGCACGGCCCACACCGCGACGACGGGTGCCGACCACCGGCTGCGCGGCGCCACCCATGGCGAGCATCACCAGGTAGGCGAGCAGCAGGGCCACGACGGCCAACGCCACCGAGCGGACGCCGAGGCCGGAGTACCAGGGGGGAGGTGCCAGGGCAGCCGACAGTGCCTGCGACCCGCCGTTGGAGCCGGTCTCGGCGGTGAAGCCACCACTGGCCTCCGGGAGCTCCTCGCTGCCCGCCCCGGGGACGCCCGAGGAGTCAGGCGGTGGGAGCGAGCCGCTGCTGCCGGTGTCGAGGGGGCCGCCGCCGCTGATCGCGCCGCCGGTGCCGCCGCCGCCGAACGAGCCGGAGCCGCCGGACGAGGTGTCGGTGCCGCCCGCGGCGGGCGCACCCTCGTCGGTCGAGCCACCGGAGTCGGGCTCGCTGTCGCCGTCGAGGTCCTCAGGGGGAAGGGAGGTGACCTTCGCGGCGAGACCGATGCCGGACTCCCCGTCGAAGGCGACCTGGAAGCTGGGTGATCCCTGGGCCGGGTCGATCGGCGGTGCACCGACCAGCACCACGGCCGGGGAGTCGACGCGGTCCGAGGAGACCCATCCGGCCGCGAGCGCGGTCAGGTCGAAGGTCCACACGCCCTTGTCGTCGCGCACACCGGGAGCCACACCGGCCTCGCAGTCGTAGAGGGGTGCGGTCTTCCAGGCGCCGTTGTCGACGCCGACCCACGAGGGCTCGGTGACCGGACAGGCCTGGAGAGCGGCCTGGTCGGCGTTGACGTTGGCGCCCCTCTCCTCGGACTCCGCCATCACCAGCAGGACCTCGGTGACGATCGAGTCGTCATCGCCCTTCAGGCCGAACTCGAGCGCCGCGATGCGCTCGGGGTCGCCGTTGATCAGGGCCACCAGGAGGTTGCCCTCAGGGGCGGCCAGCGCAGGCACGCCGGGAGGCTGCAGGACCCCGGTCTCGGGCGGGGGCTCGTTCGTGCGCGCCCACCAGCCGTCCTGGATCAGCGACCCGCCCTTGAAGGCTCCGGGCTTCGGGCCCTTGCCGGCCGCGACAGCGGGCGCGGCGAGACCGAGAGGGAGGAGCAGGGCGAACAGCGTCGCCAGGGCGGCAACGGTTCGCAGCTCCCGTGTGCAGGGGGTGCGGCTCGCGGACATGATCTCCCTCGATCATCGACAGGTGGTGCAGTGACAAACGTCATGGTTTGCGGCAAGTTACGGGCGGGTAGCGAAGCTTTTCCCTGGTCGCGACCCGGTCTAGAGCGCTGGACCACCGCCGCGAGACCGGCAGCCCGGATCGACTCCCGCCCGGCGGTGCTGCCTCGATGCACGGCACGATGCGACGTGCGCTCACCGCGCGCCCCCCTCTCGGATCAGGAGCCCCACCCCCATGCGCCTTCACCCCACCTCCCCCGCTCTCGCCCTGACTGCGCTCGTGGCCGCAGCCGCGCTCTCGGGCTGCTCGGACCCGTCCGCCTCCAACACCGCCTCCAACACCGCCTCCAACACCGCCGTCACCGACACCGAGGTCGCTGCGCTCGACGTGTTCGCTGCGGTCGAGGCCATCGAGGATGCGGACGTGCCGCCGACCACTGCGGCCGAGGCCAACAGCGCCGCCGGCTACACCGAGGGCCGCGACGTGTGGTGGGCGGCGTACGGCGAGGACAGCTACTGCCTCACCGACGGTGCGCACACGGTCAACATCGACGTGGCCAGCTACACCCTCAACCTCGGCGGCACCGCGTGCGCCGCTCCTGCTGAGGCCGACGTCAGCGTGCAGCTCGACGCCGAACCCGGCACGAAGGGCACGACCGGCGCCGACGCACCCGGAGCCGACGCGCTGGTCGCCATGGCGAACGGCTTCCAGGACAGCAGCAACGCCGCCGGGATCGACGCCTCCTTGAAGTCAGACCTCAAGCAGCTCGGGACGCTCATGGAGGTGGCCTACCTCGACGACGCGGCCTACCCCGGAGACCCGCAGCAGCTCGCCGCCGAGCTCGCCGGCTCTGCCGGCAACGTCCTCGAGGTGGCGGCGGTCGACGCCGGCGAGGCCTACTGCGCCCGAGCATCGAACCCCCAGGGTTCCTACGGCGGGACCGACTCCGACGACTGGCTCTTCTACTCCAGCGACGACGGTCTGACCGAGGCCCGGACCGGGGCCTGCGCGGACGCCACCGACGGGGAGTTCGTCACCGTCGACTGACGACCGGGGCGGTCGTCAGAGGAGGTGCTCGATCGAGGCGGTGTCGTCGGTGTCGAGGAGCGCCAGGAGCCGCGCTGCCCGGGCGGCCGCGTCGAGGGCGGCGTCCAGGGCAGCGGCGTCGAGCTCGTCGGCGGGCAGCCTCTCCACGAGAGGGGCGCGGGCGTGCAGCCTGGCCAGCAGCACGTCGCGCGGCAGGCCGCGAAGGTGCAGGAGCGTCAACGGATCGGGGTCGACGAGCCAGGCCACCTGGTAGAGCACCGCAAGGGCGTGGGCGCAGGGATCGACCCAGGCCGAGCAGGTGCAGGCGGCCTCGATCTCCCCGCCGAAGGGGAGCAGCTCGACGCCGGCCTCGTCGGCGTGCTCGACCAGGTCGTGGGGCAGGTCGCCGGCCAGCAGGGCGGCGCTGCGACCGACCTCGGCGGCGACCACCTCGACCAGGGCCGTCGTGCCGGCCTCGTCCAGCACCGGCAGGCGACACCGCACGCTCCACAGCCCCTGCGGGTCGGCGACGGCGGCCACGACCTGCCCGCGCCCGATCGAGAGACCTCCGACCGAGGCCTGCCGGGCGAGGCTGCGAGCCGCCTTGAGGTCGGCCTCGTCATAGGCGGCCTCCTCGACCGCGCGCACCCAGGCCTTGCCCCACCAGCTCGTGGCCCGTGCGGCTCCGCGTCGTACCGGGAACGGTGGATGGCTCACCGCCCCCGAGCCGCCGCCACCTGCACCTGCACCTGGCAACGAGCTCACCGGCTGCTCACCCGGCACCCGGACCGTCGCGGCGCAGCGTCACGAGGTCACGCAGCTCGTCGTTGCTCAGCTCGGTCAGGCCTGCTTCGCCCGACCCGAGCACGGCTTCGGCCAGGGCGCGCTTGCGGCCCAACAGCTCGGCGACCTTCTCCTCGATCGAGCCGCGCATGACCATCCGGTGCACCTGGACCGGGCGGGTCTGGCCGATCCGGTAGGCCCGGTCAGTGGCCTGCTCCTCGACCGCGGGGTTCCACCACCGGTCGACGTGGATGACGTGGTCGGCCCGCGTGAGGTTGAGCCCGGTGCCCCCCGCCTTGAGCGAGAGCAGGAAGACCGGCGGCCCGGCGGCCTCGGGCCCGCCCTGGAAGCGGGCCACCATCGCCTCCCGCTCCCGCACGGGCGTGGCGCCGTGGAGGAACTGGTGGGGCACCCCCGCCTTCGTCAGGTGGGCCTCGAGGAGACGGCCCATCGCGACGTACTGGGTGAAGACCAGGGCCGCGCCGTCCTCGGCGATGACGGTGCCGAGGATCTCGTCGAGCAGGTCGAGCTTCTCCGAGCGGCCGCCGAGCCGCACCGCTCCGGACTGCTTGAGGAACTGAGCGGGGTGGTTGCAGATCTGCTTGAGGCCGGTGAGCAGCGCCAGCACCAGACCGCGGCGTGCGTCGGTGTCGGCGCGCTCGATGCGGTCCATGGTCTCGCGCACGAACGCCTCGTAGAGGACGACCTGCTCCCGGGTCAGGGAGAGCGGATGGTCGGTCTCGGTCTTGGCCGGCAGCTCGGGCGCGATGCCCGGATCGGACTTGCGGCGCCGCAGCAGGAACGGCGAGACGAGGTCGGCGAACTGACGCGCCTTGGTGGGCTCCAGTCCCGACTCGATCGGGCCGGCCCACACCTTGCGGAACGCGTTGCGGCTCCCCAGCAGCCCCGGCGTCGCCCAGTCGAGGATCGCCCACAGCTCGGTGAGGTTGTTCTCGACCGGGGTCCCGGTCAGGGCGACCCGGGCCCGGCTGGGCAGCGCGCGCAGGGCACGCGCGGTGGAGGAGGCGGGGTTCTTCACGTGCTGGGCCTCGTCGGCCACCACCAGGTCCCACGGCACGGTGGCCAGGGCTTCCTTGTCCACCCGCATGGTGCCGTAGGTGGTCAGGACGAAACCACCGCGCTCGCCCGCGACGAGGTCGTCGAGGTCGCGCCGGCTGCCGTGGAAACGGCGTACGTCGACGCCCGGGGCGAAGCGGGCGATCTCGGCCTCCCAGTTGCCCAACAGGCTCGTGGGACACACCACGAGCGTGGGGCCCTGGTGTCCCAGCTCGGCGCGGTGCAGGTGCAGGGCGATGACGGTGATCGTCTTGCCGAGCCCCATGTCGTCGGCCAAGCAGGCCCCGAGCCCCAGACCGGTGACGTCGGCCAGCCAGGTCACCCCGTGGCGCTGGTAGTCGCGCAGGTGGGCGTGCAGCCCGGCCGGGGCCTCGAGCGGGGTCCGGGTGGCGGCGTTGAGCAGCCGCTCGCGCACCTTCAGCAGCGAGGCGCCGACCACGACGGGCGCGTCCTGCTCCACGGCGGCGGGGTCGACCTGGACCACCCCGGTCAACGCGGCCGCGATCGCCTGCGCGGGCTTGACGGTGCGGATCAGGCGCTTGCGGGCCTTGCGGGCCGTGGCGGGGTCGACCACGGTCCAGCTGCCGCGCAGCTTGAGGATCGGGGAGGCCGCCTCGGCGAGGTGGTCCATCTCCTCGGGCGTGAGCGGGTCGCCATGCAGCGCGAGCTGCCAGGAGAAGCTGAAGAGCGTGTCGGTGCCGAGGAGCGGGTCCTGGAGCGGTTCCTCCCGCACGCCCGGGCCGGCGGCGCCGGGGCTCCGGCCTTGCGAGGAGTGGCGTCCAGGACGGTGCTCGCGGTCAGCTCGCGGCCGAGGCTGCGCGGCCACAGCACGTCGACCCCGCGGGCAGCCGAGGGCGGCCACGCCGTCCTCGAGCAGGCTGACGAGCTCGTCGGCGTCGAGGGTGATCTGGTCCGGCACGCGCAGCGTCAGCAACCGGTCGAGCACCGGCCACTGCTCCGCCGCGGTGCGCAGCGCGATCACGGCGTGCGTCCGCGCACGCTGACCGAAGCCGTGCTCGGCCGACGACTGCTCGTCGAAGAGCGCCGCGGCGTCGCACACGTGGAGCGGGTCGCGCTCGTCGTGCACCTGGAGCACCAGGCGCACGGCGCCCGCGACGAGCTCCTCCTCGTCGGCCTCCACCCGCAGCGAGAGCCGCACCAGCTGCGGGAGGTCGGCCTCGTCGGCCGCCACACGGTGCCGGGCGATCCGCGCCTGAAGACGCTCGGCAAACCGGTCACCCGGCGCCACGGTCGTCGCTGAGCTGCCGGCAGACGAGGCGGCGAGGCGTCCCGACCGGACGCTGGTGAGGGCGGTCGGTCGAGCGCTCCCACCAGCGCCGACGCTGTGCTTGGTCTCCACCGGAGCGCTGCGCGGCATCGTGTCGGCGACGGCGTCCAGCACCTGGCGCACGACGGCCTCGGCGTCCTCGGTGGCGAGACCGTCGTAGGAGCGGGACCCGGCCAGCAGCGCGACGCGGTCGCGGTCGTCGGCGTCGAGCGGGGTGATCCGCCAGCTCTCCTGCCCGGTGGCCGGCTCGAACTTCCCGGCTGCGACCAAGCGCATCCCGAGCAGCACCGCTCCGCTGAGCAGACCCACGCTCGGGTGCACGTCGTCGCGGCCCCGGGCCTTGGTGAGCACCGGCAGGGCAGCGCGCATCGGGAGCTCGACGGTGCGGCGAGCGTCGCTGAAGGCCACCACCCCCTCGCGCGGCGGATCGGCGGCGCGGAAGGTCGCGGGGCCGGTCACGGGCACGAAGCTCACGAGAGCGACGGTAGCCGCCTGCGCCGACCGTCCTGGCAGCGACGAAGCGAGGGGTGGGTCACTCCGCGCGGCGGTGGGCCTCGGCGATCAGTGCAGCGAGGCCGACGGCGGCGGCCGCCGCCACGTCGGGGTGCGGCGCATCGGGGTCGACCCAGGTCGCGGGGTCGACCGGGCGAGGGTCCAGCTCGTCGAGGTCGCCCACGACGTCGACCCCGCTCTGCTGGAGCCAGCGGCGGTTGGCAGCGGCCGCCTCGGCCACCCAGGCGTGGTGGGCCGGAGGCAGCTCGACGCGCGGGCTGTCGCGGCCGACGAGGGCGCCGCCCACGAGGGTGCGGCGTACGAGCTGCTGGGAGACGCCTCCGCGCTGCGCATCGGCGCCGAGCACGTGGTTGAGGGCGAGCAGCACCTGCGCCTCGGGCACTCCGACCGACTCGTTGGCGCGGGCGCCCTCCTCGGGCGTCCAGGCCGGATCGATCCCGCAGACCGCGAGGAACCGGCGCCAGAGCAGCGTGCGATCGCCGCCCGGTGGGGGCACGGTCACGACGTGGACCTGCTCGGGCGGCAGGTGCTGCAGCCACCGTCCCAGCAGGGCCGGCACGTCGAAGGCCGTCAGCAGGGGCAGGTCGCCACCCTGCGCCCGCACGAGGTGCTCGTCGAGGGTGTGCGTGCCGCCGTTCTTGAGCCCTTCCACCCAGCCGGACACCAGCTGACGGGCGAGGTCGCGCGCGGTGTAGACGACGTGGAGCTCGGTTTCGGGGCCGGCGCCGAGCTCGGCGACCGCTCGGGCGACCGCCGCCTCGTCGGCGCGCACGAAGGCCTCGTGGCTGACGACCGCGGTGCCGTCGGGCGGGGTGGCCGCACCGACCTGGTCGACGAGGCGGTCCCAGTAGCCGTCGGTGAAGCTGCGCGGATGGTTGAGGCGCTTGCCGGTGAGGTCCAGCGCAGCCCGGAAGACGAGGGCGGCCGGACGGTCGCCGCGCTCACCGAGGGGCACGAGCACGTCGTGCTCGGCCAGGCGGGCCGCGTTGCGGCGCAACCGGGTCTGGAGGTAGGTCGTGCCCGACTTGGGCGCCCCGATGTGGAGGAACACGCGCCGGGCCATGGGCGGCATCCTGCCAGCCGCCTCCCGGAGCGTGCTCGGCGAGCAGCGGCCGAGGTGGGTCGACGGGTGGTCTCGACCAGTTGGCCGGACCCTGGTCGATGCGCCGGATCGGGCCTAAGGTGCATGGACCCTGCTGGGGCAGGGGCGGTGACGGCTCCGTCGGTCCCCGTCGGCTGGCTTTTCTCCCAGCCCCCCGCGCACGACCCCGACCTCGCTGAGGGCGGGGTCGTCGGCCGTGCGGTCCACGGCCTGGATCGTCCCTCGGTGCTGGGACCGCCGTCCTACGATCGAGGCCATGAGCATCCTCGACGCCCCACTCGCCCGGCTCGACGGCACCGCGGGCACCCTCGCCGACCTCACCGGGGGATCCCCGACGCTCCTGGTCAACGTGGCGAGCAAGTGCGGCCTCACGCCGCAGTACACCGGCCTCGAGGAGCTGCACGCGTCGTACGCCGACAACGGCTTCACCGTGGTCGGGGTGCCGTGCAACCAGTTCATGGGCCAGGAGCCCGGCAGCGCCGACGAGATCGCAGAGTTCTGCTCGGCCACCTACGGCGTGAGCTTCCCGATGAGCGAGAAGATCGAGGTCAACGGCGACGACCGACACCCGGTCTACGCCGCCCTGGTCGACACCCCGGACGAGTCCGGCCGCACCGGCGACGTCGCCTGGAACTTCGAGAAGTTCCTCCTCGACGGCGACGGCAACGTCGTCGCGCGCTTCAGCCCCACCGTCACTCCCGACGACCCCCGCCTCCTCCAGGCGGTCCAGGCCCTCGTCGGGAGCTGAGCCACCGCGCCTCCTCGGAGGTCGAGCCGGGCGAACGCCGTACGTCCCGGAGGGTTGAGCCGGGCGAACGCCGTGCGTCCCGGAGGTTGAGCCGGGCGAGCCCCTCGGCTAGGCCTCTGACGTTGCCCGGTGAGGCACTGACCGCCTTCAGGTAGTCGGTCGGCCTGCGGGGGTTTCGTCACGGCTCGTTCCTCGCCGGCTCAACCTCCGGCGGTCAGATCGGCTGGTGGATGCGGCCGGTGATGGGCGGGAGGTCGGCGAGGGTGACGATCCCCGGCGGCGCGGCCACGACGTAGGGGACGGCGTTGGTGACCGGCATCGCGGTGTAGATCATCCCGAGGTCCATGAAGCCCTCGGTCCAGTCCTGCGGGGGCAGGCAGTGGATGACGGTGCGCATGTTGGGCACGCCGAAGACCTGGATGACGTGGCCGTGCGCGAGGGGCTTGGGCGGCACGACGTGCTCGCCCATCGTCCAGTTGAAGCCCACGCTGACCACGTTGCGCTCCCCCACCCAGCCGCGGTGGTAGCCGTGCACCCCGGCCACGGTGCCGGCCGGGATCTGCATGAAGCCGAGGTCGCTGTCGCCGGTGGCGGCGGTGAAGGTGACGTCGAACGACATCCGGTCGAGCGTGACGCCGAGCGCGTCGGCCATCATCGCCGCTGACTCCGCGAAGACCTCGCTCTCGCGGCGGACCGACTCGGCCAGCCCTGGGGTGTGGGGGTCCTGGGAGAACCCCATCGCGGTCTGGGTGCCGGCCGACTCGTAGGTGGAGCAGTCGACCGACTCGGTGATCCGGATCTCCTCGACGCGCTCGCAGGAGCCGCTGAGCACCATGGCGACCATGTTGGTCATGCCAGGGTGGGCGCCGCTGCCGAAGATCGAGGCGCCGCCGCGCGCACAGGCCTCCTCGATGCGGGCGAGGTCGGCGGGGGCCTGCTTGCCTCCGGTGATCCACGCTGCGCTCGTGCACACGTTGACCCCGGCCTCGAGCAGACGCACGAGGTGGTCGAGGTCGGGCCACAGCGGGTTGTAGCAGCATGCATCGGCACCGAGCGCGAGCAGCGCCTCGACGTCGTCGGTGGCGAGGACCCCGGTCGCGATCTCGCGTCCGCACAGCTCGGCGGCGTCGCGGCCCACCTTGTCGGCCCCGTGCGCGAACACCCCGACCAGCTCGAGGTCGGGCCGGTCGATGATCGCGGCGAGCGAACGGCGTCCGATGTTGCCGGTGGTCCACTGGAGCACGCGCAGGGGAGATTCAGTCATGACAGGACACTAGAACGTGTTCTAGAGTCTGTCTCGCCCCGTAACCCCCAGGGGTGTTTTCGGTTGTTCCCCCCAGATGACGCTCCGGCGCGCCCCACTCGGGCGGGCGCGGCTCCTCCCACGGAGCGTTCGAACGAAGGAGTCTTCATGACGCCACGCCGCCTCCGTACCTCTCTCGCCGTGGGAGCAGCAGCGCTGCTCACCGGCGCCGCGATGCTCTCCCCGACGCAGGCCTCCGGACTGGCCGTCGCCGACGACGGTGGGCGTCTGGCCCCGGTGTCGCCGTACCTCGCCGCGACGTTCGACTCCCTGACCGGCAGCTCGACGGTGCTGGTCCACGGCACGACGCTCGCCGACGCCCAGCGCGCGGTGCGTCAGGCGGGCCTGACGACCTCCACCACCTTCGCCAAGATCGGCGTCGTCGCGGCCACCGGCTCCCCTGCCCAGATCCTCGCGGTGCGTGGGATGCCCGGTGTCACCTACGTCGAGGGCAACGCCCCCATCGAGTTCTTCAACGACACCTCCAACACCGCCACCCGCGGCAAGGAGGCCGCAGCGACCCTCACCGGCGCCAACGGCCTGGCCCTCGACGGCAGCGGCGTCTCGGTCGCGGTCATCGACTCCGGGGTCGACCCGACCCACCCCTACTTCGCCGAGGCCGACGGCAGCAGCGCAGTGGTAGCCAACCTCAAGACGGTCTGCGTGCCGGCCACCACCCTCTGCTCGGTGCAGAAGATGCCGGCCTTCCTCGACACCGACACGACCGCACTCGGCGGCCACGGCACCCACGTCAGCGGCATCGTCGCGGGTCGCCCCACGACGCTGACGTCGGGTGACACCCTGCAGGGCGCCGCTCCGGGCGCCAAGCTGGTCTCGATCGCGACCGGTGCCGTGCTGCTGATCCTGGGCGCCGACTCCGCGCTCAACTGGGTCCTGGAGAACCACGAGCGGCCGTGTGGCGCGGCGGTCTCCGCCGCCAAGTGCCCGCCGATCAAGGTCACCAACAACTCCTACGGTCCGACCGGCGGCGGCACGTTCGACCCGCAGTCGGCCACCGCCAAGCTCCAGCGCGCGCTGGCTGCCGAGGGCGTCGTGACGGTCTGGGCCAACGGCAACGACGGCGGCAACGGCTCGAAGAACCTCTCCAACCCGCCTGGACAGGACCCCACCGGCGGCGTCATCTCGGTGGCCTCCTACAACGACAACGACACCGGCACCCGCAACGGCACCGTGTCGACGTTCTCCTCGCGCGGCCTGGCCGGCGCTCAGGGCACCTACCCCGACATCTCGGCGCCCGGTGACGGCATCACGTCGGCCTGCCGGCTCTACCTGCCGATCTGCTCCACCGGCTTCGACCCGCGCAACGGTCCGGGTGCGCTCGACATCGGCACGTTCAACACGATCAGCGGCACCTCGATGGCAGCGCCCCACATCGCCGGCATCGTCGCGCAGCTCTTCCAGGCCGACCCGACGGCCACCCCGGCCGAGATCGAGACCGCTCTGAAGACCTCGGCCCACAAGTACACCAACGGTGCGGCCTACGAGACCGGCCCGCTCGGCACCACGTCCTTCGACAAGGGCTACGGCCTCGTCGACGTCGTGGCGGCGGTCGCTGCGCTCAACTGAGTCACCCGCACCACTGACGGCCCTCGCCCCCTGCGGGCGGGGGCCGTCTCTGCGTCTCAGCCGGGCGCGCCGACCACGTCGCGGGCGACCGCCTCGAGCACCGCGCGGGAGGCGGCGTACGGCGTCTCGGGGCGCGGCCAGTGGGTGATCACGTCGGTGAAGCCCAGCTCGGCGGCCCGGCCCACGAGCTCGGTGAAGAACCCGACGCTCTGCAGGGCCACGCGGCCAGGGCCGCCGGAGAGGTGCGGCGCGCTGTCGAGGAGCAGGTAGCGCGCGGCCTCGGGGGCTGCGGCCAGCTCGGCGCGCGCCGCGTCGTACCCGGCCGCGGCGGTGGCGAGGCCGGCGAACCACTCGTCGACCGAGTCGGTCTGGGGTCCGGTGGTGACCCAGCCGTCGCCGACCTGTGCGGCGAAGCGCACCGAGCGCGGACCGTTGGCGGCCACCACCAGCGGCGTGCGGCGCAGCGGCGGGAGCGTGCGGGCATCGACGGTGGAGAACCACTGACCGGTGTGGGTGACGTGGTCGCCGTCGCGGAGCCGGATGAGGGTCTCGGTGAACTCGCGGAACCGCGCCACCCGCTCCTTGACCGTCAGCGACTGCACGCCGAGCAGCTCGGCATCGAGGTTGCCGCCGGTGCCGACGCCGAGCAGGAACCGGCCGTCGCTGAGGTCCTCGAGCGCCTGCGCGTCACGGAAGAGCAGGTAGGGGTGGCGGAAGTTGGGCGACGCCACGAGCGTGCCGAGCCCGATAGTTGAGGTGACCTGAGCGGCGGCGCCGAGCACCGGGGTGGCCGTCGACCACGGGGCGTCGGGCAGCCCGCCCCAGACGAGGTGGTCATAGGTCCAGGCGTGGTCGAAGCCCATGGCCTCGGCCTCGACCCAGCGGGGGCGGGCCTCGGCCCAGGGCAGGTCGGTCAGCAGGGTGATCCCGAATCGCATGCCTTGAGCCTCCCTCAGGACTGGGTGCCGAGGGCGAGCGGGAGCACGGCGGCGGCGCCCCGCTCACGCAGTGCCACGGCTGCTCTGGTCAGCGTCCACCCGGTGCCGACCCGGTCGTCGACCAGGAGGACCGAGCGGCCGGAGAGGTCGTCGTCGAGCTCGAGGGAGTAACGGCGACCCACGGCGGCGACGCGCTGCGCGGAGTTCATCGCCCCCTGGCCGGGTGCGATGTCGGGGTCGACGATGGCGTAGCGCCCGACGACCTCCACGCGCAGGAAGCGGGCGAGCCCGGCTGCGAGATCGGCGGTGAGCAGCGGTCGGGTGGCCGACTCCACCACCACGATCGCGTCCACGCGCGGGCGCCAGTCACCGAGCACCTCGACGACTGCGCGAGCCAGGCCCACCGGGACGGGACCGTCGGGCGGCGCGTCGGGGCCCTCGCGGAAGAGCTCGCGCAGCGCCTGGCCGTGACCGAGGTCGGTGAGGCGGGCCACGGCGCGGCCCTCGTCGGCACCGGCCTTGATCTTGCCGCTGAGCGAGATGCCCATCGAGGCGAGCCCGCTGGGCCACATCTTGCGCGGCTCGATCACCACGCCGGGGCGCCCGAGCCGCTCCTCGGCCTCGGAGACGGCAGCCTCGGACACGCTCGCGTCGAGCGACAGTCCCCCGCAGTTGTCGCAGCGGCCGCAGTCGACGGCGTCGGGATCGTCGAGCTGCTCGCGCAGGTAACGCATCCGGCAGCGGTCGGTGGTGAGGTAGTCGAGCATCGCCTGCTGCTCGCGCTCGCGGGCCTCGCGCACCCGGCGGTAGCGCTCCTCGTCGTAGGTCCACGGCAGGCCGGTCGCCTCCCAGCCGCCGCGCACCCGGCGTACGGCGCCGTCGACGTCGAGCACCTTGAGCATCTGCTCGAGCCGGGAGCGGCTCAGCTCGACGCGGGTCTCCAGCGCCGCCGTGCTCAACATCCGGCCCTCCTCGGCCAGCACCTCCAGGGTCTGGCGGACCTGCGCCTCCGGCGGGAAGGACAACGAGCCGAAGTAGGCCCAGATGTCGCGGTCCTCGAGCGCCGGGAGCAGCACGACGGTGGCGCCGGGGTCGGGGTCGACCCCACGCCCGGCACGTCCCACCTGCTGGTAGTAGGACACCGGCGAGGCCGGAGCCCCGAGGTTGACCACGAACCCGAGGCGGGCGTCGAAGCCCATGCCCAGGGCGCTGGTGGCGATCAACGCCTTCACCTGGCCGGTGGCCAGGGCGCGCTCGAGCGCCTGCCGCTCGGTCGGCTCGGTCTGCCCGGAGTAGGCCGCGACGTCGTGCCCGCGCGAGCGCAGGTAGTCGGCCACCTCCTGGGTGGCAGCGACGGTGAGGCAGTAGACGATCCCCGAGCCGGGCTGCTCTCCGAGGTGGTCGGCCAGCCAGGCGAGACGCTGCTGCGCGGTGCTCAGGCGTACGACGCCCAGCCGCAGCGACTCGCGGTCGAGGGACCCCCGCAGCACCAGGGTCTCGGCCCCCATCTGCTCGGCCACGTCGGTGGTCACCCGGGTGTTGGCGGTGGCCGTGGTGGCCAGCACGGGGATGCCGGCAGGCAGGTCGCCCAGCAGCGTGCGCAGGCGCCGGTAGTCGGGGCGGAAGTCGTGGCCCCAGTCGCTGATGCAGTGGGCCTCGTCGACGACCAGCAGCCCACAGGTCGTGGCCAGCCGCGGCAGCACCTCGTCGCGGAAGCCTGGGTTGTTGAGCCGCTCGGGGCTCACCAGCAGCACGTCGACCTCGCCGGCGTTGATCGCCCGGTGGGTCTCCTCCCACTGCTCCAGGTTGGTGGAGTTGATCGTGACCGCCCGGATGCCGGCGCGCTCGGCGGCCTCGATCTGGTTGCGCATGAGCGCGAGCAGCGGCGAGACGATGATCGTGGGCCCGGCGCCCTGCTCGCGCAGCAGCAAGGTCGCCACGAAGTAGACCGCGGACTTCCCCCAACCGGTCTTCTGCACGACGAGGGCGCGTCGCCGCGCGACCGCGAGGGCCTCGATCGCGGTCCACTGGTCGTCGCGCAGCACGGCGTCATCGCGGCCGACGAGCGCTCGGAGGTGGGACTCGGCGCGCTCACGGGCCGTGGTGGGGTCAGCGGCAGCGATCGGGCTCATGCAGCCTGTCTACCAGCGCCCGGCGACAGCGCCCCCGCGCGGCCCGCGCGCGACAACGGGTGACCTGAGCGTCGGATCGGAGTAGGTTCGGCACACCTCGGAGCCTCGGGCTCCCCCTCGAACCTCCAAGGAGGCCGTCATGGCGCGTGACTCGAAGGTTGAACTGCTCGCTCACGTATCGATGTTCTCTCGCTGCTCGACCAAGGAGCTCAAGCACATCGCCGGCCTGGTCGACCAGGTCAAGGTCAAGGCCGGTCACACTCTGACGACTCAGGGCAAGACCGGCATGGAAGCCTTCGTGGTGGTGGAGGGCGAGGCCGACGTCGTCGTCGACGGCAACGTCGTCAGCACCGTCGGGCCGGGAGCCGCGATCGGCGAGATGTCACTGCTGGACTCCAACCTGACCCGCTCGGCCACCGTCACCGCCTCCTCCGACATGGAGCTGCTGGTGGTGGCGCCCCGCGAGTTCGACGCGCTGATCACCAAGCACCCCGCAGTCCTGAAGGCGATCGCCGTCGAGCTCGCCCACCGGCTGCACACCGCGGAGCACCGGCCCCACGCCTGAGACACGGCCGACCCGTCGCGGCTCTGCGCGACGGGTCGGCGCAGGGTCACCAGATGCGGACGCGCTCGCTGGGGTCGAGCCACAGGCCGTCGCCCTCGGCGGTGCCGAAGACCTCGTGGAACTCGTCGAGGTTGCGCACGATGTTGGCGCGGAACTCCGGCGGGCTGTGCGGGTCGATGGTGAGGTACTGCTGCTCCTGCTCGCGGCGCCGCTTGGTGCGCCAGACGTAGGCCCAGTTGAGGAAGACCTTCTCGCGATCCTCCCGGCTCGCCTGGCCGTCCTGGCTGATCACGAACGCCTTGTGCCCGATGGTCAGGCCGCCGAGGTCGCCGATGTTCTCGCCGACGGTGAGGGACCCGTTGACCTTCTCGCCGGGCAGGGCGCGCGGCGAGAAGCCGTCGTACTGCGCGATGAGCGCGGACGACTTCACCTCGAACGCCGCCTTGTCCTCGGCGCTCCACCAGTCGTTGAGGTTGCCGTTGCCGTCGTACTGGGCGCCCTGGTCGTCGAAGCCGTGCCCGATCTCGTGGCCGATGACGGCTCCGATCCCGCCGTAGTTCTCGGCCGGGTGGGCATCGGGGCTGAAGAACGGCTTCTGCAGGATGCCGGCGGGGAAGCAGATCTCGTTGGTGCCGGGGTTGTAGTAGGCGTTGACGGTCTGCGGCAGCATGAACCACTCGTCGCGATCGACGGGGGCGCCGATCTTGGCCAGCTCGCGGTCGGTGGCGAAGGCCGATGCCGCGTGCACGTTGGCGAGCAGGTCGCCGGCGCTGACCTCGAGGGCGGAGTAGTCGCGGAACTTCTCGGGGTAGCCGATCTTGGGCCGGAAGGTCGCGAGCTTCTCGTAGGCCCGGTCCTTGGTCTTCTCGGTCATCCAGTCGAGCGTCGAGATCGACTCGCGGTAGGCCGCGAGCAGGTTGGCGACGAGGTCGTCCATCAGGGCCTTGGAGGTCGGCGGGAAGTGCCGCGCGACGTACTCCTTGCCGACCGCCTCGCCCACGGCGCCCTCGACGAACGACACCGCGCGCTTCCAGCGTGCACGCAGCTCGGGCGTGCCGTTGAGGGTGCGCCCGTAGAAGTCGAAGTTGGTCTCGACGAAGTCGTCGGTGAGGTAGGCCGCCGAGGCCCGCAGGACGTGGCTGAGGAGCCAGGCCTGGAGGTCGGCCAGCGGCACCTCGTCGAGCACGGTCGAGAGGTGGGCGAAGAACGACGGCTGGCCGACGATGACCTCGGCCAGCAGGGCCTCGGCCGTGACGCCGGGACCGGCGAGGTTGGTGGCGTAGGCGTCGAAGTCGAACGCCGGGCACAGCGCGACCAGCTCGTCGTGGGTCATCAGGTTGTAGGTCTTCTGCACGTCGCGGGTGTCGGCGCGCTCCCAGTGACCGGCGGCGATGCGGGTGTCGATCGCGAGCACGGTGGCCGCTGCGGCCGCGGCGTCGTCGTGGCCCCCGAGGGTCAGCAGCGTGGTCAGGTAGGCGACGTAGGCCTCGCGCTGCTCGGCGAACTTGTCCTCGCGGTAGTAGGACTCGTCCGGCAGGCCGAGCCCGCCCTGGAAGAAGTGCAGCAGGTAGCGGTCGGAGTCGCGGGCGTCGGTGTCGACGTAGGAGCCGAAGATGCCGTGGCCCCCGATCCGCTCGAACTCGCCGAGGAACGCCGCCAGGTCGCGTACGTCGCGCAGGCCCGCGACCGCGTCGACCATCGGGCGCAGCGGCTCGGTGCCGCGGGCAGCGATGGCGTCGGTGTCCATGAAGGAGGCGTAGAGGTCGCCGATCTTGCGGGCGTCCTCCTCGTCGGCGGTGCCGGCGAGGTCGCCGGCGGCGGTGCGCTCGGCGAGCTCGGTGATGATCTCCTTCACGTGCGCCTCGGCTGCGTCGGCCAGCTGCACGAAGGGACCCCAGCTCGAGCGGTCGGCGGGGATCTCGCTCTCCTCCAGCCACCGTCCGTTCACGTGGCCGAAGAGGTCGTCCTGCGGTCGGATGTCGAGGTTCATGCCCGGACGGGCGTCATCGAGAATGCTCACACGCTCGACTCTAACCGGGAGGTGCGTGCGTCCGACGGCGATAGTTCCGGACTGTCGCGGTGACCGGGCGCGGCCTAGGGTCGGGAGCATGACTGACCAGAGCGCCACGCTGCGCGTCATCGCGACCATCCCGCTCGACCCCGCCCGCTCCGCCGAGGCCGCACCTGCCCTCGCCGAGCTCGCGGCGGCCTCCCGCGACGACGCCGGCTGCCTGGCCTACGAGGTCTACGAGTCCACCAGCGCGCCCGGCACGTTCGTCACCATCGAGGAGTGGGCCAGCCAGGCCGACCTCGATGCCCACATGACCCAGCCCCACGTCGGCAAGGCCTTCGAGGTCGCCGGTCCGCTCCTCGCCGGTGAGGTCGCCATCCACACGCTGAAGGGCCTCTGAGCCCGCTCAGCAGGGATAGTCCCTGACGTTTGGGCCCTTTTTCGGGCCGATCAGGGGCCCGAACGTCAGGGACTATCGCGACGGGGTGGCGGATCGGCAGGGTCAGTCACGCACCCGCACGACCGACTTGCCGAGCGTGCGGCGCTCGTCCATGTCGATCAGCGCCTGCCCGAAGCCGTCGAGCTCGTAGACCTTGCCGATCGGCGGCTTCACGGCGCCGCTGTCCATCATCGGCAGCAGCCGCGCCCACTGCTCCTGCATGTAGCCGGGGCGCAGCATGGCGTAGGCGCCCCAGCCGACACCGCGCACATCGACGTTGTTGAGCAGCAGCCGGTTGACCTTCACCTCGGGGATGCCGGCGCCGGAGGCGAAGCCCAGCACCAGCAGCCGCCCCAGCGGAGCGAGCACGCGCAGGGAGTCCATGAAGACGCCGCCGCCGACGATGTCGACGACCACGTCGACGCCCACGCCGCCGGTGAGCTCCTTGACCTGGTCCTTGAACCCCTCGACGAGCACGGCCTCGTCGGCCCCGGCCGCGCGGGCCACCTCGGCCTTCTCCTCAGTGCTCACGACCGCGATCACGCGTGCGCCCATGCCCTTGGCCACCTGGATGCTGGCGGTGCCGAGACCCCCGGCGGCCCCGTGCACCAGGACGGTCTCGCCCGCGCGCAACCCGCCGCGCTCGTAGAGGGCGAACTCCGCGGTCAGGTAGTTCATCGGCAACGCCGCGCCCTCGTCGAAGCTCACCGCGTCGGGCAGGGCAAAGGTGAACATCGCCGGTACGGCGGCCCGCTCGGCGGCGCCGCCGAACCCACCGACGCCGGCCACCCGCTGACCCGGCTCGAAGCCCGGCCCACTGACGACCGTGCCTGCCACGTCGACCCCGGGGGCGAAGGGCACCTCGGGCTTGAGCTGGTACTCGCCGCGGCTGAGCAGCAGGTCGGGGAAGGAGACCCCCACGCGATGCACCTCGATGAGCACGTCCTGCTCGCCGGGCGTGGGCTCGGGCAGGTCAGCGACGACGATGTCGGCGGGTCCGGTCAGGGTCTGGATCTGGGCAGCGCGCATGCCGGTCAACCTAACCAACCCCGCCACATGGGCGCGACGGCAGCGATGAATAATGCCGCCCGGACCGGTCAGTACCCATGTCCGACACCGAAGTCCTCCAGCAAGGAGCCCTGTGCGCCCCCTCATCGTCACCTCTTTCCTCAGCCTCGACGGCGTCATGGACTCCCCCGGCGGTGGCGACCACCCGCGGGCCGGCTGGACGTTCAAGGAGGTCGAGTTCGTCGAGGCCGTCTACGAGATCAAGGACCGCGAGCAGCAGGAGGCATCGGCCCTGCTGCTCGGACGGGTCAGCTACGAGGAGTTCGCCCCGGTCTGGCCGACGATGACCGAGGAGTTCGCCGGCTACAACGCGATGCCCAAGTACGTCGTCTCGTCCACGCTCGAGCAGGCCGACCCCGGCTGGGAGCCCACGACCATCCTGCGCTCGCTCAACGACGTCGCGGCTCTCAAGCAGGGCGACGGCGGGCCGATCATCGTGCACGGCAGCGCCACCCTGGCCCAGGGCCTGGCCGCAGCCGGCCTCGTCGACCGCTACCACCTGCTCGTCTTCCCGGTGCTGCTCGGCGGCGGCAAGCGACTCTTCTCCCCTGACGCCGAGCACGCCGAGCACGCCGGCCACCCGGCTCGCCTCGAGCTCGTCGAGCACGACCGGTTCGCCAACGGCGTCACCCTCGCCGTCTACGACGTGCACCGCTGACCGCGCGGGCCACCGCCGGCTGGGCAGCCGCCAGCACCAGGCTGCCGGCGGCAAGACCGAGCCACAGCCCGGTCGGCCCGGCCTCGGCGAGCAGCTGGGTGACGACCAAGGGCGCGATGACGGCCGCGAACCCCCACGACAGCCCGTACGCCGCGAGGTAGGCGCCACGGGCATCGGCCGGCGCCAGGCGCGACACGATCGTCCAGGCGTGCCCCATCAGCAGCAGGTCGCCCAGGCTCCCCACGACGCCGGCTGCGACAAGACCCGTCGTCGACGTCGCCACCGCCGTGCCCGCCAGGCCGACCGCGAGCACGACGTACCCGACGGTCAGGGCACGGAACCCGTCCGAGCCGGGGGGCTGGAGGAGTCGCCACCGCAGCAGGGGCTGCGCGGCCACCATCGTCAGTGCCGATGCCGTGAGCACCAGCCCCGCCTGCTCGGCGGGGAGGCCGCGCGCGGCGAAGGTGAGCGGGAGGGCGATGAGCGCGCCGAGGTAGACCAGCGCGAAGCCGGTGCCGCTCGCGAGCATCGCCAGCAACCCGCGGTCACGCCACGGCGACGACGGTCTCCCGCCCGCCCCTGGTCCCACCGGGTCCACCGGGCTCGACCCCGGCCCGGCCGCGGGGTCGTGGACGAAGGCGAGCACCACCCCGGCGGCCAAGAGACAGGTCACCGCATCGGCCACGAGGAGCGTGCGCAGGCCCCATCCGCCGAGGGCGACCGCGAGCAGTCCCGCCGCCGCGCCGCCGGCAGCCAGGGCCGCGGAGAGCAGACCGTAGGCGAGGGGGCGTTGCGCGTCATCGGTCAGGTCGGCGACCAAGGCCTGGCTGGGGGGCTCGTAGAGCTCGAAGGCGAGGCCGAGCGCGACCACCCCGGCCAGGGCCGGGACCAGACTTGGGCTCGCGGCGATCCAGAGGAGGCTGACGGCACAGCCCAGCAGGCCCAGGCAGATCGTGGGCACGCGACCCAATCGATCAGCCAGCCGTCCCCCGGCCAGCCGTGAGGGGATCGTCGCCAGACCGAAGACCGCCATCATCAGGCCGGCCGTCCCGACCGAGGCACCGAAGTCGTCGACCAGCACCACCGCCAGGAACGACAGGGCGAACGCGCCGAGCCGGTTGACGGCGCGGGCGGCCACGAGCAGCCAGACCGCGTGTGGCAGCTGACGGTAGCCGGTCGGTGCAGCGTCACTGGTATTGTGTGTTTGGACAGTCACGGTCAGCACGCTAACCCGGAAGGAGTGACTGGTCAAGTGCGTTTCGACAGTCACCTGGACACCCTCCTCGCCGCCGGGGTCGGGCTGGTCAACACCCTCACCCCCGGCCACGACGGCACCACCGAGGTCGTCCCGCCCGCCGGCGCCGCGCGAGCCGCCGCGATCGGTGCGGTGCTCGTCTCCCAGGGGCGTGCCGCCCGGGTCACCGCGGATCAGGCCGAGGCGCTGGCCGGGTACGCCACCACCATCCGGGGCGTCTTCGTCGCCACGGCCGCGGGCGACCTCGACCGCGCTGCGGGCCTGGTCAACGACCTGCTCGCCCACACCGGTGCCCGCCCCCGTCTCGATCGGGGCGAGGAGGGGTGGGGTCTGCACTTCCACGGCGCCGACGACGGCGTCGTGCTCGGCTGGACCGCCGGCATCGCCTCGGCGTTGGCGCTCTGCGTGGGCAGCGACCTGGCCGGCGTGCTCGGGGTGTGCGCGGCGGACCCGTGCGACCGGGTGTTCGTCGACGGCTCCAAGAACGGCACCCGCCGGTTCTGCTCGACCCGCTGCCAGAACAGGGTCAAGGCGGCCGCCCATCGTCGGCGCCGCTGACCCGTCCGACGGGGCCGTGGCTCCGAATCACCGCTCGTGAGACTCAGCGACCGGATCAGCGCGACCGCGATGCACGCCATGGCGCGCTTCACCGTCCGCTACGGCGAGGACCTGCGCTTCGCCGGGAGCGAGCTGCCGCGCCCCACCCGACGCCGGATCCCCACCCGGCACGGCAAGGTCACCGTGCACGAGTACGGCGGCACCCCGGGCACTGCCGGGCCGGCCTACGTCCACTTCCACGGGGGCGCATGGCTGATGCGCTACCCGCAGATGGACGACTGGTGGTGCCGTTACGTCGCCGCCACCGCGGGTGTGCGCGTGGTCAATGTCGACTTCCGCACCGGCCCCTACGTCGCCTATCCGGTGGCCCAGCACCAGTGCCACGACGTAGCGGCCGCGATCGCCGAGGAGGCACCGGTCGCCGTCGGCGGCTTCTCCAGCGGCGGCGGCCTGGCCGCCTCGGTGTGCCTGCAGGCGCGCGACGCCGGGTCGTTCGAGCCCCGGCTCCAGGTGCTCGGGGTGCCGGCCCTCGACCTGGCCACCGACCTGCCCAGCGGCGCCGGGATGATCTCGCCGTCCCTGCGCGCCCTCGTGCGCCGTGTCTACTTCCCCGACCCCGCCACCCGCTCCGAGCCCTATGCCTCTCCGGTGCTGGCCCCCGACCTCACCGACCTCCCGCCCGCGATCGTGCTGACCGCCGAGCGCGACACCCTGCGCCCCGACGGTGACCGGTACGCCGCGCGGCTGCGCGAGGCCGGGGTCGAGGTGATCCACGACGTGACCCCCGGCGCCGACCACTACTTCCTCACCGAGGACCCGGCGCGCGCCCGTTCCACGATGGCGATCGTCGCCCACCAGGTCCGCGCCCGCCTCGACCCCTGAGGTCCCGGAGGTCCCGGAGGTTGAGCCGGGCGAGCGCAAGCGAGCCCGAGACGAAACCGGGTGAGGTGAGAAGCAGCCCCACGGGAGGACGCTCGGCCTCCGTGCGCTGCTGAGCGTCAGCCGGGACGGACGATCTGGGCGAGCTCGAAGTGCATCGGGTCGGTGTAGCGCCAGTCGCCACCCCAGGCGAAGCCCCAGCGCTTGAAGATCGCCACGACCCCGCGGTCCATCTGACCCACGGTGCCGCGCAGGTTGCCGGGCACGTTGAAGTCGAGCGCGAGGCCGAAGGAGTGGTTGGACAGGCTCGTCGACCCGGCGATGAAGCGCGGGTAGTAGCAGCCGGCGTACTCGCCGGGGTGGATCTCCGACTCGAGGCCCTGCTGGATGACCTCGGCCAGCGCTGCCTTGAGCTGCGGCATGATCGCGCGGTTGCAGGTCACCTTGCCGAGGATCGGCACCACCTCGGTGGTGATGTGGCTCGCGACCCAGGCCGGGTCGGGGGCGATGCGTCCGCCGCCGGTCGGGGTGTAGTTGAAGACGCCGACCGCGTCGGCGAACGAGCCCACCAGCACTGCCGTGCGGAAGGCGTCGGGGTCCAGGCCGAGGCGGGTCACGACGTCGAGGTTCTGCAGGGAGATCTTCTCGCCGATGATGTCGCCGATCGGCTCACGCAACGACTGGGGCGAGGCCGCACCGGTCGAGACCACCAGGGCGTTGCCCATCGTCATCCCCAGGGCGCGGCCGATCTTGGTGTTGACGACCAGGTCGATACCCTCGACCTGGGGCGCCCAGGCCCCGATGTGCACCTGGGTGGTGTTCTGGTCCAGGCCGATCTCCAGGAAGTCGTCGGGTGCGGGGATCTTGTCGCGCAGCCGTCCGTCGACCGCAGCCTCCCCGGCAGCCACCCGGTCCCACTGCTCCTGGAACTCCGCGCTGTCGAGCGCGGTGTAGCGGCGGTACTCGCCCGGGTCGACCGCGGCGATCGTATAGGTCTTGTTCTCGAGCACGACCTGGGCCACCGAGAGCCGGGTGGCGACCCGCACACCGCGCAGGTCGCGGATCGCACCGACGACCTCGTCGCTGAGCGGCTCGGTGTCCTGGATGAGGATGTCGGCCGAGACGACCGCCGACTTGCGCGGTCCGGGCGGGTCGATGGCGTACTTGGGGTCGAGCACCGGGACGACACCGCGCCCCGCCGAGGTCGTGGTGTCCTGACGGGGGATCTTGGTCTTCTTCGTCGGGGAGGCGGTGGTCTCGGGCGCCGACTCGGCCGCGCCGCAGGCGGCCGACAGCATCGCGACGGTCGCCGTGACGGCCACCAGTCGACGCATCCTGCTCGGCGCTCGCGTCATCGCGTCCTCCCTCCCCTACGGCTCAGGCTAGTCGGCGACGGCAACTCAGGAGTGAGAACTGCCACCGTGGCCTGAGCAAAGGATCAGCGCAGCACCCGCGCTGCGATCCACGCGATGTCGTCCGCCGTGGAGGCCGGCTCGTCGGTGGGTTGCATGACATGGCTCAGCACCACACGCACGACCATGTCGATGGCTGCGGCGAGCTCCGCAGGCTCCAGCGGTACGTCGTAGGGCACGAGTCGCTCGGCGATGACCGCCTTGGCAGCGACCAGGAGCGACTCGGCGTGGGTGGTGAGCAGCGGGAGGAGCTCGGTGTCGGCGCCGTGCGTGGCCGAGACCACCGCATGGAGCAGGGCGTTGCCCTGGGCGGTCTCGAGCACGCTACGCGCGGCGTCGCGGATGGCGGCGACCAGGTCCTCGGGGTGGGAGTCGAAGGCGACCGAGACCAGGCCGAGGAACCGCTCGAGCTCGCCGAGGATCATCGCCTCGGCCAGGCGGGGCTTGGTGCCGATCTCGTTGTAGACCGTCTGACGGCTGACGCCGACCGCGTCGGCCAGGCGCGCCATCGTGACCTGGGCCCAACCGACCTCGCCGGTCAGGCGGACTGCCTCGGCGACGATGCGACCGCGCATCGTCGACCCGGGCTCGCTCACAGGCAGAGCGTAGTCGCGGCCCGGCCTGCCCCCCAGCGGGAGGGCGGCCGGGCCGCGTGCAGACGGTTATCCGTGCAGGGTCAGTGCCAGCACGGGGCAGGCCTGCACCGCGGCGTGGACCTGGCCGCGGTCGGCCTCGGCCGGGCTCTCGTCGAGCACGGTCATGACCTCGTCGTCGTCGACCTCGAAGTACTCGTGCGCCATGGCCTCACACATGCCCAGACCCTGGCACAGGTCGCGGTCCACCTCGATGCGCATCACGAGGCGGCGTCCTGCTTCTGCACGGCGACGAAGTCGATCTTCTCGCGCACGCCGCAGTCGGGGCAGCACCAGTCCTCAGGGATGTCGGCCCACGCCGTGCCGGCGGCGAAGCCCTCGAGCTCGTTGCCGACCTCGACCTCGTAGGTGTAGCCGCACCCGGGGCAGCGCGCGGCCAGGATCTCCTCGGCGGCGTTCTGCGCGGCGAGGAGGGCCGCGGCATCGGCGGCCGCCACCCGCTCGGCCTCCACCACGGCAGCCGGGCGGGGGTGCCGGGCGAGCATCGTGGCCCGCTTGCGGGGCGAGATGTTGGCGCGGGTCACGTCGCCGTCGAAGTGGGCGAGCACCCGCTTGTCCATGACGCGGAAGTACAGCGGGGGGACCAGCGCGAGGACGATCATCCCGGCGTAGCCCGTGGGGAGCACCGGGGACTCCTCGAAGTCGCGCAGGGTCTGGTAGCGCCGGGTCGGGTTGGCGTGGTGGTCACTGTGGCGCTGCAGGTGGTAGAGCAGCACGTTGGTGGCGATGTTGTTGGAGTTCCAGGAGTGCGAGGGGTCGACGCGCTCGTAGCGCTGACGCGAACCGACACCGACCTTCTGGCGCAGCATGCCGTAGTGCTCCATGTAGTTGACGACCTCGAGCAGCGAGAAGCCCACGATCGCCTGCAGGACCAGGTACGGCGCGATGCCGATGCCGAGCCAGGCGATCAGGCCGCCGAACAGCACCGCCGACATGACCCACGCGTTGAGGACGTCGTTGCCGAGGCGGAACGGGTGCTGCTGCTTGCGGGCGTACCGCTTCTTCTCCAGGCTCCAGGCACTACGCAGCGAGCCGACGACAGTGCGCGGCCAGAAGGCGTAGAAGGACTCCCCGAGCCGGGAGGACGCCGGGTCCTCGGGCGTGGCGACACGGACGTGGTGGCCACGGTTGTGCTCGATGTAGAAGTGGCCGTAGAAGCTCTGGGCCAGAGCGATCTTGGACAACCACCGCTCGTTGGCCTCGCGCTTGTGCCCGAGCTCGTGGGCGGTGTTGATGCCGATCCCGCCGATGCAGCCGATCGAGATCGCCATCCCGATCTTGTCGAGGGTGGTCAGCTCGCCGAGGCCGAACGGCGCTCCCCGGGCGATGAGGTAGAGGGCACCGACGAAGCCGACGTACTGGACCGGCAGGAAGAGGTAGGTGATCCAGCGGTAGTAGCGGTCCTTCTCCAGCGCCTCGATCGCGTCGTCGGGCGGGTTCGTGCGGTCGAGGCCGGCGACGAGGTCGATGGCGGGCACGACACCGAGGATCACGATCGGGCCGATCCAGAACCACACGCCCCAGCCGGTGAGGGCCCACATGCCGAAGGCGATGAAGGCGAGCAGGGGCACGACCAGGCCGATCAGCCACAGGTAGCGCTTGCCGTCCTTCCAGGCCTCGGTCGATCCAGGGGGGACGGTGCTGTGGGGGATGGTGTCCATCGACGCTCTGCCTCTCGTACTGCGGGTCCGTGCGGTTTACACGACGGTAGGCGATGTAAACCTGCTTGACAAGAGGTAGCCGGATGTCAAGTGATCGGCAGCGGGGATCCGGGGCCCGCGCAGGCCTGGCGGCGGGTCCGCTCGCGCCCAGCACTGCGGTGCGCGTCACAATGGACGGACCCCAGCCGTGCAGACCCATCGGAGCACTCCGCATGACCGACCCCGTCCTCACTGACTCGGCCAGCGAACGCTCGGACGACCCCACGGGACCCCGCTCGGACGACCCCGCTGCCCAGGGGGCCGGGAGTCTGCGCCGGGCCGGGCTCGTCGCCCTGCACGTCCTGCGCGCCGTGCTGCATGCCGCGATGGCCGTGCTGCTCCTCGGGTGGCGGGCGCTGTGCGCCTTCGGGCGCTTCCTGCGCCGGTGGCGCGCCCCCCTCGTGATCCTCCCGCTGCTCGTCGGCCTGGTCTACGCCGCCGTCCTCGGCGGGCAGATGCTGTGGGGAGACCGGACCGAGGAGCCGGTCGCTGCCCCCGACGTGACCTGCTGGGACGACACCGAGGCGCCCCGGGCGCAGTGCCCCGCCCCGACCGGGGTGTCGGGACTCCAATGGGTCTTCCCGTCGTTCAAGCCCCGCGGCGGCCGCTGCGAGAAGGTCTCCTTCCGCGGCCCCACCCAGACGCGTCCGGTGCAGTACGACTGCGTGCAGCCCGTGGCCAAGAGCAAGGCCACCATCAGCTACAGCCAGCGCAGCACCACCAAGCGCGGGCTCACCTACTTCGAGAAGCGGTACGCCGGCACCAAGCCGGTGAAGGCCGCGGGGGGTGACCGGCTCGTCTACCGCGCCGCCCCGCGTCCGGACGGCACCTTCGAGACCACGGTCGTCTACGCCGACCACCCGTTCGCGGTGACGATCGCCGCCGACTCCAAGAAGGTCGCCAACGCGGCGCTGGAGCGCAAGGTCCAGTTCCGACCGGCCGGCTTCATGCGGGTCAAGCCGCCCACCCGCAAGTAGTCGCCCTACGGCCCTGGGCTCCGGAGCCGGGCGACCCCCTGGGCGAGGCCTCTGACGTTGCCCGGCAAGGCGACCGACCGCCTTCAGGTAGACGGTCGGCCTGCGGGGGTTTCGTCACGGCTCGTTCCTCGCCGGCTCACCCTCCGGTGCCGTCAGTGGCCCCGGATCGCAGCGGCAACCGCCTTCGGCACGTCGGGGTTGAAGACCGTGGGGATGATGAACGTCGGGTTGAGCTCGTCGTCGCCGACGACCTGTGCGATCGCGGTCGCTGCTCGCAGCAGCATCTCCACGGTGATCTCGCTGGCCCGCGCGTCGAGCAGGCCGCGGAAGACACCGGGGAAGGCCAGCACGTTGTTGATCTGGTTGGGGTAGTCCGAGCGTCCGCTGGCCACGACGGCCGCGTACTTGCCGGCCTCGGCGGGGTCGACCTCCGGGTCGGGGTTGGCCAGGGCGAAGACGACGGCGTCGTCGGCCATGTCACGGATCCACTCGGCGTCGAGGATGTTGGGGGCACTGACCCCGATGAAGACGTCGGCGCCGCGGAGTCCGTCGTGCAGGGTGCCGGTGACCAGGCGCGGGTTGGTCACCAGGGCGAGCTGCTTCTTGGCGGGCGACAGGCCCTCGATGTCGGCCACCAGGCAGCCCTCGCGGTCGTAGACCACCACGTCGGTGACCCCGGAGGCGAGCAGCAGGGTCACGATCGCCGAGCCGGCCGCACCGGCTCCCGACACCACCACCCGCGCCGCGGGGAGCTCCTTGCCCACGACCCGCAAGGCGTTGGTCAGGGCGGCGAGGACCACGATCGCGGTGCCGTGCTGGTCGTCGTGGAAGACCGGGATGTCGAGGCTCTCGCGCAATCGGCGTTCGATCTCGAAACAGCGTGGAGCCGCGATGTCCTCGAGGTTGATCCCGCCGAAGCCCGGCGCGATCATCTCCACGGCCTTGACGATCTCGTCGGTGTCCTGGCTGGCCAGGCAGATCGGCCACGCGTCGATGTCGGCGAACCGCTTGAAGAGGGCCGCCTTGCCCTCCATCACCGGCAGCGCGGCTCCCGGGCCGATGTTGCCCAGCCCGAGCACCGCCGACCCGTCGGTCACCACCGCCACCGAGTTGCCCTTGATGGTCAGCCGCGGGATGTCCTCGGGGTGGTCGGCGAGCGCCTGGCTCACCCGGCCCACTCCCGGGGTGTAGGCCATCGACAGGTCGTCGCGGTTGCGCAGCGGCACCTTCGAGGCGACCTCGATCTTGCCCCCGATGTGGAGCAGGAACGTGCGGTCGCTGACCTTGTAGACCTCGACACCCTCCACGGCGTCGGCCGCGGCGACCAGCTCGGCGGAGTGGTCGGCGTCGGCGGCCGAGCAGGTGACGTCGAGGACCAGCCGGGTGTGGCTCGACTCCACGACGTCGATGGCGGTCACGATGCCCCCGCCGGCCGCGACCGCGGTGGCCACCGCACCGACGACTCCGTGGTCGGGAGCGGTGTGCAACCGCATGGTGATCGAGTACGACGACGTGGTGGCGGTCCGGATCATCTACTCACCATCGACCCCAGCAAGGGTTACGGGCAAGTAGCAGGGGACGCCCGCGTGCTGCCCGGTGCCGAGGCGTCAGCGCACGCCGAGGTGGTGGTTGATGTTCTTGGAGAACCGGTCACCCATCTGGGCCATGACGCCCTTCATCGTCGAGCGCACCGCCGGCCCCGAAATCTTGGGCAACGGGAGGTCGACGCAGATCTCCAGGCTCGTCTCCAGCAGCACGCCGCCGTCGACGTCGCTCAGGGCATACCAACCGTGCACGCCGGCGCGCTCCTTGGCGCCGGTCGGCGGGTCATGGGTGAACTCGATCCGCTTGCCCTCCTCGAGCGTCATCCGCTCGGTGAAGTCGGCCGAGAAGCCCTTGCCCAGGACCGAGAGCCCCGAGAGCGTCCAGATCCAGTGGTCACCGTCGGCGACGATCGTCTTGACGAACGGCGTGAAGCGGGCCACCAGCGTGGGGTCGACCAGGACGTCCCAGACGCGTTGGCGCTCGACGGGCAGGATCGCATCGGCGGTGGTCGAAGCCGAGAAGGTCGTCACCGGATCAGCCCCGCAGCGCCTTCTCGATGTCGGCGGTGATCGCCGACGGCTCGGTCTTGGGTGAGTAGCGCCCGACGACCTCGCCCTGGGCGTTGATGAGGAACTTGGTGAAGTTCCAGTTGACCCGACCGCCGAGGCTGCCCTTCTTCTCCTTCTTGAGCCAGCGGAAGAGCGGGTGGGCGTCCTTGCCGTTGACGTCGACCTTGCTGAACATCGGGAACGTGACCCCGTAGTTCTTCTCGCAGAACGCGCCGATCTCGGCATCGTCGTCGAGCTCCTGGTTGAGGAACTGGTCGCACGGGAAGCCGAGCACCGAGAACTGCTCCTCACCGAACTTCTCGTGCAGCTCCTGCAGGCCCTGGTACTGGGGCGTGAAGCCGCACTTGGAGGCGGTGTTGACGACGAGCACGACCCGGCCGGCGTAGGTGCCGAGGTCGACGTCACCGCCGTCGAGGGCGGTGGCGGAGAAGTCCTGGAGGGAGGTCATGCGCGCAAGTCTGACAGGCGGGCCGTAACGCGAGCCGGCTGCTGGTAGCCGACCGGGTTGGCGTGACCGGCCAGGTCGACGCGCACCTGGCGATCACCGAGGTCGAGCACGATGCCGACGTCGTCGATCAGGCAGACCTCGCCGCTGACGAGGTATGTCGCGTCGTCGAGGCGCAACAGGTTGTTGGTGGGCCGGCACCGCACGACGTCCTCCAGAGCCACCAGGTGCAGCGGGATGTCGCGCCCGCCAGGGGCTCCCGGCGTACCGTCGGCGCGGCCGTTGCGTCGCCCCCGCCCGATGAGCAGGAAGAAGGCCAGCAGCACGAGGTCGGTCAGCAGGGTGATGACCAGCGGCAGCCTGCTCGTGACCTGTCCGGCGACCTGGTTGGCGGCCGGGTTGTCGGCCAGCACGCGCACCGGCACGGTCTCCTCGCGTACCGCCTGCTCGTAGGCATCGGGGTCCACCCGCGCCAGGTAGGTCGGGAGCGTCTGCCCGGGGTCGATGTCGCGCCCGAAGCGGAACTCGACGCCGTAGCGGCCCTCGATCTCGACATGACTGGTGAGGGTCGCGGTGGTGTCGATCCCCGAGCGGTCCAGCTGCCAGCCGAGATAGGCGGAGTGGACGACGGGCAGGTTGATCACGACCACCACGAACACCAGGACCCACGGCGACAGCCGCCGCCTGCGGGTCACCCCGTCCACGGACGGCCCCACTGCTCGCTGTGGGTGATCTCGGCCAACGGCTTGCGGCGCCGTGGGCGCTGCTCGCGCTCCTGGTCGCGCTCGGGTACGTCGGCCGCGGAGCCGCGCCGTCCCACCGCGATACCCGCGAGCAGCTGGACGTGAGCCGGCACTGCGAACGCCGCGGCCACCGCCTCCTTGTCGAAGCCGCCGAACTGGTGGGCGTGCAGGTCCATCGCCCGTGCCTGGAGGGTGATGTGTGCGGCCGCCTGTCCGAGGTCGTAGCGCGCGATGTCGGGGTTCGGGGGCGCCTTGGCGTCGGGGGCGGCGTCCGGGTCGGGAGCCACCTGGGTGCCGCCGACCAGCACCAGCGCGGCCCGGGGGACCCAGCCGGAGTTGCCGCGGCTCAGGTGCGGGACCACCGCGGCGTGAGCCGCGCTGCCGCGCGGTGCGACCAGGAAGTGCCACGGCTGGGAGTTGCCGGAGCTCGGCGACCATTGGGCGGCCCGCAGGAGCGTGGTGATCTCGTCGGAGGAGAGCTCGTGGGTGGGGTCGAAGATGCTGGGGCTCCAGCGCGAGCGCAGCGGCTCGGCCAGCACCTCGGCGTCGGGCTGGGGGGCGTGGATCATGTCGTCGAGTATCACCGCGGGTGACAACCCCGAGCGGCCGACGTCCTCACGGCCACACGGTGCCGGTCGCGCCGGCGACGTAGTCGAGGAAGGCCCGCAGGGCCGCGGGGTCCTGCGTGCGCTGGATCGGGTACGTCGTGGGCCGGGTGGCCCGGTCGTGCCAGAAGTGATGGCGCCCGGGCGCGACGGGCCGGGTCGCGACGAGCCAGACCGCGGTGTCGGCGCCGGAGGCGGCGGTGCGCAGGAGCGGTCCCATCACCTTGTCGAAGCCCGGGAGGCTGTCGCTCACGCCGGGGGTGGCCACCCAGCCGGGGTGGCAGCTCTCGACGCGCACCTGCCCGCCGCGCAACCGCTCGCTCCACGCGTCGGCCAGCACCACCTGCATCCGCTTGGTGCGCGCATAGCCGCGCACCCCGTCGTAGTCACCGTCGCGGTACTCGATCTCGTCGGGCGTCGAGCGCAGACCGGCGGAGTACATGCCGCCCGACGACATCAGCACCACCGTGCCCGCGTCGGCGCCGAGCAGCGGAAGGAGGCGCTCGGTCATCAGGTGGGGGCCGAGCACGTGGACGGCCAGCGCCATCTCGTGGCCCTGCGCGCTCTCGGTGCGCTCGGGAACCATCACACCGGCGTTGTGGACCAGCCCGTGCAGGCCGTCGATGCGCGAGGTGAGGTCGTCGGTCCAGGCGCGGACGGCGTCGAGGTCGCCGATGTCGCAGACCTCCTCGACGAGGTCGGCCCCGGGCTGCGCGGCCCGCACCTCGGCCACGACGCGGCGTACCTTCTCGCGATTGCGGCCGAGCACGTGCACGGTGGCGCCGAGCGCTGCGAACGACGAGACCATCGCCTCGCCGATGCCGGAGGTGGCGCCGGTGACCACGACCCGCCGCCCCAGCAGCGCGCCGGGCTCGGGGTCGGCGGCCCACCAGCGACGTCGCAGCCGGGGGCCGATCTTGGTGTAGCCGAGCACCAGGGAGCGGTCGAGGACGGTGTCGAGCGCGGACTCCAGGGCGTTCGGTGACCTCATGCGCACACCGTAGAGGGGGAGGGAGCCTCGGCTCCCTCCCCCTCT
The DNA here is from genome assembly GCA_963760515.1 of uncultured Actinomycetota bacterium. Taxonomy (GTDB): domain Bacteria; phylum Actinomycetota; class Actinomycetes; order Propionibacteriales; family Nocardioidaceae; genus Nocardioides. The sequence goes on from CAVXDL010000006.1 coordinate 1,287,893, forward strand.
GGGTGGTTGATCAGGACTTGCTACGCAGCCGGCTCCACAGGCCGCCGCCGGACGAGGCCGAGGTCTCAGCCTTGTCGTGGCCGCCGCACCACTGCTGGGCGGGCACGCTCCGGCGTACCTCGGCCACGTGGCTGCCGCAGCCGGCCCAGGTGGTCTTGCCGCAGGTCTTGCAGTTCACAGGTCGACACATGGTCGTCTCCTCACGGTTTCGGGTTCGATTTGAAGGGTGTCACTCATCGAGCTGTTCTGAGTCCGGAATTAGCCGTGGCTGAAGCGGACGGTGGGCAGTACCCGGCGCAGCCAGGCGGGGCTCCACCAGGCGGCGTTGCCGGTCAGGCGCAGCAGCACCGGCAGGAGCACCAGGCGCACCAGGAAGGCGTCGAGCAGCACCGCGATGCCCAAGATGATGCCCATCTCCTTGGGCGGCAGCGGGCCGGACAGGGCGAAGGTGAAGAACACCGCGACCATGACCGCGCCGGCGGCGAAGATCACGCGACCCGAGTGGGCCAGCGCACCGACCATGGCCTCGTGCGGGTCGCCCGAGTGCTCGTAGTGCTCCTTGGCCGAGGCCAGGAGGAACACGGTGTAGTCCATCGCGATCGCGAAGATCATGGCGAAGAAGAACACCGGCGCCCACGCGTCGAGGAAGCCCTGCGACTCGAAGCCGAAGAAGTCCGCGCCCATGCCCTCCTGGAAGACCAGGCGGGCGACACCGAAGGCAGCGGCGGTCGAGAGCAGGCTGACCAGCGTGCCGAGCAGCGAGATGAGCGGGGCCTGGAGCGCGACCAGCAGCAGGATGAACCCGAGCGCCAGGATCACGGCGATCACCAGCGGCGTGGACTCGTCGAGCTGACTCTTGAGGTCGAGGTTCTCCACGGCCGCGCCGCCGATGATGGCCGACTCGGGCAGGTCGCCCCGGAGTCGGTCGACGGTCTCGGCGAGCTCGGGGTTCGACGGGTCCACGGTCGGGACGGCCTGGATCAGCACGTCGCCGCTGCCGTCGGAGGACGGCATGCCCGGCATGGCGCCGGCGATGCCCGGGTCGTCGGCGAGCGCCTTCTCGGTCTCGGCGAGGTCGTCCATGCCGACGACGACCTGGAGGGCGCCGGGGGCACCTTCACCGAAGGCGTCCTGCACCTGGTTGTAGCCGACGCGGGCGCTGGCGTCCTCGGGGAGCACGGCGATCGAGGGCATGGCGGTGGTCAGGCCGAAGATCGGCGCGGCCAGGGCCAGCAGCACGACGACCGAGGCGGTACCGAAGGCGATCGGGTGCTTCCACAGACGCTCACCCCAGGCGGCGAACTTCGGCGAGCGGTGCTCACCGGAGCGCGACCACGGCAGCGCGAACTTGTTGATGCGCAGGTCGAGTGAGTAGAGCACCAGGGGCAGCAGGGTCAGGGTGGCAGCGAGCACGAAGACGACCGCGAGCATGATGCCGCCGGCCATCGAGCGGAACGACGGCGAGGGCACGAGCAGGACGGCGGACAGCGAGATCAGCACGGTGGCGCCGGAGAGCAGCACGGCCTTGCCGGCGGTGTCCATCGTCTCTGCCACGGCCTTGCGGCGTGGCATGTCGTGGCCCATCCGGGCGGCGCGGTAGCGCACCACGAGGAACAGCGCGTAGTCGATACCGAGAGCGAGGGCGAACATCATCGCGAAGTTCATCGCCCAGATCGAGACCGGCACGAGCTGGTTGATCAGCACCAGCGACCCGGCCGAGGCGACGAGCCCGGCGAGGGTGAGCAGGAGCGGGAGCCCGGCAGCCACGAGGGCACCGAAGGCGAGGACCAGGATGGCCAGCGTCACCGGCCAGGAGACCATCTCCGACTTCAGCATCGCGTCGAGGTTGGCCTCGTTGAAGTCCGACCACAGCAGCGAGGCACCCGTGGGGTTGACCTCGATGCCGTCGGTCGAGAGCTCTTGCAGCGGCTCCTTGAGGTCGTCGGCGGCACGCACCATCTCGTTGGTGTCGGCACCGGCGCCGGCGAGCAGCACGGCAGTCGTGCCGTCCTGGCTCACCGTGGCGCCGGCCTGCGGCGGCACGACCTGGGAGATCCGGCTGTCGGCCTCGAGGATCGCGGTCGCGCGGGCCACGATGTCGCGGCCGGCATCGGTGTCGAGGGAGCCGTCGTTGCTGTGGATCACGACCTGGATGGCCGAGCTGGCGTTGCCGCCGAAGTTGGCCTCAGCGGCCTCGCGCACGGCGACGGACTCGGAGCCGTCGGCCTGCCAGCCGGCGCCGGACAGCTCGGACTCGACGCGCGGGGCGAAGATGCCGAGGCCGACCACCAGGATCACCCAGAGGATGGCGGTGAGGCGGCGGTGGTCGATGACCAGGAGGCCCAGACGGCCCAGAGGGCCGGACGCGGCGCGGTCGTCATCGACTGCGGGGGCCTCGCGATTGATCGGGGGGGTGTCGAGGGGATCGGGTTCGCCCCCCGACGTGTGGTCGGGGCGGACAGTGGTGGTCGTCATCCGTGAGGTCTCCAGAACGGTAGGGGGAACCCCCATGGGGGATCAGTTACCCCACCGTAACATGAACCCCCCCGGGGGTTATTCCGCGGGCAGAACTTCCACTTGTCGGCGAGAGTTCCGGCCGATAAGTGGGGGTTTACCCGGTCGACCGGGTAAACCAAACGCCCCGGCGACGCCCCCACAGCCCTACTCGAACGTGACGTCGTCCACAAAGCAGTAGCCCCAGTCCTCGCCGGGTTCCGCGCTACCCATCACCGGGTGGCCCGACGAGGCGAAGTGGGCGCGGGCGTGGCGGCCGACCGAGGAGTCGCAGCAACCGACCTGGCCGCAGCCGAGGCACACGCGCAGGTGCACCCACTCCAGCCCGTCCCTCAGGCACGCCAGGCAGGCCTGGGTCGCGGGGAGCACCGGCACCGAGGACTCGGCATGGGTGCAGCCCGCGTCGGCAGGGACCGGCCGGTGCACCAGGCGCGAGGTGTCCGCCCAGGTGCGGGTGCGCGACCCGGGGGGCGGCGGCGGGTGGCGCGGGAGGCCCAGCTGGTCGAGCACGGTGATGAAGAGGTGGTAGCGGCTGGCGGCCTGCGGATCGATGAGGTGGTCGACCCCCGCCGCTGCGTACGCCGTCAGGCCCTCGTGGGAATGGGCCCGCGCCACAATCGGTGCGGAGGTGAGGTCGCGCACGATCGTGGCGATCTCGGCGGTGCGCTCCGGCTCGTCCTCGGCGATCACCACCAGCCGGGCGTCGGCCACCGCGACGTGCTCCATGATCGAGGACCGGGTCGGGTCGCCCGTGACGACCGCGAGGCCGGCCGCCTCCGCGGCGCGGGCCCCCTCCGGGTTGAGGGTGGTCATCACCACAGGGATGTCGCGGCTGCTCAGCTCGCGGGCCAGCTCGATGCTGTCGGTGCCCCAGCCCAGGATCACGACGTGGTCGCGCCACTCCCCCTCGGCTCCCGAGGAGCCCTCCGGCGCCTGCTCGGGCTGCGGTCCGGCCTTGACCAACCGGCCACCCGCGGCAGCGAGCAGCGGAGTGACGACCATCAGCAGCACGGTGACCGCCACAACGGCCTGGAACCCGTCGTCGTCCAGGCCGGCCGGGCTGAGGCCGGCGTCGCCGCCCGCGGTGAGGAGCACGAAGGAGAACTCCCCGATCTGGCCGAGCAGCAGCGCGGCTGCCAGCGCCTGGCGCCACCCGACCCCGGTCGGCAGCAGCGCGAGGGTCGTCGTCAAGGCCTTCAGCAGCAGGACGCCGAGGGCGAGGCCGAGCACGAGCGGCAGGTTCTGCGCCACGAACCCGAGGTCGAGCAGCATCCCGACCGACACGAAGAACACGGCCGAGAAGAGGATCTTCAGCGGCAGGACCTCGGCCAGGGCCTGGGTGCTCTGGCGGCTCTCGCTGACCACGAGGCCGGCGAGGAAGGCACCCAGGGAGACGCTCACGCCGGCGAGAGCGGTCAGGTAGGCGGTGCCGAGGCAGATCGCGACGATGCTCAGCAGGAAGACCTCCGGCGAGCACAGGGCGGCCACGCGCTCGAGGACCGGCGGCATCAGGCGTCGGGCCACGACCAGGACCAGGGCGATCACCACGACCGCCGTACCCAGGGCACGCAGCAGCGGCGACGCCCCACCCTCGGCGTCTGCCGCCAGGAGCGGGATGACCACGACCATCGCCACCACGGCGAGGTCCTGCAGGATCAGCACGGAGAGCGCCAGGCGTCCCTGCACGCTGTTGGTCTGGCCGCGGTCGGCCAGGATCGTCAGCACGATCGCGGTGCTGGAGAGGGCGACGACGAAGCCGGTGAACAGCCCGATCCGCCAGTTCTCCCCGAGGATCGCGACCAGCCCGAGCGTCGCGCCGACAGCCAGGGTCACCTGGGCTCCGCCGCCCAGCACGATCCAGCGCCAGACCTTCGCCAGGCGGTCGAGGGAGAACTCGATGCCGATGGTGAACAGCAGCAGGATCACGCCGATCTCGGCAACCGCCTCGACGCTCTCGGTGTTGGCGACCAGACCGAGCTGGGCGGGTCCGATGATCACGCCCGCCACGAGGAAGCCCACGATCGGGACCACCCGGGCCTTGACGCTGAGGTAGCCGACCAGAGCTGCCGCGACCAACAGAGCCGCCGAGGGGGCAAGGTACGCCGGGACCTCGGTCCCCGCCATCACCGTGATCATCTTCATGGCCCCTTTCCAGGCGTGCGCACTCTAGGGCGTCACGCGGTGTGGGCGCCCGCAATGATCTCCGGGCGACGGCACCGAGATGGTCGTGAGACAACTCGAGGCCGGGTCCCCCATCTCTGGGAGCCCCGACCTCGGATCTGTGCGCGAGGGGGGATTTGAACCCCCACGCCCTTTCGGACACTGGCACCTGAAGCCAGCGCGTCTGCCGTTCCGCCACTCGCGCATGTAGCCGGGCAAGGTTAGCCCAGCCCTCGATCCATCCCCAAACCGGCGGGGCTCCGGCTGCCTCCGGCGTGGTCCTTCGCGGTGCGGGTGCAGGAAAGCCGCGCGCGACATGGCTACGATCGACCGGACCTCCGGTCTACGGACCGCTGGTCGGCATGCCATGGGGCGGCTGGTCCGGCCCCGTGGAGCGTCCCCGATCTGACCGAGCAAGGAGGTGTGAGATGAGCGGTTTGCAGCGCTTCGAGCGCCGTCTGGAGTCGATGATCTCCGGGGTCTTTGCCCGCACCTTCCGCAGTGCGGTGCAGCCGGTGGAGATCTCCGCCGCCCTGCAGCGCGAGCTCGACAACAACGCCCAGATCCTCTCGCGCGACCGTCGCCTGGTGCCCAACTCCTTCCACGTGGAGCTCGCCGCCTCCGACCTCGAGCGGCTGGCGCCCTTCGACTCGACGCTGGCGCGCGAGCTGTCCGACCAGCTCCAGCAGCACGCCGAGGCCCAGGCCTACGTCTTCCCGGGCCCCATCCACATCGACTTCGAGACCGCCGAGGACCTCACCACCGGTCGCTTCCGGATCCGCAGCGAGGCCCAGGCCAAGGTGACCGGCACCGCCACGCACACCCAGGTACGACGCGCCACCGCGCTCCTCGAGGTCAACGGCAGCCAGCACCCGCTCCAGCCTCCCGGGCTGGTCGTGGGTCGCGGCACCGACGCCGACATCCGCATCAACGACCCCGGCATCAGCCGGCGGCACGCTGAGTTCCTCATCACCATGGGGCGCGGCGAACAGCCGCCCTCGATCGAGGTCCACGACCTCGGCTCGACCAACGGCATCCGCATCGACGGACGCAAGGTCCCCCGCGCCACCCTGCGCGAGGGCTCGAAGGTGCAGGTCGGCAACACCACGCTGACCCTGCGCATCGTCTCCGAAGAGGTGCCCGGTGTCTGAGCTCACCTTCTTCCTGATCCGCATCGCCTACCTCGCGGTCCTGTGGATCTTCGTGCTCTCGGCCCTGTCGGTCATCCGCTCCGACATGTTCGGCGCCCGCGTGCCCGAGGCCGCGCGTGGACAGGGCGTGCCGCGCGCCGCCAAGCCGAAGGCGCCCAAGAAGGGCCGCGGCTCCCCCACCCACGTCGCGGTGACCCAGGGCAGCAACACCGGGGCCACCGCCCAGCTCGCGCAGGCCCCGATCCTCATCGGGCGCGGCACCGACGCCGCCATCCGGCTCGACGACGACTACGTCTCGACGCGTCATGCCCGCATCGCGGCCTCCGGCGACCAGTGGTTCGTCGAGGACCTCGGCTCCACCAACGGCACCTACATCGGCAGCGTGCGCATCACCCAGCCCACCACCATCACCTTGGGCACCGAGGTCCGGATCGGCAAGACGATCCTGGAGCTGAAGAAGTGACACGAGCTCCGCAGAACCCCGAGACACCCGAGAGCCCCGTGGCCGCGGGCGCCGAGTCGACCGACGCCGAGGCGGTGACCGGCGACTCCACCAAGAGCATCCCCGTGCCCCCGGCCAACCTGCTCCTGCACTACTCCGCCATCTCCGACGTCGGTCGGGTCCGCAAGGACAACCAGGACTCCGGGTACGCCGGGCCGTGGCTGCTCACCGTCTGCGACGGCGTCGGCGGCGCCGCACGGGGCGACATCGCCTCGAGCACCGCAGTGTCCGAGCTGCGCAGCCTCGACGTCTCCCCCCAGGGCGTCGAGGTCACGCTCCTCGACCGCGTCACCGACGGGCTCCACGACGCGCACGCCACGATCGGGCGCCTCGTCGACGAGGACCCCTCCATCAACGGCACCAGCACCACCGCCACCGTGGCGCTCTTCGACGGGCGACGCATCGGCATCGGCCACGTCGGTGACAGCCGTGCCTATCTCTTCCGCTCCGGCGAGATCTCCCAGCTGACCACGGACCACACGTTCGTGCAGAGCCTCATCGACGAGGGCCGGATCACCGAGGCCGAGGCGCGGGTCCACCCGCATCGCAACCTGATCCTCAAGGCCCTCGACGGCGTCCACGAGGCCGAGCCCGACCTGTCCGTGCTCGAGCTCGTCGAGGGCGACCGGCTGCTGCTGTGCAGCGACGGCGCGTGCGGCGTCCTCGACGACGGCCGGTTGGCCGACATCCTCTCGATGGGCACCCCCGACTTCGCCGCCGTCGAGCTCGTGCGCGCCAGCCTCGAGGCCGGCAGCTCCGACAACGTCACCTGCATCGTCGCCGACGTCGTGACCCAGGAGCGCGCTGCCGCCGATCCGTCGTACGGCGAGCTCGAGCCGATGCTGGTCGGCGCGGCGGCCGAGCTCAAGCGACGCCTGCCCCGCGCGCTCTTCCGCGGGCACCGCTCCGGTGACACCGGCGAGCTCGAGCCGATCGACGCCGAGATCCTCGACGTGGCGCCGTTCGCCATCCCCAGCGACCCGATCGACCCCGAGACCGCCCGCTACGCCCCCCGCCCGCCCCAGCGCTACGGCCTGCTGCGGCGCGTGATGGCGCTGGTGATCGCGATGGGCGTGGTGTGGATCGCCGCGACCATCGCCTGGTCCTGGGTGCAGCAGCAGTACTACGTCGGCGAGCAGGACGGGGTCGTGGTGATCTTCCGCGGCGTCGACGCCTCGCTGCCGGGCCTGCCGCTCTCGGAGGCCGTGGTCGTGACCGACCTGCGCCTCGACGACCTCTCCTCCGGTGATCGGCGCCTGGTCGCCGACTCCATCCAGGTCGACGACCTCACCGCCGCGCGCGACACCGTCGAGAAGATCGCCGCCAACCGCGTGCCCACGGAGACCGACCCGACCTCCCCCACCGCGCCCGAGGCCACCGACCAGCCGAGCCCGAGCACCCCCACCGGGACGGGGGCCGCCGGCTGAGCCGGCGCAGACTCCCGTGACCGCCAACTCCGCACTCATGGGCTTCGTCCACCGCCGTCGGCGAGGGGCGGAGCTCTTCCTGCTCGTGCTCGCCCTGGCCGTCGGGGTCGGCGGCTACGCCGCGGTCGGCATCGGCGTGCAGGGCAAGATCCCGCCCGGCATCATCGGGTACGGCGGCTGGCTGGCCGCCCTGGTCATCGGCGCCCACATCGTGATCCGCTTCGTCGCGCCGTACGCCGACCCGGTGCTGCTGCCGGTGGTGGCAGCCCTCAACGGGCTCGGCCTCGCGGTGATCCACCGCATCGACCTCGGCTATGCCACCCGCGGCCGCGAGACCGACTTCGCCCGTCAGCAGCTCGTGTGGATGACGCTCGGGGTGCTGCTCTTCGTGGCCACCCTGATGATCCTGCGCGACCACCGCGTGCTGGCGCGGTTCACCTACACGATCGGTTTCGGGGCGATCGCGCTGCTCCTGCTGCCGATGGTGCCCGGCATCGGGCGCACCATCAACGGCGCCCGGATCTGGATCAACCTCGGCCCGTTCAGCTTCCAGCCCGGCGAGGTGGCCAAGGTGATGCTGGTGGTGGCCTTCGCCGGCTACCTCGTGCTGCATCGCGACGCGTTGGCGTTGGCGGGACGAAGAATCCTGTTCGTCGACCTGCCCCGTGGTCGCGACCTCGGCCCGATCCTCGGCATGTGGCTCATCAGCCTCGGCGTGCTGGTCTTCCAGAAGGACCTCGGCTCGAGCCTGCTCTTCTTCGGCCTGTTCCTCGTGATGCTCTACGTCTCCACCGAGCGCCCCGGCTGGATCGTCGTCGGCGGCGCGCTGTTCCTCTTCGGCGCCCTGGCTGCGTGGCGCACGCTGAGCCACGTGCAGGCCCGGGTCGACATCTGGCTGCACCCCTTCGAGTACTACCGCAACCAGACGCCGCCGTTCTCCGACCAGGTCGTCGAGGCCCAGTTCGGCATGGCGTGGGGCGGCCTGCTCGGGCGCGGTTTCGGCGAGGGCGACCCCATCCGGGTCACCTACGCCGAGAGCGACTTCATCGTCGCCGCCATCGGCGAGGAGCTCGGTCTGACCGCCGTCATCGCCGTCCTGCTCTGCTACGGCCTCATCGTCGAGCGGGCGCTGCGCGTCGCGCTCCTCTCGCGCGACACCTTCGGCAAGCTCATGGCCACCGGCCTGGCCAGCGTCTTCGCCGTCCAGGTGTTCGTGGTCATCGGGGGCGTCACCCGCCTCATCCCGCTCACCGGCCTGACCACGCCGTTCCTGTCCTACGGCGGGTCCTCGCTGGTCGCCAACTGGGTGATCATCGCCCTCCTGCTGCGTATCTCCGACCAGGCCCGACGCCCGATCCCCGACCTCTCGACCGACGACGACGAGAGCGCCGACAGCGAGTCGACCCAGGTGATCAAGCTGTGAACGCCCTACGCCGAACGACCTCGCGCCGTTCGCCGGCTCCCCTGCCCTCATCTGGGGGGCCGCGCCGATGAACAAGCCGATCCGGACCGTGTCGCTCTTCTGCATGCTGCTGTTCGTCGCGCTGATGCTCAACGCGACCTACCTGCAGTTCTGGAAGGCCGGAGCGCTCGACGACGACCCGCGCAACCAGCGGGTCAACCAGGCCGCCTACTCCAGCGAGCGCGGCGCGATCCTCGCCGGCAACACCGCGGTGGCGGAGAGCAAGGAGTCCGACGACCGCTACAAGTACCTGCGCACCTACCCGCTGCCCCGGATGTATGCCCCGGTCACCGGTTACTTCACCTTCGGCAACAGCACCGGGATCGAGTCGGCGCAGAACGCCGTGCTGTCCGGTGACGACCCGCGGTTCTTCGTGCGCCGCCTCGTCGACCTGCTCAGCAACGAGTCGCAGCAGGGCGGCAACGTGCGCCTGACCATCGAGGCGCGGGCCCAGAAGGCCGCCTACGACGCCCTCAGCGCCCTGGGTCCTGACGTCGAGGGCTCCGTGGTCGCCCTCGACCCGAGCACCGGGAAGATCCTGGCGATGGTCTCGCTGCCGTCCTTCGACCCCAACCTGCTGGCCTCCCACGACTTCGACGCCGTGGCCGAGGAGTACGACAAGCTCCAGAGCGACCCCAGCGAGCCGCTGCTCAACCGCGCCGTGCAGACGCGGCTGTTCCCCGGATCGACGTTCAAGCTCGTGACCGCGGCGGCTGCCCTGGAGTCGGGCAAGTACGACAGCGCGGACGCGATGGTGCCCGGCGGCCGGACCTTCCAGCTGCCCCAGACCTCCGGCATCACCGGCGAGGTCGACAACGAGGGCCGCGACTGCGGCGCCGACGAGATCCCGCTGCGCCAGGCGATGGAGCAGTCCTGCAACACCACCTTCGCCCAGCTCGCCATCGAGGTCGGCAGCGAGGGCATGCTGGCCCAGGCCGAGAAGTTCGGCTTCAACTCCGACTACCTCGAGGACCTCGGCGGCCAGGCCCGTTCGGTGTTCCCCGACGATCTCGACCCGCCGCAGCTCGGGCAGGCCGGCTTCGGCCAGTTCGACGTCCAGGCCACGCCGCTGCAGATGGCGATGGTGGCCGCCGGGATCGCCAACGACGGCGTCGTGATGCGCCCCTACGTCGTCGACGAGGTGCAGTCGGCGCAGTACGACGCCCTGCGCACCGACCCCGAGGAGCTCACCGAGGCCGTCTCCCCGCAGACCGCGGCCGTGCTGCGCGAGCTGATGGTCTCCACCGTCGACGACGGCACGGCCTTCCCGGCCGCCATCCCCGGTGTCGAGGTCGGCGGCAAGACCGGCACGGCCCAGCGGGGCGGCCCCGAGGACCCGCCGTACGGTTGGTTCGTCTCCTTCGCCCCGGCCCAGGACCCCCAGGTCGCGGTCGCGGTGATGATCCAGGAGGCCCCGGGTCGCGAGATCGCCGGCGGTGCCCTCGGCGGGCCCGTCGCGAAGGCCGTGATGGAGGCGATCCTGCGATGACAGCACCCACCCGCACGACCTATCGAGGGGGACGAGGATGAGCCAGACGCCGCCCGAGCCGGCATTTGCCGACGACAGCCACCGCTACCGCCTCGACTCCCGCATCGCCACCGGAGGCATGGGCGAGGTCTGGCGCGCCACCGACACGCTGCTGGGCCGCTCGGTGGCGGTCAAGCTGCTCAAGGACGAGTACGCCGACGACGCGACGTTCCGCTCGCGATTCGAGACCGAGGCCCGCCACGCCGCGGCGCTGCACCACCCCGGGGTCGCCTCGGTCTTCGACGTGGGCGAGCGCGCGGCGACGCCGACCTCGCCTCACGCCCGCCCCTACCTGGTCATGGAGCTCGTCGAGGGTCAGCCGCTGTCGGCCCTGCTGGCCGGCGGCCGCGACCTCGACCCCCAGGCCGTGCGCGACCTGCTGGCCCAGGTCGGCGACGCCCTCGGGGCCGCCCATGCCGCCGGCATCATCCACCGCGACGTCAAGCCGGCCAACCTCATCGTCACGCCGGCCGGCCAGGTCAAGGTCACCGACTTCGGCATCGCCCGGGCCGCCGACGGGGTCGGCATCACCCGCACCGGCGCCGTGATGGGCACCCCTCAGTACCTCTCCCCCGAGCAGGCCGAGGGCAAGCCCGCCACCGCTGCCTCCGACGTCTACGCGCTCGGCGTGGTGGCCTTCGAGTGTCTGGCCGGACGGCGCCCCTTCGATGCCGAGTCACCCGTCGCCACAGCCCTGGCCCACATCCGCGAACCCGTCCCCGCCCTGCCGACCTCGGTGCCGGACGACCTCGCCGCCGTCGTGGGTCAGGCGCTCAACAAGGATCCCGCCGAACGCTTCCCCGACGGATCGGCCTTCGCCGCCGCCCTGCGCGACCCCGCCACCGCGGTGATCGCGACCGCGGTGGTGCCGCCCGTCGTACCGGCGCCGATGCCGATGCCGGCCGACGAGCCGGGCACGCAGGTGATGCCCACCGTGCCTCCGGTGGCTCCGGTGACGCCGAGCGCCACCCCGGTCGAGCCGCTCACCCCGGCCGCGGCCACCTCACGCAGCACCACTCCGATCGTGGTCGCGGTGCTGCTGCTGGTCGCGCTCGCCGTGGTGATCACCCTGCTGCTGGTCAACGGCGGCGACGACGAGCCCAGCGCCGACCCGACCCGCACCGTGCGGCCGACCTCCAGCGCACCCACGTCGGAGCCGACCAGCGAGCCCACCACCGAGGAGCCCACCGAGGACCCGACGATCACCCTCGACGAGGGTGACTACGTGGGACGCCCGGTCGACGACGTCGAGGCGGACCTGCGCGGCCTCGGCCTGCGGGTGCAGCGCGACGAGCAGGACAACGACGACCCGGCCAACGACGGCGAGGTGACGGGGATCAACCCGTCCGGCGACGTCCAGCCCAACGACGTCATCACGATCACCTACTGGGGCGACGCCCCCGAGGAGACGCCGACGCCGACGCCCACCGAGACCACGACGCCGAGCCCGGAGCCGAGCCCGACGCCGAGCAGCCCGGCCCCCTCCGCCCCGCCCGCCGCCGCGGCCTCACCGAGCGCCGCACCGACCAGCTAGAGACCGACCGAAGCCAGCCGCCGACAGCCAGATCCAGGGAGTGCACAGCTGATGAACGACGCAGGTTCGACGGGGCCCACCCTCATCGGTGGACGCTACGAGCTCGGCGAGCTGCTGGGTCGTGGTGGCATGGCCGAGGTGCGCAAGGGCACCGACAGCCGGCTCGGGCGGATCGTGGCGGTCAAGCGGCTGCGCACCGACCTGGCCAGCGACGCCACCTTCCAGGCACGCTTCCGTCGCGAGGCCCAGTCGTCGGCGTCGCTCAACCACCCCTCGATCGTGGCGGTCTACGACACCGGCGAGGAGCCGTCGAGCGACGGGTCCGGCATCGCGCAGCCCTACATCGTCATGGAGTACGTCGCCGGACGCACCCTGCGCGACATCCTGCGCGAGGGCCGCAAGATCCTGCCCGAGCGCGCCCTCGAGATCACCAGCGGCGTGCTCTCCGCCCTCGACTACAGCCACCGCGCCGGCATCATCCACCGCGACATCAAGCCCGGCAACGTCATGCTGACCCCCACCGGCGACGTCAAGGTGATGGACTTCGGCATCGCCCGCGCCATCAGCGACGCCGCCAACTCCATGACCCAGACCGCGGCGGTCGTCGGCACCGCTCAGTACCTCTCCCCCGAGCAGGCGCGTGGCGAGACCGTCGACTCGCGCTCCGACGTCTACTCCGCCGGGTGCCTGCTCTACGAGCTCCTCACCGGGCGCCCGCCGTTCGTGGGCGACAGCCCGGTGGCCGTGGCCTACCAGCACGTGCGGGAGCAGGCTGCCCCACCCTCGGACCACGACACCGCCCTGCCGCCGGCGGTCGACGCGATCGTGATGAAGTCGCTGGCCAAGCGCCTCGAGGACCGCTACCAGTCCGCCGGGGAGATGCGCAGCGACATCGAGCGCTACCTCGCCGGGCGTCCGGTCCAGGCCGCCGCTCCCGTCGCCGCCGCCGAGGCGACCCGTACGGCGCAGCCCGCCGTCGTCGCGCCGGCGGTGGCCACCCCGCCCCGCCGTCCCGAGCCGGCCATGCTCCCCGGCGCCCAGGACGAGCCGCCGCGCACCGGGCTGTGGGTCGTGCTCGGCCTGCTGGTCGTCGCGCTGCTGATCGCCGGGTGGTTCCTGGTGAAGGACTCGATGTTCCCCGACTCCCCCGAGCAGGTGCGGGTACCGGTCGTGGTCAACCTCGACGAGGCCGCGGCGCGCCAACAGATCGGCAACGCCGGTCTCGTCGTCGGGACGGTGACACCGCAGAACGACCCGGTGATCGAGTCGGGCAAGGTCATCTCCCAGACGCCCGAGGGCGAGGACTACGTCGAGCCGGGCGCAAGTGTCGACCTCGTGGTCTCGATCGGGCGCCCACAGGTCGACGTACCGCCGGTGGTCAACCTGAGCCGCAAGGAAGCCGTGGCCTCCCTGCGTCAGGCGGGCTTCACCAAGATCGACCAGGTGGCTGCGGAGTCGGACCAGGAGAAGAACTCGATCCTGGCGCAGAACCCCGCGGCCGGCACCACGGTCGCCGAAGGCACCAAGATCACCCTCACCTACTCCCTGGGCCCCAAGGAGGTGCCGATGGTGGTGGGTGACATGCGCAAGGTCGCCGAGCAGAAGATCATCGACCGGGGCTTCCAGCCCGACGTCCGCGACGACCTGGCCTCCACCGAGCCCAAGGGCACCGTGACCCAGCAGTTCCCCCAGGCCGGCGAGACCCTCGACCAGGGCAAGGAGGTGACGATCTTCGTGTCGGTCTACGAGGAGCCGACCGAGGAGCCCACCACGGAGTCGCCCACCGAGTCGCCCACGGAGTCGCCCACGGACGGGCCGAGCGAGCCGCCCACCGACCTGCCGAGCCTCTCCGCCGAGGTGCCGCGCCGCCAGCCGGGCCGTCCCGTCGAGGGGTGAGCCCTGGCCCGCCCGCCGAGAGAGCGGTCAGGGATCAGCGGACCGGCTTGGCGTAGGAGATGTCGAGCAGTCCCTCGTAGGCGGGGGCGACGACCTCGTCGTTGACCTCGGCCTCGAAGCCGACGCCGATGTCGGGGTCGGCCGCGTCGCTGCGGAACGCCGCGACGTCGGAGTTGGCCTCGAGGGCGGCGATCAGCGCGGCGGGGTCGCCCACCGCCTGGACGCGGTAGGGCTGCGGGTAGGGGATGCCCTGGAGCTGCACGGCGCTGCCGGCACACCGGATCCCGGTGGTGGTGACGATGCGCTGGCCCTGGATGGTGACCGCCTCGGCGTCGGCCTTCCACATCGCGTTCACCACGGCCTGGAGGTCCTGCTGGTGGACCACGAAGGGGTAGAACTCGCTCTCGGGGTCGGTGATCGCCGACTCGATCTTCTCGATCGGAGCATCGGAGAGCACCACGGTGATGCCGGGCCCGCTGACCGCCTCGACGTTCGCCGGGTCGCGCAGCTGCTCGGCCAGGCGCTGCTTGCGCCGTACCTGCTCGTCCTCCACCGAGGCGCTGAGGGCGTCGACCTGGGACTTGAGCTCGCCGGCCCGGTCCTGGAGGGACTCGTAGGCGTCGGACTCGTTCTGCACCAGGGTGGCGAGGTCGATGTAGCGCCCCGGCCGCAGGTCGGTGCCGTCGGAGTTGGCGCCGCTGACCGCGAAGAGGGCGCCGCTGACCAGCACCACCAGGGGGGTGCCGATGCGCCAGACGTTGAAGGCCCGGGCAGCCTTGGCTGCGTGACCTCCCGCCGGTGGCGCGGGCGGCTGCCCCGGAGTCGTCTCGGCGGTCGGGCCAGTGGTCGGGCCGGTGGTCGGGCCGGTGGTCGGGCGCACGCCTGCGCCGCCTCGCCCGCGGGCGGGAGGTGGGGTCTTGGCGTGGGAACCGGTCACGACTACTAAGGTAGCCCGCAACTCACAGTGACTCGCAGTCTCCGGCCTGGCGAGCGCACCGACGCGATGATCGACGAACAGGAACCGACCCGTGGCCAAGCTCAACGCGAAGCAGCAGACCTTCGAGCCCGACCGGGGGCCGACGTTCAGTGTCCGCTTCATCATCGCGCTGGTGCTGATGGTCCTCGGCATCGCCTGGATCATCTACTTCCGCGGCTTCGTCGACATCGCCGGCACCTTCAACGACCAGGGCGAGGCCGTCAAGGGCAGCGGCCCGACGTTCGTCCAGGACCTCGGCAACTGGAACTACCTCATCGGTTTCGGCGCCTTCTTCCTCGGCCTCATCATCTCCGCACACCCCAGCACCCCGCTCGGCCGCGGCCGCGGTGTCGTGGTCGGCATGCTCGGCTGCTTCCTGCTCGGCCTGGCCTGGATCTGCACCTTCTACGCGATCGCCAACAACACCGACGCCCTGCCGGTCTTCGACGACCTCGGCCAGAAGAACCTCTTCGTCGGGATCGCGTTCATGGCGGTCGGGTTCACGTTCGCCACGCGCTGGGAGTGAGGCGCGGCGAAGGGTTTACCCGGTCGACCGGGTAAACCCTCACTTGTCGGCCACTGCTTTGGCCGACAAGTAGGGGTTCTGGGTGCCCCGCCACGCCGACCCCGCCACGCTGACCCCGCCGCGGGTCGCGCGGACCGCAGCCCACCAGTTGTCCACATCTTGGTTTTCCACCGAGTTATCCACAGGTGGGGGAAGCGTCACCGACGCGCCGCTCCCGGGTCCAGCAGGCTCCCGGCATGGACCCACGACTTCACTCGATCTGTCAGGCTCACGGCGTCTTCCTCTGGCGTGAGGCCAAGGCGCTCGGCTACAGCGACACCTCGATCGCTCGACTCACCGACTCCGGCGCCTGGGTGCGGGTACGCCGCGGCGCCTACGTCTTGTGCGAGCTCTGCGAGGGCCTGAGCGAGCCCGAGCGCTACGGGCTGATGTGTCGCGCCGCCTACCGTCAGGCCAAGACCAAGGTGGCGCTGAGCCACCGCAGCAGCGGCAACGAGTGGGTGACCCCGCTGTGGGACGTCGACCTGACCCAGGTGGACCTGACGCGCGCCGACGGCAGGACCGGGCGCTCTGCCGCCGGCGTGATCCAGCACCGCGGAGCCGTCGTGGACGGCGACTGGGTGAAGCTCAACGGCCTCTTCGTGATGAGCCCGACCCGGACCGCGCTCGAGTTCACCACCTTCCTCGACATCGAGCACTCCATGGTCGAGATCGACAACCTGCTGCACCGCGAGCTGACCACGATCACCGCGCTACGCAACCGTTATGCCCTGATGACGCACTGGCCCGACACCCTCCACACCGACCTCATCCTGCGCCTGGTCGACCACCGCTCGGAGTCGGTCGGGGAGACCCGGCTGCGCTACCTCTGCTGGACCCAGCACCTGCCCGCCCCCGAGGTCAACTACAAGATCGAGGACGGCAGGGGCAACGTCATCGCCCGCGTCGACCTGGCCTGGCCCGCGCTCGGGGTGTTCGTGGAGTTCGACGGGCTCGAGAAGTACGAGCGCCACCGCCGCGACGGCGAGACCCTCGCCGGGTGCGTCGAGCGGGAGCGCCGCCGCGAGGCCCTCATCATCGAGGTCACCGGGTGGCGGGTCGTCCGACTCGTCTGGGCCGACCTGTTCCAGCCCGAGCGCACCGCCGACCGGATCCGCTCCCAGTTCCGCCACGTCGCGGCCTGACCGTCCGCCCGCTCGGCGGGTGGGTCGGGGCGTGACTTGTCGGCCAGAACCTCCGCTTGTCGGCGAGAGTTCTGGCCGACAAGTGAGGGTTTACCCGGTCGACCGGGTAAACCCCCAAAGACCCCCCGGAGAGCAAAGTTATCCACAGGTCTGTCCACACCTGTGGAACGAACTACAGGCATGTAGTTATCCACTGATAACTCCACAGGTGTGGATAACTCGGACCCGATCGAGGGTCAGCAGAACGGCCGCCCACCCGCTGAGCGGGGGGACGGCCGGGTGCGAGGAGGCCTCGGGGAGGGTGAGGTGCGGGCCGGTTGTCAGGCCAGCATGGCGATGCGCACCACGACAGCGAGCAGGACCAACGCCCCGAAGGCGGCCACGCCCGACCACTGGATGGTGGAGCGGCGTGGACCTCGCGGTGAGTAGACGATCAGGCCGGTGATGGCCAGGCCGCCCAGGAAGCCGCCGAGGTGGCCCTGCCAGGAGATGTTGGGGATGGCGAAGGTGATGAACAGGTTGATCGCCAGCAGGATCCCGATGCTGCGCAGGTCGCCACCGACCTTGTGCACGATCACCGCGAGCGCAGCGAAGAGCCCGTAGATGGCGCCCGAGGCGCCGAGGGTGAAGCCGAACTCGGGCGAGGCCCAGAGCACGACGGCGGAGCCGGCCAGCCCGGCGCCGAAGTAGAGCGCGAGGAAGCGAGCCCGCCCCAGGGCCGCCTCGATCTGCGGGCCGAGGATGTAGAGGGCCAGCATGTTGCCGGCGATGTGCCACAGCTCGACGTGCATGAACATCGAGCTCAGCAGCTGCCAGACCGAGCCGTCGGCCACGCCGGCGACCCAGCGGGCGTCGCTGCCCTGGCAGATCGCCTCGGAGGGAGCCTGGTAGTAAGCGCCGGGGAGCGAGATCGACTCGCACAGCCCCTTCGGCACCAGCGCCAGCCGGCTCACGATCCGGCTGTCTCGCCCGCCGGTGGCCAGCACGGCCAGCCACAGCGCGACGTTGATGCCGATCAGCACCATCGAGGTCAGCGCGGGGTTGGCCGAGCGGGCTCCGCCGTACGCCGCCCGCCCGGTGCGCATCGACTTGGCGCCGTCCTTCACGCAGTCCGGGCACTGGAACCCGACCGCAGCATCACGCATGCAGTCAGGGCAGATCGGGCGTCCGCAGCGCTGGCAACGGATGTTGGCCTCGCGTCCGGAGTGGCGGTAACAAACCACCACTCCGGACTCGGGAGAGGGCGTCGACACAGTGGGTTCCTGGCGTCTCTCGGTGGTGCCGGAGGGTCAGGGGCCCGATCGACGGACCCCCGGGGGGTGAGATCAGACGATCTCGACGGTCTCGATCACGATCGGCTCGGCCGGGCGGTCCATGGCGCCGGTGCGCGAGGTGGCGATGGCGTCGACGACGTCGCGGCTCGACTGGTCGGCGACCTCACCGAAGATGGTGTGCTTGCCGGTCAGGTGCGGCGTGGGGCCCACGGTGATGAAGAACTGCGAGCCGTTGGTGCCGGGGCCGGCGTTGGCCATGGCCAGCAGGTAGGGCTTGTTGAAGGAGAGCTCGGGGTGGAACTCGTCCTTGAACTGGTAGCCCGGACCGCCGGTGCCGGTGCCGAGGGGGCACCCGCCCTGGATCATGAAGCCGGCGATGACGCGGTGGAAGCCGAGGCCGTCGTAGAAGCGCTCCTTCTTGCCGTTCGCCTCCTTCTCGCCGGTCGCGAGACCGGTGAAGTTGGCGACCGTCTCGGGCGCGTGGTTGGGGAACAGGTCGATCGTGATGTCGCCCTTGTTCGTCTTGAGGATGGCCTGCTGGTCCGCCATGACTGCCTTTCGCGGGGTGAACGATGAGTGCTGGTGCGCCTCGATCCTCCCACGCACCCCTAACCCGGCGCGCCGCGCCTCGCGCCTCTCACCCCCGGTGGGGTGGCTCCGGCTTGACCGCACGTGGTGGGATGGGAGAACTCCAAGGAAAGGAAGGCTCGGGATGGGACTTCGCAAGAAGAAGTCGCTGGTCGACCAGGCCACCGACTACGTCGACACTTATGTCGAAGCCGTACGTCCGCACGTCGAGGCCGCCTACGAGTCAACCCGGGACTTCGTCCAGGACACCGTGGTGCCGGCGCTCAACGACGCACGCGACAAGGCCGGCCCTGCTCTGCACGACGCCCGCGAGAAGGCGACTCCGCTCATCGCTGACGCCCGCGAGAAGGCCGGCCCCGCGTTCGCCGATGCCCGCAGCAAGGCAGCGCCCCTGATCGCTGAGGCCCGCGAGAAGGCCGGCCCCGCACTGGCCGATGCCCGCAGCAAGGCAGCGCCCGCTGATCGCCGAGGCCCGCGAGAAGGCCGGCCCCGCGTTCGCCGACGCCCGGGTCCGCGCCGCGGCCGGGATCGCCGAGGCACGGGAGAAGGCCGCGCCGCTGGTGGCGCAGGGCGCCACGCTGGCTGCCGAGAAGGCCCAGCAGGCGCGGGACCTCGCCGACGCGAAGGTCGCCGAGCTGAGCGGTCAGCCGGAGCCGAAGAAGAAGAGCAAGCTCAAGCGCTTCGCCCTGCTCGCCGCGGTCGCGGGTGGCGCAGCGCTGGTGGCCAAGAAGCTCCAGGGAGGCGGCACGGCGGCCAACTGGCAGTCGTCCTACACGCCCACCCCGGCGCCCACCGCCCACGTCGACGCCGTCGGCTGCGCCCGCAGCACCGGCAGCAGGCACCGACGTGGAGGACTCCGGCGGGGCCGGCCCCGACGAGGCGCTCTCCGACGCGGCCGAAGGTGCCCACCCGGTCACCACGCCGGACCAGCCGGCCGAGGTCATCAACCTCGACGGCTCGGGCTCCAGCGACAAGTAGTCGCTCCACCCGTACGACGAACAGCACCGCCCCGGAGCCGAGGCTCCGGGGCGGTGCTGTCTCACGTGTCTTCTCGCGGGCGGTGGCTAGACGCTGGAGGGCGCCGCGAGCTCGGGGGTCTCCTCGCGCACGCGCTGGGCGACCCGGTGCTCGACGAAGAAGATCAGCAGCGGGACCAGCCCGGCCACCAGCGCCAGCACGGTGAAGCCGATGCTCCAGTCGGCCCGGCGGCTCAGCAGGAACGCCACCACGACGTAGATCATGAACACCCAGCCGTGGACGACCCACAAGATGCTGGCCGTCTCACCGAAGGACTGGAGCGAGCTGCCCTCGGCTGCGAGGTACTTCAGCGGCAGCGCGACGAGCGCGCAGAAGGCCAGCAGGACGCCCACGACGAGGGCGAGCACGCGATAGGTGCGGAACAGGTTCACGTCTCGAGGGTACTGGCCGGTTCCTCGGCCGGTTCCACCGCCGGATCACCCGGCGGATCAGCCGGCGGGCCGCCGGTCGAGGCGGCGACCTCGCTCGCCGCGGCGCGCTCGTCCTGGACGTAGCGCCACCAGATGAACGCCGCGAAGGCGCCGAAGAACCACCACTCCACGGCATACAGCAGGTTGCGCAGCGCGGTGAACCGTCCGGCGTCGGGCAGCGCGGCGAGGTCGGCGGGCTCGAGGCCGGTGGCCCCGGTGTTGTCGCTCGTGGTGGCCGCCGGGTCCAGGACGACGTAGGCGCCGTAGAGGTCGGTCTCGACGCGCTGGACGAGGTCGGCGATCCGCAGCTGCGGGAAGACGTCGTCGCGTGGGTTCTCGTCGAGCGCGCCGGTGCCCTCCGAGGGCTGCAACCACCCGACGAGGTCGGCGGTGCCGGTCGGGGGCTCGGGGGCGAGCTGCGGGCTCGCGACCCAGCCCCGCACCACGGGTACGGCGGGCTCCGTGGGGCCGCCGGTGGTCAGCGGGGTCACCACCCAGAACCCGTCACGTCCCTCGTGAGCGCGACCCTCGACGTAGACGGTGCCCTCGGCCAGCCACGTGCCCGAGACCTCGACCGGCTTGCCGACCTGCTGGCCCGGGAAGGGGTCATCGGCGCCCATCACGTCGGTCAGGGCCACCGGGTCGTCCTGGGTGAGGTCGACGGCCTCCGCCGCACGTCGCGCCTGCCAGGCCTCGAACTGCCAGGCCCCCAGCCCGAGCGCGATCGCGGTGCAGAGCAGCGCCACCAGGTGTGCGCCGATCATCCGCGGAGTCAGCAGGGTGCGCACCCCTTCAGGGTACGGGCCGGGCACCGGCGCGCCGGATCTGCCACGATCCACAGGTGCCGGCCGCGATCCACCACCTCAACTGCGCCACCTTCCACCCGCCCGTCGTGGGCCGGATGGTGTCGCACTGCCTGCTGGTGGAGCGCTCCGACGGGCTCCTGCTCGTCGACACCGGGTTCGGCACCGCCGACCTTGCCGACCCGCGCCGCCTCGGTCGTCCGTTCCGGACCGCGATGCGCCCGCTCCTGCTCCCCGAGGAGACGGCGCTGGCGCAGGTCGAGGCCCTCGGGTACGACGCCGGCGACGTCACCGACATCGCGCTCACCCACCTCGACCTCGACCATGCCGGTGGCCTCGGCGACTTCCCCCGGGCCCGGGTGCACCTCTACGACACCGAGCTCGCGGCGGCGCGCGACCCGCGCGGCATGGAGCACGGACGCTACCTCCGGGTGCAGTGGCAGGACGCCGACCTGGTCACCCATCATGCGAGCGGTGAGCAGTGGCGCGGCTTCGAGGCCGTGACCGTGCTCGACGACGACGTGCTGCTGGTGCCGCTGCACGGTCACAGCCGCGGCCATGCCGGGGTAGCGGTACGTCGCGCCGACGGCCACTGGCTGCTGCACGCCGGGGACGCCTACTTCCACCCCGGTGACCTGAGCGAGACGACGACGACTCCGCGCACGCTGCGGGTGGTGCAGCGGATCCTGGCCCAGGACGACACCGCCCGCCTGGCCAACCAGGAGCGGTTGGGTTCCTTTGCCGCCGAGCACGCCGGCGAGGTGACGGTCTTCAGCGCCCACGACCCGAGCGAGCTCGCGGCCCTCGCCCCCGGCTGAGGCCCCCGGATCAGGCGACTGCAGGCCCGTTCAGCTCAGGGCGCGCAGACGGCGAACGGCAGGCGGTGCTCGAGCGCCAGCCGGGCTGCGACCGGCGGGTCGGCGAGCCGGTAGCCGATCCGGCCACCCTGCGGGTCGGCCACCGGGTCGGTGTAGCCGACCTCGAACTCCGGGTCGGTGCGAGGCAGGACCTCGGCAAGCCGGGCCCGGCTGAAGACGTCGACGCGCAGTGGGCCCAGGCGCACCGTGCCGAGGGACCCGCCGAAGCTGACCGAGTAGGCGCCGAGCTCGTCGACCCCGTCGAGGACTGCCGCGGGTGCAGGAGCCAGCTCGTCGGCCACGTCGCTGGCGAAGGCGACCTCGAAGTCGACGCAGTCCGTTGCGACGTACGTCGAGACCGCGGGCAGTCCGACGAGCGCCTGGAGGGCGGGGTCAGCGGCCCAGCTCTCCTCGGGGTCGTCGGCGACGCCGCTGCTCACCAGCATCCGCTCGACGTCGAGGGTGCCGCCGGCCAGTCCGCCGACTCCCTTCGACACCGCCCGGGCGAGGTCGGCGACCGGGAGGTCGTCGCGGAACTTGATGACCCAGCCCGACGTCGTCGGCGTGCGGAAGTAGGCCTCCCACGAGACATCGATCTGGGTGAAGCCGAAGTCGCGTTGCAGCCGCTCGTCCTGGGGCAGCAGCAGTCCGGTGCTCACCAGCGGGGCGGTGCGTGCTGCCCGGCGCCAGAACCGCGCCCGCTCCTGCGCAGGTGCCTCGCTCGTCAGCGTGGCCGCGCCCTGCTGGAGGCGCAGCTCGTCGAAGTCGGTGACGGCGAGCTCGGTGGCATCCTCCGGCACCAGGGCGAGCGCCGCGGCCGCCGGCTCGAGCTCGGCGTCGTCGGTCGGCTCGGCGGTGACGATGGGCGAGGGGGTCGGCGGTGGTGAGGGCGGGGGTTGCGACTGGCACGCCGTGGCCAGCGCCGCGACGGTCAGCAGCGCCACCACCCCATGTCTCACCGCGCCATCCTCCCACCTCGCGGCGACGAGCCGATGTCGGCGTCAGTACGCCGCGTGGCGTGCCGGCCCGTCCTGGCCGGCGCACCCGGCTGCCGGCATCCCCGACCGGTCAACCCGGTCCCTCCTCACGCAGCCGACCGCCCGCCACCGTCAGGGCTTGGTCGAGCCCCTCGCCGGTGAGCGCTCCGAGGAAGGTCGCTCGGTCGAGGGCGTGCACGACGAGGTCGGAGGTCGCGGTGACGGTGGCGGTCCGGGGGATCTGGCGCAGCAGAGCGATCTCGCCGAAGTGGTCGCCAGGCCCTTGCTCGCGCAGGACCCGCCCGGCCTGGGTGACCACGACGGTCCCGCTCTCGATCACGTAGAACGCATCACCGTCGCAGCCTTCGGTCACCAGGGCCGTGCCGGGCGCGACGCGACGCTCGCGCAGACCTCGCGCCAGGGACTCGAGCACGCTCGGAGCGAGCACCATCAACCAGGGGATAAGGGTCAGGCACAGCGCAGCCGACGCCACGAGCGCGATGCGGACGGCGTCGCACACCAGGAGGGTCTGCCGGCGCGAGTAGCGATCGGCGGCGGCTCCGCCGACCGGCGCGAGCACCGCTGACGCCGTCATCGACGCCGCCATGAAGAACCCGACAGCCCGCGCCCCGCCCTGGCCGTAGGCCCAGACCGTCACGGCGGTGAGGTAGGCGCCGTCCCCGATGAGGGAGGCAAGCAACGCGAGCTGCAACCGCCGCAGGCCACGGTTGCCGAGGAGCGTCCCCAGGGACCCCCGCGTACGGCGCAGCACGCCAGCCCGAGAGACCGCTTGCACTGTCCCAGTGTGGGGACAAAGCGAAGAAAGTAAAGCCGGCCCCGGTGCCTGACGGCGTGCGGAGGAAGGTCAGCGTAGGGAGTACGTCGCCAGCGAGACCGCCACGTAGTGCGCGATGAAGGCCAGGATCGTGAGTGCGTGGAAGACCTCGTGGAAGCCGAACCACGCGGGACTGGGGTTCGGCCTCTTGAGCCCGTAGACGACGCCACCGGCAGTGTAGAAGAGGCCGCCGACGACGAGCAGGACGACCACCGACACGGCGGTGGCAGCGCTCAGGCGGCCGGCGCCCTCGACGAAGTCCGGGATGAAGAACACCGCGAACCAGCCGAGGGCGATGTAGATCGGCGTGTAGAGCCAGCGTGGGGCGCCGGTCCAGAAGACCCGAAAGAGGACTCCGAGCAAGGCGCCGCTCCAGATGCCGACGAGGAGCTGCACCCGGGCATCCCCCTGCAGGAGCAGCATCGCGAAGGCGGTGTAGGTGCCGGCGATGAGGATGAAGATGTTGGAGTGGTCGAGCCGGCGCAACAGCGCCCAGACGGCCGGCTGCCAGGTGCCGAGGTGGTAGATCGCGGACACGCCGAACAGCAGGAGCGCCGAGCCGGTGAAGACCCCCGCGCCGACCTTGGTCCCGGTGCTCGGCGACAGCACGATCAGCACGACTCCCGCCGCGATCACGAACGGCACCGAGCCCGCGTGCAGCCCGCCTCGCAGCCGTGGCTTCAGCTCGGCCATCTTGTCGGCCATCACCACGAGGGCCGCCTCGTGGTCGAGGAACTTCTTCACCACGTCACCCGAAGGACCACGGGCCGGACCTCGCCCACGGCCGGGGCGGTCGCCGACGTCGGCAGCGCGCCGAGCGGCTTGCCGCCACCACCCATCAGCGCCGATGGGGACCCACTGATCTCGACCTTGACTCCGCGCAACACCGTCACCTGCTCCAGCTCGATGTGCCCGCCGTCGACCTGGGCATCGCGCTCATCATCGCGGGTGGTGAGACTGCCCCGATCGCCACCCCGCCGGACCACGAAATCCGTGGCGAGCCACCCGATGGTGCGCTCGCCGGTGTCGGGCTCCGCTTGAGCACCGAGCCTGCGCGCGTCCTACCTGCCGGGTCGAGTCACACAGAGCGCGCACGTCTCCAACGGCGTCACCATCGCAGAACCTCGGCTGGTTCTTGCGTCCCACCTGTTCCGTGACGCGAGACGCGAGACGCGACTCCGACACCAGTGATCAGGTCGGTCGGATTGCTGCGCGGGCGGTGGCCGCGACGGCGAAGTCGACGCCATCAATCTCACCCCATCGAGCGCGCGCAGCGCCAGCCAGCAGGCTGACAACCGTGAGGGTGCCGCTGTTGGCCGGCGGTGGCGAGAATCGGTCGTAGCCGCTGCGCCAGCCGAGGTCATAGAGCAGCTCGCTGATCTCACTGCGCCACTCCTGGGCCGGCACGCCGCTGCCGACCACGGCGAGCGCCATCCAGCCCGCCTGACGCTCCGCGTCCTTGGTCCCCAACGGGAGCCGTCCGACGATGTGCCGCCAGAGCGCCTGCGGATCCCGTCCACAACGCTTGGCGGCCGCGGTCGAAGCGAGTCGACCCTTGCGGACGCTGACCAGCCCGAGGGCACGCGCTGTGGTGCGGATGTCGGCCACGGGATAGGTGATGTCCTCCCGGTTCGCCTTACCGATCCACCAGTCGCGGATCCCGCTGCGATCGGCGACCTGCTCAACTACCGCCGGCGGTAGATACCCCGCGGCGGTCAGCGCGACGCCGTCGCCGATGACGTCGAGGAAGACCCGGTACGTCTCGGTGAGCCGTGCAGCCTCGTGTTCGCTGACATCGGTGGGGCCGTGAGAGAACGGGCGGCCCAGCACCTCACGCAGCAGACCGATGCCGCGGTGTTCCAGCTGCTCGGCCAGCTCGGCCAGCTCCCCGGTCACCTCGACCGGCTCGGCGACCGCGACCGCAAGAGCAGCGTTGGCCTCCTCGACGTCGAAGTGGTCGGGGCGCCAGTCCAGGGGAAGCCAATCGTGCGCATGTGCCGCGTCGTCGAAGACGCCGGGGAGCTGCGCGTCGTCGTACCCGCTGCGCACCCAGGCGGCCAACTCCTCGTAGCCGCCGATCCCGCCACAGTCCTCGGGCGGGCAGGCCATCCGACCAGCGGTGCAGCGCACCACCTCCGGCGGGGAGACGAGCACCTCCTCGACCACGAGCCTGTGGTCCCAGCCGTCACCGAAGTCGTACTCGTACCAGAGCTCGTCACCCTTCTCGGCGAGGATCTGGTCGAGCCGGACGGTGCCCTCCAGCAGCCCTTCCTCGCCCTCGTCGAGGTCGACGTCGGTGATGAAGTACGGCGAACGGTGGTCGTTGCCGGTGCGGAACCGGTGGAGATGGGAGTCGTACCAGCCCATTGCGGACTGGATGACGTCATGGACCCGCGGCAACGTGAGGTCACCAGGCAACTCGAGGCGCCGCCAGATCGGCGGCTTCGCTCCGTGCAGGTCCAAGCGCACGCGGAAGCCGCGCGTTGCGATTGGAACAGGAAGGAGCGTCGGCTCAGACCTCGCGTTGAGCTTCTCGAAGATGCTGGTGACCTGTCCGCTCATCAGCGCCTCGAGCAGCGCCTTGTTCTCCTCGGGACTGGCGCCGGCCATCAGCTGCTTGACGAGGTTCTGCAGGTCGGGCGGGTCGAACTGGCCGGTCACGGCGACCAGTCAATCATTGATGCCCGGTCCAACCGGACACCCGTCAGGACTTTCGTCCAGCGCGCGAGGCGCCGTAGCCGGCGGCCGGCAGGGTTGTGTGCCCGAGTACGGTCCCTGCGTCGTTGTGGAGCACACGACCCGGCGCGATGCGAAGGGGCGCGTCACGCCGCCTCCAATCCGCCATGGACGCGTTCGGGTCGGCGGGAAGAGAGGCCGGAGATGAGACGAAGCCGCAGGCTGACCTGCGGTTTCATCGGGTGGAGCCTAGGGGACTCGAACCCCTAACCCCCTGCTTGCAAAGCAGACAAATCATCGCTCATATGTTCGACGCTCGAGCGTAAAACCGCAGGTCAGAAGTGGTCTATGATGGACTCAATCTGACGTTCTTTCCCCCACCAGTCCCCCACCCACTACTTCGGGAGCACGGGGTTCCGGTAGCAGGGGGTTGGCATGGGGTTTGGGGGAAGCTCCCCCACAGGCGGTTTGCGGAGGTAGCGGGATGGCACGACGACGGGGTTTCGGGGAGGTCGAGCGCCGCTCCTCCAGCAGCGGCGTCTCCTACCGAGCGAGGTACGCGATGCCCGATGGCACGCGCTACTCGCGCAGCTTCGGCACCAAGATGGACTCCGAGGCGTGGCTCGCCGCGGAGCGCTCCCTGATCGATCGGGAGGAGTGGTCTCCGCCGGCGGCGCGCAGGATGGCGGCCGAGCGACGCGAGCGGGACGCCGTGCGCAACACCGTCGGCGCGTTCGCGAAGCGCTACCTGGTCGAGCGCGACCTCCGCCCCACGACGGTGCGCAGCTATCAGACCCTTCTCGACTCCCGGATCCTTCCCTACTTCGGCGAGATGCCGCTGCGGGACGTCACCCTCTCGGAGGTCAAGAGGTGGCGGGCTTCCCTGGACCCAGAGACCGTGTCGTCGAACGCCGCCGCCTACCGGCTGCTGCGCTCCGTCCTCCAAGCAGCCGAGGAGGAGGAGCTGATCGACCGCGCGCCACCGAAGATCCGTGGAGCCGGCACGGCGCGGGTGAAGCAGGTCGCCGTGCCGGCCACGCTCGACGAGATCGCAGTCATCGTCGACGCGATGCCCGAGCACCTGAAGTTGTTCATCGTCCTCGCTGCGTTCGTTGGCCTCCGCGAAGGCGAACTGCTCGAACTGCGCCGGTCCGACATCGACGGCATCACCGGCCGCATCGAGCGTGACCCGCAAGGTGGACAAGGAGGCCGACAGGTCGATCCGGGGGGCCTGCCCGGAGTGCGGTCGCCCGATCAGCTCCCCCAAGACCCGGAGTGGCGTCCGGACCGTCCACGTCCCCCCGCCGTTCCTCCCGATGCTGCAGCAGCACCTGCTCGAGCACACCGCCGAGGGATCGAACGGTCTGCTCTTCCCCGGCGACCGCACCGACCACATGAGCGTCCGCTACCTGATGGA
Organism: uncultured Actinomycetota bacterium; assembly: GCA_963760515.1. Lineage (GTDB taxonomy): Bacteria > Actinomycetota > Actinomycetes > Propionibacteriales > Nocardioidaceae > Nocardioides. The sequence continues at coordinate 1,315,628 of CAVXDL010000006.1, forward strand.
CCGCTACCGCCCGGCCCGCGAGAAGGCCGGTCGCCCGGACCTGACCATCCACCACCTGCGCCACACCGCGCTCACCCTCGCCGGCCAGCACGGGGCGACGGCTGCAGAGCTCCAGGCTCGCGCCGGCCACGCATCGCAGGCCGCGATGGCGATCTACCAACACGCCACCCTCGACCGGGACCAAGCGCTCGCGGAGAAGATCGGCGCAACGTACGACGCATGGCACAAGAACCGCAGATCATGATCGTTTCGTTGGCAAGCTCGGGAGTGTGAACTACAGTTGACAGCGATGAACGTCGTCACGACGGACGTCTACGAAACATGGCTGCGAAAACTCAAGCGGAAGGATCCACGCACAGCAGCGCGGATCCAGATGCGGGTCGACCGACTCGTCGCCGGGAACCCCGGCAATGCAGAGGCGATCGGCAGCGGGCTCTCGGAGCTACGGATCCATCATGGCCCGGGCTACCGGGTCTACTACAGGCAACAGGGCGACATGCTGTTGATCCTGCTCTGCGGCGGCGACAAGTCCACCCAGGCCAAGGACATCGAGAAGGCCCACGAGATCGCGAAGGAGTGGGAGAACAATGGCAAAGACTGAGTTCAAGCCCTACGACTCGGCGGACTACCTGAACTCGCTCGAGGACATCGGCTACTACCTCGAAGCCGTCCTCGAGGAGGCGGGCGATGACCCGGCGTTCGTGGCTCAGGCACTCGGCAACATCGCCCGCTCGCAGAACTTCAGCGAGCTTGCCCGCAAGGTCGGGATGAGCCGCGAGGGTCTCTACAAGGCGCTCTCGACCGACGGCAACCCCAGTTTCGCGACGATCATGAAGGTCGCCAAGGCGCTCGGCCTCAAGATCGAGTTCCACGCGGTCGCCTAGCCACACGATGATGCGGTCGCCCGTGTCGGGTTCCTCTCGAGTACCGGGCCTGCCCGCGTCCTACCACCCAGAAT
>CAVXDL010000007.1:0-34428 GCA_963760515.1 uncultured Actinomycetota bacterium
GCCAGGAGCTGTGGGATCTCGAGAGGCTCGTCGATCTTCGCGAACGAGATCCGACGGGAGCTGGAAATGCTGGAGGTGCTGGTGTTTGCAGAGGTGCTGCGCGCGGCCAAGAGACGTCCTTCGACAGAAACGCTGGTGGAGAGCGCCGGACCACCACTGCATCAGCCACCGGGAAGGCCGAGAGTATTTGAGGGCAGGCGCAAAGCGCGACGATACACGAAGAACGGGCGCGCCACAATACAGGCGGGCGCCGCAAGGACGAGCGTTGCGATGATGATGTCCCCCCGGCGCGGGTTGGTCAAGCACCCTGGCCGAAAGTCTCCGCGCTCTTCCCTGCCGCGGGGTCGCCCCCGCCGGCTGGCCGGGAGAGATCAGCGGTCGCAGCCGCCACCGGGGGTGGTCACCAGGCAGTCGAGCAGCCAGGTGCCGTCGATGCGCACCATCTGGGCGATCGCCTGGTTCTTGTAGACCTGCGGCTCGTCGGTCTGCTTGTTGGTCGTGCTCTGGTCGACGAAGAGCACGACGTCGACGCGGTCCTCACCGGTGCGCGAGATGCCCGAGGCGAGGAGCTTGGCCTCGACCACGGTCTGGGTGCTGGGGGCGTTCTCGGCGATGACGCCGTCGAAGATCTTGGTCAGCTCCTCGCCGAAGGCCGGCGTGACGTAGCTCAGCGCCGCGTCCTTGCTGTCCTCGAGGCTGCGGTAGTCGTAGGACGTGACCGGCACGATCGCGGCCTCGGCTGCGGCGCGGGCCGCGGCGACCTCCCGAGCGTCGGGCAGGCCGGCGGCCTCGGCGGACGAAGCGTCTCCGCCGCGCACGAACGAGATCACGGTGGCGGTGGCGAGCAGGAGGGCCAGCAGCCCCAGCACCAGCACCGTCAGGAGGCCGGTCCCCGAGCGCGGGCCCGGATCGGTGGAGGACGGGTCGGTGGAGGACGGGTCGGTGGAGGACTCGTCCGTCGGTGGTGGACGGGTCGACGACGGGGCCGTCGCCGTGGTCGGTCTCGGCGCGGTCCGCGGTCGAGGTCTTCTCGAGGGACACCGGCACCGTGGCCGGCACGCCTGCGGCGCCGGCGTCGGCGCGCGCTCGCTCCTGCTCGTCGTGCTCGTCGGCTGCTTCCTGGGCCGCGAGCTCGGCATCGTGAGCCGCGCGACGCTCGGGGTCCAGCAACACCTCCGCCGCCCGGCTGAGCAGGCGGAACCGACGGTCGGTGGGGTCGAGGTCGGCGATCTCGGCCTTGAAGGTGCTGCGGATCTGGTCCTGATCAGCGTCGGGCTCGACGCCCAGGACGTCGTACCAGCTCGGGGTCACGGGGTCGCTCCGCTCGTCGGGCTGGGGGCGGACGGCGCCGGAGTCGTCGACTCGGAGGGGAGGATCGGCTGGTCGGGCTGCTCGCTGCCGTCGGTGACCGGCGCGAAGTCGTCGACGAGCCAGGTGCCGTCGACGCGCACCAACGAGACCGACACCCGGAACGGCTGCGGCTCGTACTCGATGCGGCCATCGTCCTTCTGCGGGTCGGGATAGGTGCCGTTGATGACGCCGGCGACCAGGACCGAGGCGGAGTCGGCGTCGCTGGACTCGACCCCGCTGGAGAAGATCTGGGCCGATCGCGCGTAGCCGGCCTGCGAGACCGACTGCTCGGCGAGCGTGACGTTCTCGTCGAAGGAGACCTTGAACTTGGGGGTGATGACCTCGTGCACCCGCTCGACATAGGTCGGCAGCTGGTTGTCGGCGTCGAGGTCGCCGGGGCCGTAGGTGTTGATGCGCAGCATGAACTGGGTGGCCTGGCTCAGCAGCAGCTCGCGCTCCGCGCTGTCGTCGCGGGTCGAGGAGCCCGCGCCGGAGGCGCCGAACAGCTGCTCGATGCGCGTGCCGACCGAGTCACCCTCGGTGTCGGCGACATAGCGGTAGGTGAGCACGCCGAGGCAGCTGACGATCACCACCGCCGAGGCGACGGCCAGGGTCGTGAGCGTGGAAGAACGGCGCTGTGCTTCGTCGGTGACGATCAGTTGACCGTCATCGGCTGGAGGTACAGCCACTTCCACGACTCCTTCCCGAGCGATGCCGGGGCAACCGTACCGGGCTGGGAGAACGCGGGGTCGACCTGGTCACCCCACGTCACCGTGCCGGTCTCCTGGTCGAAGGAGGCGACGGTCGGCGGCTGCGCGTAGGTCGTGCCCACCCGCGGCGGCGCGTGCTGCGCCCCACGGGCGTTGCTCATCTCAGCCGGCTCGGTGCACCGGGCCTTCACGTTCATCGGCCGGTCCTCCTGGCGCTGCGGAGGCTGGCGGTCGGTGCTCTCGTAGCCCTGGTGGCACACGGGGTTCTCGGTGATGATCATCCCGAAGTGGGCGTCGTAGAGCCCGGTCTCGGGCGTCTTGGAGACCACGGTGAAGCCGCCCTCGACGACGTAGGGGTACAGGACGAACACCTGCTGGATGCCGGGCAGCCGCTTGACCACGATCTCGCCGGTGGTGATCAGGTTGTTGAGCAGCGAGGCGAACTCGATCCGGTTGTCCTCGATGAAGCCGCGCAGCTGGTTGGCCGCGCCCGAGCCCACGTCGATCAGCGCCCGCAGGTCGGGGTCGGCACCGGCGAGCGTGGTGCTGAACTTCTCCAGGTCGCGGGCGAACGTGCGCAGCCCGGTCTCCGAGGCCAGCTGACCGTCGAGGACGATGTTGCCCTCGCGGATCAGCCGGGTGGTGATGTCGAAGTTGGCGTCGGCCTCCTTGATGAAGGAGTTGCCGGAGTCGATGATCTGCTGGAGGTCCTCACCGGTGCCGCCGAAGGCCGTGCCGAGCTCGTTGACCGAGGTGCGCAGCGAGCGCAGGTCGACCGAGCTCACCGTGTTGGACAGGTGCGTCAGCAGGGTGTCGGTCGCGATCGGGATCTCGGTCATCGACATCGGGATCTCGGAGTTGTTCTCGAGATAGGGGCCTTCGTCGGCCTGCGGCTGCAGCTCGACGAACTGCTCGCCCACCGCCGAGCGGTTGCCGACCAGGGCACGGGTCTCGGTCGGGATCTTGTCCCACTTGTTGTCGACGTCGAGGTAGACGTCGACCCCGTCGTCGGTCAGGACGAGCTTGTCGACGGTGCCGACCCGCACGCCGCGGTAGGAGACCTCTCCCCCGGCGAAGGTGCCGCCGGAGTCGGAGAAGTGGGCGACCACGGTGTAGGCATCGTCGCGCACCAGCCGGTCGAGGCGGGCGTAGCGGGCTCCGACGTAGGAGACACCGACCAGCGTGATGATCACGAAGATCACGAGCTGAACCTTTGTCCGACGGGTGATCATCGCAGCACCATTCCAGGGATCAGCAGGTTGACGAGCGCGGGGTTGTAGGCCGCCATCAGCTGGCCGTAGGTCGGGCCGCGACCGTCGACGCGCGTGGGCTGGTCGGCGCCGGGCGTCTGCGCGCCGACCGCCGTGCGGCCGAGCAGGCCGCCGAGGCCGCCCAGCGGGACATCGGGCACCGGAACCGGAACCGGCAGCGGTCCGCCGCCGCCACCTCCGCCGCCACCGCCGCCACCGCCGCCGCCGCCGCCGGTGGAGCAGAGGACGGGAAGCGGGATGTCGATGCTGGCGCACACGGCGTCGAGGACCTCGGCCGGCACGTCAGCACAGTTGGCGATCGAGGGGTTCGTCAGGCACGGGGCGAGCACCTCCTGGGCACCCACGCACAGGCTCGGCAGGTCGATCGGGGCACCGTCGGGGATGTCCTCGAGCGGCACGCACGGCACGCCGGGCAGCGGCAGGTCCTCGAGGTCGATGTCGAGACGCACCGACAGGTTGGTGTAGTCGCCCATGTGCAGGTTGCGGGCAACCTGCGGGTCGCGTCCGACGACCTCGTCCACGAAGGGGTAGGTGAGGATGACGTTGAAGGAGTCGACCAGGTCGTCGCCGGAGTCGGCGAGCTTGGTCAGCACCGGCTGCAGCTGGCGGAACGACTGCAGGGTGACCTTCTTGGTGCGGTCGATCACGCGCACCCCGATGTCGCTGAGCCGGTCGATCGCCTTGAGCATGCGCACCAGGTCGCCGCGCTGGCGGTCGAGGGAGTCCAACGCGCTCGGCAGCTCGTCGAGGGCACGGTCGATGCTGCCCTGCTGCTTCTTGACCGAGAGGGCCAGCCGGTTGAGCGACTCGATGGCAGCCACGATGTCGCCCTTGTTGTCGTCGAGCTGCGACATGAGCACGCGGATCTGGGTCAGCACCGAGCGCACGGAGTCCTCGCGGCCGTCGAGCGCCTTGTTGACCTCCACCGCGATGGTCTTGAGCTGAGCGACGCCGCCGCCGTTGAGCAGCAGGCTCAGCGCGCCGAAGACCTCTTCGATCTCCGGGTTGCGGCCGGTCCGGTCGAGCGGGATCACCGAGTTGTCGGTGAGCTCGCCGGTCGGCTCCTCGGCCGTCGGGCCGGCGAGCGAGACGAACTTCTCGCCGAGCAGGCTGGTCTGACGAATCGTGGCCACGGCGTTCGACGGCAGCTCGGTGTCGTTGCGCATCTTGATCGTGACCTGCGCGGTCTCGCCGTCGAGGTTGATGTCGCTCACGCGGCCGACGCTGACGTCGGCGACCTTCACCGTCGACTTGGGCACCAGGTCGAGGACGTCGCGGAACTCGACGGTCACCGTGATCGGGTCGTCCCCGATGTCGGGGCCACCGGGCAGCGGCAGCTTGTAGACGTCGAAGTCGCATCCGGACAGAGCCAGGCTGCCGAGCAGCAGGGCGGCCAGGAAACGCAGGCGGCGGGTCATGACGTCACCTCCACGATTCCTCCGAGCGTCGGGTCGTACTTGTCGCCGAACGACGACCCCGTGCCGGGGCCGAAGGGCGTGGTCCGAGGCAGCAGCGGCAACGACTGGATGAGGTCACACGCCTCTCCGTCGGTGTCGTTGGCGCTGACCAGCGCACACAGGACCGCGGCCGGGTCGCTCTCGATCTCACCGAAGAGGTTGCCGACGTTGGCGTTGGTGTCCAGGGTGCCTGCGTCAGGGTTGTAGGTCAGGTTGAGGTTGCTCAGCGCGAGCGGCGCGATCCGCAGCGTCTCGTCGAGGTTGTCGCGCTGCTTGGCGAGCACCTTGGCGACGCGGTTGAGGCCCCGGATGTTCTGACCGAGCACCGCGCGGTTGTCCTTCACGAAGCGGCCCACCTCGTCGAGGCCGACCGCGAGGTTCTTCAGCGCGAGCGCGAGCTCCTCGCGCTCGCCGGCCAACAGCGTGGAGACCTTGCCGAGCGAGGAGTTGAACTGACGGACCGTCGAGTCGTTCTCGGCGAGCGTCGCGATGAACTTCTCCAGCTCTGCAGCGGAGGCGAACAGCTCTTCCTTGTTGTTGTCGAGGGTCTTGCTGAGCTTGGCGTAGTTGCGGATGGTGGTGTTGAAGTTGGCACCCTGGCCGCCGAAGTTGTCGGCGGTGACCTCGATGAGGTCGGTCAGCGCACCCTTGGCGTTGGCACCGTCGGGGCCCAGCGCGACGTTGAGCTCGTCGAGGCTGCTGTAGATCTCGTCGAGCTCGAGCGGCATCGAGGTGCGACCGGTGTCGAGCACCGCGCCGTCCTCGAGCGTCTCGCCGCTCTGGTAGACGGGGGTGAGCTGGATGTAGCGGTCACCCACGATGGCCGGGGAGATGATGACGGCCTCGGCCTGGCTGGGCACGTCCACCGACGCGTCGTAGGTCATGACGACCTTGACCGTGGTGCCCTGGGGCACCACCGAGTCGACCGTGCCGATCGGGATCCCGAGCACCCGGACGTCGCTGCCTTCGTAGAGCGAGACCGTGCGCGGGAAGTAGGCCGTGAGCGTCTTCTCGTCGTCGCCGCCGCCGAAGACGGTCAGCGCGGCGATGGTCGCGAGCACGAGCACGATGAGCGGAGCGACCGCTTGCTTCAAGAACGTCATCAGCCGGTCCTCCCCGAGCGGACCGCAGGCACCGGCGGCAGGTTCTGGATGTAGGTGTCGAACCACGGACCGTTGCCGAGGGTGTTGGCGAAGACCCGGTAGAAGGGCGCCATCAGCCGCAGGCTGTTGTCGAGGTTGTCCTCGTTCTTGTTGAGCACGTCGAGGACTCGCTTGAGCTTCGTCAGGGCCGGCTTCAAGTCACCCCTGGTCTGGCGGACGAGCTTGGTCAGCTCGGTCGACAGCGTGGAGGTCGAGACGAGCAGGTCGTGGATCTGGTCGCGCCGCGAGATCAGCGCTCGGAAGAGCACGTCGGAGTCCTTCATCAAGGCGATGATGTCGTCGTCGCGGTCGCTGAGCACCGTCGAGACCCGTCGCAGGTTGGTGAGCAGCGAGTTGATCTCGGCATCACGCGAGGCGATCGTGGTCGAGAGAGCGGTGACCCCCTTCAGCGCAGCCCGGAACTCCTCGGGGGTGTTGCGCGTGAGGTCGGCCAGCACGGTCAGCGACTTGGTCAGCTGGTCGGTGTCGATGTCGGCCGAGGTCTCGGCCAGTCCGGTGAAGGCGTCGACGACGTTGAACGGCGAGGTGGTGCGCTCGACCGGGATCGTCGCGCCCTCCGGCATCTGGTCCTCGCCACTGGGCTCGAGCGCGAGGTACATCGCACCGAGCAGGGTCTTGACGCGGATCGCTGCGCCGCTGTCCTCGCCAAAGGCCGCATCGGTCTTGATCCGGAAGGTCGACGTTGACCTGGCCGTCATCGAGGGCGATGTCCTGGACCTTGCCGACCCGGACGCCGGCGATGCGCACCTCGTCATTGGCCTTCAGGCCACCGGACTCGGTGAACATGGCGTGGTAGGTGTCACCGCCACCGATCAGCGGCAGGTCCTGGGCACGGAAAGCCGCGAGCAGGAGCAGCGCCAGCACGGTCAGGCTGGCGGCGCCGATGATCACGGGGTTGCGTTCGCGGAACGGTTTCATCGAAGTCCTCGCACGGTTGTCTGGCGGAGGAGGGCAGCGCAGGCGCCGGGGAATCGCGTGGGGTGACTCATCCGAGATCACACCTTGGCGTTCACGTCGTAGTCGACCGGGATCGTGACCCCGGGGAGGGTCACCCGACCCTTGAAGTCGCACAGGTAGAAGTTGAACCACGAGCCGTAGATCGCGGTGCGGCCCACCTTGTCGAGCTTGATCGGCAGCACCTGCAGCGCGCGGTCGAGCTCGCCCTTGCCGCGGTCGAGCACGTTGGCCAGGCGGCGCAGCTGCTTGATGTCCTCCACGAACGGCGGGCGCAGGTCCTTGGCGAGGTCGGCGGTCTTGTTGGCCAGCAACGTGATGCCGTCGAGGGAGTCCAAGATCGCGAACCGGTCGTCCTTGAGGCCCTTGACCAGGTTGCGGAAGCTCTTGATCAGCGAGGAGAGCTGGTCGTCGCGGTCGGCGATGTGGTCGAGCACGTAGTCGAGGTTGTCGATGAGGTCACCGATGACCTGGTCGCGGTCGGCCAGCGTCTGCGTGACCGAGGCGGTGCTCTTGAGCAGCCCCTCGATGCGTGCCGCCCTCACCCTGGAAGACCTGGATGATCTCGTAGGAGAGCTTGTTGATGTCGTCGGGCGACAGCGCCTTGAACAACGGCTTGAACCCGTTGAACAGCAGGGTCAGGTCGAGGGCGGGAGTCGTCTGCGACGACCGGGATGGTCGAGCCGGGCTCGAGCGTGCCGGAGTCACCGATGACCTCGGTCAGCGAGAGGTAGCGCTGGCCGACGAGGTTGCGGTAGCGGATGGTCGCGTGGGTGGACTCCACCAACGAGACGCCCTTCTCCACCGTGAACGTCACCTTGGCGCGAGCCGGCGCCTCGGTGCCGTCCTGCATCTCGGCGTCGACGATCTCGATGCCCTTGACGGTGCCGACCCGCACACCGGCGATGCGGACGTCGTCGCCCTGGTAGACGCCGGTCACGTCGGCGAAGACGGCCTGGTAGTCCTCACTGCCCTTGAACGTCAGGTTGCCGATCAGCACGATCAGCACGCTGGAGGCCAGCGAGGTGACCACGATGAAGATCATCAGCCGGACGAGGTCGCCGGAGGTCTTCTTGTCGAGGAGCTTCATCGCATCGACACCTTGGCCCCTCGCGCCATCGGACCCAGGAGCAGGGTGCTGATGTCGCTGACCTGGTCCGGAGAGACACCCATGCCCGGCGCCAGCAGGCGTCGGTACAGGTCGGCCTCAGCGGCGCTGCCGGTGTAGCTCGTGCCGTCGCGCAGGGCGAAGGCAGGCGCGACGCGCTGGGTGCCCTTGCCGGTGGGCTCGTCGACACCGTCGTCGAAGTCGGGAAGTCGTTTCACGGGGTTTGATCTGGCTCCAAGGCGGGTTGGGCAGGTGCAGGCAGTTCGGGCCGCGGTTCTCGCCGTAGCGGGGCTTGTCCTGCGGCTTGTAGCCGCGCGGCTGGCGCGGCAACGTCTCCAGGACGATGTGCAGGGTGAAGTTGCGGAACGCCTCGGCCTGCAGCTTGCCGGCGGCGACGATGCCGCCCGCCAGGCACGGGAACTCGGTGGAGTAGCGCGAGAAGACCCGCAGCTGGGCCGCCGAGAGCTGACCGAACCGCACGATGTTCTGCTCGTTGTCGTCGAGGAACGAGCGCAGCGTGTCGCTGAGCCCGGCGACGTCGACGTACAGGGCTCGCAGCTTGGCCTCGCGCGACTCCAGCGTCTGGGTGGTGGTGAGCGTGTTGTCCAGGATCGTGGCGATCTGGGGCAGCACGTCGGAGTAGATGTCGGAGACCTCGGCGGTCTTGCGCAGGTCCTCGACGAGCGCCGGGATCTGCGGGTTGAGCTTCTTGAGGTAGCCGTCGAGGGTGACGAGGCTCTCGCCGAGCTGGTCACCGCGGCCCTCGAGGGCCGTGGCGATCGCGTTGAGCGTCATGTTGAGCTTGGCGGGCTCGACAGCGCGCAGCAGCGGGTAGAGGTCGGAGAGGACCCGCTCGACCTCGGTGCTGACGCGGGTGCGCTCGATCGTCACGTCGGTGGTGATGTGCTCGCTGGAGGGCTCGTCCGGGACGATCAGCGAGACGTACTTCTCGCCGAACAGAGTCTTGGGGACGATCGAGCCGGTGACGTTCGCCGGGATCGTGTCGACCATCTCGGGGTAGAGCCCGAGCGTGATCTCGGCGCCCTCGGCCACGCCGGTGAAGTCGAGGACCTCCCCCACGATGACGCCACGGATCTTGACGTCGGCCCGGGCCGGGAGCTGAAGCCCGATGGAGGACGACTTCAACGTCACCCGGTCGTAGTCGACGAACTGCTTGGTGAAGACCGCGTAGGTGAGGTAGACGCCGAGCAGCAGCAGGGCGACGAAGATCACCCCGAGGGTCTTGTACATGTGCAAGAAGCGATTCATCACGTCAACCAGCCAGCCTGACCGTGGTCGTGGTTCCCCAGATGGCCATGGACAAGAACAGGTCGATCACGTTGATCGCCACGATGCTGGTCCGCACCGCGCGACCCACCGCAACACCCACGCCTGCGGGGCCACCGGAGGCGTTGTAACCGTGGTAGCAGTGGATCAGGATCACGACGACCGCGAAGACCAGGACCTTGCCGAACGACCAGAGCACGTCACCTGGTGGCAGGAACTGGTTGAAGTAGTGGTCGTAGGTGCCAGAGCTCTGGCCGTAGAACTGCGTCACGATGAGTCTGCTGGCGAAGTAGGACGACAACAGGCCCACGACGTAGAGCGGGATGATCGCGATCAGGCCGCCGACGACGCGGGTGGCGACGAGGAACGGCATCGACGGGATGGCCATCACCTCGAGGGCGTCGACCTCCTCGGAGATCCGCATGGCGCCGAGCTGAGCGGTGAACCCGCACCCGACCGTGGCTGCCAGCGCGATGCCGGCCACCAGCGGAGCGATCTCGCGAGTGTTGAAGTAGGCCGAGACGAAGCCGGAGAACGCAGCCGTCCCGAGCTGGTTGAGCGCGGCATAGCCCGAGAGCCCGACCTGGGCACCGGTGAAGAAGGTCATGCCGACGATGACGCCGACCGTGCCGCCGATGACCGCCAGCGACCCCGAACCGAGGGTGACCTCGGCCAGGATCCGCATGATCTCCTTGGGGTACCGCACGATCGAGCGCGGGATCGCGCGCAGCACGCCGATGTAGAAGGCGAGCTGACTTCCGGTGCGGTCGAGGGAGGCGAGGGGCTTTTGATAGAGCGCCTTGACGTTGGCCATGACTGACTACCCGCCCTTCGGTGGCACGATTTGGAGGTAGATCGTGCTCAGGGTGAAGTTCACGACGAAGAGCAGCAGGAACGTGATGACCACCGACTCGTTGACCGCGTCACCCACGCCCTTGGGCCCCCCGCCGGCGTTCATGCCCTTGTAGCAGGCCACGATCGCGGCGATGAAGCCGAAGATGATGGCCTTGATCAGGCCGATGTAGAGGTCGGGCAGCTGCGCCAGGGCCGTGAAGCTGGCCAGGTAGGAGCCGGGCGTGCCGTCCTGGAGGATGACGTTGAAGATGTAGCCACCGCCGACGCCGACGACGCTGACCATGCCGTTGAGGAAGAACGCGACCATCATGCAGGCCAGCACCCGCGGGACCACGAGGCGCTGGATCGGGTCGATGCCGAGCACCATCATGGCGTCGAGCTCTTCGCGGATCTTGCGGGCGCCGAGGTCGGCTGCGATCGCCGAGCCGCCGGCACCGGCGATCAACAGCGCGGTGGCGATGGGCCCGGCTTGCTGGACCACCGCCAGCACCGACGCCGAGCCGGTGAAGCTCTGCGCACCGAACTGCTTGATGAGACCGCCGACCTGCAGCGCGATGACCGCGCCGAAGGGGATGGCGACCAGAGCCGTCGGCACGATCGTGACCGAGGCGATGAACCAGGCCTGCTGGATGAACTCCCGCAGCTGGAACGGCCGGCGGAACAAGGCGCGCGCGACGTCGAGACCGAAGGCGAAGAGCTTGCCTGCGGTGCCGACGGGCGCAAGCACCCGCATGGATGTCAGAGATGCCACAAGCTGTGCCTCAAACCCCAGTCGTCATGTTCATGTTGGCCTCGAAAGAGCCCGGAGGGGGTGTCACACCGTTGTCGCGGCACCAGCTGCCCGGCTCGCGCTGGCTGCGGCGCGGGATGCCGTTGGACGGCTCGAGCTGGAGCGGGATCGGTGGCAGCGGCGGCAGCTCCTGGCCGGACTCGGCGGCGAGCTCGTCGGCGTCCTTCTCCTCGGACATGCCGATGGGGCCGACCTTCTGCGCGTTGAGGAACTGGCGCACGACGGGCTCCTCGCTCGAGAGGAGCATCTCGCGGGGGCCGAACATGGCCAGGTGGCGGTGGTAGAGCAGGCCGATGTTGTCCGGGACCGTGCGGGCGGTGTTGATGTCGTGGGTGACGATCAGGAACGTCGCGTCGATCTGGGCGTTGAGGTCGACGATGAGCTGGTTGAGGAAGGCCGTGCGCACCGGGTCCAGACCGGAGTCGGGCTCGTCGAAGAGCACGATCTCGGGGTCCAGGACGAGCGCGCGGGCCAGGCCGGCGCGCTTGCGCATCCCGCCCGAGATCTCGCCGGGCAGCTTGTCCTCGGCGCCGAGGAGACCGACGAGGTCCATCTTCTCCATGACGACCGCGCGGACCTCGCTCTCGCTCTTCTTGGTGTGCTCGCGCAGCGGGAAGGCGACGTTGTCGTAGAGGTTCATCGAGCCGAACATGGCGCCGTCCTGGAACAGCACACCGAACAGCTTGCGGATCTCGTAGAGGTCGCGCTCGGAGCACGACGCGATGTCGGTGCCCTCGATGATGACCGAGCCGTTGTCGGGCTTGAGGAGACCGATGAGGGTCTTGAGCAGCACCGACTTGCCCGTACCGGACGGACCGAGCATCACGCAGATCTCGCCGGCGGGGACGGTGAGTGAGACGTTGCCCCAGATCAACTGCTTGCCGAACGACTTGCTGAGGTTGTCGATCTTGATCTCTACGCCCATGTCAATCCATCTCCTCAGCCTTGCGGCTCACTCGCCTCCCGGAAGTCCCGGTGTCGTGCACCACCCGAACGGCTGACCCTGGACTCACCAGTAACAACGCAGCCGACACCGCGAGGTTACGCAAGAAACGTGCCGCGCGTCACGAGTTCGTGGGATCACTGTACCGATCTGAGACCCGGTGGCCATTCGGTGACCACCAGGCCCTCGCTCAGCAGCCCGGGCACGCCCGGGCACGCAGAAACGGCCACCCCCCGGAGGGGATGGCCGTTCCTGACTGCGGTGACACCACAGGGTGAGGACTAGGACAATGTCCTAGCCGCGCACCCCGCGGACGTCACCAGGGAGTCACTTGAGGGTGACGGTCGCGCCGGCGCCCTCAAGGGCTTCCTTCGCCTTGTCGGCAGCAGCCTTGTCGACCTTCTCCAGGACAGCCTTGGGGGCGGCCTCGACCAGCTCCTTGGCCTCCTTGAGACCCAGCGAGGTGAGGGCGCGCACCTCCTTGATGACGTTGATCTTCTTGTCACCAGCGGCCTCGAGGACGACGTCGAACTCGTCCTGGGCAGCGGCCTCCTCGCCGCCACCGGCGCCACCGGCAGCCGGGGCAGCAGCCACGGCCACGGGAGCGGCGGCGGTGACGCCGAAGGTCTCCTCGAACTGCTTCACGAACTCGGAGAGCTCGATCAGGGTCATCTCCTTGAAGGCCTCAAGGAGCTCGTCAGTGCTGAGCTTCGCCATGATGCGAACCTTTCATTCGGTGGTCCGGGTCGCCAGATGCGCCCGGACCGGGTTTCAGGTGGTGTGGTCAGCCTGGGATCAGGCGTCGGTGGCCTCGGCAGCAGCCTCGGGAGCCTCGTCGGTCGCCTCCGTTGCGGGGGCCTCCTCCGTGGTCTCCTCGGCAGCAGCCGGTGCCTCCTCGGCGGCGGCCGGCGTACCGGCACCACCTGCGAGGATCGAGGGGTCCTCCTGCGCCTTCGCCTCCAGGGCGCCGGCGAGCCGGGCAGCCTGGGCGAGCGGGGCGTTGAGGAGGTAGACGGCCTGGCTGAGCGACGCGAGCATCGCGCCGGCCAGCTTGCCCAACAGGACCTCGCGCGACTCCAGGTCGGCCAGCTTGGCCACCTGCTTCGCGTCGAGGATGTCGCCGTCCAGGACACCGCCCTTGATGATCAGGGCGGGGTTGGCCTTGGCAAAGTCACGCAGACCCTTGGCAGCCTCGACCACGTCGCCCTTGATGAAGGCGATAGCGGTCGGACCGACCAGGAGGTCGTCGAAGCCGGAGATACCCACCTGGTTGGCGGCGATCTTGGCCAGCGTGTTCTTGACCACGGCGTAATTGGCGTTCTCACCGAGGGAGCGACGAAGGTCCTGCAGCTCCTTGACGGTGAGACCGCGGTAGTCGGTCAGCACGGCGCCGTCGGTCTCGTTGAAGAAATCAACGATCTCCGCGACGGCGGCGTTCCTGTCTGCCCGCGCCATGGGTCTCCTTCCGGACTGGGAGACCGACGCCCTGGCTGGGAAAGAGTGCGGTGGGAAATGATGAACGCCCCGAGCACAGGCTCAGGGCGTGGAGTGTCCCGCGAGTGATCGCGGATCCTGCTCTGAAATCCTGCGCGGGCCGTGCGCATCTCTGCGGCACCTTCGATCCTGCTGCATGCACAACAGGACAACCGGCGGTCTCTGGTTTCAGGGGAGATACTAGGGACCGCGGGCCACCACGGCCAAATCCACGCACGGGCGATCCTCGGGTTCCCCTGTCGTCGCGGGCCTCGATCGGCGAGGATCGAGGCATGACCGCAGCCGACGGCACGCGCTCCGGCCCCGACAAGGGGTGGAGCCAGGCGTCGAGCATCGACGACGTCCTGGAGCGCATGTCGGCCATCGAGGCGCGGCACAGCCGCACGGACGGCGTGGCGACCTTCAACCGGATGTATGCCCAGACCACCGAGCTGGTCCGCACTGCGGTGGAGGGCTCGACGTTCGGCGCGGGGCCCTTCCTGGAGCGGCTCGACGTGCACTTCGCCAACCTCTACTTCGAGGCCTACGAGGCGGACCTGGCCGGCGCTGCTGTGCCGGCCGCATGGGCGCCGCTCTTCGAGGCGCGGGAGAAGCCCCGCACCCACCCGCTGCAGTTCGCCCTGGCCGGCATGAACGCCCACATCTGCCACGACCTGCCCGCAGCGGTCGTGATCACCTGTCGCGAGCTCGGGGTCGCTCCGGTCGACGACAGCCCGGAGCACGTCGACTTCAGCACCACCAACCATGTCCTGGAACAGGCCAAGGACGAGGTGAAGTCGTGGTTCACCAGCGGTGTGGTCGCCACGATCGACGAGGCGTGCGGGGAGGTCGACGACCGGTTGACGATGTTCACCATCCACGTCGCCCGGGCCGGCGCCTGGCAGGTGGCACAGCTCGAGTGGGACCTCGCCAAGCGGCCACGGCTGGACCGGATCTTCCGCGAGAGCCTCGCACGCGGGGTGGCGCTCACCAGCAAGGGCATCTTGGCCTGAGACTGCGTGCGTCCGCGTTGACAGGCTTTGGCAGGATCGGGTCATGACCCGCACCCCGCTCAGCTCCCTGTCGTCCGAGGACCTCACGTCGTTCCTCACCGCGAAGCAGGAGGAGTACGCCGCTCTGCAGGGTCGCGGACTGAAGCTCGACCTGACGCGAGGCAAACCCTCGAGCGCCCAGCTCGACCTCTCCGAGGCTCTTCTGACCCTGCCCTCCACCCACCAGGACCGAGCGGGGGCCGACGTCCGCAACTACGGCGGGCTCGAAGGCCTGCTCGAGCTGCGCGAGATCTTCGCCGAGCTGCTCGGCCTCGACGTCGAGCAGGTCGTCTGCGGGGGCAACTCCAGCCTGACCGTGATGCACCAGGTCCTCGTCGACCTGATCCTGCACGGCGGACCCGGCTCGGAGCGTCCGTGGAAGGACGAGCCGGTCGTGAAGTTCATCTGCCCCGTCCCCGGCTACGACCGGCACTTCACCATGCTGGCCGACCTCGGCATCGAGATGGTCACGGTGCCGATGCACGCCGACGGCCCGGACGCTGCCGAGGTCGCCGCGCTCGTGGAGAACGACCCGACGATCAAGGGCATGTGGATCGTCCCCACGTACGCCAACCCCTCCGGAGCCGTCTGCTCCCAGGAGGTCGCGGCCGCCCTGATGTCCATGCCCACCGCAGCGCCGGACTTCCGCATCTTCTGGGACAACGCCTACGCCTTCCACCACCTCACGTCCGAGGAGGCCAAGAGCGCCGACGCCCTCGGTCTCGCCGCGGCGTCGGGCCACGCCGACCGGCCGATCCTGTTCGCCTCCACCTCCAAGATCACCTTCGCCGGGGCCGGCGTCGCCGTGCTGGCGGCCTCGGCGGCCAACAAGGCGTGGTACCTCAAGCACCTCGGTTTCGCCGCGATCGGGCCCGACAAGGTCAACCACCTGCGCCACGTCGAGTTCTTCGGCTCCCCCGACGGCGTCCGCGCCCACATGCGCAAGCACGCCGAGATCATCGCGCCCAAGTTCGCCGCCGTCGACGAGGCTCTCACCAGCGCCCTGGACGGGCTGGAGATCGCCGAGTGGACCAAGCCGACCGGCGGCTACTTCGTCAACCTCGACGTCATGGACGGGACCGCCTCGCGCGTGGTGACGCTCGCCAAGGAGGCCGGCATCGCCCTCACCCCGGCCGGGGCGTCGTTCCCGCACGGGCACGACCCTCGCGACCGCAACATCCGCCTCGCCCCGACGTTCCCCGTGCTCGGCGACGTCGAGACCGCGATGGCCGGCGTGGCCACCTGCGTGGCCCTCGCCGCCGCCGAGAAGCTCCTCGGCTCCTGATCCCTCCGCGACGCACGACGGCCCGCCACCCTCGAGGGGTGGCGGGCCGTCGTACGTGGTGTGGAGCTCAGTCCTGCGCGTTGCCCTCTTCTTCGGAGGCAACGTTGCGGGTGCGGTTGGGGTCGACCTGGACACCGGGGCCCATCGTCGTGGAGACGGTGACCTTCTTGAGGTAGCGGCCCTTGGAGCTGGCGGGCTTGAGCCGCAGCACCTCCTCGAGAGCAGCCGCGTAGTTCTCGGCCAGCGCGACCTCGGAGAACGACGCCTTGCCGATGATGAAGTGCAGGTTGGCGTGGCGGTCGACGCGGAACTCGATCTTGCCGCCCTTGATGTCCGTCACGGCCTTGGCCGGGTCGGGCGTCACGGTGCCGGTCTTCGGGTTCGGCATGAGGCCACGCGGGCCGAGCACGCGGCCGAGGCGACCGACCTTGCCCATCATGTCGGGAGTCGCGACCACGGCGTCGAACTCGAGCCAGCCACCGCTGACCTTGTCGATCAGCTCGTCGCCACCGACGATGTCGGCGCCGGCCTCACGGGCGGCCTCGGCCTTGTCGCCGTTCGCGAACACGAGGACGCGCGAGGTCTTGCCGGTGCCGTGGGGCAGGTTGACGGTGCCGCGCACCATCTGGTCGGCCTTGCGGGGGTCGACGCCGAGTCGCATGACGACGTCGACGGTCTCGTCGAACTTCTTCTTCGACGTGGTCTTGGCGATCTTGATCGCGGTCAGCGGCGCGTGGAGCTCGTCCTTGTCGAACGACTCGGCGGCTGCGCGGTAGGTCTTGCTGCGCTGCATATCTGGTTCTCTCGTTTCTTCAGTGCCAGGTGTGGTCGATGTGGGCCAGCGCGGCCCTGCCACAGTGCCCGGTCGTGATCGACCGAGCAGGGTGATCAGTCGGTGGTGACGCCCATGGAGCGAGCGGTGCCCTCGACGATCTTCATTGCGGCCTCGATGTCGTTGGCATTGAGGTCGGGGAGCTTCGTGGTGGCGATCTCGCGGATCTGGTCCTTGGTCAGCTTGCCGACCTTCTCCTTGTGCGGGACACCGGAGCCCTTCTGCAGACCGGCAGCCTTCTTGATCAGCTCAGCCGCAGGCGGCGTCTTGGTGATGAAGGTGAAGGAGCGGTCCTCGAAGATGGTGATCTCGACGGGGATGACGTTGCCGCGCATGGACTCGGTCTGGGCGTTGTAGGCCTTGCAGAAGTCCATGATGTTGACGCCGTGCGGACCGAGAGCGGTACCGACGGGCGGCGCCGGAGTGGCAGCGCCGGCCTGCAGCTGCACCTTGACGAGCGCAGCGATCTTCTTCTTGGGAGGCATTCTTCGATGCCCTTTCTGTTGTTTCCTCGTGGTCTTCACGAGCTCGAGCCCGCATGCGGGCCTTGCTCTGCCACCTGTGTGCTGCTTGGTACTGGTGAACATTGTGGGCGCTCGTGCGGGTGAGCACGAAATCGCACCGTAGGTCTCGAGACGCGACCTCTTCGACCTTGCCCGTCCGAGCACGCTCGGCCGGGCGGCGGCCTCAGACCTTCTGGATCTGGTTGAAGCTGAGCTCGACCGGGGTCTCGCGACCGAAGATCTCCACGAGGGCCTTGACCCGCTGGGACTCGGCGTTGATCTCGGTGATCGTGGCGTGCAGCGTCGCGAACGGGCCGTCGACGACCATGACCGAGTCGGAGATGTCGAAGTCCGCGACCTCGACCTGCTTCTTCGAGGCCATTCCCCCACCGGAGGACGGCGTCGAGGTGCCGGCAGCGGCAGCCTCGGCCTCAGCGGCGACGATCACGGCCGGGGCGAGCATGTTCTCGACCTCGTCCATGCTCAGCGGCACCGGCTGGTGGCTGTTGCCCACGAAGCCGGTGACGGACGGGGTGTGCCGAACCGCCGACCAGGACTCGTCGGTGAGGTCCATGCGGACCAGGACGTACCCGGGCAGCGACGGCTTCTTGCGCGTGCGGCGCTGGCCGTTCTTGATCTCCACGATGTCCTCGATGGGGACGACGATCTCGTGGATGTAGTCCTCCATGTTGAGGGAGGTGATGCGGTTCTCGAGGTTCGACTTCACCCTGTTCTCCATGCCGGAGTAGGTGTGCACGACGAACCAGTCGCCCGGCTTGGCCCACAGCTCGCGGCGGAAGGCCTCGAGCGGGTCCTCGGAGACCGGCTCGGCCTCGTCGCCCTCGACAGCAGCCTCGGCGTCGTCGATGGTCGCGTCGGTCGCCTCGGCGGCCACGTCGTCGGCCACCTCGGCCTCGGCCGCGACGACCTCCTCGATCGGCTCGTCGGTGGGCTCGACCTCGACGACGTCGTCGTCGGTGTCGACAGCGGCCGGAGCGGTGCCCTCGGCGGCGCCTGCCGTGGCCTCGACGACGTCCTCGTCGAAGGACGGGACGTCGGTGACCTCAACGGGCTCGGCCGACTCGTCGTACTGCTCAGACACGTATTGCTCCATCGATTGCTGTTCGGGGATGTGGATCTTCGCCACGAGGGCCGTGCGTCGGCCCGGGGTGGGTCAGATGTTGTCGCCGCCCGCGAAGATCGCGAAGGCGAGCTTGCCGAAGCCCAGGTCGAGCATCGAGATGATGCCCATCATGACGATGACGAACACCATCACGACGGTGAAGTACGTGACCAGCTGCTCCTGCGTCGGCCAGACGACCTTGCGGAGCTCGGCGACCACCTGGCGGTAGAACGTCGGAATGCTCGTGCGCTGGGGAGCGTCACCCGACCGTCCGTCGGGATTGCCGCGGACCGCGTTGCTGTCCGACACGCCACTCACCTCTCGTCATGCTGCTGTCATGTGATCCGAATCACGGGATTGTGCAGGGCACGAGGGACTTGAACCCCCAACCTTCGGTTTTGGAGACCGATGCTCTGCCAGTTGAGCTAGTGCCCTTCGTCGACCGCCCCGTGACGTGATGCGTCCTGTTGTCGAGGGCGCAGCGCAGCAGCGGGGTGATCCACCAACCGTGGAGTCTACGTCCAAGGGGAAGCGTGCGTCCAAACCGCCCCTCGAAACGCGCTCGGACCCGGCCCCTACGATGACGGACATGAGCAGGACGGGCCGATACGAGTGAGAGACCTCCACGCTCTGCCCAAGGCTCACCTGCACCTGCACTTCACCGGCTCCATGCGGCACGAGACCCTGCTCGAGCTCGCTGAGCGCGACGGGATCGCCCTGCCCGACTCCCTGGTCGAGGAGTGGCCGCCCCTGCTCAGTGCTGCCGACGAGAAGGGCTGGTTCCGCTTCCAGCGCCTCTACGACGTCGCGCGGTCGGTGCTGCGCACCGAGGGCGACGTACGCCGGCTGGTGCTCGAGGCCGCCCAGGACGACGTCAGCGACGGCGGAAGGTGGCTGGAGATCCAGGTCGACCCCAGCGGCTACGCCGCTCGTTTCGGGGGCATCACGGCCTTCACCGACCTCGTGCTCGATGCCGTGCGCGAGGCGAGCGACGCCACCGGGCTCGGCATCGGCCTGGTGATCGCCGCCAACCGCACCCGCCACCCCCTGGACGCGCGCACCCTGGCCCGGCTGGCCGCGCAGTACGCCGACCGGGGCGTCGTCGGCTTCGGGCTCTCCAACGACGAGCGTCGCGGCACCACCGCCGACTTCGCGCCCGCGTTCGCCATCGCCGAGCGGGCCGGCCTCCTGCTCGCCCCGCACGGCGGCGAGCTGCGTGGGCCCGAGCACGTGCGGACGTGCCTCGACGCGCTGCACGCCGACCGGCTGGGGCACGGCGTCCGGACCGCGGAAGACCCCGAGCTGCTCGACCGGATCGTGCAGGCGGGGGTCGCCCTGGAGGTCTGCCCGGTCTCCAACGTCGCGCTCGGCGTCTACAGCGACCTCACCTCGGTCCCGCTGCCCACCCTGCTGGAAGCCGGCGCGACGGTGGCCCTCGGCGCCGACGACCCGTTGCTCTTCGGCTCCCGGCTGGCCGCTCAGTACGCCACGATGCGCGCCGCACACGACCTCGACGACGACACGCTGGCCGAGCTGGCCCGGATGTCGGTGCGTGCCTCCCGGGCGCCGCAGGAGCTCCGCACCGCGGCGCTGGCCGACGTCGATGCCTGGCTCGCCGCCCCGTCTCCCTGAGGTCGGGGACGCGCTCGCGTCAGAGCTCGCAGCCCACCAGCACCGGCTCGTTGACCAGCCGGATGCCGTAGGCCGACTCCACGCCGTCACGCACCTCGCGGGCCAGCCGGAGCAGGTCCTCGGTGGCGGCGCCGCCGCGGTTGGTCAGGGCGAGGGTGTGCTTGGTCGAGAGCGAGACCGGCGTGCCGCCGTGGCCCTTGGCGAAGCCGGCGCGCTCGATGAGCCACGCGGCGCTCGTCTTCACCCGGCCGTCGGGCTGCGGCCAGGCCGGGGCACCCTCGGGCACCTGCTCGGCCGCGACCACCGGGTTGGTGAAGAACGACCCGGCGCTCCACGAGTCGTGGTCGTCGGCGTCGAGCACCATCCCCTTCGCCCGACGCAGGCCCAGCACCGCAGTGCGCACCTCCCCGAGGGGAGCCCGCTCCCCCACCTCGACGCCGAGGGTGCGGGCGAGCTCGGCGTACGCGACGGGAGCCCCGAGGTCGCCCTGGCGCAGCTGGAAGGTCACGTCGAGGACGAGGAAGCGGCCAGGCTCGGCCTTGAAGCGTGAGTGCCGGTAGCCGAACCCGCAGTCGGCTGCGGCGAAGCTGCGCACCACACCCCGGCTGCGGTCCCACGTGCGGACCCGCGCCACGGTCTGGGCGACGTCCTGGCCGTAGGCCCCGACGTTCTGGATCGGCGTGGCACCGGTCGACCCCGGGATGCCGGAGAGCGCCTCGATGCCCACCCAGCCGCGCTCGACCGCAGCGGCCACGACGTCGTCCCAGGGCTCGCCGGCGGCCACGGTGACGGTGACGCCTCCGCAGGCCGGCCCCTCGTCGTCCGCGGTAGTCACGATGCCGGAGGTGGCCACCTTGACGACGGTGCCGTCGAAGCCGGCGTCGGCGACGACGAGGTTGCTGCCGCCGCCCAGCACGAGCAGCCGCTCGCCGGCCTCGTCGGCAGCGGTGACGGCCTCCAGCAGCTCGGCCTCGGTGGTGGCCACGACGAAGCGAGCAGCCGGGCCGCCCAGACGCAGGGTGGTGTGCTCGGCCAGGCGCGGATCCGGGAGCTCGCTCACGCGGGGTCTCGCAGCACGGCCTTCGGGTTGCCGAGCACCTTCTCGCCGTCGCAGGTGACGGTGAGGGCAACGATGCGCCGACCGTCCTTCTCGCTGAGCACTCCCGCGACGGTCACCGCAGCCCCGGTCTCACCGGCCGGCACGACGACGGGGCGGGTGAACTTCGCCCCCAGCTCGGCGATCGAACCGGGCGCGCCGACCCATTCGTCGACAAAACGTGCGGCCAGCGCGAGCGTGTACATCCCGTGGGCGATGACGCCCGGCAGTCCCACGGCGCGGGCGACGTCCTCGTCCTGGTGGATCGGGTTGGGGTCACCGCTCGCGGCGGCGTAGGCCACCAGGTCGGCCCGGGTGACGTGGTAGGTGACGGCGGGCAGCTCCTGCGTCATGCCGCACCCCCGGTGTGGACGAGGGTCGCCTTGGCGGTGCAGACGAGCGCGCCGTCGGCGTCGGTGATGGCCGAGGACGTGCCGATGATGTCGGCACCCCCGACCTGGCGCAGGGTCTCGACGGTCAGGGCGGCGCTCAACCGGTCGCCGGCCACGACGGGCCGGGCCTGCACGAAGCGCTGCTCGCCGTGGATCACGTGACGCAGCTCGATGCCGACCGACGGATCGACCATGAGGTCCTGCATCGCGGCGAAGGCCACCACGATCGGGAACGTCGCCGGTGCCGGCGCGCCCGCGACGTGCTGGGTGCCGGTGGCCGCTGCGAAGGCCGCGATGCGTTCGTCGGTCACGTCGTAGGGGGCGGTCGGGGCGAAGCTGCGCCCCACCAGGGACTGGTCCACTGCCATGGCGCCTAGCGTCCCACATGCAAACGACCCGCTCGGCCAAGGGCCAAGCGGGTCGGAAGCGGGGGGCGGAGTGGCCCTGGGGTCAGCGGGTCTCGCGGTGCGCCTTGTGCGTGCGGCAACGGGGGCAGAACTTCGCCAGCTCCAACCGGTCGGGGTCGTTGCGGCGGTTCTTCTTGGTGATGTAGTTGCGCTCCTTGCAGTCCACGCAGGCGAGCGTGATCTTGGGGCGAACGTCGGAGCTCTTGCTGGCCACGGGAAGTCCTCTGTCGATGGGTGGTGCTGGGCAGTTCTAGGTCGATCAACGTCAGTGCTGGTAGCGGGAGCGGGACTCGAACCCGCGACACCACGATTATGAGTCGTGTGCTCTAACCACCTGAGCTACCCCGCCAGGGTGGGGTCTTGGCTTTTGAGGGTCCAAACCCAGAGCCCCTTTACGGAATCGAACCGTAGACCTTCTCCTTACCATGGAGACGCTCTGCCGACTGAGCTAAAGGGGCAACGACGAAGAACGATACACACGCGATGACGAATGGAGAAATCGGTTCGCTCGAGGCCCGTCCGGCGGCCTTTTCCGACCCCTCCGACGCCTCCTCGCAGAGCCCTCGCAGCGCCCTCGCAGCGCCCTCAGCGGGGCCGGTCGCCGGCGACCCGCGACTGCCCCGGTCGGGGGAAGGGACGGGCTTCCTCGAGCTCGAAGGCGAGCTCGAGGAGGGCGGCCTCGTGCCCCCGCGCAGCGCCGAACATCATCCCTTGTGGCAGGCCCTCGGCAGTGGTCGCGAGGGGCAGCGAGATCGCCGGCTCGCCGGTGGCGTTCTGGAGCGGCGTGAAGGCCACCCAGTCGAGCAGTCGCTCCACCAGCACCTCGTAGTCCTGGGTGGGATCGAGGTGTCCCACTGCAGGTGTCGGGGCAGCCAGGGTGGGGGTGAGGAGCACGTCGTGACGTTCGTAGAACTCGGTCGTGGCGAGGTGGGAGCGCCCCAACCGTCGGATGGCGCCGGGCACGCGGTGCAGCCGGCGACCGGCGTGCGCGGCCAGCCCGAGCGTCAGGTTGTCGAGACGGTCGGGGTCCCAGGACCGGCCGTAGCGACGGCGTCCGGTGCGCACCAGCGCCAGCGCCAGCAACGACCAGTAGAGCAGGAAGTCCTCGCGGAACCCCTCGGGTGCGGGCGCCGCCACCTCCTCCACGTGGTGGCCGAGGCTCTCCAGCAGCGCGACCGTCTCGTGGGTGAGAGCGGCGACCTCGGGAGTGGCCCCGACCCCGACGCCCTCGGTGCTGAACCCGATCCGCAGGCGCTTGCGGCCAGGGCGCGTCAGGTCACCGATCGGGGGCAACGCCAAGGTGCGGTAGACGAGCTCGGCCTCGCGGTAGAACGCCGCGGTGTCGCGCACGGTGCGGGTCACCACGCCGTCGGCGACGATCCGCACCGGCATGTCGCGCAGCTGCTTGTCCTGGGCGAGACGGTCGCGCGTCGGCTTGAGCCCGACGAGCCCGTTGACCGACGCCGGGATCCGGATCGAGCCGCCGCCGTCGTTGGCGTGCGCGATCGGGAGCGCCCCTGAGGCCACCAGGGCCGCCGACCCGGCCGACGACGCCCCCGCGACGTGATCGGTCGACCACGGGCTGCGCACGGCCCCCTGGCGCGGGTGCTCGGCGGTCGCTGAGAACCCGAACTCCGAGAGCCGGCTCTTGCCGAGCGGGATGAGTCCGGTGGCCAGGTACATGCGGGCGAGGTCGCCGTCACGCTTCTCGGGGCGCGGCGCCCACGCATCGGTGCCGTGCCGGGTCGGCTGGCCGGCGAGCGCGACGTTGTCCTTGAGCACCGTCGGCACGCCGGCGAAGTAGCCGTCGCGCGGACGTCGCGCCTCCACGCGGGCCCGGTCGAAGGAGCGGAAGGCCATCGCGGCGAGGAGCGGGTCGACGGCGTCGACGCGGGCGATCGCCGCGTCGACGACCTCGGGGACCGACACGGCGCCGCGATGCAGGGCCTCCACGAGGCCGACGGCGTCGAGGTCACCGAGGGCGTCGTCGCAGGTCGCATCCACCGACGTCATCGCACGCCTTCGCGTTGCCCACCGACGCGACCGCGTCGGTGGCAGCCGACGAGGTGCGGGTCGAACAGGCCGATGGCCTCCATGAGCGCATACATCGTGGTGGGTCCCACGAACACGAAACCGCGCGCCTTCAGGCTCTTCGACAGCGCCAGGGACTCCGGGGACGTCGTGGCCATGGTGTCGGTGTCGGTCGGAGCCGGCGCCACCTGCGGCGCGAAACCGTGCACGAACGCCTCGAGTCCCTCGGACTCCCGCAGCGCGAGCGTCGCGCGCGCGTTGGTGACGGCTGCGGCGATCTTGGCGCGGTTGCGCACGATGCGCGCGTCACCCATCAGCCGTTCCTGATCGGTGTCGTCGAACGCCGCCACCTGCTCGGGGTCGAAGCCGCAGAAGACCTCGCGGAACGCGGGACGCTTGTGGAGGATCGTCGACCAGGACAAGCCCGACTGGAAGGCCTCGAGGGTGATCCGCTCGAAGACGGCAGCCTCGCCGCGCACGGGAGCGCCCCACTCGTCATCGTGGTAGTCGCGCAGCACTCCTGGACCACCGGCCCAGGGACAGCGTGCCACCCCGTCGTCGCCGATCACCGGTCCCATGAGGGCATCCTGCCCGATCCGCAGGGCGTCGACGGGTGGAGGTGGGCTCAGTCGTGCTCGACGGCCGGCACGACCGCCTGGCACAGCGGGATCAGCACGGTGAAGGCACTGCCCTGCCCCAGCGCGCTCTCGACGGACACCGAGCCGCCCATCAGGTCGACGAGCTCGCGCACGATCGACAGCCCGAGACCGCTCCCGCCGTAGGTGCGGGTGATGGAGGAGTCGGCCTGCTGGAACGAGTTGAAGGCGAGTCGTTGCTGCTCCGGCGTCATGCCGATGCCGGAGTCGCGCACCACGATCCGGACCCCCACGCGGTCGAGCGGTTCGGACCCGGTGTCGCCCTGGCCCAACGAGGAGTCGCGCGTCACCTCGATCGAGATCTGACCGCTCGGGGTGAACTTCACGGCATTCCCGACCAAGTTGCCCAGCACGTGGGAGAGCCGCTCGGGGTCCCCGTAGAACGAGCCGCCCAGGTCGGGATCGACGAAGACCCGGAGGTCGAGCCCCTTGGCCAGGGCCCCGTTGCCGACGACCACCACGATCTCGTCGACGACGTCGCCGAGGACGAACTCCTCCTCGCTCAGCTCGGCACCGCCGGCCTCGAGACGGGAGAAGTCGAGGATCTCGTCGACCATCCAGAGCAGGCGCTGACCCGAGCGCTCCATGACGCCGAGGATCCGTCGCTGGTGCGGGTCGAGCTCGGTGTCGCCGATGAGCTCGGCGGACGCCAGGATGCTGGTCAGCGGCGTCCGGATCTCGTGGCTCATCGAGGCGAAGAACCTCGACTTGGCCTCGCTCGCCTGTCGGGTGGCGGCGTGAGCCTCGTCGATCACGAGCTGGGCGCGTCGGCGCTCGGTGACGTCCTCGGCCAGGCCGTAGATGCCGATCACCTCGTCGTCGACCACGATCGGCAGCCCGATGATCTCGACCTCCCCGACGGAGAGGTCCCGACGACGGAACCGCACCTCGATGGTGCGCGCCTGGCGCCGCAGCAGGTCGGCGAAGGCGGCCCGCACCTTGCGCAGGTCCCGCGGGTCGACCAGGTCGGCGAACGACGTCCCGATCAGCTCGTCCTCGGTGTAGCCGCACATTGCCTGGGCAGTGCCGTTGAGCGCGGTGAAGCAGCCCACCAGGTCGAGCGAGAACACCCCGTGCGGGTGGTAGCGGAAGAGTGAGTCGAGGCGGGCCTGTGCCTCCCGCAGCGACCGCACGGAGGGGGTGACCTGGTCCTGGTCGCTCATGTGCGGGCCTCCGACCGGGCGCCCGCCCTCGCCGGCTCCGTCAACGTCTCTGTGACCGACAGCGGGGCGGCGTGCGGCTCACCCGCGGCGTCCCCCAGAGCGTTCACAGGCCCCATCGTGTCGTGCCGGACCCCGAAATACACCCGCTACGGCGAATGTCTCATCCCCGACAGGCCCTCAGGACGTCGCGACCGGAGCCTCCACTGCAGCGATCGGGCCCCCGTCCGCCGTTGAGCGAGTCGTTGCCGGGACCTCCGAAGAGACGGTCGCCACCGTCGCCACCGTTGATCTCGTCGTCACCCTGCTCGCCGCGCAGCACGTCGGCGTCCTTGTTGCCGGAGAGCCGGTCGTTGCCGCGCCCGCCGAGCAGCACGTCGGACCCGCGCCCGCCCGTCAGGTCGTCTCGCTGACCGCCGCCGACGAGCTCGTCGGCGCCCCGGCCACCGTCCACGGAATCCTTGCCGTAGCCACCGCGGACGACGTCCGCCCCACTGCCGGCGACCACCCGGTCATCGCCCGAGCCGGACTTGACGTCGTCGGCGCCCGAACCGGCGTAGATGATGTCGTCGCCACCGTTGCCGCGGATGACGTCGTCGCCGCCGAGGGCGCAGATCAGGTCGTCGCCACCCCGACCGATGATGCGATCGATCCCGGTGGTGCCCACGATCACGTCATCGCCCTCGGTGCCTTCAGCCGTGGTGCCGGGCGTCGCGACGATCGTGGCGACCTTGCCCCCGCACCGCGGGGGCGCCTCGGCCACCGTGACCTGCACCTGCTCGGTCCACCTCGCCCTCTCGCCACCGCCGCAGGCCGCGCTCAGCCCGGTGTGGACCGTGCGCGTCGAGCAGCCCTCGTCGTCGGTCAGGGTGAGCGTCACGGTGTAGGTGCCGGAGCGCAGGTAGGTGTGGCGGACGAACCGGTCGTCCTCGGTCGCGGTGCGGCCGTCGCCGAAGTCCCAGGCGTAGGTCGCGATCTCTCCCTCGGGGTCCTGGGAGATGCCGGCATCGAAGCGGGTCGGCTCCCCGGGCTCCTCGGCATGCGCCTCGAACCCGGCGAGCGGAGCCTGGTCGGGACTGATCACCATCGCCTGGAAGCCCGGCCCGGCAGCCACCGCGAGACGCCCGCCGCCGACGCGGGTCAACGAGCCGTCGGCGGCGATCGTGTAGGCCCAGACGTCCCGGGAGGCCTGGTCGGCGACGTAGAGCCGACTCCCGTCGGGAGTCACCCCGGCAGCCACCGGCGCCGCACCGGCGGCGTACGGCGAACCCGGTGTGGGTGTGAGCGAACCGTTGCCGGCCACCTCGAACGCCGACACCGTGCCGCCGCCCTGGTTGGTGACGAACAAGCGAGCCCCGTCGGGGCTCAGCGCCGCGCCACTCGGAGCGTCACCGACGCGGAACGGCGACCCTGGCGCCGGGCTCAGCGGGCCGTCGAGGGCGATCCGGAAGGTGGAGACGGTGTCGGAGCCTCGGTCGGTGACGAACAGGCGACGCCCGTTCGGGGAGACCACGACACCCGTGGGAGCGTCCCCGGCGGCGTACGGCGAACCGGGCACCGGGGCAACCGAGCCGTCGGCGGCGATCTCGAGGACCGCGACGGTGTCGGAGCCCTGGTTGGCGACGAACACGTGGGTGCCGCGGGCCGAGACCGCGATGCCGGTCGGAGCAACCCCGACGCTCGCCGGGGAGCCGGCCGGCACGAGGGAGCCGTCGGGCTCGACGGTGTAGGCCCGCACCGACCCGGCGCCCGAGCCGGTGCCTCGGTCGGCCACGAAGACGTGGTCGCCGTTCGCCGACACCGCCACCCCAGCCGGCGCGACGCCCGCGGCGAACGGCGACCCGGAGACCGGCGTGAGGGCGCCGGTGATCCCGGAGACGGCATAGCCCAGCACGGTCCCGGTCGCAGGGCTCGTGGCGTAGAGGGCGGAGCCGTCGGGCGTCATCGCCAGGGAGTGCGGACCGGAGCCGGCGAACCGTGACCCGTCGAGCTCGGTGAGCCGACCGTCGGCACCGATCGCGGCAGCCGTGATGGCGTCCCCGTCCGCACCGGCGACGTAGAGGGTGCGCTGGGGCGTCGGGACCCGCGGCCCCCCGGGGTCGGCCACGGTGGCCGCGGCCACGGCTGCGGACGACGCGGCGCTCGCGCCGGCGAACGCCGCCGGGCTCGCGAGCAGGACACTCGCCAGCAGTGTCAGCAGCAGCGGGCTCGGCTCGGGCCGGGACCGTCGGATGAGCCTCATCGTGTCCCCCCAAGAGCCGAAAGGCGATCTCCCAGCACGGTAGTGGGGAGCGCAAGGGAGCGTCGAACCGGTGTGCACCACGGCGACAGCCGGTGGTCCAGTCCAGCACCGCTCGGGGTCCCGGTGTCGGCGCGTGACCCTGTGCAGCGGCCGCGGAAACCAGTAGGTTCCGGGCCACGGAGATTTCGTCGAGAGAGGTTCACCACCGAGGCACCATCACCAGCCGCGAGGTTGCGGCATCGGCCGGCCGCCTCTCGGCGCTCGGCCGGATCACCACCGAGGAGCAGCCATGTCCGAGAACCTGCCACCACCACCGCCGGGCGGGACCCCGCCTCCTCCCCCGCCGCCCCCACCACCCGGTGGCTACGGCGGCCAGCCTCCTGAGGGCGGCTACGGCTACGGAGCTCCGCAGCCCGGGCCGACATCGGGCTGGAGCGTCGGCAACGCGGTCAACTACGGCTGGGCGAAGTTCATGGCCAACGCCGCCCAGATCGTCATCGCGGGCGTCATCGTCCTGGTCGGCATCGTGCTGTTCGAGGTCATCGGCTTCGCGATCCGCAACGCCCTGGTGACCGATGCGTCGTGCCAGTTCGACGACCAGGGCACCTTCTCCTGCACCGGCGGCTCGGGCTTCGTGGTCGGGCTGATCGGCACGATGATCGTGACGTTCCTCTTCTACGTGGTCTACCAGGTGATCGGCGCGGGCATCATCCGCGGCGCGCTGGCGATCACCGAGGGCCGCCCGTTCCTGGTCGCCGAGGTCTTCCGGCTCGAGCGGATCGGCCCGATCCTCATCACCGCGGTCCTGGTGAGTGCCGCGATCGCGGTCGGCACTCTGCTGTGCTTCTTGCCGGGCATCATCGCGGCGTTCTTCCTGGCGTTCTCGATGTACTTCGTGATCGACAAGGAGATGGAGCCGATCGCGGCGATGACCGCGAGCGTCACCTTCGTCAAGGACCACCTCGGCGACGTGCTGGTGTGGTTCCTGGTCACGTTGTTGATCACGTTCGTCGGCGCCGTGCTCTGCGGGGTCGGCCTGATCATCGCGATCCCGGTGGTGCTGATCGGCAACGCCTACACCTACAAGATGCTCACCGGACAGCCCGTCGCTCCCTGAGGGGTCGGCCCTCCTGACGCGTCCACACGACGGCGTCGCCCCACACCAGGGCGGCGCCGTTCGCGCGCTCAGGAGTCGAGCGCCCAGCTCCAGGCGTAGTCGGGGTCCTCGCAGACCAGGCCGCCCTCCCCGATCTCGAGCGGTGCGAACGTGTCCACCATGACCGCGGACTCCTCGAAGGCCTCCGCGCCCAGGGAGGCTTCGATCGCCGAGGGCTGGGGGCCGTGGGCGTGTCCGCCGGGGTGCAGCGAGATGGAGCCCAGCGCGATGCCGGAGCCCTTGCGCGCCTCGTAGTCCCCGCCGACGTAGAACATCACCTCGTCGCTGTCGACGTTCGAGTGGTAGTAGGGCACCGGGATCGCGAGCGGGTGGTAGTCGACCTTGCGCGGCAGGAAGTTGCAGATCACGAAGTTGTGACCCTCGAAGACCTGGTGCACCGGCGGCGGCTGGTGCACCTTGCCGGTGATGGGCATGTAGTCGTCGATGTTGAACGTGTAGGGATACAGGCAGCCGTCCCAGCCGACCACGTCGAACGGGTGGGTCGCATAGACCATGTGGGTGCCGACGACCCCGCCGCTGGTGCGGTGCTTGACCAGCACCTCCACACCTTCGTCGCCGGTGTGGTCGTCCACGAGGTGCACGTCCTCGGGGCCGTGCAGGTCGCGCTCGCAGTACGGCGCGTGCTCGAGCAGCTGGCCGTAGCGCGAGAGGTAACGACGCGGCGGGGCGATGTGGCTGTTGGCCTCGATCGCATACAGGCGCGAGACCTCGCCCGGCACCCAGCGGTGCGTGGTCGAGCGGGGGATCACGACGTAGTCGCCGGCTCGGTAGGGCAGGACCCCGAACACGGTCTCGACGCGGCCGGACCCCGACTCGACGAACACGCACTCGTCGCCGATCGCGTTGCGGTAGAGCGGGGTGGGGCCGAGCTCGGCACCGCCGGTGACGACGTAGGAGATCCGGACGTCGTTGTTGCCGAGGATCTGACGACGGTCCTTCACGGCGTCGGTGCCGGTGGTCAGCTCGTGCAGCTTGAGGTGGCGCGGCTTGAGCGGGTGGTTGGGGATGCGGGCCTGGTCGGGCAGCTCCCACACCGCGCTGTGCAGGATCGCCGAGGGCACCCCGCGGTGGTAGAGCAGCGAGGAGTCGGAGGAGAAGCCCTCCTCCCCCATCAGCTCCTCGCGGTAAAGCCGCCCCTCGGGGTCGCGATGTTGGGTGTGCCGCTGGGGTGGCACCGTGCCGAGCCGTCGGTAGTACGCCATGGATGGCAGGCTAGCCCTGTGGTGAGCGCCGACACATCCGCCCAGACGTGGAGCAGGTTCGTGGACGATGCACGTCCGCTGCCCGACGGCCCCGACGAGCGCGTCGAACGCCGGGCCTCGCCGGCCGTGGGAGCACGGGTCGTCCGCGACACCGACCTGCCCCGGCTCGCCGGCTACCGCGGCGACCTCCGGCTGGTGATCACCGGGGGCGCCGGGCAGCTCGCCGGTCCGGTGAGGCACAGCGCCTCGCTGGGCCTGGAGCTCGTGGCGATCGACATCGGGGTGCGCGACCTGGACGACCCCGCGGGCAACGTACGGCGCGTGGTGGCGGCCCTCGACGCCGTCCGCGACGACGGGTTGCTGGTCGACGACACCGTCATCCACGTGGGGTTGCCGGCGCACCTGCCAGGCCCCCCGTCGTACTCCTGGCTCGCAGCGGCCGACGAGGTGGCCGCGGCCGAGCTCGCGCTCGACCTGCCTCTCGAGGCCCCTGACCTCGACAGCTGGATCGACGCGGCGCTCGACCGCGAGCTGCCGTTCGCCCTCTCCGGAGGCACCGTGGCCCAGGCCGTGGCCGCGCTGACCACCACGGCGCGACTGTGGGGCGACGAGTCCGACCTGGTCGCTGCGCGCCGCTGGTGCCGATCGTTCGTGACCGCCGACGTCGACGCCGCCCTCGACCACCTCCAACAGCTGCCATGACCGGGTTCGGGCTCGATCACCTGCCCTACGGCGTGTTCTCGACCGCCGGCGGTCCGCGTCGCGTGGGGGTCCGCTACGGCGACGCCGTGCTCGACCTGGCCTTCGAGACCGGCCGCCCCGACTTCGCTCAGCCCTCGCTCAACGCCTTCCTGGCCCGTGGTCGCGAGGTCTGGCGCGAGACCCGTGCGGAGGTGCGCACGCTGCTGGAGGACGGCGCGGAGCTGCTGCCGCTGGCCGACGTCACCTTGCACCTGCCGTTCGCCGTGGCCGACTACGTCGACTTCTACGCCTCCGAGCACCACGCGACCAACGTGGGCCGGCTCTTCCGGCCTGACGGCGATGCGCTCCTGCCGAACTGGAAGCACCTCCCGGTGGGCTATCACGGCCGCGCCGGCACCGTTGTCGTCTCCGGCACGCCCGTCGTCCGCCCGTGCGGACAGCGCGGCCCGGGCGACGTCGGCCCGACCCGCCGCCTGGACCTCGAGGCCGAGCTCGGCTTCGTGGTGGGGTCGCCCTCGAGCCTGGGCACCCCGATCGCGGCCGCTGCGCTCGAGGACCACGTGTTCGGGGTCGTCGGGCTCAACGACTGGTCGGCGCGCGACCTCCAGGCGTGGGAGTACGTGCCGCTCGGCCCGTTCCTGGGCAAGTCGTTCGCCACGTCGATCTCGGCCTGGGTGACGCCGCTCGAGGCGCTGGCGGACGCCTGGTGCGACCTGCCCGGCCAGGACCCGCGTCCGGCCGACTACCTCGCCCCCGACAGTGCTCGCGGCCTCGACCTCGCCGTCGAGGTGGAGATCAACGGCGAGGGGGTGAGCCGGCC
This sequence comes from uncultured Actinomycetota bacterium, assembly GCA_963760515.1. Lineage (GTDB taxonomy): Bacteria > Actinomycetota > Actinomycetes > Propionibacteriales > Nocardioidaceae > Nocardioides. Next base: position 31,674 of record CAVXDL010000007.1, read on the forward strand.
GCCGTACGCCTCGACGTACTGGGGTCCGGCGCAGCTGCTCGCCCACCTGACCGTCAACGGCGCCTCGGCGCGCACCGGCGACCTCCTCGGCTCGGGCACGATCAGCGGGCCCGGGCTCGACGAGGTGGGCTCGCTGCTCGAGCTCTACGGCGGGGAGCGGTTCCTCGAGGACGGCGACACCGTCGTGCTGCGCTACACCGCGCCGGGCGCCGAGGGCGGCTCGATCACGCTGGGCGAGGTCTCCGGGCGGATCGAGCCGCACGCGGCTGACTCCCAGCCGAGCGCGGACCGCACGGGCAGGCCACTAGGCTCCGCCCATGGGTCTGCTCACTCCGATCGCCATCCGCATCGGCTCGATCTCCTGGATGCCGAAGCTGCTGCCCCAGATCGTGTGGTGCGACAAGCGGCTGCAGAAGGCGACCAAGGGCAAGGTGACGGTGCTCGACATCGCCGGCCTGCCCAACCTCGCCCTGACCGTGCCCGGACGCAAGAGCGGCATCCCACGCACCACTCCCCTGCTGTGCGTGCCCCACGACGGCGGCTGGCTGGTCGCCGGCTCCTACTTCGGGGGCCCCGACGTACCGCTGTGGGTCGGCAACCTCCGCGCCGCCACGACCGCGCGCGTGCGGGTCGACGGCGTCGAGCACGAGGTGACCCAGCGCGAGGTCGAGGGCGACGAGCGCGCCGCGATGTGGGCGGTCATGCTCGAGACCTGGCCCAACTTCGCCAAGTACGAGGAGCGCACCACCCGCGTCATCCCGGTCTTCTACCTCGAGCCGGTGGCCGGCCGCGCCTGACGTCTGCGCTGCGGGGGTTCGGGTTCGGGCGCGGCGCGGGCGGGGTGAGGGTTTACCCGGTCGACCGGGGGAACTACTACTTGTCGGCCACTGCTTTGGCCGACAAGTGAGGGTTTACCCGGTCGACCGGGTAAACCCACTACCCCGGTACGCCGAACGGGCGCCGCTCCCCAGGTGGAGGAACGACGCCCGTCGGCGGACGTGGCGGTGAGGTCGTCGATCAGGGCAGCGCGAGGGCCGGGATCGCCGGGCTCGGGGCGACGTAGTCGCTCGAGTCGCCGGTGATGATCACGTAGAAGCGCTTGTGGGTGTTGGGGTTGGCCGCGGTGCCGTCGCCGGTCACCGTGAGCGAGCCGTCGCTCATGCGGGGGCTGACCACGAACGACGTCCGCACGTTGGCGCCGGCCGGCGCGCAACCCACCACTCCGGTGATGCCACACATGGTCGTGGTGATCTCGCCGGAGAACTCCGGGTTGGCGTCCGAGCCCGCCGCGCGACCGTTGACGGTCCCGTCGTTGTTCTGGTCGTAGGTGTTCTGCAGGGCGATCGAGACCGTGATCGCGTTGTTGGAGAGATCCTCGTTGGCGTCGATGTAGACGTTGCCGAGAGCGCCACCGGGCACGGTCGGTGAGCCGGAGTTGTTGACGATGTCGTAGGCCGTGCGGATGGCGAAGCCACCGGACTGGGCCACGATCTTGCCCTCACGGTCGACGAGGAGCCAGCGACCGGCGCCATCCTTGCCGTCCTGGCCATCGGCCCCGTCAGCGCCGTCCTGACCGTCCTGACCGTCGCCCCGTCCATGCCGTCGACGCCGTCCCGGCAGCGCCGTCAGCGCCGTCCTTGCCGTCCGTGCCATCCTTGGCGCAGGCCGAGGGACTCAGGTCGGCGTCTTGATGGTGCCGTTCTTGATCTTCGAGGAGGTGACCGCCTCCTTGGCGATGTCGCTGGTCTGGATCTGCGTCGCGGCGTACGACGTGCCACCGAGCGCGACGACGAGGGCAGCGATCGAGGTCGCCATCGGCGCACTCGGGCGCTTGAGCTTGGAGAGCATGCGGGAGCCTTTCGGGAGTGGTGACGTGGGCCACACGTGGTCCGCGTGCCAGATCTCCGGAGGCCGCGGCGTTCCGGATTGGACCCGATTCGACTTCTTTGCCAAGAAAAGTTCCACCGGTCTGGACCGCCCGAACTCCAGCCCGGCACCGGAGGGCGCGTCCACCGACGACGAAGCCCCTCGCCGAAAAGTTGAAGCCTCGACCGGATCGTCGTCGAGGGGCTTCGGTGGCAGGTGCAGGATTCGAACCTGCGTAGGTTTGCCGACGGATTTACAGTCCGCTCCCTTGGCCGCTCGGGCAACCTGCCGGGTTGTCGCCGCCCGGCTTGGCCGGCCGACAACGAGGCGAAACAATAGCGCAGCCGCAACAGATTCCAGAATCGCACGGGCCCCACCCCCCGCATCAGGAGGCCACATGGCCGACTCGTCGTTCGACATCGTGAGCAAGATCGACCGGCAGGAGGTCGACAACGCGCTCGGGCCAGACGGCCCGGGAGGTCGCGACCCGCTTCGACTTCAAGGGCACCGGCGCCACGATCGAGTGGCAGGGCGAGCAGGCCATCGAGATCAGCGCCTCGGCCGAGGACCGGGCCACAGCCGTCCTCGACGTGTTCAAGGACAAGCTCATCAAGCGCCAGCAGAGCCTGAAGATCCTCGACGCCTCCGAGCCGCGCCAGTCCGGCCAGCAGAGCAAGATCGCGATCGCCCTCAAGGAGGGCATCACCTCCGAGGACGCCAAGAAGATCTCCAAGCTGATCCGCGACGAGGGCCCCAAGGGCGTCAAGGCCCAGATCCAGGGCGACGAGCTGCGCGTCTCCTCCAAGAAGCGCGACGACCTGCAGGCCGTGCAGGCGCTGGTCAAGGTCCAGGACTCGACTTCGCGGTGCAGTTCGCCAACTACCGCTGA